>NZ_LMLX01000003.1:0-426943 GCF_001422695.1 Agreia sp. Leaf244 | reverse complement strand
GGGGTTACCCGGCAGGGGCATGGAGGTGACGCAGGTGACGTACTTGCCCTTCTGCGTGATCGGCATGGACCAGCTGTAGCCGTGGTTCACTCCGAGACCGGGCACGGCGACGTTCAGCTCCGGGCGCGGCACCGAAGCGGTCGAGTAGGCGACGGTGTTCGAGCCATTCGGCAGATAGACGTCGATCTTGACCTGGTTGGAGGTCGAGAGAGAAGAGGCGTCGGCGGCCCAGCCGGTGAGGGCGAGGGTGCCGCCCGTTGCCGTGGCCTTCTCGTACGCTCCGACCGGAGCGACCGGAGGCCCCATGGGCACCGGGCCGAACCAGTTCTTGTACAGCGTGTAGAAGTTCAGGTTTCCGAACGCCGAACACGTGTCCGGGTTGCCGTTGATGGCCGCCTGGTTGGGCTGGTAGGGCGTGTAGTAGTAGAGAGCGGCGGTCGCCTTGTTGCGCACGACCACGTTCGACGAACCGCAGGCGGCGTTGGGGGAGAAGCGAATGGAGCTGTTGCCTCCCACGGGGTACCACGTAAAGAAGTTGCTCGTACCCGGCGGGTTGCCGTAACGCTTGAACTGGTACGCCGCCCAGTAGACCTGGTTGTAGAAGCCGGCGTAGTTCGCGTCGCAGTCAGCGGTGTCGGGGCACGCGTAACCGGTGGCGGCCGCGTATTGACGGGCGCTGGGCCAGCTGTCCGTGATGAGCGACTGCTCCTTCTGGAGCAGCACGAGCATCGCCTTCTGGCTGATACCGCAAGCGACGCCGACCTTGTAGATAATCGTTGCCGCCGACTCCACGCCCCCGCCGTTGTAGGCGTTGCACATCGCGCTCGCCGGGCGGGACGTGGTCATCGTGGAGTAGTCCTTGAGACAGACGTAGCCGGCCCTGCACGAAGAGAGCATGGCGTTGAGAAAGTTCTGCACGGAATCCGCGTTCGCGGCGTTGCCGTCGTAGAAGAGCTCGTCGCTGATGATGAATCCCGGATCGAAGCCGGAGGCAGCCAGCGGCGATACGAACGGCGAGAGGGAGTTGTGCTCAGGAACCTGCGACTGCAGCTTCTCCTGCGCATCCGCCTGTGCGGTGAGCTCTTCCGTGCTGGAATCGGGCGTGACGAAAGGGTCGGCAGCCTGGAAGCCGCCGGGGTCCACTGGATCGACGGGATCGGAGGAACCGTCGGTCACGGGGGCGTCTGCAGGAGGAGCAGGCGTGTCTTGGGGAGCAACCGGCGCCGTCGTCGACGTGCTGGTCGGTTCGGGGGTCGGCGTCACTGTCGACGCGGCTGCTGCCTCGGCCTGCACCAATCCTGTTGCGATCAGCGCGATGCTGACGATCGCTGACACCAATGTCCTACGAATATTCCCCATGCGTGTGATGTTACAGTCACACGGCCTGCAACCGAAAGGATGCGTTAATAATCCTCGATTGCGCGGAGTCGGTCTGGCGCATCCCGCACCGGTGTCGGTATCGTCACCCAAGAGGGGGTGTCTGAGGTCATGGGCAGAATTCGATTGGGGCGAGCGGCCGCCGTGCTTGTCGTCGGCCTGTTGGCAGCGGTCGGGTTGAGCGCCGTCCCGCCCTCGACTCCTCCGGCCTGGGCAGCCACGCAGGAAGACGAGGTCTTCGCGCGTGTGAATTCGGAGCGCTCGGCGAACGGGCTCCAGCCGCTCTCCCGCGACTCGACCATCGAGGCCGCCGCAGAGCAATGGGCGCAACACCTCAGCGACTCCGGAACGTTCGAGCACAGTTCGAATGACTGGCGGAGTGCCCGGATCCCGGCCGGCTGGAACTCGCAAGGCGAGAACATCGCCAGGGGATATACGAGCTCGGATGCCGTGATGACCGGCTGGATGAACTCCGACGGGCATCGCCGCAACATCCTCAGCAGCAGTTACACGCGGATCGGGATCGGCTACGTGGCGGCCGGCAACTACTGGGTACAGATCTTCGCGGGTTACTCCGCCGACACTCGACCGCCGCTGTCCGCGGGTATGCCGACCCTCACCGGAACGCCCGCCGTCGGGCAGACCCTGACGGCACAGACCGGCACCTGGGGTCCCAGCCCCGTCTCGCTGTCCCTGCAGTGGTTCAGGGGCGGCACCGCGATCGCCGGAGCGAACGGAACCACGTATACGACGACCTTCCTCGATGCGGGCGCGAGGCTGAGCGTCTCGGTCACCGGCACCAAGTCCGGCTACAGAACCACCACAGTGTCGAGCGCGTCGACGGCCGAGGTGGCGACAGACAAAGTCGTCGAACGCATCGACGGGTCCGACCGCTACGCGGTGTCCGTGGCCATCGCAACGAAGGCCTACCCCGGCACCGCCCCCGTCGTCTTCGTCGCGTCGGGCGAGAACTATCCCGACGCGCTTGCGGCGGGTCCCGCCGCGGCAAAAGAGGGAGGGCCGCTTCTGCTGACGCCGGGTTCCTCATTGCCGCCGTCGGTCGAAGAGGCGATACGGCGCCTGGCACCAGACCGGATCGTCGTCGTGGGCGGAGTCAAATCGGTATCAGAGGCCGTGGTGACCAGACTCAAGACGATCCAGAGCGAGGTCGACAGAGTCGCCGGCGCGGACCGGTTCGAAGTGTCTCGCAACCTGGCCGTCCGGTCGTTCAGCGATACTCCTCCGTCGCGGGTCTATGTCGTGACGGGCAACACCTTTGCCGATGCACTGAGTGCGGGGGCGGCCGCGGCGGCGCAGCAGGTTCCGGTCATTCTGGTCAACGGGGTTCAATCCTCGGCTGATGCGTCGACCCTCGACACGATCTCAGAACTGGGGGTGACGAAGGTCACCATCGGCGGAGGCCCCAACTCCGTATCGCCGGGCATCGAGGCCTCACTCGCCCGGTTGTTGCCCGACACCACGCGGCTCGCAGGGGCCGACCGCTATGTCGCTTCCCAGGCGATCTCCCGGGATGCCTACCCCGGGACGGCCTCGCAGGTGCTGTTGTCGACAGGGCTGAATTTTCCGGACGCGCTGGCCGGCGCCGCCTGGGCGGGAGTCATCTCGGCACCTCTTTACGTCGTGCCGGGAAACTGTGTGCCCCGAGGTGTTGTCGAGGAGATCTACCGGGTGAACGCCTCGACCGTGTCGTTGCTGGGAGGGCAGGCCTCGCTCACGCCAGAGGTGAAGAAGCTGGCCGTCTGCGGGTGACCTGCGCCTAAGACCCCGCTCGGGGCAACTCGGTCGTCGGCGGCTTCAGCGCGAGCCCTTGGCGCCAGCTGAGCGAGTGCGCGGCCTTCACCATGCACATCACGAAGAACATCCACCCGTACTCCACGAGAATGACGCTCTCCGCCGCGCTCGTCACGAGCAGCACGATGAGGATGAGGGCCGGCCACATGTAGATGACGCTCTTCTTCGACGTCGCCAGGATCCAGGAGCGCACGAGCGCGAGTCCCACCATGCCCACGAAGATCGCGAGGCCGATCAGCCCGACCTGGAAATAGACATCGATGAACGCGTTCAGGCCCGACGTGTGCTGCCGGTTGCCCACGAAGTCGAGGGCGAAGAACGGCGACACGTTGGGCCGCCACAGGCCCACCCAGCCCCAGCCCTCGAGCTGGTTGTAGTCGATCAGGTTCGAGAGCTGGTTCCAGATCTCGAGCCTGTAGGTGAATTCCGCCCGGGCGCCGACGATCGCGAGGATGCGTGTGCGCACGAAGTAGGCGCTGATCGTTCCGATCACCAGAATGACCAGCATTCCGATCTGCAGGCTGCGGCGCAGCTCGGGCCTTGCCCGGCGCAGCGCGAGAACGGCCAGGGCGGCCACGAGCACGATCACGGCGACGCCCAGCGAGATGGGGGAGCGGGAGCCGATGAGGAGCACCCCGGCCAGAACGATCGAGTACAGGCTCAGGCCGCGTTGCACAGACCGCGTGTTGCGCTCGACCAGGAAGGTGACGAGAGCGATCAGGGCGACGAAGCCCAGCATGTTGCGCGATCCGAAGATGCCCTGCAGCGGTCCGCCGTCGTCGAGGTTGCCCTGGATGCGCAGGAACGCGATCGGCAGGTCGAGCAGCAGGCCCGACAGGATCTCGAGCGCCAGTGAGGCCGTGAGCAGCACGCGCATGACGTCGCCGACCGCGCGCACGATCTGGATGAGGTCGCGCACGAGTGCTACGTACAGCGCCAGGAACGAGAACGTCAGCTGGTAGACGACGCCCGTGATGCTCGAAGACTGGTACCTGCTCCACACGATCGTGATGGCGCACCAGCCCAGAAACACGAGGAGCGACAGGGGCAGAACGCCGTGCCAGTCGAGGTCCTTGCGGCGGGCCACCAGAGACACGGTCGCGAACACCACGAGGGTGCTCAGGATGCCGACCAGCCCGGCCCAGCCCATCGTCGCCTTGATGACGTGCACGGAGAGCGCCGAGCCGATGGCCGCCACCGACAGCGCGGCCGAGAACCGCGGCGAGCCGAAGATCGCGGCGACCACCGCCCATCCGGGGTGCTCGGAGATTCTCACCGCGCGAGGCCGACCCGTCGCGGCAGCACCGGCGCATCCGATTCGACGGGGCCGCCGTCGGGCACGGTCAGGTCGATTCCGGTGGCGCCCACGTCGAGTCGGGTCTTCAACGCCATCAGCGCAAGGAGGGCGAACCCGCCTTCGACGAGCATGCGCGATTCGACGAACGACTGGGCGACAAGAAGCGTGAGGATGAGGGCCGGGAGCAGCGTGACCGGAACGAACGGAACGGCCGTACCCCGGGCATCCAATTGCTCATCGATCGCGAACCACCATGACCGCCAGCACGCGCCGACGACCGCGCCGATGAAGAGCACGAGCCCCACGATGCCGAGCTGCAGCCAGACGTCGAGCCACGCGTTGTGGGCCTGCAGGTAGGTCACGCCCTTGCGCTCGGCGAGGTGGGTGAACGGCTCGACCCACGGCACCCAGTAGCTGACCCAGCCCCAGCCGAACGCGGGACGTTGCTGGGCGAGCCCGGTCACGGCGTTCCAGATGTCGAGGCGACCCGTGAGGTCGGAGCTCTTGCCGAAGAGCCGGAGGATCTGCGACGAGAATGCTCCCACCAGAACGGCGATCGCGGCGATGCCGGCGGCGCTCGAGACGAGGACCACCCGGCGCTGCTGCTGGTTCGACCGGCGCATCAGAATCAGGATGCCTGCGGCGGCGGCCACGATGACGAGCACGGCGATGGCCGTGGTCGAGCGGGTGAGCGCCAGCGTGGCCACCGCCACGGCGATCCACGAGTACGAGCGTGCGCGGCCCAGCGACCTCGACGTGAACTCGAGCGCGAGGCAGACGAGCGCGATCACGGCGATGAACGCCAGCAGGTTGCGGTTGCCGACGATGCCCTGGATGGGGTCACCCGTGAAGAGGTCGGCCTGGCTCCAGAAGAAGGCGTCGGGGAGTTTTCCGTTGCCGTAGTCGACCCAGAACGGGATGATCGGGTGGCGCACGAACACGGCCACGATGAACTCGAAGAGCAGTGACAGGCCGAGGATCCAGCGGGTGGCGCGGCCGAGGGCGGTGAGGATGCGCGGCCATGACATCGAGGTGGCGAAGAAGATCGCCGCGATCACAGGGCCCGCCTGGGCGACCAGGCCGAGGAGCGTTGCCCCGGGGTAGAACGACCACGCGATAGACACGACCGCGAGAGCCAGGAAGGCGGTGAGCCCGAGCGGGACCCGACGTGGGGTCAGCTGGCGCCAGCCCTTGTCACGGGTGATCAGCACCACCAGGGTGATCACGATCGCGAGGCAGAGGGCGGCGAAGCCGTACCAGCCGATGAGGTTGCGCCAGAAGTCGCCGGCGAGAAGCGTGAAGAACGTGAGCACGGCCAGCGTCGAGCGGCCTGTGCTGGTCACGGAGTTCATAGAGGCAAGACTACCGATGCTCGTTCCCTGAGCCTGTCGAGGGGGTCGGACGTGCGCTGCCCCGTTCCCTGAGCCTGTCGAAGGGATCAGCCCTTCGACAAGCTCAGGGAACGAATCACTACACGAACGCGGCGAAGCCCGTGAGCGCGCGGCCCACGATGAGCGTGTTCATCTCGCGCGTTCCCTCGTAGGAGTACAGCGCCTCGGCATCGGCGAAGTGCCGGGCCACGTCGTAGTCGAGCACGATGCCGTTGCCGCCGAGAGCCTCGCGGCACCACGCGACCGTCTCGCGCATCCGGGCCGTCGCATATGCCTTGGCGAGCGCCGAGTGCTCGTCGCGCTGGATGCCCTGATCGAGCATCTGCGACACGCGAACGACCATGCCGAGGCTGGCCGTGATGTTGCCGATCGACTTCACGAGCAGGTCCTGGATCAGCTGGTGCGACGCGATCGGCTTTCCGAACTGCACGCGCTCCTTCGTGTAGCGCAGGGCCGCTTCGTACGCGCCGATCGAATTGCCGACCGCGGCCCAGGCCACCTCGGCGCGGGTGAGGCGCAGCACCTTGGCGGTGTCGCGGAACGAGTTCGCGTTCTGCAGACGCAGCGACTCGGGGACGCGCACGTCGGTGAGCGTGATGTCGGCGTTCTGCACGATGCGCAGGCTCTGCTTGTTCTCGATCTTCGTGGCCCGGTAGCCGGCCGTGTCGGTGGGAACGATGAAGCCCTTCACCTGGTTGTCGGACGTGTCCTTCGCCCAGATCACGGTGATGTCGCTGAAGGTCGCGTGCCCGATCCAGCGCTTCTCGCCGTTCAGCACCCACTCGTCGCCATCGCGCGTCGCCGTGGTCTTGAGGCCCTGGGCGGAGTCCGAGCCCGACGTGGGCTCGGTGAGACCGAACGCGCCGACGACCTCTCCCGCCGCCATCCGGGGCAGCCACTCGGCGCGCTGCTCGTCGGAACCCGTGACGCTGATCGCGCCCATCGCGAGTCCGTTCTGCACGCCCACGTGGGTGGCGACGGATGCGTCGATGCGGCCGAGTTCGAGGGCGACGAAGCCGCGGAACACGGCGGAGTTCTCGAACGGCTTCGTCTCGTCCCAGCCGAAGCGGTAGACGTCGAGGTCGGCGAGGCCCTTCACGATCTCGTGCGGGAACGTCGCCTTCTCCCAGTGCGCATTCACGACCGGCTTGACCTCGTTCTCGAGGTAGCGGCGGATGCCGGCGAGGGCGTCCTTCTCCTGGTCGGTCAGCATCGACTCGTAGCCGTAGAAGTCGCTCGCGAGAGGTTCCAATGACATGTGTGCTCCATTGCTCAAGGGTGTTCGGGTGCAACTCAATCAGCGAGGCCGCCGCCGCTCCAACTGATTGGTAGTTTGGGCTAAGACTCGGCAGGCCGCACCGGGCGACGTTGTAGGTCGCTCATAATGCTGCCCCCGGGCTGTGCTCCTCCCCGGCTTTTCAGAAAGGCGCCCGACGTGTTCGTTGGCATCACCAATACTCCCCGCGACTACTCGTGGGGGTCCACGACGGCGATCGCCGAACTGCTCGGAATCCCGTCGACCGGAGGGCCGCAGGCCGAGCTCTGGCTGGGGGCGCACCCCGGATCTCCTGCGCGCATCGTCGACGGATCGATGCGGCACGGCGTCGACGACCTCGCCGAGTGGATCGCCGATGACAGGGAGACGGCCCTCGGGGCGCACGCGCAGCTGCCGTTCCTGCTGAAGATCCTCGCCGCCGACGGGCCGCTGTCGCTGCAGGCGCATCCCACGCTCGAACGGGCCCGGCAGGGATTCGACGCCGAGAACGCCGCCGGCATCCCGCTCGACGCGCCCAACCGCAACTACAAGGACCCGCTGCACAAGCCCGAGGTCATCGTCGCCCTGAGCGAGACCTTCGACGCCCTGTGCGGATTCCGCCCGGTCGCCGAGATCCGCGACATCGTCGCGCTGCTCGAGACGTGGGACACAGAATCGGATGCCCCGGCGCCGGCCGTTCTCGCCCCTCTCGCCTCGCGGGCGCTCGCCGACGGCGACGAGGGAAGCGTCCTCCGCTCGCTGGTGGAGTGGCTGCTGGGCGGTTCGGAGGATGTCGCGACTCTCGTGAGCCGTGTCTCGGCGCTCGCGGAGGAGAACGAGCCCTCCGCAGCGGGGGAGTATGCGGCGTCGCTCCAGACCGTGCGCGACCTGGCGGTCGAGTACCCGGGCGATCCGGGAATCGTCACCTCCCTGCTGCTCAACCGGGTGACCCTCTCGGCCGGCGAGGCGCTGTATCTGCCGGCCGGCAACATCCATGCGTATCTGAAGGGGCTCGGCGTCGAGCTGATGGCGGCCTCCGACAATGTGCTGCGGGGTGGACTCACGCCGAAGTACATAGACGTACCCGAGTTGCTGTCGGTGCTCGACTTCGAGTCGCTGCCCGTTCCGTACCTTCGCCCCACGTTCCCCTCGGAGGGGGTGGAGGAGTTCCGACCCGGCGTTCCCGACTTCGTGCTGGTGCGCATCCAGACCCGGCTCAACGAGCGCGCGGCGTATCGGCCCGACGGTGCGGCGATCGCGATCTGCACGTCGGGGTCGTTCGAGATCCACGGGGAGCGCAGTGACACCACCCTCGAGCGTGGCCAGTCGGTGTTCATCACGCCCGAGGAGGGTGCGATCACGTTCACGGGAGTGGGCACGATCTTCTTGGCGGCTCCGGGCGCTCCCGCCTGACCGCCACCTCCGCCTTTGGCTATCTGACTGGTTCAACTGAGGACATGTTGCGCAGGGCTGGGGTGTGGGTGCTATTTCATAGGGTGCCTTCGCGGACGGAGAGAGGTTTGTCCTCAGTTGGTGCCACGTCGAAAGTCCCTGAGCTCTTTCGCCTCTGAAACAGTGCGACGGATGACCGCGAGCGTCTCCGGCCACAACTGATAGATGTGTCGCGGCAGGATACGGAGACTCGGCAAGCCTGCTCCGAACGAGGCGAGGACCTTGTCGAAGTCCCACGAGATCTGCGCGTCGTCGCTATGCC
This sequence comes from Agreia sp. Leaf244, assembly GCF_001422695.1. Lineage (NCBI taxonomy): Bacteria > Bacillati > Actinomycetota > Actinomycetes > Micrococcales > Microbacteriaceae > Agreia > Agreia sp. Leaf244. The sequence goes on along the minus strand of NZ_LMLX01000003.1, from coordinate 418,097 downwards.
ATTGTCGGCTGTCGACATCGAGTGGGAGGACACCGTCGATCAGGAGGTCGAACGGGCTCGTGCCAGGAAGTGGGAACTGAGTCTCGACGACGAAACCGGCGCGACGAAGACGCACTCGGACGATCGTTTCATTGCCCGAGTCTGCGGTGGGATCGATCTCTGCCCGAAGGTGCTGCAGGCGGTTGGGAAGATGGCTGAAGAGGAGGGCGACCTGCTCAGCCGTCACGAACCCTGTCCGAAGTGCGGAATCGATGCTCGCTATCGCGTGCTCTTCGCTCTGACACAGCACGGCTTGGCGTAGCGATGCGACAGGCGGCGTGAGCCAATCCCGATGATTCGACGGCCCGGTCGATAGATCCTGTAGTGCCGACCGCTGCCAGTGAACGCGAGGAGCCCCCGGGTCTGCAATGAAGTTCGTGTCGGATCGCGGTGGTGTGGCAGGCCGACCGACGCGCGAGGCTTCAGCCGTGTGCAGGTCGTACGCACCGCGATGAACGCAGACGTGAAGGCGCGTGTCGAGACCCGCCCATACCCGGTTCCTGCGCAAGGCCGAGAGGCAGGCGACCTTGCCGCCGAGACGGACAGCGCGTCTTTGGTCGAGATCGGCCTCTGCTATCGCGTACAAGTTCTGTGAGTCTCTTTGTGAGCTCACATCCATGTGAGGGAGGAGTTGATGGCTGATACTCCCGAGCGGCCAGGCCAATTGAGGACACTCCTCGGTGGGCGCCTGAACGAGTACCGCGCTGACGGGGCAGTGCGCCGCGCGCGAGCAATGTTGTCCTCAGTTAGAGATAGGCGGCCCCCGCGGCGCGTCAGCTCACGAGTTCTCGCACGCAGAAGGTGCGCCGGTAGTTGGCCGGCGTGGTCTGCAGGGTCTTCACGAAGTGATGCCGCATCACCGCAGCCGACCCGAAGCCCGTCTCGGCGGCGACGGCCTCGAGCCCCAGGGTGGTCTCCTCGAGGAGCTGCTGCGCCCGCATGAGCCGCTGCTTGTTCAGCCAGGCCGCCGGCGTCGTCCCCAGATCCGCGCGGAATCGGCGTGCGAAGGTGCGCGACGACATCAGGGCCTTGCGGGCCAGCTCGTCGACGCTGAGGTCGCGATCGAGGTTCTCGAGCATCCAGTCGGTGACGCCCGCGAACGAGTCGCTGGGCTCTGCGGGAAGCGGGGTGGCGATGTACTGGGCCTGGCCGCCGGCGCGCTGCGGGGGCACGACCATGCGGCGGGCGATAACGTTCGCGGCGGCGGCGCCCAGCTCGGTGCGCACGAGGTGCAGCGCCGCGTCGATGCCGGCTGCCGTGCCGGCACCGGTGATGATGTTGCCGTCCTGCACGAAGAGAACGTCGGCGTCGACCTCGATCTGGGGGAACTCGCGTGCCAGCCTGTCGGCGTGCATCCAGTGGGTGGTGGCGCGCTTGCCGTCGAGCAGCCCGGACTTCGCGAGCGTGAACGCCCCGCTGCACACCGTCAGGATCCAGGCGCCCCGGTCGTTCGCCTCATGCAGCACCCGCAGCACCTCGGGGTGCACCGCGCCCTCGATGATGTGAGCCGGAATCGCGATGAGGTCGGCGTCGGCCGCTGCGGAGAGGTCGTTCAGGATCATCATGTCGTAGCCGAGGCTGGTCGGAATGGGCCCGGGTTCTGCGGCTGCGATCGTGAAGTCGAAGACGGGCCCGCCCATGTCGGAGCGATCGATGCCGAAGATCTCGCAGATCACTCCGAACTCGAATGGTGCGACGTGGGGGAGGGCGATCAGTACGACCTTCTTGAGCATGGCTGTTCCTTCGCGGGAGGTGTGGCAGTAAAGCGTGGAGTGTTGACATTCTTCCATCTGGTGGCGGATATTCGCAATTCGTAGCGTTACTGCCATGATGATCTTTCTCGTTGTGATGACTGTTCTGTCGGCCGCGGCGATCGCGTGGACGATGCGAGACTGGGGGCGCGATGGGTACCGTCGCATTCCCACGGGTAGAGGAGACGACGAATGGCGTGGTTGGTAACAGGAGGCGCGGGCTACATCGGCTCGCACGTGGTGCGGGCGTTCCTCGAGCAGGGCATCGATGTCGTGGTCGTCGACGATCTCTCCAGCGGTCACCGCGCGTTCGTCGATGACGGTGTGCCGTTCATCGACGGCAGCATTCTCGATGCCGACCTTCTGCGCCAGACATTCGAAGACCACGCGATCTCGGGTGTCGTTCATGTCGCCGGCTACAAGTACGCCGGCGTCTCCGTCACCCGGCCGCTCCACACCTATGAGCAGAATGTCACGGGAACCCAGGTTCTGCTCGGTGCGATGAGCGATGCCGGGGTCGACCGCATCGTCTTCTCGTCGAGCGCGGCCGTCTATGGAACGCCGGACACGGATCTCGTGACCGAGTCCACCGCCAAGAATCCCGAGTCGCCCTACGGCGAGTCGAAGCTGATCGGCGAGTGGCTGCTGCGAGACCAGGGCGTGGCGGCCGGACTGGCCCACACGTCGCTGCGCTACTTCAACGTGGTCGGTTCGGGATATCCGGACCTGTTCGACACCAGCCCGCACAACCTCTTCCCCCTCGTGTTCGAGGCGCTCCTCGACGGCCGCGTTCCCCGCATCAACGGCGACGACTACGACACCCCCGACGGAACGTGCGTGCGCGACTACATCCACGTGTCCGACCTGGCACTGTCGCATGTCGCGGCCGCGCGGCGACTGGATGCCGGTGAGCCGGTCGAGCCGGCCTACAACCTCGGGAGCGGGGCCGGTGTGTCGGTCGGCGAGATCATGACGGCGATGGCCGAGGGCACGGGGATTCCCTTCACTCCCGAGATCGCGCCGCGCCGACCGGGCGACCCCGCCCGCATCGTCGCATCCGGCGAATCGGCCGCGCGAGACCTCGACTGGCGGATGCGCCACACGCTCGACGAGATGGTTCGCAGTGCGTGGGCGGCGCGCCAGGGCGAGTAGTCGATTTGGCGTGTTGCGCCGTTGTCGATTACCGCGACACGGCGGTTCCCCAAACCCTCCAGAAGCACTTGAGGGTTTACGATCTGCGACTTGACTCCAACGAACTACACGGGTGTAATTAGCGGGAGGGGTTCGGCAGGTCGAATGCAGATCAGAAGGTAGAGCGTGGTATGGCTATGGAATACCGCTCAGGCGTCCCAGAGGACTGGTTCGTCGATCCCGTCAATCTCGGTGTTCCGGGCGTTCGTCAACAGGCGCCGGTAGAAGACGAGAACCCGCTGGCGTGGCAGACCGACTCTCTCTGCGCTCAGACCGACCCCGAGGCCTTCTTTCCTGAGAAGGGCGGCTCGACCCGCGATGCCAAGCGCATCTGCACGTCGTGCGAGGTGAAGGCCCAGTGCCTCGAGTACGCGTTGAAGAACGACGAGCGCTTCGGCATCTGGGGCGGCCTGTCCGAGCGTGAACGGCGCAAGCTGCGCAAGCAGGCCTAGGGTCATAGTTTTCTCATAGGTATCCCGGCACGCCGGGGCCTGACCCGTCGCGGGCGCATGCCGCCCTTAGGGTCTAAGGGATATGCGCGCCCGAGTTACAGCAGTTCTAGTCGCCTCCAACGGAGCGGACTACCTTCCGCGCACCCTCGACGCGCTGAAGGCGCAGACGAGGCAGCCCGACAGCCTCATCGTGGTCGACGTGGGGTCGTCGGATGAGACGCCCGCCCTGTTGTCGGCGGCGCTTCCCACTCACTTCATCTCGGCCTCCGGAAGGCTGAGCTTCGGTACGGCCGTCGCGCACGCCCTCGGTGTCGTTCCTCCTCCCGCCGACGAGAACGAGTGGCTCTGGCTGCTCGCGCACGACACGGCGCCGGAGCCCGACGCCCTCGCCGCCCTGCTCGCGGCGGTGGAGGTCAATCCCTCGGTGGCTGCCGCGGGCCCCAAGCAGATGGACTGGGAGCACCCCGACTACATCAGCGAGTTCGGTGAGACGCTGACGCGCTTCGGTGCTACGTATTCCATGGCGGAGACCGAACTCGACCAGGCCCAGCACGATCGCATGAGCGATGTTCTCGGAGTCGGCGCGGCCGGCATGCTCGTTCGCCACACCGTCTGGAACGACCTGGCCGGGTTCGACGACGCCCTGCCGACCGCCGACAACGGCCTCGACTTCAGCGTGCGGGTGCGCCTCGCCGGCCACCGTGTGATGGGCGTGCCCGCAGCGCGGATCGCGTCGGCGGGCGTCGGTCTCGCCGGCCCCGGCCGCAGCGAGAAGGGCCGCGCGCGGAGAAAACGACAGGCGGATCGAAGGGCCGCGCAGCTTCACCGCAGGCTGGTCTACGCGCCCGCGTTCGCCGTGGTCTTCCACTGGCTCTCCCTCGTTCCCCTGGCTGTGGCCCGCAGCCTCGGCCAGCTGGTGCGCAAGCAGCCCGGCGCCATCGGCGGTGAGATGTCGGCCGCGTTCCGCACGGCATTCGGATCGCGCATCGCCGAGGCCCGCAAGAACCTGCACGCCGCCAAGAGGGTCGGCTGGAGCACGATCGCTCCGCTGCGCATTCCGGGAGACGAGGTGCGCCGCCGCCGCTCTCTGCAGCGCGAGATCGCCCTCACGCACCTGCGCGGCGAGAAGGACCGCATCCAGTTCATCGCGACGGGCGGCGTGACCACCGTTCTGATCTTCGCCGTGCTCGGGCTCATCATGTTCGTTCCCCTGATCGGTGCCATCGCTCTCACGGGCGGTTCCCTCCTGCCGGTGAGCGCGACCCTCGGCGAGCTGTGGAGCCACGTCGGCTACGGCTGGCGCGACATCGGGCTCGGGTTCGTCGGCGCCGCGGACCCCTTCACCACCGTGCTGGCCGTGCTGGGGTCGATCACGTTCTGGTCGCCGTCGCTCTCGATCGTCGGTATCTATCTCGCCGCGCTGCCGCTCGCTGCGCTGGCAGCCTGGTTCCTCGCCGCGCGGCTCACGGACAAGCCTTGGCTGCGTGCGGTCGCCGCCGTGCTCTGGACTCTCGCCCCCACGTTCCTTGCCTCACTCGACAACGGCGCCATCGGCGCAGTTCTGGCCCACCTGCTGCTGCCGTGGCTCGTGCTCGCCGGCCTTGCCGCACGCAAGTCGTGGTCGGCATCGGCGATGGCAGCCATCCTGTTCGCCGTCACCTTGGCTGCAGCGCCGTCCTTGTGGCCCGCGCTGCTGGTCATCTGGGTGGTCTCCGTGGCCACGGCGGGCCGCAACGTCGCTCGCTACATCGGCATCCCGATTCCCGCGGTCGCCCTCTTCCTCCCTCTGGCTTGGGATCAATTCCGCGCCGGAAACCCGATCGGCATCCTCGCTGACCCCGGTGTTCCCGTGGTGCGCGAGCCGGGGTCGATCCTGGCGCTGCTGAGCGGCATCCCCGACTCCGCACAGAGCGGATGGACCGGGCTCGCGTCGATGGTCGGCATCGATTCGTCGGTGCTGCAGATCGTGCTGGCGGTCGCGGTCGTTCCCCTCGGCCTCCTCGCCGTGCTCGCCCTCGTCAATCCCGGTCCGAGCGTCACACGGGCCATCGTCGCCGTCGTCGGCGCGCTGCTCGGCCTGGCGACCGCGATCGCATCGACCCGTATCTCGCTGGACGCCATCGGTGCCGATCCCGTCGTGCTGTGGGCGGGCCCCGGTCTCAGCCTCTACTGGCTCGGGCTCATCTGCGCGGCCGTCATCGGCCTGCACTTCCTCAAGAGGTTCTCCCTCGCCCCCGGATTCGTCGCGGCCACCACCGTGGTCGTGGTCGCGGTACCCCTCGTCGCGTCGACCCTGCTCGGGTCCTCGGCCATCCAGATCACCGATGGCCGCCTGCTTCCCGCGTTCGTCACGGCCGAGGCGGCATCCACACCCCGCGTCGGCACCCTCGTGCTCACCCCGCAGCCCGACGGCGGCCTCGCGTCGACGATCGTGAACGGAACGGGCGTGATGCTCGACGACCAGTCCACCCTCGCCTCCACCAACCGCGACCCGGCACGCGATGCCGAACTCGCGGAGCTCATCGGCAACCTGGCCTCGCTGAGCGGAGAGGACAGCACCCCGCGCCTCGCAGACCTCGGTGTGGAGTTCGTGCTGCTCGCCAACCCCGCGCCGGGCGACAACGAAGCGGCACTGGTCACCACGACGACCCGATCGACCGCCGCGTTCGATGCGAACGCATCGCTCACGACGGTGGGCAAGACCTTCGCGGGAACGCTGTGGCAGATCACGGGAACCGAGAGCATGTCGAGCCTCCCTGCGCCCGTTCCCACCAACCTCGGATCGGCCACCGGCGTGCTCGTGCTCGTCGGGCAGGGCATCGTGTTCCTTCTGATGCTGCTCCTCGCACTGCCTGCCGGGCGACTGCAGCCGCACGGTGCCCGCGCCGTGAGCGCGCTGGAGCCCGCAGGCCCGGTGATACCAGATGAGCCCGATGACGAGGGTTCCGACGACGACCAGAACGGCGATGAGAACGGCGACGACGGGGCCGCGGCTCCGGATGGGCAGGCCGCCGAGACGGCGGGCGCCCCGGAGCCCGGTTCGACAGGCACCGGTTCGACCGCGCGCCGCCGTCGCCGGCTGTTCGCACGCAAGGAGCGTCCCGACGCCGCTGCAGAGGCGGCCGCCGCTGCCGCCGCGGCGAGTGCGGCCGCGATCGCCTCGGCTCCGAACTCGACGGCTGATGAGTCGACGCCTGATGAGTTTGCTCCCGACGAGTCTGCTGCTCGCGAGTCGGCTACGGAAGCGGTCGAAGCGCCCGAGTCGTCGGTCGCCGAGTCGCCCGAGCCTGACCGTACCCCGGAACCGGAGACGGTATCAGGGGCCCAGGCCGAGTCGAACGCTCAGGTTGTGGCCGCCCCGCAGCCGGTTGTCATCCACCCCGGCGAGGACTTCGATCTGCTCGAGCCGGCCGAGGTCGTGACTGCCTCGGAACGTACTGCGGAGCCAGCGACGCCGTCGCTCGACGAACTCGTCGAAGAGCCCGCCTCGACGGAGCTGCCGCCCATCGAGGCGGAGCCGACGACGGAGTTCGTCGCATCGCCCGAGGCTGAGCCTGAAGCAGAGCCCGAGCCCGAGCCGACGCAGACCCCCGTGGCGGAAGAGGCCCCAGAGCCGCCCCGCTCGGAACCCGAGGCCGACCCTGAACCGGCGTTCTCGCATCCGCGTGCCCTGCCCGACGACATCGACGACGACTACGACCCCGACGCGGAGACCGTGATGCGCGTGAAACCGATCGACCTGAGCAACGAGGAGGATGAGCACGATGGCCGCTAGACGCACAGTCATCGCCACCAGCGCACGCGCGCTGGGGGCAGCACTGACCCTCGGAGCGGGCGTCGCGCTCGTGGCCGGAGCGGTGCTCATCCCGCTGCCGCAGCATTCCGTCGCGGTGACGGCCGTAGAGGTCGCCCCGACGCCGCTGCCCCAGTCGCTCGTGTGCCCCGGATCGCTCCTGCAGCTCTCGAACGGTGCGGGAGCCGACGCGACCTCCTCCTCCGGAATCGGCTCGCCGAAGCGCAACAGCGGGGCCTCCGAGGCCGACGTCGACATCGACCAGACCCCGATTGCGGCTCCCGACAACTCGACCGTCACCGATGAGACCGCGCCCACCGTGGTGACGGCGCCGAATGCCGATCCCGGCGTTCTCGTGGCTGCCGCCCAGTCCGTCGCCGTCTCGCAGGAGGACGTGGCCGGCCTCGCCTCCACGAACTGCGCCGAGGCGAAGGCCGATTCCTGGCTGGTGGGAGGCGCGACGACCGTGGGTCGCACCAGCTTCGTGCTGCTGAGCAACCCGTCCGAGGTCACGGCCGACGTCGACCTCACCTTCTTCGATGAGAACGGTCGGCTCGAGGCTCCCGGATCGACGGGAATCACCGTCGATGCCCAGTCGCAGCGGGTCTTCTCGCTCGCCGGGTTCGCCCCGAACGCCAAGTACCCCGTCGTGCATGTTGTCAGCACCGGCGGCTACGTCGCCGCGAGTCTGCAGCAGACCGTAATCCGCGGCCTCGAGCCCGGCGGCATCGAGCTATCCGGCACGACGACTGCGCCCTCCACCGAGATGGTCTTCCCCGGCGTCAAGATCGCCGGAACGTCCGCCATCGCCCAGCGCCTTTCCGCCGACGGCTATGCCGATCTGCAGGCGGCACTGCGGGTCTATGTGCCGGGCAGCTCGGATGCCACCATCACGGTGTCGGTCGCAAGTGAGAGCTCCGGATCAGCCGACGGCTCCTACAGCCTCAGCGCCCCGGCAGGCGTCGTCAGCGAGCTCCCGCTCAAGGATCTTCCCGACGGCACCTACTCCGTGACCCTCGATTCTACGGAGCCGATCGTCGCCTCCGCGCGCACGTCCGTCCTGTCCTCCGGTGCCATCGACTTCGCCTGGAACCAGGCGGCGGAGCCGCTCGATGACGATGTTCTCGTGCCGATCGCGCCCGGCCCGTCCCCGCGCATCCATCTGGCGAATTCTGGCGACGACGAGGCGACCGTGACGTTGCGCACGGCCTCGGGCAACGAGGTCAAGATCGTGGTGCCCGCGGGCGGCACAAAAGGCCTCGAGGCCCAGCCCAACACGGTCTACACGGCGACGATGACCGAGCCGGTGAGCATCAGCGTCAACTACAGCAGCGACGGGCAGCTCTCCGCTTACACGGTCGCGGCACCGAGCGAGCTCGCAGCCCCCATCGTCATCTATCCGTAGGCAGCGGCTCAGAAGTGCCGGAAGCCCTCGGGCGCGAGATCCCACGGATCCTTGCCGAGGTACTCGGCGACGGCGCGGAAAACGCAACTCTCGACGAGCATGCGACGGTGGGCCTCGTCGTTGCGGTGCAGATGGGCGAGGCGCTCGATGGGCACGCGGTAGAGGATGATGCGGTCGCCCAGAACACGCCAGCGCTCCACGCCTGAATCCGCAGTGCCCGGCTTTCCATTAAGGCCATAGGGCAGCGCACCGATCTCGAAGACGGCGTCGGCCAGTTCGTTCGGCCAGATGCTGCGCAGGTACTCGGCCGTGGATGCGACGGTCGTGTCGAAGAAATCGATGCGGGTGTTCATCATGGGCAGATGAGGGCCGGTCACCGCCGAGCGGAGCCCTCTGCCGTGGCGGTTGCGGCCGGTTCCCCGAGACGAGGCCGGTGCGATGCGACGTGAGCGAGCCATGGCGAGAGTCTATTCTCTGCGCTCGCGCGCGGCAGTACCCGCGACACACGATCGAGCCTGACTGCCAGGTCGCCGCCGCGGGCGTACCGTGGAGCGTGATGACGAATAGACCGTGTTCCCGTGTGGCGTGCCCCGACGAGGCCATCGCCACTCTCACGTACGTCTACGCCGATTCCCTCGCCGTGCTCGGCCCTTTGAGCCTCAGTCACGAGCCGCACAGCTACGACCTGTGCGCCCGCCACTCCGAGCGGCTGAAGGCGCCGCAGGGCTGGCAGGTCATGCGTCACGTGCAGTTCACCCAGTAGGCGTTCGTGCAGCGTCACCTCTTTACAATGGAGGCATGACTTCTGCTGCCGCACCGGTGACCACTCTTCCCTTCAAGGTCGCCGACCTCACGCTCGCCGAGGCCGGTCGCCACCAGATCCGCCTCGCCGAGAACGAGATGCCGGGGCTCATGTCGCTTCGGGCCGAGTTCGCCGACTCCCAGCCACTGGCCGGAGCGCGCATCATGGGATCGCTTCACATGACCGTGCAGACGGCCGTGCTCATCGAGACGCTCACCGCGCTGGGTGCTCGCGTTCGCTGGGTCAGCTGCAACATCTTCTCCACACAAGACGAGGCCGCGGCCGCGATCGTCGTCGGTGCCACGGGTACACCTGACGCCCCCGCCGGGGTTCCGGTCTTCGCCTGGAAGGGCGAGACGCTCGAGGAGTACTGGTGGTGCACCGAGCAGGCGTTCGACTGGTCGGCAGAGGCCGAGGCCGACGGTGCCGACTACACCGGTCCGAACATGATCCTCGACGACGGCGGAGACGCCACGATGCTGGTGCACAAGGGTCGTCAGTTCGAACTCGACGGCGCCGTTCCCGCGAGCGACCCGTCAGACAGCGAGGAGTACGGCGTCGTACTCGACCTGCTGCGTCGCTCGCTGGCCTCGTCGACCGATCGCTGGACGCGCATCGCCGCCGACATCCAGGGTGTGTCCGAAGAGACCACCACCGGCGTGCACCGCCTCTACGAGCTGATGTCGGCCGGCGAGCTGCTCTTCCCCGCCATCAACGTCAACGACTCGGTCACGAAGAGCAAGTTCGACAACAAGTACGGCATCCGCCACTCGCTCCCGGATGGCCTGAACCGCGCGACAGACGTTCTCATCGGCGGCAAGGTCGTGTTCGTGGTCGGCTACGGCGACGTGGGCAAGGGCGCCGCGGAGGCTCTTCGCGGACAGGGTGCCCGGGTCATCGTGAGCGAGGTCGACCCGATCTGCGCGCTGCAGGCCGCGATGGACGGCTACCAGGTCGCCAGGCTCGAGAGCGTGATCGGCGACGTCGACATCATCGTCACGGGCACCGGAAACGAGAACGTGGTCACGGTCGACCACATCCTCGGTCTCAAGCATCTGGCCATCATCGCCAACGTCGGCCACTTCGACAACGAGATCGACATGGCCGGGCTCGAGAAGCTCGAGGGCGCTGTCAAGGTCGAGATCAAGCCGCAGGTGCACGAGTGGCGCCTGCCCACCGGTCGCAGCGTGCTCGTGCTCTCCGAGGGGCGACTCATGAACCTGGGCAACGCCACCGGCCACCCCAGTTTCGTCATGAGCAACTCGTTCACCAACCAGGTGCTCGCCCAGATCGAGCTCTACGCCTTCGGTGAGCGGTACCCGATCGGCGTCTACGTGCTGCCGAAGCACCTCGACGAGAAGGTGGCGAGGCTCCACCTCGATGCGCTGGGCGTCGAACTCACCGAACTCACTCCCCGCCAGGCGGCCTACATCGGCGTGCCCGTCGAGGGACCGTACAAGGTCGACCACTACCGGTACTGAGCTCGCGCCGGGCGCCGGGGACGTCAGCGCCGGGGGAAGGCGTGCGGGAGGCTCTGCAGGATCGGGTCGAGACGGTTCAGAGCAGCCTTCTGCAGGGAGACAGCGGCGTACTCGCGATCGCGGCGTACGGCCGCGACCCCTGACAGGAACAGTGCGGGATGCACCTGCGGAATGGGTGACACGAACGGCGTGACCTCGGCCGCCAGGTCTACAGCGAGTCGTTCCCGCGTGGCCGGGGCCATCTGCGGCGCCTGCACAAGGAACTGCGAGACTCGATGTCCGAGGCGGTCGGGCAGGCGGGCGACGTCGACGACCTCGGCCCACGCCTGGAGCATCACCGGAACCCCTCGCGCATGACTGACCGGAACCGGCACGCGCTCGTGCTGACTGTACGTGCCTGCGAGAAGGTCGCCGAGACGCTTCGATCTGCCGTTGAGCAGCGCCGTCACGATCGCGATCGAGCCCAGGGTCATGTAGATCTCGAGGACGCCGACCAGCCCGCGGATCACGGAATGCCTGATGGAGATGGCTCCTCCGTCGTCGCGCACGATGCGTGCGCCGACGGCGAGCTTGCCCACCGACCTGCCCTTCAGCACCACTTCGAGGGTGGTGGGCACGACGACGAAGCACAGCACCAGTGCCGAGACGCTGAACGTCGCGGTGAGGGCTTCGTCGATGAGGGCGTTCTCCGCGAGAGCGCCGATACCGAGCAGGAGCACGATGAGGATGGCCACCGAGATGACGACGTCGATGGCAGCGCCGCCGGCGCGCAGAATGAAGCCGGCGGGGCGCACGTCGATAGCCACGGCTTCGCCGATCAGAAGCTCGTCGTCGGCGTAGGCGTCGGCGAGCGGGTCGGCGAACGCCGGAGCGGGTGAGGCGACACGGGCGTCGGTCATGAATACAATTCAAGCAGATGGATCTCGATGCCTACACAGCAGCCCACCGCGACGAGTGGGCCCGTCTCGATGCCCTGGGCAGACGAGGGCAGTTCTCGGGCGCCGAGGCCGACGAGCTGATCGAGCGCTATCAGGCCGGCGCATCCGATCTGTCGGCGATCAAGACCACGGCCGGATCGACGGCCCAGGGCGCACAGCTCTCCCTGTTCCTCTCGCGGGCCCGCCTGCGTTTCACCGGGGCCGGCCCCAATATCCTTCGGCAGATTCCCGCTTTCTTCGTCCTCCAGCTGCCGGCGGCCCTCTACCGCATCCGTTGGCTCACGCTCGTGCTCGCCGTCGTCACGGTCGGCGTGGCCGCCCTGTACGCCCTGTGGGTGTCGAACGATCCCCAGGTGCTGGCAAACCTCGGTTCCGATGCTCAGCTGAAGAAGCTCGCCGAGCAGGACTTCGTCGACTACTACTCCGAGAATCCCGCCGCATCGTTCACCGGCCAGGTCTGGACGAACAACGCCTGGCTTGCTGCGCAGTGCATCGCGTTCGGCATCACGGGCTTCTATGTGCCCGTGCTCATCATGTCGAACGCTCAGAACCTCGGACTCAGCGCCGCCGTGCTGTTCCACTACGGAGAGGGCGACACGTTCTTCCTCTACATCATGCCGCACGGCCTCCTCGAGCTCACGGCCATCTTCGTCGCCGGAGCCGCGGGCCTGCGCATCTTCTGGGCGTGGGTCGCTCCCGGCGCCCGCACCAGGGCACAGGCGCTGGCCGAAGACGGCCGGGCACTCTTCACGGTGGCCCTCGGCCTCGTGATCGTGCTCTTCATCTCGGGGATCATCGAGGGCTTCGTCACACCGCAGCCCTGGCCGTGGGCAGTGAAGATCGGCATCGGCGCCCTCGCCCTGGCAGCATTCCTCGCCTATATGCTCATCGTCGGACGAGCCGCCGTTCGAGCCGGCCAGACGGGTGACCTCGACGAGTTCGAGGCGGGTGCGAAGCAACTCGTCGCGGGCTGACGCTTCTGCTCGGTCGCCCGACGCTTCTGCTCGCCCGACCCGACGCATCCATCCGTCACTCGATGCGCGAAAGGCCGCGGATGAGGACATCGTGTGACGGATGGACGCGCGCGACTGAAGTCAGGGGTGCCATCCGCGAGAGCGAAGGGCGCGCTCGACCCGTGCGATCGCGCTCTTTCCTGCGGCGGACATCGCCCCCTTTCTGATGCGCACCACACTCCAACCGGCTTGGACCGCGTCTTCGATCTTGATCTCATCGCGGTCGTACTGCCGATCATCGAGCCGGTGCTGCTCGCCGTCGTACTCGACGATCACCATCCATCTCCTGTGCACCTGGTCGAAGCGCCCGATCCACCGGCCCTCGCTGTCATAGACGTCGACGTTGAGGTCTGGCTCGGGAAGCCCGGCCCGCTGGAGGAGAAGGCGAAGCAGCGTCGTCTCCCGTCTCGACTCGGCGCCGTCTCGTACATCGACCAGTGCCTTGCGTGCGGCCCGCGCGCCCGGCCCGTGATAGGTGTCGACGCGATGGCGCAACTGCTCGACGGTGACGTAGGGGCGGCGATCTCCGGCGCGCTGCCTCGCTGGCGTCAGCACGAGGTGGTCGGCTGCGGCGACGAGGTCATCGTGTGACAGCAATGCCGCCAGGTGGCACCACGTCGTGGCCGCATCGGTGACCGGCACCCCGAAGCGCATGACCGCTGTGGCGCACGGATCGCTCAACTCGTGTCCGGTCACGCCGTGTCCCCGAGGCCGGGTATTCGGCGCTCTGACCGACACGTGAACGCCCTCACGTCTGGTGAAGACCGTCGGAAGAGGCATGCCCCAGACTCGCGCCGCTGTCAGGTGCGAGAACACCTGCCCCGGGCGATACCGCGCCATGTAGGCGGACCGCGCGAGCTGCTCGGTGTACTCCATGCCAGCGGGAACTCGCACCCCTCGGTGCGCAGAGCTCAGATCGCGTGCCCGTAGCCGCCCCCGCCTCACTCCCGCGGCGTCCGATTCGTGCACACCGAAGGCCCGGCCCGCAAGATGCGCGGGCAGAGGCTCGGGACATTTCACCCCCACATGGTGCCCGACCTCTGACAGCCCTCGTCGAAACCATCCACAGGCGCCTTGGTCGACGCATCCATCCGTCACTCGATGCACTTTCAACCGCAGATGACGACATCTATCGACGGATGGATGCCTGCGCCCCGCGCGCGGCGCTCGGTCAGAGCTTTCCGGCGGCCTTGAGGGCGAGGTAGCGGTCTGCGAGCATCGGGGGCAGCGCGGCGGGGGAGCCCGTGACCACGTCGCCGCCCAGTCGTCGGATGGCCGTGGTCACCCGTTCCATGTCGAGCAGCGAGCGTTCGGCCGATGCGGCGCGGTAGGTCTCGTCGCGGTCGCCGCGCTGCGACACGGCCCGGAGCACCTCGGGATCGGACACGGCGGCCACGACGACGGTGTGGCGCTGAGTCAGCTGGGGCAGCACGCTCAGCAGCCCGCTGGAGGACGCCGGGGTGTCGATCGTGGTGAGGAGCACGACGAGAGCGCGCTGATTCGTCACCGCGCGAACCTGCCCCGCCACCGAAGACCAGTCGGTCTCGAGCAGCTCGGGGTCGACCGTGGCCATCGTGTCGACCATGCGGTTCAGCAGCTCGCCTCCGGTCGCGCCGGTCACACGACCCCGGATGCGGCGGTCCCACGCGATCAGGTCGACACGGTCGCCGGCCCGCGTCGCGAGGGCGGCCAGCAGCAGCGAGGCCTCGATCGACGTGTCGATTCGGGGCTCGTCGTCGATGCGGGCGGCCTGCGTTCGTCCGGTGTCGATCACGATCACGATTCGTCGGTCGCGCTCGGGTCTCCACGTGCGAACCATGAGTTTCTGCTCGTGCCCGGCCCGGGCATCCCCTTGCCGCGCCGTGGCGCGCCAGTCGATCGAACGCACGTCGTCGCCGCGCACGTATTCGCGCAGGCTGTCGAACTCGGTTCCCTGGCCTCTGATCTGCACGCTCGTCGCGCCGTCGAGCTCGCGCAGACGGGCCAGGCGCGACGGCAGGTGCTTGCGCGAGGTGAAGGGAGGAAGCACGCGCACGCGCCCCGGGCTCGACAGCGTGGCCTGCCTGGCCCAGAGCCCCAGCGGCCCGAAGCTTCTCACCGTGAGGCCGGCCGTTCTGCGGTCTCCGCGTCGGAACGGGGTGAGGGCGGTGCGCAGCATCCGGCGCTCCGACGGGGGAACGACGAGGGACTGACGGGTGACGGCGGCACCTGCCGAGGGCTGCCAGGCGTCGCGAACGAGAGCCCGCAGTGTTCTGCCGTTCTCGTTCGTGAGATAGACCTCGCTCGCGACCGTCTCTCCGAGACGAACCCTGTGCGGCAGCACCCGCTCGACGACCAGTCGACGCGGTGACGCGGCCAGGATCAGGTCGACGACACCGACCGCAATGGTCAGCAGCAGCCACAGCACGAGTGTGATCTCGGCCTGGCGGTAGGCCTCGCCCAGGATGACGACGGGAACGACGCCGAGGGCGACGAGCAGCACGTAGCGTCCGGTTACAGCCATCAGAGGGTCAGCTCTCGAAGCGACATCAGATGGGAACCTGCACCTGGCTGAGGATCGAACGGAGGATCGAGTCGACGGAGACGCCCTCGAGCTCGGCTTCGGGCCGGAGCTGGATGCGGTGGCGGAGCACGGGCAGCACCATCGCCTGCACGTGGTCGGGAGTGATCGCGGGGGATCCGTTGAGCCAGGCCCATGCCTTGGCCGATGCGACGAGGGCCGTGGCGCCACGCGGGCTCACGCCGAGTTTGACCGAGGGGCTCTGTCTGGTGGCCCTGGCCAGGTCGACGATGTAAGCGAGCACGTCGGGGCTGGCGCCGACCGCGGCTGCGGATGCCTGGGCCTGGCGCAACTCGGATGCTCCGAGCACGGCCGAGAGACCGGCACCGGCAAGGTCGCGCGGGTTGAAGCCGGCCGCGTGCCGCTGCAGCACGGCGATCTCGGTGTCGCGCGGAGGAAGGTCGAGTACGAGCTTGAGCATGAACCGGTCGAGTTGGGCTTCGGGAAGCGTGTAGGTTCCCTCGTACTCGATCGGGTTCATGGTCGCCGCCACCATGAAGGGGTCGGGGAGCGGGCGGCTGAGACCGTCGACGCTCACCTGCCGCTCCTCCATCGCCTCGAGCAGGGCCGACTGCGTCTTGGGGGGAGTGCGGTTGATCTCGTCGGCGAGCAGGATGTTTGTGAACACGGGCCCCTCGCGGAACTCGAAGTCGCCCGACTTGGCGTCGTAGACGAGAGAGCCCGTCACGTCGCCGGGCATCAGGTCGGGGGTGAACTGCACGCGGGTCGTGTCGAGTGAGAGCGCGTGGCTCAGCGAGCGCACCAGCAGGGTCTTTGCGACGCCGGGCACGCCTTCGAGCAGCACGTGACCCTTCGCGAGCAACGCCACGATGAGCCCGGTCACCGCACCATCCTGGCCGACGACGGCCTTGCCGACCTCTGCGCGCACTCGGCCGAGGGCCTCGCGGAGCTGATCGGGGGTCTGTTCTGGCTGGTCTGTCATGGTCGGCCTTTCGGTGGGGACACGGGCAGGTGGGGTGGCTTGGCGGGTGCGGCGGGGTCGGATGCGGTGGCTGGGCCGGTCTCGGTCGTCACGGCCGCACCGCGCTCGTCACGGCGTTCTCGAGAAGAAGGAGTCGGTCGGAGAGAGCGATCAGATCGCCCTCGCCCGACGGCATCGCATCGACCAGAACGGCCCGGATGTCGCCGAGCGACCAGCCGGGCAGCACGGCGGCCGCCGATGAGGCGACCTCCTCTACCGAGGCATTGCGGGGGAGTCCGAGCACGGACGACAGGCGCGAGATGGTTCCGATGCGCAGCGAGTCGAGTGCGTGGGTGTGGGCGCCGGCCTTGGCGTAGAGCCGTGCGCGGCCCTCCATGGTCTCGCGCGAACGCACGGTGACCGGGAGATTCTCGACCACGAGCGCACCGAGCCTGCGCCCTCGCCAGATTGCGGCGGCGAGGAAGGTGAAGACGGCGAGCAGAAGCACGGGAGTCACCCAGTCGGGAGTGAGCGACGCGACGTCGGCCGGCCCGTCGGCCACGACGTCGTCTGCCGTGGGAACGTACCAGACGAGCGTGTCGTCTTCGCCCAGGAGGCCCAGTGCGAGCGCCGCGTTTCCTGCTCCGGTGATGCCCTCGTTGCTCAGCACGTCGGCCGCGCCGAGAACGGTGACCGTGCCGCTCGGGGTCTCGGTGCTCACCACGTAGTAGGCGTCGTCCGAGCTGCGGAAACAGAGCTGGGCGTCACCGTCGGCGGCCGCGCGGTAGGACTGTCCACCACCGATGATGGTGCCCGCACGTTCGGCGGCCGGCAGGGAGCATCCGGCGTCGACGCCGTCGATGTCGCGGGGTGCGCCGGCCGCGGCGACTCCGGGCGCGAAGGCGCGCAGTTCATTGAACCCCGGCAGGAAGAGCACGACCCGGTCGGCGAGCTCCGCGGCGTCGGCCAGCTGGTCGTCGGTCAGATAGCCGCCGGGGTCGGCGAAGGCGAGGGTCGCGCCGGGTGCCGCATCCACTGCTGCGCGCGCCTGCGGGAGCGTGTCTGCCTGCACGACGTCGACACCCTGTTGCCGCAAGACCTCGGCCACCGCCTTGCTGCCGTCGGGCGCGGCATTCGTGATCGAATACGGCGACCTGCTGCCGGTTCCGGTTCCGGATGCGACGGTGACGAAGAGCAGGCCG
This sequence comes from Agreia sp. Leaf244, assembly GCF_001422695.1. Taxonomy (NCBI): domain Bacteria; kingdom Bacillati; phylum Actinomycetota; class Actinomycetes; order Micrococcales; family Microbacteriaceae; genus Agreia; species Agreia sp. Leaf244. The sequence continues at coordinate 400,548 of NZ_LMLX01000003.1, read as the reverse complement.
ATCACGGCGACCGCGGCGAGAATGAGCCAGAACCGCCAGCGTCGCGCCGTGGCGCGGAGCGTGGGCGTCGTCGCCTCGGCCCGGGAGGGCGACTCCTGCACGGTCGCGGGCGCGCTCACAGTGCGGCTCCCGAGTCGGCGACGCGCTCGAGTCGAGCCGGCCGCGCAGCGAGCAGGTCTCGATCGAGTGCCGAGATCTCGTCGAACTCCTCGCGGCTGCCCGGCCGGTCAAGGTAGCGCACGCCGTCGAAAGAGCGGGCTCCCCGCACCAGACGGTCGCCGTGCTCGGGGAAGGTGCGACCGGCTCGGGCGGCGAACTCCTGCGCCGTGGTGCCGGGAGTGACCGACACGACGGTGCGCTCGGCGAGCTGGCGGGCGACGGCGCGGAACATCTCTTCGATCGCCACGACGAAGTCGCCGGCGGCGGCGGCTCGGTGGGCCGACGCACGCAGTTCTGCCGAGGTGCGCGTGTCGTCGTCGTCGGAGAACAGAGCGCCGGCGACGGCGCTCCTGCGCTGCAGGCGGGGGCGGCCGAAGACGAAGAAGGCCGCCACGATGAGACCGACCACGAGCACGGTCACGACCAGCGGGAAGATGTCTGGCACTGAGCCGTTGCCCGAGCCCTGGAAGGACCCGAGCCAGTCCTGGATGGCCTGGGCGATGCGGTCGATCAGGGTCGGCCTGGCCGCCGCGTACTCAGGCTTGCCGAGCTCGTCGAGCAGCAGCTTTCGCGCGTCAGGCGCGTCGGGATCGACGGGAACGTCGAGAAGAACCGTGGACAGAGCGGAGAACGGGCGCATAGGAGAGGAGAGGTCAGCCGTTTCTCTGGGAGGAGACGAGGTAGGGATCGACGACATCGTGGGCGCCGCCGGCCTGCCGGGCCTCGACATAGCGCATGAGGTCGAGATCGAGACCCTCGCGGCGCATCCGGAGGTCGATGTAGACGACCGCGACGGCCGACGACTGCACGACGGCCGCGATGGATCCCAGGATGAGGCTGACGATGAGCGCGAGTCCATAGGTCACTGCCACCACGGCGATGTAGGAACCGGAGTCTTCGGAGCTGCCGGTGGGGAACAGGAAGCTCGCGACGAGTCCGCCGATGAACGACACGGGAGTGGTGATGATCTGCGTCGCCGCGTAGAGAATGACGCCGATGAGGGCGAGCACGCCGAAGGTCTTCCAGAACGAGTGGGTGGTGAGCCCCCAGGAACGCCTGACCGACGAGATCACGCCTCGATGCTCGAGCACGATGATCGACGGCACCAGGGCCGTCTTCGTGCCCAGCCAGACTCCGGCGGCGGCGAGCACGAGCGTGCCCAGAACACCGAAGAGCACGGCGAAGCCGATCGCCGCCCCTCCGATCATGCCGATGAGCACCGCGATGCCGATGACCCCGGCGACGGCCACGACGATCAGGCCGAGGAGGATCGCGAACCAGGCGATCAGGGGCCAGAGTCGTCGACCCGCGGCTTTCCAGAGCGCGCCCATGCGGTTCTTCTCGCCCAGGGTGCCGCGGGCGACCTCGACGACGAGCACGCCCTGCAGGAGAGCGGAGCCGAGGATCGACAGCGCCAGAGGCACGAGGCTGGCGAGGATCACCGTGGCCCAGGCGCCGGCCGTGACGGCATCGCGGTCTTCGGGGAGGGCGCTGTCGATGCGACCGAAGGCGAGGACGCCGACGCCGCCGATGACGAAGACCGCGACGAGAGAGGTGACGAGTTGAACGATCAGGGCGCTGCCGAAGGTGGCGCCGGGGTTGCGCCGCAGAACCTGGAACGGGGTACCGAGGAGCGTTCCGAACCCCAACGGGCGGAGGGGGAGCAGGCCGGGACGAGGCGGTGGCGACCAGGCGCCGGGTGCGGGCGGCGGGACGTTCGGGTAGCCCGTGGGCGGGGCGCCGTACGCAGCCTGCGGCACACCGCCATATGGAGCTTGCGGCACACCGCCGTACGGAGCCTGCGGCACACTGCCGTACGACGGCGGAAGGGTGGGGGGCGCCTCAGGCCCGCCGTTCTGGCTGTCGTTCACCGGTGTTCCTTCATGTCGTATCGGTGTCCCCCCGGCATCTCACGTGCTCCCATGCTTCCACACACGCCGCCCCGCCCGCAGGATGCTGTGAATCAATGACGGGCGGCTCGACTAATCTGTAGCGCATGGATGCTCGCATACTGGTCGTCGACGATGACACCGCCCTGGCAGAGATGATCGGCATCGTTCTGCGCGCCGAAGGATTCGAGCCGGTGTTCTGTGCCGACGGCGCGGAGGCGCTCGGCATCTTCCGCGAGTCGAAGCCCGACCTCGTTCTGCTCGACCTGATGCTCCCCGGTCTCGACGGCATCGAGGTCTGCAGGCTCATCCGCGCGGAGTCCGGGACGCCGGTGATCATGCTCACGGCGAAGGCCGACACCACGGACGTGGTGAAGGGGCTCGAGGCGGGGGCAGACGACTACGTCGTCAAGCCGTTCAATCCCAAAGAACTCGTGGCACGCATCCGCACCCGCCTGCGGCCCAGTGCCGCCGGCTCGCCGGAGCTTCTTCAGGTCGGCGACCTCGAGCTCGATGTCGCCGGGCACGAGGTGCGCCGGGGCGACGCGCGCATCGGACTCACCCCTCTCGAATTCGATCTCCTCCACGCCCTGGCCGCCAAGCCGCAGCAGGTCTTCACCCGCGAGATGCTGCTCGAACAGGTCTGGGGCTACCACTACAAGGCCGACACCCGACTGGTGAACGTGCACGTGCAGCGCCTGCGCGCCAAGGTCGAGGAAGATCCCGACAACCCGCGCATCGTCATGACCGTTCGTGGCGTGGGCTACCGGGCGGGTCAGGTCACGTAGCGAGACGTGTCGACAGACAGCATCGCCACCGTCGAAGGGCGCCGCACGAGCCGCATAGGCCCGACGATCGTGCGGGAGTGGCGCACCTGGCCCATGCAGATCGCGCGCGGCTGGCGGCGATCGCTGCAGTTCCGCACCATCGTGATCACGGTGGCGCTCTCGGCCGTGGCCCTGTCGGCCACGGGTGCGTTCGTGTCGACGAGCATCAGCAACGACCTCTTCAACTCGCGGCTCGACCAGGTGCTCATCGAATCGAAGCGCGCTGCGACGGCGGCGCAGAAGATCTTCGACTCGTCCGACGTGACCGGGCAGGCAGCCAGCCTGTCGCTGCAGAACTCGGTGAAGAACGCCATCACCGCATCGACGTCGTCGAGGCTGGTGGCGCTGTACGTCACGCCGGGAAAGGAGTCCGATCCGAACACCGCGATCTCCTTCACTGCGCTCAAGCTGGTCGACGTGATCACGCCGGAACTGCGCTCCCAGGTGTCCTCCGGCAGCGACGACCAGTCTCAGTACTGGCAGTCGGTCTCCCTCGGTGACGGGCAGAGCTCGTCGGTACCCGGAATCGTCGTGGGCACGCCTCTCTCGGTTCCGGGATCGGGCGAGTTCGAGCTGTATCTCGGCTACGACCTCGCCGAGGCCGATCGCACACTCGTGTTCGTCCAGCAGATCCTCCTCATCGCGGCCCTCGCCCTGAGCCTCCTGATCGGCGTGATCGCCTGGGTCGTCGTGCGACTCGTCGTCGAGCCGATCCGGGTGGCCGCCGAGACGAGTGAGAAGCTCGCCGCGGGCGAGCTCGAGGTGCGCATCCCCGAGAAGGGCGACGATGTGATCACGACGCTGGCGAGATCCTTCAACGGCATGGCCGACAGCATCCAGTCGCAGATCACCCAGCTGGCCGATCTCTCGAGGGTGCAGCAGCGATTCGTGTCGGATGTCTCCCACGAGCTGCGCACGCCCCTCACGACGATCAGATTGGCCGGCGACGTGCTGTTCGATCAACGCGACTCCTTTCCGCCCGCGACGTCGCGCACGGCCGAGCTGCTGCACACGCAGACGGAGCGCTTCGAGCTGCTGCTCGGCGACCTGCTCGAGATCAGCCGGTTCGACGCGGGCTCCGCCGAACTCGAGACCGAGCCGGCCAGTCTCGTGCATCTCGTGGAGGGCTCCATAGACGAGATGAGCCAACTGGCGCAGCAGGCGGGGAGCGAGCTGCGGCTCGTCGCGCTGGGCGGGTACTTCGAGGCCGACATCGACGCGCGACGCATCCGGCGCATCGTGCGCAACCTCCTGGGCAATGCGATCGAGCACGGCGAGGGGCGCCCCATCATCGTGTCGATCGACAGCACGGCCACGGCCGTCGCGCTCGCGGTTCGCGATTACGGAATCGGCATGACCCCCGAGTCGGCCGCCCGGGTCTTCGACAGGTTCTGGCGAGCCGACCCGTCGCGCAAACGCACCATCGGCGGCACAGGGCTCGGCCTCGCGATCTCCCTTGAAGACGCAGCGCTGCACGGGGGAGAGCTCGAGCTGTGGAGCGAGCCAGGGGCCGGGACGTGTTTCCGGCTGACCCTGCCGCGCATCAAGGGCAGGCCGATCGGCGTCTCGCCGCTGCCGCTGCCGCCACTCGATGCCGACGGCGAGGCGCAGACGCACAACGCGTTCGACGAGCAGGCCTTCAACGGAGACAAGTCATGATGCGTTCACGCTCCCGAGCCCTGATCGCCGCGATGGCGTCGCTGACCGTGCTGCTCCTCGCCGGATGCGTGGGCATCCCCAGTTCCGGTCCGGTGGAGAAGGGCGACGCGCTCTCGACCACCGACGAGATCGACATCATCTTCCAGCCTTCGGGCCCTGGCGTCGACGAGAGCCAGGAGGACATCCTCAATGGATTCATCCGCGCCGCGCTGAACCCCCTGAACAACTTCGCGGTCGCGAGGTCGTTCCTCAGCAAGAGCTTCTCCGACGACTGGAAGCCCGACGCCGGAGTCACGATCGACCAGAGCGGCCGCAGCACGCAGGCGGTGTCGGAGACCTCGATCGACCTGAAGGTCAGCCCTATCGCCACCGTCGACGCCGACGGCGAGTACAGCACCGTGCCCGCCGCGGCCCCGGTCACCCGCAGCTACACCTTCGTGCAGGAGGACGGCCAGTGGCGCATCAACACGGCGCCCGACGGCATCGTTATGCTCGCCAACGAATTCGCCGAGGTCTACAACTCGTATCCCCTCTATTTCTTCGACCCGAGCTACCAGCGTCTGGTGCCCGACGTGCGCTGGTTCCCGCGCGTCGCATCCAATACCGGAACGCGCATCGCGCGCGCTCTGATCAACGGCCCCTCCGCCTGGCTCGGCGGCGCCGTGGTCACCGCATTCCCCGAGGGAACGGGAGTGACGAGCGTTCCCGTCGACGCCGGACTCGCATCCGTCGACCTGTCAGGGCCCGTCCTCGACTCGAGCGAGGCGACGCTCGAGCGAATGCAGGTTCAGCTCCGAGCGAGTCTGCTCACCCTGAGCGGCGTGTCGACCGTGCGCCTGACCGTCGATTCCACCGAGGTTCCTCTGGCCACCTCGGGCGACGCCGCGCCCGTCACGAGTCCTCGCGTCGACAGTCGGGCGCTCGTGCTGCGCTCGGGGCAGTTCGGCTTCTTCACCGGCAGTTCGCTCACGCCGATCGAGGGCATCAGCGACGACGTGGCGTCACTCCCGGCCACGTCGATCGCGTTCTCCGACTCGGTCCCCGGCCTGCAGCTCGCCGCGGTGGGAACGGCCGCCGGTGTGTACGCGGCAGCCCCCTCGTCGACGCCCGGTCTCGTCGACGACCGCCCCGGCCTCATCGAGCCGAGCCTCGACCCAGAGGGGTTCGTGTGGACGGTTCCGCGAGGGTCGCCGCTCGATGTCCGGGTCGCCGCGGGCGGACGAACGCCGTCGAGCTTCACCGCCACGTGGGACGGCGCGAGCGAGATCGTGTCGCTCGACGTCTCGCGCGACGGCGCCCGGGTGCTCGCATTCCTCACGATGGATGGCGAGCCCCGCCTCGTGGTCGCGTCGGTCATCCGCGACAAAGACGGCACGCCCACGGGGCTCGGCGAGCCCGTCGACCTGGCCGAAGGGCCAGGCACGGCGGTGGATGCGACGTGGGTCGACTCCCTGTCGGTCGCGTCGGCGACGCTCACCGCCTCGGGCGACAACGCGATCGTGCAGCAGCAGATCGGCGGCACGACGACGCAGCTGGCCGACGCGTCGGATGTGGTGTCGCTCGTCGGCTCGAACGACGTCGTCGGGTTGCGCGTGCTCGCCTCCGACGGCACGATCCTGCAGCAGAGCGCCAACACGTGGCAGGTGCGCGCCGCCGATGTGGCGCTGCTCGCAACGCAGTACTGAGACCACTCCGCACAGGCGCCCAGGCGTGCCGTTCTTTCCTCAGATACCACGGGACCGGGCTCGCTGAGCCGGGTGCTCGCCAGGCTATCTTCATGGATGCCCGTGGCCCGATCTCGACGGCGCTCCTCGACGGTCTTGCCGTGCTTCTGCCCGTGGAGTGCGCCGGGTGCGGCGCGCCCGACAGAGGGGTATGCGATGCCTGTCGGGCTGCGCTCCAGCTGCCCGAGCGGGCCGGTCGACACCTGATGACCCCGCCCGCCGCCGGAGGGGCGGCAGACGGGCGCGGTCTTCCCCTGTGGTTCGCGGTCGACTATGCCGGTGCGCCCAGGGCGGCGCTGCACGCGCTCAAAGAGAGCGGGCGCGTCGATGCCGCGAAGCCGCTCGGGCGACTCCTCGGGGTCGCCGTGACGCAGGCGGTCGCCGCCCTCGAACCCGGCCTGCCGCCGGGTGCCGTGCTCGAGACGCTCGTCGTCCCGTCGTCGCGCGGCGCCTTCCGACTGCGCGGGTACAACCCCGTCGAGTCGCTCCTTCGATGGGCGGGGCCCCAGCCTCGCCGGGCCACCGGGCTCCGCTACGTGCGCGCTCCCCGTGACCAGGCATCCCTCGGCGCCGAGGAGCGGTGGGCCAACCTGCAGGGCTCGGTCGAGGCGGTTCGGCAGAGGCTCTCGGGCCGTCATGTGCTGCTCGTCGACGACGTGGTGACGACAGGCGCGACCCTGCTCGAATGCCGTCGTGCAGCCGAGGCCGGGGGCGCCATCGTGTGGGGTTCGGCAGCTCTCGCCCATACAGCAAAAGTCAAGAGAACAAACAGTGAATTACACGGTGACTTAGTCAGCCGGCAGGTCTACGGTGGGGGAAAAGGCGCGGAATCCAATCGCCCTCGACTCGGGCGCCGCGTCTTGGACTAGGAGAGATCGCCTTGGAAATCAACATCACCGGACGAAACCTAGGAATCACCGATCGGTTTCGGGATTACGCGACAGAGAAGGCCGAGAAGGTCGAGCACCTCGCCGACAAGGCCCTCGCACTCGAGGTCAAACTCTGCCGCCACAACTCGGCTACGGCGTCGCCGGGCGACGACCGGGTCGAACTCACGCTGATCGGTCCTGGCCCCATCGTGCGGGCGGAGAGCGCGGCGAGCGACAAGTACGCGGCGTTCGATCTCGCCCTCGCGAAACTCATGGAGCGCGTACGCCGCGCCAAAGACCGAAAGAAGGTGCATCGGGGCAAGCATCGCCCGGTCTCCTTGCGCGAGGCATCCACGGGCGGCTTCTCGGTCATCGACATCACACCGGCCGATGTCGAGGTCCTCAACAGCGTCGACAGCACCGGAGCCGTCAAGCCGCGGGCCGAAGAGCCCGACCAGCCGAGCTACTCCGAAGACGACGACTACACCGAGTACACGCCCGTCGTCATTCGAGAGAAGGTGTTCCCCGCCGCGCCGATGACGGTCGACGACGCGCTCTACTACATGGAGCTCGTGGGCCACGACTTCTACCTCTTCATCGATGCCGACAGCCTGCGCCCCAGCGTGGTCTACCGTCGCAAGGGCTGGGAGTACGGCGTGATCGGGCTCGACGACCAGGCGACGGATGCCGACGGCGCTGTCGCCGCGGCCGCTGCGGCCGGAGCGTCGTCGCGATAGACGCGCGAACGAAGCCTGCGTGACGAAGGCCCGGCCCTGCACAGGGTCGGGCCTTCGTGGTGTTCGGCCGGGATTCAGGCGCAGTTCCGGTGACGCACAGGCAAGGCAGGCTAGAATTGCTGGGATTGTCGGCCAAATGCGCCGCGATATCAGCAGTAGGAGACTCTCTGTGGCTTCAGTTCTTGAAAAGGTTCTCCGTGTCGGTGAAGGCCGTATTCTTCGCAGACTCGAGAGCTACGCGAAGGCGATCAACGCCCTCGAAGACGGGTTCAAAGACCTCACTGACGAGGAATTGAAAGAAGAGACGCCTGCCCTGCGCAAGCGCTACGAAGACGGCGAAAGCCTCGACCACCTGCTGCCCGAGGCCTTCGCGGCCGTTCGAGAGGCTGCCCGCCGCACGCTCGGCCTGCGCCACTTCGACGTTCAGCTCATGGGTGGTGCGGCGCTGCACCTCGGCAACATCGCCGAGATGAAGACCGGTGAGGGCAAGACCCTCGTCGCCACGCTTCCGGCCTATCTCAACGCGCTCACCAGCAAGGGTGTGCACGTCGTCACGGTCAACGACTACCTCGCGAGCTACCAGTCAGAGCTGATGGGCCGCGTTTTCCGCGCCCTCGGCATGACCACGGGCGTCATCCTGTCTGGCCAGACGCCGGCCGAGCGCCGCGTTCAGTACGAGGCCGACATCACTTACGGCACGAACAATGAGTTCGGCTTCGACTACCTGCGCGACAACATGGCGTGGCAGGCCAGTGACATGGTGCAGCGCGGCCACAACTTCGCCGTGGTCGACGAGGTCGACTCGATCCTCATCGACGAGGCGCGCACCCCGCTCATCATCTCCGGTCCCGCCTCCGGCGAGGCCAACCGCTGGTTCACCGAGTTCGCCGGCATCTCGACCCGGCTCGTCATCGACGAAGACTATGAGGTCGACGAGAAGAAGCGCACCGTCGGAATCCTCGAGCCCGGCATCGAGAAGGTCGAAGACTACCTCGGCATCGACAACCTCTACGAGTCGGCGAACACACCGCTCATCTCGTTCCTGAACAACGCCATCAAGGCGCGCGCGCTCTTCAAGAAAGACAAGGACTACGTCGTGCTCAACGGCGAGGTGCTGATCGTCGACGAGCACACCGGCCGCATCCTCGCCGGCCGCCGCTACAACGAGGGCATCCACCAGGCGATCGAGGCGAAAGAGGGCGTCGCCGTCAAGGCCGAGAACCAGACGCTCGCCACGGTCACCCTGCAGAACTACTTCCGTCTCTACGACAAGCTGTCGGGCATGACGGGTACCGCCGAGACCGAGGCGGCCGAGTTCATGTCGACCTACAAGCTCGGTGTGGTCGCCATTCCCACGAACCGCAAGATGCAGCGCATCGACCAGTCCGACCTCGTCTACAAGAACGAGCAGGCCAAGTTCGACCAGGTCGTCGAAGATATCGCCCTGCGCCATGAGAAGGGCCAGCCCGTTCTCGTGGGAACCACGAGCGTCGAGAAGAGCGAATACCTCTCTCGTCTGCTCGCCAAGAAGGGCATCCGGCACGAGGTGCTGAACGCCAAGAACCACGCTCGCGAGGCCGCGATCGTCGCTCAGGCGGGTCGTCTCGGCTCCGTCACCGTCGCCACCAACATGGCCGGTCGTGGAACAGACGTGATGCTCGGCGGAAACGCCGAGTTCCTCGCCGTCGCCGAGATGAACTCGCGCGGTCTCAGCCCCATCGACACCCCCGACGAGTACGAGGCCGAGTGGGATGCGGTGTTCGCGAAGGTCAAGTCCGACGTTCAAGAAGAGGCCGACAAGGTCGTCGAAGCCGGCGGCCTCTATGTTCTCGGAACCGAGCGGCACGAGTCGCGCCGCATCGACAATCAGCTGCGCGGTCGCTCCGGCCGACAGGGAGACCCGGGCGAGAGCCGCTTCTACCTGTCGCTCACCGACGACCTGATGCGCCTGTTCAACGCGGGTGCGGCTGAGAGTCTTATGGGCCGCAGCAACGTTCCCGACGACCTCGCGATCGAGTCCAAGGTCGTCTCCCGCGCCATCCGCAGCGCCCAGTCGCAGGTCGAGGGCCGCAACGCCGAGATCCGCAAGAACGTTCTGAAGTACGACGACGTTCTGAACCGCCAGCGTGAGGCCATCTACTCCGACCGCCGCCACATCCTCGAGGGCGAAGACCTTCAGGAGCGTGCGCAGAAGTTCCTGGTCGACGTCGTCGACGACGTCATCGATACCCACGCCGGTTCCGGCACGGGCGACGACTGGGACTTCGATGCCCTGTGGACCGAGCTCAAGACGCTGTACCCCGTGTCGATCACCATCGACGAGGTCGTCTCCGAGGCCGGCGGCAGCAAGGGTCGCATCGACCGCGCCTTCGTGCGTCGAGAGATCCTCTCGGACGCGCAGCTGGCCTACAAGAACCGTGAGGAGACCCTCGGAGAGACCGCCATGCGCGAGCTCGAGCGCCGTGTCGTGCTCTCGGTCATCGACCGCCGCTGGCGCGACCACCTCTATGAGATGGACTACCTGAAAGACGGCATCGGCCTGCGCGCCATGGCGCAGCGCGACCCGCTGGTCGAGTACCAGCGCGAGGGCTTCGCTCTGTTCCAGTCGATGATGGGCCAGATCCGCGAGGAGACCGTGGGCTTCCTCTTCAACCTCGACGTGCAGGTCAACACTCCTGCCGGCGAGGTCGACGCTCCTGTCGTTCAGGCCAAGGGCCTCGAAGACTCGACGGCGACCGAGAAGCTCAGCTACTCGGCTCCGAGCGACTCGGGTGGAGTCGAGGTGCGCAACCAGAAGGGCCAGATCGAGCAGGCCGCCACGGCTCGCGCGAAGAAGGCCGAAGAGGAGTCCGCTCCCGTCTCGTCCGCGTTCTCCCGTGGAGCCTCGGCTCCGGCGGCCGCCCCGGCGGCATCCGGTCAGCAGGGCGCGAAGCGGCCTGCCGCGGGCCCGCAGGCCAAGCGCCCCGCCAACGCCCCGGCTGCCAACAACCGCGCCGACCGCCGCAAGCAGGGCAAGAAGAAGTAGCCGCCGCCGTTCCCTGAGCTTGTCTCCGTTCCCTGAGCTTGTCTCAGGGCGCCCGTTCCCTGAGCTTGTCGAAGGGCACCGCTCCGACTGGCCCCTTCGACAGGCTCAGGGAACGACGCGTCAGAGCACGTTGATCGCGCTCGCGCGCCAGCGCTTGTCGAGCCCTTCGAGACGGATGGCGACAGCCCGGGTGCGCGCTTTGCCGTGCACGATCACGACCCCCTCGACCACGCCGTCTGCCGGCTCGCACGTGATCGTGTTGCCGATGCGGAACGATGGCCGGCCGACGGGGGTGCCCCGAGCTTGTCTCGCTCGGGTAGCCAGGACCACGCGTTTCAGCAGGTGGCGATAGACGTCGTCGGCGACCCAGCGTGAGAGCTGGTCGAGGTCGCGTGCGCCGGCCAGCACCTCGAGCACGCAGCGGGCGAGATTCTCCATGAGCGGCACCGGGTTCGGCAGTGACGAGGTCGAGGTGGGCTGCGCGTCGAAGTACTCGGGATGCTGGCGCTCCGGCGGCTCGGATGTCGGTGAGTCAGGAGCGAGGGGAGGAACGGCGCGCAGGGATACTGCGTGCTGCGGGTCGACAAGAGGGGTCGTCGACTGTGCGGTGCGGGGACTCTGCATGGTGTCTTCTCTGGCGAAACGGACGAATGAGACGTCGAAAGCTGCGTGAGCAGGGCGCTGAGGCGTGCGTGAGCGCACCCCAGTGACATCGGTGCGCCGAGCGCCTGTTCTTGTCCCCATCCAGGCGAGCGATGCACTGTCAGTGGCTGGCAGTGATGCATGTCCCCCGCATGGGGGATCTTTGGATACTCAACCAGTTTTAGAGTCACGGTGTCTATAAGCCTTTCTGCCCTGTGGACAGATTTCACCCGGGTGCGCGATCACCCGTTACCGTTCCTGCTATGCGATGGGACAACCTGTTCTCCGATCTCGAGAGCCAGCTCGAGTACGGTCTTCACGCCGAGGAGAACGATCTTCACGACGAAGAGGAGCGGCTGCGGCTCGGCCGGCTCACGCTGAGAGACCGCCTGCTCCAGTTGGCGAGTGTTTCGGAGCGAGGGGCGAACTACTCGATCTCGTTCGTTCTGTTGGGCGGCGGCACCCTGTCGGCGATCGTGAAGACGATCGGAAAAGACTGGTTCGCGGCCGACCTCGACCCGAGGGCGTCGGGCGGCACGCGACGGCAGCAGCAGTGCATCGTGCCTCTCACCGCAGTGCAGGGGCTGTCGCTCACGAAGCGGCAGATACGCCACTCGCTCGAGCCCCGACCATCGCACGAGGGCGCCGGTGCGATCACCGACAGGCTCGGGCTCGCTTTTCTTCTCAGAGACCTCTGCCGCAGGCGCACCGCAGTCGAGGTGGTGCTGGCCGCCGAGTCAGTGTTCGGCACCATCGACCGGGTCGGTCGCGATCATTTCGACATCGCCGTTCACGACGCCACATCGTCGCGTCGCGACGTCGAGGTCGTGGGCTATCGCCTCATCGCGTTCGACTGTGTCGCGCTCTTCAGGGTGTGATTCTCAGCGCCTGATGATTCGGCCGTCGGACAGCTCGGGCAGCGGTGCCACGTCGGACTGCTGCCACAGACTGAGGCGGCGGCTCTCCTCGTACATCGCGTCGATGTAGGACTCGAGAACGAGTCGCTCGATGCGCCAATGCCCGGCGGCGCCGACCTTGATGGCCGGAAGCTCGCCCGAACGAACCAGGGCGTAGACCTGCCTCGCCGAGACGTTCAGCACCTCTGCCGTGTCGGCAAGGGTGAGGAAGCGACCGAGGCGATCGGGCGAAGCAGGATCGTTCATTCCTCAATTATGAAACCGGCGCCATGCATCCTGCAGGCCTGTGGATAACTTTCCCACGGCGCCGCGAACCTTGGCACCATGTGCGTATGGACCGCCCCGCTGAACGCCTGCGAACGCATCGAAGGTTCTTCGTCGACCCTCGGTTTCTCATCGGAATCACGCTCGTCGTCGTCGCTGCGGTCGGCGTCACCTGGCTCGTCGCCACCGTCGACGAGACGACCGACGTCTATGTCGCGTCGTCCACGATCAATACGGGTGAACGACTCACCGTCGACGACCTGGCTGTCGCCCATGTGAGGCTCGGGTCGGCGGCCGATCGCTATCTCAGGCCCGACGACATTCCGGCGGAGGGAGCCGTCGTCGTGCGAGCCATCGGCCGGGGCGAACTGGTGCCGAGCGCGTCGGTGGGCGCCGCTCGGTCTGTCGACGAGGCGCAGGTGGTCGTCACGGTGTCCGGTCCGGTTCCGTCGATCGTCGATACATCCTCCCGGGTCACCCTCTGGGCCTCGGCCGCCTCCGACTCCGGTTCGGTGTTCGAGGCTCCCGTGGTCCTCGTCGCCCGGGCCGAGGTCGTCTCGGTCGTCGAATCGGCCGGGCTCGTCGCATCCGGCACCGACGTGCAGGTCGAATTGCGTGTTCCGCGGGAGTCCGTCGCGTCTGTTCTCGAGGCCATGGCCAACGGCGCCGCCCTGGCAATCGTGCCCGACGACGAGCCGCTCGTCGCGAAATGAGCCCGGTGCTGACACTTCTGACCTGCCTCGACGACACGGCGGGCGACCGGCTGATCCAGCAGATCTCCTTCGCAGGACACGACATCGTCGCGCGGCTCGACACCGCGCACGATCTGGTGTCCGCCATCCGGGGTCGCACCGCCGACGGCATCGTCGTGTCCGCCACGCGGCGCCACTTGACGCTCGACGTGCTCGCAGAGGCCGACGATGCAGGCATCCGCATGGTTGCGGTCGCGGCCGACGACGCCGAGAGGCGCTATGCGCTGTCGCTCGGGCTCTTCGAGGTGGTCGATGCGGGCGCATCGTGGAACGACATCGAGGCACTGTTGCGCGGGGGAGTCGCCGTGCCTCGCGGCCCGTCGCCAGACGGGGAGGCTGGCACAGTGATCGCCGTGTGGGGCCCTGCGGGCGCCCCAGGCCGCACGACCGTGGCCATCCAGCTCGCCGCCGAGCTCGCGTTCAGGGGCAGAACCGTGGCTCTGGTCGACGCGGATACCTACGGCGGAGCGATCGCCCCGAGCCTGGGCATGCTCGATGAGTCCCCGTCGTTCGCGGCCGCCTGTCGATTGGCCTCGAGAGACAGCCTCACCCTGGCCGAATTGGAGCGCATCGCGTCGCGCTACACCTCGCCGCGGTCGGCGTTCTGGATCCTCAGCGGAATCGGGCGCGCCTCGCGGTGGCCCGAACTCGGCGCCGATCGTGTGACGACGGTGCTGAGCACGTGCCGCCAGTGGGTCGACTACGTGGTCGTCGACACGGGGTTCAATCTCGAGACAGACGAGGAGATCTCGAGCGATATGTTCGCCCCCAGACGCAACGCCGCGACGCTCGCTGCGCTACGTCAGGCCGACAGGGTGGTGGCCGTCGGCTCAGCAGATCCGATCGGACTATCGCGGTTTCTGCGTGCTCACGTCGATCTGCTCGAGCAGGTCGAGACGGCCGAGGTCTCGGTGGTGATCAATCGTCTGCGCGCGAGCTCGGTCGGCAGCAATGCGCAGCATCAGGTGCAGCAGACTCTGGGCCGCTTCGGCGGGCTCGACGACGCCGTGTTCCTGCCGCTCGACACGGCGGGTGTCGATGCGGCCGTGTTGGCCGGAAAGACCGTGCTCGACGCTGCCCCTCGTTCACCCGTTCGTACTGCGATCGCGCAGCTGGTCGATCGCAGTATTGTCGCGCCGTCGCCGCAGGGCACATCGAGACGAGAGGCGAGGCAGGCGGCGCGGCAGGAGCAGAGGGGTGGGCCGCTGCAGATGCTTCGCGCGCGTCGCCTAGGCTAGGCAGGTGTCGACGCTCAGTGATCTCGTACTTGCCCAAGGCCGTTCCTCCGAGGCCGATGTCGAGTGGCTGCACCTGCTGGTGAGCGACTGGCAGCTGCTCGCCGACCTCGCGTTCGCCGACATCGTGCTCTGGGTTCCCACGGCCGACGACTCGTTCCTGGCCGTTGCGCACGCCCGGCCGTCGAGCTCGGCCACGCTGTTCTACCGCGACTTCGTGGGCCAGAAGATCAAGCCCGAGTGGAACACCCAGGTCACCGAAGCGTTCCGCAACTCGGTCATCGTCGACACGGCCGCGCCCGACTGGTACGAGGAGACGCCCACGCGGGTACGCGCCGTTCCCGTGCTGCGCCGACTCGCGCCGAACGATCGCCAGACCACCGACCACCCGATCGCGGTGATCACCCGCCACACGAACCTCAGCGAGACGCGCACCCCCAGCCGTCAGGAGCTCACGTTCAACGAGTGCGCCAACGACCTGTTCGCCATGATCGGCACCGGCGATTTCCCCGACCTGGGTGCGCCGACCGGACCTCGACGAGGCGCCCCCCGCGCATCCGACGGCCTGATCAGGCTCGATGCCGACGGCATCGTCACCTTCGCCAGCCCCAACGGCCTGTCCGCGTTCAACCGCATGGGCTTCCCTGAAGAACTCGAGGGCCAGTCGCTGGCCGAGGTCACGACCGCCCTCCTCGGCGGGCGGCTCGAGGTCGACGAGTCACTGCCGCTCGTCGTCACCGGCCGCGCCCCGTGGCGCACCGACATCGAGGCGAAGGGTGTCACCGTGTCGCTGCGCGCGATTCCGCTGCGCCTGCAGGGCACGCGCTTCGGTGCCATCGTTCTCTGCCGCGATGTGACCGAGCTCAGGCACACAGAGCGCGAGCTCATTACAAAAGACGCGACGATCCGCGAGATCCACCACCGGGTCAAGAACAACCTGCAGACCGTCGCGTCGTTGCTGCGCATCCAGGCGCGGCGCACGCACTCCGAAGACGCCAAAGACGCGCTCACGCAGGCCATGCGTCGCGTCGCCGCGATCGCCGTCGTGCACGACACCCTCTCGGAGGGGCTCAACCAGCGCGTCGACTTCGACGAGGTCTTCGACCGCGTGCTGCTGCTCGTGGCAGAGGTCGCCTCGGCCCACAACACCACGGTGCACCCGAAGTCGAGCGGAAGCTTCGGCATCCTGCCGAGCGAGTACGCCACACCCCTCGCCCTCGCCCTCACCGAACTCGTGACGAACGCGGTGGAGCACGGGCTGGCGGGTCAGGAGGGCCAGGTCGAGATCGTCGCCACTCGCTCGGAGGAGAACCTGACCGTCGAGGTGCGCGACAACGGCACCGGACTGCCCGAGGGCAAGGTGGGCTCAGGCCTGGGAACCCAGATCGTGCGCACCCTGATTCAGGGAGAGCTCGGCGGAACGATCGACTGGCACACCATGGTGGGGTCGGGAACGGTCGTGACGATCGAGATCCCGTTCCGCTGGCTCACGAAGCCCTAGCGCGGTTCCGGCGCATCCGGTCGCCCGCGCGCACCACGTCGCCCGAGTCACAAAGTCGCCCGCGCAAACAAACGAACCGCGGATTCTCTGTGCTGGTCGCGGGTAAGTACGACTCGCACGAGAATCCGCGGCTCGCGGATGTGGTGCTGTTTAGCGTCTAGGAGGCGCGGCGCGCGCGTGCGGCGCGACGCTTGAGGGCGCGGCGCTCGTCTTCGCTGAGGCCACCCCACACGCCCGAGTCCTGACCGGTCTCGAGGGCGTACTGCAGGCAGATCTCGGTGACCGTGCATCGTGCACAGACGGTCTTGGCCTTGTCGATCTGGTCGACGGCCGGGCCGGTGTTGCCTACGGGGAAGAACAGCTCGGGGTCTGCGGTGAGGCAGGCTGCTTTGTCGCGCCAATCCATGGGGGTGCTCCTTATAGTGCGGAAGCTTCGGCTGCCCTACGAGTGTAGAAAGAGGGCTCGGCCTAAGATTCGGGTGAGGGTCAATGGCACAGGGACTGCTGCAGAAAGAAATCTGCATGCGCCCACGTCACTGTGAGCAACATTGACCTCAAATATGGTCGCATACTGGTAATTGCAAATCAAGACTTTTCTAGGGGTAACGGCTGTGAGTGAACCGCTGAATTCGAAGCCAAATTCGGGTGAACAGGCACCGGATCCGTCGTCGCGACGACCGATTCTGTTGGTCGCGCTCTCAGTAGTGCTCGCCGCCGAGGCACTCCTCGCGACCGGCGTGACCGTGTGGCTCGTCGTCGAACTGCTGACGGCAACGCCCGATTCCTTCGCCTCGGCTGTCGTCATTCTGCTCCTCGCGGCCGGTCTCGCATGCGCACTGTGGGCGATGGTCGTCGGACTGCTCCGTCGGCAGACCTGGGTGCGCGGCGCGGCGCTGACGTGGCAGCTTCTGCAGATCGCCGTGGCGATCGGATGCTTCCAGGGCGTTTTCGCCGTGCCGTCGCTCGGGTGGGCGCTCCTGATCCCGGCCGCCATCGCCATCCTGCTGCTGATGAGCCCGCCCGTCGTCGCGGCCACTCGCCGCGTCTCCTAGGCGCCCCGCCTCGACGGGCCGATCAGGTTCGCAGGATCGAGGACATCTTCTTTCCCCGGCCGACCTCGTCGACCAGCTTGTCCATGTAGCGGATCTTCTGCATCAACGGATCGTCGATCTCTTCGACCCGGATGCCGCAGATCACGCCCGTGATGAGCGACGCGTTCGGGTTCAGGGCCGGCGCATCGTCGAAGAACTGCTCGAATGTGACCTCATCGGAGATGGCCTTCTCGAGCTGCTCCTGGCTGTAGCCCGTGAGCCAGCGGATGACCAGGTCGACGTTGGACCTCTGCTGGCCTTTGCGCTCGGCCTTCGCCACATAGTGCGGGTAGACGCTCGCAAAGCTCGTTGTGAAGATGCGGTGTTGCACGGGGCGGCCCCTTTCGGTTCAGCTGTCGATGCCGAGCTTCTTGCGCAGCGAGGCCACGTGGCCGGTGGCCTTGACGTTGTAGAGGGCGAGGGTGATGACGCCGTTCTCGTCGAGCACGAAGGTCGACCGGATGACTCCCGTGACCGTCTTGCCGTACAGCGACTTCTCGCCCCACGTGCCGTATGCCTCGTGCACGGCCTTGTCGGGGTCGGAGAGGAGCGGGAACGTGAGGTTCTGGTGCTCCTTGAAGGCGGCGAGTTTCGCGGGCTTGTCGCGCGATACACCGAGCACCTGGTAGCCGGCGGCTTCGAGTGAGTTGAGGTTGTCGCGGAAGTCGCACGCCTGGGTGGTGCAGCCGGGGGTGTCGGCCTCGGGGTAGAAGTAGACGATCGTCTTCTGCCCACGGAAGTCGCTGAGCGACACCTCCACGCCGTCCTGGTCGAGGAGGGTGAACTCCGGTGCGGGTGTTCCCGCGGACAGTCGCGAAACGGTGTCGGTCATGGTTCTCCTCTGGTCGAACGAGCGTCGCACGACGCTCTCATCTCATGGTAGTGTTTTCCCTCGGCGCCGCAGTTTCGCGCCAAGGCACCTCTAGCTCAATTGGCAGAGCAACTGACTCTTAATCAGTGGGTTCCGGGTTCAAGTCCCGGGGGGTGCACCGCAAGCCCGGAGTTCTCACGAACTCCGGGCTTTTTTCGATTCTGGCGAACGTGGCACGCGAAGAAGCCCGGGGTCACAGGACCCCGGGCTTCTCTCGTGCTTGGCTACTGACTCAGCGTCAGTCCCAGTTCACCACCGGGTTGTCGGACGCCATGTCGACCGAGGGGGTTCCGAGGGCCGGGGCGAAGTAGATCGAGCAGCGCCCGGTCGCTCCGTCCTTCGTGCAGTCGGCCTCGACCGACGGCGAGCCGATGTACTCGCCCTCCACCAGCGTGGGGTTGTCGTAGCTCGGGGTCGCCTCGAGGGAGTCGAGCGTCGCGTTCGAGTCGGCGCTCAGGCTGCGCGTGATGGTGCCGTCGGCGAGCTGCGTGCCGTCGCTGATGGTGGCGGGCAGATCGATTCCGCAGCCGGCGGCCAGCGTGGTCGACGCGATACAGGCGTCGACCGCTGCCCTCACGAGACCGCGGAACTGCTGCAGGGCCTCTTCGGTCAGCGCGGGCTTGATCTGCGACGTGTCGGCCGATTCATACGGCTCGGTGATCGTCACCGTGGTGGGGCCGGAGAGCGTGAAGTTCTTCAGCGAGGTGGCCAGCTCGTACGTGCCGGGGAACACCTCCACCGATTCCGCGTCGACCTCTACACCGTTGATCGTGAGTCCGAGGCCGTCGAAGGGCTCGGTGTAGATCGAGCCAGTGCCTCCGCTGATCTCCCACTTTCCGTCGTCGTCGTAGTCAGACGTGCTGAAGGTCGTCGTGATGGGCTCGCCGTTCAGCAGGTACGTCGCCGTGACATCGGCCGAACCGCTCTCGCCCTTGGTCTCGGGAACGTCGATCTCCGTGATCGGGGCCAGCTCGGCCGACGCGGCGAGGGCCTCGTCGGTGAGCAGCGTCGAATCGTTCGGAGGCGAGCTGAGGTAGCCGAGCGCTGTCTTGGCATCGCCGTCGGCGATGGCCGTGAGGTAGTCGGTCACGGCGTCTGAAGGCGACGACGCCTGTGCCTTGGGCTCTTCGCCACCCCCGCCACCTCCGCCGCCGGCCATTCCGCCGATGCGCGAGATGCCGAACACGACGCCGACCACCAGAAGCACGACCACGAGAATCGCCCCGCCGATGATGCCGATCAGGGCGCCCGTGCCGAGCTTGCGCTTGGGTCCCTTCGGCGCCGCGTAGCCTGCGGTGGGCTGAGCGCCGTACTGCGGTGCTCCATACTGCGGCGCACCGTTCTGGGGCGCGCCGTTTTGCGGAGCGCCGTTCTGAGGTGCTCCGTTCTGCGGTGCTCCATACTGGGGCGCGCCGGGGGCCTGGGGCGGCGCCGAGGGCGGCACGTACTGCCCGCCCGCGTGCGGCTGCTGCGGTGCCTGAGGCGCGGAGGGAGCCTGCGGAGGCGCGGCGGGAGCCTGCGGGGGCGTGGACGGTGCCTGCGGGGGCGCGGCGGGAGCCTGCGGAGGTGTAACCGGCGCGGACGGCGCCTGCGGCACATCCGGCGCCTTCGGTGTCTCGGGGGCGGGCGGCACCTGCTGCGCGTCGGGCGCGTCAGGCGCCTCCGGCTGCGCCGGAGCACCGGGGAATGCGGGGAGCGGGGGAGTGCCCTGCTTGTCTTCGGCCCTGTCGTCGTTGTCGCTCATGGGTTCCTTCGTCGTTACGGAATGGGCTGTGCGTTCGGGCACACGGGCGAGCGCCGCGACATCGATCGTTCGATTTCGCGACAAGCTCGTCACCCCCCAGTCTGGTGCCAGACGAAGTCGATTGCAGCCCTCAACGCGGCGAGCCCCTCTGGACGGTCGAGATCGAACTGGTATTCGTGCGGTAGCGGGGGAGTGAGATCGGCGGGACAGAATAGCCGCGTCACGTCGACGCCCAGCGACTCCAAGCGGTCGGCGAACGGCTTAGCCTGGCCGTCTGTCAGGGGGTCGCCGTTGCCTCCGCTGATGAATGTCGGAGGAAACGCCGCGGTCGCCCGGTGCATCATCGACATCTGCCCGAGCAACGGCGACGTGGCGAAGCGGCGGCCGCCCACGTAGGCGTGCAGGGCGGTTCGGTTGCCCCATCCGACGATGCCCGTCGCAGTCAGCAGGCCCTCCAGGTGGTAGATGCCGCAGTGCAGGATCACGCCGCGCAGCTGGTGTGCCGCAAGACCGGGCCGGATGCCGAGCTCGGCCGCGTAGGCCGGGTCGGTGATGGCGGTGGCCAGCTGGCTCGAGAGCTGGGCGCCCGCCGAGTCGCCGGCGAGAACGATGCGGTCGGGGTCGATGTGCAGCTCGTCGGCGTGTGCGACGAGATAGGCGTGGGCGTCGTTGAGCTGGTGCACTGCGGTGGGATAGCGGCTCGCCGGACCTCGGGAGTAGTCGAGACTCACCACCGTGAAGCCGGCCGCGGCGAGCAGCTCGAAGTAGGGCGCCGCGTTCGCGCGCCCGCCCGAGATCCACGCGCCGCCGTGCGTCCAGACCACGGTCGGCAGTCCGCCCGACGCGCCCGACGGGTGGTAGACATCCAGAAGCGCGTGCTGGTCGTGCGGCCGATACCGGATGCCGATGGCGCGGTCGACCCCGCCCGGTGCGTGGGCCTGCAGGGCCTTCAAGACGCGCGCCCCGTCTTTCTCGAAGACATATCGCACGAACAGCGCCGACGGCCACGGGCTCAGTTTCCACGCGGAGATCGCGGCGGCAGCGACGGCGCCGATGACGACCGCCGTCGTTCCGACGCGGGCGCGTGTGCGTCGATGGGTCATTGCAGGGCTCCCGTGATCGTGTCGGTGATGATGTCGCGCATGTCGGAGTCGTCGATCGAGGAGTCGCCGTCGCCCGCCTGCAGCCCGTAGTCGCCGAAGGCCGCGTGGTTGGCTCCCTCTATCTCGACGAAGGTCGTGTCTGCGGGCAGTGCCTTCGCGTTGGCGTCGATCTTGGCGGGCGTGCTGAGCCCGTCGGCGCTCCCCGACAGCGAGACGACGGTCAGCTCGGAGTCGGAGAGGTCGTTGGCGCAGTACGAACCGAAGAGAACGAGCCCCTTCACATCAGGCGAGTCGGCGTACATGCACGCCTTCACCCCGCCCAGGGAGTGCCCGCCCACGAACCAGTCGGAGACGTCGGGCGCGAGCGAGGTGAAGGCCGAGAGCGGCCGCGTCTCGAACAGCCCGAAATTGAGGAACGGGCGCACGATCACGACCGTGTATCCGGCATCGACGAGGCCCGACAGTTTGTAGGCGTAGGCGACGGGCTCGATCTTGGCGCCCGCGATGAAGACGAGGCCCTCGCCGTTCGCGTCGGAGGTGGGAGCCATGACGACCGAGTCTCGCGAGTAATCGAGGGAGATCGCCGGGTCGTCGGCCACCTCGGCGAGAGGCTCGCGCTCGGCGGCCGATGTCACGTTGGCGTAGACGAGAAAACCGCTCGCGCCCACGACGATCGCAGCGACGAGAACGGCGGCGGTGGCGCGCAGCGCGCCGCGACGGCGAGAAGTCATGGGGCCAATTCTCCCTGATCGTGCAACGCTGGGTATATGGATCTCGAGGTGGTGGATGGGCTCACCATCCCGGCGGCGGAGCTCGACTGGCGATTCTCGCGCTCGTCGGGCCCGGGTGGCCAGCACGTCAACACGTCGGACAGCAGGGTGCAGCTGTCGTGGAGCATCGCCGACTCGGCCGTGCTCAGCGAGTCGCAGCGCGAGCAGCTGCTGAGCAGACTGGGTCGACGCCTCACGGCTGGTCGCATCACCGTCACGGTCTCCGCCCAGCGCTCACAGCTGCGCAATCGCGAGACCGCCCTCGAGCATCTCGGCGAGCTCGTGCGCGACGCGCTGGCGCCTCCCGCGCCGCTCCGGCGGGCGACGAGGCCGACCAGAGGCTCGGCGAGGCGGCACCTCGCCGGCAAGAAACGCCGGTCGGAGACCAAGCAGCAGCGTCAACGGCCGTCGGCCGAATAGGCGAGCGGCGGGTCGACAGAGCCCTGCGCGCTCAGTTCTCTTCCGTCGTCGGCGGCGAGTGGCGGGCGATGGCGTCGGCCGCGCGCACCAGCGCGAGGTGCGACAGAGCCTGGGGCGTGTTGCCCATCTGGCGTCCCGCGGCCGGGTCGTACTCCTCCGAGAGCAGACCCACGTCGTTGGTGAACGAGACCAGCCTGTCCATGAGCGTGACCGCGTCGGCGAGCCGCCCCGAGCAGGCCCACTGCTCCGCAAGCCAGAACGAGCACGCGAGAAACGGATGCTCGCCGGCCGGCAACCCGTCGACGTCGCTCTCGGTGCGATACCGCATCACGAGCCCGTCGTTCAGGAGGTCGCTCTCGATGGCCTTCACCGTGCCGAGCATGCGCGCATCCGTCGGTGAGCAGAAGCCGGTCTGCGGAAGCAGGAGCAGCGAAGCGTCGACCTCCGTGCTGCCGTAGTACTGGGTGTAGGTGCCGCGTTCGGCGTCCCAGCCGTTCTGCTCGATCTCGGCGCGCACCTCGTCGCGCAGCTTCTCCCAGCGCTCCGCCGGCCCGTCGAGCCCGAACTCGCGCACGCCCCGCACGGCCCTGTCGAGGGCGACCCAGATCATGACGCGCGAGTGCGTGAAGTGCTGCAGCGCGCCGCGGATCTCCCAGATGCCGTTGTCGGGCCTTGTCCAGTTCTCTTCGACGAAACTCATCAGGGCCCTCTGCAGCGGCCAGCTGAACTCCGTCTCCTCGGCGCCGGCGAGCCGCGCCTCGTGCAGGGCCATCATGACCTCGCCGATCACGTCGGCCTGATACTGCAGCGCGGCTCCGTTGCCGATGCGCACGGGCGAGGCGCCCTGGTAACCGGGCAGGCTCGTGATCTCGCGCTCGGGCAGCTCGCGTTCGCCCGCCAGGCCGTACATGATCTGGATGTCTGCGGGATCGCCCGCGATGGCGCGCAACAGCCAGGCGCGCCAGTTCACGGCCTCCTCGTCGAAGCCGTGCGAGAGCAGGACCTGCAGCGTCAGCGACGCGTCGCGCAGCCACACGTAGCGGTAGTCCCAGTTGCGAACCCCGCCCTGAGACTCGGGGAGCGACGTCGTGGCCGCCGCCACGATGCCGCCCGTGTCCTCATGGCTGAGCGCGCGCAGCACGAGAAGAGACCGGATGACCTCCGGCCCGTACGGCCCGTCGTGGGTGAGCGACTTCGACCACTCCGCCCACCACGACTTCGTGGCGACGAGGCGTTCATCGAAGTCGAGCCGCTGCGGGGGCTCCCTGTGCGACGGGAACCAGGTGAGCGAGATGTCCACGTGGCTGCCCTCGCGCACCGCGAACACCCCGCGGTGCCGGGTGTCGACGGCCGTGAGCCGCGGACCGCGCCGCACCA
Source organism: Agreia sp. Leaf244 (assembly GCF_001422695.1). Lineage (NCBI taxonomy): Bacteria > Bacillati > Actinomycetota > Actinomycetes > Micrococcales > Microbacteriaceae > Agreia > Agreia sp. Leaf244. Next base: position 376,972 of record NZ_LMLX01000003.1, on the reverse strand, counting down.
GCGCATCCGGCCCCGCGATGGCCACGAGCATCGGATGGCCGTTCTCGTGAGACTGGCGCACCCAGGGAACGGCCGTCGCGTACCCGAAGCGGATCACCAGCTCCTCGACCATCTCGACGTGACCCGAGACGCCGCGCACCCGTCGCAGAACGTCCGCCCGTCGGTCGCCGTGCGGCATGAGGTCGGTGACCTCGACCACGCCCGTCGGGGTGGTCCAGGTGGTGACAAGCACGAAGGTGCTGCCGTCGTAGACGCGGGTGCAGGTGGCGTCGGGCGACGACGGGGCCAGGAGCCAGCGGCCGTGCTCCTCGGTGCCGAGGAGTGCGCCGAACGTCGACGGCGAGTCGTAGCGAGGGAGACAGAGCCAGTCGATGCTGCCATCCCGCCCCACGAGGGCCGCCGTGTGGCAGTCGCTGATCAGGGCGTAATCCTCGATGGCCAGGCTCATTACCCCATCTTCACACCTACAGGTCGCGGTCGGCGCCCGGCACTACCCTGACTACCATGTCGAAGAAATTGTCATCGCTGATCATTCTCGGAGCCTCGGGCGACCTCACCTCGCGCCTGCTCCTTCCCGGCCTCGGCCAGCTGCTCGGCGAGCAAAGCGAGCGCCACCTGCAGCTGATCGGCGCGGGCAGTGCCGACTGGAGCGACGACGACTTCAGAAAGGTCGTCGACACCGCCTTCGACACGGTGCACTGCACCGGGCCGTCGGGCGATCACACGCGAACCACCGCCACCTATGTGAAGGCCGACGTCACCGATCCGGCCGTGCTGCAGAAGCTCATCGACTCGTGCGATGCCGCCCCCGCGATCTACTTCGCCCTGCCTCCCGCCGTGGCCGTGGCCGCCTGCGCCGCCCTCGAACAGGTCACCCGACCGGCCGGGCTCACGCTCGCCCTCGAGAAGCCGTTCGGCACCGACGTGGCGAGCGCGGAGGCCCTGAACGCGCAGCTGGCCAAGCTGGTTCCCGAGAACCAGATCCACCGCGTCGACCACTTCCTCGGCCGCTCCACCGTCTTCAACCTGCTCGGCCTGCGCTTCGCGAACCGCATCTTCGAGCCCGTCTGGAACGCCGAACACATCGAGAAGGTCGACATCGTCTACGACGAGCAGCTCGGGCTCGAGGGCAGGGCTGGCTACTACGACACCGCGGGCGCCCTCATCGACATGATCCAGAGCCACCTGCTGCAGGTCATGGCGGTGGTGGCGATGGAGCCGCCGTCGACACTCGGCGCCGACGACCTGCGCGACGCGAAGGAGATCGTGCTGCGCGCCACGAGCCTGAAAGACGGCGATCCCGCAGCCTCGAGCCGGCGCGCCCGCTACACCGCTGGCGACGTCGACGGCCGTGAGATGCCCGCCTACTCCAAGGAGCCCGGCGTCGTCGCCTCGCGCAAGACCGAGACGCTCGCCGAGGTCACCGTGCAGATCGACACGTGGCGCTGGGCGGGCGTGCCGTTCACCCTCCGCAGCGGCAAGGCGCTCTCCGAACGTCGTCGCGAGATCGCGATCACGTTCAAAAAGGCGAACAGGGTGCCCACGGGGCTCACGGGAACCGAGCATCCGAACGTTCTGCGCATCTACCTCGCCCCCGACAAGATGTCGTTCGAGCTCAACGTGAACGGTCCGGGCGACCCCTACGAGCTCGAGAAGACACAGCTCGACGCCCTCTTCGGCGACGGCCAGCTGCTGGCCTACCGAGAGGTGCTCGCGGGCATTCTCGACGGAGACCCCTCGCTGTCGGTGCGGGGCGACTCAGCTGTGGAGGGCTGGCGCATCGTGGCCCCGGTGCTCGACGCGTGGCGGGCCGACGAGGTGCCACTCGACGCGTACAAGGCCGGCTCCGACGGCCCGTCGAAATGGGCCCGCATCGGCTGACCCCGGATGGGCCCCGCGCTGGATGGATGCGCAGCCCTTCGACAGGCTCAGGGAACGGACCTGGGGGATCGAGACCACTCCTGCTGTCAGGCGCGCGAGACGTAGCGCCGGGGTTTGCCCTCGCCGAGGTCGGAGAGAGAACCCCGCCGCTGCACCTCGACCGTGCGTCCCAGCAGCGCTTCGAGGGCGGCGGTGACTCGCGCCGAGTCGCCCCGCACGATGGTCGCCTCGACCCGGCCCGTCGCATCCTGCACCACCGACCAGCCGTGCGCGCCCGCCGCCTGCAGGTGCTGGGTCAGGTCGACGCACGGCACGCGGCTGCCATCGGAGGCGAGAAAGGTCGTCGCCTCGCGGCCCTCGAGGTCGGCGATCGCGAGCCGACCGTCGACGTCGATCAGGCGCCCGAAGTCGCCCGTGCGGTAGCGCACGAGCGGCAGCAGCGGGTTCTCGCCCGCGGTCACCACGATCTCTCCGTTCGCGCCAGCCTGGGCCGGCCGGCCCAGCTCGTCGACGACCTCGACGTGAATGCGCCGGTCGAGCACCACGAACGGGCCGTCGTCGGCTCGGGATGCGATGGGCCGGGTCTCGTGAAGTCCGTAGATGTCGATCACGGGGCAGCCATAGGCGCGCTCGAGGTCGTGGCGCAGCGCGCGCGACAGGGCCATCGCGCCGGAGAAGATCACGAGCGGGCGGAGCTCAGCGACGAGTTCGGGCTCGAGCAGCTCGGCGAGGCTCGTGGGGCTGCCGCTGAATGCCTGCGGGTTCTGGGCGACGAGGAAACGCGTGCGTGTGTTGGGGCTGCGCCAGCCGCGCTCGTCGAGGTTGAGACGCGCCATCGTGGCCTGGTCGAAGGAGCTGATCACCGAGGCGTAGGTGAACGCCTGCCGCTGCTTCACGACGTGGGCGAGCGCGAGGCGGCTGTGATCCGGCGCCCATTCGACGCGCTGCTCCGCCGCGAGCGAGACCATGAGGTGGAAGGTGCGTGCCGTGTCCTCGATGTCGTCGGGAATCAGCAGCGCCCGGCCCGTGCTGCCCGAGCTCGAGCCGTGTAAGGCCCGTGAAAGATCGGCGTCGAGGGGAACGAACGCCGATACGTCGTCGACGAGGTCGTCACGGGTGATCAGCGGGAAGTCCTGCAGCGAGCGGAGGTCGGCTGCACGTCTTCTGTAGGCGGGAAGGCGTCGCGCCGTCTCAAGGTGCTCGTCGATCCAGTCGGTCGTCGGCAGCGGCTGGCGAACGCGCCGCACGGCCTCGGACGAGAGTCGATCGCCTGCTGCGTGAACCCAGGCCGGGGCATCCGCATGCGATCGCAGCGTCTCGAGCCGACGCGCGCCCTCGGCGCTGAGCGTCGGCCAGCGCTCGGCATCGACGAGGGCCGTCTGGCCGCCGGGGGTGTACTCGGCTATGGCCAGGGGATCGTCGGGGTCGGGCTCTTTCATGCCGTTGACGCTCATTCGTGGGTGTACCGGGCTGCCGCCTCGCGTGCCCGGGCGTCATTCAGCGCGCGGGTCACCTCGAGCCGATGAGCGTGCTCCGCCGCGGCGGCCGCCAGTGCTCCGTTGCGCTGCAGCGAGTCGCGCATGTCGAGCACCGATCGAGCCGTCTCGCGATCCTCGCCGGCGGGCAGCGCACCCGACCAGAGCAGGAACGTTCGGGCGGCCTCGTCTCGGCGCTCGGCGTCGCTGATCCACTCGGAGGGATCGACCACTGCGGCCAGGCGCAGCGCGAGAGCCGCGAGGGTGCGCGACGCATGGGCGGTCTCGAGCCGGGGAGTGAATGCGCCGAGCAGGTCTTCGCTCGCCCAGAGCCACAGGGCGATGGCCGCGCCCCGCCGAGCGGCCGACGACCTCGTCTGGGCAACGTCGGTGAGCAGCTGCACGATCTCGGTCGATGCGGGCGTGCGGCCCCTGTCGGCGCCGAGAACGTCGCCGGCGAGGCCCAGCAGGGAGACCCGGTCGTCGAGGAAGCTCTTCGGGATGCTCGACAGGCGACTGCCCACCACGTCGACCGACGGCCCGGGCACAGCCTGCTGCCAGGCGGCGTCGACGTCGTCGTCGCGGTCGAGCCAGCGCTGCAGCAGCTGCTCTGCCGAGTCGAAGACCGGCTCCATGGCCGGTTCCGTGCGATCAGCCACGTCGACCTCCAGCTTGGGTTCGAGGGCCCGGCGGCTCGGCGAGTCTCCGGGCCAGGCGCGCGCAGACGAGGGGCGCATCCGTCATCCGGTCGATGTACTCGACGTCGTAGCCCGCCTCGGTGGCCGGCTTCGTGAGGCGACGACCGGCATCCTGAACGACGAGCGTGGCGGTGTCGATCACGCGGCGCACCGTGCGCGCCACCTCGGCATACTGGGGCTGACCCGCACCGAACATCGACTGCAGGCCGTCGTCGGAGAGCACGACCACGTGCCGCCGGGTGATGGATGCGCCCGCCCCGCGCGAGCGTCGTGCGTCGGCGTAGCGGGCCGCGTAGAGGTCGAGCGGGAACGTCGTTCCGTGCCCGAAGTAGAAGGTGAGGTCTCGCATCAACTCGGCCCTGTCTCGGGTGAACCGCGCGCCGCCCGCGACCTCGCCGGCCGCCGAGAACGACGTCACGCGCGCCTGCCCGCCCCCGCGGAGGGCGCTCAGGATCAGGATGGTGCCGGCCAGCACGCCCGGGGATTCGCGTCGAGGCGCGGTCATCGAGCCGGAGGAGTCGATGTAGATGTCGAGCTGCACGCTCTCGCGGGCGTCGGGAGGAGCATCCGGCAGCACGTCGCGGAGCCTCGTCGTGACGCCGGGAACGACGGTCGTGCTGTGCGACAGAGACGCCGGCCAGTCGATCGACGAGATGTCGTCGTCGATGTTCCACTGCTCGAGGGCACCCGGGATGGTCTCAGCGAGCGAGCGGGGCCGGACCGAGGGCTGGGTGAGGGGCCGCACGTATCGGCGGGCAGCAGTGAGGTACCAGGCCGCCACGACGTCGTCGGCGCTCGCCGCAGAATAGAGAGCGAGTGTGTCGGCCAGCCCGTAGCCCTGGCCGAGCCCATCGACGCCCGCGGCTCCGGTCGAGCCGTCGTCGGCCTCCATGCCGGTGCCCGAGGCTCGCTCGGCCTGTCGCGCCTTCTCGACGGCCGGATGCTCCGGTACCTCGCGCAAACGCGGGTCGCCGAGCACCCGCTCGAGTTCGGCCGCCGTCGGAGCCGTCTCGTCGGCCTGCCCCGCGCATCCGCCCGCCGCCTGCGCGCCGGCCGATGTCGACCGCCGATGGGGCTGCTTGTCGGCGATCAGGTAGGGGGCCATGATCATGCCGAAGCGCAGGGCACCGCTCACCGGGTCGTCTGCGAAGGTGCGCACGGTCTCGGCGAGGAGGGTGGCGTCGAGGGGCGGATTCGTGAGCACGAGCTCTGCCCAGACGGCCTCGGCGGCGATGCGGGCGTCGGCGGCTGCCGCTGCCTCGACGGCCTTCAGCCGCTGCTCCTCGGTCTTCGTCGCGGCCGGCACGGTCGGGGGCGGAGGCTCGCGGTGCACGACGGGCCGCGGTGGTGGTTCGGCCGGGCACAGGAACCCGGCAGGCCTGCTCCAGAGCGTCTCGTAGGCGCGCAGCACCACCCACCAGAGCTGATCGCTCGGCGGCTCGGCAGACAGCACGCGCCACATCCGCACCATCTCGGGCTCGGGGGATGCGCCGCCGTCGCGCTGCCTCTGCATCGTCGCGACCCGGGTGTTGATCAGCATGTCCGACCACAGATTCGACATGCGGCGGGCCTTGCCGTCGGGATCGGGGATGCGGGCCCGGCCCGTGGCGGCGATGGCCCGGGCGATCTGCTGGGTGATCGTGAACGAGTCGATGCGCGTGCTCGGAGACAGTACGTGATGGCCGATCTCGTGCGCGAAGATCGATTCGTAGAAGCCGTCCACCCCATGACGGCGCGCCTCGACGGGATCGACCGAGACCTGCGGCGGAAACGAGAACCAGGCGAACGACGGCATCGTGGATCCGGGCTCGAGAAGGGGATCGTGCAGTCGCACGCCCCACAGCGCCTGCGCCGACTGCCAGGCCGCGCGCTGCTGCTCGTCGAGCGCGTGCTCGCGTGTGCGAGTGCCGAGGGGCGGCGTCATCGCGCCTTCTCCAGCACGAGCCAGGCGAGGTACGAGGTGTCGAAGACGGCGAGTCGAGTCGGCCAGGCACCGGATGCCTCGGGGCGGTCGGCAGGGCCGGTTGCGGTCGCGGGTGCCTCATCGGGCGGCAGCCGGGAGAGGGTCGTGCCGAAGATGTCGGCGTCGAGCTGCCACCGCTCGCCGTCGGTGAGGGTGATGACGAATCGGCCCTCTCGATCGCCGTGCTCGCCGGTCATGGGCGGTGCCGTCCACGCGCCACCCAGCCCACGGAATCCGCCGACGCGGGCGATCACCACGTCGCCGTCGCCCCGGGCCGGCCAGCCGAACGGGCTCTCGGCCTGGGCGCTCGCGAAGTTGTCGAGTTCGGAGGGCTGCAGGCCCACGGCGCTCGCCAGCGCCTGTCGCGGCACCGAGCCGGAGCCGAGCGCCTCGTCGAGGCGGGTGAGAGCATCCTGCCTCAGATCGAGCGTGCCCGAGCGCCACGCCGCGAGGGCCGCGAGAGTGAGAACGGTGTGCGGGAGCGGTCCGTCGGTGCCGCCCGCGTCGTCGTCGGCTGCGAGGGCCTGTGAGAGGAAGTGCCGGTAGAGGGCCGAGTCTCCGCCCCAGGACTCCACGTTGCGGACCGACTGGTCGACATCGAAGCCGGGAACGACGGGCGCGACCGTCGTCTGCGGCGGGAGGCCCTCGTCGACGGCCTGGCCGGGCCGCCTGATCATCGGGGGCGGCCCTCGAGCCACTGCAGGTAGTTGGTGTAGCGCTGGTGCAGGTACTTCAGGGCCACGAGGTCGTCGAAATGCCGCCCATAGAGCTTCTTCTGCTTCGAGATCGTCTGGATCTGCGACTCGATGGCCGTGAGTCGGCGCGATGACTCGACCTGGCTGACGCCGTCGAGGCCCGCCGCGAACTCCGCGAGCAGATCGCCGACGGGATCGCTCTTCGCGAGTCCGAGTGACAGGAACTGGCGGCGCGACTGCTCGAACAGATCGCCGAGCCAGCTGATCGAGTCGGTTGCGAGCTCCCTGTCGGCCCCGGTCTCGAACCGGGGGTGCAGCTCGTTCGGAAGGAGTTTGCCCCGCAGTGAGAACGGCAGCACGGCGGCGACGTCGTCGAGCCCGACCACGTCGACGCCTCTGAAGTAGGCCATGGCCTTCGCGTAGGTGATGAGCGACTGCAGCGCCCGCGCCGAGATGCTGTTCACGGTCTGCGCACCGAGGTCGACCTGCAGGTCGGCGCCCGTGTTGCTGTCGATGACCTCTCCGACCTGGCCTCCCGAAGTCATGACCGTGTCCTTCGTGCGGTATTCGAAGCGACGTCCGCCGTGCTGCACGAACTCGAACTGGCTCGCGAAGAACTCGAGCTGCCGACGCACGTCGCGGGGAACAGGCACTGCCCGGATGGCCGCCGCCAGCGCGGCCTGCTCGGCGGGGGTGAACACCAGCTCGGCGGGAACGTGGTCTTCGGGCTTCTCTCCTGCCTCGACCCGGGTGATCAGCTCGTCGAAGAACCTGCTGTTGAATCCCTGCGCGGCGACCGTCACGTCGACCCTGTCTTTGAGCGCCTGGATGACCGGGAACGTTCCGCCGCCCGAATCGTCGTTGGCGGTGAAGAACCAGCTCTCGACCCCTGACTCGGGAGCCGTGCGAAGCATCTGGTCGTAGCTCTCGACGTAGCCCTCGGCCACCATCGTGAGCAGGGCCGACTGGGTCTTCGTGGGAATGCGGTTGTACTCGTCGATGATCTTGACGGGTTTCGTGAGCCAGCCACGCCAGGCGATGGTGATCTCGGGAAGGCTGGCGGCGTTCACGAGGTCGCGAGGCAGGGGCATGCCGACGAGGTCTCCCACGGTGAGCTGCGGCTGACCCTGCTGCACGCTTCGACGCACCTCGGCGGGTCCGGTGCCGGCGATCACGCCCATCAGCACGGCGAGGGTGGTCTTGCCGCGACCCGGTCCACCGACGAGCAGGCACTTTCCGCCGACCGCCGTGGTGAGCAGGGGCAGCAGCACGTTCGACGAATAGGACTGGTCGGTGGGCAGGTGCAGCTCTGCGCCGGCATCGCCGAGGGGAAAACTCACCGGGGCGTCGAGGGAGAATTCGATGTCGTAGAAGGGCGAGATGACGGCGCGGTTGACGAGCCAGAAGTAGATCCGGCGCAGCTTCTCGTCGAGGGCGACCTGGTCGACGCGGTCAGGTTGGCGAAACAGGTCTTCGGCCGTCAGGCCGGGGTGGGATGCTCCGGTGCCGGTTCGCGTGGGGGATTCCGAGATCTTGTTCCAGCGATTGGGCATGGCACCAGTCTAGGAAACGGGGAGCCGCGCGGGGAGAGCTGTTACGCGGCGCGGACGGGACCGACGAGGGTCGTGGTGCGAGGAGCCGCGTCGGTGACGGCCTTGGCCAGCTCTGCGGGCACATCGACGGTGTTGATCGGGGCGAGCGGCGTGCGCGAGACCGGGGCCTCAGCGGCGCGGAAGACGCCGTGGCTCGTGAGCGTCGACACGATGTCGCGGGCCACCGAGGCGGCGAGAACGGTGTGGAAGATGTCGTCGGTGTCGACCTCGGTACGCCGGGTGATCGCGAACGATCCGTAGGGGCCGAAGTTCTCCATGAGGGTCTGGTTCACCAGCTCGGAAAGACGCTGCTGGTTGGCCTCGTCTTGTTGTTCTGCCTTCGCGCGTCGTCGCCATCCGAGCATCTGTCACACCTTCCCACCACGGTCGTAAGAGCAGTCTGCGGTGTGGGTTCCGAATAGGGCCGCAGACACGCCGCGATCCCGCCTGATAGACGGGATCGCGACCTGTTCGGGACAGATTTCGGAAGGGGTTCGTTAACCCTTCGGGCGACCGGACGGGTCGAGGTCCTCCGACCGGATCTCCTCGGCCACGGCACCCCCGTAGCCGTCGGTCTCGGGGTCGCCGTGCAGGCCGCCCGAGAGCGCGTACTCCTCCTCGGGAGAGAGGACGAGCTGCTTGCGCCCCCAGACGGCGAATCCGAGGAGGATCAGCGCGTAGACGATCACGATCGCGATGATGGCCGGCTGGAAGGTGACGTTGAGCAGGAAGCCCAGGAAGATGAGCGCCGAGATGACCCCGGCGATCACAGCGCCGGGGATGCCCCACGGGCTCACGTAGGGCCGCTTGGCGTTCGGGAACTTCTTGCGCAGGATCACGAAGGAGATCATCTGCAGCAGATACGCGACGACAGCACCCCAGACGGCGATGTTCAGGATGATCGCTCCCGCGACCGCTCCCGCTCCCTCTTCGTCGACCTTCGACAGGATGTCGAGAACGATGAGGGCGATGAAGCCGATGACCGCGCCCACGGTGAGGGCGACCCAGGGCGTCTGGCGCTTGCCGGTGAGCGAGAAGAACTTCGGGTAGTACCCGGCGCGGGAGAGCGAGTACATGTTGCGTCCGTAGGCGAACATGATGCCCTGAAGCGAGGCGAGCAGGCCGATCAGCGCGAAGAGCGCGAGCGCCGCGGCTGCCTGGTCGCCCACGATCGCTCGGAATCCGTCGAGGAGGGGCTCGGCAGAGACGCCCATGTCCTCGGCGCCGATCACGCCGGTGTTGAGGAACAGGATGAGCAGTCCGGTCACGATCAGCGTTCCGCGGGCCCAGAAGCCGGCCTTGGGAATGTCGCGAACCGGGTTGTGGGCCTCTTCGGCTGCGAGCGGCAGCTCTTCGATACCGAGGAAGAACCACATGGCGAAGGGGAGGGCGAAGAGGATCGGGACGACGCCGTGGGGGAGGAACGCCGACTGGCCCGGGTCGGGCTCGATGTTGAAGAGGCTGTCCCAGCTGAACAGCCCGGAGAACGCGGCCATGGCCGAGAACACGAGCAGGATCGCGATGGAGATGATCGACACGACGATCGCGAACTTGAAGGAGATCGCCGCCCCGGCGGCGTTGAGCGCGATGAACGCGACGTAGAGCACCAGCCACCAGATCCACATGGCGCCGGACAGGTCGAAGCCGAGGAGTTCGGTCGTGATGCTGTTCGCGTACTGCGCCGAGAAGAAGACGATCACGCCGGTCGTGGCCACGTATTCGATGGTCTCGGCGAGGCCCGTCACGAGTCCACCCCACGGTCCCATGGCCGAGCGGGCGAACGAGTACGCGCCTCCCGTGTGCGGCATGGCAGCAGCCATCTCGCCGATCGAGAAGATCATTCCGTAGTACATGACGATGAGCAGGGCGAAGGCGATGAGCATGCCCCCGAAGCCGGCGAAGTCGATTCCGAAGTTCCACCCCGAGAAGTCTCCGGAGATGACGGCCGCCACGGCGAGGCCCCAGAGCCCCCAGATGCCCGCCGATCTCTTGAGGGTGCGTTTCTCGAAGTAGCCGTCTGCAGCCTTGCTGTAGGTGACGCCGGAACGGCGGGTCTTGCTGTCAGTCACGTGGATCCTCCGGTAGCTCGTTGTCTCGGCAGTGCACAGCGGAACGCCATCGGCTCCCTCGCACGAATTGTCCACACACTAGCGTTCTATTGGTTGGTTGGCACCACCTTTGTGTGTAAATTGCGTGTTACGAACACTGCGGACAACTCCCCGTAAGCCGACGACCTCGTGTGGTGTAATGGTCGGGTCGACGGGGTTCTGCAGCGCGGGAATCGCCCGTGGCGACCATCGATGAAGGAGCACACCGTGGCATCCACCGCAGGAAATCTCACGCTCGACGCACTCGCGGCCCAGGTCTCGGCCGGCGAGGTCGACACCGTGATCGTGGCCTTCACCGACATGCAGGGCAGGCTCGTGGGCAAGCGGCTCTCGGCCCGCCTCTTCGTCGAGGATGCGGCGTCGCACGGAGCCGAGTGCTGCAACTACCTGCTCGCGGTCGATGTCGAGATGAACACCGTCGACGGCTACGACATGTCGAGCTGGGAGCACGGCTACGGCGACATGGCGATGATGCCCGACATGTCGACCCTGCGAACGATTCCCTGGCTGCCCGGCACCGCGATGGTCACCGCCGACCTGCAGTGGCTCGACGGCGAGCCGGTCGAGCCGTCGCCGCGGCAGATCCTGGCCGCACAAATGAAGCGACTGAAAGATCGCGGCCTCGAGGCCTTCGTCGCCACCGAGCTCGAGTTCATCGTCTTCGACGACAGCTACCGCTCCGCCTGGTCGAAGGGGTACCGCGACCTCACCCCCGCGAGCGACTACAACATCGACTACGCCCTGCTCGCCTCCACGCGCATGGAGCCGCTGCTGCGCGACATCCGGGTGTCGATGGATGGCGCGGGCATGTACTGCGAGGGCGTCAAGGGCGAGTGCAACTTCGGCCAGCAGGAGATCGGCTTCCGCTACGACGACGCCATGGTGACCTGCGACAACCACTCGATCTACAAGAACGGCGCCAAGGAGATCGCTGATCGCCACGGCAAGTCGCTCACGTTCATGGCCAAGTTCAACGAGCGCGAGGGCAACTCGTGCCACGTGCACATCAGTCTGCGCAGCACCGAGGGCGAGGCCGTCTTCGCCGACAAGGATGCCGAGAACGGCATGTCCGACATGTTCCGGCACTTCATGGCAGGGCAGCTCAAGACGCTGCGCGAGCTGACGCTGTTCTTCGCGCCCAACATCAACTCGTACAAGCGCTACGTCGACGGCTCGTTCGCCCCGACGGCGGTGGCCTGGGGGCTCGACAACCGCACCTGCGCCCTGCGCGTGGTGGGCAAGGGCCTCGGAATGCGCGTCGAGAACCGCGTTCCCGGGGGCGACGTGAACCAGTACCTCGCGACCGCCGCCCTCATTGCCGGCGGACTCTACGGAATCGAGAACGAGCTCGAGCTCGAAGATGCGACCGTGGGCAACGCCTACACGTCCGGCGCACCGCGCGTGCCTACGAACCTGCGCGATGCCGCTGAGCTCTTCGCCTCGAGCGAGATCGCCCGGGCCGCGTTCGGTGACGAGGTCGTCGACCACTACGTGAACAACGCGCGCATCGAGCTGAAGGCCTTCGACAGCGCCGTTACCGACTGGGAGAGGATCCGCGGCTTTGAGCGCCTCTGACCGTCTGCCCGTCATCGGCCTCACGACCTACCTCGAACGCGCGAAGACCGGAGTCTGGGACGTTCCCGCCTCGTTCCTCCCGAAGGTCTACTTCGATGCCGTGGAGAAGGCCGGCGGCATCGCCGTGCTGCTGCCGCCCCAGGCTGTCAGCGAGCCGATCGCCGACCGCCTGCTCGACTCGCTCGACGGGCTGATCCTCACCGGCGGCAAAGACATCGATCCGTCGCGCTACGGCCAGGAGGCCCACGCCGAGACCGACGAGCCCCGCCGCGACCGCGACGCGTGGGAGGACACCCTGCTGCGCCGTGCGATCGATCGAGAGATTCCGTTCCTCGGCATCTGCCGGGGAGCGCAGATGCTGAACGTCGCGCGCGGCGGAACCCTGCACCAGCACCTCCCCGATGTCGTCGGGGATCGTCGCTACCAGGCGGGCGAGGGCATCTTCAACCACGTCGAGGTCGGCGTCGAACAGGGCTCGCGCCTTGCGACACTGCTTGCGAGCGACGAAATCGACGTTCCCGTCTACCACCACCAGGCCATCGACGCGCTCGGCGACGGGCTCGTCGTCACCGCCCGAACTCCCGACGGAACGATCGAGGCCGTCGAGCTCGAGTCCGTACCGTTCGGCGTCGCCGTGCAGTGGCATCCCGAGGAGTCGCCCGACGACATCCGGCTGTTCGCCGGTCTCGTCGAGGCGGCCCGTCAGTACCGAGAACAGAGACGGGAACACCCGACCACATGAGCAGCTACACCGTGATCAACCCGGCGACCGAAGAGATCGTCACCGACGTCGAGCTCTTCGACGTCGAGCGCACCGACGACGCCATCGCGCGGGCGGCGGATGCGCAGAAGGCGTGGGCACGCCGGGCCCCCGCAGAGCGGGCCCAGGCCCTGCGCGACTTCGCCGCGGCCGTCGACGCGAACGTCGAGGCCCTCGCCCGGCTGGAGACTCTGAACTCCGGCCATCCGATCGGCCAGGCCCGCTGGGAGGCGGGCCATGTGCGCGATGTGCTCACGTACTACTCGGCCGCGCCCGAGCGGCTCTTCGGCAGGCAGATCCCGGTCGCTGGCGGCCTCGACGTCACCTTCCACGAGCCTCTCGGCGTGGTGGGAGTCATCACCCCGTGGAACTTTCCCATGACGATCGCCGCGTGGGGATTCGCCCCGGCGCTCGCGGCGGGCAACGCGGTCGTGCTGAAGCCGGCCGAGTGGACGCCGCTGACCTCCGTGCGGCTCGCCGAGATCGGCCGGGAGTCGGGACTGCCCGATGGCCTGTTCCAGGTGCTGCCCGGGCACGGACAGGTGGTCGGCGAGCGCTTCGTGACCAACCAGACCGTGCGCAAGGTCGTGTTCACCGGATCGACCGCGGTGGGCAAGAAGATCATGGCGGGCAGTGCCGAGCAGGTGAAGAGGGTGACCCTCGAGCTCGGCGGCAAGAGCGCGAACATCGTTTTCGCCGACTCCGATCTCGAGAAGGCCGCAGCCTCGGCGCCGTCGGGGGTCTTCGACAACGCGGGGCAGGACTGCTGCGCGCGCAGTCGCATCCTCGTCGAGCGCAGCGTCTACGACCGCTTCATGGAGCTGCTCGAGCCCGCGGTGAACAAGGTCGTGGTCGGCGACCCGAACGACGAGGCGACGGAGATGGGTCCGCTCGTCTCGGCGAAGCACCACGCGTCGGTGAGCTCGTATGTTCCCGACGACAGCCAGGTCGCCTTCCGGGGATCAGCGCCGCAGGGGCCGGGCTACTGGTTCCCGCCGACCGTGCTCACCCCGGGGCGTGACGACCGTACGGCCACCGAGGAGATCTTCGGCCCGGTCGTCACGGTGCTCCCCTTCGACGGCGAGGCCGACGCGGTGTCGCTGGCGAACGCCACCGAGTACGGCCTCTCGGGGTCGATCTGGACTCGCGACGTCGGTCGGGCGCTGCGCGTCTCCCGCGGCGTCGAGGCGGGCAACCTGTCGGTCAACTCGCACTCCTCCGTGCGCTACAGCACGCCGTTCGGCGGCTTCAAGCAGTCAGGTCTCGGCCGCGAGCTCGGCCCCGACGCACCCCTCAGTTTCACCGACACCAAGAACGTCTTCATCGCCGTAGAGGAGCTCTCATGACCGACCTGCCCACCATCGACCTCACGAAGCGCCTCGCCGGAAAGGTGGCGGTGATCACGGGCGGCGCCAGCGGCATCGGCTTCGCCACCGCCCGTCGCTTCGCCGCCGAGGGCGCCACGGTCGTGATCGGCGACATGGATGCCGCATCGGGCGAGCGCGCGGCCGCTGCCGTCGGCGGCCTCTTCGTGCAGGTCAACGTGACCGACGAGGCCCAGGTCGACAACCTGTTCAAGGTGGCCTTCGACACCTACGGCTCGGTCGACGTCGCCTTCAACAACGCGGGAATCTCTCCGCCCGACGACGACTCCATCGAGACCACCGAGCTTCCCGCATGGGAGAAGGTGCAAGACGTGAACCTCAAGTCGGTGTACCTGTGCTCGCGGGCCGCGCTGCGCTACATGGTTCCCCAGAAGCGCGGATCGATCATCAACACCGCGTCGTTCGTCGCCGTGATGGGCTCGGCGACCTCGCAGATCTCGTACACAGCATCGAAGGGCGGCGTGCTCGCCATGTCACGCGAGCTGGGCGTGCAGTTCGCCCGCCAGGGCATCCGGGTCAACGCCCTCTGCCCGGGCCCGGTGAACACGCCGCTGCTGCAGGAGCTCTTCGCCAAGGATCCGGCCCGCGCCCAGCGTCGCCTCGTGCACATTCCCCTCGGACGATTCGCGGAGCCCGAGGAACTGGCCGCCTCGGTCGCGTTCCTCGCCAGCGACGACTCCTCGTTCATCACGGGCTCGACCTTCCTCGTCGACGGGGGAATCAGCTCGGCCTACGTGACGCCCGAGTAGAGGGTCGAGAGCGCGATGACCGATATCGCAGACGGCTCGCAACCGGATGCCGCGGGCCTGGCCGGCGACGCCCTGTTGCGACGGGTGCGCACCGGCAACGCGTTCGAGGACACCGTCTCGAGACTGCTGCAGACGATCCGCCTTGGCGTGGTCTCGCCGGGGGAGGCCCTGCCCAGCGAACGCGACCTCGCGCTGCGCTTCGGAGTGAGCCGCGACACGGTGCGCGACGCCATCAAGGCGCTCGCGGATGCCGGTTTTCTGGTCTCACGGCGCGGGCGCTACGGAGGCACGTTCGTCAGCGATCGAGTTCCGCTCGTCGGCCTCAGCGGGGTGCTCGACGACACGACGCAGCAGCCCGACACGGTGACGCCCGAGGACCTCGACGACGTGCTCGGCCTGCGCGACGTCCTCGAGGTCGGAGCTGCCAGGGCCGCGGCGGATCGCGCATTGACGAAGGCGCAGCGTGAACTGCTCTGGAGCAGCCTGCGCGAGACCGCCGAGGCATCCGCCGACGACTATCGACGGCTCGACTCCCGACTGCACCTCGCCATCGGAGAGCTCGTGGGCGTGCCGTCGCTGATGCCGCTGCTGGCCGACAATCGCATGCGCGTCAACGAGTTCCTCGACCACATCCCCCTGCTCGAGCGCAACATCGCGCATTCGAACGAGCAGCACGAGCAGATCGTTCTCGCGATCCTCACGGGAGACGCCGACAGGGCGGCGGTCACGATGCGTGAACACCTCGAGGGCTCCGAGGCGCTGCTCCGAGGCTTCCTGGCCTGACTCGCCGTTCCCTGAGCCTGTCGAAGGGAGAGGCCCGTTCCCTGAGCCCGTCGAAGGGAAATTCTCTATCGGCCCCTTCGACAAGCTCAGGGAGCGGAGGGAGCGGAGGGGCCGGACAGCGCGTCGGCCCAGGCCTCGCGGTGCCGTGCAACGTACGCAGCCGTGTCGCGCCAGAAGGCCCCGTGGCCCTCGGCGAACATCGTGGCCCAGGGCTCTCGGCCCGTGTCGACCGAGCTCCGCAGCAGCTCATGCATCGCAGCAGTGCGCCGGGCCATCGCCGTGGGCAGCTGCGCGCGCAGGGTCGCATCGGCTCCGTACCCGTCGACGAAGTGACGTAGCCGCGCTGCGGCGTCAGCCACGGGTTCGCCATGGACGAGCGAGCTGAACGATTGGGCCGAGTAGGCCAGATCCCAGAGGCGTGTGCTGGGCCCGGCGCCGTCCCAGTCGATGAAGACCCAGCGGTCGCCGATCACCAGATTCCAGGGCGCGAGGTCGTTGTGGCAGACGAGATCGGGAGCCTCCGGGGCGGGGAGCAGTGTGTCCCAGCTTTCGGCGGTCGGCAGCGGAATCGTCTCGCTCGCATCGTGAATGGCGCGGACCATGCGACCCACGCGACGCAGCGCGCCCTGATCCAGTGGCAACTCGTCGATGGCGAGTCGGCCGGGCACGTACTCGACCATCTGACGACCCTCGTCGTCTCTGCCCAACGGCCGGGGAGCATCCACACCCGCCGATCTGAGCGCGGCGAGGTAGCCGTGCACCGCAGGGGTGTTCTCCGTGCAGGCCTTTCGAACGGTGTCGCCAATGCGCACGACACGGCCCGACGCGTTGCCGCCGTCGAGTTCTTGTTCGTCAGGCATGCGAGGGATCCCTTCGACAAGCTCAGGGAACGGGCGTCAGGCTCAGGGAACGAACTGCTACTTCGCGTCGAGCTCGCGGGCGTCGTCGTCTGCCTGCAGAACGCTGCCGATGGCGAGGGCGACCGTGATGCCCCAGCTGAGCCACATGAGCAGCAGTCGCCAGTCGCGCGGACCCTGCCGCGTGGTCTGCAGCACCGACCAGGCGCCGACGACAGCACCGATCACACTCGAGTTGAAGATGAATTTGCGCATGCGTTCCTCCGTGGTCGTGCATTCAGGTTAGTCGTTCGTGCCACCCGGCCGCCTGGGCTTTCGGATGCTCGGGGTCGTCTTGTATAGCGCGCACCGCGCACCGCGCACCCCGTGGATGCGGGGGATCGACTGGTAGCCTGATCACTGGTCTACACGGTCGGCGCCTTGGCCGACCGCAATCGAGGAGTTCCCCATTTCCACGGACGAGGCCGCATCGCGGTCCACTACCCCTGCCGACACCTACGACCTCGTGGTCGTCTCGAACAGGCTCCCTGTCGACAAGGTGACCCACGCCGACGGCAGCGTCGAGTGGCGCACATCGCCCGGCGGACTCGTGACCGCCCTCGAGCCCGTTATGCAACGGGCCGACGGAGCATGGGTGGGTTGGGCCGGCGTGGCCGACGACGAGTCCGATCCCTTCGAGCACGACGACATTTCCATCGTTCCCGTCACGCTCAGCGCAGACGACGTCGAGAACTACTACGAGGGGTTCTCGAACGACACCCTCTGGCCGCTGTATCACGACGTGATCGCACCGCCCACCTACCACCGCGAGTGGTGGGAGTCCTACGTGCGCGTCAATCAGCGCTTCGCGGAGCGCGCCGCCTCGGTGGCTGCGGCCGACGGCACGGTCTGGGTGCAGGACTACCAGCTGCAGCTCGTGCCCAAAATGCTGCGCGAACTCCGTCCCGACCTCACGATCGGCTTCTTCAACCACATTCCGTTCCCGGCATACGGCATCTTCTCGCAGTTGCCGTGGCGTGCCCAGATCATCGAGGGCCTCCTCGGTGCCGACCTCATCGGATTCCAGCGCGCGGCAGACGCGGGCAACTTCACCCGTGCAGTGCGTCGGCTGCTCAGCTACACGACGAAGGGCACCGCCATCGACGTGCCGATCGACGAAGGCGTGTCCGAAGCGCTCGAGCCAGCCCGCGTGTCGACGTCGCGCACGGGCAGCCTCGTACGAACCGTGCACGCACGCCATTTCCCGATCTCGATCGACACGCAGAGCTTCGAGGACCTCGCACGGCGCCCCGACATCCAGGCCCGGGCGAAAGAGATCCGTGCCGGTCTTGGCAACCCGAAGGTCGTTATGCTCGGCGTCGACAGGCTCGACTACACGAAAGGCATCGGCCATCGGCTCAAGGCCTTCGGCGAGCTGCTCGCCGACGGCACGGTCACCGTCGAAGACGTGACCCTCGTGCAGGTCGCCAGCCCCAGCCGCGAACGCGTCGCCGCCTACCAGCAGCTGCGCGACGAGGTCGAGCTCACGGTCGGGCGCATCAATGGCGACTACTCGACCATCAGCCACACGGCCATCAGCTACCTGCACCAGGGGTACCCCCGCGAGGAGATGGTGGCGCTCTACCTGGCCAGCGACGTGATGCTGGTCACCGCGCTCCGCGACGGAATGAACCTCGTCGCCAAGGAGTATGTGGCGAGCCGCTTCGACAACGACGGCGTCCTCGTGCTGAGCGAGTTCGCCGGCGCGGCAGACGAACTGAAGAGCGCGCTGCTCGTGAACCCCCACGACATCGACGGGCTGAAGGAGTCGATCATGGAGGCGATCGAGATGAAGAAGGGCGAAAGGTCGAGACGGATGCGCACATTGCGCAAACGGGTGCTCGACTACGACGTCTCGCGCTGGTCGACGGCGTTCCTGTCGTCGTTGACCGACCCGAACGGCACGCCCTCGTACGTCGCGACCAAGTGGGGAGCATCCGACCGATGAGCAGCCCGTCGAACGGCACGAGCCGAGCCGTCGCATCCGGCACCCAGATCGACGAGACCGACGACCTGATCGAGCGCCTGCGCGAGCTCGCGCGAACGGAGCGCCTGCTCGTCGCACTCGACTTCGACGGAACCCTCGCGCCCGAGGTCGACGTGCCGAGCCATGCCCGCGCGCTCCCCGAGGCCCGCCGGGCTCTCTTCGACCTGCTGAAGCTCGACTCCACACGCGTTGCGCTCATCTCGGGCCGTGCGATGGAGAGCCTGGAACAGGTGAGCGACCTGCCCGACGACGTGCTGCTCGTGGGCTCGCACGGTGTCGAGATCCGCCTCGACAGCCCCACCCGTCTCACCCTCGACACTCAGGAGTTGGCTCAGGTCGACGTGCTCAGCGGCGTTCTCGAAGACGTCGCCGACAAGGTCGACGACGTCTGGATCGAGACCAAGCCGGCCGGTTTTGCCTTGCACACCCGCCTCGCATCGGAGGAGGGCAGTCGTCAGGCACACCTGATGGCGCTCGCAGAGACGCGGTCCGAGATCGAGGGACTCACTGTGCGCGAGGGAAAGAACGTGCTCGAGTTCTCGATCCGATCGACCACCAAGGGCGAGGCGCTGCTGCACCTGAAGGAGTACACGAAGGCGACCGCCGTGCTCTACGCCGGCGACGACGTCACTGATGAAGACGCGTTCGCGGTGCTGCGCAGCGGAGACTTCGGGCTCAAGAGCGGGGCGGGCAAGACCATCGCCGAGTTCCGTGTGAGCGACGAAGCCGAGGTCGCACAGGTGCTCGCGCTGCTCGCCCAGTTCCGCGCGGAGGCGTGCACTTCCGCACCTTGAGTGGTTCTAAACTCGTAACATGCCCGAAATAGACATGAAGCCGCGCAGTCGCGTCGTCACCGATGGAATCGAAGCAACCACCTCGCGCGGAATGCTTCGGGCCGTCGGCATGGGAGACGCCGACTGGGAGAAGCCGCAGATCGGCATCGCCAGCTCGTGGAACGAGATCACGCCGTGCAACCTGTCGCTCGACCGCCTCGCGCAGGGTGCCAAAGAGGGCGTTCACTCGGGCGGCGGCTACCCCCTTCAGTTTGGCACCATCTCCGTCTCCGACGGCATCTCGATGGGCCACGAGGGCATGCACTTCTCACTCGTGTCGCGAGAGGTCATCGCCGACAGCGTCGAAGTCGTTATGCAGGCCGAGCGCCTCGACGGCTCCGTGCTGCTCGCCGGATGCGACAAGTCGCTGCCCGGCATGCTCATGGCTGCCGCGCGGCTCGACCTCGCCAGCGTCTTCCTCTACGCCGGATCGATCGCGCCCGGGTGGGTCAAGCTGTCCGACGGCACCGAGAAAGACATCACGATCATCGACTCGTTCGAGGCCGTCGGCGGCGTGAAGGCCGGCACCATGAGCGAGGCCGACGCCAAGCGCATCGAGTGCGCCTTCGCTCCAGGCGAGGGCGCCTGCGGCGGCATGTACACGGCCAACACCATGGCGAGCGTCGCCGAGGCCCTCGGCATGAGCCTGCCCGGCTCCGCTTCGCCCGCGTCGGCAGACCGCCGCCGCGACTACTTCGCGCACCGCAGCGGCGAGGCCGTCGTCAACATGCTGCGCCTCGGCATCACGACCCGCGACATCCTGACCAAGCCGGCGTTCGAGAACGCCATCGCGGTGGCGATGGCCCTCGGAGGCTCGACCAACGTCATCCTGCACCTTCTCGCCATCGCCTACGAGGCCGAGGTCGACCTGACGATCGACGACTTCAACCGCATCGGCGACACCATCCCTCACCTCGCCGACATGAAGCCCTTCGGCAAGTATGTGATGAACGACATGGACCGCCACGGCGGACTGCCCGTTCTGATGAAGGCGCTGCTCGACGCCGGACTGCTGCACGGCGACGTGCTCACGGTCACGGGCAAGACGCTCGCCGAGAACCTGGCCGAGCTCGACATCCCCGAGCTCGACGGCAAGGTGCTGCGCACGCTCGACAACCCCATCCACCCCACGGGCGGCCTCACGGTTCTCAAGGGCTCGCTCGCACCCGAGGGCGCCGTCGTGAAGACGGCCGGATTCGACGCGGCCGTCTTCGAAGGACCGGCCAAGGTGTTCGAGCGCGAGCGCGCCGCGATGGATGCCCTCACGGAGGGTCTGATCAACCACGGAGACGTCGTGGTGATCCGCTACGAAGGCCCCAAGGGCGGCCCCGGAATGCGCGAGATGCTCGCCATCACGGCCGCGATCAAGGGCGCTGGCCTCGGCAAAGATGTACTACTATTGACCGACGGCAGGTTCTCAGGCGGCACAACCGGACTGTGTATCGGCCATATAGCACCCGAAGCGGTGGACGCAGGTCCTATCGCATTCGTGCGCGATGGTGATCTAATACGGGTCGATATCGCCGCTCGCTCCCTCGAGTTACTCGTCGAGGCCGATGAGCTTGCAGCCCGCCGAGACGGCTGGGCCCCTCTTCCCCCGCGCTATACCCGTGGCGTTCTGGCAAAGTACTCGAAGCTCGTGAAGTCGGCCGCGACCGGCGCCATCACGGGGTAGTACCGCGCTCCACCCTCATCACCGCCGTCTGCCGCAGCGCACGACGACACGCTGTGCAGGCAACAAGCTAGGAAAACAACATGCCCGTGGATCCATCTCCCGTGCCAAGCTCTCCGGCGATCCCCAAACCGGCCTCCGCGTCCGCCCCGGCGAACGCTCCTGAGGTCCTCACGGGGTCCGGAGCCATCCTCCGCTCGCTCGAGTACCTCGGTGTGAAAGACGTCTTCGGCCTGCCCGGCGGCGCGATCATCCCGTTCTACGACGAGCTCATGGCATCGACCGCAATCCGTCACATTCTCGTGCGCCACGAGCAGGGCGCCGGTCACGCGGCCGAGGGCTACGCGTCGTCGACAAACAAGGTCGGCGTCGCCATCGCGACCTCGGGCCCCGGAGCGACCAATCTGGTCACGGCCATCGCCGACGCCTACATGGACTCGGTGCCTGTTCTCATCATCACGGGCCAGGTCTTCTCGACGCTCATGGGAACCGACGCGTTCCAGGAGGTCGACATCGTGGGAATCACGATGCCGATCACCAAGCACTCCTTCCTGGTCACCAAGCCGGAGGACGTGCCCGCTACCCTCGCTGCCGCGTACCACATCGCATCCACCGGCCGCCCGGGCCCCGTGCTCGTCGACATCACCAAGGACGCGCAGCAGAAGTCGGCGCCGTTCGTGTGGAATCCGAAGGTCGACCTGGCGGGCTACCGTCCGGTCACGAAGGCGCACGGCAAGCAGATCCAGGCGGCGGCGCAGCTGCTGCTCGAGGCGAAGAAGCCCGTCTTTTACGTCGGCGGCGGAGTCATCCGGGCCCAGGCCTCGCCCGAACTCGCCGTGCTGGCGGAGGCCACCGGCGCTCCCGTCGTCACGACTCTGATGGCGCGCGGTGCGTTCCCCGACTCGCATGAGCAGAACCTCGGCATGCCCGGTATGCACGGAACCGTCCCCGCCGTGCTCGCGCTGCAGGAGAGCGACCTGATCGTCGCGCTCGGCGCGCGATTCGACGACCGCGTCACCGGCAAGGTGAGCGAGTTCGCTCCGAACGCCAAGATCGTGCACGTCGACGTCGACCCGGCCGAGATCGGCAAGATCCGCGCCGCCGATGTCCCCATCGTGGGCGACGCGAAAGATGTGATCGCCGACCTCACGAAGGCGTTCGTCGCCACCGCCGCGGCAACCGAGACGCGACCCGACATCGACGAGTGGTGGGAGTACCTGCGCGGACTGCAGACCGAGTTCCCGCTCGGCTACGCCGAACCGACCGACGGCCTGCTGTCGCCGCAATACGTGATCAAGCGCATCGGCGAACTGTCCGGCCCCGAGGCGATCTACGCATCCGGCGTCGGCCAGCACCAGATGTGGGCGGCGCAGTTCATCAAGTACGAGCGGCCCAACGCCTGGCTGAACTCCGGCGGCGCCGGAACCATGGGCTACGGCGTTCCCGCCGCCATGGGTGCCAAGGTCGCCGAGCCCGAGCGCACGGTGTGGGCGATCGACGGTGACGGATGCTTCCAGATGACCAATCAGGAACTCGCCACCTGCACGATCAACAACATCCCGATCAAGGTCGCGATCATCAACAACTCGTCACTCGGCATGGTGCGGCAGTGGCAGAGCCTGTTCTACGACGGACGCCACTCGTTCACCGACCTGAACACGGGCCACGGCACGCAGATGGTTCCCGACTTCGTGAAGCTGGCCGACGCCTACGGTGCGCTGGGCATCCGCGTCACCAAGGCCGACGAGATCGACGCGGCGATCAAGCTCGCGATCGAGACGAACGACCGACCGGTCGTGATCGACTTCATCGTGAGCCGCGACGCCATGGTCTGGCCGATGGTTCCCCAGGGGGTCAGCAACTCGCTGATCGAACACGCACAGCAGATCGCCCCAGAGTGGGATGAGGAGTAGACCATGAGCCACCACGTTCTCTCCCTGCTCGTCGAAGACAAACCCGGTCTGCTCACGCGTGTCGCCGGCCTCTTCGCCCGCCGCGGATTCAACATCGAGAGCCTCGCCGTGGGCGCATCCGAGATCGAGGGTCTCTCGCGCATCACGGTCGCCGTCGACGTCGAGGAGCTTCCTCTCGAGCAGGTCACCAAGCAGCTGAACAAGCTCGTCAACGTGATCAAGATCGTCGAGCTCGATCCCGACCAGTCGGTGCAGCGCGAGCACCTGCTGGTCAAGGTGCGCGTCGACAACTCCACCCGCTCGCACGTGCTCGAGGCAGTCAACCTGTTCCGCGCCCGCGTCGTCGACGTCTCGACCGACGCGCTCGTGATCGAGGTCACCGGCGACTCGGGCAAGACCAACGCATTCCTGCGTGTCGTCGAGCCCTACGGAATCAAGGAGCTGGCCCAGTCGGGCCTCCTCGCCATCGGACGCGGCTCGAAGAGCATCACCGAACGCGTCTTCAAGAACTAAAGGTCCGTTCCCTGAGCCTGTCGAAGGGAACCCGTCGAGGACAGCCCTTCGACGAGCTCAGGGAACGGCCACCGAACACCCACACAACAAGGAGCAGTAATAAAGTGACCGAAATCTTCTACGACAAAGACGCAGACCTCTCGCTCATCCAGGGCAAGAAGGTGGCCGTCGTCGGCTACGGCTCGCAGGGCCACGCCCACGCGCTCAACCTGCGCGACTCCGGCGTCGACGTCGTCATCGGCCTCAAGGAAGGATCGAAGTCGATCCCCAAGGCGCAGGAGGCCGGCTTCACGGTTCTCAGCGTCGCTGAGGCGACCGCGCAGTCCGACGTCATCGTGCTGCTCGCTCCCGACCAGTTCCAGCGCCACATCTACCGCGACGACATCGCCCCCAGCCTGAAGCAGGGCGCGACCCTCGTCTTCGGTCACGGCTTCAACATCCGTTACGACTACATCCAGGCACCGGATGGCGTCGATGTCATCCTCGTCGCACCCAAGGGCCCGGGCCACACCGTGCGCCGCGAGTACGAGGCCGGCCGTGGCGTTCCCGTCATCGTCGCTGTCGAGAAAGACGCGTCGGGCTCCGCCTGGGACCTCGCCTGGTCGTACTCGCGTGCGATCGGCGGACTGCGCGCCGGCGGCATCAAGACCACGTTCACCGAAGAGACCGAGACCGACCTGTTCGGTGAGCAGGCCGTTCTTTGCGGTGGCGTCTCGCAGCTCGTGCAGTACGGCTTCGAGACCCTGACCGAGGCCGGCTACCAGCCGCAGATCGCCTACTTCGAGGTGCTGCACGAGCTCAAGCTCATCGTCGACCTCATGTGGGAGGGCGGCATCGCCAAGCAGCGCTGGAGCGTCTCCGACACGGCCGAGTACGGAGACTACGTCTCGGGCCCCCGCGTCATCACGCCCGACGTCAAGGAGAACATGCAGGCCGTTCTCGCCGACATCCAGAACGGCGCGTTCGCCAAGCGCTTCATCGACGACCAGGACGCGGGAGCCCCCGAGTTCCTCGCGCTGCGCGAGAAGGGTGCCCAGCACCCCATCGAGGCCACGGGCAAGGAGCTCCGCGCCCTCTTCGCGTGGAAGCAGCAGGACGCCGACTACACCGACGGCTCCGCCGCACGCTAGTCTCCTGACTCTCGAATCGATGGCCGCCCCGACTGTGTCGGGGCGGCCATCGCCGTTCACACGGGACGTCGCCGTTCTCGGCATGGCCCTCGTCGTGCTGTACATCGCCGTCGACGTCGTGCTGCAGTCGCTTCCGCCGCACTACAGCGTGATCTCGGATGCCGAGAGCAATCTGGCGGTGGGCGAGTTCGGCTGGGTCATGAACCTCAACTTCGTGAGCCGGGCGGTCATGACGTTCTGCGTGCTGGTCGTCGTGAGTCGCTCGGGTGCAGCGTCGGCGCTGCGCGTCGTCGGGTGCGTTCTCCTGGGCATTGCTGGCGCGTGCTCTGCGGCGCTCGTGTTCTTCCCGACCGACGTGAACGGCCCGGGGGAGTTCGGCATCGTGCCCACCACCACGACGGGCGCGGTGCACGTCGCATTCGCAACGACCGGCTTCCTGTGCGCCCTGGCGGGCATGCTGCTGCTGGCGATCTGGATGCGCGACGCTGGGCGATTGGCCCGGGTGAGGCGCGCGGCCACCGGCTTCCTCGCGCTCGCCTCCGTCGGGCTCGTACTACTGGCCGCGTCGATCGCCTGGGCTCCGTCTGTCCTCGGTCTCACCGAGCGCGTGTGTCTGGCGGGCATCCTCGGATGGGCATTCGTCGTGTGCTGGGGCGCGCGCCGCGCCTCGGACCGCTGATGCGGCTTCGCGCGCGCTGAGGTGCGCAGTATGGCCGCCTCGCGGGGGCCGGAAGCGGCCATACTCCGCACCTCGACGCGTGCGGCTTCGTCGCGCGGGCGGGAATCTGTGCGGCGGTTCGCCTGTTGGGAGGATCATGGACTCCGTGACCACACCCTCCACCTCTGCCGCCGAAGCCGATTTCCTCCGATTCCGACAGGCGCGCCACCGCTACGTGACCTCGCCGCAAGGGCCGCTCGCCCTGGTGAGCACGACCGAGATCGACTCCGAGCGGGAGATCGACGGGGTTCCCGGCGTCTGGGCGCCTCGCCCCGGCGGTGGCGGCGTGAGGGTGACCGCGGTCGCGGCCGACGGCATCCGGGTCGACGGTGATCTCGTCGACGGCACGGTCGACATCGCCGGATCGGACACCGTCGTTCCCTCCACGCTGACGTTCGGCCAGGGAGTGACGGGAACCGTGTACCCGGGCCTCGAGGGCCACTACATCGTGCGCGTGTGGGATCCGGCGAACCGCAAGGCCGAGAGCTTCGACCGTATCTCCGCCTACGATTTCACCCCCGAGTGGGTACTCGAGGGAACGTTCACCCCCACCGAGAAGCGCGCGATCGGCATCGAGCACATCAAAGACGACGGACGGCTGCGCGACGAGGTTCTTCCGGGCGACATCGATGTGGTCATCGGAGGGCAGTCCCGCACGCTTGTCGCTTTCGAAGACGAGGGAAAGCTGCTGCTGGTCTTCCAAGACCTCACGACCGGCGATGAGACCTACGACGTCGGCCGGTTTCTCGCCGTGCGCCCGCGCCGCGACGGCACGGTCGAGCTGGACTTCAACCGTGCCTACATTCCGCCGTGCGGATTCTCGGACTGGTTCAACTGCCCCATGCCTCCGCAGCAGAACCGCTTCGTGTTTCCCGTCGATGCGGGGGAGAAGCGCGTCCTGTCGGTCTAGCCACTGGGTGGGCGGCTAATCTTGCGTACATGACGACGAGCCGCGATGACGATGCCCTGCACTGGGCCGGCGACGACGACCCCACGCTGACGCCGCCCATTCAGGCCGGCACCGCCCCCGCCGCGGCACCTGCGATGCCCGCGCACACAGCTGCACCCACGGCACCGGCTGAAGCTCACACGGTTCTGGAGCAGGCCGAGCTGGCCGAAGACGCCGAGGTCGAGGCCGAGCTCGCCGCGGCCGAGAAGGCATCTGCGCAGCTCAGCTCTGCAGCCCTCATCACCCTCGGAATCCTCGGCGGCGTCTATCTGCTCTACACGATCGGGTGGGCCATCGTCGTCGCCCGCACGACGGTCACCTTCTTTCCTCTCGACAGTCTCTTCCTCGAGGTCTGCTTCAGAATCGGCCAGTTCCTCTCGATCGCGGCCGCACCGCTGTGGTTCGTGTCGGCTCTGCTGCTGACGCAGAAGAGAACTTGGCGATCCCGCCTCGGCTGGCTACTGCTCGGAGTCTTCGTGCTCGTGCCCTGGCCCTTCATCCAGGGAGCGTAGGACGTCACCATGACCGACAACACCACCACACCGCGCAACTCTGCCGGCACCGCCGCCAAGCCGGGCTTCCGCGAGCTCAGCTTCTCGAAGAAGGCCGGATGGGGCGTCGCACTGCTCTTCGCGCTCATCTCGGCCATCTGGGTCTGGGTCGGCGTGGCCAATCTGTTCGAGGCCATCGCCACCTTCGGGTTCGCGCTCTCCGGCGTCTCGTGGCTCGTCTTCATCGGATCGATCGCCGCGCCCATCGTCACCTACGGCCTGGGATTCCTCGTCGGGTGGAGGCTGCCGGCCTGGGCGAAGGCCGTCGTCTTCCTCGTCTCGCTCGCCGTCGCCATGGTGATCAAGGCCGACCTCGAGTCACTCCTGCTCGGCGGGCTCTAGGCGGCGACAGCCACCCAGATGATGAGCGCGGCCAGCACGAGCTGGCCCGCGAGCCTGGGCCAGAACGGGATGGCGAGGGCTCCGAAGCGCTCCCGATTCGCGGCCGCATACGCGTTGGCCGGGAAGACGGCTGCCAGGAACACCACCAGCGCGATACCCGCTGCGAGCCTCGTCTGCGGCACGAGCAGGCCGATGCCCCCCGCGATCTCGCAGGCGCCCGTGAGGTAGACCAGGTTCAGCGGACTGAAGAGGCCCTCGCGGCGAAGTGCCGGCGGAATCATCTTGG
Source organism: Agreia sp. Leaf244 (assembly GCF_001422695.1). Lineage (NCBI taxonomy): Bacteria > Bacillati > Actinomycetota > Actinomycetes > Micrococcales > Microbacteriaceae > Agreia > Agreia sp. Leaf244. Next base: position 349,518 of record NZ_LMLX01000003.1, on the reverse strand, counting down.
CCATCACCCGCGCGGACTTCGGCACGAAGTGATTGATGCCCATGCCGATGAAGACCACGGCGATGAGGATGCGAACGATCGTCACTATTACGGTCAGAGTCGCATCGGTCATCACCCCATTGTGCCTGCCTCTAATATGGTTTCTGGCCGCGCAGTCCCGCGGAAATCCTCTTTACAGAGCCAAACCGAAGGATCGCTCCGTGTCGAAACCGGTTGTCTTGATCGCCGAAGAACTGTCGCCCGCCACCGTCGATGCCCTCGGCCCCGACTTCGATGTGGTGAACGTCGACGGCACAGACAGGCCCGCACTGCTGAGTGCGCTGGCCACCGCCGACGCCATCCTCGTGCGCAGCGCAACCAAGGTCGACGCCGAGGCGATCGCCGCCGCTCCCAGGCTCAAGGTCGTGGCCCGCGCGGGTGTCGGCCTCGACAACGTCGACATCAAGGCGGCTACCACGGCCGGCGTCATGGTGGTCAACGCGCCCACCTCCAACATCATCTCGGCCGCCGAGCTCACCGTCGGTCACATCCTGAGCCTCGCCCGTCACATCCCAGCCGCGCATTCGGCCCTGGCCGACGGCAAGTGGAAGCGCAGCGCCTACACGGGCGTCGAGCTCTACGAGAAGACGATCGGCATCATCGGCCTCGGCCGCATCGGCGCGTTGATCACCGCTCGCATGCAGGCGTTCGGCACCAACGTCGTGGCCTACGACCCCTACGTCACCTCGGCCCGCGCCCAGCAGCTGGGCGTCACGCTGCTCAGCCTCGACGAGCTGCTCGCGCAGAGCGACTTCATCACCATCCACATGCCGAAGACTCCCGAGACCACCGGCATGATCAGCGACGAGCAGCTGGCGCTGATGAAGCCCACCTCGTTCATCGTCAACGTCGCACGCGGCGGCCTCATCGACGAAGCCGCCCTCCACCGCGCGCTCACCGCGGGAACCATCGCGGGCGCCGGACTCGACGTCTTCGTCAGCGAGCCGCCCACCGACTCGCCGTTGCTCGCCCTGCCCAACGTCGTGGTCACGCCCCACCTGGGCGCATCCACCGATGAGGCGCAGGAGAAGGCCGGTGTCTCGGTCGCCAAGTCGGTTCGCCTCGCGTTGTCGGGCGAGCTGGTTCCGGATGCCGTCAACGTCGCCGGCGGAGTGATCGACCCGACGGTCCGACCCGGCATCCCCCTGGTCGAGAAGCTCGGCCAGGTGTTCTCCGGTCTTGCGCACAGCCCGCTCACGAGCGTCGACGTGATCGTGCGCGGCGAGATCGTCGACTTCGACGTGAGCGTCCTCAAGCTGGCCGCGCTCAAGGGCATCTTCACGAACGTCGTCAGCGAGACGGTATCGTACGTCAACGCTCCCTTGCTCGCCGAGCAGCGCGGCGTGACTGCTCGCCTGATCACCGAGTCGGTGTCGGAGGAGTACCGCAACCTCATCACGCTCGAGGGCGCGCTGAGCGACGGATCGCAGATCTCGGTGTCGGGAACTCTCACCGGCACGAAGCAGATCGAGAAGATCGTCGAGATCAACGGCTACGACGTCGAGGTTCCTTTCGCGGAGCACCTCATCGTGATGACCTACGACGACCGCCCCGGCATCGTCGCGATCTACGGCAAGGAATTCGGCGACGCGCAGATCAACATCGCCGGAATGCAGATCGCTCGCCACGTGGCCGGCGGCAAGGCGCTCAGCGTGCTGACCGTCGACTCGCCCGCCCCCGAAGAGCTGCTCGAGAAGCTGCGCACGGCCATCGACGCCGACTCGCTGCAGGAGATCGACCTCACGGAGTAATCGTTCGCTGAGCTTGTCGAAGCGGAGCCCGTTCGCTGAGCTCGTCGAAGCGCGCCCGCCGGCCCTTCGACAGGCTCAGGGAACGACAGGCTCAGTGAACGACGGGCTCAGGCAACGACAGGCTCAGTGCCCCGCGCGCTGGGCCGTGACCTCGGTGATCAGGTCGACGAGGTCGTCGATGTCCGATGCCGAGAGCTCGGCCGTCTCCGGAGTCGACGACCCCGGCAGGAAAGCCGAGCCGTAGGCGAGCCCGTCGCTGATGAGCATGATCGCGCGCGAGAGCACCGGGTCGCCCGTGCTCTCGAGCACGATGCCGTACCAGGCGTCGTTCGCGGCCCGCAGGGCGTCGCGTGCCGTCGAGTTCGACGCCTGAGCCAGGCGCGACGTGGCGACGAGCGCTTTGTCGAGCGCGCTGCCCGTGGCCATGGATGTGCGGATCAGGTGAGCCACCGGCCCTGACGGCGACGACCGGATGGCCGCGACGTCGCGCTCCACGAGCGTGGCCAGGCGCTCCAGTACGCCCTCGACCAAGGCCTCTTTCGAGCCGAAGTGGTAGAGCAGGCCGCCCTTGGACACTCCTGCGGCAGCGGCGACGGCATCGAGGGTCGCGGCGCGTTCGCCGTTCGCGCCCAGCAGTTCGGCGAAGGCATCGATGATTCGGTCGCGCGTGGATGCCGAGGCGGGCGCGGCGGCGTCGATCGGCGGGTTCTCTGGGGTGTCGGGCATCGCTTCGATGGTAGCCGCCCCGGCAGCCCGGGGTATCACCCCGCACGATTTCCTTACGCTTTCGGGAATGACGGTAGGGGTCCATCCGTTGAGGAGATAGCTACTGTACCGACTGGACGGTATAGTGAACGTGCACCACTTCTCGACTCGAAACGAAGAACTCAGATCATGGCTCTCCTCACCACACCCACAGCCGCCCTGCGCACCGACGACGGGCGGCCGCCCCGCGCATCCGTTCGCAACTGGTTCGCGCTGGCCGTTCTTATGCTGCCCGTGCTCATCTCGAGCGTCGACAACACCGTGCTGAGCTTCGCCCTGCCCGTCATCTCCGAGTCGCTCCGCCCGTCTGCCGCGGCCCAGCTCTGGATCATCGACGCCTACCCGCTTGTGCTCGCCGGCCTCCTCGTCGCGATGGGCAACCTCGGCGACCGCTGGGGTCGCCGTCGGCTGCTGCTGATCGGCGCCACAGGCTTCGCTCTCGTGTCGATCGTGGCCGCCTTCGCGCCCACGGCCGAACTGCTGATCCTCGCGCGGGTCGGCCTGGGCTTCTTCGGCGCCATGCTCATGCCGTCGACGCTCTCCCTGCTGCGCAGCATCTTCCTCGATCGCGAGCAGCGTCGGCTGGCCATCGCCATCTGGGCCGCCGGATTCGCGGCAGGATCGGCCCTGGGCCCGATCGTGGGTGGAATCCTGCTCGAGCACTTCTGGTGGGGCTCCGTCTTCCTCATCGCCGTGCCCGTGCTCATTCCTCTTCTCGTGTTCGCGCCGCTGCTGGTTCCGGAGTCGCGCGATCCGAACCCGGGCCGCATCGACCTCGTCAGCATCGGCCTCACGATGGTCACGCTCGTGCCGATCGTCTTCGCGATCAAGGAGTTCGCGACGCACGGCTTCGAGTGGTCGCAGATGCTGCTCGTGCTCGTCGGCGTGACGGCGGGAATCCTGTTCGTGCGGCGGCAGCTGAATCGGGAGAATCCGATGCTCGACATGAGACTGTTCCGTCGTGGGGCCTTCACCGGCGCCGTGCTGATCAACCTCGTGAGCGTCTTCTCGCTGGTGGGTTTCCTCTACTTCGTCTCGCAGCACCTGCAGCTCGTTCTGCGACTGAGCCCGCTCGACGCCGCCTTCGCCCTGGTGCCCGGACTCATCGTCATGATCGTCGCCGGCCTCGTGGTCGTGCCGATCGTGCGCCTGGTCAGGCCGAGCTTCGTGGTCGCCACGGGGCTCGCGCTGGCCGGTGCGGCATACGCGATCATCATGGTCACAGGCCAAGAGGCGACCGAGACCACGCTGGCGATCGCCTTCGCGGTGCTCGGCCTCGGAATCGGCGCGGCAGAGACGATCTCGAACGACCTCATCATCTCGTCGGTGCCCGCCGATAAGGCCGGCGCGGCATCCGGAGTGTCCGAGACGTCGTACGAGCTGGGAGCCGTTCTCGGCACGGCGGTGCTGGGCAGCATCCTGACGGCCGCCTACCGGGCCGGGGTCACCCTGCCCGCCGGACTGGCCGACGAGAACGCCGCGACCGCGCGCGAGACGCTCGGCGGCGCCGTCTCGGTGGCGGAGTCGATCGGCGGGCCCGCGGGCTACCGGCTGCTCGAGTCGGCCCGTGAGTCGTTCGACAGCGGCGTGGTGCTGACCTCGGGGATCGGGGTCGGGCTCATGGCGCTGGCCATCGTGCTGGCGCTTGTGTCACTGCGCCGGGTGCGCTCCGAGGGCTGACAGCCGCGACTCGACGGCTTGATTCAGGGTCGCTCGATCGCTGTCATCCAGCCAGGCCGCCTTCACCGCATTCCGGGTGAAGCCGGCGAACTCGGGCAGGCCGTAGCCGAGGGCGCGGGCCAGCGCCCGGAAGTCGTTGACGGCGTCCGTGCCGAACATCGGCGGATCGTCGGAGTCGATGGTGATACGCAGGCCCGCGTCGACCATCTGCGCGATCCGTCGGTGTGAGCCGTCGCCGCTTCCGGAATACCGGCCGATGTCCGAGCTCACGGGAGTGCAGGTGAAGGTGATTCCCTCGTCGACGCATCGCGCCGTGATCCGGTCGTCGTCGACGACGTGGTAGCCGTGGTCGATCCGCTCTCCGCCGAGCTCGTCGAGGATGACCTCGATGTTCGCGGGCGGGCCGCTCTCGGAGTGGGCGGTGCGGTGGAGCCCCGAGCGGCCGGCGAGTCGGAATGCTTCGACGAACCGCGCCGGAGGTCCGATCAACTCGGAATAGTCGAGCCCGATGCCCACGACCTCGTCGATGCGGTACTCGATCACCTGTTCGACCAGCTCGACGGCCGCCGACGCGGAGTCGTTGCGGTTGAGGCCGATCACCATTCGGCTGGTGATGCCCGTCTCCGCCTCGGCTTCGCGCATGCCCGCCAGCACTCCGTCGATGATCGTGCGATACGGCACGCCCGGATGCCCCGGTGGACTGAGGAAGATCTCTCGGTGCACAACGCCGAGCGCCGCCCCTCCGTCGGTCAGGGTCTCGAAGGCGACTCTGCGGAAGTCGTCGGCGTCGCGCATGACCGAACCGGCCACATCGAGGACGCGCAGGAACTCGTCGAGGTCCTCGTAGGAGTCGTGGTCGTACAGTGACTCCGCGTCGCGGCCGCCGTCGAGGACGACGTCGTGCTTGCGGGCGAGATCGAGCACGGTCCGGGCCGACACGGCGCCGATCAGGTGGTTGTGCAGAGAGACCTTGGGCAGCGCGAGGAGGAGCGCCTCTGTGGCGCCGTCGAGGGGCTCGTCCATCGCGTCAGGCGCCGCTCTGTGCGCTGCTCTGGGCGCCGCGGACGGCGCGGGCAGGGTGCCACTCCGGCACGTCGGGCTCTCCGGTCAGCATGCTGCGGAGGGTGCCAGATCGGGCGACGTCGGGCAGAAGACCTCGCTCTTGCAGAACAGGCATCAGCTGTTCGACGAAGTCGCGGTAGCCCTCGTAGCCGCCGTACCAGTTCTCGACGAGGAACCCGTCGATGTCGGTCTCCTCCACGAGAGCCGCGATTTCGGTCGCGATCGATTCGGCAGTTCCGGTGAAGCGCATCCCGCCGAAAGTCGAGGCGAGCGAGTCGAGGATCTCGCCGACGGTCGGGCTCGTGCCGTTAGGATTCCGCCACATCTCGATCATCGTGTGGCCCACCTCGGTCGAGACGGAGTCGAGTGTGGCGTCGGGGTCGAGGGCGCCGAGGTCGACTCCGGACCAGCCGAGGAACAGGGCCGCGGTCGCCTCTCTCGTGGGGGTGGCGTTGAGTTCCGCCCGCAGGCGCTGCGCCTCTTCCACCGTGTCGGCGATGACGAAGCTCGCCCCGTTGATGATCTTGACGGAGTCGGCCGGTCGGCCTGCCGCGACGGCCTGGGCTCGCAGGCGGGCGACGGTCGCTTTCAGTCGCGCGGTTTCCCTGTCCTGAGTGAACACGCATTCGGCATAGCGGGCGGCGAAGGCGGTGCCGGCCGCTGAGGTGCCGGCCTGGAAGAGGGTGGGGGTGCGCTGCGGCGACGGAGTGGCGGGGAAGTAGCCGTCGAACCGGAAGTATTTGCCCTGGTGCTCGATGCGGTGCACCTTCGCGGGATCGGAGAATGTGCGGGTCGCCTTGTCTGCGAGGACCGCCCCGTCGTCCCAGGCCTCCTCCCAGAGCCTCAGCGAGAGGTCGACGAATTCGGTCGCGCGAGCGTAGCGCTCGTCGTGCGGCGTCACATCCGTCTGGCCCAGCAGGCGCACGAGCGCCTGCTGATTGTCACTCGTGACGATGTTCCAGCCCATGCGTCCGCCGGTGAGGTGGTCGAGGGTGGTGAAGGTGCGGGCGTTGAGCAGCGGGTGCTGGGCCGTCGTCGATGCCGTTGCGACGAAGCCGATGCGCGGGGCAGCGGTCGCGAGTCCGGAGATCAGCGCGAGCGGATCGTGCACGGGGAACTGAACGGCGTCGCGGATGACGGCCTCGGGCACCTGCCCCGCGTCGTTCATCGGATAGCCGATGGCCTCTGCCAGAAAAAAGAAGTCGAATCCGGCGGTGTCCAAGCGGGCCGCCAAATCCTGCCAGAACTCCAGCGTCGCGAACGCACTGGTGTCTCCTCGCTCGTGGTGCCACGCGTTGGCGATGAAGTTCGGGGTGAACTCCTCGAACGCCCCGAGGACGAGTTGCTTGACCATGCGATCTCCCTGCTGACTATGCCGTCACCCGATCCGGGTGATATCTCAGACCGATCATTGCACGCCACACGAATGACCGACAAGCGACGGAAAGACGCTGTCAGAGCAGACTGGCGGCAGGCTGCGATAACTGTTACACATCGTTCTCAGCCCCGTAACGCACGCGAAATGTAGCGGCGGGAGGCTCGGGACCAGACGTGAGTTCTCAAGGCTCTCGGGAATGGAGAGCCATGGAGTGGACGCAGCCGTGGGCCGAGTTCGAATCGCCCGACGATGACTCCGATCGGGTGACCATGCCATCCGTTCCGTCCGACCCTGCGGCCGTGCGGCAGATGTTCGCCGAATATCCGGCCGGCGTCGCGGCGATCTGCGCCGACGTCGATGGGCGCGCGGTGGGCATGATCGTGACCTCGCTGACCGTCGGAGCATCGTTCGACCCTCCGTGCGCACTCGTCTCGATACAGCGTGAATCGCAGACGTGGGCGTCGCTGAAGAACGCCGCACGGATCGGCGTCTCGGTGCTGTCGGAGAACAATACCGAGGCGGTCCGCCGGCTCGCGTCACGCAGCGGAGACCGGTTCGACGGATCCGTGCTCGGCCGCACGGCGGACGGGGCGGTCTTCATCTCCGGCGCGCGCCTCTGGCTCGAGTGCCGGATCCTGAGTGCCATTCCGACCGGCGACCATGTCGTCGTCGTGCTGGAGGTCGTCGGAGCGAGCGCGCATCGAAGCGCCCGACCGCTCGTCTATCACACGGGTTCGACCGTGGCCCTGCCGTCGTCCGCCTGAACGACGTCTCTGCGAAGCGCCGGCCGTTCAGCGTGCGGTGATCACGATGATGCGCACGCCGCTGCGCCCCAGGGGCTGGATGGAGTGCGGAGCCGAGGAATCGAGCCACGCGGCATCGCCCGCCCGCAGTTCCTGGTCGCGCTCGCCGACGGTGAGCGTCATGCGCCCCTCGAGCACCATGATGATGTCCTCGCCAGAGTGCTGGAAGGGTTCCGGGTCCGTCTGCCCCGGCGGATAACTGGACATGTACGCCTCGATGCGGCGACCCGGTGCTCCGTAGAGCATCCGTGTCGACACGGCCTCGCCCGGCCCCGCGGAGGGCAGGGGCACCCCGTGCTCGGTGAGCCGGGCGCTGTCGTCGTCTTGGGGGAGCAGCTCGGCGGGTCCCGTTCCGAGTGCCTCCGCGATCGCGTAGAGCGAGGCGACGCTGGGCAGGGTGCGGCCATTCTCGACATCTGACAACAGCGACTGCGACAGCCCCGCGAGGCTGGCGAGCGCCCGGGTGGTCAGCCCTCGTTCCTCGCGGGCGGTGCGCACGCGGGCTCCGACCCCGAGCTCCCACTCCTCGGCGATCACGAGTGCGCGTCCAGTGCGTCGCGCCCGACGAGGGCGATGAAGGCGGAGCCCGGCACGGCCGACTCGTCGGGGCAGGCGAAGCGATGCGGCACGGTGCCATCCAGCCAGAGGGTGTCGCCGCCCTCCATTCGCAACGGGGGGAGTCCCTCCCGCAGCAAGACGAGCACGCCCTGGAGCAGGACGAGGAACTCTTCGCCCTCGTGCACCACGGGTCGTCGCTCGACCTCTCCGGGAGCGAGCTCGATCCGCACTCCTCGAAGGTCGCCCGTGGTCAGCAGGGGTCGCACAGGGCCCTCGCTGCGCGAGCGTGCCCGCCCGATCTTCGAGGCGGCGACGCGCTCGACCCGGTCGCTGCTGGGCAGCAGGCGTGCGACGGGCACCTCGAGGGCTGCAGCGAGCCGGCCGAGGGTGCGCAGGCTCGGGAAGATGCGACCGTTCTCGATGTTCGAGACGAAGGGCTGCGAGGTGCCGATTCGAGCCGCGAGCTCGCGCATGCTGATTCCGAGCTGGACTCGGGCCGCGCGCACTTCGGAGCCGATACCCTCGGCGGCCGACGGCCGGGCATCCGCCGCCGACGCACGGTCTACCGGAAGGCGTTCGCTCACCGTTGCGATCCTACCGAACGGGGTGAGGCTACTCCTCGCCGATGTCCTCGTTCCACAGTGCCGGATTCGTCTCGATGAATTCGGCCATCATGGCGATGAGCTCGGGGTCGTTGACCACGGTGACGTCGCAGCCGTGCTCCGCGATCCAGTCCTGCCCGCCCAAGAAGTTCTGGTCGTCGCCGACCACGACTCGACCGATACCGAATTGGCGCACGAGGCCCGAGCAGTACCAGCACGGCGAAAGCGTGGTGACCATCACCGTGTCGCGATAGCTGAGCTGGCGCCCGGCGTTGTGGAAGGCGTTCGTCTCGGCGTGCATCGCCGCGTCACCGTCTTGCACACGGCGGTTGTGGCCGCTGCCGAGCAGGACCCCCGCGCTGGTGAACAGGGCGGCGCCGATCGGGATGCCGCCTTCCGCGGCTCCTTTTCTCGCCTCGTCGCGGGCGACGGCCAACTTGTCTGCGTCGGTCTCGTAGATCACGCGGAGGCCTCCACTCGCTCGGCCGGCATCGTGGTCGTCTCGGCCGACAGGGGAGGCCCCAGCACCGGCCGGATGATGCGGAAGACGACGACGTACAGCAGCGCGGCGACGACGAAGCCGACCAGTGCTGTGAGATCGCCGATCTCAGGCGCGACCAGCACGATAAGGCCCACGTAGACGGCCTGGTTGGAGAAGAGCCCGATCGAGACCACCGCCGCGACGATGAACGCGATGATGCCTGCGGGGTTGCGGTACTTGTTCTTCTCGTCGACGACGAGTGCCAGCACGGCCGTGCCGCGGCGGAGCCAGCGGTCGGCGAGAACGATGCCGAGCCAGGGAGCGATCCAGTAGGCGATCACGAGCAGGAAGTTCTCGTAGCTCGCTCCGGCGTCGGGCAGGGCGAGCAGGGCGATCACGAAGCCCAGCACACCGAATCCGAGCGCCACGATGGCCCGACGGCGCTCGAAGGGGATCTTGATCCCGATCGCGAGGAACGACATCGACCCGGAGTAGATGTTCAGCGCGTTCGCCGAGATGGCGCCCACAGCGATGGCGAGCAGCGTGATCGCCGAGATCCAGCCCGGCATACCCGCGGTGAACGAGTCGGTCGGGCTGGCATCGTCGGCCAGACCGCTGTGAACGACGGTCGCGGATGCCGCGCCCACGATCATGAGAAAGCTGGTCGACACGAAATTGCCGAGACCGGATGCGACGGCGATGGTTCTGCGGTTCGTCGCGGCGGGCAGGTAGCGCGTGTAGTCCGCCGCGTAGGGGTTCCAGCCGGCCGTGTAGCCGAACGCTGCGCCGGCGGCGAGCATGAAGCCGGCGAAACCGCCGAAGCCGTCGGTGCCGTCGCCGGCCGCCGGCGCCGCGGTGTCGGCGTTGGCCAGGATGAAGATGCCGGCGATGAGGAAGATGGCGCCCAGCACGAACATGGCGTAGCGCTCGAAAAGCTGAACGATGTCATGGCCGACGAAGGCCACGGTCACCTCGACGACCACAACGATGATCAGGGTGAGAACGGGGCTCAGGCCCGTGAGCGTGGCCAGGGCGAAGGCCCCGCTGATGGAGTTGACGGCGAACCAGCCGAGCCCGGCCATGGCGGTGTTGAGCCCGGCGGGCACGATGTTGCCCCAGAAGCCGAATGCCGTGCGACCCAGCAGCATCTGGGCGAGACCCTCGCGCGGCCCCCACGTCGACAGGAAGCCCTGGCTCAGGCTGCCCAGGAAATTGCCCAGCAGCACGGCCGCGACGGCCTGCCAGAAGCTCAGCCCGAAGTAGAGGACAGCGATCACACCCACGAAGATCGTGGCGAACTCGAGGTTGGGCGAGGTCCAGGTGGCGAACAGCTGCCACGGCGAACCGTGTCGCCTGTTCGAGGGAATGGGCTCGATGCCCCCGGGCTCGACGAGTTGCGTTTTTACGGGATCGATCACTGTCATCCTCGGAGCCTAGGACCGCCGAACGCGCAGAGGCGTGCGTTGCGACAACGCGTTACAGGTCATTTACACGATCGAAACGAAGCGGGGTGCTGCGTGCAGCCAAGTAATCTTGCACGTATCGATTCCGCACCGATCCAACGCAGGAGCACTATGTCGCGCACCATCAGACTCGCCGTCATTCCCGGAGACGGCATCGGCCCCGAGGTCGTCGCCGAGGCCGTGAAGGTGCTCGACGCCGTGGCCCCCTCCGCGGGCCTCACCGTGGAGAAGACGGAGTTCTCGCTGGGGGCGACCCGTTTTCTCTCCACCGGCGACGTGCTGACCGACGACGATCTCGCATCCATCTCGTCGCACGACGCGATTCTTCTCGGGGCCGTCGGGGGAGTGCCGGGCGACCCGCGCCTCGCCGACGCCAACATCGAGCGCGGACTGCTGCTGAAGCTGCGCTTCACGCTCGATCACTACGTGAACCTGCGCCCCACCACGATCTACCCCGGTGTCGCCAGCCCGCTGTCGAACCCGGGCGACGTCGACTTCGTGGTCGTGCGCGAGGGAACGGAGGGCCCCTACGTGGGCAACGGCGGTGCCATCCGCGTGGGCACGCCGCAGGAGATCGCCAACGAGGTGTCGATCAACACGGCATTCGGCGTCGAGCGCGTCGTGCGCTTCGCCTTCGAGCTGGCCCAGTCGCGCCCCGCCAAAAAGCTCACCCTCGTGCACAAGACCAACGTGCTCACCTTCGCCGGCGGCATCTGGCGTCGGCTTGTCGACACGGTCGGGGCCGAATACCCCGACGTGGCCGTCGACTACCTGCACGTCGACGCGGCCACGATCTTCCTCGTCACCGATCCTGCTAGATTTGACGTCATCGTCACAGACAACCTCTTCGGCGACATCCTCACCGATCTGGCCGGCGCAATCAGCGGCGGAATCGGCCTGGCGGCCTCGGGCAACATCAACCCCGACGGAGCCTTCCCCAGCATGTTCGAGCCGGTCCACGGATCCGCGCCCGACATCGCAGGCAAGCAGATCGCCGACCCCACGGCCGCGATCCTGTCGGTGGCACTGCTCCTCGATCACCTCGGGGTTCCGGATGCCGCGGTCACGGTTCGCGACGCCGTGACGGCCGACATCGCGACCCGGCAGGCAGACCACCCGCGCACGACGAGCGCCGTGGGCGACGCCATCCGCGACGCAGTCGCCGCATCGCTCGCCCGCTGACACCGAACCTTTTCGACTAAGGAACTCGCAATGACCGATCTCGACACCACCTTCCCCCTCACCTTCACCCTCACGCCGTCGGAGGCGACGCGGGCTGAGGTCGAGCGCGAGGCGATCCTCGCCGACCCCGGCTTCGGCAAGCACTTCACCGACCACATGGTGCAGATCGACTGGACCCTGTCCGGTGGCTGGCACAACGCCGCCGTCGTGCCGTACGGTCCGCTGCTGCTCGATCCCGCGGCATCCGTTCTGCACTATGCGCAGGAGATCTTCGAGGGCATGAAGGCCTACCGTCACGCCGACGGCTCGATCTGGACCTTCCGCCCCGAGAAGAACGCCGAGCGCCTGCAGCGCTCGGCCCGCCGCCTCGCCCTGCCCGAGCTGTCGACCGAAGACTTCGTGGAATCGCTCAAGCAGCTCATCGCGGCCGACGGCGCGTGGGTGCCCGAGGGCGGCGAGACGAGCCTCTACATCCGGCCCTTCATGTTCGCCAACGAGAGCTTCCTCGGTGTGCGCAGCGCCCAGAAGGTGGGCTACTACGTGATCGCGAGCCCCGCCGGAGCGTATTTCCCCGGGGGCGTGACGCCGGTGTCGATCTGGCTGTCGACCGACTACGCGCGCGCCGGCCGCGGCGGCACGGGAGCGGCGAAGACGGGCGGCAACTACGCCTCGTCGCTGCTGCCACAGGAGGAGGCGTACGAGCACGGCTGCGCCCAGGTGCTGTTCCTCGACTCGTCGGAGGGCAAATACCTCGAGGAGCTCGGCGGCATGAACGTGTTCCTGGTGAAGAAAGACGGCACGCTCGTTACCCCCGAGTCACCGAGCATCCTCGACGGCGTCACCCGCGACAGCATCATCGAGCTGGCCAAGGCCCGCGGCCACAATGTCGAGCACCGCAGGGTGACGCTCGACGAGTGGCGCGACGGTGTCGCGTCCGGTGACGTGGTCGAGGTGTTCGCATGCGGCACCGCCGCCGTGGTCACGCCGATCGCTGCGCTCAAGGGCGCCGACTTCGTGATCGGCGATCCGGATGCTCCGGCCGGCGAGCTCACGATGTCTTTGCGCAAGGAGCTCACCGACATCCAGTACGGGCGCATCCCCGACGTGAACGGATGGCTGACCCGCCTCGACGCGTAGGCGCCGCCGTTCCCTGAGCTTGTCGAAGGGCAGAGCCGCAGGCGCTACTGGCGCTCGCGGTCGTCGGCCATCTCGAGGTAGCCGCTGAGCGCTGCGATGAACTCGTTGCTCGGAACGTGCTCTGGGTCTGCCTGAACCTTCACGTACTCGGCCTGCAGCTCGTCGATGGCCTGGTCGATCTCGAGCACGGCGAGGGCGTTGCGCTGCTCGTTGTCGAGGCTCACGAGGAATCCGATGGCGCGGTCGATGTCGGCTGCTCCGCCGAAGGAATAGTCGGACATGGGTGTGCTCCTCGAGGCTTGCTCACTGACGGGCGAGGGGATGCTCGCCCTTCGATAGCGTAGCGTTCGCACTAGGCTCGGAAGCGTGAAAATTGCGCGCTTTACGGTCAGCGGGGGAGAGCCCCGATTCGGAATCGTCGATGAGACGGAGATCGTCGTTCTCGTGGGCGACCCCATGTTCGTCGGCTACGAGACCACGGAAGAGCGGGTTCCGCTCGACGCCACGGTCAAGCTGCTCGCGCCGGTCATTCCGCGCTCCAAGGTGGTCGCCGTCGGCAAGAACTACGCCGACCACGCCGCGGAGATGGGCGGCGAGGCGCCTACGACCCCGCTGATCTTCCTGAAGCCCAACACGTCCGTGATCGGGCCGGGCGACGCCATCCAGTTGCCGCGTGAGAGCTCGCAGGTCGAGCACGAGGGCGAGCTCGCCATCGTGATCGGCAGCATCGCCCGCGACGTGAAGAAAGAGGACTACGCCGACGTCGTCTTCGGGTACACGATCGCGAACGACGTGACCGCCCGCGACATCCAGAAGGCCGACGGCCAGTGGGCCCGCGCGAAGGGGTACGACACGTTCTGCCCGCTGGGCCCGGTCATCGAGACGGAGTTCGACTTCTCGGATGCCGCCATCGAGGTGCGCGTCGACGGCGAGCTGCGCCAGAGCGGCAACACGAAGCAGATGATCCACTCGATCCCCGAGATCATCGCGTTCGCGTCGAGCGTGTGGACGCTGCTGCCGGGCGACGTGATCCTCACGGGCACCCCGGCCGGAGTCGGCCCGTTCACCGACGGACAGAAGGTCGAGGTCTCGATCGAGGGACTCGGCCTGCTGAGCAACCCGGCCAAGAACCGCTGAGCCCGCCGTTCTCTGACCCAGCCCGCCGTTCCCTGAGCCCGCTGCCCGTTCCCTGAGCTTGTCGAAGGGAAACTCCCCGGCACCTTCCCCTTCGACAAGCTCAGGGAACGGTGAGGATCGGTGGGAAACGGTGAGGATCGGTAGGATTAGGAGCGTATGTCTGATACCTCCCTGCACCCCGTGTCCACCGCGACCGGCACCGACGTTCGCGTCCGGTTCTGCCCGTCGCCCACCGGTACGCCCCACGTCGGCCTGATCCGCACCGCCCTGTTCAACTGGGCGTACGCCAGGCACACGGGCGGCAAGCTCGTCTTCCGCATCGAAGACACCGACGCGGCGCGCGACTCGGAGGAGAGCTACGGCCAGCTGCTCGACGCGCTGCGCTGGCTGCGCCTCGACTGGGACGAGGGAATCGACGTCGGCGGCCCCGACGCGCCCTACCGCCAGTCGGAGCGCACCGACATCTACCTTGAGGTCATCGAGAAGCTGAAGGCCTCCGGCCACCTCTACGAGAGCTTCTCGACCGCGGAGGAGATCGACGCGCGCAACGAGGCCGCCGGTCGCGCCAAGCAGCTCGGCTACGACAACTTCGACCGCACGCTCACCGAGGAGCAGCGCGAGGCGTTCAAGGCCGAGGGTCGCCAGCCGGCGCTCCGCCTGCGCGTTCCCGACACCGAGCTGAGCTTCACCGATCTGGTGCGCGGCGACATCACGTTCCCCGAGGGCTCGTTCACCGACTTCGTGGTCGTACGCCCGAACGGCGCCCCGCTCTACACGCTCGTCAACCCGGTCGACGATGCACTGATGCACATCACGCACGTGCTGCGCGGAGAAGACCTGCTCTCGTCGACGCCCCGGCAGATCGCGCTGTACCACGCGCTCATCGACATCGGTGTGGCCGAGTGGGTGCCGCAGTTCGGCCACCTGCCCTACGTCATGGGCGACGGCAACAAGAAGCTGTCGAAGCGCGACCCCGAGTCCAACCTCTTCCACCACCGCGACCGCGGCTTCATTCCCGAGGGCCTCGTCAACTACCTCGCTCTGCTGGGCTGGTCGCTTACCCACGATCGCGACGTGTTCTCCATCGACGAGATGGTCGCGGCGTTCGACGTGAAAGATGTCAATCCCAACCCGGCGCGCTTCGACCTGAAGAAGGCGGAGTCGATCAACGGCGACCACATCCGGCTGCTCAACCCGGTCGACTTCGCGGCCCGCACGATTCCCTATCTCGTGCGTGACGGCATCCTGAACGAGCCGCTCAACGACTACGAGGAGCAGCTGCTGCTGAAGGCCGCGCCGCTCGTGCAGGAGCGTATGGCGCTGCTGGGCGATGCCCCGGCGATGCTCGGCTTCCTGTTCGTGCAGGGCGCGAACCTCGAGTACCAGCCGGATGCGTTGGCCGGGCTTCCCGAGAACGCCGGGCTCGTGCTCAGCGCGTCGATGAACGCCATCGAACTCGTCGAAGAGAGCAACTGGAACGCGGCCGAGATCCAGGCCGCTCTGCAGGCTGCGCTCATCGATGGCCTCGGCCTCAAGCCGCGCATCGCCTACGGTCCGCTGCGCGTCGCAGCCTCGGGGCGCAAGGTGTCGCCGCCGCTGTTCGAGTCGTTCGAGCTGCTCGGCAAGGCGGAGTCCATCGCTCGCATCGACCGTCTTTCGAGCAAGCTGGGCTAGGCCATGATCGAGATCTCGCGGCCCCAGGCCGCTGCGCCCGTCGAAGGACACGTCGACTGTGTGATCATCGGCGCGGGGCCTGCGGGCATGTCGGCCGGGCTCAACCTCGTGCGAGCCCGCCGCCGCGTGCTTCTCATCGACAGCAACCGGCCCCGGCACTCCGCCACGCTCAAAAGCCACGGCTTCATCACGCGCGACGGCGTTTCTCCGCTCGAGCTGCGCAAGGCCGGCCGGGCCGAGTTCGAGGCGTACCCGGGTGCGCTGTTCCAGCAGGCCCTCGTGACGAGCGTCTCGGTGTCGGATGCGGCGGGCACCCCGGCGGAGCAGCTGAGAGGCCGGCCCGAGTATCGGGTGCAGGCCACGGCGATCCGTGGTGGGGGAGCGGTCGACGTGACCGCATCCACCGTTCTCATCGCGTCCGGTCTCAGCGAGACCCTGCCCGCACTGCCGAGCGTTCGGTCGTACTACGGCTCGAGCCTGCACAGCTGCGTCGAATGCGACGGCTTCGAGAAGAGCGACGAGCCCCTCGCGCTGATCGGCGAAAGCGACGACCTCGCCGAGCGGGCGCTGCTCATCTCGCAGTGGTCGAGCGACCTGATCGTCTTCACCAACGGAGTCGGAACCGTCTCGGAGGCCGACGAGGCGTCGCTGGCCGCGCGCGGCATCCGGGTCGAAAGGCGAGCCATCGCCGATGTCGTGGGTGACCGGTCGGGCCTTACGGGCGTGCAGCTGGTCGACGGCGAGGTCATCCCGCGCACGGGCGGCTTCGTTCGTCCCCTGTGGGAGACAAAGCTGGAGTATGCGTCGTCGCTCGAGATCCCCGAGACGGCCGACGGCTGGATCGAGGCCGACGCCGACGGTCGCACCCCTGTGGCGGGCATCTACGCGGCAGGCGACGTGGTTCCTCCGGGTCCGCACCAGCTGATCGTGGCGGCCGGCGAGGGCGCCCGCGCGGCTGCAGTGATCAACCGCTACCTGATCGGCTCGCTGTAGGCCCTGCCCGTCCCCTGAGCTTGTCGTCCCGTTCCCTGAGCTTGTCGAAGGGCATCCGTCTCGACAAGCTCGACGAACGGGTGTCCGTCTCGACGAACGGGCTCACTCGGTTTGAGTGCAGCCCCCGCGTAGGCTAGTGTTGACTCTCGGTCAGGGCTTCGGTTCTGATGCAGTGGGGTATGGTGTAATTGGCAACACGGAAGATTCTGATTCTTTTGTTCTTGGTTCGAGTCCAGGTACCCCAGCAGTAAAGACCCGATGATTCGGGTCTTTTTTGTTTAAGCCGACGGGATATCGGAGTGGTGATGGATACCCGCGTGAGTGCCAGTGCGGAGGAGGAGATCCCGTCACCCCTGCCCTATGCATGCAGTCGCGCTGGCAGGCACAGCCGTCTCGAAATTTACACAAAGGGAAGGGTCGATAGGGCTTTCGCCCTGTTAGACCTCCAAGCTCCTGTGCTCAAAGCCGGAAAGCGGATCGGTGGTGTTTTTTGGACGTTAGTCGGTGCGGTGTTTGCTGGGACCAGCGGTTCGAGAGATGAGAAAGGCTGCAACGGCAAGAACAAGGCCAACAACCGCAATAGAGATAGCGATCGGAATGCTTGCTTGAATACCGGCACCGTCCTGAAAACTCTCAACCGTGCCGCTCACGAACGCGATGAGACCCGCATATACAACGGCCGCTATGAAGAGTACAGCGGCTGCCCCATGTAGCGCCTTTACTGCCAGTCGCCCTCTCGGGACTACGTTCTTCGTGAATTCGCTCATGCACAAACTCAGCACAGGTTGACCGCAGACGCAAACAAAGCATGGGACTTGATGTCCCCTAAGTGGGTGGCATCGAGCGACTTCTCGCCGGGGCTGGGCATAGCGAATCGGCTCAGAGCCGCCGAAAGGTGCTCGAGCGAATTGATTGAGCAACGCGTAACGGAGCCAGCAGGAAAGGCCCGGCGATCCGGGCCTTTCTTGTCAAAGCTCTCACTCGATCCAGAGCACGATGCCGGTCGTGCCCGAGAGTACGGCGGCGGTGCCGGCCCGGATGGCGTCGGCGCAGCGCCCCGGGCTGAACGAACTCTCGTCGAAGAGCGTAGCCGAGCCGAGTCCCTCGCCCCGGAAACCGGCGCCCGACCATTCGACCGCGGTGACGTTGTAGGTGGGTTCCGCGAGTTCGGCGCCCAGCACCAGGAAACGCATGTTGAGGTGGTTCGGCGTCACGAGCGAGAGCGGATCGATGAGATCTTGCCCGGCGGTCACGATCAATTCGGGCTTCATCTCCATGGCCTCGACGATTCCGTCGATCGGGTTGGCGCCCGTCTCGACGTGGCGCAGGTCGACATCCGATGCCTGTGCCCACTCGGTGACCGCCGTGGTGAGCGTCTGCGTCGTGACGTCATCACCGGAGGTGAGGAGCACCACGCGGTATCCGGGTGAGGGCCGCACATCAGCCCACGACCCGGCCTCCGGGTTCACGGTCGCCTCAGGCGAGGGCGCGATGTCGGGCATGAACCCGGCATCTGGTGTGCCGATCGGCGTGGTCGTCGGGAGCGGTGAGTTCCAGTCCGCGCTCGCGCATCCCGCGAGACCCAAGACGAGCGATGCCGCGACGACAGCGGCGAGGAGGTGGGGGCGAGGCGGCACGGAGGTTCCTTGCGAAAGAGGGACAGGTCGCCTGAAGAATGCCTCACCGCGGTGTCGGTGTGGTTGCGAACGAGTCCCTTTCTGGCAAACGTTGCGCGCTCTGCGCGACGTGACACCCGGCCGCCACCTCACCATCACGGGGTGTTTGCCTGAGTGACAGTGCCCACAACACCGACCGTTAAGCCGAAGGAAATCTTCAGGCTCGATAGTTCCCGTTGGGCCTGCACGTCGTGGACCCGCACCATCCACATCACATCTTCTCCAACACCTCTTTCAACAGAACGGAAGACTCATGCTTCTGGCAGTTCCCACCAGGCCGAGGGGCCGAGCAGCCCTGTGGCTCTCCGCCGCAGCGGTCAGCGCGGCTCTGGTCTTCGGCGGCTCCCTCGCCGGCCCGACCGTCGCGTATGCGGCCGACACCGCCTCCTACACCGGGATCGTGCTCGGCGTCGGTTCCGACGAGGCCCAGCGCAACATCAGCTGGTACTCCACGGCCGACACCGCCCAGCTCGTGCAGCTCGCCCCGAGCTCGGCTCTGGTCAACGGCGACTTCGTCACCTCAGTCACCACGTTCGCCGCATCCGGAGCCGCGAACACGACCACCACGGGCTTCAACCGCCACGCCACCCTGTCCGGGCTCGCGGAGAACACGCAGTACTCCTACCGCGTCGGCTCCGAGGGCAACTGGTCGACCACGTACTCGTTCAAGACGCAGTCCTTCGAGGGCGACTTCGACTTCCTGTTCTTCGGCGACCCGCAGATCGGATCGTCGGGCGACATCGCGAAGGACCAGGCGGGCTGGGTAGACACCATGAACGTCGCGCTCTCCGCTAACCCGAACGCCGAACTGCTCGTGTCGGGCGGCGACCAGGTCGAGACCGCGAACACCGAGCCGCAGTGGGACGCCTTCATGGCGCCCGATCAGCTGCGCCAGTACCCCTGGGCTGCGACGATCGGCAACCACGACGTGGGCGGCAAGGCCTACGAGCAGCACTTCTATACGCCCAACACCGACCGTTCGGCGGCGTACTACCGCAACGGCAACACGGCGACCGACTCGGGCGGAGACTACTGGTACATCTACAAGGATGTGCTCTTCATCGACCTGAACAGCAACAGCTACAACTCGGCCACCGGTGGCGGTGACGCGGCGCACGTGCAGTATGTGACCGACGTCGTCAACGCCCACGGCGCCGACGCGAAGTACACGGTGCTCACGTACCACCACTCGATCTACTCGGCCGCAGCCCACGCGAAGGATGCCGACAACAAGGTCCGCCGCGTCGACTTCCCGACCACCTTCTCGAAGCTGGGTGTCGACCTCGTTCTGCAGGGACACGACCACGTCTACACCCGCAGTTACGAGATCGCGAACGGCGAGAAGGCCAACCCCGACGAGCAGCCCGGTCAGAACGACGTGTTCGTGGGTGAGGGCGGCGTCATCTACATGACGGCGAACTCGGCCTCCGGCTCGAAGTACTACGACATCACCGCTCCCGACAACAGCGGCACCTCCGGTGCCGGCAACGGTGCAGACCCGCTGAACCCGAGCAGCTATTGGTACAACTCCGCTCAGAACCAGGAGCACGTGCGCAGCTACGTCAAGGTGCAGGTCAAGGCCGACGCCCTCGTGGTCGAGGGCATCCGCTCCGGCACCTGCGATGCGCCCAACGCGGCGGTCGAGCTCGGCAAGGTGGGCTGGTGCGGCACCGAGGGCGCAAACGCACCCGTCGACGGCGTCGGTTCGGTCATCGACTCGGTGACCATCCACCCCTACCACGGCGACGGCGAAGACATCCAGGTCGCCGTCCCGGCCGCGGCCCCCGGCGAGTTCGGCTGGACGATCGACGGCCAGAACGGCCTCGTCGACCTCGGCACCGCGCAGGAGAACAACGGCGCGTTCGAGGCGGCCGGCGAGATCAACCCGATCAAGGTGTCCGACACCCGGTCGTCGCTGTCTCCGTGGTCGCTGACCGCCGTGCTCGGTGAGTTCACCGACGGTGACAAGACCTTCTCCGGCAGCTACATGGGCTGGACTCCGAAGGTCGTCACCGATGGAGCGGGCGCCGTCGCAGGCACGTCTGTCGCGTCGGGCTTCGACGACGGAGGCAAGGGTCTCTCGGTCGACCGTGTGCTCGGCTCCGGCGCTCAGGACCACCCGAAGGGCGAGGCGCTTCTCGGAGCGAATCTCGACCTGAAGCTCCCGGTCGACACCGCCAAGGGTAGCTACCGCGCCACCCTGACGCTCACAGCCCTGGCCGGCTGACACTGAGCTGAGCCCACCACGTCCGTGGGGGGAGGGACGAAGTTCCTCCTCCCACGGACATCCCCGTTTTCACCCCGCATCGCCCCTCACACCGAAGGTCTCCCGTGAACCCACCCTCCGTCTCCTCTCGTCCCGGGGCCCGCATCCGCGCGTGGTCCACCGCGGCGCTCGCCGCTCTCCTCGTTCTCGCGCCCGTCGTCGCGCCCGCGATGGCGGCCGAAACCGATCCGGTCACCTGGACGGTGCGAACCGCCTCCAACGAATACGGGTCGGAGAGAACCAACTACAGCTACACGATCGATCCGGGTGGCACCATCTACGACTCGATCGTCGTCGCCAACCACGGAGTGGACCCCGTGGAGCTGGGGGTCTACGCGTCCGACGGTTCCACGTCGGAAGACGGGCAGCTCTCGTTGCTCGTCGCCGGAGAGGAGTCGCACGGCGTGGGCGCCTGGATCACCACGGAGAACCCGTCGGTCACAGTCGCGGCCGGTGAGACGGCGACGGTGCCGTTCACGGTCGCCGTGCCGGCCGACGCCACGCCAGGAGACTACGCGGGTGGCGTTGTGACCTCACTGACCGTGCCTGACGCCGACGCGGGGGTCAACGTCGACCGGCGGCTCGGCATCCGGGTCAATCTGCGGGTGGGCGGCGAGATCGCGCCGGCGCTGGCCGTGGAGGACATGGCCGTCGCCTGGGGCGGCGGTCTCAACCCGTTCGCGGGTGGCGATGCCACGGTGACGTACACCCTGCACAACTCGGGCAACGCGGCCATCTCGGCCCAGCCGGCGACGCATCTCAGCGGCCCCTTCGGCATGTTCGGCATGGATGCGCCCGCCGTCGACGAGGTGCCCGAATTGCTGCCCGGAGAATCGTGGACGCAGACGGTGACGCTGCCCGGGGTGGCCCCGCTCTTCGCGCTTCTCGCGTCGACCACCGTCACGCCGTTGGTTCTGGATGCCTCCGGCTCCACCTCGCCGATCGCCGATGTCTCCGGCACCGCGGGCGGACCCGCCATTCCGTGGACGCTGCTCGTGATCGTGCTGCTGGTGGCCGTCGGCGTGTACTTCCTGTTCCGTGCACGGGGCGTGCGCAAGCAGTCGGCTGAGAAGCGGCGGGAGGCCGAGGTCGACGCGGCCGTCGCCAAGGCGCTCGAGCAGGAGCGGGTGAAGGCCGGCGCGGCAGCCGAGTAGCCGTGCACGAAGGGGGCCCCGCCGGTCGCGCGATCGGCGGGGCCCTTCTGTGTCAGCTGACGAGCGAGTCAGCTGACGAACATCGTCGATCGGGCGGATCAGCTCGCGCGCTGGCGGGCTCGACGGCGGCGTGCCGCGATCAGCACCGTGCCCGCGACGGTCAGGCCGAGAGCCAGCAGGGCGCCGGGCCACAGCGACGACCAGTCGGCGCCCGTGTCGGGGAGTTCGCCGGTAGCGCCGCCGTGATGGGGCGCTGGAGCGGGTGATGGCGGCGGAGCCGGACTCACGGTCGGAGTCGCCGTGGGGGAGGTCGTCGGAGGAATCCCCGAGCGGTCGGGGATGCGCACCCCGATTTCCTCGGACTGCGAGGATGCCGGGTCGTCGTCGGTGAATGCGAAGGCCGTCGCGGCGGGCGCGAGGAGCGCGGCCGCCAGCACGACGACGCCGACGCTACGCATCGGTTTGGCAGCGGCCTGACGGAGTCGTCTCATCATCAGAGTGGTCGATGCGGTGCTCACGGCTGAAGCACCTCCGTGCGCGTCTCCTCCGCGCGTGCGTTCTCGGGGCGCCGAGTGCGCGCGAAATACCACAGCCCCACCACGATCACGACGAGCGCGAGGTAGAAGGCGATCGGGAAGCGGGCGATCTGGTCAAACACGGGCTGCAATACCGAGTTCTGATCCGTGCTGATGCCGACGATCCACGCAGCGGCGGCGATGATCGCGATCCCCGCGACGGCCGTGCGGAATCCGCCGAAGACGCGTGCGTGGGACAGGAGGATGAGCAGCGGCAGCACGAGCACCGCGGCGATGAGCTGCGCCAGCTCTACGCCCACGTTGAACCCGAGGATCGCCAGGATCTTCTCGCCGAAACCGAGGTTGAGGTCGAGGATCGTCGTTGCGAACGCGGTGCCGTGCACCAGACCGAACAGCCCGGCTATGAGCAGCTCTCCTCGCGGCACGATGGGGCGGATGGCGTGGATCGCGGCGACGATGATCGACACGGCCACCAGGATCTCGACGGGCTTCGTGGGAAAGGAGATGAGTCCGAGTGACACGAGCGCGAGCGTCACGAGATGACCGACCGTGAAGCAGCTGATGATGAGGGCCGCGCGACCGATGGTCTTCTTCAGCGGTATCGGCTGGTTCCAGCGGTATCCCCGTTTCGCACGAGAAGCGAGTGAGGGCGCCACGACGAGGAGCGTCGACAGGAAGAGCAGATGGTCGGTGCCCTCCGCGATGTGGAGCATGCCGAGCCAGATGACGGAGAAGAAGCCGTTCGCCGGCGCGGGGGAGCTGCGGTCGAGCGTCACCTCGGTGACCCCGCCACCGAGTACGGCCACCACCTCGGGGTCGCCCTCGGCGATCTGCCCGTTGTTCCAGTCGCTCACCAGGGCCACATAGACCTGATGTGCCGGAACCACGTCGAGGATGAAGGAGTAGTCGAGAGTGATCGCACCCTCGATGCTGCGCCCAGGGTCCGCAAACCGCACCGTCGTCTCGATCGCATTCTCTCCGTTGATCGGCACGAGTTCGGGGCTCGAGACCACGGTCGGAGTGAGGGCGGAGACGCTGTCCGCCACGCTGACGCGATGGAGGATGAACGTCATGAGGTTGTCTGACACCGCGTCGAGCGCGGCCTGGTCTGTGACCTCGTACCCCGTCGCCGCCGTGAACCCGGCCTCTTGAATCTGCATCGTGATCTCGACCGCATCCGACTGGATCGTGACGAGAAGACCCGTGGTGCCGGCCGGATGCGCGGAGGCTCTCCAGGCGGGAAGGAACACGAGCGCCATCGCGACCGCGACCAACGGCGCGATCATCCATCTTCGCATGCGTCTCACGGGAGTCAGGGTCACAGAGGCACGGTAGTTGCTTCGAATTGCCGGTCGGTTCTTTCCGGCGAACGGGAGGAGAACGGTGGGCGACGTGTTGTGCGGCGAGGTACGAACCGAGCTCGGAGCGATCTCAGGAGCCGCATTGGCCGTTCTGGTCGCGTGGATCGTCTTCCGGGCAGCGGCGACGGCGCGGAGTCGGCCCCGATAAGACGTTCATCCTGGGTCTGTCTTCGCGATAGACCTCGGGATATATTGAGACGGAGAGATGGAGGGATTCATGACCGACGCAGCCACGCGCATCCGCTCTGCTCGGGCGACTGCGGGAATGACGCAGGCCCACCTCGCCGCGCTCTCGGGGATCTCGCAACCTAAACTTTCCGCATACGAGCGCGGAGTCATCAGGCCGGAACCGGCAACTGTCGAGCGGATACTCTCCGTAGCCAAACAGCGTCCCTCCGAGGTGCTCGAAGCGCATGCTGACGAGGTCATCGCGATCGGCCGGAAGTATCACATCCTGCAGGTGAAGGTGTTCGGGTCGGCCGTGCACGGAACCGATACGCCCAGGTCCGACGTCGATCTGCTCGTGTCTTTCAGTGATGAGGCCAGCCTGCTCGACGAAGCCGGGTTCGAACGCGAGGCGTCGGAGTTGCTCGGGTACCCAGTCGACGTGGTGAGCGATCGGGCGGCCCCCAACCCGATACTCGACCGGATCATGGCGGAAGCCGTGCCACTGTGACCGACGAACAACGGGCGCGGTTTCGGGCCATTGATCCCGACGATGCGCGCCCTGCTCAGCTCAAAGTCTCGGTGACCGCCGAGCTCGTCATGCACATGCAGGAACTCGTCGTCGATTCGGCTGCCATAGTCGAGGCGGGAGCGGATGTCTTTCTCAGCGACGGCGGCAGGCTCGCTCGGCACGCCGCTGACGCGATCATCATCAAATTCCACGAGCTGGCAGACCGGATGCCGATGGAGGTGCAGGAAAGACATCCGGATATCAGCTGGACTGATCTCCGGGGAATGCGGAACAGGCTCGGTCACAATTACCGCCAGACGGACTATCGGATCGTCTGGACCACTCTCACGAAGGACCTGCCTGCCATTGCCGCGAGCGTGAGAGGCGAGTCGTAAGAGGGTTCATGTCGGGGCATTCAGCCCGTGGTTCCCCGCACGTCACCTGCCGTTCATGTGGCGGCGGCAGTGTTACGGGGTGCTGAAACCCCTGTCGCGTCCCCTCGCCCTCACCGTTGGATCCGCCGTGCTGCTCGCGGGCCTCTTCGCCGTTCCCGCCGCGGCGTCCGCCGACGTCGGCTCGCAGGAGACGAGCGATGTCGCTGCCGCCACCGACCTCCGCATCAACGAAATCGAGACAGACGGCTCGCCCGACTGGGTCGAGGTCATCAACACGAGCACGCAGCCGCTCGACGCATCCGGTTTCGTGCTGACCGGCCGCGCCAACGCCGTGACCATCACGCTGCCCAGCGGAACCACGATCCAGCCCGGAGCGGTATACGTCGCCGAGAGCTCGACCTTCAAGCTCAAGAAGGGCGACAAGGTCAGCCTGCTCGCGTCTGACGGCACGACGCTGCTCGACTCGTACGAGTGGGGCGACTTCCACCTCGACACCTACGGACGCGTTCCGAACGGCACCGGCGAGTTCGTGAAGCAGACCACGCCGTCGAAGGGCGAGCTCAACCCCGTCGCGACCGACCCGGGCGAAGAGCCTGGCGAGGGCGGCGACGATACAGGGTGGGAGTCCATCAAACTCAACGAGGTGACATCGGCCAACGACGACCCCACGCACGACGCCTACGAGCTCGTGAACACGGGTGACACCGACGTCGACGTCTCGTCCTTCCTGCAGGCCGACAGCACCAGCCTTCCGGCTGCGATCGAGGCGCCTAACGGCACCGTCGTTCCCGCGCACGGCTACCTCGTGCTGCTCTCGAACCAGGGCTTGAGCTCGGGCGGCGACTCGGTGAAGGTCTACCGTGCTGACGGCTCGACCATCGTCGACACGGTCGGATGGGGCAATGCCGACGCGCAGCCCGGATCGTGGTCGCGCTGTGCCGACGCGACGGGTGCCTGGGCGCACACCGCCGCATCCAGCTTCGGAGCCTCGAACGCCACCGCGTGCGCCGGCGAGATCATTCCGCCGAGCACCCCGGGCGGCGGCGAGGTCTCGTGCCAGACCGAGGCGCCCTCGGGCAGCGGCCCCGCCATCACCGGCGGCATCGCCTGGCCCG
The DNA here is from genome assembly GCF_001422695.1 of Agreia sp. Leaf244. Lineage (NCBI taxonomy): Bacteria > Bacillati > Actinomycetota > Actinomycetes > Micrococcales > Microbacteriaceae > Agreia > Agreia sp. Leaf244. Next base: position 323,634 of record NZ_LMLX01000003.1, on the reverse strand, counting down.
GCAGCCAGAACCCCGTCGTCTCCGACAACGAGTGCCAGTTCGTCACCCCGGTCTCGGGCCAGGATGTCTCGGGTCTCGACATCGACCCGAGTGCGCCCGATGTGATGTGGGCGGTCAAGAACAAGAGCCACGTCTACCGTCTCATCAAGAGCGGAGCGCTCTGGGTGCCCGACACCACGAACGGGTGGTCGACAGGCAAGGACCTCGTCTTCCCTGACGGCGGCGGCCAGCCCGACTCCGAAGGCATCACGGTCGGCCCCGACGGCCTGCTCTACGTCACGACCGAGCGCGACAACGCGGCGAGCGGCGTGCCGCTCGAGAGCGTTCTGCGCTTCGACCCGACCGAGTCGGGAGCGGTTCTGCACCCGACCCAGCAGTGGGTGCTGACGGCCGACCTGGCCGACGTCATCGACCCGGTCAAGGCCGACTCCAACCTCGGCTTCGAGGGCATCACGTGGGTGCCCGACTCCTACCTGACCGCAAACGGCTTCGTCGACCAGAGCACGACCAAGGCGTACGACCCGAAGGACTACCCGGGCCACGGCACGGGCCTGTTCTTCGGCGCACTGGAGAAGAACGGCCACCTCTACGCCTACGCACTCAAGGGTGACGGCACCTTCCAGCGCGTCGCCTCGATCGACACGGGTCTTCCGATGATCCAGGAGACGCAGTGGGATGCAGACTCGCAGCGCATCTGGGCGGTGGCCGACAACTCGTCCGCCGGATCCACGACGCTGCTCAAGATCGACGCGAACGGTGCGTTCGTCGTCGACCGCATCTACAACCGCCCGACGGGCCTGCCCGACTACAACAACGAGGGGTTCGCCATCGCGCCGAGCTCGACCTGTGTCGACGGCGTCAAGGAGGTCATCCGGGCCGATGACGGCAACAACGGCGGACACTCCCTGTGGTCGGGCACGATCTCGTGCGACCTCGCACTCGGCCCGCAGGGTCCGAACCCGCCCGCCGAGTCGACCCCGACCGTCACCGCGACTCCGTCGACGGTTCAGGCCGGCGGCACGACGACGGTCGTCGCGTCGGGTCTCGAAGCGGATGCGGAGTACACGATCGTGCTGCGCTCCGAGCCGGTGACACTCGGCCTCGTGGTCGCCGACGCCGATGGCGCGCTGACGCTGCGCGACGCGCGCATCCCGGCCGACACGACCGCCGGAGCCCACACGATCACGCTCGCAGCGGCATCCGACCCGTCTGTCGTGGTGGCCAGCACCCCGATCACGGTGACGGCAGCCGCCACGGCGCCGTCGGGAACAGCGCCGACGCCGGCGAACGGCGTCGCCAAGCCGAGCAGTCTCGCATCGACCGGCGCCCAGCCGCTGCCCGTGATCGCTGCGGGTGCACTCTTCCTGATGCTCGGCGCGGGCCTCGTGGTCGCCCGCCGTCGGGCGCGCGGCGCCCAGGCCTGATAGGACCGATATGACAGTCGCGGGGCCCCGAGCCGGGGCCTCGCGGCTGTCGTCGCTGCGGCGCTGTGGGCGACGAGCTTAGGCTGTCAGACATGGATGACGCAGACACCCACGCACGGCTCGTCGAGCAGGGCAGGCGACTGTTCGAGATTCTCGCCCCCGAGGCGACGCTCGACACGGTCGTTCTCGACGGCGGGGCGGGCATCTGTGTGATGCACGATGTGAGGGGCGGCGGCAAGATCTATGTCGCGCCCGACCTGTCGGTGCTCTTCGTCGCCTCGACGCTCGACTTCCAGAAGGGCCTCGAGGCGTTTCTGGCAGGAAGACGCACTCCCCTCGAGAAGTTCGAGCGCCGCTCGTGACGGTCGCGCTGGTCGTCGACGCGGTCGAGCTGGAGGCTTTCGCGAGAGACATCGTTCACCAGCTCGTCGCCGCGGGCGAGGACGTCGTGCTCGTTCCCACCGACGGCCTGCAGCAGCTCGCTCCGGGGTGGGATGCCGACGGTTTCGCCGAGATGGTCAGAGACCCGGCGGCGCCCGCGCACCTCGACGGCACGGAGTTGTCGCTGACCATCGGCCGCGTCGTCGTGCTGGCCTCAGCAAGCTGGCTCGCTACTACCGGGGGCTCCGACGAGTCCGCGGAGGATGCCGTCCGCGTCCTGCGCTCCGGTCTCGAGCGAGGCGTACCCATTCTTATCGTGCCGGGATGGGAGTCCGGAGATGAGGAGGCGTTCGCTCGCGCGCGATCAGCCGCGGCGGAAGTGCCGTCGGTCGAGTGGCTCGATCCGGGCACAGGCGAGTATGGCCACGCGCCCGCCATCACTCCGTCTGGCGAGATGTTCGATGCCGCCTGGGTCGAGGCCTGGTACTGGGGCTGACCGGCGACGTGGTACCTCAGGACCATCCTCACTGACCCGGAATAGGTACATCTGAGGACGCCGCGTCGGCGTGCCTCCTCCTAGCGTGGAACCGCTTCACTCATCCACGCCGGAGGACTTCCCCCTATGACGCTGCTCACCCGCCTGAGCCTGGCCAACCGTGCCATTGTCGCCCTGCTCAGTATTCTCATCGTCGCCGTCGGCCTGTGGGCGACCGCGTCGATGAAACAGGAGCTGCTTCCCTCGATCGAGCAGCCGACCGCGGTGGTCGTCGTCGCCAAGCCGGGTGGGTCGTCCGCGACACTCGATGAGCAGGTGGTGGTTCCGCTCAGCACGGCGTTGACCTCGGTTGCCGGAGTGGACGAGGTGCGGTCGAGCACGTCGAGTGGCTCATCCCAGGTCACGGTGACCTGGAGCTTCGGCGCAGACGACGTCAAGATCCTGGCCGATGTGAAGGCCGCGACCTCCGCGGTTCTCGCACAAGCGCCCGACGGCGTCACCTCCGACGTCTTCGCGGGCAGTTCGAGCGACATCCCCGTTGTGGCGCTCGCGCTGACGAGCGACGCCGATGCGGACTCCTTTGCCGAGCGAGTGGATGCCGAGCTGGTGCCGCTGATCGAGAACGTGCCGGGGGTGCGAGACGTCGAACTGTCGGGGCGCATCCAGCAGCGTGTCGTCGTGACCCTCGATCCCGCGGCGTTGGCTGCACACTCGATCGACGGGCAGGTGATCGCGCCGCTCCTCCGCACCGCCGGAACAGTCGTACCCGCCGGCACCAGTGTCGAGGGCGACCAGGCCCTCTCGATCGAGGTGGGCCAGGAGAACGCGACCCTCGAGGACATCGCGGCCACTCCCATCCCCACCCTCGACGGGCCGATCCCGCTGTCTGCCGTCGCCACGGTCGCACTCGCCCCTGTCGACCAGACGTCGCTCTCGCGCGCCGATGGCCGACCCGCCGTCGGCCTCACCATCACGAAACTGCCCGATGCGAACGCGGTGCAGGTCTCCCATGCGGTGTCGGATGCCGTCGCCGGGCGGCTCGGCTCATTGGGTGACGGTGCCGCGATGCACGTCACCTTCGACCAGTCCACGATGGTCGAACAGTCGATTCACGACCTCTCGGTCGAGGGTGGACTCGGGCTCCTCTTCGCCGTCCTGATCATCCTCATCTTCCTTCTCTCGCCCCGCGCCACCGTTATCACTGCCATCTCGATCCCGCTGTCGCTCCTGATCGCCGTGATCGGCCTGCGCCTCGGTGGCTTCTCGCTCAACATCTTCACTCTCGCCGCGCTCACCGTCGCAGTCGGGCGCGTGGTCGACGACTCGATCGTCGTCATCGAGAACATCACTAGACGGCGAGGCGCCGACGGACTGACGGTCGAGGACGTTCGCGCCTCGGTGGGTCAGGTGGCGGGTGCCGTCACTGCGTCGACGCTCACGACCATCGCGGTCTTCCTGCCCGTGGCCTTCATCGGCGGGGTGTCGGGAGAGCTGTTCCGGCCATTCGCGGTGACCGTGTCCATCGCCCTCCTCGCCTCGCTCGTGGTGTCGCTCACGATCGTGCCCGTTCTCGCCTACTGGTTCATGCGGCATCCGTCGACGAAGGCCCGCGCGTCGCTCGCCGCCGGAGCGTCGTCGGAGCTCGACACCACGGGCATCGACGCCGAGACGGGCGAGCGCACCACGGCGATGCAGCGAACGTACCTGCCCGCGCTGGGGTTCGCGCTGCGTCGCCCCGTCACCATGGTGATCATCTCCGTCGTCGTGTTCGCGGGTTCGCTCAGCACCATCGGTCTGCTGAAAACCGACCTTCTCGGGGGCTTCGCCGATGCGCGAGCGGTCACGATCGAGCAGACGATTCCGCTCGGCTCGACCCTCGCTTCGGCAGATGCCGTCGCTCTCGAAATCGAGAAGGTGGTCTCCAGCCTCGACGAGGTCGAGTCGTACCAGACCACCGTCAGCGGCCAGGGTGCCCCCGTGCAGGTGGGCCTCGTTCTGACAGAAGACGCAGATCCGGATGCGTCGCTCACGACCATCCGCAAGGCCGTCTCCGCGCTGCCCGGCGCCGACGACATCACGGTGTCGACTCAGGCGACGCAGGCCACGAGCTCCACGATCGACGTGGTCGTCAGCGGGTCGGACGAGGCTGCTCTCGCCGCGGCCACCGACACGATCTCGGCGAAACTGGGTGCGCTGAGCGAGATCGACACGGTCACGAGCAATCTCGCCGCGGAACAGCCGGTGCTCAGCGTCTCGGTCGACCCGACGGCCGCCGCCGCCCAGGGATTCACCGTCGCCGAGGTGGGCGCCGCGATCGCCGCAGCGGTCGAGGGCGAGCAGCTCGGCTCCGTGACCGTCGACGGGCGGACCCACGATCTTATGCTGCGGTCGCAGACGACCGAGAGCACCCCCGCGGCAATCGGGGCGCTGTCGCTCCCTGTGACCGCGCTGCAGCAGCAGCGCGCCCAGAAGAACGCCGCGAACGCCCTCACCGCGGAGCAGGAGCAACTGGCCGCCGAAGCCCAGGCGAAGGCGAACAGTGCGGCCTCCGACCAGGTCGCAGACCTGATCAAGACCCGCGACACGACTCGAAGCGACCTGGCCGAACTTCAGGCGCAACTCGCCACACTGACGGCCAACCCGCCGCCCGCAGACCCCGACCCGGTGACCACGGGCGACGTCAGCGCACTCGAGTACCAGAAGCTCGTGGCCCAGCTGAGCGGAGCGGTTGACAGCTCGATCGAGGGCCTGAACACGCTCGATGAGCAGATCGCCGCCGCCCAGAAGGTCATCAGCGATGGTGCCGCCCAGCAGGCGGAGACGGACAGGCTCAGCCAGGCGCAGCGCGACCTCGAGAACGTCACTGCGACGGCCGTGAATGTCGGCGATGTCGCGACGGTCTCCGTCGTCGAAGCCCCGGCCACGATCACCCGCATCGACGGCGTTCGAGCCGTGACCATCTCGGCTCTGCCCGTCGGGAACGACCTCGGCGCCGCCGCGGCCGGCGTCGACGGCGCGATTGCGGCGATCGACCTCCCCGACGGGGTGAGCCTCGACCAGGGCGGCGCGGCGGAGGAGCAGACGGAGTCGTTCGCGCAGCTCGGACTCGCGATGCTCATCGCCATCGCCCTGGTCTACATCGTGCTGGTCGCCACCTTCCGCTCGCTGGTGCAACCGCTGCTGCTGCTCGTGTCCGTGCCGCTCGCAGCGACCGGAGCGATCGGAGGACTGCTCGTGACGGGCACCCCTCTCGGCATCCCCGCGATGATCGGCATGCTGATGCTCATCGGCATCGTCGTCACCAACGCGATCGTGCTCATCGACCTGATCAACGACTACCGCCGTCAGGGTGCGAGTATCGACGACGCGGTGAGGCACGGCGCGCGGCTCAGGCTGAGGCCGATCATCATGACGGCCTGCGCCACGGTCTTCGCTCTGTTGCCGATGGCATTCGGGCTCACGGGCGGGGGCGCGTTCATCTCGAAGTCCCTCGCGATCGTCGTCATCGGAGGCCTGGTGTCGTCGACGGTTCTCACCCTGCTTCTCCTGCCGGCCCTGTACACGCTGTATGAACGCGGCGTCGAACGACGGGCAGAGCGCCGTGTCGCGAAGCGTGCCGCCACCGCCACCGCCACAGCCACCGGCGACGACGGCGACGAGGGCCCGGAGATCGACCGTGGGAGACTGTCCCCGTGATAGACACGGCGCCACGCAGCCCCGGGCTGGTCGCCAAGATGTGGCAACGGCATCCGAGGCTCGTCGATGTGCTGGTGGCCCTGACCTGGATCCTCTTGGCGACACCCAGCCTCCTCGTCGCCAGATCGGTACCGACGTTCGGCTGGCCACCCTTGGTGGTGTTCGTCGTCGTTGTGCTCCTGGTCGCGGCCTGTCTCGTCGTATTCCGTCGTCGCAGACCCGTGCTCGCCTTCGTGATCACCTTCGTCGCCACGCTGCCCCTGATCGCTCTGGCCCCAGACCTGCTGAGCCTCGCCGTCTCGTTTTGCGTCTTCGCCATCGCGGTGCACGACTCCGCGCGCCGAGCCTGGATCGCCGTCGGTGCGGCGACGGTGGTCACGGTCGCTGTATGGGTGACCTATCTCTTCGTCGATCCGCCGTTCTTGATGTCGCCTCCCGAGGGATCGCGTGTCGGCACGGCCTTCACCTACGCCGTGACCAGCCTGCTTGTGCTTCTCGTCGCCGTCTTCTGGGGCCAGAGCCTCGGCAACCGCAAACGCTACATCGAGGGCCTGCTAGATCATGCCCGGCACCTCGAACGCGAACGCGACCAGCAGGCCCAGCTCGCGGCGCTGGCGGAGAGGTCGCGGATAGCCCGCGATGTGCACGACATCGTGTCGCACTCGTTGTCGGTGATCGTGCGCCTTTCCGACGGCGCTGAGGCCGTCTTCGAGACGGAGCCGAGACTGGCCAGGGAAGCCATCGGCCAGCTCGGCGGCGTTGCGCGTTCATCGCTCACCGAGATGCGTCGAGTGATGGGGATGCTCGAATCGACACCGGGATCGGCATCGTCGCAGCTGGGTACCGGGTTCGATGACATACCCCGCCTCGTCGAGGTGTACCGCGGCATCGGACTGCCTGTCGAGCTCACGCTCAAAGGCGAAGCGCCGTCGCAGTCCGGTGTGCAGGTGGCCGTCTTCAGGGTCATCCAGGAGGCCCTGACGAACGCGCTTCGGCATGCGTCGGCGCCGAACCTGGTCGAGGTCCTCGTCGACTCCGGAGATGACGTGACCGTCATTGTGCGCAACGATGGGGCTCCGTCGCGGGCGCGGCTCGGCGACGACCCTGTCGGCCGAGGGCTCGTGGGTATGCGCGAGCGCGCCGCCCTGTACGGCGGCACGCTGACGGCCGGTCCGGAAGACGACGGGCGATGGGCCGTGCGACTGATGCTTCCGGGGGAACGACGGTCATGACGGACATCCGAATACTCATCGCGGACGACCAGGCGCTCATCCGCACGGGACTGTCGATGGTCATCGGGGCCGCCGAGGGGATGGCGGTGGTCGGTGAGGCATCCGATGGCGTCGAGGCCGTCGCGCTCGCGGCGGTGCTCGACCCCGACATCGTGCTGATGGATGTTCAGATGCCACGGATGGACGGCATCGAGGCGACCCGCACGATCACCGCGCGCAGCTCGGCCAGCAAGGTCATCATCCTCACGACATTCGACATCGACTCCTATGCCTTCGGCGGCCTCGAGGCCGGCGCGAGCGGCTTTCTGCTCAAGGACTCCGAGAGCGGAGACATCCTCGCTGCCATTCGCGCGGTCGCCGTGGGAGATGCCGTGCTCGCGCCCCGCGTCACCTCCGAATTGCTCCGACGGTACGGCGCGCTCAGTCGGCCCTCAGACAGCTCCGGCCAGGCCCGGCAGGAGTCCGATCGTCTCGCCGCGGTCGAGCGGATGCGGGCGCTCACCGATCGAGAACGCGAGGTGTTCGACGCCCTCGTCGTGGGACTGTCGAACGCCGAGATCGCGCAGCAGCTCTGGCTCTCGGAGTCGACCGTCAAGACGCACGTCGGCCGCGTTCTTCAGAAGCTCGGGATGCGAGACCGCATCCAGGCCGTCGTCTTCGCGTTCCGAAACGGCATGGCCTGAGCCGGTTCGTTACATCACCGCGCCGATGTAGGAGTACTTCACGAAGACCTCGGCAGCGATGCCGGCCTCGTCGAGCACTCCCTGCACGGCGGTCAGCATGTAGCGCGAGTCCCAGCCCATGTAGAGGAAGTGCTCGTCGTCGAGCGTGTCCCAGTGGCCGTTCCACGACTGCGCCTCGTAGATCGGTCCGCCGCGCCGGGCGCTGAACGCCACCACGTCGGCCCGGGAGTCGGCCCACAGCCGCTTGAAGATGCGGTTGAAGAGGTACTTGACGTCGTAGACCTCCCAGTGCTCGCCGCGGTACTCCACGTACTCGAACTCGCGCTGCCAGCCCTGCGGCCAGCCGCGTCGCTTCTGGGCGTCGAGGATGGGTGTGAGCCCGTCGTCGTCGATCATCACGACGGCCGGTCGCTTCCAGACCTCGAGGAACCTCTCGGTCAGGCGAACGGTGCGTTGCGCGATCGCGCGGGTTCCCCAGCTCGGCACGTCGGCCAGCTCGCGGGTCAGCGCGATCGAACTCTTCGCATAGGAGCGGTCGCGCTTGTCGAGGAAGGATTTGTCGGCAGCGCGCTCGGCCAGGTGCTCCTCGAGCAGGGCAAGGTTGCCGACGGTCTGCGATAGGGCGCGGTGGCTGTTCTGCTCGTCGTCGGTGTAGTCGGCCCATTCGCGCTCGCCGTCGCCGCTCCACGAGTCGCCGGGAGAGAGCGGGAAGATGTGCTCGACCTCGAGATCGATGGATGCGGGCACGTCGCTGAGGCGCGCGAGAACGTAGGCCGAGTGCGGCAGCTCGGCGTACTTCAGGGCCACGCGCACACGCTCGTCGCTGGGCGTGATGCGGGAGATCGCGCGCACCAGCGCATCCGGCCCCTCGGCGCGCGCCCGGCTCAGCCGGGCGACGAGCCGGTCGTTGCTCACGCCGACCAGCGTGCGGCGCAGCAACAGCGACTGGATGTTCTCGAGCAGCTCGATGAGGCTCGTCGCGTCGAGCGCGCCCCGCGAATAGTCGAGGTAGGCCCGCATCACGAGCGGGTACATGCCGCGCCCGAAGGTGTTCAGGTAGCCGAGCTGGCGCGAGACCTCGGGGTCTGCCTCGAGGCTCGGATCGAGGAGGACGCGGTAGGCGGCCGAGAACGAGCGCCATTCGGCGGCGTGCGTGCGCAGGGTGTCGATGTCGAGTCGGGGGAACTGCTGCTGGAACGCGTCGTACACGCCGCGCTGGCCGACGACTGTGACCTCGCGGCCGGTGGTCATGACCAGGTAGTGCCTCCAGAACGAGGCGATCTGCTCGCCCGTGTTCTGCTCGATCGGCAGCCAGAACGACTCTTCGATCTCGCTCTGCTCGACGTGGGTGAGGCCCATCAGTACGTAGTTGTGGATGAGCTCGTGGTCGCGCAGGGGCTCGCCCGTGGAGTTCAGGCTCTCGAAGATCTGCTGCGCATTCGCGTCGGCGCCGAGGGTGATCGCGACATGCTCGAGCTTCTGCAGCCCGCGCCAGATGCGGGGCACCTCGTCGAGGCGCACCTGGCTGCGGAAGAAGGCATAGTTGTCGTCGAACCTCGAGTCGCGCAGTTCGTCGCCGGGGCCGAGGTGGTCGAGCACGACGCTCTCGAAGACCTGCGCCCAGGCTCGGTGGGGGCGCAGCTTCGTGCGGGCCGGATCGGCCGCGCGCACGAGCACTCTCTGCAGCTCGTCGGCAAGCGACGGGTCGCTGTGGGCGACCGTGTGGTGGAGCGCGGCGATCAGCAGCATGAGGGTGGTGATGCGCTGCTGGCCGTCGATGAGCACGAGCTCGGAGTCGTCGGCATCGTCGGTACTGCGGCTCGAGAGGATCGAGCCGATGAAGTGCGTGTGCCGGTCCTCCGATCGCGAGACCGCGCGGATGTCTGCGAGGAGCTTCTCGCACGCGCCGATGTCCCAGCGGTACTGGCGCTGGTAGACGGGAACGACGATGGTCGTGTCGTCTGCCGAGAGCCACGCGACCGTGTTGACCGCGGTCGCATCGATGTTCGTGGCAGTGACCATGTCTTCGTTTTCGCCTCTCGGTATTGCTGGGGTGCGCAACCGCCGAGTTTAGTCGATGGAAGATACGCGCCGACGGTGACTCGAGACGGGTTCAGGAGGAGGATGAGTACTAAAGTCCGTATCGAAATCGTCCAATGTAGGCTTGCCTAAGTTGGGCCTGTTAAAACGTGCTGGCCCCCAACGAAAGGACATGATTTTCAATCATGGGTTACATCAAATCTGCCGCTCTGGAAGAGACCGGCTATGTCGTACTCGATCGCTACAACAAGGAGATCGACCCCAAGGAGTGGCTCGACATCGAGTATGTCGACTGGAAGTCCTCGGGTGACACCCGGTTCGCGCCCCTCGCGAGCGCCTTCGGCGACATCGAGTGCAACGGCTTCTGGAACCACAAGCCGCCGCGCACCGACAAGGATGGCGTGTTCATCCCCTCGCAGGTCGAGAAGGCCCCGACCCTGACCGCCCGCGCCCAGGAGCCCGGCGCCAACATCGGCCGCTGCCGCGTGATCGAGCTGCAGCCCAACAGCTACGCCGACTGCCTCTACAACCTTCACCAGGACGACAACAACCGCCTGAACCCCGACGGAACCGGGTGGGTCGTTCGCGGCTTCTTCAACCTCACCGACGACACCGAGAGCTTCTTCGTTCTGCGCGAGAACCGCACCGACCCGAGCGTCGAGTACCGCATCGCGCTTCCGGCCGGAGCCCAGCTCATCATCGACACCCAGCGCCTGTGGCACGCCGCCACCCACCTGGGAACCGACCCCCGCTACTGCCTGATCACGTCGTGGGAGTCGGGCCCCGAGCTCGACGCCTACATCGAGAAGTACAACGGCCAGAAGCTCGTTCCGAACTTCGAGGTCGACCAGGAGGTTCTCGACGCCGGCCAGGCCGAGCAGACCCGCCGTCTCGCCGCCCGCGCCGCGGCCCTCGCCGCTCGCGGCCAGGCCGAGAAGCTCGTGATGAGCGAGGCCTAGGCCACACCGCTCCAGCGGCTCATCGAGGGGCTCCCTTCCGAATCGGAGGGGAGCCCCTTTTTCGGCGTTGTGGGTCGAGAGGCATGCGCCCATACTTGTTCCTCATTGGAAGACACGTGGACAAAGGAGACCATCATGCCCTCGATACTCACCCCCTACCTCGGCTTTCGCGACAACACGAAAGAGGCCATGGAGTTCTACCAGTCGGTCTTCGGCGGTGAGCTCACGATGAGCCGCTACGCGGACTTCGGCATGAACGAAGACCCGTCCGAGGCCGACAAGATCATGCATGCCCAGCTCGTCTCGCCGGGCGGGCTCATCTTCATGGCGGCGGACACCCCGAACAGCATGCCGTTCACCCCGGGCGATGCCTTCTCGGTGTCGCTCAGTGGTCGCGATGTCGACGAGCTCACGGGGTTCTGGAACGGCCTTTGCGAGGGGGCGAATGTCTTCCTGCCGCTCGCGAAGGCACCGTGGGGTGACAGCTTCGGGCAGCTCATCGACCGGTTCGGCGTTCGCTGGATGGTCAACATCGGGGGCTCACCGGACGAGCCGACACCCCAGTCCTGACGCGCCGCGCTATCGAGCGCGCGCGTACCGGGTCAGCAGCAGCCCGTCCGACTCGAGCACGTGCACGAGTCGCATCCGGCGCGCCGCCTCGCTCTCGCCGTGCGAGATCCGGATGCCCGCCCCGCCCTCCAGGAGCGGGCTGACGGTCAGGCACAGCTCGTCGACGAGGTCGGCGGCGATGAACGTTCCAAACAGGCTCGGTCCGCCCTCGCAGAGAATCTGGGGGAGTCCTCGGCTGACGAGCGCATCGATGATGAGCTGCGGTTCGGCGTGGTCGTCTCCGCACGAGACGACCTCGGCGACCTCGCCGAGTGCGTCGCGCGCGTCGGCCGGCGCCGCCGCCGAGGTGAGCACGAGCGGCCGCACGGGAGCCTTCGTGAAGATGTCGCTCGTCGCATCGAGGTCGAGCCGGCCGGACACCAGGGCGAAAGCCGGCTGCGGTGCCAGGCCGTGCTCGACCCTCCACTGCTGGTCGGCATCCGGCAGTCGCATCGCGCCGTAACCTTCTGAGCGCGCGGTGCCCGCGCCGACGAGAACGACGTCGGCCAGACGTCGGAGGGTGTCGAACACGAGCTTGTCTGCGGGGCCGCCGAGCCCACCCGAGAGCCCCTTCACCGTGGCGGAGCCGTCGAGGCTCGTCACGAAGTTCACGCGCAGTGTCGGAGTGCTGCGATCGGCGACAGAGTACGCCGAGACGAGGCCGGCCTCGTCGAGCGCTGCAGCCGCGGGGGAGAGCAGTGCGATGCGGGGTTCGGTCACGTCGGGCCTCGTTCTCGTGGTCAGTCGTTCTCGTCGGTCATGTTGTGGCGCAGGTGCTGCGGTTCTCGCAGGCCCAGGATGGCCTCCGTCATGCGCATCGCCTGCACGGATCGCGGCACGTCGTGCATTCTCACGATGCGGGCGCCGAGGAGGGCGCAGGCGGTGGCGGCGGCGATGGAGCCGTCGCCGCGCTCCTCGCGCGGCGCATCGATCGACTCGCCCACGAAGTCCTTGTTCGACACGGCCGCGATGGCGGGCAGCCCGATGCGCGCGATCTCATCGAACCGCCGCGTGATCTCGAGCGAGTGCAGGGTGTTCTTGTTGAGATCGTGCCCCGGATCGATGATGATCTGCGACTCGGCCACGCCCAGCCCCATTGCCACCTCGATGCGTTCTCGCAGAAACTCGACGACGCTCTGCACCACGTCGTCGTAGTGCGGAGCCGCGTAGGCGGTGCGCGGCCGGGCGAGGCTGTGGGTGATCACGAGCGTGGCGCCGGTCGACGCCGCGAGCTCGGCCAGTTCGGGATTCTGCAACCCCGTGGTGTCGTTCACCACCGAGGCGCCGGCGGCGATACACCTCTCGGCGACCTCGGGTCGGAACGTGTCGACCGAGATGACGACATCGGAGCGGGCCGCCACAGCCTGCACGACGGGCAGCACCCGGTCGAGCTCTTCTGCGGACGAGATCTCAGGGCCGGGTGCGAACTTGACGCCGCCGATGTCGACCCAGTCGGCTCCGGCGGAGGCCGCTGCCAGTGCGGCGTCGACGGCCCGGTCGAGCGCGAAGGTCCGGCCACGGTCGAAGAAGCTGTCGGGCGTTCTATTGACGATGGCCATCACGGCGATGCGCGAGGAGAAGTCGATGGTGCGAGCGCCGATGGTCCGCACCGGGCTCGTGAGCGGCGGCAGCGGGAATCCGAAGGCCGCCGGGGGGATCGTCATGGTTCCATCATGCCTGCGCGACGACGCTCAGGAGAACGCGGCCGCCGTCCAGATGTGGACGAGCGCGTACGACCGGATCGGCCGCCAAGGCTCGGCCAGGCGCTCGGCCTCGGCGGCCGTGCGCACTCCGAGCGCCCGCCTCAGAACGAGGTCGCCCGCCGGATACGCGTCGCGATCGCCGAGCGCTCGAACGGCGAGGTAGTCGGCCGTCCACGGTCCGACGCCGGGAATGACGAGCAGAGCAGCGCGGGTGGCCACCAGGTCGGCCGACGGGCTCAGATCGAGCCCGTCGGCCGAGGCCTGAGCGACCGCGTGCAGTGTCCTCGTGCGGGCTCCTGTGAGTCCGATCGTGCGCTGCAGCTCGTCGACCGGAATCGACGCGACGACCGCGGCCGGCGGGAAGAGCATCAGCGAATCCGGCCCCGGTTCTCCGTAGGCCGCGACGAGGCGGCCGGCGAAGGTTCGCGCCGAAGCCAGGGACACCTGCTGACCCAGCACCGTCGTGAGGGCGGCCTCGTATCCGTCGGGGTGGCCGATCACGCGGAGGCCGGGCCGGGCCGCGACCAGCGGGGCCAGCCTCGGGTCGCGACCGAAGGCATCCACGATTCTCGACGGCTCGAGATCGAGGTCGAGCCAGGCCCGAACGAGGGATGCGACGGCCTCGACATCGCGCGCGTCACCGCTCGAGACGGTCGCCCTCGCCGACGCCTCCCCGAGCTCGACGCGAACGGCGAGCGGTCCGCTGGGCGCGGCGATGATCCGGGTGACGGAGAAGTCGGTCAGATCGACCCGTTCCGACCCGGGCACGGCGTGCGCCGCGATCAGCGCCAGAGCCTTCTCGCGCTCGTAGGGAGGAACGAAAGGCAGCTCGATGATGGTCGAGTCGCCCGTCACCGCAGGGTCACAGGGCGCGCGCCAGGGAGTCGAGGCGCGAGAGCGGGTCGGTGCCGGCGGGCATGAACACGACGCTCGTGGCTCCGCTGGCGTGCAGTTCGGCGATGCGGTTGCGCACACGATCGGGTGTTCCGGTCAGGGCGAGAGCGTCGACCCACTCATCGGGGAGCGCCGCCACGAAGTCTGCCCGTGTCGCCGACCGCTCACGCAGGGCCGCGAACTCCGCGGCGAAGGGGAGGGGGTCGATGTGCGGAGCCCAGTCGGGCTCGCCGATCCACTCCAGGGCGGGGCGGGCGAGTTCTCGCGCGACGGCCGGGTCGTCGTCGACCGCGGCCACGTTGTAGGCGACGACGCTGTGCGGCCCCCGGGCATCGATGTGGCCGAGTGCCGCGGTCAGATATTCGGGAGTGACCGGCTCTGCCAGGATCGTGCCGTCGGCGGATCGGCCGGAGACCGCCAGTGACTTGGGCCCGCGCACTCCGGCGAGCACCGGGGGAGCGATGGTGGCGGGGCTCTCGAGCTGAGCTCCGTCAATGGTCACATAGCGCCCGTCGACCTCGAGCCGGTCGCCGGCGAGGAGCGTGCGCAGCGCGGTGAGCTGCTCGTCGAGCATCGTCAGGATGCTTGCCGGCTTGTCGCCGACCTGGCGCATCCACACGGGCATCCCGTGCCCGATTCCGAGAATCAGGCGGTCGGGATAGATCTCGGCGAGCGTGTTCGCCTCGAGCGCCGTGAACGCCGCATTGCGCACGGGCGCCGGCAGAATACCGATGCCGACCCGGATGCGCTGGGTCGAGGCCAGGGCGACGGCCGCCTGCGCGAATCCGCCGCGGAAGAAGCAGTCTTCGACGACCCAGAGTTCGTCGAAGCCGAGCTGCTCGGCCTTCTGTGCGAACGGCACGATCTGGTGGGCGGGGAGGTCGCGGGGCAGCATGATGCCGACGGTGGCAGTAGTCATGGCTCCCAGACTAGAGCCCCCGATCGCCCGTCGGCACGCCGGGCATACCCACTCCCCGAGTCTTGCCTGCGGGCATCCATCCGTCAGAAGATGCTCGCAACCCCTCCGACAAGAGCGTCGACTGACGGATGGATCGCTCGACGAGGGGCCCTGACGCAGAAACCGGTCGCATCCACCTGCTGAGGGTGGATGCGACCGGTTCGGTCGTCACATGGGCGAGGGTCAGGCGGCCTTTGCGAAGCCGTCGGCGGGCGACTGGCGTCGACGCTCGCTCCAGCCGACGTCTGCGGCCACCCGGGTGTCGCGCTCGACGCGCATCTCGTCTCCGATGCGCACGTCGGGCTCGATGCGGGAGTTGCTGCCAAGGCGCGCGCCGCGGCCCACGAACACCCCGCGGCCGATATGCACGTTCGCTCCGACGAAGACTCCGTCGGCGAGTGCCGCTCCGCGATCGACCCAGCTGCCCGCGCCGATCCATGCGTTCTGCCCGACCCGGGCATCCGATTCGACGTAAGCCGACGAATCGATGAACGCGCTTGGGTGTACCTTCGCTCCGGATGCCACGCGCCCGCGCCCGTTCAGGTGACGCCGGTACTTCGTGACGACGCCGGACTCGTCTTCGATCTCTTCTATTGGTCTGGTCACTTGTGCCTCCATCTACAGCCGTTCTCACGACTCGATAGAGATAACACACAAGGGGCGAAGAGGATTCCCACCGGCCGACCCCATTGCGCTTTGCGAAAACTCAACCCCCTTTTCTCGCCATTCGCGCGGGCGTAACGTCAGCCGCATGAGTACATTCGACCCCTCCACGAATCACCTGAACGACGACGCCGTCGCAGCATCGGCGGTCGACCGGGGAGACGCCGTCACCGGCCGTCACGCCCGACCACCTGCTGAGGCCGAACGGGACGTCGACGCTTTCGCGAGCGACGACACCCAGCCTTTCGACCCCATCACCGACGACGTCGACGGCAATCACGCCGAACGCGCTGAACCGAACCGCAGCGCCCTCGACGAGGTGGCGCATCCGTTCGACCAGACCAACGGCATCGTCGAGGAGGTCGACCGGCAGCACGGCGAGACGCACAACAACGACGAGCAGCTCGACGCCGACCCCGATGTCGACCCCGACCTCGACCCGACGGCCGAGGACGACGAGCCCGGGCGGGAGTCGCCGAACGACCGCCGGCCCCTCGTGAACACGGCTCTGATCACCGAAGAGGTCTTCGGCGACGACGAGAGGAAGAAGCCCCGCTTCGACTGAGGCCCGAGGCCCCCGGCCCGGCTACACGTCGAGCGTGTCGCCGGGTTCGAGCGCGAAGTACTGTCCGCCGTTGTGTTCGGTGGCCCACTTGATGCGGTCGCCCGTCATCGTCTTCCCCGCCTTCGAGAGAGTCATCTCGTGGGTGGGGAAGCTTCGTTTGGGCTTCACGGCCAGCACGTAGTCCATCGAGTCGCCGATCTTCAGCCACGGAGCTCCGACGGGTGCGGCGAGCACGTCGACGTCGACGCCCTCCGGCACCGTATAGGAGTCGCCGCCGTAGTACACGGAGCCGTTGATGAGCACGCCCACGTTGTCGACCACCGGGATCGACTCGTGGATCACCGCGTGCTTCTCGCCGAAGAAACGGAGGGTGAACGGAGCGACCGTCACCTCGTCGCCCGCCTTGACGATGGTGATCGGGAATCCGGTCGCGGCATCGGCGACGCCCCTCGGGGCGAAGATGTGGATGTCGGGCGCCTTGTCGAGCAGGCGGGTGAGCTGCTCGGGGGTCCAGTGGTCGGCGTGCTCGTGGGTGATCACGACGGCCACGGCGCCGGAGGCCTCGGTGATCGCGGTGGTGAACGATCCCGGATCGACGAAGAGCTTCTTCCCCGACTGCTCGATGATGAGTGCGGCGTGCTCGAGTTTGGTGAGTCTCATTTCTCCAGCGTAGAACTCTCGTGAAGGTCTCCGGTGCGCCTTGCACGTAGGCCATAATCGACAGATCATGACCACCTCGCCGAAGCGGATCGTCCTCGCGATCAACCCGTCGGCCTCGTTCGGCTCGAGAAGCGCCACGGGTCCTCGCGTCGTCGAGGCGCTCCTCGCCGAGGGCCACGACGTGGTCGCCCTGACAGAGCTCGATTTCGCGGCGCTCACGGCATCCGTTCGGCAGGCTCTGGATGCCGGTGGTCCGGCCGAGGCCGACGCGCTCGTCGTCGTAGGCGGTGACGGAATGGTCAGCCTCGCGGTCAATGCGACCGCCGAGACGGGCATCCCGTTCGGCATCATCCCCTCGGGCACCGGCAACGACATGGCCAGAGGGCTCGGCATCCCGCTCGACTCGCTCGACGACGCCTTGGCCGTTCTGCGCTCGGCGCTCGCGGCAGGCGCGCGAACGATCGACGCGGGCCGTGTGCACCACGCCGATGGGACGACCTGGTTCGGGGGAGTGCTCTCGGCGGGATTCGATGCCCTGGTCAACGAGCGCGCGAATCGCATGAGCCGTCCGCGCGGAGCGAGTCGCTACGTGATCGCCTTGCTCGCCGAGCTCGTCACGCTGCGCGCCCGCAGCTACGAGCTCGCCGTCGACGGGGTGACGTCCACCGTGAGCGCCTCCCTGATCGCAGTGGCGAACAACAGATCGCTCGGGGGAGGCATGACGGTGACTCCCGACGCACTCATCGACGACGGATACCTCGACCTGTTCCGGGTGGGGGCGCTGTCTCGTGTGCGCTTCCTGCGCCTCTTCCCGAAGGTGTTCTCGGGCAGCCACACCGGGCTCGACATCGTCGACATCTCCCGGGTGTCGCGCGTGCGCATCGACGCGGACGACGTGATCGCCTACGCCGACGGCGAGAGAGTCGGCCCTCTTCCGGTCGAGGTCGAGGTCGTAGCGGGGGCGCTCCGCATCCTCGCGTGAGCCGATTGGCATTGAGGGCGGATCGTATGGCATACTCGTTGAGTTGCAGACGGCCCCATCGTTTAGCGGCCTAGGACACCGCCCTCTCACGGCGGCAGCACCGGTTCGAATCCGGTTGGGGTCACACTACTCAGTCTCTCTTGAGCTGAAGATAGCCCGGTTCCCCTGATTCAGGGGCGCCGGGCTTTTTCTATGCTCGGGCGCGTACCCTCTTCAGCATGCGAGCAACCCTGATGTACGGCGCCGGAGACGTGCGCGTCGAGACCGTGGCCGATCCCGTGATCCAGGAGCCGACCGATGCCATCGT
The DNA here is from genome assembly GCF_001422695.1 of Agreia sp. Leaf244. Classification (NCBI taxonomy): domain Bacteria; kingdom Bacillati; phylum Actinomycetota; class Actinomycetes; order Micrococcales; family Microbacteriaceae; genus Agreia; species Agreia sp. Leaf244. Next base: position 305,382 of record NZ_LMLX01000003.1, on the reverse strand, counting down.
GCGCATCGTCGCCGGGTGCATCTGCGGCAGCGACCTCTGGCCGTACGCGTCGCGCGAGGCCACAGAAGAGGGGTCTCGCATGGGGCACGAGTTCGTCGGCGTCATCGAGGAGCTGGGCTCCGAGACCACCGATCTCGCCATCGGAGACTTCGTGATCGTGCCGTTCGTCGTCTCCGACGGCACCTGCGACTTCTGCCGGGAGGGACTGCAGACCTCGTGCCGCCATGGCGGACACTGGGGCGGCGACCAGGACGGCGGGCAGGGCGAGCGCGCCCGCGTGCCCCAGGCATCCGGAACCGTCGTCGTCGTGCCCGTGGGCTTCGACGAGAAGCTCATCCCGTCGCTGCTGAGCCTGTCCGACGTGATGTCGACCGGGTACCACGCGGCCAAGAAGGCGCAGATCGAACCGGGGCAGACCGTCGCGGTGATCGGCGACGGAGCCGTCGGCCTCTCCGCGGTCATCGCGGCGAAGCTCATGGGCGCGTCCCGCATCATCCTGCTGGGCAGGCACGAGGCCCGCACTAATCTGGGGCGCGAGTTCGGGGCGACCGAGGTCGTGGCCCAGAGGGGCGACGAGGCCATCGCCCGCGTTCTGGAGCTGACCGACGGCGACGGCGCGCACGCCGTGCTCGAGGCAGTCGGGCTGCGCCCCGCCATCGAGACCGCGATCGCGATCGTGCGTGACGGCGGCGTGATCAGCCGGGTCGGCGTTCCGCAGTTCACCGAGGTTCCGATCGGTCGACGCGAGTTCATGCGCAACATCACCCTCACCGGTGGAGTCGCACCGGCCCGCGCGTACATCGACGAACTCCTTCCTCTTGTGCTCGACGGCACCATCGAGCCCGGCCGGGTCTTCGATCGCACCATCGGCATCGACGAGGTGCCGGCCGGCTACCGGGCGATGGCCGACCGCGAAGCCCTCAAGGTGCTCATCCGGCCGTAGAAGAATTTTTGTTCCTGTGTGATTTCCGTCCCCGCGCCGACATTCCATAAGTGAGGGGGTACGAATGAATGCCGACGACGATTCGGACGCTGAGCTGGTGAGGGGCCTTGCGGCCGGAGACAAACGTGCACTCGCGGTGCTCTTGCGGAGGCATTCGCCCTCCGTCACGAGATATGCCTGGGCCCTGGTTGCGAGCCAGTCCGACGTGGAAGAGGTCGTGCAAGACACCTTCGTGACGTGTTGGCGCAAGGCTGACGGCATCGTGTTGCCCGACAGCTCGGTTCTCCCCTGGCTCCTGACCACCTGCAGATATCTGGCGCTGAACCTCAACAGGGCACGCGTCAGGCACGCCACGGATGAGCTTCCCGACGACGTGCCGGTATCCGACCACGATGTCGATGCTCGGGATCGCCTGCGATGGGTCATGGGAGAGATCGACAAGCTCTCTGCCCTCGACCGTCGCGTATGCGAGTTGTGTTTGATCGATGGTCGCAGCTATGCGGATGCGGCAATCGAAACCGGAATCAGCGTCGGAGCCGTGCGCCAGAGGGTCTCACGGAGTCGCGCCAGGCTGCGAAAGGCGGCGATCGACAATGAGAACTGAACCTCCAGCAGGCGATGACTTCGAGCGGATGATCGTTCGCATCTCCGAGAACGTGCTCCTGGCCGCCGAGTCACACCTCCCGGCAGCCGAAGCGGCGCCGAAACCCCGGTTGCGGTTCGGTGCCATCAGCATTGTCGTGCTCGTTGTGCTCGGTCTCGGCGCTGCGGGAGGCGCACTCGCCATCGGCCTCGGGAATTCCCCGTGGGGAGCCGTGGAGCCGACGGCGACGACCTCGACCACTCCGGCCCCCAGCCGCACGCCTCAACCGACTCCGACTGCAACGACGCCCACAGTGCCAGCCGTGCCGACCGTGGCGATCGGGGAGGCCTCGTTCAGCCCGCCGAGCTGGGGCGCCGGCATCCCTGTGGAGCTCTCCGGATTCGCGCCGAACACGGACTTCGCCCTCTCGATCGACTCCCACTACTCGGCCGGGTCGACATCTCCGGATGACTACTTCTCTGTCCTGACCGCTGTCACCACGGTCACGACCGACGATCGCGGGGCGGTGTCTTTTGTGTGGACTCCGGACTCGTTCCCGCAGAACATCGCCAGTACCGAGAGTGGACAGATCTGGGAGAGCTACCTGCGCGTCGATGCCAGCGGAGGACCGGAACGGGATCCGTCCGACGACGAATACGTCGATCCGATCGCGGCGAGCGGCCCGCTTCCCATCACCTACCTTCCTATCGATGACGTCTCGGTACAGATGCAATCGTGCATCGAGCCGGAGGTGTTCTCGGGTCAATCGGGAGTTCCTGTGACGGTGACGGGTCTCGTGCCAGGTGAGACGGTCTACCTGAGAGGTTCGAGAACAGACAACCCCTACAGTTACTCCCTGTCAGGCGAGGGCGTGGCCGACGGGCAGGGGACGGCGGTCGTCGGCCTCTCGGGTTCCTCGGTTCAGACCTCAGCGGCGATCGCCCCGGCCCAGTGGCAGCTCACCTGGACGGGCAGCTATCGTGCAACTGCATCTGACGCGAATCCCCTCGGCTCCGTGCCGTTGACGATCGGCGGCTGCGGCTGACATGCGATGTTGCGCCGAGTGACGTCATCGGATGCCGCCGGTCACGACGTTCAGCCGGCCGTGGGTACTGTGAATTCATGAGCACAGACAGCCCGCGCGACCTGAAGAGCCTCGGATTTCTCACCATCGGCTTCTTCGACGAGGCCGATCCGTTCGGCGGGCACGAGAGCACGCTGCAGATCATCGAGCTGGGTGAGCGGTTGGGCTTCGACAGTGCCTGGCTGCGCGACCGGCACCTGCAGCACGGAATCTCGTCGCCGGTCGCGGTGCTGGCCGCCGCGAGCCAGCGCACGAGTCGCATCGAGCTCGGCACGGCGGTGATCCCGCTCGGGCTCGAGAACCCGTTCCGGCTCGCCGAAGACCTCTCGACCGTCGACGTGCTGAGCCGAGGTCGGCTGAACCCGGGCGTGAGTGTCGGGGTGCCGACGCACTTCGACGACATCAAGCACCACCTCTATCCGGACTCGTGGGAGAACGAGAACTTCACGACCGAACGGGTGGACCGCCTGCTGCACAACCTGCGCGGCGACGCGGTGAGCACGTTCGAAGGCACGAAGGGCATCGAGGCGTATTCGACGCGCATTCAGCCCCATTCTCCTGGCCTCGCCGACAGAGTCTGGTACGGGGCGGCCGGTCTGTCGTCCGCCGCCTGGGCGGGGGAGCGGGGGCTCAATCTCCTGAGCAGCAGCGTCGTGCGTGCCGAGGAGGACGACGACTTCGCCCGCATCCAACGGGCTCAGATCGATCTTTTCCGCGACCGGCATCCCCTCGGGCAGGCGGCTCGCGCATCCCAGGGGCTCGTCGTTATGCCCACCGACACCGCCACGGCCGAGCAGGCAGCGAAGTACCGGGCGTTCGCCGAGCGTAGATTCGCCCGCACGACCGCGCCCCAGGGGCCGCAGCGGATGCTCTTCGCTCCCGACCTCGTGGGGAGTTCGGAGGAGATCGCCGATGCGCTGCGGGCTCACGCGGGGTACCGGGCCGTCGACGAGGTCGTGTTCGCGCTGCCCTTCACCCTCGAACACGACGACTACGTGCAGATCCTCACCGACATCGCAGGCATTCTTGCACCTCTGCTGGGGTGGCAACCTGAGAAGTAGCCGGACGAAAGTGCTCTATGTCAAGCCCTGTGCCCCGAATAGGGCACGACCGCTAGTGTCTTGGCTGCAGTAGTCGAAATCCGCCTGCTGCACTACACAGTGCATTGGAGAGACAGTCATGAGCTTTCTCGGTTTTCTTCTTCTCGGTCTGATCGCGGGCGCAATCGCTAAGGCGATTCTTCCGGGCAAGCAGGGTGGCGGCTGGGTCATCACCCTCGTCCTCGGCGTTGTCGGAGCCCTTATCGGTGGATGGATCGGCGGCGCTGTCTTCGGCGTCGGCTACGACGGATTCTTCAGCATCCAGTCGTGGCTCATCGCCATCGTCGGTTCGATCGTTGTGCTTCTCGTCTACGGCCTCATCGTGGGCCGCGGAAGCCGCAGCCGCGCGTAACGCGCCAACACACGCTCGAAGCGCCTCGACCCCCTGTGGGTCGGGGCGCTTCGTCGTTAAGCCGGGTATCGACATCCAATTCGCGATATATCTTGACCGAGTGCCAATTCGCGATATATCTTGAGAACAATCAACGCGATATATCGCGTTATCGACCTCAAGGAGAATTTCATGGCCATCGAGAAGTGGCTGGTCACCGGCCCCAAAGTCATCGACCTCGAACTCGTGCGTTCGGTCAAGATCAGCCTCATCGGCGGCAAGATCGACGTGATCGCCCACGACGAGCCCGGCGCACGCGTCGAGGTGCACTCGGTCTCGGGCAGGGACCTGAAGGTCTCGATCGACGGCGACGTGCTCGAGATCGACCACCCGCAGCTCAGCTGGGACAACTTCATCGAGGTCTTCAAGTCGTTCAAGGGCAACGCGAAGGCCGACATCAGCATCATGATCCCGCGCGACGCGAGCCTGAAGTTCGGCGTCGTCAACGCCGGCGCCCTCATCTCGGGACTGCGCACCGACGCCCGGGTCAACTCCGTGTCGGGTGACATCGTGATCGACGACATCGTCGGCGACCTCGACATCAATACCGTCAGCGGCGAGATCTCGGTGAGCGACCAGGAGGGCGTGCTGAACGCGCACACCGTCACCGGCGACATCACGGTCACCGGCGCGCTGCGCAAGTTCTCCGCAGACGGGGTCTCCGGCACGGTGTTCCTCGACCTCACCGGTATTCCCGAGGAGATCAGCAACAACACGGTCAGCGGAGATCTCACCGTGCGCCTCGACCAAGACGTTCCGGCGCGTTTCAGCCTCAACAGCGTCAGCGGCACGCTGCAGGTCGACTCGACCATCACGCGCGGCACCCGTGGCCGCGGCTTCAACCACACGTCGGGCACCCTCGACGCGAAGTGGGTGGAGGTGCGCGCGAACTCGGTCTCGGGCGACATCACGTCGGTGCGCCGTGCGACTGTCGGCGCATCCAGCGTTCCGTCGTCGGGTGTGTTCGACGCTCCCGTCGACGACTCCGCGCCGTTCGACGCACCGGAGGGGGAATCCCTGTGACCCCCGTCTTCGGCCACGGCCACCTGCGGCTCTACCTGCTCAAGCTGCTTGACGAGTCGCCCAAGCACGGCTACGAGCTGATCCAGGCTCTCAGCGAGCGCTTCGGCGGCACCTACGCGCCGAGCGCCGGCACGATCTACCCGCGGCTCGCGAAGCTCGAAGACGAGGGCCTGGTCACCAAGACCGCCGACGGCCGCAAGACCGTCTACGAGATCACCGAGACGGGGCGCGCAGAACTCGCCGCTCGCGAGGGCGACCTCACCTCGATCGAGAACGACCTCACCGACAGCGTTCGCCGGCTTGCCGACGAGGTGCGCTCGGGTGTGGGCGAGGCGATGAAGAGCCTGCGGGCCGATCTCGCATCGGCCGCCCGCCAGGCGCGCGAGGCGACGGATGCGACGAGCCAGTCGTACTCGTCGTGGTTCGCCTTCGATCCCACTCAGGATGCGCCCACCCACGGTGCGCCTCCTCGGAATGCGACGGGCGAGGCGCCCTCCGACGAGCAGGCCGGCCCCGCCGACGAGTCGCCGGCGTCGGCCGATGCGGCGAGGGATGCGAGTCGGAACGAGATCCGCGACGTCGACATCGCGCTGGCCGAGTTCCGCCAGTCGGTGCGCACGGCGCTTCGATCGAGCGGGGCCAAGGGAACCGTGCCCGCGGGCACGGCCGCTGCGTTCGCCCGCCGTCTCGACGAGGTGCGCGCATCCCTTCTCGACGACTTGAAGAAGTAGCCGCTGAGGCGGAGGTTCGTCGGGCGGCTAACGCTGCTCGACGAACTTTCCGTCGATGATGTAGCCCGACACGGCGACGGCGCCCTGCGGCACAGGCAACGGATCGATCGGCTCGACCACCTGGTCTGACGGCTTGTGGGTCAGGCTGCGCGCGCCGGCGCCGTGGTTCTGGGACATGCGGTCGATGAGCGCGAGTGCGATGGCCGAGATGATGAAAACGGTGTGGATGATGACCTGCCAGAAGACGCCCTCGCCCGTGTAGACATCGCCGGTGAGGCTCTCCTCCTCGGTATCGCTGCGTGGGTCGCCGAGATCGCCGACCTCGATGAACGTCTTGAGCAAGTGGATAGACGAGATGCCGATGATGGCCATGGCCAGCTTGACCTTGAGCACATTCGCGTTGACGTGCGAGAGCCACTCGGGCTGGTCGGGGTGGCCCTCGATGTCGATCTTCGAGACGAAGGTCTCATAGCCACCGATGATGACCATGATCAGCAGGTTCGCGATCATCACCACGTCGATGAGTCCGAGCACCGAGAGCATGATCACCGATTCCTCGATGTGCAGCGGGTCTTTCATCACGGTCTCGATGAGGTGTACGAGCTCGATCACGAAGACCACGACGTAGACGAGCTGCGCGATGATCAGGCCCAGGTAGAGGGGAGCCTGCAGCCAACGGCTGAAGAAGATGAGGTAGCCGACCGACCTGACCCACGCGGTCTGCGGTCGGTACTGGCGCTGCTGGGAGGGACTCTGCTGGGACGGGGTGGCGGTGGTCTGCGGGCTGCTGGCCAAGGGGGTCTCCTGAATATCGGTCTGGGCGGAAGCCTAGCGTCAGCATCCTGTAACATCGCCTGAAGAAGGGGAGTATCCCACCTTCATCGCAGTCGTCAGTACGATCCCCACCGCCGCGGGTCCGTTGCGGTGGCGTGACCGGCCCGGCCGGAGTCGCGCGGGAGAGACTTTCGGACGCTCGGCGTACCCGCCATCCCGAAAGGTCACACTCCCTCACATGCCTGCCACGCTCAACCTCCCGGTCTGGTTCGAAGTCGGATCCCTCGTCATCCTGACGTTGATCCTCGTCGTCGACCTTCTGCTCGTGCTCAAGCGGCCGCACATCCCCTCGGCCAAGGAGTCGACGCTCTGGGTGGTGTTCTACGTCGGCCTCGCGCTGGTGTTCGCGCTGCTGATGCTGATCTTCGCCGACGGCGAGCACGCGGGGCAGTTCCTGGCGGGCTGGCTCACCGAGTACAGCCTCTCGATCGACAACCTGTTCGTCTTCATCATCATCATGGCGCGGTTCAAGGTGCCGAAGAAGCTGCAGCAGGAGGCCCTGATGGTGGGCATCCTGATCGCGCTCGTGCTTCGGGGCATCTTCATCCTCCTGGGCGCGCAGCTCATCGAGAACTTCAGCTGGATCTTCTACATCTTCGGAGCCTTCCTTCTCTACACGGCCTGGCAGCAGGCATTCTCGAAGCACGACGACGCCGACGACGGCGAGAGCCGGCTCATCCGCTACCTGCGCCGCCACATCTCCATCTCGAACGACTTCGACGGCGCGAAGGTGCGCACCCGCGTCGACGGCAAGAAGATCTTCACGCCGATGCTCATCGTCTTTATCGCCCTGGGCTCCACCGACCTGTTGTTCGCGCTCGATTCGATTCCGGCGATCTTCGGCATCACGACGAGCCCGTTCATCGTCTTCACCGCCAACGTCTTCGCCCTCATGGGCCTGCGCCAGCTGTACTTCCTGCTTGGCGGGCTCCTCGAGAAGCTCATCTACCTGCACTACGGAATCGCCTTCATCCTCGCCTTCATCGGCTTCAAGCTGGTGGCGCACGCGCTGCACGAGAACGAGCTGCCCTTCATCAACGGCGGCGAGCACATCGAATGGGCTCCCGACATCTCCACCTGGACCTCGCTCGCGGTCATCATCGGCTCGATGGCCGTGGCCACCATCGCGAGCCTCATCGCCATGCGCCGCGAGGGTCGTCGATCGGATGCCGCACCGGCGGGTGCGCCGGTCGCCGGTCCGGCGGGCACGGCTCCGACGCGGGTCGTCGACGCTCCCGTCGACGCCGTCGACGAGAAGTCCGATACGGGCGGCGCGCCGCGCGCCTGACCGTATCCGTCGGGAATGCCCGGGAGGATCGCGGGTGTTACCCTAGACGGATGCTGTCTGGTCGACTTCTTCTTGGTTGCCGCGACGAGTCCTCGTTCTAAGGCCTCACCTCGTCGCGGAGTGTGTCATGGGCTCTCGCAAGCAGATTCGTAAGAGAAGGCATCACTCATGAGCAATGCAGAAGCACCCGTCGTGAAACGCGGCAAGACCCTGGCCGAGAAGGTCTGGGAGGATCATCTGGTCGTCAAGGGCGAAGACGGCACCCCCGACCTCATCTACATCGACCTGCACCTGGTGCACGAGGTCACGAGCCCCCAGGCGTTCGACGGACTGCGTGTAGCAGGTCGCCCCGTGCGTCGGCCCGACCTCACCATCGCGACCGAAGACCACAACACCCCCACTGCGGGCATCGACAGGCCCATCGCCGACCTGACCAGCCGCACGCAGATCGAGACGCTGCGTCGAAATGCCAAGGAATTCGGCATCCGGCTGCACTCGCTCGGCGACGTCGAGCAGGGCATCGTGCACGTCGTCGGACCCCAGCTCGGCCTCACCATGCCCGGCATCACCGTGGTGTGCGGCGACTCGCACACGAGCACGCACGGAGCGTTCGGGGCGATGGCGTTCGGCATCGGCACCAGCGAGGTCGAGCACGTCATGGCCACGCAGACGCTGCCGCTCAAGGCGTTCAAGACGATGGCCATCACGGTCGAGGGCGAACTGCGCCCGGGAGTCACGGCGAAGGACATCATCCTTGCCGTGATCGCCAAGATCTCCACGGGCGGTGGCCAGGGCTACGTTCTCGAGTACCGTGGCTCCGCAATCCGGTCCCTCTCGATGGAGGGGCGCATGACGATCTGCAACATGTCGATCGAGGCGGGCGCACGCGCCGGCATGGTCGCGCCCGACGAGACCACGTTCGAGTACCTCAAAGGCCGTCCGCACGCCCCCGAGGGCGACGACTGGGACGCCGCCGTCGAGTACTGGAAGACACTGCGCACAGACGACGATGCCGTCTTCGACGCCGAGGTCTTCCTCGACGCGAACGAGCTCGAGCCGTTCGTCACCTGGGGCACCAACCCCGGCCAGGGCGTCTCGCTCTCGCAGCCGGTGCCCGACCCCGCCACCATCATCGACCCCAACGAGCGGGCCGCCGCCGAGCGTGCGCTCGAGTACATGGCCCTCGACGCAGGAACTCCGATGAAGGAGATCGCGGTCGACACGGTCTTCATCGGCTCGTGCACCAACTCGCGCATCGAAGACCTGCGCGCCGCCGCCGACATCGTGCGTGGGCGCACAAAGGCCGAGAACGTGCGCGTCATGGTCGTTCCGGGCTCGGCGCGCGTGCGCATCGAGGCCGAGGCCGAGGGGCTCGACAAGGTGTTCAAAGACTTCGGTGCCGACTGGCGCTTCGCCGGCTGCTCGATGTGCCTCGGCATGAACCCCGACCAGCTCGCTCCGGGCGAGCGCTGCGCCTCGACCTCGAACCGCAACTTCGAGGGTCGCCAGGGCAAGGGCGGGCGCACGCACCTCGTGTCGCCCCTCGTCGCTGCGGCCACCGCCGTTCGCGGAACGCTGTCGAGTCCGTGGGATCTCGCCGTCGACGACGCGAGGCTGGTGGATGCGGGACCTTCGACGGGCTCAGGGAACGCAGGCTCAGGGAACGGGAGGGTTCTGTAATGGAGAAGGTATCCGTCATCACCGGAGTCGCCGTTCCGCTCGAGCGGTCGAACATCGACACCGACCAGATCATCCCCGCCGTGTTCCTCAAGCGGGTGACCAAGACCGGCTTCGAAGACGCTCTCTTCTACGGCTGGCGTCAAGACCCGGAGTTCGTGCTCAACCAGGAGCCCTACAAGACGGGATCCGTGCTCGTCGCCGGACCCGACTTCGGAACGGGCTCGTCTCGTGAGCACGCCGTCTGGGCGCTGCGAGACTACGGTTTCAAGGCCGTGCTCAGTGCGCGATTCGGCGACATCTTCCGGGGCAACTCGGGCAAGCAGGGGCTGCTCGCGGCCCAGCTCGCAGAAGCAGACATCGAGAAGATCTGGGCGTTGATCGACGCCCAGCCCGGTCTCGAGGTCACGGTCGATCTGCCGGCGAAAACGGTGACCGCGGGGGCGCTCACCGTGCCGTTCGAGATCGATGATTACACTCGATGGAGGCTTCTCGAAGGCCTCGACGACATCGGGCTCACCCTGCGCGACGAAGCGCGAATCACGGAGTTCGAGGGCCGCCGCGAAGGCTGGCGTCCGAAGACTCTCCCCGTTAAATAACAGCAGTACAGGCGGTTACATCAGTGAATTCACTTCTTCAGGACGCACAAATGGCAGCACGCAGGGTCGGACTTCCGAGCGACACGATCGTGATCAACGGCGGTCGCCCCTTGCGCGGCACCATCGACGTGCGCGGGGCCAAGAACCTCGTGACGAAAGCGATGGTGGCGTCGCTCCTCGGCGACACCAAGAGCATCCTGCGCGACGTGCCCGACATCTCCGACGTGCACGTGGTCGCCAGCCTTCTCGAAGCGCACGGCGTCACGATCTCGGGCAGTGCCGAGACCGGCATCCTGATCTTCGACCCCAGCAACGTGGCCAGCGCCAACAGCGCCGAGATCGACGCGCTGTCGGGATCGAGCCGTATCCCCATCCTGTTCTGCGGGCCCCTGCTGCACCGTCTCGGCCACGCGTTCATCCCCGACCTCGGCGGCTGCCGCATCGGTGATCGGCCGATCGACTTCCACCTCGACGCCCTGCGCAAGTTCGGCGCCGTCGTCGACAAGCTTCCGAGCGGAATCGACATCTCCGCCCCCAACGGGCTGCACGGCGCCAAGATCGAGTTCGCCTACCCGAGCGTCGGAGCGACCGAGCAGGTCCTGCTCACGGCCGTGCGGGTGAAGGGCACCACCGAGCTCAAGAACGCGGCCATCGAGCCCGAGATCATGGACCTCATCGCGGTTCTGCAGAAGATGGGCGCGATCATCTCGGTCGAGCCCAACCGCGTGATCCTCATCGAGGGTGTCGACAGCCTCAAGGGCTACGACCACCGCGCGCTGTTCGACCGCAACGAGGCCGCCAGCTGGGCCTCGGCCGCTCTGGCTACCGGCGGAGACATCACCTGCAAGGGCGCTAAGCAGCAGGACATGATGACGTTCCTCAACGTCTTCCGTAAGATCGGCGGCGCGTTCGACATCGAAGAAGACGGCATCCGGTTCTACCACCCGGGCGGCGACCTCAAGCCCGTGGTCATCGAGACCGACGTGCACCCCGGCTTCATGACCGACTGGCAGCAGCCGCTCATCATCGCGCTGACCCAGGCCATCGGCACGTCGATCGTGCACGAGACCGTCTACGAAGACCGCTTCGGGTTCACCGACGCCCTCGTCGAGATGGGCGCCAACATCCAGGTGCACAAGCATGGACTCGAGGGGGGCGAGCGACGCGTTCCTCGTCGTCCGCTCGAGCAGGCCGCTGTCATCACCGGTCCCACGAAGCTGCACGGCAGCGAGATCGTCGTTCCCGACCTGCGCGGCGGCTTCAGCCACCTCATCGCAGCCCTGACCGCCGACGGCAGGTCGACCGTCAGCAACGTGGGGCTCATCGGTCGTGGCTACGGAGACTTCGTGGCCAAGCTCGAGAAGCTCGGAGCTGACTTCTCCTTCGAGGTGTGAGCGTGGCAGGCCAGCCGTCTGAGAAGACCATCGGTTTTCGAGCACTGGCCGTGGTGCTCGTGCCCTTTCTGTCGAGCATCGCGAAGATCGAGTTCACCGACCCGCAGAAGCTGCCCCGCACTGGCGCGTTCGTGCTCTCGCCGAACCACTACAGCAACATCGACCCGGTCATCATGGGCTGGTCGATCTGGAAGCTCGGACGGGCCCCCCGCTTTCTGGCGAAGGCCTCCCTTTTCCGGGTGCCCGTCGTCGGGGCGGTGCTGCGCGGCACCGGCCAGATCCCTGTCGAGAGGGCCGGATCCGTTCGAGGCAGCGAGCCGCTGAAGGCCGCCCACGAGCTGGCCGACAAGGGCAACGCCGTCATCATCTACCCCGAGGGAACGCTGACCCGCGATCCGCAGATCTGGCCCATGAAGGGCAAGACCGGCGCGGTGCGCATGGCGCTGGAGCAGAACCTGCCTCTCATTCCTGCCGCCCACTGGGGCACTCAGGCCGTCATGGGGCGTTACTCCAACAAGATCAGCCTCTTTCCCCGCAAGACCATCAAGGTCGCGTTCGGCGATCCCGTCGACCTCGACGAATTCCGTGGCAAGCCGATCAACTCGGCTCTGCTGACGGCCGCGACCGAACTCGTGATGGCCGACATCACCGCACTGCTCGAAGGGCTGCGCGGAGAGACCGCCCCCGTGGAACGGTGGAATCCCGCCGCGCACAACCAGAAGGAGACCGGTCGTTTTGAGTAGGACCAGGCCCGTGGCGGTCGTCCCTCCCCGTCGCCGCGTGACCGTGCTCGGCGCAGGAAGCTGGGGCACGACCTTCGCCAAGATCCTCGCCGACGGCGGCAGCGACGTGACCCTGTGGGCGCGGCGCCCCGAACTCGCACGCGAGATCAGCGAGGCCAAGCGCAACAGCGACTACCTCCCCGGCATCAACCTTCCGCTGGCGGTCACGGCCACGTCGAGCCTCGCCGATGCCCTCGCGGGTGCCGAGATGGTGTTCGTCTCGATCCCCAGCCAGAGCCTGCGCGAGAACCTCGCCGCGATCCGGCCCCTCCTGCCGAGCGACGCCCTCGTGATCAGCCTCATGAAGGGCGTGGAGAAGAAGTCCGGCCTGCGCATGAGCGAGGTGATCGAGCTGGGACTGGAGATCGATCGCGATCGCATCGCCGTCGCATCCGGACCCAACCTCGCGCTCGAGATCGCCAAGGAGCAGCCCACGGCGGCCGTGATCTCGTCGCAGAGCCTCGAGACCGCGCAGCGCGTCGCGATGGTGGCGAGCAACCGCTACTTCAGGTCGTTCGTGAACACCGACGTCATCGGCACCGAGTTCGGCGGCGTGCTCAAGAACCTCATCGCGGTGGCCATCGGCATCGTCGACGGCGTGGGCTACGGCGAGAACACGAAGGCCTCGATCATCACCCGCGGCCTCGCCGAGATGACCGACTTCGCCGTGGCGTATGGAGCCCACCCCGACACGCTCTCGGGTCTGGCCGGGCTCGGCGACCTCATCGCCACCAGCAGCTCCTCGCTGTCGCGCAACAATACGGCCGGCCGACTTCTCGGCCAGGGATACAGCTTCGCCGACGTAGTGAAGAGCATGCAGCAGACCGCCGAGGGCCTCGCCTCGGTCGCGCCGATCCTCGAGCTTGCGGCTGCCAAAGGAGTGGACATGCCCATCGTGAAACAGGTCAGCGAGGTGCTGGCCGGTACGCTGAATCCCCGGGACATAGCTCCCCACCTGACGACGGACTCGGACGAGCCGCAGGGCGAAAGGACTATCGATGGCCGGAAAAACAGTGGTGGCTCTGCTTTTTGGGGGTCGTTCAAGCGAGCACTCCATCAGCTGCGCGACGGCGGGCGGGGTTCTTCACGCGATTGACCGCGACCGGTTCGAGGTCATTCCCATCGGCATCACCGGCGAGGGATCGTTCGTTCTCGAAGACGACGACCCCGCCAAGTTCGCGATCGACGCAGAGGCCATGCCCCGTGTGCGCGACAACGGCACACGCATCCGCTGGCCCGACAAGGCAGGCGACCGCACGCTGACCGTCGAGCTCGCCGACGGCAGCTCGCGCAGCCTCGGCGAGGTGGATGTCGTGTTCCCGATTCTGCACGGACGCTTCGGAGAAGACGGCACGGTTCAGGGCATGCTCGAACTGCTCGGGCTGCCGTTCGTGGGATCGGGCGTTCTCGCCTCGGCCCTCGGCATGGACAAGCACTTCACCAAGACCGTTCTGCTGCAGGCCGGCATCGATGTCGCTCCGTGGACGACGGTGACCGCTCGTGAATGGGCGAATGCTCCGTCGGCCGTCGCGGAGCGTGCCTCCAGCCTCGGGCTTCCGGCCTTCGTCAAGCCCGCCCGAGCCGGCTCGTCTGTCGGCGTCAGCCGTGTCACGGACTGGTCGCAACTCGCCGAGGCGATGGAGATCGCTCTCGCCGAAGACAATAAGGTTCTGATCGAAGAGGGCATCGTGGGCCGCGAGGTCGAGTGCGGCGTGCTCGAGGGTCGCGACGGCGGTCCCACTCGGGTATCGGTGGCGGGCGAGGTCGTGATGACAGACAGGGCCTTCTACGACTTCGACGCGAAGTACCTCGACGCTCCGGGCATCGAGCTCGTGTGCCCGGCTCCGATGAGCGACGAGGAGCTCGCCACGATGCAGAGCATCGCGGCAACGGCGTTCGAGGCCATCGGCGGGGCCGGACTCGCCCGCGTCGACTTCTTCCTCACCGAGAACGGCTTCGTCGTCAACGAGCTCAACACGATGCCCGGCTTCACCCCGATTTCGATGTTCCCGGCATGCTGGATCGCGTCGGGCCTGAGCTACCCGCAGCTCATCGACGAGCTCATCGACCTGGCGCTGCCAGCCGCGGCCTGAACGGTCGTTCCCTGAGCGCTCGTTCCCTGAGCTTGTCGAAGGGCCCTCGACAGGCCCCTTCGACAAGCTCAGGGAACGGGGCGCCTACGCCTCGCCCGGCAGGGCCTTGCGGATCACCAGACGCGTCCAGGCACCGACGAAGATGCGATCGCCGTCGTGCACCTCGCGCCGCTGCCCGGGCTGGATGGCGTCGGTCGGCAGCTCTTCGCCGGCTGCTCCCACGAAGGTGCCGTTCGACGACTGCAGGTCTTCGACCCACCAGCGCTGCCCGTCGGTGTTGAGCTGGCAGTGCCGCCTGGATACGCCGCTATCTGAGCCGCAGTCGATCTGCGGGTGGATGTCGCGGGAGACCGAGGTGCGCCCCACCAGGAGGCTGCTCTGCTTCAGCACGACGATCTCGGGGAGGCCGCCCGACGGCAGCGGGTCGTCGGACTTCTGCGCCGCGTACCACTCGGGGTCGATCCAGACCTCGGCGACCCACACGGTGTCGCCCTCGATGGTCGACGCAGCCGGAGGCGAGGAGACGGGGCCGGTTGCGGCCTCGGGCTCGGGAGAGGCCGCTCCGGCGGGCTCGACCGTGGGCTGGCCCTCGATGGCGGGAGCCTCGACATAACCGGGATCGTTGCTCGCCTCGTGCTTGCCTAGATCGTTCTCCTCGATATCGAGACTCGACACCGGGGCGATGACGGGAACGACAGCCGGTGCGTTCGGCACGGGTGCCGGAGCCGTGAGCGGGGCTGCGAATCCCGGCGCGTCGGGATCGGGCTCGGGCAGGGAGCCCGTGGTGAAGTCGTATCCGCAGTTCTCGCAAAACAGTGCGTCGGGCAGGTTCGGGAACGAGCAGTTCGGGCACGTGATCGGCTCACCCGAGCCCGAGCCCGACGACGGAGTCGATGCGGAGGCGGCCACGGGCGCTGCCGGAGCGGGCGCAGCCGCGGCCATCGGTGTTCCGCAGACGTCGCAGTAGTCGGTCGATTCCGACGAGTGTCCGTTGGGGCAGAGGGTCATTTGCGCACCCGCGTCGTCTTCGTCGAGGCGGTGTCGAGGGCCATCTCGTCGAGCTTCGCGACGTCGCGCCGCAGCCTCACGGTGCCCTCGTTCGCGTCGTCGATCTCCACGACCTTGCGCAGCTTGGCGGTGGCCTCGTCGTTGCCGGTCTCTGCGGCGAGCTGCACCGCGCGGCCGAGCTTGACGGTGGCGGTCGCGGCGTCGCCAGCGGCCTTGGCCGCGAGGCCGTCTTGGATGGCGGAGGCGAGCTCGGTCTGGCCCGTGTAGTGCGCCACGGCCGGATCGATGCGCGCCGTCAGCGCGTCGTCGTTCGACCAGCGCGCCTTCACGAGACCGGATGCGACGACCTCGTCGCGCACGGTGAGTTGAACCCGCGCGGCGAGCTGCTCCGAGCCGACCGGCTTCGAGGCGACCCGAACGGCCACGTGGTAGTCGCGCGACTCGTCACCCCACGAGCCTGTGGGGTACGACCCCGTGAGCGGATTCACCATCGTCTTGCGCGTGGTGAGGTCTTCGACGGTGGGTGCCACTTGGCGCACGAACAGCACCTCGGAGCCCTGGGGTGCCCACACCCGCAGATCGGCCGAGGCCACGCCGCGGCCCATCGACTGCTTGATGATGCTCTCGAAGTCCGCGGCCATGTCGGCCGGCTTGGCGATGAGGTCGACGGTGCCGAGCAGCGCCGTGGCGATCTGGCGCAGCTCGTCGACCTGCCAGCGAGAACCGACGCCGCGGGCGTCGCACTGGAAGACTCCGGTGGCGTTGTAGATGGCCTGGCTGAGCGCCTGCGCCGACTCGTGCTCGTTCTTGCCGTCTGTCAGAAGGATCGCGTGGCGCTGCGTGGCCTGCGGGGTCGCCTGGAAGAGTTCGCGGGCCAACGTCAGCCAGGTTCCCATCGCCGTTCCGCCCGAGGGCTGGAAGGCGGCGATCGCCTGCTTGGCTGCTGCGCGCGCGCCCGGCTCCATCTGAACCATGGGGAGCCGTGCGTTCGGGTAGGGGAACGCGCGGGCTGCCGTATCGGTGCCCGAGATCACGGCGAACCAGGTGCCGTCGAGAATCTGGTCGACAGCCACGGAGGCAGCGTGCTTGGCCGCGCCCAGGTTCTCGCCGGTCATCGAGCCCGAGGTGTCGACGATGATGATCTCGCCTGCCGCCATGCCCTGACCCTGGCCCGCCTGGCCCGCGCCGGAGACCGTGACGGTCACGATGGCGTGAACGTCTGTGGCCCCGTCTGAGAGGAATTCATTCTGGAAAACGCTGGCGGTGAACTCTGCCATGGGAGACTCCTCTATCTGTCACAGATCAGGCCGGCTGGGCCGGTGTAGGTACAACGCTATCGAATCGAGCGAGCGCGGCGGTGATGTTGTCCTGTCCGCCCTGCTCGTTGGCCCAGTCGACGAGTGCCGACGCGACCTGCACGGGGTTGGTGCCGACCGACCCGACGACCCGATGCACGAGTTCGGAGAGGTCGTCGGCGTCTGAGCAGTAGTTCCACAGTCCGTCGGAGCAGACGAGGATCCAGCCGGCACCCGTGGGATACGTGGGGACCACATGGGGCACCTCGTCGGGGGAGTCGGCGCCGAGCCATCGGGTGATCGAGTGCGCCTGCGGGGCGCTCTCGGCCTGCTGGCGCGACATGCCGTGGGCCATCATCTCCTGAGACCAGGAGTCGTCGGTGGTGAGCTGTCGCGACTTTCCCTCGTCGGCGATCCAGTAGACCCGGCTGTCGCCGACCTGGCCGACCACGACGAGGGGACCATCGATGACGGCGGCGGAGAACGTGCACGATGGCGGATTGGTTCGTGCCGCCAGCTCGCCGATCGCCTCGTAGATCGCGGCGCTCGCGCGTTCGCCGGCCTCCAGCATGCGGCCCGACCATCGAGCCTGCGCGTACTCGTCGTCGTGGCCGTCGGCCAGGTCTGTCAGACGACCCGCTTCGAGGATGGCTGTGGCGGCTCGCGCTGCTGCGAGGCTCGCCTTGTCGGAGCCGGGCGTCGATGAGACGCCGTCGCAGACGACCAGCACCGCGAACTCGCCGACCTGCGGGTCTGCCGCCAGCGCCATCGCGTCTTCGTTGATCTCGTGTCGGATGCCGCGGTCGCATACCCCGCCGACCCAGGCCGCGGGGGCCTCCTGCCAGTGGTCGCGCTCGCTCTGGGCCGGCTTGCCGCACAGCTCGCAGTATCCGTCGTCGGCGATGCTGCCGCCGCAGTAGACGCACGCCCGCCGCGGAGCCGCGGTGGAGGACGTGGCCTCGTCGGGTTCGGCCTGCGCGCCCTCGGCGGCGTCGGGGTCTGCGCTCACCTCGACCAGTTCGCCGAGCTGGGTGCCGCACTCCTCGCAGAACTTCGCGTCGGGGTCGTTGACGGTGGCGCAGGCGGGGCAGACGATGAGCGCCGCGGCGACCGGAGCCTCGGCAGGGGGCTCTGCTGGGGCAGGGGCCGGAGCCTCGTCCGAGCTCGTCGGAGCGGACTCCGGCTGAGGCGATGTGGGAGCGATGGGCGGCGACGTCTCGGCGATCTCGTCGATCTCGTCGTTCTCGTCGGGGGCGTCGCTCACGACAGGGTCCAACGGCGAACGCTGTTGGCCTCGTCGACGAGGTGCACGCGCTCCGCCGGGTTCTCGGTGAGGCTCGCGAGCTCGCGGTAGGCCCGTTCGAGACCGTCGCGCAGCGGACCCTCCTGGGCCGGAATGCCTCCGACTCGCGCATCGGTGGACGGCCCCTGATCGCGCACGACGGCCAGGGCGGATGCGAGGACGCTCGCCGTGAGTTCGACCCGCGACCGTGAATCGATCGAGACCGTGGCGACACTGTCGAGCGCGGCGGCCAGCGACGGCAGCCCGCGGTTCGACGTGGCCAGCAGCTCTGCGCGGCGACGGCGGGCGTCGACATATGAGCTGCGGGTGGGCGTGACGAGGTCGAGCGCCTTGAGCGCCCCGTCGAGGTCGCCGAACTGCTCACGGATTCGGGCGAGCCCGAATGCCGCGGCGGCGGTGTAGTTCGCGTCGGAGCGTGCACAGATGATGTAGAGGCTCTCGGCGATCTCGGGCTCGCCGCTGGCCTCACAGGCCGCGGCAAGGGCGAGCTTCGGCGCGAGCTCACCGGGAACCTGGCCGTAGACGGTGTTGAACGAGGCGCGGGCCGACCGCGCATCGCCCTTCGCCAACTCGGCGAGGCCCGCGAGCCACACCGCGCGCCACTCCCACGGGTCCTCCGTGAGGATCTCGCTCATGACCGCGTCCACGGCCGGGAAGTTGCCCGACTCGATCGCCGCCCGAGCCCGGGCGAGACGGATCTCGACGGTGACGTTCGGCGCGGACTCGAGCGCGATCAGGCGGGCGGCCGGGTCCTCCATGTTGACGCCGGCGAGCCAGCTGCGCGCGGGGTCCGACTCGTCGACCTTGAGGCCGGGGAGCGCGTCCCAGGGAAGGGGGCGATCCACGATGTCGGCGACCGGCGCCTCGAAGAGAACGGATGCCGCGGAGTGCAGCGCGGGGTGGCCCGGCCCGCGGTCGGTGGCCACGACCTCGCGCAGCACGCCCAGCAACTGGGCGCGCAGCTCGTCGACCGAGGCGAAGCGGTCCGACGGATCGAACGCGCACGCCTTGGCGAGCAGGCGGTAGAACGAGTCGTACTTCTGGAAGACGGGGGTGTCCGCGACATCCGGCAGCGACGATACGAAGGTGCTCTGGTTGCCGCGGAAGTCGAGCACCAGCGTGGCGAGGGTGCGGCCGATCGTGTAGACGTCGGATGCGACGGAGGGGCCCAGGTCGGGAACCTCGGGCGCCTGGAACCCGACGGTGCCGAAGATCGCCGAGGTCTGGTCGTCGACACGGCGCACTCCGCCGAGGTCGATCAGCTTCACGGTGTCGCCGACCTGGATCATGTTGTCGGGCTTGAAGTCGCAGAACAGCAGGTTGATGTCGTGAAGGTACTGGAAGGCGGGCAGGATCTCGAGCACGTAGGCGAGGGCCTGGTCGACGGGCAGCGGGTCGACGACCCCGTTGTTCGCCTTCATGCGGTCTTTGAGGATCACCTTGAGCGACGGACCGCCCACGTACTCCATCACGATGTAGCCGGCGCCGTTGAACATCACGAAGTTGTAGATCTCGACGATAAGCGGGTGCTCGACCTCGGCGAGGAACTGGCGCTCCGTGATCGCCGCGGCATAGGCATCCGGATCGCCCGAGTTGAGCAGACCCTTCAGCACGACCCAGCGGCCGGACACGTTCTGGTCGCGGGCCAGGTAGATCCAGCCGAGTCCACCGAAGGCGAGGCAGCCGACGACCTCGTACTGCCCGCCGACGACGTCGCCGGGCTTGAGCTGAGGGGTGAACGAGAACGGGGTGCGGCAGTTCGGGCAGAAGCCCTCGGTGCGGCCGGGCTTGTCGTCGCGGCCGCGACCCACCGGCTTGCCGCAGTTCGAGCAGAATCGCTTGGATTCGGGAAGCTCGGCCACGGCCATGACGGCCTTCAGCGGATCGGTCGGCGGCTCCGTGGGAACGGTGGTGAGCCCGGCGCCCAGCCGCGGACCGCGCAGGCGCGTCGACGTGGTGCCGAAGCGACGCGTGGCCTTCGATCCGGTCGCCGCGGTGCGCGCCGAGCCCAGTGCGGCCGTGGCCAGCCGCGACGACGACGTGCGGCCCGTGCGGGTCGAGCCGGCCTGCGCGAAGTCGGCATCCGGCCCCGCCCCGGTCTGCGGGCCCGCCGCGAAACCGGTGCCCAGCTTCGCCGACGGCGACGCCGCGGCGGCCGTGCCGGTGCCCGAGGCAGGCGGAAGGGGAGTGGGCGATGCGGGCGAACCGCAGACGTTGCAGTACCCGTCTTCGATCACGCCCGTGCAGCCGGGCTGTTGGCAATGCTGTACATCGGTCATGACGTGTAGCGTCCTTCCTGGCCTGTGCGCGGCGCGGATGCCGGCGGCAGGTCACGGGTGAGAAATTGGTACTGCTCGACGTAGAAGCGGGCGAGCCTCAGGTCGCAGGGCGTGGCGTCGACGGCCTGCTTGGCCTCGATGTATCCGGCGGCGACCGTGGGCGAGGCGGAACGGCCGGAGCTCTCGGCCTTCGCGTGATAGCCCGACAGGCGGTAGCGCAGCTCGGCGCGCTCGCGGAGCTGGCCGGCGTAGGCGTCTTCGACGGCCTCGAACGCGCGGTTCACGAGCGCGAGGCGAGAGGTCCATGCGTCGAGGGCCGCTCGCGTCTGCGGCACGGGTCCGAGCTTCGAGACGTTGGGGATCGCGAGGCGCGGGGGATCGACGATCTCGCGGCGGCACCGCTCGGCCAGGGCGCGCAGCACGGGCTCGCGCCGCTCTGCCGCAGCTGCGTCGTCTGCGGCCTTGCGCGCATCCCGGGCCAGGTCGCGCTTCTGCGAACTGGCGACGATGAGGTCGCGCTCCAGCCGCGCGGAGTCGTGCACGAGCTGGCCGAGCGGTCCTGTCACATCGGCGCCGCGGCCGGCCTTCTCGGCGAGCGCCTCGAGTCGGTTGCGCAGGGTCGAGACCCGCTGCGCGGCCTCGGGGTCGGATGCCGCCAAGTCGCGAGACCGCTCGAGTTCGGCGCGCAGGCCCACGATGCGTGCGGTGGTGCCCGCCGCGCGCGGGTCGAGGCTGAGCCGCGTCGTGAGCTGCGAGACGAGGGCGTCGGCGAGGCGCACGGCTTCGACGAGGGAGACGAGCTCTGCTCCGCCGCCGGAGTCGAGTCGGCCCCAGATGAGCTGGGACATCTTCTGGCGCGCGACCGTGTCGACGCGGCCACTGTCCCACACGCTCTCGAGGCTTTCGCGGCGTTTGCGCGTGGCCTCCCAGAGCGTCTCGGCGAGAACGATGTCGGAGGTGTAGGAATCGGGCTGCTCGGAGGCGAGCGCGGCGGCTCCGAGCCGATCGAGCTCTTTGCGCTGGCGGTCGACCCACTCGCCGAGGCCGGTGAGGTAGGTGAGCAGTTCGCCGGGGTCTATTGCCTCGCCGAGGCGCCCGGGAGCGAGCGGTGTGCTGTCGTTGGTGGTCATCGTCATCGCTGCTCCTCTCGGCTGCTCGTGGTGCGGGTGTGTCGGGTGCTGCGAGGCGTAGATCAGCGCCCGTAGACGGGAGCGGGCGGGGCCGGTGCCGGGCCGAGCACGCCGAGCCACTTGTCGTAGAGGCTCGTCCAGGTGCCGTCGCTGCGCATGCGGTCGAGCACGCCGTTCACGAACTGCACCAGGTCGACCTTGTCTTTCGGCATGCCGAGTCCGTAGGGCTCGTCGCTGAACGCGTCGCCGACGACCTTGGCGTACGGGTCCTGGTCCGCGAATCCGGCGAGAATCGTGTCGTCGCCCGTGATCGCATCCACCTTGCCCTGCTGGAACAGCACGAGGCACTCGGTGTGCGTTGCGGCCGACACAGCCTCGACGCCGGGGAACTCGTCTTCGAGGCGCGTGAGGGTCGTGGTGCTGGCCGGTGCACAGACCTTCTGGTCACCCTTGGTTTCGAGGGCTTCCATCGACGTGGCATCCGAGTCGCTGGCGACGAGCACCTTCTGGCCTGCACCGTAGTACTCGGTCGAGAACGCGATGGTCTCCCAGCGGGCGCAGTTGATGGTCATCGTGCGGGCGACGATGTCGACCTGCGTGTTGCCGGCGGCGTCGGGAGTGAGCACCTCGAGGCGCTGGGCAGAGGTGATGACCTTGAACTGCAGTTTGTTCGGGTCGCCGAAGATGGCGCGCGAGATCTCGTGCAGCACGTCGATGTCGAAGCCCTCGATCTGTCCGGTGAGGGGGTCGCGCGCACCCATGAGCAGGGTGTCGGCTGAGACACCCACGCGGAGGACACCGTTGTTCCTGATGGTCTCCATCGTGCTGCCCGAGGGAATCGAGTCCGGCGAGATCGGCGAGTACGAGGGCTGAACCTCGCCGGGCACGTTCTCGCAGGTCGAGGCGGGTGCCGGCGCGCTCGGCGTCGTCTCGGTGGGCGTCGGCGTGGGGGTGAGCCCCAGGTCGTCGCTGCCCGAGCGCGGAGAGCAGGCGGTGAGCGCCAACGTGCCCACGAGTGCGGCGATGAGCCCGATGCGAGCCGTGCGTGAACGGATGGCGCTCATCGGTACTCCTTGAGTCGAAGGGAGACGCCGCGCCAGGAGAGCACGGCGGCGACGAGGCCGGTCGCGAGGAAGATCCAGCCGAGCAGCGACGCGAGTGCGCCACCGCCGTCGAGGGCGTTCTGCGTGGCCGCGGAGCTCGACTCGATGTCGTCTTGGGCTGCCTCGCTGAAGGAGTCGAACGCAGCGTTGGCGCTGCCGGGCTCCTGATCGATCGCCAGCTTGACGGCCTCGTCCCAGTTGCCTTCGTCGTCTCTGTCGCGAATCTCCTGGTGCTTCTCGACCCACGAGTCGAAGCCGTTGCCGAGGTCGTCGCTGATGAGGTAGTTCTTGCCGCTCGAGTCGAGTCGAGCCTGCGCGTCGGCGACGGCGGTCTGAACCTGGGCCTCGAGCGTCTGACCCGAACCGCGCTTGATGAGCGTGAAGCTCTCGAGCGACTTGGCCTCGGTGGCCGAGGTGTAGGCCTGCGAGATGGCGAGGGTCTTGGCGTAGGAGTTCTGTCGGGCCTCGATCGCGGCACCGGCGGTATTCGAGAACGTGACCACGCCGATGATGCCGACCGCGAGCATGGCGACGGCAGCGATGAGCAACGGCCAGTTGAGGTAGCGGTGGGAACGGCGGGTGATCCAGAGGTGAACCCAGACGAGCGCGACCAGGGCCACCAGGGCGATGACGAGCCACACCAGAGACACGGTCGTCGCGGTGAAGCTGCCGGCGGCCCTGTCTGCGCTCGCCAGCACCAGCGCTTCGAGTTGAGGCAGCGTGCTGTCGTTCAGCAGCGCCGAGGCCTGCGAGAGATACGCGGCGCCGACGGGGAAGCCCTGGCGGTTGTTGGCCCGGGCCTGCTCGATGAGCCCGGTGTAGATCGCGACCTCGGAGTTGATCTGCGCGAAGTCGGTGTCGCCCGCCTTGTCGTCGGCAGCGAGGGTGGTGAGCGACTGGGTGGCGTCATCGATGGCCGCGTCGTATTCGGCGCGCTGGTCAGCGGGTTCGAGGCCGCCGACCAGGAACGCGTTGGCCGCGATCGCGTCGGCTCTCACCAGGTCATTGCGAACAGACTGGATGCCGATCAGCTGCGCGGCCTCGGCGCTCGCGTCGGCCGTGGCCCGGGCCTGCGACGAGCCGGTCTGGAACCCGGCCACGCCGAACGCGAGGCTGGCGAGCACCGAGAGGGCGAGCAGCAGACGGAGCGTGGCCGGTGTGGACCGGGTCTTCTTCGCGGGAGCGGGGGCGGATGGCGCGGCCTGCGGCTGCACGGCGTTCGCGGGCTGGGCCGTGGCGTTCGCCTGCGGAAAGGCCTGGGGAACCGGCGGCGGGGGCGCGGCTGCGGTCGTGCTCATTCGGTGTCCTTCGACGTGGTCGGTTCTGCGCGGTCGTCTGAGGGGGAATCGTCTGTCTGATCAGTCTGCGGCACATCGACGAGAATCGGGTCGACCTCAAACGTGCCGTCGGCATCCGGCGTACCGCCGTCGTTCGAGTCGTTGAGGTCTTCGGCGACCAGCAGCCGCAGGTCGTCGAGCGTCGGCTCGGCGACGTCGCGCAGCCTCCAGGCATGACGGGCGATGGCCTTGTCGAGCAGATTGCGGGCGTAGCGGCCGTTGCCGAAACCCTCGTCGCGGGGCTCGATCGAGACGATCTGCTCGAACCTCTCGAGAGCCTCCGGTGTGGCCTCGAAATCGGATGCCTCGGCAAGGCGCACGAAGATGTCGCGCAGCTCGGCGTCGCTGTAGTCCTGGAAGGTGATCGAGGTGGAGAAGCGGCTCGCGAGCCCGGGGTTCGTCTCCATGAAGCCCTTCATCGGCTCCGGGTAGCCGGCCACGATCACCACGAGGTCGTCGCGGTGATCCTCCATATCCTTGACGATGGTGGTGATCGCCTCGGCGCCGTACTGGTCGAGCGCCAGGCCGTAGGCCTCGTCGATGAAGAGCACCCCGCCGATCGCGCCGGCGATCACCTCGCTCGTCTTCGTGGCCGTCTGGCCGAGGTAGCCGCCCACCAGTTCGGAGCGGTCGACCTCGACGAGGTGGCCCTTCGACAGGATGCCGAGGGCCGCGTAGATGCCGGCGACAAGACGGGCGACGGTGGTCTTGCCCGTGCCGGGGTTGCCCAGGAATACGAGGTGCCGTGTGAGGGTGGGGGTCGTCAGACCGGCCGCCGTGCGCAGCTGATCGATGCGCAGCAGTTGGGTCTGCCTGTGGATCTCGCGCTTGACTCGGTCGAGACCGATTAAGCCGTCGAGCTCGGCGAGCAGCTCTTCGACCGTCTTCTTGGGCTTCTCCCGCTCGGCGGCCGCGGGTGGGGTCGAAGCCGGTGCCGGCTGCGTGGCCGTGGGGGATTTGTGGTCCGTCTCCGCAGGAGTGAGCCCTGCTCGACGGGCGAGCTCAGCCATGGTCGCGTCTCCGGGACGGGCGAAGTCGGGCTGCTCCGTAGTGAACTGCTCTGCCGTGTACGCGGAGGCAGAGGTCAGCGTCGTCGAGGGGAACAGCGTCGACTCCGTGCGCGAGATCGGCGGAAGGGAAGGAGCCTGGCGGGCGCCGGCCAGCTGCGCCGCCGCCGTGGCGGAGGCAGCTCCGAGCACACCGATCGACGGTTCGCCGAGTTCGCTGGCCGCGGCGATCACCGCGGTGAGCGCCTTGGCGTAGTCGCCCGCGTGCTGCGGCGACTCGCTGGCGAGGCTGCTCAGGAGATCGGTGGGGGAGGCACGCCATCGCCGCGCGCTCGAGGCGGCCTCGAAGAAGTCGTCGGCGCTTGCCGCGCCGGTCGCGTCGACCCACTGCAGCGAGGCGCCGATCGCCGACTCGGCGACGGCCGCGGAGATACGCACGCCTTCGTCTCGTGCCGCGGCGGCATCGAGGCCGGCGTTGCTGGCCGCAGCGACGAGGGCATCGAGGGCCTGGCGCAGTTCGGTCGAGTCCGCAGATGTCATGGTGTCTTCGCTCAGCTCAGGGGTTCGGACGGAAGGGTCAGGGAGGTCGACGTCTGGAACTTCTCGGCAAGGAATTGGCCGTGCGCGACGAGAGCCGCGGCGTCGGCGCGGGAGACGGCATCCGAGATCTTGTCGAGCGTGGCGCCCAGCAGGTCGAGCTGGTCGCAGAGCAGCATCAGCGAGGTCTTGCCTTTGTACACGGCACGCCGGTCGGCGAAATCGCGGGGCAACCGGAGGTATCCGCCGACCGCCTCGGGCAGGTAGCTCGTGGCGGTGGACACCACCGTGTGGGCCTGGGCGCTGCCGCCGCCGAGCTGGTCGAGTCGCGGAACCATCACGGCGACGGTGTTGGCGATGCGATTGATGCGCGCCGTCACGATAGGCGGAACCTTGCCCGCCGTGTCGGCCTGCACGTCGGCGATCGACGACAGGATGTCGGCGCTCGTAGGGGCCGGAGGCAGTTCGAACTCGTATTCGCGCTCAGCAGTTCGCCCCGTCACGGAGTCGCGGAGGTTCTGCCAGAAGCCCATTGCGTGTCGTGCTCGACCCGTCGACTCAGCGCTTGTCGAGGTCGAGCGTGCTCGCGACCTCGGTCGTCTCGCTGCGGCGCGCGCGCTCGATGTAGGGCTTGGCCTTCTCGGTCTCTGTCTCGAGAACTCCGATGGTCTGCGCCATGCTGTCGAGCGCCTGCACCTTGAACTCGGAGATCGAATCCATGGTCGCGTAGATGTTGGCGAACGCGGCCTGCAGCTGGGGGAGTCCGACCGTGGCGGACGCCGCCTGCGACTGGATGGAGGCGGACTGGTCGGCCAGCATCTTCGAGGTGGACTCGATCATGTTCGACGTCGTGGTGTTCAGCGCCGTGATCTGGTCGAGCACGAGCTTCTGGTTGGCCAGGGCCTGGGCCACGATCACGGCCGTACGGAGGGCCGAGACAGTGGTGGTGGTCGCGCGGTCGACGCCCTTGATGAGCTCGAGGTTGTTCTTGATGATCACGTCGATGGCCAGGTAGCCCTGGATCGAGACGGCCAGCTGCGTCAACAGGTCTTGGTGCTTCTGGCGTACGTAGAAGAGCACGTCTTCGCGCAGAGCCTTCGCCTTGTCGGGGTCGGTCGTGTCGAACTCGGCGATCTTGGCTGACAGCTTCACATCGAGGCGCTCGGCCACGTAGATGTACTCGTTCAGCCGCTGCATGGTCTCCCACAGATGCTGCTTCTCGAGGTTGAGCGCGGCGTTGTCTTTGCGCAGTTCGTCTTGACCGTCGTAGAGCGCCTTGATGATGGCGTTCAGGTGCGACTGGGCGCTCTCGTACTTGCGGAAGTAGTCGGCGATCTTGCGACCGAAGGGGATGAAGCCGAGGATCTTGCGCTCGACGCTCTGCTCGCTGGGGTCGAGGTCTTCGACGGTTCGACGCAGCTCGAGAAGAGTGGAGCCGATCTTGGAGCTCTCGGACAGGCCGCCCGACTGCAGGGCCTTCACCGGCGTGGCGAGGAGTCTGTTCGACGAGTCGGCCGCACGGCGGATGTCGACGTCTCCCATGGTGCGCACGTCGTTGGCCTTCGCGGCGAAGGCAGGAGAGCGGGTGTCTGTGGTGACGAGCGTGTCGAGGTACGTGTCGACCTTCGCGTCGAGCCCGGGCAGTGCGGCCGGATCGACCTTGGGCGCCATGGCGGGAGCCGAGGTTGCCGCGACGGGCGCGATGGGCTCGGGTGCGGTCAGCGTCAGAACGCTGTCGGACGGGGCCTGCAGGGGAGCGGCGTCGGTCATGGTGTCCTCACAACGGGGGCGGAGCCTTCAGAGTTCAAAGGAATCGTTTCACTATATCGTTTCGGCTTGGAGCGCCCGAGGGAGAGCTCAGAGCCAGCGCTTGGCGCGGAACACCGTATAGAGGATGCCGCCCATGACGATCATCGCCAGGACGGCGAGGGGGTAGCCGAACGCCCAGTGCAGCTCGGGCATGTTGTCGAAATTCATGCCGTAGATGGTACCGACGAGCGTGGGAGCGAACAGGATGGCGGCCCACGACGAGATCTTCTTGACCTGGTCGTTCTGCAGCTGGCCGACGAGGGCGAGATGCGTGCTCAAGGCGTTCTCGAGGAGCGATCGATAGGAGTCGACCCGGTCGACGATGCGGTGCGTGTGGTCGAGCACATCGCGGAATCCGCGTGCCAGTTCGATATCGATCTCGTGCTCTTCGGCGTCGTGTTTCAGATCGCCGACCAGGTCGACGAGAGGATGCGTCGCGCGCTGGAACATCATCACCTCACGGGAGAGTTCGTAGATGCGACGGGAGAGCGAGCCCGTGCGGCCGTCGAAGAGCTCGTCTTCGATCTCATCGACGTCGTTCTCCACACCGGAGGCCACCGGTGCGTAGTCGTCGACCACGCGGTCGAGGATCGCGTAGAGCACCGACTGCGGCCCGCGCGAAAGCAGCTCCGGTGACGCCTCGAGGCGGGCGCGCACGGCGGTGAGGTCGCAGTGATTCGTGCGGCGCACGGTGACGACGAAGTTGGTCCCGACGAAGAGGTGCACCTCGCCGAAATCGACCTTCTCGACGTCGTCGCGGTAGTGGGCGGGCCTCAGCACAACGAACCAGGTAGAGCCGTAGCGCTCGAGTTTGGCGCGCTGGTGCCCGTTCAGGGCGTCTTCGACGGCAAGGGGATGCAGCTCGAATTCGTCGGCTACGGCCTGCAGCTCGGCCGAGTCGGGCTGGTCGAGGTCGATCCAGGCGAAACCGTTGCGCTCGGTGAGCAGCTCGAAGGTCTCGTCGAGAGTCTTGGGGTTGTCGGTGCGAACACCATCGACGTAGATGGCGTTGTCGATCACGGTCATGCGGTGCTCTTGTCTGTGGTGTGTCAGCGTCTGAGGTGTGTCAGCCGGCCGACGGAGCGTCGGTCGGAATATCGAGCGTGTCCTCTGCCCCGAGGCACTTGTTCGTCTGCGGGATCTTGGAGATCGCCGGCCCGAGGTCGACGAGGGTCGACGTGCCCGAGACGACGTCGTAGTCGATGATCACCTCGGTGGTGGGAACCCGGCCGTAGGTGACGAACCGGTAGTTCGGCGCTTTCGAATCGTCGACCACCCAATCGATGCCGTTCACGTTGAGACATTCCTCCGTGGTCGGCCCCTGAGGCGCAATGCCGCAGCGCAGCAGGATGCTCGCGGGCGAGCCCCACGCGGCCGTCGCCTGGGCATCGGTCTGCCGTATGTCTTGATTGTCGGCGTCGCTCGGCAGCACGAGCGGCAGGCTCACGATGATGTCGGCGCAGGCCGGGTCGGCCGCGGACTCGGCGGGCTCGAGCGACACGGTCTGGGCGCAGGCGCTGAGGCCGACGATCATGAGGCCGGCTGCGAGAACAGCTGCTGTGCGGGTGGCGAGCCGGCGTGAAAGAGGTGGTCGAGACATCCCCCACAGGCTACCGTTCAACGGTGACAGAAACCTTCGAGCAGCCCTTCGCTGAGCAGCCCTCGCGCCCGCATCCCCTGTCGGAGCACGGAGAGACCGTTGCCGGGCTCGGAGAGCGCGAGACGCTGCGCCGGATCGTGCGTCGCCTGCCCCGTGCGCGGGCCGAGCTGCTCGGCCCGGGTGACGATGCCGCCGTCGTGGCCGCATCCGACGGGCGCACCGTTCTCACCACCGACATGATGGTGCAGGGTCCCGACTTCCGCCTGGCCTGGTCGACGCCCTACGAGCTCGGCTGGAAGGCCGCGGTCTCCAACCTCGCCGACGTCGCGGCGATGGGAGCCGTGCCGACCGCGCTGCTCGTGGCGCTCGCGGCTCCGCAGGAGACCCCCGTCGCCACGCTCGAGCTGTTCGCCGACGGAATGCGCGATGCGTGCGCCGAGCTCGCCCCGGGCTGCGGAGTCGTCGGCGGCGACCTGTCGACATCGGCCGCGCTGACCATCGCGGTGACCGCGATCGGAGACTTGCAGCAGCGCAACCCCGTGCTGCGCTCCGGCGCATTGGTGGGCGACGACCTCGCCGTCGCCGGGTCGCTGGGGCTGGCCGGTGCCGGCGTCTGGCTCCTGTACAGAGACGGCTCCACCGACTCGGATGCCGAGGGCGGGCGGGAACCCGATGCGCGACGGGCCCGCGCGGTGCGGCACGAGCATCCGGCTTTGGTGCGCGAACAGGTCGCGCCTCGCTCGCCGATCGGGCTGGGTGTCGTCGCATCCGAAGCCGGTGCGACCGCGATGCTGGATGTCTCGGACGGGCTCGTGCTCGACGCGTCACGCATCGCAGATGCGAGCGGCGTGACGATCGAGCTGCATGCCGACGCCATCGACGGGGAGGCGGCCGCGCTCGTCGCGATCGACCCGGTCGTCGGGCGTCGCGCCGCGGACTTCGTACTCGCCGGGGGAGAAGACCACGCGCTGCTGGCCACGTTCCCCGCGGGCGGGGCGCCGGAGGGGTTCCGCGTGATCGGAGCGGTGAGGGCTCGCGGTGCGCACTCCGTGACCGTGGGAGGCGCGGCCTACGAGCGCCCGGGCGGATGGGACCCCTACGCCGACTGGGACGGCGCCGCCGGCTGACCTGTTCTCCCGTGCCCGTGATCGACTCGCCGCATAAGCACCTTCCGGTGGCTCGAGTCGCCTCAAAAGCACCTAAGCGCCCGCCGGACGGTGCCTCTGCGACGAGTCGATAACGACGCGGAGCCCTGCGCCGGCGGACACATCGCGTGCCGCGTTCGTGGCAGACGATGTTGCGCTGATCGAGCTCGAATCGTATGGGCCGATCACCGTGATCGGCCAGTCGATGGGAGCCCATACAGTAATGCTCGTCGCGGCGTCGTCCCGACGCTCGCCGCGTTTGCAGAGAACGGAATGGTGACGGAGGACGTCAAAGCGGAGTTCGTGCGTCGAGGCCGAAACGTGCAACGCCAACTGAGGACAGAGGCGCCACGCAGTAACCGTGTGCCCAGCGATGGCGCGGGTGCAGCGTTGGGGGTGTCGAGGTGTGTCCTCAGTTAGCCCCGAACTCAGGCGAGGGAGATCCACCACAGGGTCGTCTCGCCGTAGTCCTTGCGGCGGTCGAGTTCGAGTGCCGGCGGCAGTACGGGCTGCGGAGAGCGGGCACTGCGCTCCACGACCACGACGGCGTCGGGTGACAACTGGCCGACCAGCGCCTCGAGATTCTGCGCGAGCTCGTCGTCGCTCAGCTCATAGGGCGGGTCGATGAAGACGATGTCGACGATGCCGCGATCCGGAGAAGCGCCGAGGTAGCTCGACACCGAGCTCGCCTGCACGTCGATGCGGGGAGCCGGTTTCGGAGCGCCCTGCTGCAGCAGCCGCGCGTTCTCCCGACACACCTTCGCCGCCGCCGGATTCTTCTCCACGAGCACGACCGTCGCGGCGCCGCGGCTCGCGGCCTCGAGCCCGAGCGCGCCCGATCCGGCATACAGGTCGAGCACCGTCGATCCGGGCAGGACGTCGCGCGCCTCGAGGGCCGAGAACACCGCCTCGCGCACTCGATCGCTCGTCGGCCGTGTGCCCGTCTTGGGCACCGAAATGCGCCGGGAACCTGCGTAACCGGAGATGATGCGCGTCATGCCTGCATGCTATCCGTGTCGGCGGGCGCACTTAGAATCGCCGTATGACCGCGTCGGCCCCTGTCTCGCCACCCGGCGACAGCATCCTCGACGCCAAGCTCACCTCTGGCAGCCTCGGCGGCAAGACGGCGACGCCCCTGGCCAAGTCGCTGGGCATCGTCACCGTGGGTGATCTGCTCAGCCACTACCCCCGGCGCTACGTCAAGCGCGGCGAGCTCACGGCGCTCGACCAGCTGCCCCTCGGCGAGAACGTCACGATCGTGGCCGAGGTGCGCACCGTCAAGAAGCGCACCATGAAGTCGCGCAACGGGTCGATCCTCGAGGTCAGCATCTCCGACGGCCAGGGGTTCCTCACCCTCACCTTCTTCAACCAGGCGTGGCGCGAGGCCCAGCTGCCCGTCGGCGCTCGCGGCATCTTCACCGGCAAGGTGTCCGACTACCGGGGCGCACTGCAGCTCGCGCACCCCGACTACGAGATGTTCGACGACATCCAGCTCAAAGACGGTGCGGCTGCCACATCGAAATGGCTCGAGCAGCCGATTCCCATCTATCCCGCGAGCTCCGCCATCGCGAGCTGGCAGATCGCGAAGACGGTCGAGCTCATCCTCGACGGCCTCGGCGACATCCCCGACCCGGTGCCGGCCGACGTGGCCCATGAGCGGGGCCTCCTCTCCTACAGGCAGGCGCTCGAACTGGTGCATCGTCCCACCAAGACCGGCGACTGGCAGCGGGCGCGCGACGCCCTGCGCTTTCACGAGGCGTTCGTGCTGCAGGCCGCGCTGCTCGAACAGCGCCGCCTCGCCCACCAGCACGAGGCCATTCCGCGGGTGCCCAAACCCGGCGGCTACCTCGAGAGGTTCGACAAGCAGCTGGCCTTCACCCTCACGGGCGACCAGCAGCTGGTGGGCCGCGAGATCGCCGACGACATGGCGCGGCACGAACCCATGAACCGCCTCGTTCAGGGCGAGGTCGGCTCGGGAAAGACCATCGTCGCGCTGCGGGCCATGCTGGCCACGGCCGACTCCGGAGGGCAGTCCGCGCTGCTCGCCCCCACCGAGGTGCTCGCCTCGCAGCACCTGCGCTCGATCGTGCGCTCGCTCGGCCCCGACCTCGCCGCCGAGCTCGTCCCCACGCTGCACACGGGTCAGATGCCCACGGCCGACCGCCGCAAGGCGCTGCTGCGCATGGTCTCGGGGCAGGCGCGCATCGTCGTGGGCACGCACGCGCTGCTCGGCGACAAGGTCACGTTCTACGACCTCGGGCTGGTGGTCGTCGACGAACAGCACCGCTTCGGCGTCGACCAGCGCGACGACCTGCGCCGCAAGGGCGCCACCCCTCCTCACGTGCTCGTGCTCACGGCCACGCCGATTCCTCGCACAGTCGCGATGACGGTCTTCGGCGACCTCGACGTGTCGACCATCGCCGAACTCCCGGCCGGGCGCCAAGGCATCGAGACCTTCGTGGTGCCGCTCGCCGAGAAGCCCACCTGGAGCGCGCGCATCTGGACCAGGATGGCCGAGGAGCTCGCGCTCGGCCGGCAGGCGTTCGTCGTCTGCCCCGCCATCGACGCGACCGCCACCGAAGACCCGGCGGGCGAAGAGCCCGTCGACGACGCGGCCGAGGCCGCGGGCCCGAGCCGACCCGTCGCATCCGTGGAGGCGATCACCGCCCTGGTCAAGGCCAGCCCGGCGCTCGCGGGCGCGCGGGTGGCGTCGCTGCACGGGCGCATGCCGAGCGACGAGAAAGAGGCCGTGATGCGCGCATTCGCCGACGGCGCGCTCGACATCATCGTCGCCACAACGGTGATCGAGGTCGGTGTCGACGTGCCGAACGCGTCGACCATGGTCGTGATGGATGCCGAACGGTTCGGCGTCTCGCAACTGCATCAGCTGCGGGGTCGCGTCGGGCGCGGGGGAGTGCCGGGGCTGTGCCTGCTCGTCACGAACGCGGAGCTCGAAAGTGTTGCCCGACAGCGGGTCGACGCCGTCGCATCCACGCTCGACGGATTCGAGCTCGCGCAGGTCGACCTCGAACTGCGCCGCGAGGGCAACGTGCTGGGCCGCGCCCAGTCGGGCGGCCGATCGAGCCTGCGGCTGCTTCGCGTCACGAGCGACGGCGACCTCATCCTCGACGCACGCATGGCCGCGTCGCTCATCATCGACGACGACCCCGGCTTCGTGCAGCACCCGGCGATTCGCGAGGCGCTCGACAGGCGGCTGCGCGAGGTCGAGGCGGAGTTCCTCGTCAAGAGCTGAGTGTGTGCCGGCGATGATCTTGGTATCAGATCACAGTCACGGGCACTGCACGGTGGAGGTTTCGCCGTCGATCGAGCGTGAGATCCGCGAAGCTCGTGAGTCAGTCGGCTTGCCAGCGGTGACCTTGAGGCCACTCGTCTGCCAACCCGAGCAGTGACCGAGCTTCGAGCGCTTGGCTCTTATCGGTGTTCTGGCCGTTCCACTCGCGAATAACTCCGGGGAACATTGGAATGCTCGACAGTGGGTATAGCGGGTCGGGGTGGAGCCATAGCGCTACGGCGGCACGGGTCGGGTCGTGGAGTTGCAGTTGATCGACGATCAAGACCGCCGACACCCGGCGATTCTTCCAAGCTCGCGGTGATCCGAAGTAGCCGTCAGGATTGCGGACGCCGTGCGTCGTGATCTCCTCACCTGGGCCGAGTCCGTCT
Source organism: Agreia sp. Leaf244 (assembly GCF_001422695.1). Lineage (NCBI taxonomy): Bacteria > Bacillati > Actinomycetota > Actinomycetes > Micrococcales > Microbacteriaceae > Agreia > Agreia sp. Leaf244. Next base: position 271,626 of record NZ_LMLX01000003.1, on the reverse strand, counting down.
AGCATCCACGACACTGAGCCGTAGAGGGCGTTGAACACATCTTCGTCGTCATCGAATGAATTGGTGCCGACCGCGATCACGAATGGTGCATCGAGGTCGCCGTACCTGCGCGCCTTGGACTCGAGGGCACTGACGAGCTTCGCCCCATCGTCGATGAACTCAGCCTCGGAGTGGGCGTAGATTCCGATGGAGCGCCTGGCTTTGCCACGCCTGTCTTTGCGGATCGGCATTGCTTTGACTGTCACGCTCCAGCCGTCTTGTTCGAAGGTGCGGGCGGGCAAGTCCTCCGCATCGACCGTGTCAGGGTCGAGTCCGTCGAGCCAACCTCGGATACCCTGCCTAAAGCTTGCAGCGGGCGCGCTGTTCTTGGCCTGCACGACGGAGGTCGTCATTAAGAAGAAGTTGTCATCACCGACCTGATCTAGTGCTGCCAGCAGATCATTCATCCGGGCAGCCCTGGATCGCTCTGACTTCGACGTCCCGGGAGCGATTGCTTCAATGTAGGTGTGTGTACCGGCTCGCTTTGCGAGGAAGTCCGGGTGACGTGTCGAACGCGGAAGCTCGGGGTGGACGGTGACCTCGAAGCCTCCCCGGATCAGGCATTCGTGCAAGTACAGCTCCAAGAATGCGCTCCGCGCCTGCGCGTTGTCCGAGCGTAAAGCTGCTCGCATGTCTGCGTACTCCCGGTCGCTGAGGCGGTCGGCCCACTCTTGATGAAGCGCGCGGCTGTGTCTCCACAGCGAGCCACCCGCGCGGTTGAAGAATGCAAATGAGGTCTCGCCGTTGCGCTGTGGGCTGAAGTCCGTCCGGTCGCGATCGTCGTATATGGGGGCGCGACTCATGGGATGAGTCTGGCGGTCTACCTCGGCTGCATGCGGACAACACTCCGAAAATGCTTTCGCCGTGCCGCTTCCAGGTAGTCCGGCATGATCCGAATCATGCCGACTCGACATGAAGGGATCATCGACACAGATCAGAATGGGGCACCGTGAGGGCCCTTTTCCGCTCTATCGGAGGGACGCGGGCCTGGCCTCATGAATGAAACTGAGGAGCCCCGATGGGCGACCGGTCTTACGGGCGCCGCCCGCTCTGCGCTCTAGATCGCCATCCCGAGTTCGGAGGGCATCGCTAGTCTGTGTTCTTTGCGCACACGACCCCATCTCGCTATCGGTACGACGGTCATGACGGCCATGCTCGTCTGTGGTTGTGCATCAGGAAGCGGTGGCGGTGAACCGGTGGGCGCGAGTGATTCCTGCGTCCCCCGGATGACGGTCTCGCGGATCACGGCGACACCCGCCGGGTCAATCACGCTCATGTCGGAGGACGTCTGCGACGTCGCCGTCCCTGCGGATGGCTGGCAGGTGGGAGCGGGGGAGCGCCGGCGAGGGTAAGCCCTTGGTCACGGTCCGTGCGACCGAGAGAGTCTCGACGGCTCGTTCGAAGTGTCCCTCACCCGTTCCGCAGACTTCCCCAAGGGCAAGGCATACGCGGGCATCGACAATTGGGACTACTCCACGTGCGCGGACACGGCCAGCTGCGCTGCCCCGACAAGCTCCTTCAAGGTAAGTGGTTAGGCGAGATCGGCCGCCGTTCGTTGTGAGCAGGGGCATCTGGTCCATCACCAAGACTCCGGGTGGATTGAGGGGACGCGGCATAGGTTTATCAGATGGACGACGAGGTGCGGGAACAGAGACAGGCCGATCGGATTTCGCCGTTGTCGACGAGCGACCTGCCGCCATTTATCACCTGCACGACCCAATACAGGCCTGACGTCACGTCGACAGAGGGATGGGTGAGAGACCGAGTCGAGGTGGAGCGGATCGACGGCCTGGGCTGGCCGGTGCATCCGACGCTGATGCGGCGATGAACCTGTCGGTCTCGTTTGTCGGCGATGCGCCGGACGGGCATGTAGTACATGTCAACGTCGCCGGGGCGGATGGAGCGCCTCTCTTCAGTGCGCTGTATCAGTATGGCGATGGGGGCGGGTTGCGACACAAGTTCGTCGGCGGGCACGGTTTCACCGGGTTGCACTACGTCTACCACGGCGGGGCAATGCTTCAGTTTTGGTGCGAGGCAGTCTGAATCAGGCAGACAGTCCGTGCCCGTTAGTCGATCATCGAACGGACTCTATCCGGTCGACGGGCGTCGCGCGTCGGACTGGTCGCCGTCGGCTCCGAATCTCGCGCGGTCTTCACGTTTCATGTCGCGGGACCTGCGCAATCGATCGGTATGTCGTAGCACTTACGACGTGAATTGGTCCATCGCCATTTCGTTCAAGCCGTCGCACGGTCCGAGGTCGACGTCACAGTGAAGCGCGCCTCGGTCGGCGAGAGCGCGGAAGCGAGGATCGTCCCCCTCATCGCCATAGTCCTGTGTTAGTTCGGTGATGCGCGCCTGCGGGTAGCGGGGGCGGGCGACAAACGAGGTCTCGTGCATGACCGCGTTCACGGTCCGTGCCTGCGCCACTACCAAATAGGAACTACCAACGACATGCTCGCACTCAGGTGCTTCGCAGATGGAGCAGTGCCCGTCGAGGTGCTTGGCCACCTGGCGATAGGGCTCCCCCATCACGTGATCGCAGTCCTCGACCATCCGCCCGCAGATGGAGCAAGCGAACTCTGCGACCATCCCGACCGAGGTCCCCATTCGAATGTGCGACACGTTCACCGGGCACGCCGTCCAGTACTCGTCATCGCGCACGACGATCGGGCAGCCAAGAAGCCCCCGCTGAACAAACGACGCTTGGTGGATCGCGACATGGGCGTCTTCTCGAAGCTCGTGATCCTCAAGGAAATTAAGGGCCGCGGTTGCCGACGCAACCGCCTTCCGGACGTGCGGTTCCACCTTCTCCAATAGCGCCGCGTCGACTGACGGCAAGAACTCCGCCCATTCGTCGCGCTTTTTTACCTGAATCGCGCGCCGCACGCCTTCGTCCGCTTGGACCAGCTTGAAGTCGATCACCGGCATCAGCAAGGCGTTCTCGTCGAAGGCCGCTGTCACGCGTTCGAACTCGGTTTCGAACTCCCTTAGTGACTCCTGTCCATGATGCGCGAGGTAACGCAGGCGCTCCGGTCCGCCCGAGGGTGGGACGGGTCCCCACTCTAAGATCAGCGCCTTGAATCGTAGGCTTCGGTCAGCCAAGCTCTTGGCCGCCGCCCGGCTGCCGTGTTTTCGCGGACGTGTTCAGTTCGCGTAGAGCGGCTAGCACATCCGCTCCTTCACCCTCGATCTCGTAGTTCAGCTCGGTCTCTGTCTCGGCCACCTTCAGCTTCAGCGGAAGCTTCGCTGCCTCCTCGACGGTCCAGCCTTGCGCTTTGGCCCGCTCGCTTATGAATAGCGACACCACTACGATCAGCCAGTCGTTGGCCATCGTGAGGCACGCGAGTCCCAGGGCCCACGTCTCAGGGTCGATGCTGTACTCGGATAGGTACTTCCGGGTCCCCTCGGCCATCGAGAACTCGACCGGGATGCCGGCAGCGCGAGCAGCCTTCGGGAGGTAGCGAACCTGCTCCGTGTACCGCAGCTCCCCGTCAAGGACATTCCCTACCGGCACCGCGCTCCGGGTTGGAATCACGTAGACCGTGTCTGTTTCGACCGTTTCGGGCACCGCACCTGGCAGCGGGCTCCAACCAAGTGTCGTCAATTTGGCAACCATGCGTGAAGCATAATGGCCCGTCGAACTCCGCGCGTCTCGGAGCCCGTTGGGTTCTGGTGGCCCGCCCCACGCACAGAAGTGCGACCAACTTGTGGTCAGCGGAAACGGGCAAGTTGAGAGCCATACGGCGGTGCACGAAAGTCGGCCACCGGGCACCTCCCCGTCGGTCAGGATGCCGCGTCCGCGTCGTCGTTGGGATGCGCGTTTACCCCGACCGAAGATAAATGCCCGGAAGGGTGCCCTATCTGCAACACGATCGGACGTCATGCAACTAACGGGGTATGAGACCGATTCCGTTGCGAGGGGGCACCACGCAGCGACCGGCCAACTCGCCCGCGGCCTGCACTCCTGAGACGATGGAGTCATGACCGCAACACTCGTGGCCAAGGGCCTGGCCGGCGGCCACGCCCACCGCACACTCTTCTCTTCCCTCGACCTCACTGTCGCTCCGGGCGACATCGTCGGCGTCGTGGGCGCCAACGGGGCCGGCAAATCCACCCTGCTGCGCATCCTCGCCGGCATCGACGCACCCCTCGAGGGCACGGTCACCCTCGCGCCCGGCGACGCGTTCGTCGGATGGCTGCCGCAGGAGCACGAGCGGGTCGCAGGCGAAACGGTGGCCGAGTACGTCGGCCGGCGCACCGGCACCACGGTGGCGACACAAGAGATGGATGCGGCGGCCGAGGCGCTCGGAGATACCGCGGGCGTCGCACCGGGCGCACCCGATCCGGCCGACGTGTATTCGGCGGCGCTGGAACGCTGGCTCGCCAGCGGGGCCGCAGATCTCGACGACCGCCTTCCTTTGGTTCTGGCCGACCTCGGGCTCTCGCTCTCCTCCGACGCGCTGATGACCTCGCTGTCGGGCGGACAGGCTGCCCGCGTCGGGCTCGCGGCGCTGCTGCTCTCGCGGTTCGACATCGTGTTACTCGACGAGCCCACCAACGACCTCGACCTCGACGGGCTCGAGCGGCTCGAAGGCTTCATTCGAGGGCTGCGCGGCGGCGTCGTTCTGGTGAGTCACGATCGGGCATTCCTCGCGTCGAGCGTCACCCGGGTCGTCGAACTCGACTTGGCCCAGGGAACGAACCGCGTCTACGGAGGCGGCTACGACTCGTTCCTCGAGGAGCGCGAGACCGCGAAGCGGCACGCCCGTGAGGAGTACGACGAGTTCGCCGAGAAGAAGGCCGACCTGGTGGGGCGGGCCCGCACCCAGCGCGAGTGGTCGAGCCAGGGCGTGCGCAACGCCATGAAGAAATCGCCCGACAACGACAAGATCCGGCGCAAGGCCTCGGTCGAGTCGAGCGAGAAGCAGGCGCAGAAGGTGCGTCAGATGGAGAGCCGGATCGCCCGCCTCGACGAGGTGGAGGAGCCACGCAAGGAGTGGCAGCTGCAGTTCACGATCGGCTCTGCTCCGCGGTCGAGCTCCGTCGTCTCCACGCTGTCCGGCGCCGTCGTGCAGCAGGGCGACTTCACACTCGGGCCCGTGTCGCTGCAGGTCGACGCCGGCGACAGGATCGGAATCACCGGACCGAACGGCGCCGGCAAGTCCACTCTGCTGAGGCTGCTGCTCGGGCGCACTCAACCGAGCGAGGGTATGGCGAGCCTCGGAGCGAGCGTGGCGATCGGCGAGATCGACCAGGCGCGGGCCGTTCTCGCCGGCGACGCCACCCTGGCATCGAGCTTCGAGGCGCAGGTGCCCGACTGGCCTGTCGCCGAGGTGCGCACGCTGCTGGCGAAGTTCGGCCTGAAGGCCGACCATGTCTCGCGCCCCGTCGACGAGCTCTCGCCGGGGGAGCGTACCCGCGCCGGCCTCGCCCTGCTGCAGGCGACCGGCGTCAACCTGCTCGTGCTCGACGAGCCCACGAACCACCTCGATCTCGTGGCGATCGAGCAGCTCGAGCAGGCCATCGAGTCGTACGAGGGAACGCTGCTGCTCGTCACTCACGACCGGCGCATGCTCGAGACCGTTCGGCTCAATCGTCAGTGGCAGGTCACTGACGGCACAGTGATCGAACGATAGGGTCGAACAATGAGCAGCGTCGCCGTCGTCCCCGGGTCGTTCGACCCCGTCACCCTCGGACATCTCGATGTCATCTCCCGCGCCGCCGGCCTCTTCGACGAGGTGCATGTGCTGGTCGTGCACAACCCTGCGAAGACGGCGCTCCTGCCCATCTCGCAGCGCGTGCGCCTCATCGAGCAGGCCATCCTCGATGAGGGCCTGCCCCGCAACATCGTCGTCAACTCGTGGAGCGTCGGGCTGCTCGTCGACTACTGCACCGACGTGGGCGCGCGTGCCCTCGTCAAGGGAATCCGTTCGCAGGTCGACGTGGCCTACGAGACGCCCATGGCGATCGTGAACCGCAACCTCGCCGGCGTCGAGACCGTGTTCCTGCTGCCAGACCCGGCTCACGCGCACGTGTCGAGTTCGCTCGTGCGGCAGGTGTCGTCGCTCGGCGGAGACGTGGCGCCGTACGTGCCCACCGTCGTGGCTGACTTCTTGAACACCCAATAAGGCACCGTCGAAACCTGTTCTTCACACGCGAGTGGGAAGATGGAGACATGTCTGATCTCTCCATCGGCTATGCCGCCATGCTCGAGCAGTTCCACCCCACCGAGGCCGTCGCCCTGTCGGCGCTCGCCGAACAGCACGGCTTCACGGGTGTGATGGCGGCCGACCACTTCCAACCGTGGGTTCCGCAGCAGGGCCAGAGCGCTTTCGTCTGGGAGGTCCTCGCCGCCCTCGGCGAGCGCACCACGGGCGACTTCGGCCCCGGAGTCACGGCCCCGACGTTCCGCTGGCACCCCGCGATGGTGGCCCAGGCATCCGCGACCCTCGGCGCCATGTACCCGGGTCGGCACTGGCTCGGACTCGGCTCGGGCGAGGCCCTCAACGAGCACATCGTGGGCGGCTACTGGCCCGAGGCCCCCGAGCGCATCAACCGCATGTTCGAGGCCATCGAGATCATCAACAAGCTCTTCACCGCGTCGATCGCGGGCAAAGACGTGAAGCACTCCGGCCAGTTCTACAAGCTCGAGTCCACCCGTCTGTGGACGATGCCGCCGGTCGCGCCCGAGATCCTCGTCGCCACGGCCGGTCCGGTCACCGCGAAGAGGGCCGGTCGCCACGTCGACGGGCTCATCACCGTGGGTGCGCCGCTCGCCAAGATCGAGGGCCTCTTCGCCAAGTTCGAGGAAGGTGCGCGCGAGGCAGGTAAAGACCCGTCGACGATGCCGCGTGTTCTGCAGCTGCACATGTCGTGGGCCGAGACCGACGAGATCGCGCTGGTCAACGCCATGACCGAGTGGCCCAACGGCGGAATGAAGTTCCCGAAGGGCGACATACGCTCGCCGTTCGAGCTCGAGCAGATGGCCAAGCTCGTTCGCCCCGAAGACTTCGAGGGCCGTCTGGTCATCTCGAGCGACCCCGATGTGCACCGCGCCTACATCCAGAGCTTCATCGACCTCGGCTTCGACCGCGTGTACCTGCACAACGTCGGCCGAAACCAGAAGGAGTGGATCGAGGTCTTCGGCCGCGACGTGCTGCCGAAGCTGCACCGCTAGTGTCTCGGCGCCACGCCGCCGAGATCCGGATCATCGGCATCGAGGGCATCCCCGAGGTCTCACCGGGAGACGACCTCGCCCAGCTCATCGCGTCGTCGCTGCGAGCACAGGAGCTGACTCTCGAAGACGGCGACATCCTCGTCGTCACATCGAAGATCGTGTCCAAGGCCGAGGGTCGCGTGATCGCTGCGGCCGATCGCGAAGACGCGATCACCCGCGAGACCGTGCGGCTCGTCGCGTCGCGCCCGCATCCCGGTGGTGTCACCCGCATCGTCGAGAACCGGCAGGGACTCGTGCAGGCCGCAGCCGGCGTCGACGCGAGCAACACGCCCGACGGCACGATCCTGCTGCTTCCCGAAGACCCGGATGCCTCGGCCCGGGCCCTGTGCGCGGCCGTGCGTCGGGCATCCGGTGCGCGTGTGGGCGTTCTGGTCTCTGACACCCTCGGTCGGGCATGGCGGGAGGGCCAGATCGACGCGGCCATCGGTGCGGCCGGAGTGCTGGTCATCGACGACCTGCGCGGCAGCACCGACACGTTCGGGCAGACCCTCTCGGTCACACAAGCGGCCACGGGCGACGAGCTCGCGTCGGCGACAGACCTCGTGAAGGGCAAGGCCACCGGCATGCCGGTGGCGCTCGTGCGTGGCCTCGAGCGGCTGGTCGTCGAGACGCTCGACACCCCGGCCCGCGCCCTGGTGCGCGATCCGGCGAACGACATGTTCCGGCTCGGCTCCGACGAGGCCCACGCACAGGGGTTCACAGAGGGCTACAGTCGCGGGCTCGCGGATGCGCGACGCGGCCACCGCGCATCGGCTCGGCCATCGCGCGTGCGCCTGCGCCGGAGAACGCGATGAGCGCCATGGGCGACTGGGTCGTCGTGATGCCCGTCAAGGGCACATCCGGCTCGAAGAGCAGACTCCTCGGCGGCCTCGCCGAGTCCGAGATCCCTGAGGCGCTCCGCGCCGAGTTCGCGGTGGCGCTCGCGCTCGACGCCGTCGACGCCGTGCGTACCGCCCTGCCGGTCATCCGGGTGATCGTGGTCACGAGCGCCGAGGTCTCCGAGCGGTTCGAGTCGCTGGGAGCCCTCGTTCGACGTGATCCCGGCACGGGCCTGAATGCCGCCTTCACCCGGGGGGTCCGCGCCGCCATGGAACTGAACCCGGGGCATCCCGTCGCCGCCCTGATGAGCGACCTCGCCGCGATCAGGCCCCGAGACGTGACGGCGGCCCTCGAGCTCGCGAACGCGCATCCTCTCGGCATGCTCACCGACAAAGACGGAACCGGAACGACCATGCTGTCGGCCCTCTCTCCGCGCGACCTCGTTCCCCGCTTCGGACTCGGCTCCGCCCGACGGCATCGCGAGGCCGGGCACGTCGAGCTCGAGCTCGCCCGAGGCGACCGGATGCGCCTCGACATCGACACCGCCGACGACCTGGCGACGGCACGCTCACTCGGGCTGGGCCCACGTGCCCGGGCTGTGCTCGGGCAGTAGCGCAATGGCTTCCGCGGAGGCCGGGCGGATGAGAGGGTGTGAGGCATGGACCCCGATGATCGCGTCTCCGCACGGCGGGTCAATCCGTTCGAGGTGGCCCTGTGGATCTTCGGCGCGGTCGCCGTCGCAGCGGCGGTGTGGAGCACCCAGTGGGCCAACAGTGCGGTCTCCCTGGCGAACGGCGGCTACTACTGCGACGACGCGGGCAACTGCACCGAGCGGTACGACTTCGTTCTGACCCAGACGGTCCTCGTGCTCGCGCCGTCGGTGATGATCGCCGGGCTCATCGCGATCGTCGTCGCCCTCGCCCTCAGGGCATGGCTTGCGGTGCGGCCCGGACATGGGAGAGTGAGTGCATGAATCACCACAGCCGCGTGAACCCCTTCGAGATCGCGCTTTGGGTTCTGGGTGCCGTGCTCATCGTCGGTGGCATCGCGTCTTCTGCGTGGGCGATAGGTCGTCTCGGGGGAGGAGGCCCCAATAGTGCGGGCTTTGTCGCCACTCAGTTGATCTATACGGTCGCGCCCGCCGCCGTCACCGCGGGTCTGGTCGCCATCGTCGCAGCGCTGGCTTTTCGCGCGGCGATGCTCGTCGTCGCCAGGCGCGCCGCTTCGTTGGCCGAGGAGGCCCCGCTCGTGGAGCCATCAGCGACGACCGTGACCATGGAGGCCCCGGGCCCCGCGTCCTCCGCAGAGAGTGCGTTGCGGGAAGCCCCTCTGTCGTTCGACCCTCCGAGGTTCAGGCAGCGTCAACGCGCGATCGACCACTCGGCGTTCAAGAGGCCGGGCGCGGAATAAGCACTCTCGCGCAGCAGAGCGTGCGGTCGGTCTGTCCTAGACCCCGAGTTCCCTCGCCGTCTTCAGGGCCGCGGCGGCGAGCACTCCGCTGAGCTCGTCGTCGTGCATCCAGAGCGGCACCGGCCTGGAGCGGATTCCCGCGCCGTGCAGGGCGGGAACAGCCCCCGCATCCGTCGAGTCGACGAGCCACGCGTCGAGGATTCCGCCGTTCGCCCTGGCGCCGTAGTGCAGGCCGACAGCCTCGGCGGTGACGCCGACGCCGATCGCCGTGAGGCAGGCAGCGGCCATGCCACGCACGGCGGAGCCGTCGATGATGGGGGAGACGCCGACGACGGGTGCTGCGGTCTCGGCCAGGGCCTCGCGAACGCCGGGGATGTCGATGGTCGTTCCGATGGAGACGACCGGGTTCGACGGCGCGATCAGCACGACGTCGGCGTCGAGGATGGCGGCGCGCGCCTCGGGCGTGACGCTCGCGTTCTCGATGCCGCGCTGCACGAAGCCCCTCGTGGGCAGGTTGGCGCGGTGCTTCACCCACCACTCCTCGAAGTGGATCTCGGTATCGACGCCCTCGTCGGTGACCGACACGAAGGTCGGCACGTCGGCATCCGTCACGGGCAGCAGGCGCACGCCGATCGACGGCCAACGCGACTGGATGCGACGGGTCGCCTCGGTCAGTGTCAGACCGTCGCGCAGAAAGTGCGATCGAGCGATGTGCGTTCCAAGGTCGAGGTCGCCGAGGGTGAACCACGGCCAGCCCACGCCGAACGCGGTGAGTTCGGCGCTCACCCTCTCGGACTCGCCGGCCCGACCCCAGCCGCGCACCTCGTCGTTCGCGCCCGCGAGCGAGTACATGATCGAGTCGAGGTCGGGACACACCTTGAGGCCGGTGAGCCACACGTCGTCTCCGGTGTTGACGATCGCGCTCACCTCGTCGGTGTGCCCGCCTTCGCCGTCGGGGTGGACGATGGACAGGTGGTGGCGGAGTCCCCGCAGGAACTTGGCCCCGCCGACACCTCCCGCGAGTACGGCGATCTTCACGAGCCGAGTTTATCCCCGATGGCGGCACCCACCTCATCGACGAGGTGCCGACCCGCCCGGTGGGATAATCGTCGGCATGCCTTCGATCGAGTCCCTGTGCCGTGTTCACGCGCTCCGACCTGACAGCGGCTCCGTGGGCACGACCGCCATCGACAAGAGGCCCGTCGAGGGCCCCGTGAGGATCGGCGAGTACGGCCTCTACGCAGATGTGCAGGCCGACCGCAAGCATCACGGAGGCCTCGCGAAGGCGGTCTACGCCTACGCGTCGGAGGATGCCGAGCACTGGTCCGGCATTCTGGGGCGCGAGATCGGTGCCGGCCTGTTCGGCGAGAACCTGCGCACCCGCGGGGTCGACGTGTCGGGCGCGGTCATCGGCGAGCGATGGATGCTCGGGGCCGAGGTCGTTCTCGAAGTGACCTGCCCCCGAACCCCCTGCGCCACGTTCGGCCGACGCATGGGGGAGCGGGGCTGGGTGAGGCGCTTCGCCGCGGAAGGCCGACCCGGCGCCTACCTCCGGGTCGTGACCCCGGGCGAGGTCGCGGCGGGCGACGAGGTGCGCGTGATCGAGAGCCCCGATCACGGAGTCAGCATCGCGTCGTGGTTCACCGAGCGCCGCTCGGCCGATGCCGTCGCCCTTCTCTCCGCCCACGAGAGCGGTCGGCATCCGCTCGTGCCGGAGATGCTCGACTCGCTCGAGGTCGCCATCGCATCGAGCCGATGAGCCCTGCGGCGCGCTACTCGGCGAGCGCCGCCGCGGCGAGAAGGGCGCCGATCTGGTCGAAGTCGTCGCGCACACGGCCGGCCGTGATGCGGATGAACTGCTCGCCCGCGAGAGGTACCGCGTAGAACGAGCTGCCCGCGGCGACCTTGATTCCCGATGCGGCCAGCGACAGGATCGCGGCTTTTTCGTCGCGGACCCGCAGCCAGGTGTTGATGCCGTCGGAGGGGGAGTGGTCGGCGCCATTTCGCACGAGCGCCTCGGAGAGCGCGCGCTGTCTCGCGTGGTAGACCCGCCTCGCCTCGGAGATCTGGGTGACGCTGGGAGACGCGGTGAGCAGCTGGTAGAGGATCGTCTGCAGCATGCGCGAGGTCCAGCCCGGGCCCACGATGCGCTTCGCGATGACCCGGTCGATGATGGCGGTCGGCCCGCCCAGGGCACCGATGCGCAGGTCGGGCCCGTGTGACTTCGCGAAGCTGCGCACGTGCAGCGTGCGGTGCGGAAACCACTCTCCGAGGCTGAACGCCGGCCCGGTCGTGATCTCGCCCGAGTGGTCGTCCTCGATGATCACCGGGTCGCAGATGTGAGACTTCGAGCGGATGACCCGCGCCAGTTCGCGCGCACGCTCGGCCGTGAGCGACACCCCCGTGGGGTTCTGCGCCCGGGGCTGGATGATGATGGCCGCGGGATTCAGGTCGAGTGCGGCCGACAGCAACTCGGGTCTCATGCCCTGCGAATCGATGGCCACGGGGATCGCCTCCACGCCGAGCTGCTCGAGCAGGTCGAGAAACGCCGGGAATCCGGGGTCCTCGACGACGACCCTGTCGCCGTACCGCACGATCGCCTCGAGGGACCGGCTGATCGCATCCAGTGCCCCGTCGAGAATCGTGAGGCTCGCCGGCACGAAGGGCCAGGATGCGCGCAGCTGCCTCTCGAGGTCGGGCAGCACGCGCATGTCGAGGTAGCTCGCCGTGTCTGCACGGGTCGGAACGTGGCCGAGCGCGAGGGCGAGGTCGGGTAGTAGGAGCGGGTCGGGCGTGCCGGTGGAGAGGTCGAGTCGGGCGACGACGTGCGAACCCGCGAGCTCGCCGAAGTGGGGCGGCATCCAGGCGGTCGACGCCTCGAGCACGTAGCTGCCGGCTCGGCCCCGTGAGTTGATGAGCCCCACCTTCGACAGGGCCTGCCACGCGTTGCTCACCGTGGCCGGGCTCACCCCGAGGGCGGCGGCGACATCGCGCACTGTCGGCAGCCGCTCTCCGGAGCGGAGCGCACCCCCGCGGATGAGCCGCGAGATTGCGGAGGCGATTCCCTCGGGCGTCTTCGCCTCGACGGCATCGATGATGGTCTCGAGCACTGCGGCCGTCCTTTCTCGATGGACTGAACTCTTGACTTATTTACGCCGACGTCACAATCTGAAATCTAAGAGAAATGTTCAACCCCGACAATAACAAAACGGGACCTGAGCACACAGTGGCTGCGTCGCCTCCTCACGGCTGGCACGGAGCCCTGCTCCGCCCGGCTCGAACGCTTCAGCGAGAGGACGATGCAATGACGGTAGTACGTGCAGCACTCACCCAGGCGACATGGACGGGTGACAAAGAATCGATGATCGCCAAGCACGAGCAGTTCGTGCGCGACGCGGCGGCCCAGGGCGTGCAGGTCATCTGCTTTCAGGAGCTGTTCTACGGGCCCTACTTCGGCATCACCCAGGATGCGAAGTACTACGACTACGCCGAGGCCGCAGACGGCCCGACGGTGCAGCGGTTCCAGGCGCTCGCCAAGGAGCTCTCGATGGTCATCGTGCTGCCGATCTACGAGGAGGAGCAGCCGGGCGTTCTCTACAACACGGCCGTCGTCGTCGACGCCGACGGAACCGTGCTCGGCAAGTACCGCAAGCACCACATCCCGAACCTGCAGCAGTTCTGGGAGAAGTTCTACTTCCGCCCCGGCAACCTCGGCTACCCGGTCTTCGACACGGCCGTCGGCAAGGTCGGCGTGTACATCTGCTACGACCGCCACTTCCCCGAGGGATGGCGTGAGCTCGGCCTCAACGGCGCGCAGATCGTGTTCAACCCGTCGGCCACGAAGCCCGGCCTGTCGAACCGCCTGTGGGAGCTCGAACAGCCCGCCGCCGCGGCGGCGAACCAGTACTACATCGGCGCGAACAACCGCATCGGCACCGAGACCGAGGAGTTCGGCGACGACGCCGTGACCTTCTACGGCAGCTCGTACTTCGTCGACCCGCGTGGCAACTTCGTCGGAGACGTCGCGTCGACCGACACTGAGGAGATCGTCGTGCGCGACCTCGACCTCGAGGTGCTGCGCGAGGTGCGCAACTCCTGGCAGTTCTACCGCGATCGCCGCCCGGACTCCTACCTGGCGACGGTCGCACCGTAAGGAAAGGGGACATCATGGCAACGACGCTGATCACCGGGGGAACGGTCGTCTCATCGACCGGTCGCGCCCGAGCAGACGTTCTCATCGACGGCGAGACGATCGCCGCCGTGCTCGAACCCGGTTCGGTGCTGCTCGGCACCGACCTCACCTCCGCCGTCGACACGGTCATCGACGCCACCGGCAAGTACGTGATCCCGGGCGGAATCGACGCGCACACGCACATGCAGATGCCGTTCGGCGGCACCGAGGCATCCGACACGTTCGAGACCGGAACCCGGGCGGCGGCCTGGGGAGGCACGACGACGATCGTCGACTTCGCCATCCAGTCGTATGGCGAACGGGTTCAGGATGGCCTGGCGGCGTGGCATGAGAAGGCGGCCGGCAACTGCGCCATCGACTACGGATTCCACCAGATCATCGGAGACGTCAACGAGGAGTCGTTGCGGGCGATGGACGGCCTGCTCGACGAGGGCGTGTCGAGCTTCAAGCTCTTCATGGCCTACCCGGGCGTGTTCCTGAGCAACGACGGGCAGATCCTTCAAGCGATGCAGAAGTCGGCGGCCACCGGCCTCATGACGATGATGCACGCCGAGAACGGGTCGGCCATCGACGTGTTCGCTCAGCAGCTCGTAAAAGACGGCTACACCGAGCCCTACTACCACGGCGTCTCGCGCCCTTGGCAGATGGAGGAGGAGGCCACGCACCGCGCGATCATGCTCGCCAACCTCACGGGCGCGCCGCTCTATGTGGTGCACGTCTCGGCGAAGCAGGCCGTGGGCCAGATCGCCACGGCCCGCGACAACGGCCAGAACGTCTACGGCGAGACCTGCCCGCAGTACCTCTACCTGTCGCTCGAAGACAACCTGGGAGCCGAGGGCTTCGAGGGTGCCAAATGGGTGTGCTCCACCCCGCTGCGCTCCAAGCACGAGCACCACCAGGACCAGCTGTGGCAGGCGCTGCGCACCAACGACATCCAGATGGTCTCGACCGACCACTGCCCCTTCTGCATGAAGGGCCAGAAGGAGCTCGGCATCGGCAACTTCACCAAGATCCCCAACGGAATCGGCTCGGTCGAGCACCGCATGGACCTGCTCTACCAGGGCGTCGTCAACGGCCACATCTCGCTCGAACGCTGGGTCGAGATCACGTCGACCACGCCGGCGCGCATGTTCGGCATGTACGGCAAGAAGGGCGTCATCCAGCCCGGTGCCGACGCCGACATCCTCGTCTACGACCCCAACGGGCACACGTCGATCGGCTACGAGAAGACGCACCACATGAACCTCGACTACTCCGCGTACGAGGGCTATGAGATCGACGGCCACGTCGACACCGTGCTCTCGCGCGGAAAGGTCGTGGTCGACGACAACCAGTATCTCGGCGCCAAGGGCGACGGCAGATTCATCAAACGCGGCCTCTCGCAGTACCTCATCTAAAGGACCACGCATGGAATTCGGCGCAGTACTCCAGACCAACCCGCCCGCCTCTCGAACGGTGCACCTCGCGAAGCTCGCAGAGCAGCACGGCTTCGAATACGTGTGGACGTTCGACTCGCACCTGCTGTGGCAGGAGCCGTACGTGATCTACAGCCAGATCCTCAACGAGACCCATCGTGTGAAGGTCGGCCCCATGGTCACGAACCCGGCCACGCGCGACTGGACCGTGACGGCCTCCCTCTACGCCACGCTCAACGAGATGTACGGCAACCGCACCATCATGGGCATCGGCCGGGGCGACTCGGCGGTGCGCGTCACGAACGGCGCCCCGACGACGCTCAAGTCGCTGCGCGAGTCGATTCACGTCATCCGCGAGCTGGCGAACTCGCGGCCCGTCGAGTACAACGGCGCCGAGCTGCGGTTCCCGTGGAGCGTCGGCAGCGAACTGGATGTCTGGGTCGCCGCATACGGTCCGCTCGCGTTGAAACTCACGGGCGAGGTGGGAGACGGCTTCATTCTGCAGCTCGCCGACCTCGACATCGCCGAGTGGATGATCAAGACGGTGCGTGCCGCTGCCGAGAATGTGGGCCGCGACCCCGACTCGATCGCCTTCTGCGTCGCCGCCCCGATGTACATCGGCGACGACTGGGAGCACATGCGCGACCAGTGCCGCTGGTTCGGCGGCATGGTGGGCAACCACGTGGCCGACATCGTGTCGAAGTACGGGGCCGACTCGTCTGTGCCGACGGCGCTCACCGACTACATCAAAGACCGCGAGGGCTACGACTACAACGAGCACGGTCGCGCCGGCAACAGCCACACGGCGTTCGTGCCCGATGAGATCGTCGACCGCTTCTGCCTGCTGGGCACCGCCGACGACCACATCGAGAAGCTGAAGAAGCTGAAGGACATCGGTGTGACCCAGTTCGCCGGCTACCTGCAGCACGACAACAAGGAGGAGACCCTCCGCGTGTACGGCGAGACGGTGATCCCCGCGCTCAAAGAGCACATCACGGCCAAGGCATGACCCGAACCGGCTCGCCGCTCGCCCGCCGCGTGCTCCTCGGGGTGCTCGGGGTCGTCGTGCTGGCCGCCGTCTGGGAGCTCTACAAGGCGCTCGGCCCGGCGACCGGGGTGATGATCGGCGACCTCACCGTGCTTCCCCGCACCAGCGACCTCGCGATGCCGCACGTGTGGGATATGGTCGCCCGGCTCTTCCGCCCGGTGCGCTCGGCGGGTGATGACGAGCTCATGTGGCAGGCCGTGCTCGAGGCGTCGTTCTTCAGCCTGGGCGTTGCGGCGGTGGGCTGGCTCGTCGGCGTGGTCGTGGGCATGCTGCTCGCGATCGTGATGCAGCGCTTCCGCACGGCCGAGTCGGCGCTGCTCCCGTGGATCGTGCTCAGCCAGACTGTTCCGCTCATCGCCATCGCCCCGCTGGTCAAGCGGTGGGGTTCGCAGATCGAGGTCGGCGAGTTCAGCTGGGAGAACTGGATGTCGGTGGCGCTGATCGCCTCGTACCTCGCGTTCTTCCCCGTGTCGATCGGGGCGCTCCGTGGCCTGGAGTCGCCCGACGTCAACCACGTCGAACTCATGCGCACCTACTCGGTGGGCTGGTGGGCGACGCTCATCAGGCTCCGCCTGCCGGCCAGCGTGCCCTACCTCCTGCCCGCCCTGCGCCTCGCGGCCGCCAACGCGGTCATCGGCACGGTCGTCGCCGAGGTCTCCATCGGCCTGCGCGGCGGCATCGGCCGCATGATCGTGGAGTACGCCGCGGCGGCCGGCGGAGACCCCGCCAAGCCGTGGGCGCCCATCTTCGGGGCCGTCGTCGTCGGCCTCCTGGCCGCGGGGGTGGTGGCCCTGATCGGCCTCGCCCTCACCCGTTACCGTCGAGGAGAGACCCCCGCATGAGCACCGAACCCACAGCATCCGGCCAGCCCGTAGCGCAGGGCCAGCCCATCGCATCCGCCCGGCCGCCGGCCGTCTCCGTCGCCGGTGTCAGCAAGGTCTTCGCGTCGCGCAAGGGCACGGATGTGACGGCGCTCGAGTCCGTCGACCTCACGATCGCGCCGGGCGAGTTCGTGTCGCTCATCGGACCGTCGGGATGCGGCAAGTCGACGCTGCTGCGTCTCATCGCCGACCTCGACACCCCCACGAGCGGATCGATCGAGGTGTTCGGCAAGACCGCCGGGCAGGCCCGCATCGACCAGGCCTACGGCATCGCCTTTCAGCAGGCGGGCCTGCTGCCGTGGCGCACCGTTCGCGCCAACATCGAGCTGCCGCTCGAGCTGCACAAGGTGGGCAGGGCCGCTCGTGCGGCGCGTTCGTCGGAGCTGCTCGCCCTCGTCGGTCTCTCCGATTTCGCCGACAAATACCCAGACCAGCTGTCGGGCGGCATGCAGCAGAGGGTCGCCATCGCCCGGTCACTCGCCGAGAGCCCGGGACTGCTGCTGATGGACGAGCCGTTCGGCGCCCTCGACGAGATGACCCGCGAACGCATGCAGACCGAGCTCGTGCGCATCTGCGCCGAGACCGGTGCCGCCGTCGTCTTCGTCACGCACTCGATCCCCGAGGCGGTCTTCCTCTCGAACAGGGTGGTCGTGATGTCGCCCCGGCCGGGTCGCATTCGAGACGTCATCGCCGTCGACCTGGGACGCGCCGAGGGGCGCGACGAGGGGCTGCGCGAGGCGGACAGCTTCTTCGAGGCCGTGGTGTCCGTGCGCGAGAGCCTGCACGGCGAGTCCGCTGGGGCACCGGCTGCGCGAGGGGTCGACATCCGATGAAGCAGTCAGCCTCGCTGCCGCGCACGATCCTCGCTCCCGTGCTCCTGGGTGTGCTCGCCGTCGCCCTCTGGCAGCTGGCCGTGGTAGCCCTCGAGATCAAGCCGTTCGTGCTGCCGTCGCCCGTGTCGATCGCGACCGAGTTCTCCTCGAGCGTGTCGAGCGTGTGGACGTCGAGCCTCGTCACCGGGGCGAACGCGCTCATCGGCCTGCTGATCGGCGCGATCGTGGGCATCGTCGCCGCGATCATCGCCACCGTGCTTCCGATCACCGACGAACTGAGCGCCCCGCTGGTCGCCGCGGCATCCGTTATACCGATCGTCGCCCTCGCCCCCGTGCTGTACACGATGTTCGGCGCAGACAAAGAGACGGCGAGGCAGCTCGTCGCGGCGCTCGCGGTCTTCATTCCCGTGTACCTCAACACGCTGCGGGGCCTGCGCCAGGCCAGGCCGGTGCACCGCGATCTCATGCGGGCGTACGGCGCCTCGTCGTGGCAGGCCACGCGGGCGGTCACCCTGCCGGGGGCCGTTCCGTTCCTCTTCATCGGGCTGCGGATCGCTTCGAGCCTCGCGGTGATCTCCGCGCTCATCGGCGAGTACTTCGGCGGTCCCATCGGAGGGCTCGGCAAGTCGATCACCTCGGCGGCGGCCTCGAGCAACTACTCGCTCGCCTATGCATACGTTCTCGGCGCGATCATCCTCGGCCTGGTCTTCTACGTCGTGACCCTCGGTCTCGAGAAGATCGTCTCGCCGCACCGGGCCCCGTCGACGGGCCCCTGACGACGTCCGCCGACCCCGGCGGCCTCAGCACCATTCACCGCACCAACACAGGAGGAACAATGAAACACAGCAAACGCCTCATTGTCACCGGCGCCATCGCGGCCGTCTCGGCGCTCGCGCTGGCAGGCTGCAGCTCGAGCGGCTCCGACGATTCCACCGATTCGGCGAGCGGAGAACTCACGCCGGTGACCCTTCAGCTGCAGTGGTTCGCCCAGGCGCAGTTCGCGGGCTACTACGCCGCCCTCGACCAGGGGTACTACGAAGACGAGGGGCTCGACGTGACGATCCTCGAGGGTGGCGCCGACATCGTTCCGCAGGACGTGCTCTCGGGCGGCGACGCCGACTACGCCATCTCATGGGTTCCGAAGGTTCTCGGCTCCATCGAGCAGGGTGCCGAGATCACCGACGTTGCGCAGATCTTCGAGCGCAGCGCCACCACGCAGATCTCGATGAAGGACAAGAACATCACGACCGCGGCCGACCTGGCCGGCAAGAAGGTCGGCAGCTGGGGCTACGGCAACGAGTGGGAACTCTTCGCCGGCATGCAGAAGGCCGGAGTCGCCACCGACGACATCTCGCTCGTGCAGCAGGCGTTCGACATGAACGGCTTCCTCGCCGGTGACATCGATGCGGCGCAGGCCATGACCTACAACGAGTACGCCCAGGTGCTCGAGTCGGTGAACCCGGCGACGGGCGAACTCTTCACGCCCGACGACCTCAACGTCATCGACTGGAACGACGAGGGCACAGCCATGCTGCAGGATGCGATCTGGGCCGACTCGGCCAAGCTCGCCGACGACGACGCCTACGCCGACCAGACCGTCAAGTTCATCAAGGCCTCGATCAAGGGTTGGATCTACGCGAAGGACAACCCCGAGGAGGCCGCGCAGATCGTGACCGCCGCCGGCTCCACGCTCGGCGAGAGCCACCAGCTGTGGATGACCAACGAGGTCAACAAGCTGATCTGGCCGTCGACATCCGGCGGAATCGGCATGATCGACGAAGACGCCTGGAAGCAGACGGTCGACATCGCCATGGGCACCAAGAACGAGACCGGCGCCACCGTCATCTCCGAGGAGCCTCCGGCGACCGCCTACTCGAACGACTACGTCACGAAGGCTCTCGACGAGCTGAAAGAAGAAGGGGTCGACGTCGAAGGCGCCGACTTCACGCCCATCGAGGTCACCCTCAAGGCGGGCGGCGAGTAACACCAGCTTTACCATTACCATCGTTTCCTGAGCCCGTCGAAGGGAGCCTGTCGAAGGGCTTCCCTTCGACGGGCTCAGGGAACGCAACACAGAAAGAACAGGCACCACACGTGATTCCCACATCAGACGACGGCAAGCGCGCGTACGACCTCGACCGGGCCTACGTGTTCCACTCCTGGTCGGCGCAGGCCGCCCTCGATCCCATGGTCATCGCCGGGGGGTCGGGCACGCTCGTGTGGGACCACGACGGCAACGAGTTCCTCGACTTCTCGAGCCAGCTCGTCAACGTGAACATCGGCCACCAGCATCCGGCCGTGCGCGACGCGATCAAGGCCCAGGCCGACGTTCTCACGACCGTCGCGCCCGCCCACGCCAACCTCGCCCGCGGCGAAGCGGCCAGGCGCATCCTCGATCGCGCCGGCTCCGGCTTCGGCAAGGTCTTCTTCACCAACGGCGGTGCGGATGCGAACGAGAACGCGATCCGCATGGCCCGGCTCTATACGGGGCGCGACAAGGTGCTGTCGACGTATCGCTCGTACCACGGCAACACCGGCGCGGCCGTGGTCGCGACGGGGGACTGGCGCCGCGTTCCGAACGAGTACGCCCGCGGACACGTGCACTTCTTCGGCCCCTTCTCGTATCGCTCGGAGTTCTGGAGCGACAGTGTCGCGCAAGAGGGCGAGCGGGCCCTGCACCACCTGCGCCGCGTCATCCAGAGCGAGGGCGCGTCGTCGATCGCCGCGATCCTCATCGAGACGATCCCGGGCACGGCCGGAGTGCTCGTGCCGCCGCCCGGCTACCTGGCGGGGGTGCGTGCGCTCGCCGACGAGTTCGGCATCGTGCTGATCTTCGACGAGGTGATGGCGGGCTTCGGCCGCACCGGCGACTGGTTCGCCTTCCAGTCGCTCGCCGATGAGAACGGCGACATCGTCGTGCCCGACCTCATCACCTTCGCCAAGGGCGTGAACTCGGGCTACGTGCCCGTGGGCGGCGTCGTCATCTCGCCGTCGATCGCCGCGGCGTTCGACGACTCGGTCTTTCCCGGCGGGCTCACCTACTCCGGGCATCCGCTTGCGATGGCCTCGATCGTCGGCGCGCTCGACGCCATGGAGAGCGAGGGGATCGTGGCCAATGCGAAGCGCGTGGGTGCCGATGTCATCGGGCCGGGCCTGCGCGCGCTGCAGGCCAAGCATCCATCGATCATCGGAGAGGTGCGGGGCCTCGGCGTCTTCTGGGCGCTCGACCTGGTGGCCGACCCGGAGACGCGCGAGCCGGTCGCTCCCGCGGTGATCGCAGCGCTGAAGAAGTCGCTGCTCTCGCTCGGGCTGCTGCCGTTCTTCGCCGACAACAGGCTGCACGTCGTGCCGCCCTGCGTGGTCACCGACGACGAGGTCGCCAAGGCGCTCGACATCTACGATCGGGCGTTCTCGAGCCTCTGACGCGGTCGGTGCAGCGGAGGCTCCTGGCCTGCCGCTGCACCGTCGGTGTCAGCGCGTGGGCTGGGGTCGGTAGCCATCCCGAGCGACGGTCACGATGCTGGCGGCGACGCCTGCGAGTGCGAGAAGAGAGAATGAGACGAGTGCGATGATCATGGTTCCTGTCCTTTCCGGGATGAGTGATGTTGTCTCAACTCTGGCCTCGGCAACCATGTACCACAAGTGAATTGTCCTTTGCTCACTGTGTAGTCCAGCTTCCGTGATCTAGACTGCTGATCATGGACGTCGGACGACTCAATCTGTTGCGCGAACTCGCCGAGCGGGGGAGCATCACCGAGGTGGCCAGGGCCACCCATCGCACCGCGTCGGGCATCTCTCAACAGCTGCGCAAACTCGAGTCCGAGGCGGGTCTTCCGCTCACCGAGAAGGTCGGTCGTGGCATCGCGTTGACCGATGCCGGCCGGGCCCTGGCGCGCAGTGCGACCGATGTCGCCATCGCGCTCGAGAAGGCCGAGGCGGTGTGGGACGAGTTCCGCAACGACCCCACGGGCACGGTGTCGCTCGCCACGTTCCCGACGGCGGGACAGATGCTGCTGCCGGGCATGCTCAAGCGCGTGGCCGAGACCGGCGGGCTCACGGTGCACTGCTCAGACCGCGACCCGGAGTCCGAGGGCTTTCCCTCGCTCACCAGCGACTTCGACATCGTTCTGGCCCACTCGCCGAAGCCCGCGGCCTTCTGGAACGACAAGAACCTCCTCGCCATCCCGCTCATGACCGAGCCGCTCGACATTGCGCTCCCTCCGGGGCACCGCCTCGCCGACAAGGACTTCCTCGTGCCGAGCGACCTGATCGGTGAGCAGTGGATCGGCGTGCCCTGGGGCTACCCGTTCGAACGCACGCTCAACGACATCTTCGAGGCCGCGGGTGTTCCGGTGAACTTCTTCCAGCGCTTCGGCGACACCCGCGTCACCGAGGCGCTCGTGGCGGCCGGCCTCGGCGTCGCCGTGCTGCCCTGCTACACGGCCGCGGGCGCCTACCGCGACCGCATCGTGCTTAAGAACCTGCAGGGCGTCGTCGCCGAGCGCCACATCGCTATTCTCATGCGGCCCGATCGCGCCGAGCGCCTTGCCGTGCGCACCGTGGTGGATGCGCTGCGCGCCGAGGCGGCCGCCGTGGTCGAGGCGAACAAGCACCGCAACCCGCCGGCCGCCTAGCGGTCGTCGTCAGTTCTTCGGGGTGGCCCTGCGCAGGATGAAGTATCCCGTGACGGCGGCGACTACCGTCGGCACCAGGCTCCACGCGATCACGCCAGACGGCCCGTTCGAGTCGAACCAGGCACCGACCGCGGGCCAGCTGTTCGTGAACGACACCAGCGCGATGCCGGCGATCAGCACCAGTCCGAGGGTTCCGAACAGCGCCAGCATGCCGTTGTTACGCCAGCGCTGGTAGATGGTCGCGATCGCGGCGCCGACGAAGTAGAAGAACAGATACGTCGCGAAGTAGAGCCCGAATCGCTCGATCCACGACGCATCCGCGCCGCCGAAGTAGTAGCTGGCGAACATCGTGCCGCCGAGCCCCCACCCGTCGGTCGCCACCTCGATGGCGGCCAGGATGGTGAGGCCCGCGCTGTAGACCGCCGAGAGGGCGACGAAGGTGAGCGCACTGCCCAGCCAGAAGTCGCGGCGTGTCACGCTGAAGCCCAGCGCGAACGGGAAGGTGTAGGCCACTGCCTGGATGCCCAGCACCAGCATGTACACGAAGATGTAGAACAGCGCCCCGGAGTAGGCGATGCCGTCGCGCGCGTCGGCCCTGTCGGACTCGTTCGTCACCGAGGCGAAGATGATCCACCAGATCGTGACGTTGACGATGAAGATGCCACCCATGATCATCCACGGCACAGCGAAGACGCTGTAGCGGTTCACGAGGTGCAGGCGAACGACCGAGAGGATGCGACTGCCCGCGTCGTGTCCGTCGGCCAGCGGCTCTGTCGGTTCGGTTCGAGTGACGGTGCTCATGCGCTCTGCTCCAATACTGTCTCGGTCTGGTTGTCGCCGGTGAGGCGCACGACCAGCTGCTGCAGGGACACGGGCGAGAGTTCGAGCCCCATCTCCGAGGCGCGTGCGCGATCCCGCGGCGAGAGTCGGCCGACGGTGACCGACGCGAGTCCGCCGATGCCGTCGCGGTGCAGCACCTCGCGGTCGGCGACGAAGGCGTCGACGCCCTGTCGGGTGCCGACCACGGTGGTGGCCGAGCCGCGGAGGGTCTCCGCGTCGTCGTCGATGAGCAGCTTTCCCTCGTCGATCACGAGAACGTGCTCGAGCAGGTTGCTGACCTCGTCGATGAGGTGGGTTGAGAGGATGACCGTGCGGGGGTGGTCGCCGTAGTCCTCGAGGAGCCGGTCGTAGAAGATCTGCCGGGCCACGGCATCCAGACCTAAATAGGGCTCGTCGAAGAACGTGAGCGGGGCGCGGGATGCGAGCCCGACGATCACACCGATGGCCGACAGTTGGCCGCGCGACAGCTTCTTGATGCGCCGGTTCAGCGGAAGCCTGAAATCGGCGATCAGTCGGTCGGCGAAGGCGGCGTCCCAGTTGGGGAAGAACCAGGGCGCGCTGGTGAAGACGTGCCGGGGCTTGAACTCGTCGGGGTAGCGCTGGCTCTCCTTGATGAAGCACACGTTCCTCAGCACGCCGGAGTTCTCGACCGGGTTCTCGCCGAAGACGCGGATCTCGCCGCGCGTGGCGAAGTCCTGGCCGGTCAGCAGCTGCATCAGCGTGGTCTTGCCGGCTCCGTTGCGTCCGAGCAGACCGTGGATCGTGTTCTTCTGCACACTGAAGCTGATGTCGTCGACGGCTGTCGTGTCGCCGAATCGTCGGGTGAGGTGGGATGCCTCGACTACTGCACTCATGCGGTGCCTTCCTTTCTGATCATGTCGATCACCTGCGTCTTGTCGATGCCGAGCTTCTCTGCCTCGACGATCAGGGGCGCGATGAATTCGTTCTGGAACTGGTCGCGGCGCTTGGCCACCAGACGATCGCGGGCGCCGGACGCCACGAACATGCCGATGCCGCGCTTCTTGTAGAGAATGCCGTCGTCGACGAGCACATTGACTCCTTTGCCTGCGGTTGCGGGGTTGATGCGGTGGAATGCGGCGAACTCGTTCGTCGACGGAACCTGCGTCTCTTCGGGCAGCGCGCCGGCGATGATGTCGTTCTCGATCAGCTCCGCGATCTGAACGAAGATCGGTCGGGAGTCATCCATGACGATCACTCTTGGTTGGTTCGTTACTCATGTAACTAACCAACCAGCCAAGCTCGGCAATGTCAAGACCGTCTTGGCGCTGGTCGAGTAGGCCGCCCGCGGCTGTATGAGACCGAGGGGCCGGGCCGTGCAGGCGGGGGTAGACTCGAATGTTGTGAACAAATTCAAGAAGACGCCCTACACGGTGGGGGTGCACGACCTCATCCACCGTCCCGGCGAGATGCGCGAGCACGAGCTCGAGATCGTTGTTCCCGAGAAGCTTGGCGAGGGCCTTGTGGCCGTTCAGGCCGACTCGATCCTCGATGTCGACCTGCGTCTCGAGGGCCTGCACGACGGCATCCTGGCCTCGGTTCATGTCTCCGGAACGGCCGACGGAGTCTGCGGTCGCTGCCTCACCGACATCCATCTGCCGGTAGAAGTCGAATTCCAAGACGTTTTCGCGTATTCTCTTGACGAAGCTTTTGATTATTCGGTTCTCGACGATCACGTCGACCTCGAACCGATGATCAGGGATGCGGTGGTACTTTCACTGCCGTTCCAACCGGTCTGTCGGCCGGATTGCCCAGGACTCGACCCGGAGACGGGTGAAAAGCTGGCCGATCAGCCGCATGGCGAACCTCAGCAGATCACCGATCCGCGCTGGGCTGCGCTCGCAGGCTTCGAAGCTTCCACACAGACTGACCAAGCAGACACCGACGCGTCCACGCGACCCGAGTGACCTGAACGATAGAGAGAAGAGAAGATCATGGCTGTTCCGAAGAGAAAGATGTCGCGGGCTTCCACCCGCATGCGTCGCGCTCAGTGGAAGGCTACGGCCCCCACCCTCGTCAAGACGATCGAGAACGGCAAGACTGTCTACAGCCTGCCGCACCGCGCCAAGATCGTCGAGGACTCCGCAGGCACCCCCCTGTTCATGGAGTACAAGGGCCGCAAGGTCGCAGACATCTAAGACTCCTGCTGTCGGCAACGACATCAGAAGCGTCACCAAGGAGTGCCTCGATGGTTTCGGAACATGAAACCGACGGGTCGCTCCTTTTGGCGACTCTGCAGATCGATCTTCCCGACGATCTGCTGGAGCTCGCCCTGACCCACCGCTCGTACTCCTACGAGCACGGCGGCATCCCCACGAACGAGCGCCTGGAGTTCCTCGGCGACTCGATCTTGGGACAGGCCGTCACGGTCATGCTTTACCACCGATTCCCCGACCTCGAGGAGGGCGAGCTGGCCAAGCGCCGCGCCAGCCTCGTGTCGACGGTCGCCCTCGCCGAGATCGCCCGCGGCATCCAGCTGGGCCGTTTCGTGCGGCTGGGCCGGGGCGAAGAGCTCACGGGTGGACGAGACAAGGCCTCGATCCTCGCCGACACGATGGAAGCCGTGATCGGCGCCAGCTATCTGGGCGCGGGTCCGGATGCGGCTACCGCCCTCGTGCTGAGGCTCGTCGCGCCACTGGCCACGGCCCCGGGCCACTTCCGCATCTCGATGGATCCGAAGACGTCGCTGCAGGAGGTCGCGGGACAACAGGGCCTGGCCGCCCCCGTCTACGAACTCACGGAGTCCGGGCCCGATCACCAGAAGGTGTTCGTGGCGACCGTGCGCGTGACGAGCGCCGCCGGTGTCGTCGTGGCCGAGGCATCCGGCACCGGCCCCTCGAAGAAGCAGGCCGAGGCATCCGCCGCCCGCGACGCCGTCGCGGCCCTGTCTGCCGCACCGACGACCGACGCGGTCTCGGCCTAGCGTGCCCGAACTCCCCGAAGTCGAGGTCGTTCGCGCGGGCCTCGAAAGAGCAGTCTCCGGCGCGGTCATCACGGCCGTCGAGGTCTTCGAGCAGCGGTCGCTCAAGCGGCACAGCCCCGTGGCGGGCGCGTTCGTCGACCTGCTCGAGGGGCGCCGGATGCTGTCGGCGGTGCGCCGAGGCAAGTTCCTCTGGTTTCCGCTCGACGATGCGACAGACGCCGGAGGACATGCCCTCGTCACGCACCTCGGCATGAGCGGACAGGTGCTGCTGCGCACCCCGGGCGTCGAGGAGGACGGCCTGCTGCGCATCCGACTGCACATCGAGCATCCCGAGCACGGCGAGTTCTGGGTGAACTTCGTCGACCAGCGCATCTTCGGCTCGATGGCCGTCGACGGCCTCGTACCGACGCCCGACGGGCGCGCGGCCGGCCGGGGGAGCGAGCTCGCTTCCCTCCCTGGCCAGGTGTCGCACATCGCCCGCGACCCGCTCGATCCTGCGTTCAGCGACTCGGTCTTCTTCGCCGCGCTCGCCCGCAAGAACACCGGCATCAAGAGGGCGATGCTCGATCAGAACCTGATCAGCGGCATCGGTAACATCTACGCCGACGAGTCGCTGTGGGCTGCGCGCATCCACTACGAGCAGCCCGCGTCGTCGCTGTCGCGCGCCAAGGCCAAGCTGCTGCTCGCCGAGGTGCGACTGGTGCTCGAGAAGGCGCTCGCCGAGGGCGGCACGAGCTTCGACGCCCAGTACGTGAACGTGAACGGGGCGTCAGGCTACTTCTCGCACAGCCTCAACGCCTACGGTCGGCAGGGCGAGCCGTGCCCCCGTTGCGGACGCCCGATCGTGCGCGAGAGCTTCATGAACCGCGGCTCGCACTTCTGCGCGCACTGCCAGCGGCTGCGCTAATTATCGATGCACACTGCGATGCTGTGGTCTTTCGTTGCCCTAGAGCGTCAACGGCGATGAGTGGAAGAGCGCATCATATTCAATAGTTCACGTTTGCCAGGCTGCGCTTCACCGGACGCGATGTGAACCACAACGCCCTTCGATAACCTAGGTTCGCGGTTGGGTGAGATTCGGGCGAGTACTCTGGAGAACAAATCGTCTTAGAGAGGTCTCATCATTTAGGCGGAGAGAAGTAGATCCGTCAGGTCATGGAGGCTTCGTGATACACGGTGACCGAAGCGATCTGGAACTTTGGCGTCGTTGAGCATCGCTGACCATGATCGTTCCGTCACGACGAGGTCACAGTATGGTACGGCGATGGCGAGCGCAGCGACATCATTGAGGTCGTTCCCCTCCCAGGTCTTCTCAGGGTTTGCCTGGCGCTGCCGACGCAACTTCATCTCGACCCAGCGAGAAGGCATGCTGTCAATAATGCCGGTCATCCGTGCGGCGATATCCTCGAAGGTAAGGCCGTACTCAGCTCCGATACGAGTCAATGGATCATGAATGTCTGCAACCGCTGTCGCGAGCATGACCTCATCCAGGTGGCGGCGTCCATACTGTCGAATGGCTTCAGCCACGTGTAGTTGTCCTTGAACAAACCTATCGTCGGTGAGCGTCTTCATGTCGTGGAACACGACGCGCATCGCGTCGGGCGCTCCCGCAGGCGTGGCGCCGGCGAGCAGCAGAGTTTCAAATTCTCGTGAGGCGCGGCTATGGATTTCATCCTTCATGTTCGAAGGGAGAGAGATTTCATGCCACTCTTTGGGAGGCAAATAGCGCAGATTGTGACTAGCGAACGCTTGGGCTGCTCCGTTCCCGAACATTTGAAGTGCGGGATCTGGAGCCGGTAGGTGAAATATCTTGATCAGACCGCGGCGAATTTCCCAAGGCACGATTTGGTGAGGTGGGGAGATGCGAAGTGGCCCTGCGAGGCGCATCATCGTGGTGGCTAACTCCGATCGCTTTCTCGGATTGGGATGTTTGCCTGTCTCGAAGTAGTGAGCCGCGCTCAGCGGGAATCGAACGCGTCCTGAGTCGACCGCGTCCTTGAGGACCATTAGCGTGTCGCGGAAAGCAAGGCCCTGCGGATGGCCAGTTTCTGCACGCGCCAGATCAATCCATTTGTTTTGATCCAGATAAACGGTCAGCACAACTTGATTGTGCCCGCTATGCCCGCCAATGTCCGAGCCGTACTTCCCTAAATTGTTGCTGCCCGGTGCCCGTGCCGTACTGGACGGCTAGATGAAGTCGACCCACCGTGGAATGCTTGAACGCGGGGCCGCGCCGAGGTTATTCGGAAGTGAGGCTTCCAGTCATGAGCCAAGCTGATGAAAATAGTCGATAAATTAAAGGGTCCGACCAGAGATCCAAGGATGCGCGCCGTACTTCACATGTCGGAGTTGGCGTCGTGTGCGCGAAGGGCGAGGAGATGACCTGTGGCCGCGGTGCTGCCAACCCGAACACAGCTACGAGATATCGCCTTTTCGCGGATTCAGCAGGTCGGTGTCAGAACCCCGTATGTCTAGCACCGCTGTTCGTGGAGTTGCCCCAAGCCGGAACTGTGCACTTCGGGGAGATCGCCCACGTTATTGCCGCGAGTGCCGAGGGGCCAAGAGGTGATACTCGCGCAAGTCCGGAAGAACTCGGGGCATGGAGCAATCTTGTGTTGCTGTGCGCAAACTGCCACACGACGATTGACAGGGCCCCCGAAGATTTTGACGAACAGCTCTTGGTGCAATGGAAGACGTCCCATGTCTCCAAGATTGAAACCGCCCTAGGTATCTCCGCTTTCTCAAACCGAGGAACTGCGCGAGTTGCAATTGAGGTTCTCCAGGCGGAGAACCGAACGATTCATGCGCGTCGCGGTCCCGATAACGACTATCGGTTCGACCCCGAGAGCGAATATGCGTCGCTCTGGAAACAAGACGTCGTCAACGTCATCATTCCGAATCATCGGACAATACTGCGTTATCTCGATGCGAACCGGTCGCTTCTCAATGCTGAGGAGAAATCCGTAGTGGAAGTTTATCGGATCCACGTGCGCGACCTAGAGCGGCGACACGTTCATGGCGACCAGGGCTTCATCTCCGAGAGATACCCAGCAGAAATGGACTCCGTATATGCCGACTAATCAAATTGACTTTCTGAAGCCCACATTCGAAAGACTTGATTTCGTCTCGAATGTTGTGGTCGAGCAGTACTCCATGGTGATCACACGAACGGAGGATCCGCCCGTTCGTATCGGATTCGTCCATCAAGACCCGCTCGGCGTTGATGAGGTAGGGCAACTATTGGAGGCTCATCCGGATGTGCAGGTAGTCGTCAACGTGCCCAAGGGCGCGCGGTTGCTGGGTGAAGCGATTATTCGATGCCATGAAGCTTCTGTAGCCATAGGGAGCGTCGCCGATGGAATGCGAGCCCTTCGACTGTCAAATCCCGGAGAGTACAGAGACAGAGAAACCGAATTCGCGCTCCGAGGGCTTCGGCAGCATGGAGCTGTCCAAGCGATTGAGATTCTCGACGACAAGCGTCTTCTACTAGAGCGACATCAATTACCGTCGCTCACCGTGTTTATCGGCTCCGAGTACCAGCCCACCGCCCATTCTGTTCGCTCCGCTATTCAACGGTACGGAACATTCGACATTTATGTGGCGACCAATCCGAATAGTCATCCAACAGCGGAAGCCGTTGAGGTCGGACTCGAATTGGGATGTCGCGTTCTGCGATGGGGACCTTTGCTCGGCGAACTCAATCGATGAAGTCGAAGAACGATCTGCAGGTTCTTGTTCGAGCTACTCGACGTTTTCCGGACCTCGAGATTCTCGTCTTTGGTTCCCTAATATCCTCTATCGGCTCCTTCGCTGATCTCGATTTATTGGTTGTGTACGACTCCTTGGAAGAAGTTGATTCACTCGCCTCGGTGCTCGACGCCGAACTCCCTGCAGAATCCATAGATTTGACGGCAATGTCTCGTAGTGAGGATCGCGAGTCAAACTTTCGTCGCAATTCGGGGGCCGTCACCGTCGAAGCATTCATTTCGAGGAACCTGCTTGACTATGCGGCGGCGACAGCCAGGGACGGGTCAAATAGTGCTTCTAGAGAGGGCTAACTAAAGATCTGCCATGGCCTCGCGAGGTTGTTCACCCCGAGTCAGGGGGAGGGGGCGTAGAGCAAAGCGAAGGCTGACCGGAAGCCAGCGAGAACTTTACTCTGGAGCAGGCTGACATAGCGCGACAGCTTCATGAATCGCGGCTCGCATTTCTGCGCGCACTGCCAGCGGCTGCGGCCCGCGTCGCTGGGCTGATTGAGAGCACGCTCACCGGATGCTCAGGGTCGGTGCATGCATACTTGCCGCTGACCATTCGACAGGAAGGACTCGGCGTGAGCGAGAACGACGAATCGACCGGGCCCCAGCTGGAGCCCTGGTTCAGCGAGACCCCGAAGCCGCGCAAGCGCCCTGAAGCCGAGACGGTTCCGATCGAGGCGTTGACCGTCGATCTGTCGAACGACTCGACGAACACAGCGCCGACCGAACAGCTCTCGTTCGAGCAGCAGGAGCAGCCCTGGTTCGAGCGGGACATCGACGCCGAGACCGCCGAGACCGCCCAGACCGCCGAGCCCGCCCTGTCAGGCCAGCCCGACGCATCCGGCACCGAGGACGACGCAGCAACGGCCGAGGCCGCGGCCGCCGAGCCCGGCGAGAGACCGAACGCGCGCCGTCGCCGCCTGCGTCGCACCAGCCTGGCCGTGCTCGGAGGAGCCCGCCCCGACGCCATCGAGGGCGCGCCCGGCGACCGCCAGGCCTACTCGTCGATGGCTCTCATCCTGATGTTCACGGCCACTGTCGCTGCACTCTCGATGTCGTTCGCGCTCGGCATGGTGTTCCACGCCGACTGGTTCTGGTTCATTCCCGTGGGCATCTTCTGGGGTGCGGGAATCTTCGCCATCGACCGCGCCCTCACCATCCAGCTGTCGAATACCAAGGGCGCGTGGAAGACGACCTTCGCCGTCGTGCCTCGCGTGCTGCTCGCGGCCATTCTCGGTGCCGTCATCTCGACGCCGGTCACGCTGCAGATCTTCGCGCCGGAGATCAGCGCGCAGATCCTCGTGATGGAGGCCGAGTCCCGCACGGCGTTCGCCGACCAGCTCGCGAGCGACCCCGTGCTCGCCACCGAAGACGACGTGCGCGCCACGATCGCCAGCAACCAGGCGATCATCGATACGAGCGACGCGGTCGATCCGATGACCGACCCCACGTACGCGGCCGCGAAGAAGGCTGAAGATGCGGCTCTCGCCGATCTCAACGCTAAAACCGCAGCGTGGCAGGCCGAGGCCAACGGCACAGGGGGGACAGGCCAGTTCGGTGCAGGCGCTGTCACCGCCGTAGCGAAGGAGGCCGTCGACGCGGCCCAGATCGTCTACGACCAGGCGCAGGAAGCAACCGCTGCGGCGCTCGCGACCGCGCAGCCCGCCTTGACATCGCAGCTGAAAGAGTCGAAGACCACCGCTGAGGCGGCGCTCACGAAGGCCCAGGCCGAGCTCGCCACGATCGAGCAGCGCAAGGCAGACTTCCAGGCCCAGAACGATGCGGCCGTCTCCTCGAGCGACGGCATCAGCAACCGGCTCACGGCGCTCGACCGACTCAGCGCCGAGAGCCCGTCGGCCGGGCTCGCGCACGTCATGGTGTTCCTGCTGTTCTTCGCGATCGAACTGCTGCCCGTGATCATCAAGCTGCTGCGCCACCTCGGCAACAAGGACTCCGTGCACGACGAGACCGCGCGCGAGCACGATCGAACCGAGATCAACCGTGTGCGCCAGCAGTTCGCGCTCGAGCGCGACCAGACGCTTCTGGATGCCCAGATCACCTCGGGCAGGCTGGCCACACTCCGGCAGCTGGCCGAGCACGAGGAAGAACTGGCGCTGGCCACGGGCAAGGAGCGCAACGTCGGACTCGACGACCGCGTTCGCCGTAAGAGCCAGGACTTCTTCGACGAGTGGGATCGCGACCAGTCGGCCCAGCGCCAGCGCTGATCAGCGCCAGCGCTGATCAGGGCGGCCTGATCAGGCGGAGGCTTCGACCTCCGACGGCTCCACGGGCGCGTGGTGCGGCCGGCCGGTGAGGTGTCCGGTCAGCGCGACCACGAGAGTGATGAAAGCGGCCAGCGCGACGCCCCAGCCGATGTGGACAGTCATCAGCAGAGCACCCACGGCGGCGCCTCCACCGATCAGCAGGATGGCGCCGGCCCGCCGGAACCACGGCTGGCCCGAGCCGCCGGCCAGTCGCGAGTCGGCAGCGAGGCCCGTGATGGTCGACGTGACCACGACGGTGGTCACGTCTTTCACGGCGATGTGCCGGGCCGTCGCGGCCTGCACGCCCATCACCAGGGCGAAGGAGCCCGTGAAGATGTACTCGTAGGGGGCAGGGGGAGGGCCGTCGTTCACGAAGAGGGCGATGGCGAGGCCCACCATGACCGCGCCGACGATGCTGAAGAGCACGGTGGTGCGGGTGGTCCAGCCGACCTTGACGGGGCGCAGTACTCGCCCGCCGATCGCGGCGCCCAGCATGAATGCGAACAACGCCACGAGCGGGCCGATGACCGGAAGGTCGTCGGCGCCCGCGATGGCCATTCCGAGGATCACCACGTTGCCGGTCATGTTGGCCGTGAAGACCTTGTCGAGGCCGAGGTAGCCCACGGCGTCAGCGATGCCGGTCGAGAAGGTGAGCGCGAGCATCAGGCCGAGGTGCAGATTGGCGGGCTTGCTTCGGAGTCGGCGGAGCACTGGGCACCTGCTCTTTCGATGTCGTGGTTGCGGGCGGGGCGGCTGGCGCACGATACTCTCGAAGCGACCGACCCCATCTTTCCAGACTTCGGAAGGCCCGCACCGGATGCCCGTGACAGCCCCGCTCCAGCCCGGCCAGGGATTCGTCCAGGCCGCCCACTACCTGCCGGCCACGATCGGCAACGTGCTGTGGGGCAGGCTGCCCTGCGAGAGCGACGCGTCCGTGCTCACGATCGACTCCGGCGACGAGGTCACGATCGACACCATCAGCCACGAGGGCGTGCTCGAAGACCAGGGCCGCGATCCGGCCGCCTTCTTCGCCGCACACGGTGTGGCGCGTGAGAACGTGCTCGACGACGCGATCGCTCTCGCGGCATCCGGATACCAGCGCGACCCCAAGGTCGACGGGCCGCACGTCGTGACCGGGCCCATCCGCATCCGGGGGGCGAAGCCGGGCGACCTGCTCAAGATGACCGTGCTCGAAGCGACCCCGCGCGTGCCCTACGGAGTGATCTCGAACCGGCACGGCAGAGGGGCGCTGCCCGGGGAGTTCCCTCAGGTCGAGGGCTCCGTCAGCATCTTCGCGGCCGTCGACCACGACCCCGACGGCAGCCAGGTGGGAACCCTGCCGCTCGTCGCCGGGGGAGAGCGCTCGGTGCGGTTTCCGCTTCACCCGTTCCTCGGCATCATGGGTGTCGCGGTCTCGGGGTCGACGCGCCCTCACTCGGTGCCGCCCGGCCCGCACGGCGGCAACATCGATATCAACCTGCTGACCGCGGGCAGCTCGCTCTACATTCCCGTGCAGGTCGACGGGGCCCTCGCCTACGTCGGCGACCCGCACTTCGCCCAGGGAGACGGAGAGGTCGCGCTGACCGCGATGGAGGCCTCGCTGCGCGTGACCGTGCGGTTCGAGGTCGTGCCGCAGAGCGACGCGCTCACCGCCTTCGGAGCCCTCGTCGGGCCGCTCGCCGAGACGCAGGAGTTCCTCGTTCCCACGGGAATGGACGCCGATCTCGACGAGGCGGTGCGCCGATGCGTGCGGGCCGCGATCTCGCTGCTGCACGCCCGCTACGGCATGCAGGAGGACCTGGCCTACGCCTACCTCAGCGCCGCCACCGACTTCAACATCTCCCAGGTCGTCGACCTGGTCACCGGCGTGCACGCCCGCGTGCGCGTCTCCGACTTCGAAGGACATCATGCCTGATCAGATTCCTCCCACATCCGTCACCGGCGAGCTGCCCGACGGCCTGATCGACGCCTTCTGGGCCTACGAGAACGCGCTTCTCACGAACGACCTCGAGGCGCTCGACTCAGCCTTCGCTCCGGGCGACACGACTCTGCGCGGAGACGCCGGCGGCCTGCTGGTCGGCCATGACCGCATCAGCTCCTTCCGCGGAGCCCGGGGTGGCGCCCCCGTTCGCACGATCACCTCGATCCACGTGCGTGTGCTCTCCGACGAGTACGCGCTCATCGTCAGCGAGAACGAGCCGCGCTCCGGTGGGCGCGGGCTCGTCACGCAGCTGTGGGCGTGGCATCCGGATGCCGGGGGCTGGGTCGTCGAATCGGCCCAGGTCGCCGGCGCACCGGCCGCCATGAACACCGCCATCTGGCGGGTGCTCGGCAACCCGCTCGTCGCCTCGACCGCGTCCGACGGCGGTGCGCTCGCGGGCGAGACGGTCGCGGTGAAAGATCTCTTCGATGTGCAGGGCTTCGCCGTGGGCGGCGGAGTGCCCGAATTCCTGGCCGAGGGCGAACCCGCCCAGGCGCACGCGCCCGCGGTCGCCGCCCTGCTCGCGGCCGGCGCATCCATTCGCGGAATCGCGCAGACCGATGAATTCGCCTACTCGATCGCCGGAAAGAACGTGCACTACGGCACCCCGCCCAACGTGAAGGTGCCGGGTGCGATCCCCGGCGGCTCGTCGAGCGGACCGGCATCGGCCGTCGCGCTCGGGCACGCCAGCATCGGACTCGCGACCGACACGGCCGGGTCGATTCGGGTGCCCGCGTCGTATCAGGGCCTCTGGGGCCTGCGCACCACGCACGGCGCGGTCGACGCCGGCGGGCTCCTGCCCCTGGCCGAGTCGTTCGACACGATCGGATGGCTGACGAGGTCGCCCTCCGTGCTGCGTGCCGCTGCCGCGAGCTCGCTCGACGGCGACGCCCAGCAGCCGGTCGAGCCGCGGTTCGTGATCTCGACAGAGCTGCTCTTCGCGGCCGACGACTCGATTCAGGGCGCGATGGTAGATGCCGTGGGGCGGCTCGAGGCCGACGGCCTCATCGGCGAGGTCGGCGTGGTCGACCTCGGCGACACCTCGGGGTTCTTCGAGGCGTTCCGCACCGTGCAGGCCGCCGAGGCGTGGCGTCGTCACGGCGACTGGATCACGGCGCACCCCGGGGTGCTCGCTCCCGATGTCGCCTCCCGATTCGAGGCGGCGTCGACGGTGACCGCCGAGGCCGAGTCCTCGGCTCGCGAGGTACTGGCGGCCGCGTGTACCCAGCTCGACGAGGCGCTCGCCGGGCGCATCCTGCTTCTGCCGTCGACGTCGTCGACCGCGCCGAGCGTCGGAGCCCAGCCGGACGAGATCGACCGGACTCGCGCCGCGACCCTGGCGATGACCTGCTACGCGGGCATCGGCGGGTACCCGGCTCTGTCGGTTCCGCTGCTCGAGGTCGACGGTGCGCCCGCCGGCCTCTGCCTCGTGGGCCCGCGCGGCACCGACCTCGCGCTCATCGACATCGCGGCCCCCTTCGTCCGCTGACGGCCCGTTCCCTGAACGGGGCCCCGTAACACGCATGAAACGCGCGTTCCGTAGAATCGAAGCCTGAAACAGGTGAATCATTCTCAGCGAAAGCGGTCAGCTCATCTCCCTCTCGTCACTGCCCCAGCCCATCAACCCGCCCCAGCGACTTCTTATGGGGCCGGGGCCGATCAACGCCGATCCGCGCGTGCTGCGCGCCATGTCTGCGCAGCTCGTGGGCCAGTACGACCCGGCGATGACGGCCTACATGAACGAGACCATGGAGCTCTACCGTGGGGTCTTCAAGACCGCGAATGAGCAGACGCTCGTGGTCGACGGCACCTCGCGGGCCGGCATCGAGGCCGCGCTCGTCTCGCTGATCGAGCCGGGCGACCGCGTGCTCGTTCCCATCTTCGGCCGCTTCGGCCACCTGCTGCGCGAGATCGCCGAGCGCTGCGGCGCCGAGGTGCACGTCATCGAGGTTCCCTGGGGCGAGGTCTTCGCACCCGAAGCCATCGAGGCGGCCATCATCGAGGTGCAGCCCTCGCTGCTCGCGGTGGTGCACGGCGACACCTCCACCACGGTTGCGCAGCCGCTCGACGAGCTGGGTGCCATCTGCGCGCAGCACGGCGTGCTCTTCTACACCGACGTCACGGCCTCGCTCGCGGGCAACACCATCGAGACGGATGCCTGGGGCATCGACGCCGTGACCGCGGGCCTCCAGAAATGCCTGGCCGGCCCCTCCGGCTCCGCCCCGGCCACCTTCTCGGCGAAGGCGGTCGAGCGCATCGTCGCGCGTAAGAGCATCGAGGCGGGAATCCGCGAGGCGGGTGACGCGGTCACCGCGCATCCGATTCGCTCCAACTACTTCGACCTCGCGATGATCTTCGACTACTGGGGCCCCAAGCGGCTCAACCACCACACCGAAGCCACGACCATGCTCTACGGGGCACGCGAGTGCGCCCGCCTGCTGGTCGACGAGGGCATGGAGAACGCCGTCGAAAGGCACCGCCTGCACGGCTCGGCCATGCTCGCCGGTGTGCAGGGACTCGGCCTCGCGGTGTTCGGCGACCTCGCCCACAAGATGAACAACGTCGTGGCCGTCATGATCCCCGACGGGGTCAACGGCGACGCCGTGCGCGGCGAGCTGCTGAACGACTTCGGCATCGAGATCGGCACCTCCTTCGGCCCGCTGCACGGCAAGGTCTGGCGCATCGGAACGATGGGCTACAACGCCCGCCGCGACACCGTGCTCACGACGCTCGCCGCCCTCGAGGCCGTGCTGCGCCGGGCCGGCGCATCCGTGACACCCGGCGGAGGAGTCGGGGCGGCCTACGAGATCTACGCCGACGCCGACCGGGCCGTCCGGGCATCGTCGGGAGCCGGCGCGTGACGAAGCCGGACTCGACCAGCGCGCACGCCATTCTCGAGCGCTGCGACGAACTCGCCACTTACTCCTCGATGGAGGACGGGCTCATCGAGCGCGTGTACCTCTCGCCCCAGCACGCGGCGGTCAATGCCCTCGCCGGTCGCTGGATGACCGAGGCGGGCATGACCACCTGGCAGGATGCCGCCGGTAACCAGTGCGGCCGGCTCGAGGGTGCGACCCCCGGCCTGCCCGCGCTGCTGCTCGGATCGCACCTCGACACCGTTCCCTCGGCGGGCCGCTACGACGGGATCCTCGGCGTGCTCTCCGCCATCGCCGTGGTCGACCGCATCCGCTCCTCGGGCCGCGAGCTTCCGTTCGCCCTCGAGGTCGTGGCGTTCGGCGACGAGGAGGGCACCCGCTTCGGCCGCGCCCTGCTCGGCAGCCGCGCGCTCGCGGGCACCTGGCTCGACGAGTGGTGGCAGCTCGAAGACGAAGACGGGGTGTCGTTGCGCGACGCCTACGTGCATTTCGGCCTCGATCCGGATGCCGTGGGCGAGGCCGCGCGGTCGCGCGGCGATTTAGTGGGGTACCTCGAGACCCACATCGAGCAGGGGCCGTACCTCGAAGACGAGAACAAGGCGCTGGGCGTCGTCTCTTCTATCGCCGGAGCGCGCCGCTTCCTCCTCACGATCACCGGCCAGGCGGGCCACTCGGGAACGCCTTACGAGCGTCGCCGCGACGCGCTCGCCGGCGCGGCCGAGGCCATCACCACCATCGAGCGCATCGCCCGCTCGGCCCAGCTCATCGCTACGGTCGGACACCTCGAGGTGTTCCCCGACGCGGTCAACGTGATTCCCGGCAAAGTCGAGTTCAGCCTCGACCTGCGCGGCGAGTACGACACCGAGCGCGACAAGGTGTGGCTGCAGATCGAGGAGGCCATTCTCGAGATCTGCCAGCGACGACGGCTGCGGCTCACGAGCATCCAGACGCACTCGGCCAAGGCGGCCGTCTGCGCGCGCCGGCTGCGCGATGCGATCTCCGACGGCATCCGGTCGACGGGCGACACGCGACCCATGTCACTGTTCTCGCGCGCCGGTCACGACGCGATGGCCATCGCCGAGATCGCCGACATCGGCATGATCTTCGTGCGCTGCAAGGGCGGAGTGAGCCACAATCCCGAAGAGCACGTCACCGAGGCCGACGTGGCGAAGGCTCTCGACGCGTTCGAGGCAACCGTTCTGCGGCTTGCCGACGGATACGAGGGGTAGTCGATGATCGCGGCCGCGCCCACGATCGGGCAGCGCATCGACGCGCAGTACGGCGCCCTGTCACGGCAAGAGCAGAGGGCCGCCGACTTCATCCTCGACCACCTCGGCGACCTGGCCGTGTACAACGCCACCGAGCTCGCGAAGCTCAGCGGGGTGTCGAAGGCCACGGTGTCGAGGCTGTTCCGCCGGCTCGGGTTCTCGGATTCGGCCGAGGTGCGCGAGCACGCCCGCAGCCTGCGAAGCCAAGGTGCGCCCCTCGGCGGCATCGGCGCCGCCGCGGGAACCCCGTCGGCCCTTGCCGCTCACGCCGTGCAGGAGAACGAGAACCTGCAGAAGCTCCTGGCCGGCCTCGACGACGGGCGACTGGATGCCGCGGCCCGGCTCATCGCGGGCGCCGGCGAGGTCGTGCTGATCGGCCTGCGCAACAGCTACCCGCTGGCGCTGCACCTGCGACAGCAGCTCGCGCAGGCTCGCGATCGGGTGCGACTCGCGCCTGTCCCCGGCCAGTCGCTGGGGGAGGACATCGCGGCCCTGGGCTCGCGCGACGTTGTTGTGCTCGTGGGCTTTCGCCGCCGCCCCTCGGGGTTCGGGCTGATCATGCAGACGCTCAGGGAGCGCGGCGTTCCCGTGATTCTCATCTCGGACTCGTCGGCCCGTCGGCATGCGGAGGGCGCCGCGTACTGGCTGGAGTGCCCCGTCGACAGCGTCTCCGCGTTCGACAGCTATGCGGCCGCCATGAGCCTGGTGAACCTGCTCGCGAGCGGGGTCCTCGGAGTCGACGTTCGCGACGGACGAACCCGCATCGCGTCGATCACGGGCATGTACGACGCCCTCGACGAGCTAGAGACCCCCTGGTAGGACCGTCGATCTGTACTCGGCTCGGCGCTAACGGAGCACGTTCCTCGCGACACGCCGACGATTCACGGCTGACGCGCCGCGAGGATGTCGATTCGTGCTCCGTTAGCGTCGAGGTCAGCGGGTCGCTGCCGCCAGCATGTCGGTGATCTCCGCCACCGTGCCGCGCGGGCCGTAGGCCGGGGTGCCCGGCTCGACGCGCCAGCTGTTCGCCAACGAACCGTCGTCGACGACGTCGAAGCCGAATCCGTCGATGAGGCTGGAGACGATGGTCTTCGCATCACCGTTGTCGCCCGAGATCACGAGCGCACGACGGTTCTCGGTGCGCGGCTCCTGCGCCTCGGAGGTGAGCTTCGCCGCTTCGATGTGGTTGAACGCCTTGACGACCTTCGACGTGGGCAGGTGCTTCTGCAGGAGCGCGGCCGACGTGGTCGACTTTGAGTCGAGCTCGGCGATGTTGCCGTCGCGCTGCGGGTAGTAGTTGTTCGTGTCGATCACGATCTTGCCGGCGAGCGGCTCCACGGGAACCGACTCGTAGGCCTTCAACGGGATCGTCACGATGACGAGGTCGCCAGCCTTGGCCGCCTCTTCTGCGGTGGCCGCTCGCGCCTTGGGGCCGAGCTCCTCGACGAGGGCGCTGAGGGTCTCGGGTCCGCGCGAGTTGCTGATGACGACGTCGTAGCCGCTGGCGATGCTGAGGCGAGCGAGCTGGCTGCCGATGTGTCCGGCCCCGATGAGGCCGATGGTCGTGATTCCGGGAATAGTCATGACCGGGTCAACGCACGCACCCCGCCGAGGATTCCTGTTGTCAGGCGAAGCTCAGCAGCCGGTCCATCAGCAGGGGAGCGTACGGGCGGTCGAGCTCGAGCACGACGCGCACGTGCGCGCCTCGCTGCGGTGGATAGCCGTTGTAGAGGCCGCGCATGTCGCAGATCGTCTGTCCGCGGCCGGGCCCGTCCGTCGCATCCACCGTCACCCGCACCAGCGGGGCGAGGGTCGGAACGATCTCGCCCGTGCTGATCGCCACGGCCAGCGGATCGTGCAGCGCAGAGCACGGCCTGCCGAAGACCGACACGTAGAAGTCGAAGTAGACGCCGAGCATGTCGGCCAGCATCGGGGCGATCGTGCCCGGAGCCGAACGCAGTCGTTCGCGGTCGTCGGCCTCGATCAGCTCGCCCATGGTCACGTCGAGTCCGACCATCGTGATGGTCCAGGGGGCGTCGAATACTATCTCGGCCGCGTGCGGGTCGTTGATGATGTTCGCCTCGGCGACGGGGGAGGCGTTGCCGGGAACCAGCGCTGCCCCACCCATGATGGTGAGATCGCCGATCAGTTCGGGAAGGCGGGGCTCGAGCTCGAGCGCGAGGGCCAGGTTGGTGAGCGGGCCGATGGCGATAAGACGCAGCTCGCCTGGGTATTCGTGGGCCATGCGCACGATGAACTCGGGCCCGGATTCGGAGAGCGGATCGACGTGCGACTCGGGCAGCTGAACTCCGCCGATGCCGTTGTCTCCGTGGATGTGCGGCACCCCGCCGTCGAACTCGGCCATGCGGAAGTGGTGGGCGCCGATGGCCACGGGCACGTCGGTGCGGCCGACGAGCGAGAGCAGCCTCAGCGTGTTGTCGGCGGCCTGCGCCGCCGAGGTGTTGCCCGACACGGTCGAGACGCCCACGAGGTTCACGTCGGGGTCGCTCAGCAGGTGGAACAGGGCGAGCGCGTCATCGACCCCGGTGTCGCAGTCGAGCAGATACGGGCGTGCGGGCATCGGGTTTCCTCCACGGGATCGGGCTGGGGCTTCCCTCGATTATGGCGCGCCGATGCGGCCGTCTCAGACCGTGGGATCGCCGGGCGTATCGACGTCGACGCCCGATCCCAGGTCGGAGCAGTCGACCAGTCGCACCCCCTGCGCCACGAGGTAGGGGCGCGCCCCCACGTCGCCGGTCACGCTCTCGGCGAGTGCCTCCCAGTGGTCGCGGCCGATGACCACCGGATGCCCGGGGCGACCCGAGAACGAAGCCTGGCGCAGGGTGTGGCGACCCACGGCATCCGGCTCGGGCGCGATCAGCCGCCGCACCTCGGCGGGGCCGAGGGACGGCACGTCGACGGTGACGATCGCGACGGCGACGGGTGCGGACTCGGGCGTCGTATCGAGGGCGCTCGCGGCGGCGAGGCCACGACGCAGTGACGCGGCCATACCCGTCTGCCAGTCGTCGGCGCGCACGGCGCGCACTGATGCGCTGTGTGAAAAGGAGCGCTCGAGCAGAGCCTCGGCGTCGTCCGCCTCGGCGCCGAGAACGGCGATGACGGGGGAGCATCCGCCCGCGAGCAGGCTGCGCACGGCATTCGCGAGCCACGACGTGCCGTCGGCGGATTCGACGAGCGCCTTCGGTCGGCCGAAACGCGTGCCGCCGCCTGCCGCGAGCACGATTCCCGCGACGGGTGCGGGCGCGTTCGACATGGCCTCATCGTACGGCTCGCCCGGGAGTCGCCGAATAGAATTCAGGTGTCGCCCGCGCACGACCGCGGGGCGCATTCTGCCCGAAAGGCCGGCTAATGAATGATCTCTCCGTCGACCACTTGCGCGTCGACCTGCGCGCCTGCCTGGCTGTTCCGCGGTGGATCGACGAGGTCGCGGAGCAGGCTCCGTTCGCCTCGGTCGACGACCTGCTCGAGGCCGGTCGAACCGCAGCGAACCCGCTGACCCGCGACGAGGTCCAGGCGGCGCTCGCCGATCATCCGCGCATCGGCGACAAGCCGGAGGGCGAGGGCGCTGCGCAGGCTTTCTCGCGCTCGGAGCAGGCGTCGCTCGACGACGACGACGCCGAGACCGCGGCGGCCATCGCGGAGGGCAACGCGATCTACGAGAAGCGGTTCGACCGTGTGTTCCTCATTCGCGCGGCGGGTCGCAGCCGGGGCGAGATCCTCGCCGAGCTGAACCGTCGCATCCGCCTCTCAGACGACGAGGAGTTCGCGATCGTCGAGCAGCAGCTGCGCGAGATCGCCCTGCTGCGGCTCGAGAAGACGTTCACCGAGCGCGGCATCGAGCCCGCCGAATGAGCGACCGCAGCCACATCACGAGCCACGTGCTCGACGCGGCTACGGGAACGCCCGCGGCCGGGGTGCCGGTCACGCTGTCGCACCTCTCTGCTGACGGCTGGGTCACACTCGCCGAGGCGGTGACGGATGCCGACGGCCGGGTCTCGCAGTTCGGCCCCGAGGCCGTGCCGGCGGGCCGGTATCGGGTGACGTTCGATACGCAGGCGTACTTCGCGTCGCTCGGGCAGACCGCGTTCTACCCCGAGGTGCAGGTGGTTTTCGAGCTGGCCGAGGTCGACGCGCACTATCACGTGCCCCTTCTGCTGAGTCCGTTCGCGTACTCGACGTATCGGGGCAGCTGAGGGGCGTGCACCGCTCGGCGAGGTGAGGCGAGTCGAGTCGGCACGACGCGCGAACTATTCCGGCGCCACCGCCCGCCGGCCCTGCACGAACGTGCCCACGATCGCCGGCTCGCGCAGCCCCATGAGCAGCGCGAACAGCTCCCGGTCGGTCTCCACCTGGTCGTCGCCCGAGCGAACTCGCCCCTCGAGCAGCATCGCGAGCGGCTCCCAGCGCCGCGGGTCGATCAGTAGGAAGTCCGCGTCTTTGCCCACGTCGAGGTTGCCGAAGCGCTCCTCCATGTCGAGCGCCCGAGCCCCGGCGAGGGTGCCGGTGAACAGCAACTCTGCCGGATGCAGCGACACACTCGCCTCGCCGGGCTCGCTGATGTGCACCTTGAACGCGTCGTTGAGCACTCTCGAGATGAGCCACTCGTCGCCCGCGCCCACGTCGGTTCCGAGGGCGACGGTCACACCGGAACCGGTCGTGCGCGTCCACGGCATCGTGCCCGATCCGAGGAACTGCTGCGAGGTCGGGCAGTGCGCGATCGACGATCCGGTCGCCGCGAGCCGAGCCAGCTCGTCGTCGGTGCAGTGCACCGCGTGCGCGAAGATGCTGCGCCGCCCGAGCAGCGTCGAACCGCCCACCTGCGACCCCGGCAAGAACTTGCCGTCGTACGTGTCGAGGTAGCTGCCCGTCTCGTACACGGCCTTGACCGCGGCGATCTCGCCGCCCGTGGCACTGTCGTTCTCGCTCAGATGACTGTGGAAGTACACGCCCGCCGAGCGCACCTCGTCGTACAGCTCGCCGAGCGCGCGCAGCGTCTCGCGCGTGACCGACAGGCTGAACCGGGGCACGATCGCGACCTGGATGTGCGCCGTCGCCGCATCGCCGGTATCGACGGCATGCCACCTCGAGATCTCATCGCGCACGAGCGCGATCGCTTCGGCCTCGCCGGTAATCAGCGCGCCCGCCGACTCCGGCCCCACGGTCTGGATGCCGCGGCCCGACACCACGCGCAGCCCGGCATCCCGCGTGGTGCGGAAGAGGGCATCCTGCGCGTGCGGAAAGGCGGAGCCGAAGACCATGGCGGCCGTTGTGCCGGCGGCGACGCGGCGACGCGTGAAGTCGCGCGCGATGCGCTCGGCGAATTCGGGATCGGCGAGCCGCGACTCGGCAGGGAAGATGCAGTTGTCAAGCCACTCGAGCAGCTGGCCGCCGCCGTACGAGTCGGTGGAGTATGTCTGCGGAAAGTGCACGTGCGCGTCGACGAAGCCGGGCACGATGTACCCGCCCCGGTTGTCGACGACGGATGCGCCGACCAACGTCGGCGGCAGCTCGGCGGTAGCGCCGATCCACTCGATCGTGCCGGCATCCGACACGACCAGCGCGCCGTCGGGAAGCGACACGAGGTGCTCTCGCGCATCCACGACGTCGGGGGAGCCGGAGACATGAAAGATATGCCCCCGGTAGATGGTGCTCACGGGCGGTCTACGCGAGGTTCGCCGCGGGTGTCCACGCGGGTCCGGCATCCGGCGCGTCGTCGCGCATGACGGTGGCCTGGATAAGCCCATAGGGGCGGTCGTCGGCGTGGAACACCTCGTTGTTGTTCTCGACCCCGAAGGTCTCGAGGTTGTAGAGGAAGTGGTGCTTGTTGGGCGCGGAGAACTTGATCTCGGCGATGAACGGGTACTCCTCGAGCACGGCCTTGCCCATCTCGTAGAGCGTCTGCTGCAGGGCCAGGGAGTGCAGGGTGGCGAACTGCGCGATGAGAATGCGCTTCACGCCGGCGTACACGGCGTTCCAGTCGAGCTCGGTCTCGGTGAACCGCC
This sequence comes from Agreia sp. Leaf244, assembly GCF_001422695.1. Classification (NCBI taxonomy): domain Bacteria; kingdom Bacillati; phylum Actinomycetota; class Actinomycetes; order Micrococcales; family Microbacteriaceae; genus Agreia; species Agreia sp. Leaf244. Next base: position 227,170 of record NZ_LMLX01000003.1, on the reverse strand, counting down.
ACTGCGCGACGAGGGCCGTGGCCATCACGCGGTCGGTGGTCGGCTCGAGGCGGGTGTACTCGTCTTCGAGGAATCCATGGAATTCGCTGCCCGTCGACTTGAGGATCACGAAGTCCTTCAGCCCTCCGATGACCCACGTCTTCTGCTCGGCGCCCTTTCCCTCCACGGTGATCGAGGCGGTACGCACCTCCTGGCCGAGGCGCACGAAGGTGTGCTCGTGCTCGACTCCGTCGACGATCGCGTGCGCCCACGCGTACTCCTCGATCTCGATGCGGGCGCCCTCCACGGGAACGACATCGTCGACGAAGTGGCGGGCCAGCTCGAGCCCGTACGCCTCGATCGACTCGATGCCCTTCTCCTTGGCATAGGAGTAGGCGGTCTGCTTCTGCGTGTCGGTGGGCAGCACCTGCGACTGGTCGCCCACGAGGTGTGCGGCCGAGAAGTCTCCGCGCAGGGCCGTCGACACGTTCAGGTCGCGGATCTCGTGGCGCGCGCTGTCACGCGTGATGCGCACGACGCGGTTCTCCGCCTTGCCGTACTGGTTGGGTCCGAGAACGATTGCCATGGGTGAACTCCTGCTGTCGAGAAAGGGTGGGTGTCTTCGGGGTCAGACGCGTGAGAGCAGTCGACCGGTGGGGGTGGATGCGGGCACGTCGTCGACGGCGCCTGACGTGTAGACCGGCACGCCGGCCAGCCACGTCACGGCGACAAGGCCGGTGAGCTCGGAGCCGTCGAAGGCCGAGACCTTGTTCTTGTGCAGCAGTGCGTCGGCGCTCGCGGTGAAGGCGGCCTCCGGGGCGAACGCCACGAGGTCGGCGTCGGCGCCCACCTCGATGCGGCCCTTCTGCGCGAGGCCGGCGAAGCGGGCGGTCTTAGTGGACATCCACTCGACGACGGTCTCGAGCGGAATGCCGCGTGCCTTCGCGCCTGTCCAAACGGCGCTGAAGCTGAGCTGCAGGCCCGAGATGCCGCCCCAGGCGAGCTGGAAGTCGCCGTCGTGGGCGAACTTCAGCTCCTTCGTCGAGGGGGAGTGATCGGAGGCGACGATGTCGATCAGCCCCGACTCGAGCGCCTGCCACAGCAGCTCGCGGTTGCCCGCGTCGCGGATCGGCGGGCAGCACTTGAACTGCGTGCCGCCGTCGGGGATACCCTCGGCAGAGAAGCTGAGGTAGTGCGGGCAGGTCTCGACCGTGATGGGCAGGCCCTCGGCCTTGGCCGCCTCGATCTGCGGCAGGGCGCGGGCGCTCGAGAGGTGCAGGATGTGTGCGCGGACGCCGGTGGAGCGCACGGCCTCGATGATGTGCGCGATGGCGTCTTCCTCGGCGAGGTCGGGGCGGCTCGAGACGAAGTCGAGGTAGTCGGGGCCCCCGTGGCTCTCGGCGTTCTCCGACATCGCTTTCTCCAGCACCGCCGGGTCCTCGGCGTGCACGATGAGCAGGCCGCCGAACTCGGAGATCTCGAGCGCGGCGGCGAAGAGCTGCTCGGTCTCGAGGTGGGGGAACTCGTCGACCCCGGAGGGCGAGAGGAAGGCCTTGAAGCCGAATGCACCGGCGTCGTGAACGGACTTCAACGATCCGAGGCTCGAGGGGATGGCGCCGCCCCAGAATCCGACGTCGACGCTGGCCTGGGGAGCGGCCGCCTGACGCTTCAGCTCGAGCGCCTCGACGGTGGTGGTGGGCGGGATGCTGTTGAGCGGCATGTCGATGATGGTGGTCACGCCTCCGGCCGCGGCGGCGCGGGTCGCGCTGGCGAACCCCTCCCAGTCGGTGCGCCCGGGTTCGTTCACGTGCACGTGGGTGTCGACGATGCCGGGAATGAGAACCTGATCGTCGGGCAGGGTGACCGTCTCTGCGGCGTCGAACGGGGCATCCAGCTCGGCGATCGCTACGATCACACCGCCGGCCGTGGCGACCGACGCGGGGCGGAACTCGCCGTCGATGAGCACCTTCTCGGCCCTCACGACCAGGTCGTACTGTTCTGCCATGGTGTCGTGATCTCCTCGTTCGTCGGTGGTTCTGTCGACGGATCAAGCCTACTGACGGGGCCCGATCCGCCGAGGCGGGTTCGGAAACACCCGTGTTACACGCCGGAGCTAACATGAAATGTTCGCAACCCCGAAGATGAAACTCGTCGGGCCTGCGACTCGTCGGAAGGACCCTCGTGGAATCGCTTCTCACCCCTGCCGCCGCCCACGCGGGCTGCCCGAAGAACATGGAATACGGGCCGTGCGGAGGGGTCGACTTCGACGGCAGCTGCGAGGTGGCCGACTTCCGCTGCGTCTTTCTCGGCGACCCCCTCGTGACCTGGCACGGCGCCTCGCCGCCCGAGCCCGACGTCGTGCCGCGCTCATCCGGCGCTGCAGAGATGATGGCGCTGATGAACACGCGCCCGATCGTCGTCGCCGATTTTCCCGCCCGGGCGATGGATGCGGAATCGCTGGCCGAGTGCGCGGCCCTGCTCGCCGGCCCCGTCGACGCGGCGCTCGCGGGCGACTTCGGCAAGGCCAGGGTGCAGTTCTCGCCGAGCTACCGCGCGTCGCTCATCCGCGCGGCCGGGCTGCAGGTGTGGACGGGCATCAACTGCCGCGACCGCAACCGTGTCGCCATCGAGGGCGAGCTCGCCGGACTCGCGCATGTCGGCGTCGCCGGCGTGCACTGCGTGACCGGCGACCACACGCTGCTCGGCTCCCGCCCCGATGCCGCGCCGGTCTTCGACCTCGACTCGCCGCAGGTCGCCGCCCTCGCGCGGGCCGCCGGCCACCTCGTCTCGGTGGGGGAGTCGCCGACCACGCCGCCCGTCGAGCTTCGGGCGGCGCGACTGCTCGAGAAGACGCGCGCGGGCGCCGACGTCTGCTTCGTGAACCACTGCGGGGGCGTGGATGCGGTGGGCCGGTTCGTGCGCGAATCGCACGACCTCGGCGTGACGGCCCGGTTCATCCCGTGTGTGCCGATGGTCACGGATCACGCGAGTGCCCAGCTGTTGCGATCTTTCACCACGCTCGTGCTTCCGGAGGGGTATCTCGACCGCATCCTGTCCGCCGCGGATCCGCGCGAGGAGGGCATCCGGGCGGCCGTGGAACTGAGCCTCGAGCTGCTGGAGATCGAGGGCGTCGCGGGAGTGAACCTCTCGGGCGGGGCGGGACCGGGCCGCGAGGCGGAGTTCGCGATCGTGCTGGCAGAGACGGCGCAGCGCCTGGCGCTGTGACCGGCAGGCCGCGCCGTTCCCTGAGCCTGTCGAAGGGCACGCCCGTTCCCTGCGCTGGTCGCCCTTCGACAAGCTCAGGGAACGAACGGTGAGGACGAGGCCGGGTCAGCCGGGGAGGGTGGCCGTGCTCCAGGTGCCGTCGGCCGCGCGGCGGTACTCGGTGCGGCGGCTCGCCGTGAGCGGGGTTCCGTTCCAGAACGTGATGCGCGTGGGCTCGATCACGAAGCCGAGCCACGTCTGCGGCGGGGTCAGAGTGCCGTCGGGGTGCGCGGCGTCGAACTCGGCCCACGCCTCCTCCCGCTCGCCCGCCGGGCGCAGCGCGAACTCGGGAGAGTTGAGCCACGCCAGCAGCTGCAGGTAGCGGGATCGGCGCGAGTACGCCACCTGCTCCTCCTCGGTCGAGGCGCGTCGAGCGACGCCCTGCACCGTCAGCTGCCGCAGCTCTGCCGGCCACGCGATCGAGAACGCCACCTCGGGGTGGGCGGCCACGTCGGCGACCTTGCGGGAGCGCGAGTCGGTATGCACGAAGAAGCCGCCCTCATCGAACTCGCTGAGCAGCACGCTGCGCGAATCCGGGCGCCCCTCGGCGTCGACCGTGGCCAGCGCGATCAACGGTCGCGCGTGGTCATCGTTCGTCGGCAGCCACTCGGTCAGCACGGCGAACGCGTCTGCGGGGATCACGGCGGCGGCCGGAGCCGGGTCGGTCGAGCTCACGCCGACGGCCCGGCCGGATCGAAGCGCGCGATCTCGGCGAACGCCGCCGCGGCCTGCGCCACCGAGTGCTCGAACAGCGCCGCGCCGTACGCCGCGTTGGCCCCGGTCGGGTCGCCCAGCACGCCGTCGGTTCCGAAGTCGTTCGACAGCCAGCCGAACGACACGGGCTTCTTGAACCCGATGTGCTCGAAGTCGGCCAGATGCTCGGGAACGCTGCGCTGTGCCAGCGACAGATCGACCAGGTCGGGGCGGATGTGCATGATGAGCGACGTCTCGCTGTGGCCGCCATGGATGCCGAGGCCCAGCTCGTCGGGCCCGTCGCCCGTGCCGTCGGCCATGGGAGGCACGATCGGACCGAGCAGGAACGTCTGCAGCCCGAAGCGGCGGCGCAGCTCGCGGCAGGCGACCTGCAGCAGGGCGAGGTTGCCTCCGTGTCCGTTGAAGAAAGCCACCTTGTTCGCGGGCGTGGCCGCGATCGAGTTGCCGAGGTCGACGATGGTGTTCATCATCGTCTCCCACGTGAGCCACATGGTTCCGGATGCCCAGTGGTGCTCGTCGCTCTTGGTGTAGGCGAGGGTGGGAAGGATCCACGCGTCGACGCCCTGCCAGGCCGCGCGTTCGACGGCGGCGTTCGCGATCGCATCCGCGAGCAGGTAGTCGGTCATCAGCGGAAGGTGCGAGCCGTGATGCTCGATCGCGCCGGTGGGGATGACGACGACGGAATCCGCGTCGAGCGCGGCGGTGGCGGCGGGACCGGACAGCTCGACGAGCTTGCGCGTACCCAGGTCGTTCACGACCGCGTCGTTCGCGTGCGCGCCGCTCATGCGTCGGCCCCGACAGTCGGCTTGCCCTGCAGCTTGCCCGGGTTGAGGAGTCCCTGCGGGTCGGTGGTCTCGGCGAGGGCGAGCGTGCGCTCGACCTCGTGGTCGACGAACCAGATGTGCGGGTTGTGCACGCCGACGCCGATCGCAGCGAGCTTGTCGAAGCCCTCGTAGACCTTCTCAGCGCTCTCGTAGATACCCGCGAGCATGCCGATCGGGCGGTTCCTCTGGGCTTCGATGTGCAGCATGCCGCCGGGGTACACGGCGTGCACCTCGTCGATGCGGTCGACGAGGGCGTCGCCCGCGACCTCGATGTGGAAGTACTTTCCCGGGTCGCTCTTCTGCAGCCACTCGATCGGGTGGTTGTACGAGATCATGCTCAGCTTCATGGCGGTCTGGGCGCCCTCGCGCACCTCCTCGACGCGGCCGCCCGCGGCCTCGATGAGGGCGGTCGCGGCAGGAACAGCCGCGATGTCGATGATCGCGCGCAGGCTCGCCCGGTCTTTCGGGATGCCCGGGTCGGCCGGCAGGGCATTGGCCAGAACCGGGAGGTCGGCCGACACGAGTCGCGGCGTCGGCTCGAGCCGCCCGATCTCGCGGATCACCGAGATCGCCTCGTTGAACGTCTCGAAGCTGGCGAACAGGCCGCGCCAGTCCTGCAGCGGCTCGAGGGCGATCGTCGCCTGCGCGATGATCCCCGCGGTGCCGTAGGTGTGCACATAGGGCTGCGCCTCGTCGCCGTCGACATGCACGAGCTGCGCATCCGCCGCGGCGTGCACCACGTCGAGAGCGAGCACGAAGCCCTCGTGGTTGGAGCCGTGGGCGATCGACCCGGTGCCGCCGGAGCCGCCTGAGAGGAAGCCGCCGATCGAGGACTGGGCCGTCGACGGATACATAAGAATCTGCTGGCCCGACTCACGGGCGGCCTGCTCGATCGTAACGATCGGGGTGCCGGCGAGCGCGGTGAGGAACCCGTTTCCGACCTCCACCACCCCGCGCAGCTTCGACAGGTCGAGAACGAGGCCGTTCTCGATCGGAATGGCCTGTCCGTAGTTGCCCGTGCCCTTGCCCCGGGGCGTGATTCCCACCGAGTGGCGAACGGCGGCGGCGACGACCTGCGCCACCTGCTCTGCCGTCGTCGGGAAGGCGACGATGTCGGCGAGCCCGAGGGGGAGCTGCTCGGTGATGATCGGCGACAGGTACGACCCGTCGGCCGAGGCCTTCTCGCGGGCTCGCAGTTCGGTCGTCACTCCCCGCTCGCCCAGGATGTCGGTGAGCTCGGCGGCGAGGGAGGTGATGTTCTCGGGCAGATCGGTCATGGTGCGGGTCCTTAGATGGTGCCGAATGGTGATGGCCCTGCGCCTACCGTCCGACGCCCACACGAGGTGAGCGTCGGACGGCAGGCGGAGGGCCGACGGTGGTGCGGTCGCGGGTTACTTGAGACCGATGCTCTGGTCGAGGAACTCGTTGGTGAACAGGTCGGCGGGCGTGATGCCCTCGACAGGCGGCGTACCGAGCTTGGTGAAGATCGGAGTGTCGCTGTCGATGATCTTCTGCACGCGGGCCTCGTCGAAGTCGCCGATGTAGTCGTTGTCGCCGTTGCTGACGAGTCCGAGGTCGATCATGGTCTTCACCGAGTAGTCGGCGACGCCCTCTGAGTAGACCCAGCCGGTGTCGTACTGGTCGACGAGGTCGAGGATCAGCGCGTTCGTGGTGGCGGGGTCGTCGAAGTAGTCGACCTCGGCCTGCTGCAGAACGGGCACGAGTGCGGTGAGGCACGGGCTCAGCTCCTCGAGCTCGCCGGTGCGCACGGTGACCGCGGATGCGTAGATCTGGTAGCCGGCATCGTGGATCAGCTGGAACTTGACCGGCTTGTCCCAGGCGTCGACCTCGTTCTCGTAGATGTAGGGCTCGGCGCTCGCGAAGCCCTGCTGCGCGTCCTTGCCGCCCGAGGCGACGAAGTTGGCGGGCGTGCCGTCGTAGCCGCCGTCGGCCTGGGCCTCGGGCACGATGCCCGCTCCAATGAAGTAGTCCATGTACGCGGCGCCGCCGAAGTACTTGATGACGGCTCCGGCCTTCGTGAGGTCGGAGATCGTCTCGACATCGGGGTACGTCTCCGGATCCCACATGATCATCTGGGGGTTGATCTCCATCGGAGCGAAGACCGCCGTGGTGGGCATGTCGGGCGAGAGCCGGAGCGACTCGTCGGTGTTGGAGTATCCGAGCGTTATGTCGGAGTCGGTGTACATCTGCGAGCTGACCGTCTGAAAGCCGATGGCGGGGCCGCCGGCGCGCACCTCGAGGTTGACGCCCGTGTACTCGCCGCTCGAGTACAGCGGACCGGAGACGCTCTTGTTGCTGGCGTCGATCACAGCGTCGTCTCCGAACATGGAGTAGAGGTGGCCGTGCTCCGATTCCGGGTTCCAGTCGGTCTGGATCGTGACGGTCGCCGGGCAGCCGGCTGCGGCCAGGTCGATCGCGCCGATGGTGAGATCCGACGCGGCGTCGGTGGCCGTGTCGGTTCCGCCGGAGGCGCAGCCGGTGAGGACCAGTGCGGTTGAGGCGAGAACGCCCGCGGCCATGAGCGACCTCGATCGAGTGATACGCATGTCTTCTCCTTGTGTGATGTGCAGGGTGTGGAGGGTGCTGTTCGGTGCTGTGAACGGGTGCTGCTGAATGACGTGCTGAGTGACCGATGAGTCGAGGGGGCGTGCTGTCGCCCGGCGCCTACTTGCTGTAGTCGTACCACTTGCCGACGGCGAGCTTGCCCAGCCAGCCGAACACGAGGAAGACCACGACGCCGAAGAGCGCCGCCGTGATGATCGCCGCGAAGAGCTCCGGGCCCTGCACGCGCGACTGGTAGTTGCTGATGAGTGCTCCGAGCCCGGGCTCGCCACGACGGAAGAAGAAGTCGCCGACGATGGCGCCGACGACCGCGAGGCCGGCGGAGATGCGCATGCCCGCGAAGATCGCAGGAAGAGCGGCGGGGAACTCGAGCTTCGTCAGCACGGTCCAGCGATTCGCCTTCTGCAGCTGGAACAGCTCGCGCTGGCCCTTGTCGACCGACTGCAGGCCGAACAGAGTGTTCGAGACGATCGGGAACAGCGCGATCAGGATGCAGACGATGACGCGGGCGGGAAAGTCGAAGCCGAACCAGAAGCCGATGAGGGGAACGAGCGCGAGGATGGGGATGCACTGCAGGATGACGGCATAGGGGAAGAGCGAGCGCTCGATCCAGCGCGCCTGGCTCATGGCGACGGCCCAGACGAAGCCGATGACGATCGCGATCGCGAGGCCGGTCAGGGCGACGCCGGCCGATCGGGCGAGCGCCTCCATGATGTCTCCGAGCGTCTTCGGGTCGAAGAACGCGTCGGTGAAGATCGTGTGCGGCGGCGGAACGAGGAACGACTGCTTCGGGTCGATGACCACGTAGCTGACGAAGTACCACAGCGCGACGATGACGACGAAGACCAGCACGGGTGGCACCCACGACGGAAAACGCGCGCCTCTGCGTGCGGGCATCTCCGAGGCTCGGGAGATGGTTCTGATCTTCGGGTTGGTGGTGGTCACGGGACCGGTCGGGGGAGCGGTGGTGGTCATGAGTGTCCCTCTCGGAGCGCGTGGGAGACCTCGCCGGCGAGTTCGGCGAACTCGGGAGTGAAGCGGATCTCGGGGTCGCGGGGGTAGGCGAAGGGAACGTCGAAGGTCTCGACGATTTTTCCCGGTCGGCCGGACATCACGACGACCCGTGTCGAGAGGTACACGGCCTCGGAGACGGAGTGCGTGATGAAGAGGCCGGCGAACTGCTGCTCGGTGAAGAGCTTGATGAGTTCGTCGTTGAGGCGCTCGCGGGTGATCTCGTCGAGCGCGCCGAACGGCTCGTCGAACAGGAACAGCTCGGGGTCGAGCGTGAGTGAGCGGGCGAGGGAGGCGCGCATGCGCATGCCGCCCGAGAGCGTCTTCGGCAGGTGCTTCTCGAAGCCCTTCAGCCCGACGAGCTCGATGGCCTCGGCGGCCTTGGAGACGCGCGTCTTCTTGGGGATGCCGTTGAGTTCGGCGAGCAGTTCGACGTTCGCCTGCACGGTGCGCCAGGGCAGCAGGGTCGCGTCCTGGAAGACGTAGCCGATGCGCTTGGTCGCCACGTGCGTCTCGCCGGCCGTCGCGGGGGTGAGTCCGGAGGCGATGCGGAGCAGCGTGGACTTGCCGCAACCCGACGGGCCCACCACGGTGACGAACTCGCCTTTCTTGACCGTGAGGTCGACGCCGGAGAGCGCGGTCGTGCCGTTGGGGAACGTCATGGCGACGTCGGAGAAATTGAGAAGCTCGGTCGTCGTTGTGGCCACAGGGGGATCCGTCGTCAGCGTCATTCGGCTCATCACCTCTTTTCGAGAAGGAGTTCGGTCGGCTCGGTGGTTCGAGCCGGGAGGGCTGTGTGGTGCGTGACCTCGCTGAAGGCGACGAGGCGCCCCGCGTGGATCACGTACCGGTCGGCGGGCGCGTTCGCGACCACATCCGCAAGATTGTCGCCGCGCACGGCGAGCAACTCTGCTTTCGCACCGACGGAGACGCCGGCGGGTTCGAGGTTCATCACCGAGCGGGCCCCGGTGCTGACGGCGGCGTACGCCTCGGTCAGGGTGAGGTGTCCGGCGGTGACGAGAAGTGAAGCGGTTTCGAGGGCGTCGCTGCGGCCGACGGGGTTGAACGGGTCGCGCACGTTGTCGGCGCCCGCACCCAGCCGCACCCCGGCATCCAGAAGCCTGCGCACGGCCGTAAGGCCGCGCGGGGTCGACACCGGATGCTGCCAGCCCTGCAGGTAGAGGTTGGTGATCGGCAGGGTCACGATTCCGATGTCGCTGGCCAGCACCTCGCCGATGACACGATCGAGTTCGTCGACTTCGAGGGTGCCCAGACGCACGCAGTGGCCGGCGGTCACGGGCATCGAGTCGGGCCAGTCGCGCACGGTGCGAGCGAGTTCGGCGAGCGTGTAGCCGCCGGTGAGGCTCTCGTCGGTGTGGATGTCGACGCCGACGCCGCGTGCGGCCGCGATGGCGAGCAGCCTCTGCAGGTCGGCGCTCTGGTCGTCGGCCAGATGCGGGGCGCCCCCGACGAGGTCGACGCCGAGATCGAGGGCGGCCTCGACGTCGGCCGTGGGAATCGTGGGCCCGGCGAGGGCGGCGAGCTCGATGTGCATCAGCTCGCTGAGTTCGTCGCGCACCTGAACAAGTGCCTGCACGCCGCGCAGAGGCTCGTCGCCCGACAGCACGTCGACGTGGCAGCGCACCGCGGTCGTTCCGTTCTGCAGCAGCATCAGGGCTGCCCGGCGGGCGCGGTCGGCGATCGACTCGACACTCATCGTGGCCGAGTAGGTCTTCCACGAGTCGATGGCCAGCCCGAGGTCGCCCATGGGCGGTTCGATCAGGTCCCACGACAGCGCCTTGTCGAGGTGGGCGTGCGGTTCGGCCGGTGCGGTGAGCAGCACGAAGCCCGTCAGATCGAGGGTCTCGCATGCGGCGACCGGCGTGGCACTGCCCGCCGGACGGATCGCCGTGACCGTATCCGCGGTGATCTCGACGTCGACGACGGAGCCGTCGTCGAGGGTCGCCGAGCGGAGTAAGGAGATGTCTCTCGGCAGTGCGCTCATTCTGTGCCTCCCGATGAACTTCTGGGGCCCGCGCCGGCCGGTGGTGACTTCACTCTAAGAGGTGGATATTTCGACGACGTAACACGAACATTTCCTCCGGTGACGAAGCGAGGAATGCTCGACGGCGAGGGTCTCGAGGGGCCGGCGCGCGAGGTACTGTCTGGAGAGAACGTCTGCCGATCCTCACCGAAAGTCCTCGCCTCACATGTCTGTGCACCTCACCGAGATCCCCGCCGTCGTCTCCCGCATCGTCGATGTGGCCGACGGGGTCAAGACGATCGAGTTCCGTGCGGCCGACGGTTCCGAGCTGCCCGTCTGGACGCCCGGCGCCCACCTCGACGTGGTCATCCGCGACGGCGTCGAGCGGCAGTATTCGCTGTGCGGCGATCCGGCGTACAGGCAGTCCTACCGCATCGGTGTGCTGCGCGAAGACGGCGGTCGGGGCGGCTCCCTGTCGATGCACACCGAGCTGGCGGTGGGCAGTCGCGTGCGACTGCGGGGCCCGTTGAACCACTTCGAGCTCGTGCCCGCCGAGAGCTACCTCTTCGTCGCGGGCGGCATCGGCATCACGCCCCTTCTCCCCATGATCCGCTCCGCCGAGATGGCCGGGGCGACCTGGACGCTCGCCTACGCCGGCCGCAGTCGGCGCACGATGGCGTTCCTCGACGAGCTCGAGAGGCAGTTCGGCGACCGGGTGCGTGCGTACACCGCCGACGTCGACGAGCGAATGGATGTCGCGGCTCTCGTCGCCGGGGCGGGTGACGGCACTCTCGTCTACTGCTGCGGGCCCGCCAGGCTGCTCGCCGCGGTCGAGGACGCATCCGCCTCGCTTCCGCACGGCAGCCTGCACCTCGAACGTTTCGAGGCGCGCGAGACCGGCGCGCCCATCCTCGACGATTCCTTCGAGGTCGAGCTGACCCTGTCGGGGGAGACGCTGACGGTGCCGCCCGACCGGTCGATCCTCGACGTCGTCGAGGAGGCCGGAGTACTGGTGCTCTCATCGTGCCGGGAGGGGACCTGCGGAACCTGCGAGACCCCGGTGGTGTCGGGCGAGGTCGATCACCGCGACTCCGTGCTCACCCCCGACGAGCAGGCCGACAACGAGGTCATGATGATCTGCGTGTCGCGGGCCGCCTGCCCGCGTCTGGTGCTCGAGCTCTGACGCCCTCAAGAGCTTCGGACTCGGCGTCGCTCGCGCGGTCCGCCACGAGCCGGCGCACATCGGCGAGGTGGTTCTCCATGGCGAGGCGCGCCGCCGCGGGCTCTCCGGCGACCACGGCATCGAGGATGTCCCGGTGTCCCTCGATCGAGCGCCGACGGGCATCCGGCGTGGCGTGAGAGTGGCGACGGGTCTCGAGGGTCCAGTCGTTGGTCACGCCCACCAGCGTGCTCAGCAGGGGATTGTGCGCGGCGTGCGCCAGCTCGAGATGGAACTCGACATCGAGCCGCAGCGACTCGTCGGCGCTCAGCGCGTCTGCGCTTCTACGAAGGGTCTCCTCCAGGCTCCGGATGTTCGTGGTCGCGCGCCGGGTCGCGGCAAGAGATGCGATGGTCGGCTCGACGATGTCGCGCAGCTCGGCCGCGTTGCGCTGCTCGACCTGCTGCTTCGACAGCTCGTCGAGAAGCGACAGCCGCTCGACGGTGGGCTCGGCGACGGTCGTGCCTCTTCCCTGGCGCCGGTCGATGAGGTTGCGTGACTCGAGGTCGTGCATGGCCTCGCGCAGGGAGGCTCGAGAGACGCCGAGCGTCTTGGCGAGCACCCGTTCGGGCGGAATGCGGTCGCCGGGCTGCAGCTCGCCGTCGACGATGAGCCGCTCGATGTGCGAGGCGATACCCGTGATGAGAGCGGCCATGCAGGTGTTTCCTCCCTCTGATGACCTCATGTTAGGGGGTAGAGCGGCTGGGCTCGGCAACGCGGTTCGACCCATATTTCGGGAGTATTTCGGGCTCGTTATTTTTGTCGTCATCGACGAATGTCGGGTATTTCCATGGCCTACCGTGGCGAGAGTCAGATGGTCAGACCAATCCTGATTCCCCCACACACGCACACGACCCGCACCGGGAGCACACTCATGACGTCACGCCACTCGAGGGCCTTTCTGGTCTTCGGCCTCATCGGAACCGCGGCCATCGGACTCACCGCCTGCAGTGGCGGTTCGACCCCCGAGGCGACTAGCTCCAGCAGCATGGAGATCGGATCGGTCGACCTGAAGGCGGCCGGATGTCCCGCCACGATCTCGATCCAGACCGACTGGAACCCGGAGGCGGAGCACGGAAGCCTCTACGAGATGCTCGACCCGTCGACGGTCACCGTCGACACCGACGCCAAGACGGTATCGGGACCGCTGATGGCCGGTGGCGAGTACACCGGCGTCGACCTGGAGGTTCGCGCCGGAGGCCCGGCCATCGGATTCCAGAGCGTGCCCGCGCAGATGTACACCGACGACACGATCACGCTCGGCTACGTCTACAGCGACGAGGCCGTGCAGAACTCGGTCGCCCAGCCGACCGTCGGAGTGTTCGCGCCCCTTGACAAGACGCCCACGATGATCATGTGGGACCCGGCCACCTACCCCGATGTCGAGACCATCGAAGACCTCGGCAAGACCGACGCGTTCGTGCGCTACTTCGGCGGATCGGCCTACATGGAGTACCTGATCGGCAGCGGACTCCTGAAGCAGGAGCAGACCGACGGCGGCTACGACGGCACCCCGGCGAACTTCGTCGCCGCGGGCGGCAAGGACGCTCAGCAGGGCTACGCCAGCGCCGAGCCCTACATCTACGAGAACGAGGTCGCGGCCTGGATGAAGCCGGTCAAGTACCAGCTCATCAACGACGCCGGCTGGGAGATCTATCCGGTCGTCGTGTCGGCCCGCACCGAGGACATGGAAGACCTGAAGCCCTGCCTCGCCGCGCTGGTTCCCGTGATGCAGCAGGCCGACGTCGACTACTACGGCGACCCGTCCACGGCGAACGGGCTCATCCTCGACCTCGTCGAGCAGTACGACACCGGCTGGGTCTACTCGCAGGGCGTCGCCGACTACTCGGTGGAGACCCAGAAGGAGCTCGGGCTGGTGGGCAACGGATCGGACGAGGTCGTCGGAAACTTCGACATGGACCGCCTGCAGAAGTTCGTCGACCTCGCGACTCCCATCTACGAGGGGATCGGCAGCGCACCGACCGAGGGCCTGACCGCCGACGACATCGCGACGAACGAGTTCATCGACGACTCCATCGGCTTCACGAAGTAATCATGACGACACCACGCAGCATCCTGATCACGGGCGCCACCCTGCTGCCCGTGGCGGAGGGCGCCCCGGAGGCCATCTTCGACGGCTGGATGCTCGTGGAGGACGGCATCATCGCGTCGCTCGGGGAGGGCGAACCTCCCCGGGTCGACGCGCATGTCGAGGTCGTCGATGTGGCCGGCGCGTTCGTGGCGCCGGGATTCGTCTCGGCCCACAGCCACCTCTTCACCAGCGGCTCACGTGGACTCGGTGTGAACGAGACGCTCTACGGCTGGTGCACCGCGATGTTCGCCGTGACCGGCGCGGCGACGCCCGAGCAGATCTACTGGTGCACGCTGCACGGCGCCTTCGACATGCTCAACAACGGCGTGACGACGGCGTTCGACTTCACCGACGGGAGGCTCCCCTGGGAGCCGCTCGTCGACGGCCGGCGTGTCGACGGCGGGCCGCAGGAGCTGCGTGCTCTCGAGTACCTCACTCGGCAGGCCGACGCGAAGCTCGACAGCGGAATCCGCTTCGTGAACTCCGTGATGATCGACGACACCGTCGGCACCCGAGAGGATGTTCTCGCCCGGCTCGGCGATATCGTCGCGTACTGCGAATCGCTCGACCGCGACTTCATGCTGCGCGCCGCCATCTCGGGAGCAGGCCAGTGGTCCCCGAATCCCGACTGCGCCGACATCGAGGTCGAGGCGATGCGTCGCTTCGGGCTCATCAATCAGGCTCATCTGCTCGAGACGCGCGAGGCGGTCGAGCTGCAGCGCGAGAAGTTCGACCGCTACGAGGCGGCCGGCGCCCTTGGGCCCGATTTCATCTTCGGACACTTCATCCAGACCACGCCCGACATCCTGCGTCGCACCGCCGAGGGCGGGGCGAGCATGTCGTGGCAGCCGAACGCCAACGGCCGACTCGCCTCGGGCGTCGCGGCCATTCCCGAGATCCGGGCCCTCGGCATCCGGGTCGGCATGGGCCTCGACGACCAGGCCTGCACCGACATCTCCGACCCGTGGCAGAACATGCGCATGGGCATGTACGCCGTGCGCGCCACGACCGGCGACCCCGATTCGCTCTCGACAGCCGACATGCTGCGGATGCACACGCTCGGCTCGGCGGAGATCCTCGGTATCGACGACAGGGTCGGCTCACTCGAGCCCGGCAAATTCGCCGACTTCGTGATCGTCGATCCCCGGTCGCCCGACATCGGGCCCCTGTGGGAGCCGATGTCGAGCTACGTGCTGGCGTGCGGCCTGCGCAACCTCAAGAAGGTCTACGTCGGGGGAGTGCTGCGCTCGGTGAGCGGAGACGCGATCGACCCCCTGGCCTCCGAGGCGAGCAGACAGATCCACCGCATCCTCCCCGAGATCACCACGGGCGCGCCCCTGGCTGCAGCGGCACTCGCCGGAGCCCGCTCGTGAGCACTCCGTTCTCGCCGCACAGCTGGCCCGTCGTCGACGGCCGCGTCGACCTCACTCGCACCGGCCGCGCCCCGCAGCCCGTCGACCTCGAGGCCCTGCCGCAGCCGCTCACCATCGACCTCGACCGCACCGCGATCATCGTGGTCGACATGCAGAACGACTTCTGCGCATCCGGCGGCTGGCTCGACGGCATCGGCGTCGACATCTCGCCGGCGCGTGCGGCCATCGAGCCGCTGAACGACATCCTTCCGGCGCTTCGCGGCGCCGGCGTGCCCGTGATCTGGCTCAACTGGGGCAACCGCCCCGACCGGCTCAACCTGCCGGCGAACGTGCTGCACGTCTACGACGCAGACGGCTCGGGCGGCGGTATCGGAGATCCGACGGAGAACGGCGACGCCGTGCTCACGAAGGGAAGCTGGGGAGCGGCCATCGTCGACGGTCTCGAGGTGGCGCCCACCGACATCCATGTCGACAAGTTCAGCATGAGCGGCTTCTGGGACACCCCGCTCGACAGCATCCTCCGCTCCCTCGGCGTCGACTCGCTGCTCTTCGCCGGTGTCAACGCAGACCAGTGCGTGCTCGCCACCCTCACCGACGCCGCGTGCATCGGCTACGACTGCGTGATGATCGAGCAGGCCAGCGCCACCACGTCGCCCGACTTCTGCCTGGCCGCCACGGTCTACAACGTGCGCCAGTGCTTCGGCTTCACCACCACACCGGATGCGCTCGTGAACGCGCTTCCGCGACCCTGACCACGAAACACCTTCCGACACCCCGAACAAATACACCCCGACCAAGCACACACCCCGAACAAGCACAGGAGAGCCCCATGGCCGCCGCACCCATCCTCAAGCACCTCAGCGATCTGAAGGCCCACCGCATCACGCCTGGCGACACCGTGCGCCTCGTGCCGCTCGCCGGCCCCGACGACGACTCTCCCGCGAGCGTCTTCTTCGAGATCTGGGACCCGTCGGGCGTGCAGCCGGACAACTCCCACCCCGACTCCGTCGAGATCTTCGTGTTCCTCGAGGGAGAGGGCGAGGCCTTCAGTGACGAGCACTCGGTGAAGGTCGCCGCGGGCGACGTACTCATCCTGCCCAGCGGCTCGGTGCACCACATCAAGAACACCTCCGAGACGGAGCGCCTCTACGCAGTCACGATCATGGCGAACGACCTGGGATCGCAGGAGCTCGGCGCGACGACCGGGTTCGAACACCTCGTGAAGAGCGGCGGAGAAGTCGAGTTCGAGGACTCCGACAAGGCCGTGCTCTTCGCGAGCCTCCGCGCGCTCGCCGGCCCCGCCTGATGCCGCATACGCCCCTGCTCGCCCGCCTGTCGACCACGCGGGTCGCGGCGATCGATATGACCAACGCTGTCGTCATCCAGCCGATCGGCGCCTTCGAGCAGCACGGTCCGCACCTGCCGCTCGACACGGATGCGCTGGTGGCCGAGACGGTCGCGGCGCGCGCGGTCGCCGGCCTGCCCGACGACGCCAACGTGTGGATCCTGCCGACGCTGCGCTACGGCAAGTCGAACGAGCACGCGGGTCGCGTGGGCACCATGACCCTCAGCGCCTCGACCCTCATCTCGCTGCTGCTCGACGTCGGCGAATCGGTCGCCGCCTCGGGCTTCCGCAAGCTGGTGTTCGTGAACGCGCACGGCGGGCAGCCGCAGCTGCTCGAGATGGTGTCCCGCGACATCCGGGCGGCCACCGGCCTGCAGGTCTTTCCCGTGAGCGCCATGCATCTCGGCGAGCCCGAGGGCATGAGCTGGGACGACGCGGGCTTCAGCATCCACGGCGGGCAGTCGGAGACGTCGGTGGTGATGGCGATCGACGAGGGCCTCGTCGACCTCGACGTGGCGGCCGCCGACGGCGTGGCGCTGGGGAGCCTGTTCGCGGGCTTCACCCACCTGACTCTCGAGGGGGCCGTTCCCACGGCGTGGCTCACGAACGACGTGTCGACGAACGGCGTTATCGGCGACCCGCGACGCGCGAGCCCTGAGCTCGGTGCGCGCGTGCTCGACCACTGGAGCGGCGCCCTCTCGGAGGCGCTGCTCGAGATCAAGCGGTTCGAGTGGCCAGAACTGCGCTGAGCCGCGAGGCCAGCTCGCGCTGGTCGTGGTCGACGAGCTCGTAGTCGCGCACGACAACGCGGCCTGCCACGACGACGTGCTTCGGCCGACGGCCGGGATTCGCCCAGAGCAGGCCGGCGACGGGATCGGCGACCCCCGCGTCGGCGACCCCCGACACGTCCCAGACGCACAGGTCTGCGGCGGCGCCGTGGCGCAGGTGGCCCAGTTCGTCTCGGCCCAGGCCCCGCGCGGAGCCCTCGGTTGCCATGCCGAGCACCTCGCGCGCGGCCAGCGCCGGGCCGACAAGCGGCGCGACCTGCATGGCCAGGCGCGCGTCGGCGAGCAGGTGTCCGGCGTCGTTGCTGCCGCCCCCGCTCGTGCCCAGGCCCACCGGGATGCCCGCGGCGCGCAGGGCGGCGACGGGCGCGATTCCCCAGCCCATCGGCAGATCGCAGCCGGGCGCGTGCGTCGCTGTTACACCGGTGGATGCGAGTCGCGCGATTTCCTCGGGCGTGACGGCGCAGAGATGGGCGATCGTGACGTCTGGCGCGAGCCAGCCCCACTCGTCGAGCAGCTCGATCGGTCGGCGGCCGTACTTCTCGAGGGCGATCGCCACGTCGACCTGCTCGTTGACCTGAGTTCTGCGGCGCAGCCCGTGCCGCTCGGCGACCTCGCCGAGAAGGCGGAACGTCTGCTCGCTGTCGCTGTGCACCCCGGCCGGCCCGACGGCGAGCTGCAGCATCCCGTCGTTCGAGACGCCGCCCTCGCCGTTGGCCACCAGGTCGGCGACGATGCGTTCAGCCGAGAGGGCGGCCTGCTCAGGGTCGTCGCGGGCGGAGCCGCGCACGAAGACCAGGCGCCCGCCCAGCTCGGCGGCCGCCGACGCGGTGGCGCGCGCGATACCCATGTCGTCGCACCCCTCCGGCCACGTGAGGTGGTGGTCGGCCACGGTGGTGACGCCTGAGAGGAGCCCCTCGGCGACACCCACGAGCCCCGCCGTGCGCGCGAGTTCGGGGTCGATGCCGACCGCGCCATAGGCTGCCGCCATCGTCTTCAGCCACTCGCTCATCACGACACCGCGCGTGCCCGGAAGTGTTCTGAACGCGCTCTGCAGCAGGTGGTGATGCGCGTTGACGAGACCCGGCGTCACGACGCAACCGGATGCATCCAGCACCTCCGTCTCGTCGCTCTCGCTCGTCGCCGCGATCGCGTCGGAGACCACGAACCCGTCGACCAAGGCCAGATCTGCGGCGCTCTCGCGGGTCTCGTCGATGAGGGTGGTCACGGCATTGCAGATGAGAAGCATTGACCAGTTCTAGCACCTCCGTGTGTCAGGATTGTTGCAGTCGCAACGAGGCCTCTCCACCGCCCTCCTCGCCGAAAGAGACGCTCCCATGCTCGACATCGCAGACGACCTGCTCGAGGCCCTCGGCGAGGGCCGCCGTCTCGCCGTCGCGACCGTCACGACCGTGGATGGCTCGGCCCCACGGGCCCTCGGCACCTCGATGGCCGTCGACGACCGGGGGCGCGTGCTCGGCAGCATCTCGGGCGGCTGCGTGGAGGGCGCCGTCTACCAGGTGGCGGAAGGCGTACTCGAGACGGGCGAGCCCGTTCTCGCCGAGTTCGGCTTCACCGACGGAGACGCCTTCGCCGCCGGCCTCAGCTGCGGCGGCCGCATCGAGGTGTTCGTGCACGAGATCGCGATGTCGGGCGCTCGCGGGCGGCTCGACGACCGCGTCGCGCACGAGCTCGAGGCCACCCGCGACGGGCGCCCCGCAGGTATCGCCGTGGTGGTCGCCGGACGAGCGGCGGGAACCGTCATCGCCGCGACGGCGGCGGCGACCGAGGTCGAACGCGACGGGCTCGATCTCGCCACCGCGCAGCGCATCCTGCACGAACTCACGGCGCGGGTGTCGTCGGGCCTCTCGGGCACCGCCGACATCGAATGCGACGGCGAGCCGCTGCGGGTGCTGTTCGTCGTGGCGGCGACGGCCCCCCGCATGATCATCTTCGGCGCCGTCGACTTCTCGGCCGCGCTCGCCGACGCCAGCAGCCTGCTCGGCTACCACGTGACGGTGTGCGACGCGCGGCCGCTGTTCGCCACGCCGCAGCGCTTTCCGTCGGCCGACGAGGTCGTCGTCGCGTGGCCTTCGGAGTATCTCCGCAGCACCCCGGTCGACTCGCGAACCGTGATCTGTGTGCTCACCCACGACGAGAAGTTCGACATCCCCCTGCTGTCTCTCGCTCTTCGACTGCCCGTGGCCTTTGTGGGGGCGATGGCGTCGCGCACGACGCACGAACGTCGCGTCAGGGCTCTCGAAGACGAGGGCCTGAGCGCGGCCGAGCTCGGGCGCCTGCACTCGCCGATCGGTCTCGACCTGGGCGGCAGCACACCGCAGGAGACCGCGGTGTCGATCCTCGCCGAGGTGATCGCGAGTCGAACCGGCTCGGCCGGGGTGTCGCTGCGCACGCAGACCGGGCCCATCCATCGCTCGGAAGTGGCTCGCGCCGAGTCGGCTTCAACGGTCTCGACCGGGGCGGCCCGGCCGTGACCGGCGCGCGCACCGTGATCGAGGGCGCCTACATCGCCACGGTCGACGCCGCCGACACCGAGCACGTCTCCGGTCACGTGGTAATCGACGGCAGCGACATCGTCGCGGTCGGCCCCGGTGCGGCGCCGCAGTGGGCGACCGAGGGGCCGGTGACGCGCATCGACGCGCGAGGGCACCTGCTCACCCCGGGTCTGATCAACACGCACCAGCACCTCTACCAGTGGCTCACCCGAGGCATCGCCCAGGACTCGATCCTCTTCGACTGGCTGACCGCGCTCTACCCGATGTGGTCGAAGATCGACGCCGAGGTCGTGGCGGCCGGAGCTCTCGGCGGCATGGCGGTGGCCGCGCGATCGGGGTGCACCACCCTCGCCGATCACCACTACGTCTTCCCGCAGAACTCCGGCGACATCCTGGGCGCGATCGTAGACGCTGCCGGCAAGCTCGGAATCCGCCTGCATGCGACCCGGGGGTCGATGGATCTCGGACGAAGCCAGGGAGGGCTGCCGCCCGACTTCGCCGTCGAGACGACGTCGGCGATCCTCGATGCCAGCGTCGACGCGGTATCCCGGTTCCACGATCCCTCCCGAGGCGCCATGACGCAGATCGCGCTCGCGCCCTGCTCGCCGTTCTCGGTGACCTCGGATCTGCTGAGGGAGTCGGCCGTGCTCGCCCGCTCGCTCGGCGTTCGACTGCACACCCACGGGTCGGAGACGGTCGAGGAGGACGCCTTCTGCGCCGAGAAGTTCGGCCGCACACCCACCGAGTACCTCGACGACCTCGGCTGGCTCGGCGACGACGTGTGGATGGCGCACTGCGTGCACCTCGACGGCTCGGCGATCGCGCGGTTCGCGGCGACGGGAACGGGCGTCGCGCACTGCCCCTCGTCGAACGCGCGCCTCGCCGCCGGAATCGCGCCGGTGCCGCAGCTGCTCGCCGCCGGTGTGCCTGTCGGTCTCGGCGTCGACGGCTCGGCATCGAACGAATCCGGACAGCTCGGCACCGAGATCCGCATGGCGGTGCTCATGAACAGGCTCCGCGCGGGCGCCGATGGGATGTCGGGTCGTGCGGGGCTGCGCCTCGCCACCATGGGCGGCGCCCGGGTGCTCGGCCGAGAACGGGACATCGGTTCGATCGAGGTGGGCAAGCTCGCCGACCTGGCTCTGTGGAAGGTCGACGGAATCGAGCACGCCGGCATCGCCGACCCCGTGGCCGCCCTCACCCTCGGCGCTCAGCCGCCGCTGGCGCTGCTGCTCGTGAACGGCTCGGCCGTCGTGCGCGGGGGAGAACTGACCCGCCTGCGCGAGGCCGACGTCGCGCGCGACGTGGCCACGGCATCCGCTCGCCTTCAGTCGCGCTGACCGGCGACCGTCGCCCGGTCGGGGTCGACCCGGTCCGGGGTCAGTACGTGGCGCGGCCTCCGCTGATGTCGTAGACGGCGCCGGTGGAGAAGCTGACCTTGTCGGAGACGAGCCACGCCACGAGTTCGGCGAGCTCCGACGGCCTGCCGAGGCGCTTCATGGGGATGAGGTTCGTCATGTACTCGAGCACCTCGGGAGTGTTGTGCTGATTCATCGGCGTCTCGAACACGGCGGGAGCCACGGCGTTGACCAGCACGCCCGAGGTCGCCAGCTCCTTGCCGAGCGACTTCGTGAGGCCGATGACCGCGGCCTTCGACGCGGAATACACGCCCAGGTTCGGGTTGCCGTCCTTGCCCGCCATGCTCGCGAAGTTCACGATGCGACCCCAGCCGCGCTCGCTCATCCCGGGCACAAATGCTCGACAGGCGTTGAACGTGCCGGTCACATTCACCGCGAAGACGGCGTTCCATTCGTCGTCGGAGACCTCCCAGAGCGGCTTGTTCGGTCCCACGATTCCCGCACAGTTCACGAGGATGTCGATGGGCCCGACGTCGCCGACCACGCGCGCGACCGCAGCCGGGTCGGACACGTCGAGCACGACATCCGCGCCCGGGGCGAGGTCTGCCGTGATCACCTCGATGCCGTCGTCGGCGAGGCGATGGGCGGATGCCGCGCCGAGTCCGCTCGCTCCACCGGTCACGAAAGCACGGCGGCGGGGCTGTGCGGCCTGGTCAGTGCGATTCACGAGACACCTTCGATCCGGATGAGCCCTGCAGGAAGTCGAGGTCGGCACCCGTGTCGGCCTGGGTGACGTGCTCGACGTAGAGCCGCTCCCAGCCACGCTGCGGGTTCGCGAACCCGGCGACGGTGGCGGCGTTGGGCCGGCGCGCGTCGAGCTGCTCCTGGGTCACGTCGAGGGTCAGCCGCCTGGCGGGCACGTCGAGAACGATCCAGTCGCCGGTCTCCACGATGCCGAGGGGGCCGCCGGCCGCGGCCTCCGGCGTCACGTGCAGCACCACGGTTCCGTAGGCCGTGCCGCTCATGCGGCCGTCGCAGATTCGCACCATGTCGCGCACGCCCTGCTCGAGCAGTTTCTTGGGAAGGGGCATGTTGGCCACCTCGGGCATTCCCGGGTAGCCCCTCGGCCCGCAGCCGCGCAGAACGAGCACGCTGTCGGCGTCGACCTCGAGGAGGGGGTCGTCGATGCGCGCGTGCATGTCCTCGATGGTGTCGAAGACCACCGCCCGACCGCGGTGCACCAGCAGGTGCGGGGATGCGGCGGCCGGTTTGATGATGGCGCCACCGGGCGCGAGATTGCCGCGGAGGACGGCGATGCCGGCATCCGGAATCAGCGGGGTGTCGCGGGGCGTGATCACCTCGGGGTCCCAGATACGCGCCTCGTCGAGGTGGTCGACCAGGGGGAGGCCCGTGACCGTGAGCGCTGTCGGATCGAGCAGGTCGCGCACCTCGCGCAGCACAGCCTGGAAGCCTCCGGCGCGGAAGAAGTCGTCCATCAGGAATCGACCGGCGGGCTGCAGATTCACGAGCAGCGGAACATCGGCGCCGATGCGGTCGAAGTCGTCGAGGGTGAGGTCGATCCCCAGTCGCCCGGCGATCGCGAGCAGGTGCACCACCGCGTTGGTCGACCCGCCGATTGCCGCAAGAGCCACGATCGCGTTGTGGAACGAGGCACGCGTGAGAAACGTGCTCGGGCGTCGGTCGGCCTCGATCAACTCCACGATGAGCCTGCCGCTCGCGTGCGAGTTCTCCAGCAGTCGGCTGTCTGCGGCGGGGGTGCCGGCGACGCCGGGAAGCACCGTGCCCAGGGCCTCCGCGACGAGCGCCATCGTCGAGGCGGTGCCCATCGTGTTGCAGTGCCCCCGACTGCGGATCATCGACGACTCGGACTTCAGGAACTCCTTCTCTGAGAGCGTTCCCGCGCGCACCTCCTCGCTGAGTCGCCAGACGTCGGTTCCGCAGCCCAGCGCCACGCCTTGGAAGGTGCCGGTGAGCATGGGCCCGCCGGGCACCACGAGGGCCGGGATATCGACCGATGCAGCAGCCATCAGTAGCGAGGGGATCGTCTTGTCGCAGCCACCGAGCAGCACCACGCCGTCGATCGGGTTGGCGCGGAGCATCTCCTCTGTGGCCATGGCGGCCATGTTGCGCCACAGCATCGCGGTGGGTCGCACCTGGGTTTCGCCGAGGGAGACCACGGGCAGGTTGAGCGGAATGCCACCGGCCTCGTAGATGCCCTGCTTGACGCTCTCGGCCACCTCGTCGAGGTGGGAGTTGCACGGGGTGAGGTCGGACGCGCTGTTGGCGATCGCGATGTGCGGTCGGCCGTCGAACGCGTTCTCGGGCAGTCCCCTCCGCATCCACGCCCTATGGATATAGGAGTTGCGGTCGGTTCCCTCGTACCATTCGGAGCTTCGTCGCTCTGACATTCGATTGCTTCCGCTCGAGTCTGTGCCTGCCTACACTGGCCTACACGATGCACACTACAGTCAACGTCGACGCGGGCGCCACGCCGTGAGGGCGTTCGTCGTCACGGCCCCCGGCGAGTCGGCTGTGGTCGAGGTCGACGCGCCCGTAGCCGCGGCCGGCCAGGCCGTGATCGACGTGGAGCGCGTCGGAGTCTGCGGCACCGACGTCGAATTCTTCACCGGCGAGATGGAGTATCTGCACTCCGGCCACGCCGCCTTTCCGTTACGCCTGGGCCACGAGTGGGCGGGCACGGTCGCGTCGGTGGGGGCCGGGGTGGATGCCGATGTCTGGCTCGGTCGACGCGTCACGGGAGACACGATGCTCGGCTGCGGCGCCTGCCGGCGGTGCGATCGCGGCGACCAGCACGTGTGCGCGAACCGCTTCGAAGTGGGTATCCGCGGAGGCTTCGCCGGTGCGCTCGCGGAGCAGCTCGTGGTGCCTGTCTCGTCTCTTCATCGGCTGCCGGATTCGGTCGACGCGACGCTCGGGGCGCTCGTGGAGCCCGGGGGCAACGCGCTGCGAGCGGTGCGCGCCGCGGCCCTGTCGCCCGGAGACCGCCTGCTCGTTCTGGGGCCGGGAACCATCGGACTTCTCGTCGCCCTGATCGCCCGTGCCCAGGGTGCCGAGGTTCATCTGCTCGGTCGCGAGCCCCGCTCACTCGACGGTGCGCGTTCGCTCGGCTTCACGGGCGTCTGGACCGATGGGACCCTGCCCGATCTGCCGTTCGATGCCGTGATCGACGCCTCGAATGCGCCGACACTCCCCGCTCGGGCGTTGGAGCTCGTCGAGCCGGCGAAGCGGGTGGTGTACATCGGACTGGCTGGAGTACCCAGTCTCATCGACACGCGAACGCTCGCGTTGAAAGATGTGACGGCCGTCGGCATCCTGAGCGCATCGCCCGGGCTGGCGGGAACGATCGAGCTGTACGCATCCGGTGCCGTCGACCCGAGCCCGCTCGTGGCGGCCACGGTCGGACTCGGCGAGGTGGGCGCGGTGCTGGCCGGACACCGCCCGAACGGAGCCGGCGACGGCCCGAAGCTGCACGTCGACCCGCGCCGCTGAGCGCAGGCACCGCTGAGTGCAGGCACCCCTAGTGCACAGCCGCTAGTTCTGTAGCAGGCGCCAGATGCGGTCGCGCGACATGGGCAGCTCCGTGGGTCGGCGACCGATGGCATCGGTGACGGCGTTCGCGAGGGCCGGAGCCACGGGGTTGTAGGGCGCCTCGCTCATCGACTTGGCGCCGAACGGGCCGAGCGGGTCGCGGGTGTCGGCGAAGTAGACCTCGGTGACAGGCAGGTCGGAGAGCTGGGGGATGTGGTAGTTGCGCAGCACCGTCGTGAGCACTGTTCCCTCGCCGTCGTTGATGATCTCCTCGTAGAGCGCGGACCCGATGGCCTGCGCCACGCCGCCCTCGATCTGGCCTCGCAGCTGGGCTGGGTTCAGCACGAATCCGGCATCGGCAGTCTGGATCGACTGCAGGATCAGCACCTCGCCGGTGAGCGTGTTCACGGCGACGCGGAACGCGTGCACGTTGAACGCGATCGAGCGTCGCGCCCCGTCTTCGTTGGCCGTGGCAGTGAGTCCGTCGGGTGCGACGAGCTCGGAGATCGAGAGCCGGAGATCGCCTGACGAGAGCGCGCCGTCGTCGAGGGTCCAGTCGTCGGGTGCGGTCTCGGTGCGGTCGGCCGCGAGCTGCTGCAGCTGCCGTGCGAGAGCCTGAGCGGCGGCGAGCACCGCCTTGCCCGCGACGACCGTTCCCGCAGACCCGAACGCGCCGGTGTCGTAACGGGCGGCGTCGGTGTCGCTCTGCTTCACCCGGATGCGCGAGGGCGTCGTCGACAGTGCCGTGGCGGCGAGCTGGGTGTGCACCGTGGTCGTGCCGTTTCCGAACTCCGCCGTGCCGACGCCGATCGTGAAGCCACCGTCGGCATCCGCGGTGACGGTGACCTCGGAGAAGTGACCGCGCGGCGGCATCGTGGCGATCATCGACGAGGCCATTCCCTGACCAACCCGCCATTCGGCACCGGTCGGTGCAACCGCGGAGTTGCCTCGGGCGAGCGCCTGCTCGGCCAGGTCGAGGCACTGGTCGAGCCCGTAGCCGCCCAGGATCAGGTCGTCGCCTTCGACGTGCGTGACGATCAGGGGGTCGGTGGCTGTGACGGAGTTGAGCCTGCGCAGCTCGAACGGGTCGATGCCCGTCACCCGGGCGAGCTCGTCGAGCGCGGACTCGATCGCGAAGATCACCTGCCCCAGCCCATAGCCGCGGAAGGCGCCCGACGGAACGTTGTTCGTGTAGACGCACCGAGCATCCACCCGCTTGTTCGGGGCGTTGTACAGGCTGATCGACTCGGAGCACGAGTGGTACATGGTGCCCGGGCCATGGTTTCCGTAGGCGCCGGTGTCGGAGAGCAGCTCGACTTTCATCGCGGTGAGCAGGCCGGCAGCGTCGGCGCCGAGCGTGACCTGCACCTCCATCGGATGCCGGGTGGGCGAGAGGGTGAACTCGTCTTCGCGGGTGAACTCGTACTGCACGGGGCGCCTCGTCGCGAGAACGGCGAGGCTCACGATGTCTTCCGTGAGGATCTCCTGCTTGCCGCCGAAGCCGCCCCCGACACGCGCCGTGAAGACGCGGACGGTCGACGGGTCGCGGTCGAAGAGCCTGCAGATCTCGGTCTGCACAAGGAACGGCACCTGCGAGCTCGTGCGCAGCACCAGCCTGTCGGCCTCGTCGACCCATCCGATCGTGGCGTGGGTCTCGAGGTGCGTGTGCGCCACGCGCTGGGTCTGCCAGGTGCCGCTCACGGTGTGTGTGGCGTCCGCGAGTCCCTGCGACACGTCTCCGTATTCGCCGTGCAGTTCGGCCACCAGATTGTGCTGGGGGTCGACGATGCGCGACGTCGTTCCGTTCTTGTCGCCGTGGATGCTCGGCGCCCCGTCGAGCGTCGACAGGTGCGGGTCGAAGACGGCCGGCAGTATCTCGTAGTCGACCTCGATGAGACGCGCCGCGGCTTCGGCGATGCCGACGGATTCGGCCACGACGGCGGCGATGCGCTGGCCTCGGTAGCGCACGACGTGATCGAGGATGAGCGTGTCGTCGGGGTCGTCGAGCCGGGACTCATGACGTGCGGTCGAGAACAGGGTCTGGGGGGAGTGCTCGTGCGTCAGCACGGCGTGCACTCCGGGCAGGGCGGATGCGCGCGTCGTGTCGATCGCCGTGATGCGCGCGTGCGCATGCGGCGACTTCAGAACGACGAGGTGCAGCAGCCCGGGGATCGCGACGTCGAGGGTGAAGGGCTCCTGACCGCTGACCACCCGTTCGCCGGCGGGCGCGCCGACCGACGTTCCGATGGGCGCGTCGGTCGCCAGCGCGTCGATGGATGGCGCCTCGATCAACGGCGTGTCGGCTCCGGTTGCCCGCGGCCGGGTCTTGATCACGGGAGTCGTGCGCGACTCGGGAAGCAGAGTGCCCGCCGCGCGCGCGTCCGGCTCGAGTTCGACGCCGCACGAGTCGGTGTGCACGTGGTCGATGGCCTCGTCGATGGCGCGGTAGCCGGTGCAGCGGCAGAGGTTGCCCTTGAGCAGGCGGGGCAGGTCGGCCATGTCGTTGTCGTCGAAGGTCGACGCGGTGACGACCATGCCGGCGGTGCAGAACCCGCACTGGAACGCGGCATGGTCGACGAACTTCTGCTGCACGGGCGAGAGCTCGCCGGGCAGGCCGAGTCCGGCGGCCGTGGTCACGTCTTTGCCCTCGACCCGGAACGCCGGATAGACGCAGGAGTGAACGGGCGTGCCGTCGACGAGCACCGAGCAGGCGCCGCAGTCACCGGTGTCGCAGCCCTTCTTGACCTCGAAGTGCTGCTGGTCGCGAATGAAGGTGCGCAGACTCTGGCCGGCGCGGGGTTCGGCGTCGAACACTTCTCCGTTGATGCTGAACGTCATCGCTTGGCTCCCTCTGAGAGTTCGAGCCGGATCTGCTCGGCCAGCACACCGCTGACCGCGAGTCGCCAGTCGGCCGCGCCGTGCGCATCCGTGAACCAGCTGTCTATGCTCTCGATCGCAGCGTGCAGTTCGGATGCCGTGGGCAGTTCGGCGAAGCGCAGCTGCTCCGGACGCACGGTGGCCGCCGAGACCGTGAGCACGAAACCGCCGTCGACGGGGTCGAGGCGACCGATGACGACCGCGCCGCTGCGGCCGAGCGCCGAGAGTGCGATCTTGCGATACGCCGTGACGGAGGCGAGCGATCGGGCGGGAACGTGCAGCGATCGCAGCACGTCGCCGGGCTCGAGCGCGGTCGTGGTGTTGCCTGTGACGAGTTCGCTCACCGGAACGCGCTGGTCGCTGCCGTCGGCCTTCCAGATGAGCGCCTGCGCGTCGAGCGCGCTGAACAGCGAGGTCATGGGACCGGCCGGCAGGGCCGTGCAGATATTGCCGCCGATGGTAGCGACGTTCCAGACCTTGAACGAGCCGAACAGGGCCGTGCAGCACTGGCGGAACAACGGATGCGCCTGCCACCCGTGGTCGTCGGGCAGCGTGGAGAGCTGGGTCAGTGTGGCGGTCGCAGCGACCTCGAGCCCCTCGTCTGTGACCACGAACGGTTGCCACCCGAACGTCTGCAGGTCGACGAGGGTGTGAATGCTCGGGTTGGGCTCGGCGAACAGCACGCTTCCCCCGGCGAGCGGGACGGCGCCGCCGCCGAGGCTGCTGAGGTCGGCGCGTGTTCGAGCGGGAATGACCCGGGTCACGGTGTTGAGGTCCATGTACGTCTCCTCGTACCGAAGGGTTGCTGTGGTGCTGTCCTCCAGTACACCTCACACATGTGTCGAGCGTGTAAACCGCGCCGGAGCTCATGCCCGCCTGCGTTTCGTGGCAGGGGCTGTGCCCGCGATGAGAGCAGGGCCTGTGCCCGCGATGAGAGAGGGGTTGTGCCGCGCTGCGCCGGAGAAGCGCAACAGCCGAGGCCGTTGTCGAGGATCGATTGATCGAGGAGGAGTGAGCCAGTACCTGTTCTCGTATCTTTCTTCGGCGGAGGACGCGTCTCGGTGGATCCTCCACCCGTTCGAGTGCAGAAGCAGATGGTGGTGTTTGCAGAGCAGAACGCCGTCGCGGATGTCGGTTCTGCCTCCCGTAAGCCAGTGCTCGATGTGGTGGATCTCGCAGAACAATGGCGGCTTCTCGCAGCCGGGCCACACGCATCCGCCCTGGACCGCGTTCAGCGCGATGCGTTGCGCAGGCTGAAAGAGTCGATGTTCGCGACCGAGATCGAGGGGCGAGCCGTCGACGGAGATGACGACGGGCTGGTAGCCCGTCTCGCAGACCAGCCGATCGACCGTGTTCATGGTGACGGCAATGCCGGTGCCCTCGATGAACGCGACGCCATCGCCATCGGGCCTGGTCAATTCGGAGGCGGTGACGACGATCTGAACTGCGGGGCGCTTCTTCGCGAGAACAGCGCTGTGCTCGACGGCTGCTCCGGCCCTGACGAGCGCGACAAGCACGCCGGCGGTGAGCTGCTCGGTTGTGCGCGGGTCGTCTTGCACCAGTTGCGACTGGGCCATGGCTTTCTTGTCGGCGAGACGCGGACCACCGATCCGTGGCCCGAGGAGGACGTCGAGGGCGCTCTTGAGGAACGTTCCGTCTTCTGGGGCGAAGACGGCGCTGAGGTGCACCATGCCCTCGCGGTCGCGCCAGACCTTCGCCTGTTGCCGTGTGTACTGCTCGTTCTCCCTCTCGGCCACTCCTGCGCGGTCGAGAAGGGCACGGGCCGCACGGGAATCTCGGTAGACGGTTTCGGGCAGATCTTCGGGATGAAGAAACGACAGAACCTGTTCCGCAGCGGCCGCCAGCCCTGCGGCCGCCAGCTCTGCGGCCGCCAGCTCTGCGGTCGGCTCTCCCAGGCCCGAGTGGAGCGCTTCGAATCGATCAGGCGTTATCTCGCCGGCGATCATTCGAGCACTGATTGCGGCATGCCACGGCGGCGCGACCGGCGAGTTATCAGACGCGTCGGAAGCCTCGTTCGGTCGTGAAAGGGGAACCGCCTGCATGATCGATCTGCCGAGCCCATCGAGCTTCTTCGCCTCTGACCTCGAGCATCCGGTGAGGAGAGCGATCATGTTCTGCGGATTGACGTGCCCCTCGGCCTTCGCCATGCCTGCGGGCCCGAGTTCGCGACGTGAACGCTGATGGATCTCCGCTGCTCCCAACGCAAGAACCCGATCGGTTGCATTCTTCACCTGCGAGGTGAGACGCATGAGAGTCTTCAGCTCGTCGCCGGACGCGCCCGAGAGATTCACGGAAGCGCACATGGTCGAAAGCTGAGCCTCAATGGCTCGCAAGTTATCGAATACGGCTTCCATAGAGATAGATTACCACCCGACTATAAATAGAACAAGTGTTCGATGAGTCGGATTGCGTGACGTAGCTCGTTTGGTTGGCCGACCCTGTGATCGCACCTTGGCGGCTCGATACCATGAGCGGATGATTGCTCTCCCCGCATCAGCACGAGCGTTCAGAGTGTTCCAGGCCATGTGGGTGATCGGGTTCCTCGTTGGAACGACCACTCACACGGCGGACCTGATCATCGGCGGAGTGAACGCCTACAGCGGCTTCCCTCTCGGCGTCCGGCTGTTCTGGGTGGCGCTCACGATCCTGGATCCGGCCACCGCTGTGCTGATCATCTGTCGACGACGCTCCGGCGTCGTGCTCGGAAGCGCCGTGATCATCGCCGACATCGCCGTGAACTGGACCGTCTTCGCTGTCGTCGGCGGACTCTCGTACTTCGGCGTCATCAGTCAAAGCCTGTTCGCGTTACTCATTGTCGTCACGGCTCGAACCCTGTGGAAATGGTTCGGGCAATCTTCTTCACGACGAGGCGCCGACATGAACAAGGTGGCCTGACCGCCCGTGATTGGCGCGTGCCACGTCGACAACCCTGAGTCAGCCGAGCGCGGCCACCCACTCCGTCGTGCCGTCGGTGAACCCCTGTTCCTTCCAGATCGGGACGCGCGCCTTGATCTCGTCGACCAACTCGGCACATGCGGCGAAAGCCGTGCCCCGGTGCGCCGAGGCGACGGCGCACGCGAGAGCGACGTCGGTGATCGCGAGGTCACCCACCCGATGGGCCGCGGCGATCGTCGTTCCCGGATGCGCGAGGGCGACCTCGGCGACGACCTCGCGCAGAACGGCGTCGGCAGTCGGATGCGCGGAGTACCGCAGCCAGGTGACGCCCTTGCCCTCGTCGTGGTCGCGCACCACGCCGGCGAACGTCACGACGGCACCCGCGTGATCGTTCTCGACCGCGGCCACGCACTCGTCGACCGACACGACCTCATCGGTGACGCGGGCGAACGCGACGACCGCCGGCGCGGACTCGCCGAAGTCGGCAGCCGCAGCTGCAG
The DNA here is from genome assembly GCF_001422695.1 of Agreia sp. Leaf244. Lineage (NCBI taxonomy): Bacteria > Bacillati > Actinomycetota > Actinomycetes > Micrococcales > Microbacteriaceae > Agreia > Agreia sp. Leaf244. Next base: position 196,260 of record NZ_LMLX01000003.1, on the reverse strand, counting down.
CAGCCACAGACGAAGCAGCCCCCACAGACGCAGACGCAGCAGCCCCCAAAGACTCAGCGCTCATGATCTCCTCCGTGCAGCTGATCGATCACATGGTCGAGCAGGTCATCCAGAACGGCCAGTCCGTCTTTCACCCCGCCGGTCGACCCCGGCAGGTTGACGACGAACGTCGTCCCCCCGGCGATGCCCGCGTGCCCTCTCGACAAGGCTGCGAGGGGCGTCGACGCGGCACCTCGCAGGCGGATCGCCTCCATGACCCCCGGCAGCTCGCGATCGAGCAGCGGGAGTGTGGCCTCGGGCGTGCGGTCGCTCGGGTTCACGCCCGTTCCGCCCGTCGTCACGACGAGATCGACACCTGACGCGACGGCATCATGGAGCGAGGCCGCGACCTCGTCGCCATCCGGAACCACCTGCACCGTAGGCTCTGCCCACCCGCGACTGCGCAGCCACTCGGCGATCACCGGGCCGGTGCGGTCGTCGTAGACGCCCGTCGCGGCTCGTGTCGATGCCACGATGACACAGGCGGTGCGCTTGCGATCGCTGCCGGACCCGCCGGCGTCGACCGTCATTCCGCGACCCAGTCGCCCGACTTGCCGCCGGACTTCGCCGTGACGTGGATATCGGTGATCACCACGTGCTTGTCGACCGCCTTGATCATGTCGTACAGGGTCAGGGCGGCCACGGAGGCCGCGGTGAGCGCCTCCATCTCGACCCCCGTCACGCCGCGCGTCTTCACGGTGGCCGTGATCACGACCCGGTCGTCGCCTGGTGCGAAGTCGATCGTGGCGCCCGACAGGGGCAGCGGATGGCACAGCGGGATGAGCGACGACGTCTGCTTGGCCGCCATGATCCCCGCGACCCGCGACACCGCAAGCGCCTCGCCCTTCGGCAGCTCGCCCGCGAGCAGGAGCTCGAGCACATCGGGGCGGGTGATGACCGTGGCGACGGCGCTCGCGCGCCTCGACGTCTCGGCCTTGTCTGTCACGTCGACCATCAGCACAGCGCCGTCGGCGCGCACGTGGGTGAGGGCGGGTTCGTCAGTCATCGATTCTCCAGACGTCGACCGGGTCGCCGACATCGGCATGGCCGAGTCCGACCGGCAGGTGAACAAGCGCGGTCGAGGCCGCGTAGGAATGAAGGAGGTGCGAGCTCGGGCCGCCCACGAGTCGCACGCGCCCGTCGGGGTCGATGGATGCGCGGCGCACCTGATGCTTGCCGGCGGGCGACTCGACGGCCTCGGCCAACGGCAGCCGCAGGGTCTCGCGTTCGGTTCGGGCGAAGCCGGCGAGGCGGCGCAGGAGGGGGCGCACGAAGATCTCGAACGACACGAGGGCGCTCACCGGGTTGCCGGGGAACGTGACCACGGGGATGCCGTCTGCATGGCCGGCCGCCTCGACGAGACCCAGGCCCTGCGGTCCGCCGGGTTGCATGGCGACGTGCGAGAACTCGACGCCGAGCGGGCCCAGGGCGTCGCGCACGACCTCTCGGGCGCCGGCGCTGACGCCCCCGACGGTGATCACGAGGTCGGCCGTGGGGGCGCCCTTCTCGATGATTCGCAGCAGGTCTGCCGCGTCGTCGGAGCGGCACGGCCAGGCGACCACGGTGCAGCCGCACTCGATGAGCGCCTGGCTCAACACGGCGCTGTTCGAGTCGTAGATCTGGCCGGGCTGAAGCGGGGTTCCGGGCTCGCGGATCTCGTGACCGGTGGCGACGAGCAGCACCCGGATGCGCCGGAGCACGTCGATCTTCGTGAGCCCGGTGGCCGCGATCACGCCGAGCTGCGCCGGCCCGAGAACGGAACCCGCCGTCAGCAGCAACTCGCCCCGGGCGACGTCGCTTCCGCGGCGTCGCACGAACTCGTCGGAGTCGGGGACGGCGGCGAAGTCGACCGTCGATGCGGCGCTCCCGTCGGCATCGAGCGTCGGGCGGAAGTGGTCGGGAATCGCGCGCTCGATGGGAACGACGGCGTCGGCGCCGGTCGGCAGGGGCGCGCCCGTCATGATCGGGGCCGCGGTGCCCGGCTCCAACTCCGAGATGGTGTCTCCCGCGTTGATCTGGGGGTCGACGCGCAGCCGCACCGTCGCATCCGGTGTCGCACCCGCCAACTCGGCCGCGCGCACGGCGTAGCCGTCCATCTGCGAGTTGTCGAAGGGCGGCAGGTCGGTGGGGGAGGCGATGTCTTCGGCCAGCACGCGATGGCGGTAGGCGTCGGGGGCCCCGGCGATGCGTGCGGCCGAGATCGAGATCGACTCTGTGGCGCGCCCCTGCGAGAGGGGCGCGAGCAGCGCCTCTACCGCGGCGCGGTGCTGATCGAGCGAGAGCGAGGCCATGGTCTCATTCTTGCTCATCGGTTCTTCCACGAGCGCGGATGGCTGACCGAAAAGTTCGAGAAAGGCCCCGAACGCGGGGGTGACCGGACCGCTGCGCAGCGCCTATGGTCGACAGCACAGCGTCGCCCGGTCCACGCGACTCGCTCACCGGTACGCAGCCAACGAGGAGTATCGAATGTCGCCCACAGTGCCCGTGACCGCTCGCCCCCTGCCCGCTCCGTTGCGCGTCGTGACCATCGTGTTCACGGTGCTCGCCTCGATCGGGCTCGTCGTGGCGGTGGCCCTTGTCGTCGCCACGCTCGTGGCGCTGGGTGACGCGAGCGAGGACGCGGCGTGGTACCTCGGGTTCTCGGTGATCGCATCCGTTCTGAATGTGGTCGCGGCTGTGGTCGCGCTCGTGCTCGGTATCGTCGGCCTGCGCCGAGTCAGGAACCGGGTCTCGCTCGCTGCGGTCCTGGTCGGGGCAGCGGTCCTTCTGGTGCTGGTGGCGCAGCTGATCATCGCGGCTACGGCATAACGGTCGAGAATCACCGCAAATGAGGAGCTAAGCTCTCATTTGTGACGCAGATACGGATAAAAGACGCCGCGCTCTTTCTCGGAGTCAGTGACGACACCGTTCGGCGCTGGATCGACAACGGCGCGCTCGACGCATCCGTCGACGAGGCAGGGCGCAAGGTGGTCGACGGTGTCGACCTGGCGCGCCTGGCGCAGGAGCACGCGGCCAACCCCGCCGATCCTTCTGACATGAACAGCTCGGCCCGTAATCGCTTCGTCGGCCTCGTCACTCGGGTCACCAGCGACGTCGTGATGAGTCAGGTCGAGCTGCAATGCGGGCCCCATCGTGTCGTCTCGCTCATGAGCACGGAGGCGGTGCGCGATCTCGATCTCAAGCCCGGATCCGTCGCCGTGGCCGTGATCAAGTCGACCAACGTCATCGTCGAAGCATCTCGGAGCGTCTCATGATCAGACGACCCTTTCTCGCCGCGCTCGCTCTCGCCGGGGCCGCGACGCTGCTGGCCGGGTGCGCGTCCCCTTCGACAGGCTCAGGGAACGGGACGGCAGGCACAGGGAACGGATCCAGCGCAACTCCCGTCGTCGAACAGACCCTCACCGTCTTCGCCGCAGCCTCGCTGAAAGACACGTTCACCGAGCTGGCCACCGAGTTCGAAGAGTCGCACCCCGGAGTAACCGTCTCACTGAACTTCGCGGGCTCCGCCGACCTGGTGTCGCAGGTCACCGAGGGCGCGCCGGCCGACGTCGTGGCGTTCGCCGACGAGAAGAACATGGAGAAGCTCACCGACTCGGACCTCATCGACGGCACGCCAGAACTCTTCGCAAGCAACACCCTCGAGATCGCGGTTCCACCGGGCAACCCCCAAGGCATCACGTCGTTCCAGGACCTGGCCAAGCCCGATGCGAAGGTCGTCATCTGCGCCGCGCAGGTTCCCTGCGGCTCCGCCACGGTGAAGATCGAAGAGGCCACCGGCATCACGCTCACCCCCGTGAGCGAGGAGTCCGCCGTGACCGACGTGCTCGGCAAGGTCTCGTCGGGCGAGGCGGACGCCGGGCTCGTCTACGTGACAGACGTCGAGGCCGCGGGCGACACGGTCGAGGGCGTCACCTTCCCCGAGTCCACCGGCGCAGTGAACACGTACCCCATCGGTGTCGTCGCCGCGTCGACACTGCCCGACCTCGCATCCGAATTCTCGGCGCTCGTCACCGGCGCAGACGGCCAGAAGATCCTCGCTGCAGCGGGCTTCGCGAAGCCCTAGTGCCTGACACCGTCCGACGGCCGGAATCCCGGCAGCGCGCATCCCGGCAACGCGCATCCCGGCAGCGCGAATCCCGGCAGCGCGCATCCCGGCGCGCGACCCTCGGCGGCATCCCCGCCTGGGTGGCGGCTGTCGCCGTCGTCGGCGCCCTGCTCATCGTCGTGCCGATCGTCAGCCTGACGACGCGCGTCGACTGGGCACACTTCGGCACCCTCATCACGAGCGAGTCGTCGCTCGCGGCCCTCGCCCTCAGCCTGCGCACCTCCGTCGCGAGCACTGCGCTCTGCGTCATCCTCGGCGTGCCCCTCGCCCTGGTGCTGGCGCGCACGAGCTTTCCCGGCAAGCGCATCCTGCGGGCCCTGATCCTGCTGCCCCTCGTTCTGCCCCCCGTGGTCGGAGGCATCGCGCTGCTGGCCGCCTTCGGTCGACGCGGTCTGCTCGGCGCGCCTCTCGAGGTGCTCGGAGTCACCATCGCGTTCTCCACCGTCGCAGTCGTGCTCGCGCAGACCTTCGTCGCCCTGCCGTTCCTCGTGCTCAGCCTCGAGGCCGCCTTGCGCACGGCCGGATCGCGGTACGAGGCCGTCGCATCCACCCTGGGCGCGTCGCCGAGCACCGTCTTCCGCCGGGTGACCCTGCCGCTCGTCCTCCCCGGCCTGGTCACCGGGGCGGTGCTCGCGTTCGCCCGTGCGCTCGGCGAATTCGGGGCGACGCTCACGTTCGCGGGCAGTCTCGAGGGGGTCACCCGCACCCTTCCGCTCGAGATCTACCTGCAACGCGAGACCGATCCCGAGGCTGCAGTGGCCCTCGCCCTCGTGCTGGTGGTGGTGGCCGTGATCGTGATGGTCGCCACGTACGGACGGAGGGAGATCCGATGAGCCTCGACGTTCGCGCGGTCGTCGAGCCCGGCCGGCTCGACGTTCGATTCACGCTCGGCGAGGGCGAGACCCTGGCCGTCCTCGGACCGAACGGCGCCGGCAAGTCGACCCTCCTCGATGTGCTGTCGGGCCTCGTGCGACCCGACGCCGGCCACGTGCGCCTCGATGGCACGACGCTCGTGTCGACGGGAGGCGACGAACGCGACAGCTGGGTGGCGCCTCATGCCCGCGGCGTCGCGCTCCTCGCGCAGGAGGCTCTTCTCTTCCCTCACCTCAGCGTGCGCGACAACGTCGCCTTCGGCCCCCGCAGCGCGGGCGCAGACCGGGCCGAGGCCCGACGCATCGCCGAGCGATGGCTTCGCCGGGTGGATGCCACGGGGCTGGCCGACCAGCGCCCGCGCCGGCTCTCGGGTGGCCAGGCCCAACGCGTCGCGGTGGCCAGGGCGCTCGCGACGGAGCCGCGGCTGCTGCTGCTCGACGAACCGTTCGGCGCCCTGGACGCGGGTGTCGCCCCTGCGATGCGCCGCCTGCTGGCCGAGGTTCTCGCCGAGCGCGCGGTCGTGATCGTGACCCACGACCCCCTTGACGCATTGGCGCTCGCCGACCGGGTGATCGTTCTCGACGAGGGGCGCATCGTCGAGGAGGGTCCGACCCGCGAGGTGCTCCTCAGCCCTCAGACCGAATTCACGCGACTTCTCACGTTCGGGCTCGGCGCGATCTGAGCGTCTCGTCTTCGACGAACGTCGCATTTTCGGCGAACCTCGCATCTCCGACGAACCTCGGGGGCCGCCGTACGGTTCGCATCGCTGCGAACGACGTAGGCTGAAGAAATGAGCATCACGCTCGGCATGCCGACGATACCGATCCGCCTGGGCCAGCCCCAGGCATCCGATCGCCCTGCCGTGCCGGGCCTGCTCGACCGCTTCGGCCGCACGGCCACCGATCTGCGCATCTCGCTGACCGACAAGTGCAATCTGCGCTGCACTTACTGCATGCCGGCCGAGGGCCTGCCGTTCCTCGCCGGCCCCAAGCTGCTGACCCGCGAGGAGATCGCGCGGCTGGCGCGCATCGCGGTGGAATACCTCGGCGTGCGGCAGATCCGCTTCACCGGCGGCGAGCCGCTGCTGCGCAAAGACCTCGTCGAGATCATCGAGGACTGCGCGGCTCTCGAGCCGCGACCCGAGATCTCGCTGACGACCAACGCGATCGGGCTCAAGAGTCGTGCCGCGGCGCTCGCCGCTGCGGGCCTCGATCGCGTCAACGTGTCGCTCGACTCCATCTGCGCCGAGACGTTCGCCACGATCACGCGGCGTCCGTTCCTCAACCGCGTGCTCGAGGGCATCGACGAGCTGCGCACCGTGGGGCTGGAGCGCACCAAGATCAACGCGGTGCTTATGCCGGGCATCAACGACGACCAGGGCGTCGAGCTGCTCGAGTGGGCGCTCGCGGGCGGACATCAGCTGCGCTTCATCGAGCAGATGCCCCTCGACGCCGACCACTCGTGGACGCGCGACGGCATGATCACGGCCGCGCAGATCCGCGAGAAGCTCGAGGTGCGCTACGTGCTCACGCCCGACGAGGCTCCCCGTGACGGCGCCCCGGCAGAGCTGTACCAGGTGCGCGAGAAGTCCGATCCGACCGGCGCGCTCCTCGGCATGGTCGGCATCATCGCCAGCGTCACCGAGAACTTCTGCGACGACTGCCGCCGCACGCGAGTCACCGCCGAGGGCGGCGTCCGCAGCTGCCTCTTCTCCGAGGGCGAGACCGATCTGCTCGGTTCTCTTCGCGGCGGGGCGACCGATTCTGCCATCGCCGATCTCTGGCGCGCGGCGATGTGGGCGAAGCCGTCCGGCCACGGCATCAACGCGGACGGGTTCGAGCAGCCGGCTCGTTCCATGAGCGCGATCGGCGGCTGACGTGCAGGTGCAGGTGAGGTACTTCGCCGCGGCCAAAGCCGCCACGGGCGTGGCCGAGGAGACCAGGGAGATCGGCGAGGCGCAGACGATCGGCGCCCTGCTCGACGAGCTCGGTGACGACCCGCGAGCGGTGTTCGCCCGCTGCTCGTTCATCCTCAACGAGGTCACCACGACCGACCGCGACATCGTTCTCCGCGACGGCGACCGCCTCGACGTGCTGCCCCCGTTCGCCGGAGGCTAGGCTCGGCGGGCCTCTGCGTCGACTCGGGCCCGGTACGCGGCCCACTCGTCGGGGGAGCGGCCCGGGATGTTCTGGTCGCCTGAGCGCAGGCCCACCTCGCCGTCGAGGGTCTCCCGCAGGATGTCCGCGTGTCCGGCGTGCCGGGCGGTCTCCGCGATCATGTGCACGAGGATCTGATGCAGCGTGACCTGGCGGCGATCCGGCTGCCACCAGGGAACCTCGCCGACGGCGTCGAGCCTCAGCGCCTCGATGGTGGCGTCGCTGTGCGCCGCGGAGTAGTGGTGGAACTCGACGATCTCGGCGCGCGACTCGGCGGCCGGAACCCACATGTCGGCATCCGGATCGGCGTCGTCGGCAAGCCAGGGCACAACGCGATCTGCGGGCCTGCCGAACGTCTCACCGAAGTAGCCCAGTTGCACGCTCGCCACGTGCTTGACGAGGCCGAGCAGGTTCGTGGCCGTCGGAGTCAGCGGCCGACGAGCGTCGTAGTCGCTGAGCCCCTCGACCTTCAGCAGCAGGCCGTCTCTGGCCCGCTGGAGGTACCCGTGCAGAACCGCCTTGTCGTCCATGAGAGACCCTATTGAAAGACGCTGCGGAGGATGAGGGTTTGGCCGTCAGTAGACAGGTGCACGGTGCTGCGGAACGCATCTTGCGAGAACGCGGCGTCGAGTTCGGGCGAGGCGAGGTACTGGCCGTCTGGCAGCTGCTCGTCCAGGGGTGACTCCACAACGGGTGCGGTCGTGGTGTCGACGGCCGTGTAGTCATCGAGGAGGGCCTGGTAGTCGGCTTCAGGAAGAGTGACGATCGCGTCTATCCAGTAGGTGGATGGCCCGGGTACCGAGTCGTCGCCCATGCGCCCGGACAGCCAGGTGGCAGACTCGGCGCTCTCCAGCAGGCCGAAGCGGGAGGTGAGCGGTGCGAGGTCGGTTCGCAGTTCGCCGGTGCCGCCGCGCTGCATGGGGGTGTCTGTCGTCATCGGGCTCTCCGGATTTCGTGAGGTGGAGTCATGGGGAATGATCGCGCACCCGCCGAGCATGAGGCCTGCAGCGGCCACCAGGGTTGCCGCGATGCGGATCGCGGCTGTGGCGGGCCTTCTCGAGGGGGTCTGTGCGGCGTCAGCGTTCACTGGGCTCCTCCGGTTCCGAGACCTGAGCCGAGGCGGGGTCTCCGATGGTCCAGGTGACTGTGCGGGTCACAGACCCGGAACTGTCGAACGGCTTCGCCCATCCGAGTTCCGTGAACCTGCCGTTCTCGTCATCGGGTTCGCCAGACGCGATGTCGTTCTGCCCGGAGTTGAAGTTGTAGTGATCCTCGGCGTGCACCGTCACCGTCATCGTCACCTGGTCACCCGCGACGGAGACGTCCGCGCTGCTCCACTGCTGGTAACCGCCGATCGTCTTCGCCCAGTTCTCCGTCTCGGGGTACGCCGACGACGCCGTCGGCTCACCGGTGAACTCGAACGTGTCGTGCCCCGCTGCGATCAGCTCTTCGGCCGCCGCCTGAGCCCTGGTGATCTCGCCGTCGACGTTGCTGGCGATCGAGGAGTCCTCCCGAACCGCTTCCTCGTAGTCGAAATCGAGCGGGTCGCCGTTGTTGTCCCAGTAGTGCCCGTACGCGTCCATCGCATCGTCGAGGTCGGGTTTCAGAACGCCGGCTCCTGCCAGCATGGCCTTCCACTTCGCGGCGGACGCGTAGTCTCCCGGCCCCGGACTGTCGGAGTCGTACTCGAAGTCCTCGTCCCACTCGATGTCGGGCCGTGAGGGCGGCCCCACGGTGTACTGGCCATCGGCTGTCGTCGACGGGGTGTCATCCGATGCCGAGGTCTTCGATCCCGGGCTGAACGACGCCGGCGTCGCGCTGTGGGGCGAGCCCGAATCCGATCCGCTTCCGCTCGTCGCATCCTGCTCGTCGGCGTTGCGTTGCACGGTCTCGTTCGCTGCGGCAAGAAGCACGCTCGCGCTCTGGAGGCCCGGCCCGAGCTTGCTGTGCCAGAGGGCCGTGAAGTCTGCGCCATCGGGGCCGACCCAGGCCGACTGTCCGACGGTCACCGACAGCGACGCGCGAATGTCGGCGAGCTGCTCGCCACCCTGTGCCAGGGTGCGTGCGAGGTGTCGAAGCTCGGCGACGTCAGCGCCAACGAATCCAGCCATTCCGACCCTGTCCCGTCTCCTCGGATTCCTGAGACTCTACGCACACCAGCGCAGAAGGTCGATGGGGACAACTCCCCACTCGGCGTTCCGACGTGAGTGTCGAACTCCGCTCAGTACCGCGCCTTGTCCGGCTCCACCTCGGTGACCCACGCGTCGACCCCGCCGCCGAGGTCGGAGATGTTCGACCAGCCGTTCTGCGCCATGTAGTCCCGGGCCTGTCCCGAGCGCCCGTCGTGGTGGCAGTAGAGGATCACGCGGTCGTCCTGCGGCATCTTCTCGCGCGCCTCGTCGCTGAGCAGCTGGCTCATCGGGATCAGCTCCGAGCCCTCGATGTGCACGATGTCGCGTTCCCACGGCTCGCGCACGTCGACCAGCACGAAGCTCTGCTCGCCACGCTCGCGGGCGTCGAGCAGGGCCTTCAGCTGGGCCGGCGTCATGCGCTCGGCGGTCGGTTCGGGCAGTGCGGTGGATGCGTCGGGCTGGGTCACGGGGGTGCCTTTCGGTTGGTCGGTCGCGGGGGATTCCGGGGGTGTCGGGGTGGTCTGCGGCGAGAGCTCCGAAGCAAACGTCGGGGCCGCCGCCCGCTCGCGCGGAGCCGCGCCGCGAGCGGCCGGGCCGAAGCGGATCTCGCGCCACGTGGCATCCAGGCCGTCGTGCACGAGCAGCCGGCCCAGCAGCAGTTCGCCGAAGCCGAGCAGCAGTTTGATGGTCTCGGTCGCCATGACCGACCCGATCGAGGCGCAGATCGAGCCGAGCACTCCGGCGGTGGCGCAGGTCTCGCCCTCGACGGCCGGGGGCTCCTCGGCAAACAGGTCGCGCACCGTGACGCCCGTGCCGAGGGAGGCCGGCGGCTCGGCCCAGAAGACCGTCGCCTGGCCGTCGAATCGCAGCACCGACCCCCACACATAGGGCTTGCCGAGCAGCTTGGCCGCGTCGTGGGCCAGGTAGCGGGTCTCGAAGTTGTCTGTGCCGTCGACGATCACGTCGTAGTCGGCGACCAGGGCGAGCACGTTCGCGCTCGTCACGCGAACGACCAGAGGAAGGACGTCGACCAGAGGGTTCAGCTCGGAGAGGGCCGACGCCGCTGCCTCGGCCTTGCGCCGCCCGACGTCGGCCGTGCCGAAGAGGGTCTGGCGTTGCAGGTTGGAGGGCTCGACCGTGTCGGAGTCGACGACGCCGACGGTTCCGACGCCCGCCGCCACGAGGGAGGTGAGGATGGGCGATCCGAGCCCGCCCGCGCCGAGCACGAGCACGCGCGACGCCTTGAGCCGGCGCTGGCCCTCCATGCCGATCTGCGGGAGCGTGAGCTGTCGGGCGTAGCGGCTGAGCTCGGCCGGCGTCAGCGCGGGGCCGGGCGAGACGAGCGGGGGATGAGCCATTCCGGCGGGAGTCCTATCGGATCGATGCCCCGGTGCGACCGGGAGCGAGCAGACGCTTCAAGCGTACGCCGCCTAGCATGAGCGATATGCAGGCAAGGATCTCGACGGCGTTGGCCGCAGGCGCAGCGACCGTCGCGATCGTCGGGCTGCTCGCGGCCTGCACAGCGGATGCCCTGGAAGACGAGCCGACGTCGCCGACGTCGAGCGACTCTTGGACGGTGACAGAAGATACCGTCACCCTGCCGCCCTTCGGCGAACCGGCCGACTACCAGCTCGGAGGCAGTTACGACGTCGACGCCGACGTGAAGATCGTCACTCGCGACAGCACGTCCGAGCCGGCCGAGGGCGTCTACTCCATCTGTTACGTCAACGGATTCCAGTCGCAGCCCGGCGACGACGAGCGCTGGGTCGTCGACAATCCCGACCTCGTGCTGAGAGACGACGGCGGTGCGGCGATCATCGACCCGAACTGGCCCGACGAGTTCATCCTCGACACGTCGACGCCCGAGAAGAGGCAGCGCATCTCGCGCATGATCGGGGCGTCCATCGAGGCGTGCGCCGACAGGGGGTTCGATGCGGTCGAGATAGACAACCTCGACACCTACTCGCGCAGCGAGGGCCGGTTGAGCATCGACGACAACCTCGCACTCGCAAAGCTCTTCGCCGACCGCGCCCACGGGCGTGCCATGGCGATCGGTCAGAAGAACTCCGCCGAACTCGCAGATCGCGGACGTAGCGCCGCGAATTTCGACTTCGTCGTCACCGAGGAGTGCTTCCGGTACGAGGAGTGCGGCGTGTATGCAGACGTCTACGGCACCGCGGTCATCGACATCGAGTACACCGACGACCTGCCCGTGCCGTTCGACGAGGTCTGCGCCTCCGACGACCGGCCGGCAACGACCATCCTGCGCGATCGCGACCTCGTCGCGAAGGGCGAGCCCGACTACGTGTTCGAGCATTGTTGACGAGCCTCGCCCGCGTAACGGCGCGGGTTCGGTACCGTAGAGCAACCAGCGGCAGCCAGAACGAAGCGGAGGGTCCCGGGTGTATCTCAAGAGCCTGACCCTCAAGGGCTTCAAGTCGTTCGCGCACCCCACCACCTTCGCCTTCGAGACGGGCGTGACCTGCGTCGTCGGTCCGAACGGATCGGGTAAGAGCAACGTGGTCGACGCCCTCGCGTGGGTCATGGGCGAGCAGGGTGCGAAGACCCTGCGCGGCGGCAAGATGGAGGACGTGATCTTCGCCGGCACGGCGACGAAGGGCCCGCTGGGCCGGGCCGAGGTCATCCTCACGATCGACAACAGCGACGGCGCCCTGCCGATCGACTACTCCGAGGTCACGATCAGCCGCACCCTGTTCCGCAACGGGGGAAGCGAATACGCGATCAACGGCGAGGGCTGCCGCCTGCTCGACGTGCAAGAACTCCTGAGCGACTCCGGGCTGGGCCGCGAGATGCACGTGATCGTGGGCCAGGGCCAGCTCGATGCCGTGCTGCACGCCACCCCCGAGGGGCGACGCGGCTTCATCGAGGAGGCGGCCGGAATCCTCAAGCACCGACGCCGCAAGGAGAAGACGCAGCGCAAGCTCGAGGCCATGCAGGCCAACCTCACGAGGCTCAGCGACCTCGCGGGCGAGATCAGGCGCCAGCTCAAGCCCCTGGGTCGCCAGGCGGAGATCGCGAAAGAGGCCCAGTCGATCGCCATGATCGTGCGGGATGCCCGGGCGCGGCTGCTCGCCGACGAGGTCGTGACCCTGCGCACCGCCCTCGCCGACCACGGGCGCTCCGAGAACGAGCGCCGCACCGAGCGCATCGTGCTGCAGGAGCGCCTGGAGCAGAATCAGCTGCGTGTCGCCCGCATCGAGGGTGCCCAGGTGGGTGACGCCGTCGACATCGCCCGGCGCACCAGCTTCCGCCTCGAATCGGTGCAGGAGCGCCTGCGCGGCCTGTACACCCTGGCCAACCAGCGGCTCGCGCTGCTGGGTTCGGATGCCGAGGGTGCGGCCGCTGGGCCCACGGTCACACCGCAGATGGTCGCCGACGCGGTCGACGAGATCGCTCGGCTCCGCGGCGAGGTCGCCGCGGCCGAACTTGCTCTGGTGGCGGCGCAGGCCGGTTCCGTGTCGGCGCGCTCGGCGCTCGACTCCGTCGACGAGGAGATCGCCGCGCAGAGCGCCCTCGTCTCCAAGCACGACCTCGAGATCTCGAAGCTCCAGGGGCAGGTCGACACCGCGAACTCCCGACTCGCCGCCGTGCGCGGCGAGGTGCTGCGCCAGACGAATGCCCTCGAGGCCGCGACAGCGCGTCGCGAGTCCGCGCAGGCCGAGTTCGCCCTGCTCGAAGCCGAGGCCGCCGTCTCGGGTACCTCGGAGACCGATCTCGACGAGGCCTACGAGTTCGCCCAGGCCCGACTCTTCGAGGCCGAGGCCGAGATCGAGACCCTGCGCGAGACCCTTCATGGACACGAGCGTGAACGCGACGCGCTCGCGGCCCGCACGAGTGCATTGACGCTGGCGCTCGATCAGAAAGACGGCACCAGCGACCTGATCGCCGCCAAGGTTCCGGGCGTGCTCGGCCTCGTGGCCGACAACGTCACGGTCGATCCGGGCTTCGAGGCCGCCATCGCGGCAGCCCTCGGAACGCTCGCCGACGCCGTTCTCGCCGAATCGCTCGACGCGGCGCGCACAGCGATCGACCTGGCCCATGGCGACGAGCTCGGCCGGGTCGAGATCGTCGTGGCCGACGCCGATGCGCACGAGTCTCCCATCGCATCCGATATCGCCGGCGCGACCGCCGCCGTCGACGTGATCGCGGCCCCGGCCGGTGTGCTGGGCCTGCTCGCCCGAACGCTGATCGTCGACGATCTCGCCACGGCCCGCGAGGTGTGGCCGTCGGTGGCGCATCAGGCGGGGGTCACTCTCATCACCCGGTCGGGCGACGTTCTCACCGAGTACGTGCTGCGCGGCGGCTCCGGGGCCAAGCGCAGCCGGATCGAGTTGAGGGCCGAGCGCGACACCGCATCGGTGAGCCTCGACGAGACGGTCTCGCTGATCGAGAGGGCGAAGTTCGCCCTCGCCGAGCAGCGGGGCATCGTGCAGGTCGCGAAGGAGCAGTCGGCGAACGCACTGGCGGCCCTTCGAGAGTTCGATTCGGCGCTCGCGGCTCAGACAGAGAAGCTGGCGCGGCTGAAGGCCCAGCTCGACGCCTCGACCGGAGAGTTCGATCGTCTCGGCACCGCCTTGGCGGCGTCGGAGGAGACGGTGGCCCAGGCCCAGCGCGCGGCGGCGACGGCGAAGGACGAGCTCGAGACCGCGCAGTCCCGACCTCGCCCGATGCTCGACGTGAGCCAGCGCGACACTCTGTACGCCGAGCTCGAGGGGGCCAGGGAGCGCGAGATCGAGGCGCGACTGCAGCTCGAGACCGCTCGCGAGCGGGTGCGCGCCGAGGAGGCGAGGCGGGTCGCGCTCGAGAAGCAGGTCGAGGCCGACAGGGCTGCTGCCGAAGAGGCGGCGAGGCGCGCGGTCATTCGGCGCCGCCAGATCGATGCGGCCACCGACGTCGTGCGGTCTCTGCCCGCCGTGCTCACCTCGGTCGACGCGTCTGTGGCCGAGGCTCGTCTCGAGCAGGCACGGGCGGAGGCCGAGAGAGCTGAGCAGAACCAGGAGCTGCTGGCCCTGCGCCGCGACGAGGCGGCCCTGCGTGAGCGGCTGCAGGCGATCACCGAGAACGTGCACGGGCTCGAGCTGCAGATCTACGAGAAGAAACTGCACCTGTCGAGCGTGCTCGAGCGGGTCGGCAGCGAGCTGGGGCTGGTCGAAGACGTGCTGGTCGCCGAATACGGGCCCGACCAGCTCATCCCCGATCCGGATGCTGCATCGCCTCAGCCTGTCGAAGATTCGTTCCCTGAGCCTGTCGAAGGGCAGCCCGCAGGCATCCCGTTCGACCGGGCCGCGCAGCAGGCCCGACTCGCGAAGGCCGAGCGCACGCTCGCCGAGCTGGGCCGGGTCAACCCGCTCGCGCTCGAGGAGTTCGACGCGCTCGAGCAGCGGCACAAGTTCCTCACCGAGCAGCTCACCGACCTCACGAAGACCCGTGCAGACCTGTTGACGATCATCGACGAGATCGACGTGAAGATGCAGGTGATCTTCGATGAGGCGTTCACCGACACGAAGGCCGCGTTCCACGAGGTGTTCCCGATCCTGTTCCCGGGCGGAACGGGCAGCATCAGCCTCACGGATCCCTCGAACCTGCTGACGACCGGCATCGAGGTCTCGGTCAAGCCGGCGGGCAAGAAGATCGAGCGGCTGTCGCTGCTGTCGGGTGGAGAACGATCGCTCGCCGCAGTGGCCCTGCTGATCGCGATCTTCAAGGCCCGGCCGAGCCCGTTCTACATCATGGACGAGGTCGAGGCGGCGCTCGACGACGCCAACCTGGGCCGGCTCCTCACGATCTTCGAAGACCTGCGTCAGACGAGTCAGCTCATCGTGATCACGCACCAGAAGCGCACCATGGAGATCGCCGATGCCCTCTACGGCGTCTCGATGCGGCAGGACGGCGTCTCGGCCGTGGTCGGCCAGCGAGTGGGCGAGAACCAGTCGGCATGACGCGCGTCGACCCCGTCGAGCCGGGCGCGGTACTGCTGCGTCAGACAGGCGTTCTCGTCGCCGTGACCGTGGTGTTCGCGTATCTCTCGCGGCTGCTCGACGGCAGCTTCATGGGCGACCTCGACTCGGGCACGTTCGTCGCCGTGGTGCTGCCCCTCGTCATCGTCGAGGTCATCGTTGCGATCGTGCCGATCACGGCGATCATCCGGTCGTGGAGGTGGGGCCGATGGCCGACCAGGGTGAACCCGGCCTGGCCGATTATCGGTGTGATCGTCGGCTGCGTGATGTTCGTGTTCGCCTACAGCCCCTTGATCTCGGAGATCGCGCCGGGCCCGCCCGGGTATCCGACCGACATCCGATCGCCGCTGCGCGCACTCGTGGTGCCCGGTTTTCTGCTCGCTGCGTTCTCGGCGATCAACATCACTCCGCACCGGTGGCGCATGCTCGACCTGAGCGCGGAGCGTCGGCGGCGTTTCGAGTCCGACCATGATGAGGCGCTTCACCCGTTGCTGCTGCAGGCGGGAGTCATGGTCGCTGCCCTCTTCCTGTATCTGTTCGTTCTCGAGTTGGCCACGGACGGGCAGCTTGGAGCGACGATCTGGATCACCTTCGCCCTCATCGCCGCCGCCGCCAGCGTGCTGACAGCGGGTCTGGGCTCCTTCATCGTCGGGCTGCCACTGCGCCTCGTGCCGTCGCTGCGCCGCTGGTGGCTCCGCCACGCGACGATCTTTCCTGTGGTCGCCGCATTCGGATTCATTGTCTTGGCGGTCTCCCTCCTTCCCGGGCTCTCGCGAGGGGAGATGGGGGAAGAGCCGTATGTGTGGTTGTGGCTGCCCGCGACCTCATTGCCCACAGTCGGATTCGCCCTGGTTGCTTTTGGCGCGCTGCACACGATTCCACCGGGCCAGCGTCACGGTGCCGTCGGGATCAGTCGCATTAATTGGACCGCGTCCATTAAATAGTTAGACTGCCGTAATGACTCAGCTTCTTCTGGCCGGCTTCGGTGACGATGCCGTGGAATATGCCGACGGATGGGCGCTCCAGCGCGGTGTGCACGAGGGCGTCGTCGCGGGCGATGCGACCGACACGGTGATCCTGCTCGAGCACCAGTCGGTCTACACCGCGGGGCGTCGAACGGATGCGTCGGAACGGCCCACCGACGGAACTCCCGTGATCGACGTCGATCGCGGAGGCAAGATCACATGGCACGGCCCGGGTCAGCTGGTGGGTTACCCCATCCTCCGGCTCGCCGAGCCGATCGATGTCGTGGGCTACGTGCGACGGCTCGAGGGGCTGCTCATCGACGTACTGACCGACCTCGGAGTCGACTGCGGCCGAGTGGAGGGGCGCTCCGGCGTGTGGGTGTCGAAGAACGGCGCCGATCTCAAGATCGCGGCCATCGGCATCCGAATCGCCCACGGTGTGACCATGCACGGATTCGCCCTCAACTGCAGCAACAGCCTCGAGCCGTACTCGCACATCGTGGCGTGCGGCATCCGCGACGCCGGTGTGACGACCGTGAGCGAGTGTCTCGATCGTGTCGTGACACCACAGGAGGTCGCGCCGCTCATCGCCGACCGGTTCACGGACCCGGCGGCGCTCGCAGGGTTCGCGTCGTCGGTGGGGGTCGCCGCGTGAGCGCCGTGCCCGGAGGACGCAAGCTGCTTCGCCTCGAGATTCGCAACGCCGAGACGCCCATCGAGAAGAAGCCTGAGTGGATCAAGACGAAGGCGCGCTTCGGCCCTGAGTATCGCGCTCTGCAAAGTCTCGTGAAAGACGAGGGGTTGCACACGGTCTGTCAGGAGGCCGGCTGCCCGAACATCTTCGAGTGCTGGGAGGACAGGGAGGCGACCTTCCTCATCGGGGGCTCGCAGTGCACGCGCCGGTGCGACTTCTGCCAGATCGACACCGGCAAGCCGGCCGACTACGACACCGACGAGCCGCGTCGGGTGGCCGAATCGGTCGAGAAGATGAACCTGCGCTACGCGACCGTCACCGGCGTGGCCCGCGACGACCTGCCCGACGAGGGTGCATGGCTGCACGCCGAGACGGTGCGCGAGATCCATCGGCGCAACCCGGGAACGGGCGTCGAGATCCTCGCCACCGACTTCTCGGGCAACAGCGAGCTGCTCGCAGAGGTCTTCTCGTCGAGGCCCGAGGTCTTCGCCCACAACGTCGAGACCGTTCCCCGCATCTTCAAGCGCATCCGCCCGGCCTTCCGATATGAGCGATCGCTCGACGTGCTCACGCAGGCCAGGGCCGCTGGCCTCATCACCAAGTCGAACCTCATCCTCGGCATGGGGGAGGAGCCGGCCGAAGTGAGCCAGGCGTTGCGCGACCTGCACGATGCCGGCACCGACATCATCACGCTCACGCAATACCTGCGACCGAGCCCGCGCCACCTGCCCGTGTCGCGCTGGGTCAAGCCGGAGGAGTTCGTGGCGTTCAAGCAGGAGGCCGAGGAGATCGGCTTCCTCGGGGTGCTCGCTGGCCCGCTGGTGCGCTCGAGCTACAGGGCTGGTCGCCTGTGGGCCCAGTCGATGGCGCGCAAGGGTTTCGAGCTGCCCGAACGGCTCGCTCACCTCGCTACCGAGGCCGAGCGCTCGGACGGCTTCGTGCAGGCTGTCGGCTAGGGGCGCGCCGGTAGTCTTGTCGCATGGCTGAACGCACCCCCTGGTCTCTGTCCGGCGCCCTCCGAGGCATGTTCACCAAGCCCACGATTGACGCGAACACGTGGGAGGACCTCGAAGACGCGCTCTTGAAGGCCGACTTCGGCCCCGATGTCACCGACTCCGTCGTCGGCGACCTGCGGGCGAAGGTCGACCGCTTCAAGACGACCGATCCCAAAGACCTGCAGCGCATGCTGCGCGAGACCATGGAAGAGCGGCTATCGCGGCTCGACACGACCCTGCATCTGTCGGAACGCCCCGCCATCGTGCTCGTCGTCGGAGTCAACGGCGTCGGCAAGACCACGACCATCGGCAAGTTCGCGAAGTTCCTCGCCACCTACGGCCGCTCGGTCGTGATCGGCGCGGCCGATACCTTCCGTGCCGCCGCCGTCGAACAGGTCGCGACGTGGGCCGAACGGGCGGGCGCCGCTATCGTCCGTCCGCAGCACGAGGGGCAGGACCCGGCGTCGGTCGCGTTTCAGACCATCGAGTACGCCAAGCTGCACGGCACCGAGATCGTAGTCATCGACACCGCCGGCCGCCTGCAGACAAAGGGCGGACTCATGGACGAGCTCGGCAAGATCCGCCGAGTCATCGAGAAGCAGGCCCCTGTGGCCGAGGTGCTGCTCGTGCTCGACGCGACCACCGGACAGAACGGGCTCGCGCAGGCCGAGGCGTTCATTCAGCACGCGGGCGTGACCGGCCTCGTTCTCACCAAGCTCGACGGATCGGCGAAGGCCGGCTTCGTGCTGGCCGTGCAGGAGAAGACGGGTATTCCCATCAAGCTCATCGGCCAGGGCGAGGGCATCAACGACCTCACCGGCTTCACCCCTCACGTTTTCGCGCAGAACCTGGTCGGCTAGCCGCTGCTCGTTCCCTGAGCCTGCGGCCCCGTTCCCTGAGCCTGCGGCCCCGTTCCCTGAGCCTGTCGAAGGGAAACTCCCCGAAGCCCTAGAAGCGCGAAGCCACCTCGTAGAGAACTTCTTCGTCGCCTGCGTAGATGCCCTCGGCCCGGGGCCAGTGCGAGATCACATCGGTGAACCCGAGCTGCGCGGCTCGCCCGACCAGATCGTCGAACGCACCGACGCTCTCGAGCGAGAATTGGCCGCCCGAGTCGAGCGACAGGTAGCGGTCGATGGATGCCGGGTCGCGGCCCGCTTTCTCGGCCGCGTCGTCGAGACGGCCGGCCAGGGTGGCGACCGCCGACCACCACTCTTCGCCCGTGGCGCCGTCTTTGCCCGTGGTGACCCAACCCTGGCCCTGCTCGGCCACGAGAGCCAGACCCTTCGGCCCGTTGGCGGCGAGCACCATCGGAACCCGCGGCTGTTGCACTGGAATGCCGACCATGCGCGCGTCGACAGCCGTGTACCACTCGCCGTCGAAGCTGATGCCCCGGTCGTTGTCTCCTTCGTGCCGCAGCAGCTCGTCGAGCAGCGTTACGAACTCGGCGAAGCGCGCGTGGCGCTCTCGGGGCGAGTACTCGCGCTGGCCGAGAACGAACGCGTCGAACCCCGTGCCGCCGGAGCCGATGCCCAGAAGGAACCGGCCGCCAGAGATGTCGTCGACGGTGGCGATCTCTTTGGCGAACGGCACCGGATGCCGGAAGTTCGGCGACGAGACGAAGGTGCCCAGGCGGATGGTCTCAGTGACGACGGCCGCCGCGGTGAGCGTGGGAATGGTGGCGTTCCACGGTTCGTCGGCGAGGGATCGCCAGGAGAGGTGATCGTATGTCCACGCGTGGTCGAACCCGAGCCCCTCAGCCGACTGCCACTTTCGGCGGGCGATCGACCAGGGGTCTTGGGGGAGGATGACGATTCCGTGGCGCATGAGTCCGAGTCTAGGGACTGCCTCCGACGGCGATCGAGAACGGTATCGTCGGAGACGTTCCACCAGAGAAAGAGACTCATGCGCGCTGTTGTATTCACCGAGTTCGGCGGTGTCCCCGAGCTCCGAGAGGTGCCTGACCCGGTTCCCTCCGCCGCGGGAGTCGTCGTCAGGGTCGAGACGACAGGCGTGTGCCGAAGCGACGCCCACGGGTGGCTCGGCCACGACGATGGAATCGCCCTGCCTCACGTGCCCGGGCACGAACTCGTCGGCCGCATCGCCGCAGTGGGGCCGGAGGTCACGAACTTCCGAGTGGGGGAGCGGGTGACGGTTCCGTTCGTGCCGGCCTGCGGAAAATGCCCCGAATGCGCAGACGGCAACGGCCAGGTCTGCCGCAACCAGACCCAGCCCGGGTTCACTCACTGGGGGTCCTTCGCCGAGCTGGTCGCCCTGCACAACGCGGACATCAACCTCATTCGCGTTCCCGACGAACTCGACTCGGGCGCTGCGGCGCTTCTCGGCTGCCGTTTCGCAACCGCGTATCGAGGACTCGTGCACCGGGCACGGCTTCAGCGCGGCGAGAGACTGCTTGTCGTCGGCTGCGGCGGAGTGGGCCTGAGCGCGGCGATGATCGGTGTCGCCCTCGGTGCCGAGGTGATCGCCGTCGATATCGACCCCGTCGCGCTCGACCGGGCGTCATCGCTGGGAGTTGCGCACACGATCGACTCCTCCGGCCTCTCCGAGTCCGAGATCCTCGACGCGATCGCATCCCTGGCCCCCGCCGGCGTGCAGGTGTCCGTCGAGGCCCTGGGTCGGCAGGCGACGATGCGGCTCAGCGTGCTCGCCCTCGCGCCCCTGGGCAGGCAGGTGCAGATCGGCCTGTTCTCCGAAGAGCCCGTGGTGCCGATGCCGACGATCATCGCCAAAGAACTGTCGCTGCACGGCAGCCACGGCATGCCTGCGACGGACTACCCGGCGCTCCTCGACCTCGTGCTGAGCGGCGCCCTCGACCCGGCGCGTCTCATCGAGCATCGCATCCCGTTGGCCGAGGCCCCGGCCGCGCTCCAGGCCATCGCCGCGGGAGACCGTTCATCGGGAGTCACGGTCGTCGATATCGCGTGACGCGGACCGCGGCGGGCCGCATTCAGGCCCGGCGGGCATCCGCCTCGTCGAGAGCCAGGTCTTCCTCGAATTCCTCCGTCGTCTCGGGCGACCGACGCGGCACATAGGGTCGACCGTCGTGGCTCACGACGAACCTCGGATGTGCGGCACCGTCGTAGTGCAGCCGCAGGTGCCGGAAGACGATGAGCCAGCCGAGCCCGATCGCGGCTGCGACGAGGCCAGAAGCGGCGGCGACGCCGATGGCCCAGCGGGGACCGAACGTGTTGGCGACCCAGCCGACGATGGGTGCGCCGAGGGGCGTGCCGCCCATGAAGACGGCCATGTAGAGCGCCATCACGCGCCCTCGCATCTCGGGCGCCGTCGTGGTCTGCACTGTGCCGTTCGCGGTCGTCATCAGGGTCTGCGCCGAGAGACCTACGAAGACGAGCACTGCCGCGAACCCCCAATAGCTGGGCATCACGGCCGCGACGAGGCAGCTCACTCCGAAGGCGGCGGCGGCCACGAAGGTGAGGCGGAGCCGCGGCCTGTCCCTGCGTGCAGACAGGAGGGCGCCCGTGACGGAGCCGATAGCCATCACCGACGAGAGCAGGCCGAATGCCTCGGCCCCGCGACCGAATTCGACGCTCGCCATCGTCGAGGTGAAGATGGCGAAGTTCAGGCCGAAGGTGCCGATGATGAAGACGATCACGAAGATCACCAGCAGGTCCGGCCGTGAGCGCACGTAGCGGAACCCCTCCAGCAACTGGCCCCGACCCTGCGGCGCGCGCTTGGTCGCCCGCAGTTGATCGACCCTGATGAATGCGAGCGACGCGAGAACAGCGCCGAACGTCACCGCGTTCAGGAGGAACACCCAGCCGGCGCCGATCGCGGCGACGAGGATGCCGGCGACGGCGGGCCCGATCATGCGGGCCGCGTTGAACGACGCCGAGTTGAGGGCAACGGCGTTCGAGAGGTTCGAGCCGCCGACCAGCTCGGAGACGAACGTCTGCCGCACGGGCGCGTCGATCGCCGACGCGATGCCGAGCAGCAGGGCGAACAGGTAGACGTGCCAGAGCTGGGCTACGCCCGTCACGACGATGAGACCGAGCCCGAGCCCCAGAATGCCCATGGATGCCTGGGTCACCATCAGCGTGCGTCGCCTGTCGAGACGGTCGGCAATCAGGCCGGACCAGGGAACCAGGAGCAGCTGCGGGCCGAGTTGAAGCGCCATCACGATGCCGACCGCCGCCGCGTCGTGGTTGGTCAGCTCGGTGAGAACGATCCAGTCCTGGGCGGTGCGCTGCATCCAAGTGCCCACGTTCGAGACGAGGGCCCCGGCGAACCAGATGCGGTAGTTGACGCTCGAGAGCGAGCGGAACATCGCGCTCATGGAGCAACGATCGTTCTCAGAATGACCGTCGCCTCCTCGAGCACGCGTCGTTCGGCGGGGGTGAGCGCGGAGAGCCTCGAGTGCAGCCACGCGTCGCGTCGGCGCCTCGTCTCCTTCACGACCGCGAAGCCGTTCTCCGTGGCCGTGACGAACACCTTGCGGCCGTCCGAGGCATCCGGTGTGCGTGTGACGAGGCCAGCGGTCTCGAGCACGTTGAGCGTGCGGTTCATCGACGGGGGAGTGACGTGCTCCCAGACGCTGAGCTCGTTCGGGGTGTGGGGGCCCGTGCGCACGAGGTAGGCGAGCACGCTGAACTGCGAGTCGCCGAGGTCGATGTCGGCGCGCTCGTTGCGCAGCCTGCGGGAGAGGTGCATCGTGACGCCGCGCAGCTCCGAGCTGAGTGCGGGAAGGGAGAGAGCTGGAGCCATATCGTTAGCCTAACTCATTAGCTAGGCTAACGACCCCGCGTTCGTCGAGCCTGTCGAGACGCCCCCTTCGGCGGGCAGGTAAACTTGCCTCACCATGGCTACTTTCGGAAACCTGTCTGACCGGCTCGCAGAGACCTTCAAGAACCTTCGCACCAAGGGCAAGCTGAGCCCTGCCGATGTCGACGCGACCGTGCGCGAGATCCGGCGCGCCCTGCTCGACGCCGACGTCGCGCTCGAGGTCGTCAAGGACTTCACCGGAAAGGTGCGCGAGCGCGCCCTGGGCGACGAGGTCAACAAGGCCCTCAACCCCGCGCAGCAGGTCGTGCAGATCGTCAACGAAGAACTGGTGGCGATCCTCGGTGGCGAAGCCCGTCGCATCCAGTTCGCGAAGAAGCCGCCGACCGTCATCATGCTCGCCGGTCTGCAGGGTGCCGGTAAGACCACCCTGGCGGGCAAGCTCGCCAAGTGGCTCGCGAAAGACAACCACACCCCCCTGCTGGTCGCCGCGGACCTCCAGCGCCCTAACGCCGTGAACCAGCTGCAGGTCGTCGCGGGCCAGGCCGGCGTCGCCGTGTTCGCGCCCGAGCCGGGCAACGGAACCGGCAACCCGGTGAAGGTCGCGAAGGACTCGATCAAGTTCGCCATCGACAAGCAGTACGACGTGGTCATCGTCGACACCGCCGGCCGTCTCGGTGTCGACGCCGACATGATGAAGCAGGCCGCAGACATCCGCAAGGCCGTCGACCCCGACGAGGTGCTGTTCGTCATCGACGCCATGATCGGTCAAGACGCGGTCGCCACGGCCAAGGCCTTCCAAGACGGGGTCGACTTCACCGGTGTGGTGCTCACGAAGCTCGACGGCGATGCCCGCGGTGGAGCCGCACTTTCGGTCGCCTCCGTCACCGGACGCCCGATCATCTTCGCGTCGACGGGCGAGTCGCTCGACGACTTCGAGCCCTTCTACCCCGACCGCATGGCGAGCCGCATCCTCGACCTCGGTGACATCCTGACTCTCATCGAGCAGGCCCAGTCGGCCTTCGACGAGGGCGAGGCCATGAAGATGGCCGAGAAGTTCGCCACCGACACCTTCACGCTCGAGGACTTCCTGTCGCAGATGCAGCAGCTCCGCGGGGCCGGCTCCATCAAGAAGATGATGGGCATGCTCCCCGGCATGGGCGGCATGAAGCAGCAGCTCGAGAACTTCGACGAGCGCGAGATCGTGCGCACCGAGGCGATCATCCAGTCGATGACCAAGGCCGAGCGGCAGAACTCGAAGCTGCTCAACGGCTCGCGCCGCGTGCGCATCGCCAAGGGATCCGGAATGACGGTCACCGACGTGAACCAGCTCGTGCAGCGCTTCGAGCAGGCCGCCAAGATGATGAAGACCGTCGCCAAGGGCGGCATGCCAAACATCCCCGGAATGGGCCCGGTTCCCGGCGCCCACGGCGGACGCAAGCAGGTCGCCAAGAAGAAGGGCTCGAAGTCGGGCAACCCGGCAAAGCGTGCAGCCGAAGACGCGGCTCGTGCCGCGGGCATCAAACCGGATGCGGCGCCCGTCACCGCAGGCGGCTCGGGCTTCGGTCTGGGGCTGGGCAAGGGCAAGGGTGCGCCCGGTGCGCCGAGCGAAGAAGAGCTGGCCTCGCTGCAGAAGTTCTTGGGCCGCTAGGCGGGTGCGTCTCGACAAGCTCGACGAACGGGACCCCGTTCGCTGAGCCTGTCGAAGGGCGATCAGTAGCTGGCGTTCGCCTCGAGATAGGGAATCGGGTCGAAGCGCACGCCGTCGGCGAAGAACAGCTCGAAGTGGCAGTGCTCGACGGTCGCGTTGCCGGTGTCACCGGTGAGACCGATCACGGTTCCGGCGGTGACCTCCTGGCCGACCGTCACGGTCACCGAGCCGTCTTGGAAGTGCATGTACATGCTGCAGAGGCGCTGGCCGCCGATCATCGTGGCGATGGCCACATAGTTGCCGGCCGAGCCGTTGTAGCCCGACGCGGTGACGATGCCGTCGCCGATCGCCTGGATCGGGGTGCCGTCTCCGGCGAGCATGTCGATGCCGTCGTGCATACCCTCGGCGCGCGGACCGAATCCGTCGCCGATCTTGACGGGGTGGTCATAGGGCCAGGTCAGCCGGGTCGTCTCGGCGGGGGCGTCTCGCTGGCAGCCCCAGCCTCCGGGGCTTCCGCCCGTCGACGCTGCGACGGCCTTCGCCACGGGCGTGGGTGTCGGCGTGGGGGTTGGCGTGTTCACGGTGTAGCCGTCGCGCAGCACGCTGGCGTCGGCGGCGGATGCATCGACCGAGAGCGACTGGTCGGCCGTCTGCGGTCCACCCGTCGCTCCGGTCATTCCGAACGACGATCCGGGGCCGAAGGCGGCGGCGGGAAGCGAAGTGGCGACGGCCAGGGCCCCCACGAACAGCAGGGCAGCCGGGGGAAGAAACCGGGAGGCGAGGTTGCGACGGGTGCGCTGAGGGCGCACGTTCGCAGACTTCGGCTCTATCGACTTCACCTGTTCATTGTGAGGTGCGATGTCGGATGCCGCAAGGTGAGTGCGCGATCACGACGGATAAGTAGGCTCTGATCATGACGACACACTCTTCGCGCCCCGTGCGTATCGGCATCCAGATCGCACCCCAGCACTCCGACTACACGACCATCCGCGACACTCTTCGACAGCTCGAGGAGCTCGGCGTCGACATCGCCTTCAACTGGGACCACTTCTACCCCCTGTCGGGCGACCCGGCGGGTCTGCACTTCGAGGGATGGAGCATGCTCGCCGCCTGGGCCGAGCAGACGTCGACGATCGAGTTCGGACCGCTCGTCACGTGCAACAGCTACCGCAACCCCGACCTGCTGGCCGACATGGCCCGCACGGTCGACCACATCAGCGCCAAGACCCCGGGCGCCGAAGGGCGCCTCGTGTTCGGTATCGGCTCCGGCTGGTTCGAGCGCGACTACGACGAGTACGGCTACGAGTTCGGCACCGTTGGCCAGAGACTGGATGCGCTGGGCGAGGCGCTCCCGCGCATCGAGGCGCGCTGGGGCGTGCTCAACCCGGCTCCCACCCGCAAGATCCCCGTGCTGATCGGCGGCGGCGGCGAGAAGAAGACCCTCAAGCTGGTCGCCAAGCACGCCACGATCTGGCACAGCTTCTCCGACGTGCCGACGTTGCAGCACAAGCTCGAGGTCCTGAAGGCGCACGCGGCCGACGTGGGCCGTGACGTCTCAGAGATCGAGATCTCGAACGACGTCAAGCTGACCGGTGCCTTCGGGTCTGCCGACGCGGCTGTGCTCGACGAGAAGGCCGAGGTGGGCGTCACGCTCTTCACCCTCGGCATCACCGGACCGTCGATCGACCTCGGACCGGTGAAGGACCTGCTCGCCTGGCGCGACGAGAAAAACGCCTAGGCCTCTCGCTCCCTGAGCCCGTCGTTCCCTGAGCTTGTCGAAGGGCCCCCTTCGACAAGCTCAGGGAACGGGGTCTCCGGGCCGTGCCCTTCGACAGGCTCAGGGAACGGGGTTCCCGAGGCCGTGGCGCAGTTCGCGAGTCA
This sequence comes from Agreia sp. Leaf244, assembly GCF_001422695.1. NCBI lineage: Bacteria > Bacillati > Actinomycetota > Actinomycetes > Micrococcales > Microbacteriaceae > Agreia > Agreia sp. Leaf244. The sequence goes on along the minus strand of NZ_LMLX01000003.1, from coordinate 170,036 downwards.
GTGACGCGACCACGGCCTTGAGGCTCCCGCCGTTCGCCTCCGCCACGCGCAGCTGGCGCTGGTAGCTGGCGCCGTGCTCGAGAATGAGGTTCACCTGGGCGAGTTCGTCGACGCAGTCGAGCTGCTCGGCGATCGGCGCGAGTGTGACCAGCAGGTCTCGCACGTCGTCGGTGACCAATTTCTCGGCGCCATGCGCATCCACGATGATCTCGGCGTCGAGGCCATAGCGCGCGGCGCGCCATTTGTTCTCGCGCACGTACCAGGGCTGCAGGGTGGGCAGCGTCTCGCCCGCGTCGAGCCGCTGCGACATGTGTTCGACCAGGCACTGGATGAGCGCGGCGACAGCGCCGATCTCCTCGGGGCTCGACAGCCCGTCGCAGGCGCGCATCTCGAGCGTTCCCCACTGGGGCGAGGGCCGGATGTCCCAGCGCACCTCGGTGTGGTCGTCGACGATGCCCGTGACCTTCATGTCGTCGACGTACGCCTCGTATTCGCTCCACTCCGCGAATTGGTAGGGCAGGCCTGCGGTCGGCAGCTGCTGGAACATGAGCGCCCGGTTCGAGGCGTAGCCCGTGTGCTCTCCGGCCCAGAACGGACTCGACGCCGACAGCGCCTGAAGATGCGGGTAGTAGTTCAGCAGTCCGCCAAGAAGGGGGAGCACCTTGTCGCGGCTCTCCACGCCGACGTGCACGTGGATGCCCCAGATCATCATGTTGCGGCCCCACCACTGGGTGCGGTCGATGAGCTTGTGGTACCGCTCCTTGTCGGTGACCTGCTGATCGAACCACTGCGCGAAGGGATGCGTGCCCGCGCACATGAGCTCGACGTCGAGCGGGTCTGTGATGGCCCGCACCTCGGCGAGCTGTCCCTGGAGGTCGTCGACGGCATCCGACACCCGCGTGTGCACGCCGGTGACGAGCTCGACGGTGTTGAGCAGCAGCTCCTCGGTGATGCGCGGATGGGCCTCGCCGTCGGAGCCGCGAAGTGACTGGAGCACCTCGCCGGCCACGTTGACCAGATCGCCGGAACTCTGCTCGACGAGCGCGATCTCCCATTCGATGCCGAGTGTCGAGCGTTCGGAATGAGCGAACGAGATCTCCATGAGCGGCTCCGATCGATATCAGCGGGTGGCCTCATCCTGACAGACTCGGCGGATCGGACTCCTGAATTACGCGCGGGCGGCGAATATCTGACAGAATGATCTGTCGAGTCTGCCCGCCCGACCCTCTAATCAGGTTGCGGCAGAACCCTCGAGAACTTTTTACGCCGAGTGTGCACCCCACGCTCACGGCTGCCAGTTCACCCACATTTAGGCCCAGCAGGGCCGAGAGAAAAACCTAGGAAGAATTGTGGCTGTAAAGATCCGTCTGAAGCGCATGGGTAAGATCCGTGCACCGTACTACCGCATCGTCGTTGCCGACTCGCGCACCAAGCGCGACGGTCGTGTCATCGAGGAGATCGGCCAGTACCACCCCACCGAGGAGCCGTCGGTCATCAAGATCGAGTCCGAGCGCGCCCTCTACTGGCTCGGCGTCGGCGCACAGCCGACCGAGCAGGTCGCCGCGCTCCTGAAGCTCACGGGCGACTGGGGCAAGTTCAAGGGCGACAAGGACGCGGTCTCGACCGTTCGCGTCAAGGAGCCCAAGGAGGCGTTCGTCGCCGACGAGAAGAAGAAGCCTGTTCTGAAGCCCAAGGCTGAGGTCAAGGTCGAGGCTCCTGCCCCCGCCGAAGAGGCGCCGGCTGCCGACGAGGCTCCCGAGGCCGAAGCAGAGAAGGCCTAGCCTTGCTCGCTCCTGCTCTCGAGCACCTGGTCAAGGGCATCGTCGACAAACCTGCCGACGTGCATGTCATCGCGAAGAGCTCGCCGCGCGGCGAGGTCCTCGAGGTGCGTGTGCACCCCGACGACCTCGGTCGCGTGATCGGTCGTGCGGGTCGCACGGCCAAGGCTCTCCGCACACTCGTCGCCGCGCTGGCTGATGGCAAGCGCGTTCGTGTAGACGTGGTGGATACCGATTTCTAAGAACGAGACGCAGCAACTCCGGGTTGGTCGCCTCCTGAAAGCCCACGGGCTCAAGGGAGCGATCAAGCTGGAGCTCTTCACCGACGACCCGGCACGACGCTTCGTGCCGGGCGCGGTGTTCACCCTCCAGGTTCCCACCGGCTCGCCATGGCACGGCAAGACACTCGAGCTCATCGAGCTCAAGTGGTTCAACAGCCACGCCGTCGGCTTCTTCAAGGGCGTGCCCGACCGCACGGCCGCTGAGGGGCTGGTCAAGGCGATCCTCTGGATCGACCAAGACTCCGACGAGCAGTCGGCCGAGGAAGACGCCTGGTTCGACCACCAGCTCGTCGGCCTCGACGTCATCCGCGACGGCGAGAAGATCGGCGTCGTGCGCCAGGTCAACCACATGCCGGCGCAAGACCTGCTGGTCATCGAGCAGGCATCCGGCGAGGTGCTGGTTCCGTTCGTCAAGGCCATCGTTCCGGCGGTCGACATCGCGGCGGGCACGATGACCATCACGCCGCCTCCGGGCCTCCTCGAAGAGCTCCCGGAGTCCGACGACGACGAGGACGAGGCTCCCACTGCGGAGTCCCCGGCCGAGGACACCCCGACCGAGTAGGCGCTTCACCCGAACGGGCGGAGATCACGCACCATCGTCGTCGAGAGGCGCTCGATGGGTCGAGATCTCCGCCCGTTCGTGTTTTCCACAGACGGCGTCAGTCTCCGTTTCTGGGCTCACGAACCGGCGAACATGTGTCTATGCAGCCTCTTCTCGATGTCATCGATGGTTATGACGGTCTCGTGTCGCTCAGCACACTCGTCGCTCACGGGTTCACCGCGACGGACGCGAGTCGCGCTGTCAAAGCAGGCAAACTCACGAGCCCTCGTCGTCGGTGGTTCGCGACGCCAGATGCAGATCCGCGGCTGGTTGCGGCCATTCGCGTGGGCGGGCATCTGACCTGCGTATCCGCATTGCGGCACCATGGCGTCTGGTGTGTTGATGATGGATTGCTGCACGTGGCGGTGGGCAAGAATGCAAATCATCTCGCCGCACCGCACGACCGATCGGTGCGCCTCACGGATCCCGCGTCGCACGGGGTGCGACTTCATCGAGGTACAGCGGTTCTTCTGCCTGGTGAGTTGGACCTCCCGGTAGACAGGGTGCTCGCTGCGCTTCGGCATGCGATTGTCTGCCAGCCCCGTGAAGACGCGATCGTGGCACTGGATTCGGCGCTCAACAGTCGCTTCGTCAGCCTCTTCGATGTGCAGGCGGTGATCGGGTCCCTTCCAAAGAGATACAGGCGCTACCTCGACCTCATTGATCCGTCGGCCCAATCCGGTCTCGAGACAAAGGCGCGGTTGCGGCTTCGTTCTTTAGGAATTCCGTACCGAACGCAGGTGCAGATCGGCACTGTCGGTCGGGTCGATCTCGTGGTGGGGGAGCGTTTCGTGGTCGAGTTGGATAGCAAGAGCTGGCACACGAGCGCGCGCGCCTACGCCGAAGACCGGCGTCGCGACCTCGAGCTGATCGAGCGGGGGTACATCATCCTTCGAGTCACATATGACCAGATCATGAGTCAGTGGCCTTTGGTAGAGCGGGCTATTCGGGCGGTTGTGCGGCGGAATGAGCACCGCTGGGCTGCCAGGCATCGAGTTGCCGGTCTGATTCCTTCGGACCGCTGACAGTGGGCGGAGATTCAGGCAGACCGCCGGGCATAGGCCGACGGACTGTCGATATCTCCGCCCGACCCGCGGCTGAGGCGGAGTCGGATCTCGCCGGCCAGCGCAGCTAGGCTTTCAGGATGCGTATCGACATCGTCTCGATCTTTCCGAGCTTCTTCGACGCGCTCGACATCTCGCTGCTCGGCAAGGCCCGCCAGTCCGGCCTCATCGAGCTCGGCGTGCACGACCTGCGCGACCACACCCACGACAGGCACCGCAAGGTCGACGACACACCGTTCGGCGGTGGCGCCGGCATGGTCATGAAGCCCGAGCCGTGGGGCGACGCGCTCGACACGATCCTCGATGCCGCGCCCGAGGCATCCGGCCGGCCTCTCGTCATCTTCCCCTCGCCGGCCGGCGAGGTGTTCACGCAGGCGATGGCGCGCGAGCTGTCGACCCGAGAGCACCTGGTGTTCGGATGCGGTCGGTACGAAGGCATAGACCAGAGGGTCTTCGACGAGACGGCCGAGCGCGCAGAGGTACGCCTCGTGAGCCTGGGCGACTACGTGCTGAACGGCGGCGAGGTGGCCGTCATGGCGATGATCGAGGCTATCGGCCGACTCATCCCCGGGGTGGTCGGCAACCCCGAGAGCCTCGTCGAGGAGTCGCACGAAGACGGACTCCTGGAGTATCCGAGCTACACGAAGCCCGCAGAGTGGCGCGGCCGCGAAGTGCCGCCGGTGCTCTTGAGCGGCAACCACCGCCTCATCGCAGAATGGCGCCGCGAGCAGCAGCTCGAACGCACGGCGCGTGTGCGCCCCGACCTGCTACGCGTGCACGATCACCCAGACGGCGACGCAGGGCTCGCCTGATCGGTTGCTCAGGCGGTGCGGCCTCGTCGCGGGAAACGTGATCGAGTCGCCTGCCGAGAGCGTGACGTCCTCGCCCTCGAACGTGATCGTGAGGGTGCCCGAGGTGATGCTGCCGATCTCGAAACCGTCGTGCCGGATGAGGTCGCCGTGGGCGCTGCCTGTCGAGCCGGCGGGGTAGGTGGACTCGAAGATCTCGAGGCCGGGAACCGGGCCGGGGGACAGGCGGCGGTAGACCACGCCCGATTCGAGATTCATGTTGGGTGTGCGGCCGGCACGCGAGATGACGTAGCCGTCGCGCTCGACGGGGTCGTCGGCGAGGCCGGCGAGCCTGTCGCCGAGGGTGTCGGCGGGTGCGGTGGATGCCGACGAGTCGGCCCCCGGAGCCTCGAACGCGGCCGACAGGGGTACACCCAACGCGGTCACGATCGCGATGAGGCGGTTGACCGACGGCACCATCACGCCTGTCTCGATCTGGGAGACGGCGCTCGGCGAGATGTCGAGGGAGCGGGCGAGCGCTCGAAGCGACAGCCCTGACTGGGTGCGCAGTTCGCGGAGGCGTCGACCGAGCGACTCGTTGGCGCTGAGAGCGCCGTCATCCGACTCGAGCGCGTTCTCCACCCGTCAATTGTCACATGCCTGTAACAGGCGCGAAATCGCGGACGTGGTGTTAAGCAATAGCTTTATGAGCACTGACGGAGCCCCTGGGGAGCTGCCGGATAGGGAACGTGTTCCGACTACGACGGTGCGCCGACCACCACCCTCCACACACCTGTCGCATCACTGATGAGAAACCGGAGAATTCCATGACCGAGGTCATCCATCCCCACGGGGAGAAGCCCGGCGATGTGCTCGAAGCCGCAGGACTGCCCACGGGCAGCGGCGTCGTCGAGCCGTTCCACGACCCGCGCCTCAGCAATGAGGATCTCGCGCCCCTCAAGAAGCAGACCTGGAGCGCCTACAACTTCTTCGCCTTCTGGATGTCCGACGTGCACAGCGTCGGCGGATACGTCACGGCCGGCAGCCTGTTCGCCCTGGGGCTCGCGAGCTGGCAGGTGCTGATCGCCCTGCTCGTCGGCATCACGATCGTCTACTTCCTCTGCAACCTCGTCGCGAAACCCAGCCAGCAGTCCGGCGTTCCCTACCCGGTGATCTCGCGAACTGTCTTCGGAGTGCTCGGGGCCAACATCCCCGCGATCATCCGCGGCCTGATCGCGGTGGCCTGGTACGGCATCCAGACCTACCTCGCCTCGGCGGCGCTCGTGGTCGTGGCGCTCAAGCTGTGGCCCGATCTGGCGGGCATTGCGGATGCCGACACCGTCGGTTTCGCAGGTCTGTCGCTGCTCGGCTGGATCGCCTTCCTGATCCTCTGGGTCGCGCAGGCCTTCGTCTTCTGGCGCGGAATGGAGTCGATCCGTAAGTTCATCGACTTCTGCGGACCGGCCGTCTACGTCGTGATGATCATCCTCGCGATCTACCTCGTCTCGCAGGCGGGCTGGGAGAACATCGACCTCAACCTCGGCTCGGTGCAGTTCGAGGGCTGGGACGCTGTTCCCGTCATGCTCGGCGCCATCGCCCTGGTCGTCTCGTACTTCTCGGGCCCGATGCTGAACTTCGGCGACTTCTCGCGCTACGGCAAGTCGTTCAAGGCGGTCAAGCGCGGCAACCTGCTGGGGCTGCCGCTCAACTTCCTCGTCTTCTCGATCCTCGTCGTGATCTGCGCGGCGGCCACGGTTCCGGTGTTCGGCGAGCTCATCACCGACCCCATCGAGACGGTCGCCCGCATCGACAACGTCTACGCGATCATCCTCGGCGCCCTGACCTTCGCGATCGCGACCGTCGGAATCAACATCGTGGCGAACTTCGTGTCGCCCGCGTTCGACTTCTCTAACGTGGCTCCGCAGAAGATCTCGTGGCGCATGGGCGGCATGATCGCCGCTGTCGGAAGCGTGCTGATCACCCCGTGGAACCTCTACTCCAGCCCGGAGATCATCCACTACACGCTCGACACGCTGGGTGCGTTCATCGGCCCGCTGTTCGGAGTACTGATCTGCGACTTCTATATCGTGCGCAAGCAGACGGTCTACGTCGACGACCTCTACACGATGAGCGAGAAGGGGCGTTACTGGTACAAGAAGGGCTTCAATCCGAACGCCATCATCGCGACCGTCGTCGGCGCGGTGCTCGCGGCCAGTACGGTGTTCATCCCCGCGCTTCAGGGCGCGGCGTCGTACGCATGGTTCATCGGCTGCGGGATCGCCCTTGTCGTCTACTGGATCGCCGAGAAGGTCAGCCCGCAGGCGGCGCGCAGCATGCAGGCCGCCGAGGAGCACGAGACCGCGTCGGTCATCCAGTAGCAGTCCACCGCTTCACCGCTCCACCGAACGGACACGCCCTCGTGCACATCACCGTGATCAACCCGAACACCACCCGGGCCATGACCGAGATGATCGGATCATGCGCCCGGGGGGTGGCCGCGCCCGGAACCCGGATCGCCGCCGTGAACCCGCCCATGGGGCCGGCGTCGATCGAAAGCCACTACGACGAGGCGCTCTCGGTGCCCGGTCTGCTCCACGAGATCGCGGCCGCCGAGCGCGAGGGCTCCGACGGTTACGTCATCGCCTGCTTCGGCGATCCGGGGCTGGATGCCGCTCGCGAGCTCGCGGGCGGCCCGGTCGTGGGCATCGCGGAGGCGGCGATGCACGCGGCCACCCTGGTGGGCCGCAGCTTCAGCATCGTCACGTCGCTCTCGCGCACGGTCGGTCGTGCTCAGGATCTCGTGAGGCACTACGGATTCGCCGACCGCTGCGTGGGCGTCTACGCCTGCGACATCCCGGTGCTCGCCCTCGACGACCCGTCGAGCGAGGCGGCCCAGGTGATCATCGACCTGTGCAGGGAGACGATCGAGCGCGACAAGTGCGACTCGATCGTGCTGGGCTGTGCGGGCATGGCCGAACTCTGCAGCTATATCTCGGCGCAGGTCGGCGTTCCCGTCATCGACGGAGTGAGCGCCGCGACCAAGCTCGTGGAGTCGCTCGTGACCCTCGGCTACACCACGTCGAGGCGCGACGAATTCGCGCGGCCCCTTCCGAAGGCGTACGCCGGAGAACTGGCCGCGTTCGAGCTCGCCGCCTCGTAGACCAGTCCCGGATCAGTCCCTGATCAGCCCCGGGCGCGGGCGGTCAGCACGATCGGGCCGTCCTCGGTGATGGCGACGGTGTGCTCGGAGTGCGCACCCCGCGAGCCGTCGGCGCTGCGCAGGGTCCAGCCATCCGGATCGGTGACGATCTTGTCGGTCGACTCGAGGAACCACGGCTCGATCGCGATCACCAGGCCGGCGCGCAGGGGCAGCCCCCGGTTCGGCCGGCCGTTGTTGGCGACATGGGGATCCCCGTGCATCGTGCGTCCGACGCCGTGTCCACCGAAGTCGGTGTTCACGCTGTAGCCGGCTTCGGCGGCCACCTGGCCGATGGCGGCAGAGATATCTCCGACGCGCGAGCCGACCCGGGCGGCCGCGATACCCGCATCCAGAGCCCGTTCGGTGGTCTCGATGACCCGCAGGTCTTCGGGGCGAGGGGTGCCGACGACAACCGACACGGCCGAGTCGGCCACCCAGCCGTCGACGGATGCGGCGAAGTCGAGACTCACCAGATCGCCGTCGCGCAGAACGTAGTCGTGGGGGAGTCCGTGCAGCACGGCGTCGTTGACGGAGGTGCACAGCACCTTGCCGAAGGGGCTGGCGCCGAACGACGGGTGGTAGTCGATGTAGCAGGACTCGGCGCCCCGGGCCCTGATCATCTCGTGGGCGATCGCGTCGAGCTTCAGCAGGTTGACGCCGACGGCAGCCCTCGATTTCAGCTCGGTGAGCACGTCGGCGACGAAACGCCCCGCAGCCCGCATCTCGTCGATTTCTCCTGGGGTGCGCAACTCGATCATGTGTCTATTCTGCCCGCACTCCTGTTCGCCCGGGGCGCACAGCATCCCAGCCAATTCCCGAGCTGCCGCGCATACCCTGAATGTGTGATCATTCGTCGGGCTTTCTACTCCATCCTGTTTCCCGCAGCGGTCGTGCTGCCGGCGTGGATGCTCATCGGCAGCGCCGTCTTCGGCGGCGGCGGATGGCAGACGCTGGGCGCACTTCTCAGCAGCATCGTTCTCTTCGTCGCGTTGGCCGCGATGTCGGGCATCGTCTTCGCCCGCCCGGGCGTGCGCACGGCCAAGGCCGTGTCGTGGCTCGACGTGGGAATCCTCACGGTCATCGCGGCGTCGGCGATCACGCTGGGCTTCGATTCCGTGGCATCGACGGCGGCCACCGTCGTGCTCATCGTCGCCGTCATCGGCGGTTTCTGGGCCGCGGTCTGGCAGTTCTTCACCGAGGCCCGCAAGCGCGTGCAGGATGTCTTCTCCTCGTTCGAGGTTCCCCCAGCCGCCCCTGGTGCGGGATTCGGGCCCGCCCAGGTGCCCGCGGGCATCCGGAACGACGGCGAGTACATCGTGATCGAGACGAGTCGCGACACTCACTGATTGTGGGTCGGCCCTCGCGTGTGGCAGAATAAACGATTGTGCCTCGGCCCGACTCTGCCACAGGGGAGTCTGCGATAAACGATGGCACCGAAACTCACACTTCTTTTACCCCGTAGTCGACCTGTGGCGGTTGCAGAGAGCGAATCATCATCATGAGCCACATTCTCGATTTCGTCGACGCGGCGTCGCTGCGTAGCGACATCCCCGAGTTCCGCGCCGGCGACAACGTCAAGGTGCACGTCAACATCGTTGAAGGTACGCGCTCGCGTATCCAGGTCTTCCAGGGCGTCGTCATCGGCCGCTCGGGCGAGGGCGTCCGCGAGACGTTCTGCGTGCGCAAGGTCAGCTTCCAGGTCGGCGTCGAGCGCACCTTCCCCGTGCACTCCCCGGTCATCGACCACATCGAGGTCGTCACCCGTGGCGACGTGCGTCGCGCGAAGCTCTACTACCTCCGTGCCCTCCGCGGCAAGAAGGCCAAGATCAAGGAGAAGCGCGACGCGTAACGTCCGCCTCCGAATCGCCTGACAGCCGAAACGCCGCCGGCCTCACGATTCACAACCCTGAGCTCCCTGCCCATAAAATGGCAGGGAGCTCAGGCGGTTAAATGACAGAAACGACCATGCCATCGCGTACGTCACGCCGGCAGAAGAATTCGCGCAGGCAGCGCAGCGCATTGCTGTTCCTGCGCGACATCCTCATCATCTTCCTCGTCGCCGTTCTGGCGTCGGTGCTGATCAAGACCTTCCTGGTGAGGTCGTTCTACATCCCCTCCGGGTCGATGGAGAACACCCTCCAGATCAACGACCGTATTCTCGTCAATCAGCTCGAGCCGAACCTCATGCCGATCGAGCGCGGCGACGTCGTGGTCTTCGCCGATCCGGGCGGCTGGCTTCCCGCCACGATCGAACCCGAGAAGCCGCCGGTTCAGGCCGCCCTCGACTGGGTTCTCGAGACGGTCGGGCTCACGGCCAGCGATGCCAACGACCACCTCATCAAGCGGGTCATCGGCCTGCCTGGCGACCACGTCACGTGCTGTAACGCGCTCGGCCAGATGTCGGTCAATGGCGTGCCGCTCGAAGAGCCCTACATCAAGCTGCCTGACGGCCAGACGGCGGCATCCGGTGTCTCCTTCGACGTGACCGTGCCCGAGGGCTCGCTCTGGGTCATGGGCGACAACCGCTACAACTCGAAAGACTCGCGGTTCAACCAGGATCAGCCCGGCAAGGGCTTCGTGCCGATCAAGAACGTGGTCGGCCGAGCCCTGTGGATCACCTGGCCGACCGACCGGTGGACGTTCCTCGACAACTACTCCGACGTGTTCGCCGGCGTCGAGAGCGAGGGATCGAAATAGCCGTCTCCGATCCCACCCTCACCGTCGAGCGCGGCCTGGAGCGTCGTGGCGCGAGCCTCGTCATCGGAATCGACGAGGTCGGCAGGGGTGCGCTCGCCGGCCCAGTCGCCGTGGGCCTCTGCGTGATCCGTGCCAGCAGGCGTTCGCCCATCCCGGCGGGCCTGCGCGACTCGAAGATGCTCTCCGAGGCGGCGCGCGAGCGCATCGCACCGCTCGCGGCCGAGTGGGCGATCGACAGTGCCGTGGGGCTTGCCAGCCCGCAGGAGGTGGACGAGCTCGGCATCATCGCGTGCCTCGGCCTCGCCGCGAAACGCGGGCTCGGCCTGCTCTACGGCCGCGGGGTGGATGTCGCCGGTTCCGTGATCCTGCTCGACGGCTCCCACAATTGGCTGGCCCCCGCCCTGTCCACTCCACTGAACGTGGTGACCCGCGTCAAAGCCGACCGGGACTGCGCGTCTGTCGCCGCCGCATCCGTCGTGGCCAAGGTGCACCGCGACCGACTGATGATCGACCGCCATGCCGATACGCCCCACTACGGCTGGGACAGCAACAAGGGCTACGGCAGCACCCTGCACATGGAGGCCATCGCGAGCCACGGAGCCAGCGACTTCCACCGTCGCAGCTGGCTCAAGGAACCGGCCCTCGTTTCGACGCCGTAGACTGGGCGCACCATGGAAGATGATGAGATCGAGGACTACGACCGCGAAGTCGAACTGGCCCTCTACCGCGAATACCGCGATGTGGTCTCGCAGTTCAAGTACGTGATCGAGACCGAACGCCGGTTCTACCTGGCGAACGACGTCGAACTGGTTCGTCGCGACACCGAGCACGACTTCTACTTCGAGCTCGTGATGAACGACGTGTGGGTGTGGGATGTCTACCGCTCCGACCGCTTCGTCAAGAGCGTGCGCGTGTTGACCTTCAAAGACGTCAACGTCGAAGAGCTGTCGACGAAGGACTTCGAGCTTCCGAAGGAACTCGCGCTCGACGAGTAGCCCTCGTCCTCTCCGCGGCTGAGCCTGTGGAGAGCGGTTTTCACACGTTCTCGCGGTCTGCCGTCTGCCGCGATTCGTGCGCTGCCATCCTCGGTGGCGGAGGCGCGAATGAGAGCGAAAGATGCCCTGGGTCGCCAGGGTGAAGACGTGGCGGCGAGCTATCTCGCAGACCAGGGCTTCACCGTGGTCGAACGCAACTGGCGATGCGAGCACGGTGAGATAGACCTTGTCGGGGTCGACGGCCGAGACACGGTGTTCGTCGAGGTCAAGACGAGATCGTCGACGGCGTTCGGGCACCCGTTCGAGGCGATCACCGACGCGAAACTGGCGAGGCTGCGGCGACTCGCTGCCGCCTGGTGCGATGCGCAGACAGGCCCACGGCCCCAGGTGATCCGCATCGATGCGGTCTCGGTGCTCATCCGCGACGGCGCGCTGCCGTTCGTCGAGCACCTGCGCGGGGTCTTCCGATGATCGGCATGACCACGGCCGTGGCCCTGCTCGGTCTCTCGGGCCAGATGGTGGAGGTCGAGGCCGATATCACGCCGGGCCTGCCCTCGTTCACGATCATCGGCCTGCCCGACACCGCCCTGTCGAACGCTCGGGAGCGGGTGCGGCACGCCACGAGCAATGCCGGCTGTCCGCTTCCGGCCCGGCGCATCACGGTCAATCTGTCGCCGGCGGCCCTGCCGAAGTTCGGTCCCGTCTTCGACCTGGCGATCGCCATGGCCCTGCTCGCCGCGTCGCGCAGCATCAGCGCCGAATCCATCGGGCGGGTCGTGCACCTCGGCGAGCTGGGACTCGACGGCAGGCTGCGGCCCACCAGCGGCATCCTGCCGGCGGTGGCCGCGGCCGCGCGCCTCGGGCACACGCGGTTCATGGTGCCTGCCGGCAACGCCGACGAGGCCACGCTCGTGCCCGGCATCGAGGTCATTCCCGTCGCGTCGGTGAGGGATGCCGCGATCTTCCACGGCAGCACGCTGCAGCCTCAGCCCGTCGAACCGATTCTGCTGGCGCGGGAGAGTGCCAAGGAGACGCCTGTTCTCGAATTGGCCGACGTAGTCGGCAATCGCGATGCCACGCAGGCGATGGTCGTCGCAGCGGCGGGCGGCCATCATCTCTTTATGCTCGGTCCGCCGGGGGCAGGAAAGACCATGCTCGCGGCTCGCCTGCCCGGGCTCCTGCCCGACCTCGGCCCCCTCGAATCGCTCGAGGTCAGCTCGTTGCGTTCGCTCAGCGGAGACATCGTCGGGTCGCGGCTCATCACCCGGCCGCCCCTCGAGAGCCCGCACCACACGGCGACCGCGGCCGCGCTGGTCGGAGGAGGCTCCCGGCAGATCCGGCCCGGCGCCGCGGCACGTGCATCGCACGGGGTGCTGTTCATCGACGAGGCCCCGGAATTCAACTCGTCTGTGCTCGACGCGCTGCGGCAGCCGATCGAGACCGGGGTCATCAGCATCCACCGGGCGAATGCCGTCGCGACATTTCCGGCGACCTTCCAATTGGTGCTCGCCGCGAATCCGTGCCCGTGCGGCCAGTACGGCGCGCGCGACTCCGAGTGCACCTGCACACCTCACTCGCGTCGCCGGTATCTCGCGCGCATCTCCGGTCCGCTCATGGATCGCATCGACATCCAGCTCCGCGTGCAGAGAATCACCGCGGCCGAGCTCCGTATGGCCGACGGGGAGGAGCGGCTCGACACGGCCACGGCCCGCAGCACCGTCGTGGCAGCACGGTCGCGGTCGGCGCACCGGCTCGAGGGCACGCCGTGGAAGCTCAACTCGCAGGTCCCCGGCTCGTGGCTCCGCACCGGGCCGCGACGTCTGGCACGGTCGACGACGGCGTCTCTCGACAGGGCGCTCGAGAGGGGCGGTCTCACGATGCGCGGGTACGACCGAGTGCTGCGCCTGGCGTGGACGGTGGCCGACCTCGACGCGGTGGAGACGCCGACCGCGGAGCACGTGGGACGAGCCCTCTACCTGAGAAAGTCGCTGCAGTCATGACCACCTTCGGACTCGACTCGAACCAGGTCGTGCGTCTCGCGTCGGCTGTGCTGGCAGACGGCGAGGCGGAGATCGACGAATCCGGTGCGGCCGAGGTCTTCGCACGGGCGTCGTGGAGCGGAATCGCGGAGCCCGGGGATTCCGTCGCGGGGGCGCTTGTCGCGGCCCTGGGCCCGGTGCAGGCGCTCACCGCGCTCGTCGATGGCTGGGCGATGGAGCGGGTGGCCGGTGCCGTGGGCGACGCGGCCTCCGACTCCTTGACGACGCGTGACCTCGCGCTCGCGTTCGACCGATGGAGGCCGCGCCTCGTGTCGAATGCCGTCATCACCTCTCTTCGCCAGGCCGCCCGGGTATCGGCCCGTCTGATCCGCCCGACAGACCGGCTCTGGCCAGCGGGCGTCGACGACCTCGACGTTCATGGGCCCATCGCGCTGTGGGCGCGGGGAATCGACGCTGCAATCGAATCGCTCGGGTCGTCGATCGCGCTGGTGGGCGCTCGTGCGGCCACGGGCTACGGCGAGCACATGGCCATGGAACTCGGCGCCGGCCTGAGCGACCGCGGCGTCTCGGTGGTCTCGGGGGCCGCCTACGGAATCGACGGCATGGTGCATCGGGCAGTGCTCGCGAGCGGGGGACTCACCGTCGCCTTCCTCGCCGGCGGCGTCGACAGGTTCTACCCCAGCGGTCACGACGCCCTTCTCGGCCGCATCGCCACTGTCGGAGCGGTCATCTCCGAACTGCCCTGCGGATCGCCGCCCACCAAGTGGAGATTTCTGCAACGCAATCGCCTGATCGCCGCCTCCAGCGTCGCCACGGTCGTGGTGGAGGCGGGACACCGATCCGGGTCGCTCAATACGGCCGCACATGCTGCCTCGGTGGGGCGGCCGCTCGGAGCGGTACCCGGGCCCGTGACCTCTCCGTCGTCGGCGGGCTGTCATCGCCTGATCAGGGAGTTCGATGCGGCCTGCGTGACGAGCGTCGACGAGGTTCTCGAGCTCGCCTCAGGTGTGGTGGCCGACGGCGCCGATCACCCCGAACTCGATCTGGGTCTCGATTCGGCATCCGATCGCCGACCTCCCGAGCAGGTGCGTGTCCTCGATGCGCTCAGTGCACGCGCGGCACGACCGACCGCTGACATCGCCCGACGCACGGGGCTCGCGGTCTCGGCGACCGAGGGAGTGCTGGGGCTGCTCGCTCTGGAGGGCGCCGCGATCGAGACGGAGGCCGGATGGAGGAAGCAGAAAAGGTAGCGTGAAGACATGAGCCGCGAAGAGTCCCACACGAAGAACATTCCGTCGCTTGCCATCACCGGCTCGACGGGTCATCTTGGCGGGATCGTGGCGAGAACCCTCGCCGATCTCGGGCAAGAGCAGACTCTGGTGGTGCGCGACGCGAGCCGCGCGCCTCAGCTCCCCGGCGCGCGGGTGCGCCAGGCGGGCTACCGCGACGGCGCGGCGAGCCGGGCCGCGCTCGACGGTGCGCAGACACTGTTCATGGTGTCGGCGTCCGAGAGCGTCGACCGTGTCGACGAGCATCGCTCGTTCATCGACGCCGCCGCGGCAGCGGGCGTCTCGCACATCGTCTACACGTCGTTCTTCGGGGCACACCCGGAGGCCGTCTTCACCCTTGCGCGCGACCATTTCGCGACCGAGCAGCACATCAGAGACTCCGGAATGGGCTTCACCTTTCTGCGAAACAACTTCTACATGGACTTCTTCGCGCTGCTGGCCGGTGACGACGGCGTGATCCGTGGGCCGGCAGGCAAAGGTCGAGTCTCGGCCGTCAGCAGGGCCGACCTCGCCGACTCGGCGCTCGCCGTGCTGCGCGACCCGGCCGCTCACCGCGGCGCCGTCTACGAACTGACGGGCCGCGAGGCGCTGGGTCTCGACGACGTGGCCCGCATCATCACGGAGAAGACGGGGCGCGAGGTGACGTTCCACGACGAGACGCTACCGGAGGCGTACGCGTCTCGGGCCGGCTATGGTGCGCCGGACTGGCAGGTCGATGCCTGGGTGTCGACCTACACGGCCATGGCGGCAGGGGAGCAGGAGCGGATCACCGGCGATATCCGCGCCCTGACCGGGCATGACCCGGAGACGCTGGGGGAGTTCCTCGACAGGGCGTGAGCCCCGGCCGCACGGGTCTCAGGCCGAGTCGCGCCAGACGATGGCGGTCTCGAGAAAGATCCCCGCGGTATCCACTGTCTCGCCTCTGAGCTGGGCAAGCACGCTCTCCGCAGCCCGCCGACCGAGCTGTCCGGCCGGTTGGTGCACGGTCGAGAGCGGCGGTTGCGCTCGCGTCGCCCACGCGCTGTCGTCGAATCCCACGACGCCGACGTCGCCGGGAACGGATCGGCCGACCTCTCGAAGCACATCGAGGACTCCGGCGGCCATGGCGTCTGAGGCGGCGAAGACGCCGTCGACGTCGGGCGCTCGATCGAGCAGCAGGCGCATGCCGTCGACGCCGCTCGTGTGCGCGTACAGCGGCGTCGTGATCACCAGGTCGGGGTCGAAGTCGTCGCCGAGGGCCGCACGGAACCCCGCCATGCGGTCCTGCCCGGAGTCGCGGTCGAGGCCGGCCGCGATCATGCCGATGCGACGCCTGCCCGTCTCTTTCAGTCGCGTGGTGATGGCCTTCGCCGCGCTGAAGTTGTCGATGCCCACGTAGGGAATGCCCTCGATGTCGACCGGATGGCCGACGAACGCCGCCGCGATGCCGAGCTCCGCGACGACCTCGGCGATGGGATCGTGAGCGCGCGCCGACACGATGATGACACCGTCGACGAAGCCGCCGCTGAGGTACTCGGCCACTCGATGGCTATCGCGCTCGGAGTCGATGACGAGCGAGACGAGCTGGTAGTCGGCGTCGGAGAGGGCGGAGTTGATGCCCAGCAGGATACTGCCGATGTTGGGGTCTTCGAGGAAGAGCGAGTGCGGTTCGTGAACGACCAGGCCCACCGCGTGCGACTGCCTCGTCGCGAGGTTGCGGGCCGCGCTGTTGCGCACATACCCGACCTGGGAGATCGCGTCGGTCACGGCCAGACGGGCCGCCTCGGAGACATACGCCTCGGAGTTCAGAACCCGCGACACCGTTCCGCGCGACACGCCTGCCACTGCAGCCACGTCGTTGATGGTCGCGCGTGCGGATGCGGCTCGACGGGCGGTCATATGCCCACTGTACTGGGCCGAAAGTCTGCTCGACACGGCTTCGACGGCACGCCGAAATTGACAGCCGGATATCCGTGTGCATATTCTGGGAGCGTTCCCAGAGTCGACCTCCACTTTTTATGTGCGGGCGACTGGGAGCGTTCCCAGAGGCGACGCCGCGGGATCGAGCATGCACAGACAATGGAGCCCGTACCGTGAGCGAGACCGCCGTAGCCACCCTGATCGATGGGGCCGTCTCCGCATTCACCTACGGCTGCGACTACAACCCTGAGCAGTGGGACCGTGAGACCTGGCTCGAGGATGCCCGCCTGATGAACGAGGCCGGGGTCACTCTGGTCGCGATCAACATCTTCGGATGGGCGCAGCTCGAACCTGTGCGGGGGAGCTACGACTTCGCCGCCCTCGACGCCATCATCGAGATCCTCCACGAGCACGGCATCGGCATCAACCTCGGTACAGCGACGGCGAGTCCGCCGCCCTGGCTCAGTGCCGACTACCCCGAGTCGCTGCCCATGATGGCCGACGGCACCAGGCGGGAGTTCGGTGGACGGCAGGCGTTCTGCCCCAGTTCGCCGGCCTACCGCGAGCACTCGCTCGCGCTCGTCGAGAAGATCGCCGAGCGGTACGGCGCGCATCCGGCCGTTCGTCTGTGGCACGTCTCGAACGAGATCGGCTGCCACAACGCGCACTGCTATTGCGACATCTCATCCGAGGCCTTCCGCGGATGGCTGAAGGAACGCTACGGTCGCATCGACGACCTGAACGACGCGTGGGGCACCTCGTTCTGGAGCCAGCGTTACGCATCGTGGGAGCACATCCGCACGCCACGGCTCACGGTGTCCACAGGCAACCCGGGCCAGGCCCTCGACTTCATGCGGTTCAGCTCGGACGAACTGCTCGCGCACTACACGGCGGAGCAGGCCATTCTTCGCAGGCACAGCTCCGCGCCCGTCACGACCAACTTCATGGTCACGGCGCACATCCGCAACCAGGACTACTGGGCGTGGGCGCCGCACATGGATGTCATCGCCAACGACCACTACCTCGACCACCGGTTGGGCGACCCGCGCGCCGAGCTGTCGTTCGCTGCGGATGCGACGCGCGGCCTGGCAGGCGGGCGGCCGTGGATGCTCATGGAGCAGGCGACCTCCGCCGTGAACTGGCAGCCGCTCAACATCGCCAAGGCGCCGGGGGAGATGATCCGCAACACCCTCAGCCACGTGGCCCGCGGTGCCGACGGGATCAGCTTCTTCCAGTGGAGGGCGTCGCTGCAGGGCAGCGAGAAGTTCCACTCGGCGATGCTGCCTCACGCGGGAACGGACTCGACCGTCTGGCGGGAGGTCGTCGAACTCGGCGGCATGCTCATGAAGCTGGCCGAGGTCACGGGCAGCCGCGTCGAGGCCGACGTGGCCATCGTCTTCGACTGGCAGGCCTGGTGGGCCACCGACCTCGACTCCCACCCGTCGTCTCACGTGCGCTACCTGCCGCAGGTGCACGCCGTGTACAACGCGCTCCTCGACGCCGGTGTCACCGTCGACATCGTGGCCCCCGGCGCCCCGGTCGACGCGTACAGACTGGTCGTCGTTCCGAGCCTCTACAGCGTCACGGATGCCGCGGCCCGGGTTCTCGCAGACTACGTGGCGGCCGGCGGGCACGCCGTAGTGACCTTCTTCAGCGGAATCGTCGACGAGCACGACCGGGTGCGCCCCGGCGGCTATCCCGGTGCGTTCCGCGAACTCCTCGGCGTGCGGAGCGAGGAGTTCGTTCCCCTTCACCCGTCGACCGTTCTCGAGCTGAGCGATGGACAGAATGCCGGCCTGTGGTCGGAGCGGCTTCGGCTCGAGGGAGCGGAGGCGATCTCCGTGTTCACGAACGGCCCCGTTCCCGGCGTCGCCGCCGTCACCCGCAACGCCGTCGGTGATGGCGTGGCCTGGTACCTCGCGACGGCCCTCGACCCGGCGTCGCTTGCCGCGACTCTCGTGCGTGCCGCCACCGACGCGGGTGTCGCCGTCTCCGCAGGCCGCCCCACCGGCGTCGAGATCGTGCGCAGGGTCGGCACATCCGCCGGCTGGCTCTTCGTCATCAACCACACGGATGCCCCGTTCGAGTACCGAACGCAGGGTACCGAGATCATCACGGGGGCCGAGATCGGCATCCACGCGTCAGCAGAGAACGAGATCTCGCAGGACGGCACGCTCCACGTGCCGGCCGGTGAGGTGCGCGTCGTGAGAGAGAGCAGGAACTAAGAAGTGACGACCACCTCCGTGCCGCGGCTGAAGGCCCGCCGCGTTCCCGTGAAGCACAAGAAGGCGATCGCGATCTTCCTCGCGCCGTTCGCCGTGCTCTTCGCGGCGTTCTACCTGCTCCCCATCGGCTGGGCGATCTTCCAATCGCTGCTCGTCGTCGAGAGGAACGGTACTTTCGGCAAGCCGACCCAGGTGTTCGGCGGCCTCTCGCAGTACGTGCTCGTCTTCCAGAACGAGGCGTTCTGGTCATCGGTCGGTCGAGTCCTGCTGTTCGGCGTCGTGCAGGTGCCGGTCATGCTCGGCTTCGCGCTGCTCCTTGCCCTGCTGCTCGACTCGCCCCTCGTCAAGGGCAAGAAGTTCTTCAGGCTGGCCTTCTTCGTGCCCTACGCTGTGCCCGGCGTGATCGCGGCCATCATGTGGGGCTATCTCTACTCCCCGAACCTGTCACCCTTCGCCGCCTTCACCTCGAACGTCGACCTGCTGGCTCCCGAGACGGTGCTCTGGTCGATTGCGAACGTCGTCACGTGGATCTACGTGGGCTACAACATGCTCATCATCTACTCGGCGCTTCTGGCGCTGCCCTCGGAGATCTTCGAGGCGGCCCGACTCGACGGCGCCAACCAGTGGCAGATCGCCTGGTCCATCAAGATCCCGCTTGTGGCCCCGGCCATCGTGCTCACCGCGATCTTCTCGATCATCGGAACCCTGCAGCTGCTGGCAGAACCCCAGGTCTTCCGCAGCTTCACCTCGTCGGTGTCCAGCACGTTCACGCCGAACATGACGGTGTACGCGACCTCTGCCGTGCCCAACGTGAGCCTGGCCGCGGCGATGTCCGTCGTCCTCGCCATCGCCACGTTCATCATGTCGTTCACCTTCCTCCGACTCACCCAGCGTAAGGGCGACAAATGAGCCAGATATCCGCCGGAGCTCCGAAAGAAAAGCTCGCCTCCCGCACCGCCGCCATGATTGTCATGGGCATCTCGACGCTCTACTTCCTGGTGCCCATCTGGTGGCTGTTCGTCGGTTCGACGAAGTCGAGGGCCCAGTTCTCCAGCACGATCGGGCTGTGGTTCGCCGACTTCAACCTCTGGCAGAACATTCACGACCTCGTCGCCTACAACGACGGCGTCTACCTGCGGTGGATGCTGAACAGCATCCTCTACGCGGGCTTCGGTGCCCTGCTCGGAACGCTCTTCGCCGCGATGTGCGGCTACGCCCTCGCCAAGTACCGTTTTCCGGGTCGAGAGCTGATCTTCAACGTGGTGCTCGGCGGTGTGCTCGTGCCGGCGACGGCGCTCGCCCTGCCCCTGTTCCTCATCTTCAGCCAGTTCAACGCGACCAACACGTTCTGGTCGGTGTTCCTGCCCAGCCTCGTCAGCCCGTTCGGTGTGTATCTCGCGCGCATCTTCGCCTCGGCCAGCGTGCCGGATGAGCTGCTCGAGGCAGCCCGCCTCGACGGCGCCGGAGAGGTGCGCACCTTCTTCTCGGTATCCCGCAGGCTGATGACCCCTGCGCTCGTGACGATCTTCCTGTTCCAGTTCGTCGCGATCTGGAACAACTTCTTCCTGCCGCTGATCATGCTGCGCGACCAGACGCTGTTCCCGGTCACCCTCGGCCTCTACACCTGGAACTCGCAGGTGAACCAGATTCCCGAGATCCGCACCCTCGTCATCGTCGGGGCCTTCCTGTCGATCATTCCGCTCATCATCGCCTTCCTCAGCCTTCAGCGCTTCTGGCGCGGGGGGCTGGGGGCCGGCAGCGTCAAGTAGCCGCTGTCACCGCACCACCCTGTCCCCACTGCACATAGATAAAGGAAGAGAAAAATGCATCTCAACAACAGCAAGCGCATCGTCGCGCTCGGTGTTCTCGCGGCACTGAGCCTCACCGGCTGCGCCGCCGGAACGAGCGGCAGCGGCGGCAGCGATACCGCGGCCGACTGCACGCCGAGCGACGGCAAGGTCGACCTCACCTACACGTCGTGGATCCCCGGAATCGATAAGGTCGTCGACATCTGGAACAAGGAGAACCCCGACATCCAGGTCACCGTGCAGACGGGACCGAACGGCAACGGCGGAACCTACAAGAACTTCTTCAACCAGCTCAGCGCGGGCAACGCCCCCGACCTCGGCCAGATCGAATACGACGCGCTGCCGAACTTCCGGGTTCAGGACGGCCTGACCAACATCGCCTCGTGCGCGAACGTCAGCGAGAGCAAGGGCGACTTCATCGACTGGACCTGGAACCAGGTGACCTTCGGCGAAGACGACTCCGTCTACGCGATCCCGCAGGACACCGGCCCCATGGCCATGTACTACCGCAAGGACCTCTTCGAGAAGGCCGGAATCGCCGTTCCCACGACGTGGGACGAGTATGCCGAAGCGGCGAAGACCATTCGTGCCGAGGGTGGCTACATCACGAACTTCCCGCAGAACGACGTGAACTGGTTCGCCGGTCTCGTCTGGCAGGCAGACGGCAAGTGGTTCGAGAACGACGGCGACAAGTGGGATGTCTCACTCGACGGCGCCGAGTCCGAGAAGGTGGCCGACTACTGGCAGAACCTCATCTCCGACGACCTCGTCTCGAAGGTTCCCGCGTGGACCGACGAGTGGAACAACGCCTACAACACGGGCAGCGACTGGACCTGGATCTCGGCCGTCTGGGGAGCCAACTCGATCTCGAGCGGCGCCCCCGACACATCCGGCAACTGGGCTGTTGCACCGATGCCGCAATGGAATGCGGGCGAGAACAAGGCCGGCAACTGGGGTGGATCCTCGACCGCCGTGCTGAAGGGCTCGGATCACCCGTACGAGGCAGCGCAGTTCGCCCTGTGGCTGAACACGAGTGACGAGGCGCTCACCGCGCTGAACCAGGAGGCGAACCTGTACCCCGCGACGAAGGACGGACTGAAGCTTCCGGTACTCGCCGAGGGCGTGCCGTTCTACGGCGACCAGAAGATCTACGACACCTTCGCCGAGGCGGCCAACGAGACGAACGCCGACTTCACGTGGGGCCCGACGATGACGCAGACCTACAGCGACGTCGCCGACGGCTTCGGCAAGGTTCTCGGCGGATCGGGAACACTGAACGACGCCCTGAAGACGGGCCAGAAGAAGACCATCGCGGCGCTCACCGCGGCGGCGATCCCCGTCAACGAGTAGGCATGATCACCACGTGAGCATGATCCACCACCTCCGTGCCGCGGGCACCAGCTTCGTGCTGGACGCCCGCGGCACGGCCGTGCCCGCCGTCATCCATTTCGGAGCCGATCTGGGCGAGCTCGACGAGCGCGCCCTGCAGAATCTCGTCGAGGCCCAGCGCCCGGCCGTCGGCCCGAGCTCCATCGACTCGACGCTCACACAGCGGATCGTTCCCCTCATGGCCGACGGGTGGTCGGGCAGGCCCGGCCTCGCCGGTTATCACGAAGGCACACCGATCTCAGCCCTCGGTGCACAGAAGACGGCCGCGCTCCGGCTCACGGACACGCGCCGCGGAGACCTGAGCGTCACCCTCGTTCTCGAGACGGTTCCGGCGTTCGCCGGTGAGCCGGATGCGACGGGTCTGGTCGTCGAGATCGACATCGAGTTGTCGAATGAGGGCGTGCTGCGCCAGCGGCTCAGCGTGCGCAACGAGGGATCGAGCGTGTACTCCCTGGCGTCGCTCGACGCCACCCTCCCGGTACCCGCGAGGGCACGGGAGCTGCTCGACTTCACGGGCCGCTGGCCGCGCGAGCGCCAGCCGCAATGCCACGATCTGGGTGTCGGAACCTGGACGAGGGACAGCCGGCACGGCCGACCCGGCCACGATGCGGCCTTCCTTCTGGTTGCGGGCACCCCCGGCTTCGGATTCCGGCACGGCGAGGTATGGGGTTCTCACCTCGCGTGGAGCGGCGACCAACGGCTCTGGGCCGAGGCCTCCGCGACAGGGCATTCCCTCGTCGGCGCGGGGGAGCTGTTCGAGCCGGGCGAGGTTCGCCTGGCAACGGGCGAGAGCTACACCTCGCCATGGCTCGTCTCGGTGTGGTCGAACGGCGGCCTCGACGGCCTGACCCGCCGACTGCACGGCTTCGTCCGCACGCGGCGAGCCCTCGGCGAGCGCAAGGTCATGCTGAACACGTGGGAAGCCGTCTACTTCGACCACGATCTGGAGAAGCTCACCCGTTTGGCCGAGACGGCGGCACGAGTCGGCGTCGAACGCTTCGTGCTCGATGACGGCTGGATGACCGGCCGCACCGACGACCGACGCGCGCTCGGCGACTGGATCGTCGACGCATCCAAGTGGCCGAATGGCCTGCACCCCTTGATCGAGCGGGTGCACGCCCTCGACATGGACTTCGGCCTGTGGGTGGAGCCGGAGATGGTGAGCCTCGACTCAGACGTGTTCCGCGCGCACCCGGACTGGGTGCTGTCGGCCGGAAACGCCGAGCTCCCGCAGCCCTGGCGCCACCAGCAGGCCCTCGACCTGTCGAACCCGGAGGCCTTCGCCCACGTGCACGGTCAGCTCAGGGCTCTTCTCGACGAGTACCCGATCGCGTACCTCAAGTGGGACCAGAACCGCGACCTGCTCGGGGGCTCTGCCCATAGACAGACCTTGGCGTGCTACCGGCTCATGGACGAGCTGCGGCGCGAGTTTCCGCATCTCGAGATCGAATCGTGCTCGTCGGGCGGCGGCCGCGTCGACCTCGGCGTGCTGGAACTAACCGACCGCGTCTGGCCGAGCGACACCAACGACTCGCTCGAGCGCCAGGCGATCTACCGCTACACGGCGGGGCTCGTGCCGCCCGAGTTCCTCGGCGTGCACCTCGGTGCGCCGACCGCACACACGACCGGCCGCAGTCACGAACTGAGCTTCCGTCTTGCGACGGCGCTGTTCGGTCACCCCGGCATCGAGTGGGATCTCACGACGGCGAGCGACACGGAGCTCGATGCGATCCGGGAGTGGACGTCGTTCTATCGCGAGCAGCGCGCCCTGCTGCACGCGGGCGTGCTGGTGCGGGCCGACGACGTCGATCCGGCTCGTCAGGTGCACGGCATCGTGGCCCCGGATGCCGCGGCCGCGATCTTCGCGGTCGTCACCGTGGCCGCGACCCGCGATTCTCCCGTCGCCCCTGTCGTGTTCCCCGGGCTCGATCCCGACCTCCTGTACCGCGTGCGCCCCGTCAAGCTCGGGGAGTGGCCTCGCGTGCTGCAGGATGCGCCGCCCCCGTGGTGGGCCGACGGCGAGATCACGCTGACCGGCCGTGTGCTCGGCGAGCTCGGTCTCACCATGCCGTTGCTCCTTCCCGAACAGGCGCTCGTGATTGACCTCGCAGCAGTCTGATCGATCAGTTCGCCCGGGTGGGCGGGCCTCCGAGCGAAGGCCCGCCTGACGCGGCATGCTGAGGGCATGAAGCTCGAACGCGCGATCGACGACTTCGTGTCGTACCTCACCGCAGAGCGCGGCTACTCGCCCCACACCGTTCGCGCCTACAGATCCGACCTCGCCTCGCTGAGCGGGTTCGCGCAGTCGCGCGGAATCGACGACGCGGCGCAGCTCACCCTCGACGCCTATCGCGACTGGCTGTGGACCGCCTCGCAGGCCGGGCTCTCCAAGGCGACCCTGGCGAGGAGATCCGCCACGGCCAAGAGCTTCTCGAGCTGGTTCACCCGCTCGAACGGAAAGGCGCTCGACGCCGCGTCGAGGCTGCGGGCTCCCAAACCCGACCGCAGCCTCCCGCGCGTGCTCTCGAGAGACGCGATGGACTCCGTGCTCGACTCCCTGGTGGCCCGAACCCACGAGGGAGAACCCCTCGCCCTGCGCGACCTGGCCATCGTCGAGCTGCTCTACGCATCGGCCCTGCGGGTCTCGGAGCTCGTGGGCATCGACACCACCGACCTCGATCTCGATCGGCGCACCGTGCGCGTGCTCGGAAAGGGCAGCAAGGAGCGGGTCGTGCCCTTCGGCCAGCCCGCGCACCTCGCGCTCGTGGACTACCTGCAGCGCGGACGCCCGGCCCTCGCGGCGCGTTCCGAAGAGAGCTCGGGCACGAGGGCCGTCTTTCTGGGCGCGCGCGGAGCCCGGGTCGGAACCAGATCGGTCTACGGCATCGTCTCGAAGCTGCTGATGGATGTTCCGGGCTCGGGCCCCGAGGGGCCTCACGCCTTCAGACATACGGCCGCCACGCATCTGCTCGACGGCGGCGCAGACCTGCGTGCCGTGCAGGAGATGCTCGGGCACGCGAGTCTCGGCACGACCCAGATCTACACGCACGTGACGACGGAGAGGCTGCGGGAGACCTACCGCCAGGCGCACCCGCGGGCGTGACCCGATCGGCGGCGTTCACCGGCAGCAGGATCGCCCTCGCGGGCGGCTCGAGCACGAGCATCGGCGAGATGTAGCGGCCGTCGCGTCGAACGCCGAAATGGAGGCACGTCTCTGCGCAGTGCGACGCCGACACAGGGGCCACCGTGCCGATGTGCTGGCCGCGTGCCACCTGATCGCCCTTCTTCAGCGTGGTCTCGACCGGCTCGTAACTCGAGACCAGCCCGCCCGAATGCTCGATCGACAGAACGGGACGGTCGACGACACGACCGGCGAAGCGCACCGTGCCCGACTCGGGAGCGGTGACGGGTGCCCCGGCCGAGGCGGCGATGTCTACTCCCCGATGGCCAGCGGAGTAGTCGTCGGCCGGCGCCTGCCACTCGCGCACGACGACGTGGGCATCGGGTATCGGCCAGACCCAGTCGCTGCCTCCGGCGGCCGGCGCGGACATCGGGCCGACGAGTGCGGGGGAGACCAGGATGATCGGCCCGACCGCCCTCATCACGCGGCGGCCGAAGAAGGAGAACAGAGTGCGGCGCATGCGGTCCAGCCTGTCAAGGGGGAGTGCCCGATGCGAAGGCAATGCCCCGGTCGGGGGACACTTCGTGCCAAGATCGAGGTGTTAGGGACAGCGTCGTGATGCGCACTGTCGGTCACAATGAGGGAGCGGATCATGGCAACCAGTGGGGGCGCGGCGCAGGCCGACACCGACGTGAAAACCGATAAGAAGCTGAGGCGCAAGGTCATCGCGCTTGCGGCGGCGGGCGCGATCGGCGGCTTCCTCTTCGGATTCGATTCCTCGGTCGTCAACGGCGCCGTCGATGCGATCCAGGACGACTTCAGCCTCACCGCCGCATTCACCGGCTTCGCCGTCGCATCCGCCCTTCTCGGCTGCGCCGTCGGCGCCTACCTGGCCGGCCGCCTGGCCGACCGCCTCGGCCGCATCCCGGTGATGCTCATCGGCGCCGTGCTGTTCCTGGTGAGCTCTATCGGTTCCGGTCTGGCCTTCGCCGCCTGGGACCTCACCGTCTGGCGTCTGGTCGGCGGACTCGGAATCGGCATCGCCTCCGTCATCGCACCGGCGTACATCTCGGAGATCGCCCCCAAGGCCATCCGAGGCAGTCTCGCCTCGCTGCAGCAGCTCGCCATCACGGTCGGTATCTTCACGGCCCTCCTCTCCGACGCGATCCTGGCGAACGTCGCCGGCGGGGCGAACGAGGTCTTCTTCCTCGGCCTCGACGCCTGGCGCTGGATGTTCCTCGTCTGCGCCGTTCCCGCGATCGTCTACGGCCTCGTCGCCCTCAGGCTGCCCGAGTCGCCGCGCTACCTGCTGATGACCGACAAGAAAGAGAAGGCCACGAAGGTTCTGGCATCGATCACCCCGCAGAACCAGCTCGACAAGGCGGTCGCCGACATCGAGGCGGGCATTCGCGAAGACGCGGCCAACGCCGACAAGAGCTCGCTCCGAGGCAAGCGCTTCGGCCTGCTGCCCATCGTCTGGGTCGGCATCATCCTGTCGATGCTGCAGCAGCTCGTGGGCATCAACGTGATCTTCTACTACTCCACCACCCTCTGGTCGAGCGTCGGATTCAAGGAGAGCGACTCCCTCACGATCTCCGTGATCACCTCTGTCACGAACGTGGCCGTCACCTTCGTGGCGATCTTCCTCGTCGACAAGGTCGGCCGCCGTCCCATCCTGCTGTTCGGATCGGTCGGAATGGCGGTGGCGCTCGGTTCGATGACGCTGGCGTTCAGCCAGGCCCAGATCGTCGACGGAAAGCCGAGCCTCGAGGGCGCGTGGGGAATCATCGCCCTGGTCGGCGCCAACCTCTTCGTCGTCGCGTTCGGCGCCTCGTGGGGTCCGCTGGTCTGGGTTCTGCTCGGCGAGATCTTCCCGACACGCATCCGCGGCCGTGCCCTCGGAGTGGCCGCGGCCGCGCAGTGGCTGACCAACTTCGCCGTCACGATGACCTTCCCGATCATCTCTCAAGACGTCTCGCTCACCCTGGCCTACGGTCTGTACGCAGCGTTCGCCGCGCTCTCGTTCTTCTTCGTCTTCTTCAAGATCCCCGAAACAAAGGGCGTCGCCCTCGAGGAGACCGGAAGCCTGAGCGTCGTGCGTGGACGCCGGCGCGAGAAAGACGGAGTCGGCGGCGCCAAATAGGGTGCAGTCATGCAGCTCGGTCAATACCCGCCCGCCGACCACGTGATCGCGCACATCAGCGACACGCACTTCCTCGGCGGCGGCAGGCCGCTCTACGGCAGCATCGACACCGATGCCAATCTCGCCCGTGCGCTCGCCGCCCTCGAGGCGTCGAAGATCGACATCGACGCGCTCGTCTTCACGGGCGACATCGCCGACCTCGGCGAACCGGATGCCTATGGCCGGGTGCGCGGGCTCGTCGAGCCCGCGGCCGCCCGCATGGGGGCGGAGGTCGTGTGGGTCATGGGAAACCACGACGACAGGTCCGCCTTCCGGGCGGAGCTTCTCGGCGCTGTCGGGGCCGATCAGGTGGTCGACGTGCGGCCCGACGACGTCTCGCCCATAGACCGGGTGATCGACCTCGGCGGCCTGAGAGTGATCGCCCTCGACACCTCCGTTCCCGGCTACCACCACGGCGAGCTGACCGACGCACAGCTCGACTGGTTGCGGCAGCAACTGTCGGTCGGCGCCCCGAACGGCACGATCCTTGCGCTGCACCACCCGCCCGTGCCGAGCCCCGTCGCCTACATGCAGGTTCTCGAACTGCAGCGGCAGCACGAACTCGCCGAGGTGATTCGCGGCAGCGACATCCGCACCATCCTCGGCGGGCACCTGCACTACTCGACGCACGGGCTCTTCGCCGGCATTCCCGTAGCCGTGGCGGCGGCCACCTGCTACACGATGGATGTCTCGGCACCGGAATCGACGCTGGTCGGCCGCGATGGCGGCCAGTCGATCACGCTCGTGCATGTGTATGCCGATCAGGTGGTTCACTCCATCGTGCCGCTCGGCGATTTTCCCGTCGTCGCCCGCTTCGATACCGACTTCACGCGCCGCCTCGAGGCCGCCGATACGGTCGAGCTACGCGAGTACTACGCCAAGCAACAGGGGTGATATAGTTTCCGGAGCACCTCGATCCGTCGGGGTGACTACGCGTGCCCGCTGACTTTTGTCACGACTCCACTCGGTCCTCCCCTCTCCCTCCTGTTCTGCAGGAGTGCGTGAGCGGTGGTCGGAGGCGTGCTGGGCACCAGGAACCGCCGCCAACAGGCCGGTGGTAAGAAACCGATTGACGTGTGCCTGCGGCGCGGGCAGTTCTGATGGACTGCGGCGTGCTCAGCCCACGTCGAAGAACAGGAGAACGGCTCATGGCCGTCGTCACCATTCGCCAGCTGCTCGACAGCGGCGTTCACTTTGGACACCAGACCCGTCGTTGGAACCCGAAGATGAAGCGATTCATCCTTACCGAGCGTTCGGGCAGCCACATCATCGACCTCCAGCAGTCGCTGGTGCACATCGACAAGACGTACGACTACGTCAAAGAGACTGTCGCCCACGGCGGAACGGTTCTCTTCGTCGGAACGAAGAAGCAGGCTCAGGGCTCCATCGCCGAGCAGGCCCAGCGCGTCGGCCAGCCCTACGTCAACCAGCGGTGGCTCGGTGGCCTCCTCACCAACTTCCAGACCGTCTCCAAGCGCCTCGCACGCATGAAGGAGCTCGAAGAGGTCGACTTCGACGACACCACCCGCGGCTACACCAAGAAGGAGCTTCTGATTCAGAAGCGCGAACTGGTCAAGCTGCAGAAGAGCCTCGGCGGAATCCGCAACCTCACGAAGACGCCGTCCGCCATCTGGATCGTCGACACCAAAAAAGAGCACCTCGCCATCGACGAGGCGCACAAGCTCGGCATCCCCGTCATCGCGATTCTCGATACCAACTGCGACCCCGACGACGTTCAGTACCCGATCCCGGGCAACGACGACGCGATCCGCTCCGTGGGCCTGCTCACGCGCATCATCGCCGACGCTGCCGCCGAGGGCCTGATCCAGCGTCACCAGAAGCCCGAGGAGACCGGCAACGTCTCTGCCGTCGAGCCTCTCGCCGAGTGGGAGCGCGAGCTCCTCCAGGCGTCGGAGAACCCGTCGACCGAGGCCGAGAAGATCGAGGCCGTCGACGGCCTCGTCGAGAACGCCGTCGAGTCCGACGCCGCGAAGGCCGCCGTCGCCGACGTCGTCGCCGCCGAGACGCCCACCGAGGAGAACGACGCAGACGCCGTCGTCGCCGAGCACGAGGCCGCCGCCGACGCGACCATCGTTCCCGAGCACACCGTCGAGTCCGACGCCGCGACCGAGGCCCGCCTCGAGGCCGAGGCCACCGACGCCGAGAAGACCCCCGCGAAGTAGTTCGCCCCTTCTTTCGACACACAACTCTTTAGCCAAGTAAGGAAGAAAACCATGGCAGATTTCAGCCTGGCCGACCTCAAGACCCTGCGCGAGCGCCTCGGCACCGGCATGGTCGACAGCAAGAACGCGCTCGTCGAAGCCGGCGGCGACCTCGAGAAGGCGACGGAGATCCTGCGCCTCAAGGGTGCCAAGTCGAACGCGAAGCGCGCCGACCGTTCCACCAGTGAGGGCCTCGTCGCCGCTAAGGAGAGCGGCAACACCGCGACCCTGATCGAGCTCGCGAGCGAGACCGACTTCGTCGCGAAGAACGACAAGTTCGTCGCCCTGGCCGACGCCGTGCTCGACGCGGCCGTCGCGGCCGGCGCCACCTCGGTCGAGGAGGCCCTCGCGGCCCCCGCGGCCGGCGGCACCGTCGCCGACCTGATCAGCAACGAGGCGGCGATCCTGGGCGAGAAGCTCGAGCTGCGTCGTCTGGCGGTCGTCACCGGCGACGCGTTCGCCATCTACCTGCACAAGACCTCCAAGGACCTGCCCCCGCAGGTCGGCGTGGTCGTGGGCTACACGGGTGCCGACGCCGACACGGCTCGCTCGATCGCTCAGCACATCTCGTTCGCCAACCCCGAGTTCCTCGCCCGCGAGGACGTCCCGGCAGAGGCCGTCGAGAACGAGCGACGCATCGTCGAGGAGATCTCGCGCGGCGAGGGCAAGCCCGAGGCCGCCCTGCCCAAGATCATCGAGGGTCGCCTCGGCGCCTACTACAAGCAGGTCGCCCTGCTCGAGCAGGACTACGCGAAGGACAACAAGCAGCAGGTCAAGAAGGTGCTCGCCGACGCCGGCATTACCGTCTCCGGCTTCGCACGCTTCAAGGTCGGCGCGTAACTCCCCGATCGACAGCATCACACCGAAGGCCCATCCCGTTCCACGGGATGGGCCTTCGGCCGTTAAGTATGATCGACTGAGACCGCGCCCGCCCGGCGGCCGAAGAGTTCCGGAGGACATGCCTGTGAAGACGAGCCCGCAGCCCACCAGGCATGCCCGCAATCCGAACGCTCGGGCATGGTCGCGGGTGCTGTCGCTCGTCGGCATCGTGGCCGCCGTCGCCCTGGTCAGCACCGTGAGCATCGCCGCCGTCGGCGCGTGGACCTTCACCTCGAAGGTGGAGGAGAACGCGGTCGACATCCACCCGGAGCAGCAGGGCGACGAGCAGGCCCCTCCGGCGATCGGCGCCCTCGAGGGCGGCTTCAACGTGCTCGTGGTCGCCGCCGACAACGACGCGAACCAGTCCCAGGATCTGTACGGAGAGCGTGACGGGGCGACCCTCAACGACGTGAACATGCTGCTGCACGTGTCGCAGGATCACAAGACCGCGGTCGCCGTGAGCTTTCCGCGAGACCTGATCATCGCGCATCCGGAGTGCGAGAAGGGCGACGCCATGAGCGCCGCGCCCATCAACGAGGCCTGGGGCAGGGGCGGCCTGCCGTGTGTCGTGGCGACTGTCAGCGAACTCACGGGCCTCGACATCCAATACGCCGTGTCGATGACGTTCGACGCCGTGATCGCGCTCACCGACGCGATCGGCGGCGTACCGATTTGCCTCACCGGGCGGGTGACAGACGACAACGTCGTGTACCCCGACGAGAACGGCGAACTGCAGCACCTCGACATGCCCGCCGGCATCACCGAGGTCAAGGGCGGTCTCGCGGCTGGGTTCCTGCGATCGAGGCACGGTGTGGGCGACGGCGGCGACCTCAGCCGCATCTCTTCGCAGCAGCAGTACCTGTCGTCGCTGGTGCGCAAGATGAAGAGCAACGACACGCTGGGCGACTTCGGCAAGCTCTACTCGCTGGCCAACGTGGTCGCCGATCCGAAGTACTTCACCCTCTCGACGTCGCTCACGAAGGTCGACACCATGGTCTCCATGGCGCAGGCGCTGCGCACGATCGACCTCAACAACATCACCTTCGTGCAGTACCCGGGAACGACCGACGATCCGGACTATCCGGGCAAGGTGGTGCCGACGGTGGATGCCGCAGATCAGCTCTTCGCGCTCATCGCGGCCGATCAGCCGTTCACCTTGGGTGCCGATTCGCAACCGGTGGGCAGCACGACCGAACCCACGTCACCGGCAGACCCGGCGGTTCCCGAGGCTCCGACAGATCCGACCGTTCCCGAGGCTCCGGCCGACCCGTCCGTGCCCGTCGAAACGCCGGCACCGGATGCGGGGGCGCCCGCGGTGCTCGATGGAGTCACCGGCTCGACGGCCCTGCAGGAGACGTGCGCGATCCCGTTCGAGGACTAGCTTCGGCTGCCCCCTAAAATTGGGAGGACGAGATCGAAGGGATCCACACACATGACTTCACCAGAACCCCGACGCCGAGTACTCCTGAAACTGTCTGGTGAGGCGTTCGGAGCCGGCTCACTCGGGGTCAACCCCGACGTGGTCAGCGAGCTGGCCCGCGAGATCGCGGCGGCGGCGAAGCAGGTGGAGATCGCGATCGTCGTCGGAGGAGGCAACTTCTTCCGCGGAGCGGAGCTCTCGCAGCGAGGAATGGATCGAGGACGTGCCGATTACATGGGCATGCTCGGAACCGTCATGAACGCCCTCGCGCTGCAGGACTTCCTGGAGCAGGCGGGTGCCGCCACGCGCGTGCAGTCGGCCATCTCCATGACCCAGGTCGCCGAGCCGTACATTCCCCGCCGCGCCGAGCGTCACCTCGAGAAGGGCCGCGTCGTCATCTTCGGCGCGGGAGCCGGCCTGCCGTACTTCTCGACCGACACTGTCGCGGCACAGCGCGCGCTCGAGATCGGAGCGAACGTCGTGCTCGTGGCGAAGAACGGTGTCGACGGCGTGTACGACTCCGACCCCCGCTCGAACCCCGACGCCAAGAAGATCGACAGGCTCACCTACCTCGATGCCCTGCAGCGCGAGCTCAAGGTCGTCGACTCGACCGCCTTCAGCCTCTGCATGGACAACGGGATGCCGATGATGGTCTTCGGCATGGAGCCCCAGGGCAACGTCACCAAGGCCATCCTGGGCGAGCGCATCGGCACCCTGGTCAGCACGTCGCACGATTGACCCGGGCCCGTCGCCCTAAACTACTCAAGAACCAAAAGAAGGAGTTGCCGTGATCGCGGATGTACTGGCCGGCGCAACAGAGCGCATGAAGAAGGCCGTCGACAACACGAAGGAAGACTTCTCGAGCATTCGCACCGGGCGCGCGAACCCGGGCCTCTTCCAGAAGATCCTGGTCGACTACTACGGCACCCCCACGCCGCTCAGCCAGCTCGCGGGTCTGCAGAACCCCGAGGCTCGCACCATGCTCATCACGCCCTACGACAAGGGTGCCCTGCGCGACATCGAGCAGGCCATCCGCGACACCCCGAACCTCGGAGCGAACCCGTCGAACGACGGCAACGTCATCCGCGTGACTCTTCCCGAGCTCACCGAGGAGCGTCGTAAGGAATATGTGAAGATCGTGCGCACCAAGGCGGAGGACGGCAAGGTCTCGCTTCGCAACATCCGTCGCAAGGCCAAAGACGAGCTCGACGCCCTCAAGAGCGAGGTCGGAGACGACGAGGTCGGCCGCGCCGAGAAGGAGCTCGAGCAGCTCACCAAGTCGCACGTCGACGGCATCGACGACGCCCTGAAGCGCAAGGAAGTCGAACTTCTCGAGATCTAGGCCCACACCTATGACGAACGATCCCGACACACCCGCGTCCGAGGCCGATCCGGCGCGCCGTCATCCGGGAATGACGCGCGCCGAGTTCGAGGCCAAGGTGCGCGAGCGTCGAGACCAGTTCGACCGGGCGAACGACAAGATCACCGCCCGCTCGGGTCGCAACCTCGTGAGTGCGATCGGAATCGGCCTGGGGCTGGGCCTCGTGATGGTGTTCAGCCTGGTGTTCATCAAGGACATCTTCGTGGTGTTCGCCACGGTGCTCATCGCCTTCACCGCCTTCGAGCTCGCGACGGCGCTGCGCCACGCGGGTCGGGACGTGCCCCGCATCCCCAGCGTTCTGGCGCCCGTCGTCGTTGTGCCCGCGGCGTTCTACTTCGGCGCCGAGTGGCAGTGGATCTGCACGATCGGCGGCGTGCTGCTCGTCGTTCTCTGGAGGCTCGCCGAACTGGCGATACCGCGTCACCGGGCGTCGATGCGCAGTGTCGCGCTCGACATGTCGGGCGGGGTGTTCATCCAGGTCTACGTCACCTTCCTCGGCAGCATCGCAGCTCTCCTGCTGCGCAACGACAACGGCCAGTGGTGGGTCATGTCGTTCCTCATCGTGGTGGTCTCGGTCGACGTGGGTGCCTACGCGACCGGGCTGAATTTCGGCAAACACCCGATGGCTCCCACGATCAGTCCCAAGAAGACCTGGGAGGGATTCGCGGGCTCGTGGATCTTCGGCATGGCGTCGAGCGTGCTGCTCTCGATCTTTCTGCTCGACATGCCCTGGTGGTTCGGACTGATCCTCGGAACCGTGCTGGTGCTGAGCGCCACCGCCGGTGACCTGTCGGAGTCGCTGCTCAAGCGAGACCTCGGCATCAAGGACATGAGCACCTGGCTGCCGGGCCACGGCGGTTTCCTCGACCGGCTCGACTCGATCCTCCCGTCCGCCGCCGCGGCGTACGTGCTGTTCATCGTCTTCGCTTAGGCGTCGACCGACAAGTCTTGGCAGAATAGTCCCCGTGAGCCAAACCTTCCCCAGATCACGATCATCGCGACCCGGTTACAAGGTCGACGAGGTCGAGAAGTTCTTGGCCGCCGCGCGTATCGCGTACAGCGCAGAACCCGGTGATACCGGCACGATCATAACGGCGGAGGCCATCCGGCACATGGCGTTCGGTCTCGAGAAGGGCGGCTACTCCACGCTCGCCGTCGACGCGGCGCTCGAGCGGTTGGAGGAGGCCTTCGCTGCGCGAGAGCGGGAGAAGGCATCGTCGTCGCTGGGCGACGAGGCCTGGTTCGCCGACGCGAGAGACAGGGCCAGAGAGATTCTCGCCCGGCTCGAGCGACCCGCGAAGCACCGCTTCCGCAGCAGCGGACCCTTCAAACTGGGCTACGACAAGCGCGATGTCGACGCGTTCGCCGAGCAGCTCGTCTCCTTTTTCCGCGAAGGCACGGCGGTGTCGGTCGACGACGTTCGACAGGTCTCGTTCCGCTCCCGCACCGGCGGATACTCCGAGGCCCAGGTCGATCTCGTGCTCGACGCTGTCATCGACGTGATGCTGTCGGTGCGCTGAGATCTTTCCGTCAGCCTGCAATTCCGCCAGAAGTTCGCTAAAGTCGAGGAATCGTGGGTAGAAATTTCGAACGTGACGCAGCCGCGGGAGTCTCTCTCAAACCTCGCGTGAGTTCTGCTCCCGCCTTGTCGAGAAGCACCGGGCCGATTCGAGTGCTCGATCCCGTGGCGCAGCGCCCGGCCAAGATCGTCTCGAGGCCGGGGCGACTCGCCCTTCAGCTGCTGGGCGTCGCGGCCGTCGGCGCATCCGTTCTCGTGAATGTCGTCGATCCGTATTCCGGTGTCGCCGCATCCGAATACTTCACCGTGGCACTCGAGCCCGGCTCCACCCTGCCCTCGCAGACCGTCACGTCCTCGAGCCAGGCGGCATCCATCGTTCGTGACAGCTTCACGATCACCGAGCCGCCGAAGCCCACACCCACTCCGACGCCGACCCCCACTGCGACGGAGTCGCCGAGCAGTGCGAGCAAGGAAAAAGAGTCGTCGGGAGCGTACGCGCCGCCCGCCGCCGCGCCCGATCCCGGCAGCGCGCAGGCCATCGCCGCTCAGATGGTGGCAGACCGCGGCTGGCCGGAGACCGAATACGACTGCCTCTACTCCCTGTGGTCGCGCGAATCCGGATGGCGCTACAACGCGTACAACGCGAGCAGCGGCGCCTACGGCATCCCTCAGTCGCTGCCCGGCAACAAGATGGCATCGGCCGGAGCCGACTGGGAGACGAACCCTGCGACCCAGATCATCTGGGGGCTCGGCTACATCACCGGCCGCTACGAGACACCGTGCGGCGCCTGGGGTCACTCCGAGAGCGTGGGCTGGTACTAGCCGCAACACGGTGGGTGCGGTGATCGCGCCCAATATGCTGGCCCCATGGGGTTGGCTCTGATCGCAGTTCTCGGCGTCGTCGTCATCGTGGCGGTGTCTCTCCTCGCGCCCAAGGTGAAGCTCGCGGCTCCGCTGATCCTCGCCGTGATCGGCATCGGCATCTCTCTGCTGCCGGGAATGCCGCCCGTGCATGTCTCGAGCGCGATCATCCTCTCGGGCGTGCTTCCGCCGCTGCTCTACGCCTCGTCGATCAGCCTGCCGCTCGTCGACCTGCGGTCGAACGTCGGCAGCATCTCGGCGCTCGCCGTCGTGCTCGTCGTCGCCAGCGCGTTCGGCACGGGCTTCCTGCTCTACACGCTCTTCCCCGACCTCGACCTGGCGGCGGCGATCGCCCTGGGCGCGGTCATCAGCCCGACGGACGCCGTGGCGGCCACCTCGATCGGCAAGAGGCTCGGGCTTCCTCCGCGCCTGCTCGCCGTTCTCGAAGGGGAGAGTCTCGTCAACGACGCCTCGGCGCTCGTGCTGCTCCGAACCGCCATCGCGGCGACGGCGGGTGTGGTCAGCGCGTGGCAGGTGCTGGGCACCTTCGCGTACTCGGTGATTCTCGGCGTCGGGCTGGGTGTGGCGATCGGATATCTCACCGTGTTCGTGCGGGCTCGGGTGCCCGACCCCGTGCTGGCCACGGCGATCTCGTTCGTCGTGCCCTTCGCCGCGTACCTTCCCGCCGAGACGATCGGGGCATCCGGAGTTCTGAGCGTCGTGGCCGCTGGCCTCATCACGGGGCATCTGGGGGCGACCAGCTTCTCGGCCCCTGCACGACTGAGCGAACGCCTCAACTGGCGGACCTTCCAGTTCTTGCTCGAGAACGGCGTGTTCCTCCTCATGGGCCTGGAGCTCAAGACGATCGTCGAGGGGGTACGGCACGACCGCCTCGATGTTCCCCAGGCGATCCTGTTCGGGCTCCTCGCCACGGCCGTGCTGATCGGCATCCGGTTCGCCGTGGTCGCGGTCATGACGGTGCTCGGCCGTCGCCCCAGAAGGCGACCCGATCCCGAGGCTCTGGGCGCGCGGGAGGGCGTGGTGCTGTCGTGGAGTGGAATGCGCGGCGTCGTGACCGTGGCCGCCGCGCAATCGCTGCCGGAGAGCATCCCGTATCGGGAACAGCTCGTGCTCATCGCCTACACGGTGGCGATCACCACCCTGGTCCTCCAGGGCGCGACCCTGCCGGCGGTCATCCGGCTCACCGGGGTGCGAGGCACGTCGCGGGATCGCCGACTCGAGGAATTCGCCGAGCTCATCGACCACATCAGGCAGAAGGGCACGGAGCGGCTGGACGACCCCGGGTTCACGGTGGCGGGCGGGGGAGCGCCCGACCCGAGCGTGATCGAGCGCGTGCGCCTCGAGGCCGCCCGGCGCAGCGAATACGCGTGGGAGCAGTACTCGGCGTCGAGCGGCGACATGCCCGCAGTGAACGAGCAGTACGCACTCGTGAGGCGCGACGTGCTGCTGCACGAGCGGGCGGCCCTGGTGGCGGCGCGCAACAAAGGCAGCTATTCGTCGACAGCACTCGCCCGTGCGCAGGAGATGCTCGACCTCGAGGAAGCGAGCCTCGACCATTTCCGCGACGGCACCGGCGCGGGGCACTGACCTAGGATTGATTCATGCCCCGCAGCAACCGACCTCGTCGCCGCGGGCCGGCAGACGACGAGCCGGAGCTCGACCTCGGCCGCATCCTCACCGGCGGCCGCCGGGTGGAGCACCGCCGCAGCGGATCGTGGAACGTGCAGTCCGTCTCGCCTGCTCAGGCGATCAAGGACTACGTCTGCCCAGGATGCTCGTTGCCGGTCGTCGCAGGCACGGGCCACATCGTCGCGTGGCGCGCAGACGGCCTCATGGGAGAGGCGAGCGACCTCGCCGGCCGCCGTCATTGGCACAGTCACTGCTGGAAGATCGGAAACTGACGTGAGCACCATCGATATCCGCAGCACCACCGTGCTTCCCGCGATCCGCGAGGACATCGTGCTGCACACCGACGACGGGTTCGACCTCGTCGGTGAGCTCGCACTTCCGGAATCCGGCGACCCCGTGGCCACACTGGTCACGCTCCATCCTCTGCCGCCGGGGGGCGGGTTCATGGACTCCCACATCCTGCGCAAGGCCGCCAATCGCCTTCCTGCCCTCGCCGATCTGGCGGTGCTGCGGTTCAATACCCGGGGCACCTCGTCGCCGCGCGGTACGAGCGGTGGCGCTTACGATCACGGCGTGGCCGAGCGGTGGGACGTGAAGGCCGCGATGGCCTTCGTGACGGAGCGCGGGCTCCCTCATCCCTGGCTGGTCGGGTGGTCGTTCGGCACCGAGCTCGCCCTCAAGTACGGCGTCGAGCACACGGTCGACGGGGTGATCCTGCTCTCGCCGCCGCTTCACCGCACCTCGGAGGAGGAGCTGTCGGCATGGAACGATCTCGATGTGCCGGTGACCGCGCTCATTCCGGAGCTCGACGACTACCTGCGTCCCGCCGAGGCCGAGACCCGATTCGCCCCGATGCCGAAGATCGAACTCGTCACCGTCGAGGGAGGCAAGCACCTGTGGGTCGGCGAGTCCCAGACGCGGCGTGTTCTCAGCGAGATCGTCGCCAGAGTCAACCCCGCGGTGCTGCCGTTGCCTGACAGCTACGAGGCCTGAGCAGGCTCGCTCAGCGCTCGTTCTGAATGGGTATGACCACCTGTTTGATGATGAGCAGCAGGGATGCTGCGACGGGGATGGCGATGAGCGCTCCCAGGATTCCGAGCAGTGTGCCGCCCGCGAGGGCCGCGATGACCACGACGGCTCCGGGAACCGAGACGGCCCTGTTCATGATGTTCGGGCTCAGCAGGTAGGCCTCGACCTGCATGTAGATCAGGTAGTAGATCGCCGCGGCGATGAAGGTGGGCAGGGAACCGAGCCCGGGGATCAGGCAGACCAGCGCGATGATGATCGACCCCGAGAGCGTTCCGACGAGCGGGATGAGGGAGAGCATGCCCGCGAGGAAGGCGAGCACGGCGGGGAAGGGCGCCTGGATGATCGACAGGAAGATGTAGCTCAGGAGGAAGTTGATCGCACCCAGCGACAGCTGGCCCACGACATAGCGACCGACGGCGTCGGTCACCTGTTCGCTGAGATCGGCGAAGCGAGCGCGTCGCGACGCGGGCACGAGCCGGTAGAGCGAACGCTTGATCGAGTTGAGCGACGCCGTGAAGTAGAGGGTCAGGATGAGCACGATGATCGTGCCGAACACGCCGTTGGCGATGCTGGCGCCGACCGCCAGGGCTCCGCTGGCGATGATCGAGTAGTTGCCGACGTCGGTGAGGTACTTGGTGACCTGGTCGATCACGGCCTGCACATCGAAGCCGCCGAGCTGGTTCGACAGATCGGCCACCCAGGTGCCCTGCTGCGCCCGGTCGACCAGCACGGGAACGATGTCGAACAGCTGGCCGAGCTGGTCGACGATGATCGGGACGACGGCGAAGACGAGTCCGGCGACGATACCCGCCACCGCGATGAAGACGACGATGATGGCGAGCCAGCGGGGGAGTCTTCTCTTCTCGAACCAGGAGACGACCGGGTCGAGGCCCAACGCGATGAAGATCGCCGCGCCGATATAGGTGAGGATCGTGGCGAGCGACGCGATCGAGGTGAGGATGAGGATGCCGACGCCCACCCCCAGCGTGCCGACGAGTCCCAGGGTGAACGCGTTGTGGATCTTCACGGAACCTGCCTGCCCAGAACTGTCGGATGTCGCCGGTGGAACTGCCCCGAATTCTATCGACTGCCCGGTACCGACGAATGCCGCCGCGCCCGCACTGGGCGTACCCTGAGTGCGGCGTCAGGGTTCATCGGCTATCTTTTAATGTCTTTGTCTGGAGTAATCTGTGCGCTTTGTATTCGCGATCATCGCCTTCGTCGTTGCGACGGCCCTCATCGGTGTCGGTGTTGCCCAACGCACCTTCCTCCTGCCCCCAGGGAGCGTGAGTGCGGCGACCGCGGGTGCCACCGACGAGGCCTACGTTCTGCTCGATTCCGACACGCTCCGCGCGAACCCCGGTTCGCAGACGGTGTCGCTCGCGGGTGACTCCTCCGTCTTCATCGCCTACGGCCGCGACGCGGATGTCGAGGCCTGGCTCAACGGCTCCAGCTATGCTCAGCTCGAGGTCGACGCCGACTCCGGCGAGCTGACCGAGGCGATCGTCGCCGCCGACCCGGCGGGCGCCGAGAACGTGGCGAGCGGCTCGGCCGATCCGGCCGGCAGCGATCTCTGGCTCGAGCAGTACACCGGCGATAAGTCGCTGACACGCACCATCAATGTTCCCGCCGGATACTCGGCGATCATCGCCTCGAACGGCACCGACGCTGCGCCGTCCAGCATCACCGTCTCGTGGCCGATCGACAACTCCACGCCCTGGGCCGTACCGCTTCTGCTGGCCGGCGCATTCGTGCTCCTCATCGGGCTCGCCCTCCTCCTCTGGGGGCTGTGGCACATGCGCAGACAGCAGGGGCCACGGCGCAAGCCGCCCACCGGAACGCCGCGCCGGCGCTTCTCTCCCGCACGAACCAACGCGATCGAGTCTGGAATGTCGAAACGACGCAAGGCGATCACCCGGTCGATGACCGCGATCGTGCCCGTGCTGCTCATCGCCGCCCTGGGGGCCGGAACGCCGCTGACGGCGTCGGCCACGACGGTCACTCCCACCCCCCGTCCGACCCCGACGGTCGATTCGGATACGGATCCGACGAGCGAACCCTCGAACATGCAGACCGAGACGCCGACACCGACACCGACGTCGACGGAGCCCGCCACGGAGGCCGTGCTTCCGGCGGTCACCGAGCAGCAGGTGAAGACCATCATCGAGCGGGTCATCGCGGTCGAGAGCGCGGCGAATGCCGCCTTCGACAGCACAGCCCTCGACGCGCGCTTCACCGGCCCCGCCCTCGAACTCCGCAAGGCCTCCTACGCCATCCACGCGGCGCTGCCCGAGTACGTGCTGCCTACGGCCATCCCCTCGGGAAGTGCCTCGGTGGTGCTTCCGCAGGCGAGCACGGTGTGGCCGAAGACGGTGTTCACCATCGTCGAGAACGAGGACAAGACCGTGGCCCCGCTCGCGGTCACCCTGGTGCAGGAGTCTGCACGGGCCAACTACAAGGTCGAATATGCGATCTCACTCGAGCCCGACACCACGCTCCCGCCCGTCTCGGCGGCGACCGTCGGCGCCGCGCGCCTGGCGCCCGATTCGAAGCTGCTGTCGATGACCCCCGACGCCGTCGAGGAGGCATACGCCGACATCCTCGCGCAGGGCTCTGCCAGCCCGTCGTACGGTCTCATCGACACCGAGGGCGACACCCTGCTCACGAGCGTCGGCTCCGACTACAAGGCGGCCAAGAAGGCCAAGATCGAAGAGACCGGAACCGCGACGATCGAGTTCTCGAAGGTGCCGGCCATCTCCGATGGAATCGCCCTGGCGACGAACGACTCGGGTGCGATTCTGTCCTTCAACCTGCGGGAGTCGGAGGTCGTGAAACCCACGCAGACGGGCGCGACGATCACCCCCGAGGGCGCGGTCAAGGCGCTGTCGGGCCTAGGTGCCACGGGTAAGGGCGTCGAGTCCACCTACGACTACCAGTTGCTGTTCTACATTCCGTCCGCGGGTGAGACGGGCAAGCCGACACTGCTCGGATTCACCCAGGGCCTCGTTCAAGCCAAGGAGCTTCCATGAGTTCAGTTCCCCCGTCCGCGGCAAGCCTGCGCGGCGCCGTCGACCTCTCCTCGCTCGTGAATCGCCCGGCGCCGGGCGCACCGGCCCCGCAGGCCGCAGGCGCGACCGCGACCCCGGGGGCGCCCGTCTTGCTGCCGAGTCTCGTCATCGAGGGCACCGACGCCGCCTTCAGCGCCTTCATCGAGCTGTCGAACACCGTTCCCGTGATCGTTGTCGTCGGCGCCTCGTACAACGAGCCGAGCACCCAGCTCGACACGATCCTGCGGGCGCTCACCGCGGAGTACGAGGGTCGGTTCGTGCTCGTCAGGGTCGAGGCCGACGCCAACCCGCAGCTGTCGCAGGCGTTCCAGGCGCAGACGCTGCCGACGGTCGCCGCCGTCGTCGGGGGCAGGCCCATCGGCCTCTTCGCCGGCGTGCACCCGGCCGACCAGGTGCGCGACGTCATCGAGCAGGTGCTCGAGCTCGCCGTGCAGCAGGGCGTCACGGGCGTCGCCGTGGCCGACGACGCATCCGACAGCGCCCCCGCTGAGCCCGCGGAGGCCCCGTTGCCGCCGCACCACGCCGAGGCCTACGACGCCATCGCGCGCGGAGACTTCGACGAGGCCATCCGCGAATACGAGACGGCCATCAAACAGGATCCCCGCGACAGCCTCGCCGTCGCCGGGCTCGCTCAGGTGAGCCTGCTGGCTCGTCTGAAGGACAAGACCCAGGCCGAGATCCGCAACGACGCCGCCGCGCGTCCGGGCGAGCTCGAGCCGCAGCTGCTCGTCGCCGACCTCGACCTGTCGGGCGGCCACGTGGAGGACGCGTTCGACCGCCTGCTCACTCTGTTCCCGACGCTCGACCAGGCCGGCAAGAACACGGTTCGGGCCCGCCTGATCGAGCTGTTCGAGGTCGTAGGAATCGACGACCCCCGCGTGGTCAAGGCCCGCGCCCGCCTCACGGGGCTTCTCTACTAGGTCGTTCCCTGAGCTTGTCGTTCCCTGAGCTTGTCGAAGGGCCCCGCAGGCAAGGCTCAGGGAACGAGGTCGAAGGGGCCCGCAGGCGAAGAGCTCAGGGAACGGCGCGGCTCTACCTGCGCGGCTTGAGGTACAGCGCCGCCAGGGGAGGCAGCGTCAGCTCGACAGACGCCGGGCGTCCCGACCAGGGAACGTCCTCTGCCTCGACGGCGCCGAAGTTGCCGACGCCCGAGCCGCCGTACTCCACGGCGTCGGTGTTGATCAACTCGTCCCAGGTTCCCGCGAACGGCAGCCCCACTCGGTAGGGGCCGACCGGAGCGCCCGAGAAGTTCATCAGAACCGCGATCGGGTTGCCCTCGTCGTCCCAGCGCAGGAACGACACCAGGTTCTGGTTCGAGGAGCCGCCGTCGATGAACTCGAAGCCCGAGGAGTCGTGGTCGCGCTGCCAGAGCGCGGGGTTGTCGGCGTAGACCCGGTTGAGCTGTGCGACGAGCCCCAGCAGGGCGCGGTGCACGGGCTGGTCGAGGATCCACCAGTCGAGCCCGCGCTCCTCAGACCACTCCGATGGCTGGCCGAATTCCTGGCCCATGAACAGCAGCTGCTTGCCGGGGTGGGCCCACATGAACGCGAGGTAGGAGCGGAGGTTCGCGAGCTTCTGCCAGTGGTCACCGGGCATCTTGTTCAGCAGCGAGCCCTTGCCGTGCACGACCTCGTCGTGGCTGATCGGAAGGATG
The DNA here is from genome assembly GCF_001422695.1 of Agreia sp. Leaf244. Lineage (NCBI taxonomy): Bacteria > Bacillati > Actinomycetota > Actinomycetes > Micrococcales > Microbacteriaceae > Agreia > Agreia sp. Leaf244. The sequence goes on along the minus strand of NZ_LMLX01000003.1, from coordinate 127,037 downwards.
AAGTTCTCGCTGAAGGCGTAGACGAACGAGAAGGTGATCTCGCCGTGGTGGTAGGAGCGGTACAGCGGATCGGTCTCCATGTACTGCAGCGAGTCGTGCATCCAGCCCATGTTCCACTTGAGCCCGAAGCCGAGCCCGCCCTGGTTCGTGGCGTGCGTGACACCGGGCCAGCTGGTCGACTCCTCGGCGATCATGATGACGCCGGGATAGAGCTTGTAGGCCGTCGCCGTCGCCTCCTGCAAAAAGCTGATGGCCTCGAGGTTCTCGCGCCCGCCGTACTGGTTGGGCAGCCACTCGCCCTCCTTGCGGGAGTAGTCGAGATAGAGCATGCTCGCCACGGCGTCGACCCTCAGGCCGTCGACGTGGAACTGCTCGAGCCAGTAGAGCGCGTTCGCAACGAGGAAGTTGCGCACCTGCGAGTCGCCGAAGTTGAACACCAGGGTGCCCCAGTCGGGCTGCTCGCCCCGGCGCGGGTCCGGATGCTCGTACAACGGCTGGCCGTCGAAGTTGGCCAGCGCGAACTCGTCTTTCGGGAAGTGCCCCGGAACCCAGTCGACGAGCACGCCGATGCCGGCCTGGTGCAGACGGTCGATGAGGTAGCGCAGGTCGTCGGGGTGGCCGAACCGCGAGGTGGGCGCGTAGTACGACGTGACCTGGTAGCCCCATGATCCGCCGAACGGGTGCTCCGCGAGGGGCATGAATTCCACGTGCGTGAAGCCGAGCTCCTGCATGTAGTCGATCAGCTGGTCGGCGAGTTCGCGGTAGGAGAGCCCGGGGCGCCAGGATCCGACATGCATCTCGTAGACGCTCATGGGACCGGAATGCGGATCGCTCGACGCGCGCCGCGACATCCATTCGTCGTCGCCCCATGTGTGGGCCGACTGGCCGATGACCGACGCGGTGAGCGGCGGGATCTCGGTGTACCGGGCCATCGGGTCTGCGCGCCTGACCCACTCGCCCGACTGCGAGAGGATCTCGAACTTGTAGGTGCTGCCGGGCTCGAGGCCGGGCACGAAGAGCTCCCACACGCCAGAGCTGCCGAGGCTGCGCATGGAGTGCTTCAGGCCGTCCCACGAGTTGAAGTCGCCGATGACGCGCACGGCCTGGGCGCGCGGTGCCCACACCGCGAACGAGGTGCCCGCGACCTCCTCGGCGACCCCGTGCCACGAGCGGTAGTGGGCGCCCAGCACGTCCCACAGGCGCTCGTGCCTGCCTTCGCCGATGAGGTGGATGTCGACGTCGCCGAGGGTGGGGGAGAACCGGTAGGGGTCATCGCTTGCCCAGACCGTGTCGTCGTCGTAGCGGGCCTCGATCGTGTAGTCGCTGAGGCCGGTGAGGGTGTACCCCTGCCAGATGCCACCGTGCAGGTGGGTGAGCTCGGTTCGTGCACCGGATGCCAGCACCGCGACCACCGATTTGGCGAGGGGCCGCAGGGTGCGGATGACGGTGACGCCGTCGGCGCCCGCACCCTCGATGGGGTGCTGCCCGAGCACGCTGTGCGGGTCGTAGTACGAGCCGGCCGCGACCTTGTCGAGAATGTCGCCGGCCACGTCGGGAATGGAGAGCACGCCTGCTCCGTCGAGAGTGGACATCAGTGAGCCGCCTTGTCTGCACCGCTCGGGCGCGTTTCGGGCCAGGTCCCATCGACCGGCTCCACGTGAAGAATGTGCACGGGCTCTGTGAACGCGTCGAGCCGCACGAAGTTGTGGCTCACGCCCCAGATCCAGGATGCCCCGGTGATGAGGTCGGTGACCCGGAACTGCTCGACACCCGGCAGGCCGAACTTCGAGACGTCGAAGTGCACGCTGGTCTCTCGCACCGAGTGGGGATCGACGTTGGCCACGACGATAACGGCGTCGGGTGCGCCCGTGCTGCTGAACTCTGCGGCGATGTACTTGCTGTAGACGAGGATCGCGTCGTCGTCGCTCCAGTGCAACTCGAGGTTGCGCAGCTGCCGCAGTGCGGGGTGCTCGCGCCTGATCTCGTTGAGCCTCGTGACGTACGGCGCGATCGACTGGCCGGTCTGCTCGGCCAGGGCGAAGTCGCGGGGGCGGTACTCGTACTTCTCGTTGTCGAGGTTCTCTTCGGCGCCCGGGCGGGCGACGTTCTCGATCAGTTCGTATCCCGAGTACATTGCCCACGTGGGCGCGGCCGTCGCGGCGATCGCGGCGCGGATCTTGTAGGCCGCCCGCCCGCCGAACTGCAGGTACTGCGTGAGGATGTCCGGGGTGTTGACCCAGAGGTTGGGCCGGAAGAACGCGTCGGTCTCGTGCGCCAGGCCGGTGAGGAACTCCTCGAGCTCCTCTTTGGTGTTGCGCCACGTGAAGTAGGTATACGACTGCTGGTAGCCCACCTTGGCCAGGCCCTGCATGATGGCCGGCCGGGTGAACGCCTCGGCGAGGAAGACGACCTCGGGGAACTCGGCGTTGATCGTGTGGATCACGTACTCCCAGAAGTCGAGCGGCTTGGTGTGCGGGTTGTCGACCCGGAAGATGCGCACGCCGAGCTTGATCCAGTAGCGCAGCAGTCGCAGCGTCTCGCGCCGGATGCCCTTCGGATCGTTGTCGAAGTTGATCGGGTAGATGTCCTGATACTTCTTCGGCGGGTTCTCGGCGTAGGCGATCGATCCGTCGGGCAGCGTGGTGAACCACTCCGGATGCTCGGTGACCCACGGGTGGTCGGGGGAGGCCTGGAGGGCGAAGTCGAGCGCGACCTCGAGTCCGGCCTTGGCCGCCTGCTTCATGAAGTAGCCGAAATCGGCGACAGTTCCGAGGTCGGGGTGGATGGCGTCGTGTCCGCCGGCCGGGCCGCCGATGGCCCAGGGCGACCCGGGGTCGTTCGGGCCAGCATCCAGCGAGTTGTTGGGACCCTTGCGGAACGAGCGACCGATCGGGTGGATGGGCGGCATGTAGAGCACGTCGAACCCCATGGCCGCCACCTCGGGCAGGCGCTTGGCCGCCGTGCGGAACGTGCCGCTCGTCCAGCTTCCGTCGGCGTTCTTCTTCGCTCCGATCGACCGGGGGAAGAACTCGTACCAGGATCCCGAGCCGGCGCGCTCGCGCTCGACGGTGATCTCTCGCCACTCGGAGAAGGTCGTGAGGCTCTCGAAGGGGCGCTCCGCGATGGCGTCGAGCACGGCCGGGCTCGTGGCCGCGGCGAGACGCTCGACGGGGTCGATCGAGGAGTCGCCCAGGGTGTTGGCCACCTTGCCGAAGAGCACGCGCTGCGCGTCGGGACGCGTCGCATCCACCCTGCCCGCCTCGAAGAGCTCGCGGCCGATCGCCAGGGTCACGTCGACGTCGAGGCCCGCGGGGAGTTTGATCGACGCCGTGTGCTGCCAGGTGGCGAAGTCGTCGGAGTAGGCGCGGATGCGGAATCGCCACATGCCCTCCTCGCCTAGCTGCTCCAGGGCGCCATATCTGTCGGTGCCCGGCTCGAGGGGGAGGAGCAGTCTTTCACTGCGCTGGCCCGAAGGGCCGGCCACTTCGACGCGCGCTCCGACGGCGTCGTGGCCCTCGCGGAACACCACGGCGCCGAAGGGCACGACCTCGCCGGCGAAGGCCTTGGGAAGCCATCGTTGGCCGGGAACGCTGGGGAAGATGTCGAGGATCGGGATGCGCCCGAGTCCGGAGTCGGAGAGGGTCGGCTGCTTGGATGCTTGCGTCTTTGCCACGGTTCGACCGTACCAATAAAGGTCAAACGTTCGCGGGGGATTATGGAAACGGTTCCCGGTCGTTTATGCGGGCTGAGCGCCGCTGTCCTAGGCTGGGCAACGCCTGGCCCACGGTGTCCACCGCGGTGCGCGAGACGAGTGGCGGTGGCGCGCCGGTATGGAGACTTTTTCGTGAAGGCGATCAGGAGATTCACCGTCCGTTCCGTGCTGCCCGAGCGTCTCGGTGCCGTCGGCGAGCTGGCATCCAATCTTCGCTGGTCGTGGCACGAGCCCACCCGAGCGCTGTTCTCCCGCATCTCGCCCGACGACTGGCAGCAGACCGGATGCGACCCGATCGCACTCCTCGGCGCCGTCAGCCCCGAGCGTCTCGAGGAGCTGTCGCACGACGAGGGATTCGTCGCCTGGGCGAACAGCCTGCGCGACGACCTGAACCGCTATCTTTCCGAGCCCCGCTGGTACCAGCAGCTCGAGGGCGAGAAGCCGAACAGCATCGCCTACTTCTCTGCCGAGTTCGGCATCGCCGCCGCGCTTCCGCAGTACTCCGGCGGACTCGGAATCCTCGCCGGAGACCACCTGAAGGCCGCGAGCGACCTGGGCGTGCCCCTCACGGGAGTCGGGCTCTTCTATCGTGCCGGCTACTTCAGCCAGGCCATCTCGCGCGACGGCTGGCAGCAGGAGAGCTACCCGGTGCTCGACCCCGATGGCCTGCCCCTCACCGTGCTCAGGCTCGCCGACGGCTCGGCGGCCCACATCGCGCTCGCCCTTCCCGACGGTCGTGCCCTTTTCGCCCGCATCTGGCAGGCACAGGTCGGTCGAGTGCGCCTGCTGCTGCTCGACACCGACATCCCCGAGAACGCAGAAGACCTGCGCGGCATCACCGACCGTCTCTACGGCGGCGGCGGCGAGCACCGCCTGCTGCAGGAGCTTCTCCTCGGCATCGGCGGCGTGCGGGCGCTCAAGCTGGCGGCCGAGCTCCGGGATGTGCCGGAGCCCGAGGTCTTCCACGCCAACGAGGGGCACGCCGGCTTCCAGGGCCTCGAGCGTATCTCGCGCCTCATCGGCGACGGACTCTCTTTCGACGCGGCGCTGCAGGTCGTGCGCGCCGGCACCGTCTTCACGACGCATACCCCCGTTCCCGCGGGCATCGACCGCTTCGAGCGCACGCTCATCGAGCGGTACTTCGGCGGCGACCTGCTGCCCGGCCTCAGCGTCGACGACATCCTGCACCTGGGGGCGGAGGACTACGACGGCGGATCGCCCGACGTCTTCAACATGGCCGTTATGGGCCTGCGCCTCGCGCAGCGGGCGAACGGCGTGTCCGAGCTGCACGGCGCCGTGAGCCGCGGCATGTTTCAGGGACTCTGGAAGGGATTCGACGTCGACGATGTGCCGATCACCTCGGTGACGAACGGCGTGCACGCGGCCACGTGGACCGACCCGCTGCTGCAGGAACTCGCGAGCTCGAAGCTCGGCACCTCAGACACGACCCACGCCGACTGGAACAGCTCCGACGTCAGCGACAGCGACCTCTGGGCCGTGCGCGGCGACATGCGTCGCCAGCTCGTGCACGACGCGCGACGCCGCGTGACCGAGGCGTTCGAGCAGCAGAATCCGGGCTCGATCGCGCCGGCCTGGTACCAGACCCTTCTCGACCCCACCGTGCTCACCATCGGATTCGCCAGGCGGGTGCCGACGTACAAGCGCCTCACCCTGATGTTGCACGACCCTGCTCGGCTCAAGTCGATCCTGCTCAACCCGCAACGCCCGATCCAGCTGGTCATCGCGGGCAAGTCGCATCCGGCCGACGAGGAGGGCAAGCGGCTCATCCAGAAGCTCGTGCAGTTCGCGTCAGACCCCGAAGTGCGTCACCGCATCGTCTTCCTGCCGAACTACGACATCGGCATGGCGCAGCTGCTCTACCCGGGCACCGATGTGTGGCTGAACAACCCGCTGCGCCCGCTCGAGGCGTGCGGAACATCCGGTATGAAGGCCGCGCTCAACGGCGGACTCAATCTGTCGATCCTCGACGGATGGTGGAACGAGTACTACGACGGCGAGAACGGCTGGGCTATTCCGACGGCCGACGGCGCCAGCACACCGGAGGAGCGCGACGCCATCGAGGCCGGCGCCCTCTACGACCTGATGGAGCACCAGGTCGCGACCCGCTTCTACGACCGCAATGCCGACGGCATCCCCGAGCGCTGGCTGGCCTCGGTGCGGCACACGCTCTCGACGCTGAGCCCGAGCCTGTCGGCCGAGCGCATGGTTCGGGAGTACACCGAGCGCCTCTACACGAAGGCCGCCGCCGCCGAGAGGGTCATGTCGGTCAGGGATCACGAGGCGGCTCGCGAGCTGTCGGCGTTCGCCGAGCGCATGACCGCGCACTGGCCGAAGGTGCAGGTGGTGCACGTCGAGTCCGGCGGCCTCGACGACACCCCGCAGGTCGGCGACTCGCTGCACCTGCGCGCCCAGGTGCAGCTCGATCGTGTCAGCCCTGACGACGTGGCGGTCGAGGTCGTCTACGGGCAGGCCGGATCGGGCGACGAGCTGCGCGACACCGCCACGTTCTCGTTATCGCCGTCCACGGCGGCGGGGGCGGATGCCTCGGGTGTCGTTCTGTTCGAAGGCACGCTGCCCCTGTCGAGGGCCGGAGCGTTCGGCTACACGGTGCGCGTCGTGCCCAAGCACGCGCACTTGGCGTCGGCCGCCGAGCTGGGCCTCATCGCGACCGCCCACTGACGCGCCCTCCCGTGCCAACGCCACCCTAGAAATGTACGGAATATTGCCGTACATTGGTCCAATGGCTACCACGACCAAAAGCGAACGTCTCGAGCTGCGCCTCACCGCTGACCAGAAGCAAAACATCGAGCAGGCTGCGGCAATTTCTGGCCGTTCCGTGACGGAATTTTCGGTGCCACTTCTGGTCGAGGAGGCCGGGCAAGTCATCCGCCAGGAGAGGCAGTTGCGGATGTCCAAGCAGGCTTGGGACTCCTTCAATGCAATCTTGGATGAGCCCGCCAAGTCTGTGGCCGGACTTGCTGACCTTCTCCGCCGTCCAGCCGTCTTCAGCGAGTGACTTCACTCTTACGGCCTCGGCCTATTAGCGCGGGGGACGACTGTTCGTCATTCACATGTGGAGAAAATCCGCTGGATGAGTGGGTGCGGACGAGGGCGCTCAAGAATGACCTGACGGGCGCATCCCGCACGTTTGTGAGCGTGGACTCCGATACTGGACTGGTCGCGGGCTACTACTGCCTGTCTGCCAGTTCGCTCGCTCGAGAGGAGGCGACGTCGAATCTGCGGCGCAACATGCCAGACCCGATTCCGGTGATCCTCATAGGGCGGCTGGCTGTCGACGAACGGTTCCAGGGGCTTGGCCTGGGCTTCTCCCTCCTGCAGGAGGCGCTGCGCAAAGGGTACGAGGTTTCGCGCGTGATCGGTGCCAGAGCGTTCGTGGTGCATGCGATCAGTGAAAGCGCAGAAAAGTTCTATCTCAAGTTCGGATTTACCCTCGTGCCCGAAAGTGCGCGGGTGATGTACATCACCATGGCCGACGCCGAGACGACGATCTCCGAACTCGCCTCATAGCGAAGCTGGTAGCAGTCAGTTCGCTCGGAACAGGCGAAGGCTCGAGGGTGACATCTCGATCTCGGTACCGGGCTCGTAAGTGGGCCCCTCCTCCGGGTTGGGGGCGTCGTCGCCCGAGTTCCAGAGCTCCGTGTACGAGGCCACGCCCCGGTGCGCGGGCAGGGTCACGGTGACCGGAGCCTCGATGCCGTGGATCACGAGCAAAATGCGGTTGAACTCCTCGTGCTCGGGGGTGGACGCCGCCATGTACTGCAGGGTGCGGTTCTCCGCCGAGTTCCAGTCGTAGACCGACATCGACGATCCGGTGGCGTCGTACCAGTCCATCTGGCTGGCGCTCGGGGTGGTCTCGCCGAAGATGCCGAACCGAACCGGCCGCAGGGCGGGGTTCTCGCGCCGCAGCTTCAGCAGGTGCTGCGTCGTCTTCCAGTGGTCCTTCTGCCAGCGCCGCCTGTCCCAGCTCAGCCAGGTCAGCTCGCTGTCGTGGCAGTAGGCGTTGTTGTTGCCCTTCTGGCTGCGACCGAACTCGTCGCCGGCAGTGATGAGGGGCACGCCCGCCGAGAGCAGGAGGGTGCCCATGAGGTTGCGCATGGCCTGGCGCCTGGCGGCCTCGATCGGCCTCGACGAGGTGGGCCCCTCCACCCCGTGGTTGAACGACATGTTGTTGTCGGTGCCGTCGCGGTTCGACTCGCCGTTGCCCACGTTGTGCTTCGTGTCGTAGGCCGTGAGGTCGGCCATCGTGAACCCGTCGTGCGCCGTGATGAAGTTGATCGACGACAGGGGCCCCCGGTGCTGGGCGAAGGTGTTCGACGACCCGGCGAGGCGTGTCGCGAGCATTCCCACGCCGTCGCCCGGGTCGCCGTGCTCCCGTATCGAGCGGATGTCGCGCAGCCAGAACTTGCGCATGCGGTCGCGGTAGCGGTCGTTCCACTCCGACCAGCCGTCGGGAAAGTTGCCGGTCTGCCATCCGCCCATGCCGACATCCCACGGCTCGGCGATCATCTTCACGTTCTGAAGCGCCGGGTCCGAGACGATGTCGGTGAGAAGCGGATGCTGCGGGTCGTAATAGTGGTCGGCGTTGCGTCCCAGGGTCGCCGCGAGATCGAAACGGAATCCGTCGACCTGCACCTCGTTCGCCCAGAAGCGCAGGGAGTCGAGGATCATGCGTGAGACGGCCGGGGTGGCGGTGTTGATGCTGTTGCCGCATCCGGTGACGTCGATGTACGTGCCGCCGGCGGTCTGCCGGTAGTAGCTGGCGTTGTCGATGCCGCGGAAGCTCGTGGTCGGGCCGCCGGGACCCTCCTCTGCCGTGTGGTTGTAGACCACATCCAGCAGAACCTCGATGCCGGCCTCGTGCAGCAGCTTGACCATGCCCTTGAACTCGCGGAGGTTGGCGCTGGGGCCCTGGGCCTGGGCCGACTTCGAGGCGTAGAGCGCGTGCGGGCTGAAGAACCCGAGCGTGTTGTAGCCCCAGTAGTTGCGCAGTCCCTGCTTGATGAGCCGCTGCTCCGACACGAACGACTGCACGGGAAGCAACTGCACCGCCGTGACACCGAGGTTCTTCAGGTAGCCGATCGTGGTCTCGTGGGCGAGGCCGGCGTATGTTCCGCGCAGCTCCTCGGGGATGCGGGGATTGAGCTCCGACAGGCCCTTGAGGTGCGCCTCGTAGATGACCGAGTGGTCGAGCGGAGTGTTCGGCTTCGTGACGCCGGCCCAGTCGAACGACTCGTCGACTACGACGGAGCGCTGCGACCCCGAGCTGAGCCGCTGGATTCCCTTGCCGTACGGGTCGAGCAGCAGCCGGGTGGGGTCGAAGCGGTGGGTCGGACCCTGCGGGCCGGCGACGCGCAGGGTGTACCGGCGGCCGGGAACGAGCTCACGGGTGCGGCCGAACCACACCCCGTGCCGGTCGCGGGTCAGCTCGACGGTCTTGTAGATCCAGTTCGCGTCCTTGTCGTCGAACAGGCACAGCTCCACTTTCTCGGCGTGCTCCGACCAGACCCGGATCTCGCCTCCGTGGGCCGTGAGGCGAACGCCCATGTTGGCGAGGGGATCGGCGACAGTCATGCGTCTTAGAGTAGTGATTGCCAGGTTTCGAACAGATCACGGAAAGAGTCGTCGTGCCCGTCTACCTCGACCATGCGGCCACAACGCCGATGCTCCCCGATGCGCGAGACGCGTACATCGAGGCGCTCGGGGTCGTCGGCAACCCCGCGTCGATCCACAGCCAGGGTCAGCAGGCGAAGCGCATGCTCGAGGAGGCTCGCGAGCTCGTCGCGGCGAGCGTGTCGGCCGAGCCCGTCGAGGTCGTGTTCACCTCGGGTGGAACAGAGGCGGTGAACCTCGGTATCAAGGGCCTCTTCTGGAAGCGGCAGGAGGCCCGTCCGCGCCCTCGCATCCTCGTTCCGGGCGGAGAGCACCACGCCACCATCGACGCGGTCGAGTGGCTCGCAGCCCACGACGGCGCCGAGATCGACTGGCTGCCGATCGACGAACTCGGCCGACTGCATCCACATACCCTGCGCGAGGCGATCGAGCGCGATCCCGAATCGGTGGCCCTCGTCTCGGTTCTGTGGGCGAACAACGAGGTCGGCACGATCCAGCCGGTCTCCGAGCTAACCGCCGTCGCGACCGAGTTCGGCGTTCCCGCCCACGTCGACGCCGTGTCGGCGTTCGGATACCTGCCGCTCGACTTCCACGCGTCGGGCGCAGCCGCCCTGAGCATCTCGGCCCACAAGATCGGCGGTCCGGTCGGCGTCGGCGCTCTCCTGCTCTCGCGCTCCGCCGAGATCGTGCCGCTCTTCCACGGCGGCAGCCACCAGCGCGGCCGCAGCGGAACACAGGACGTCGCCGGCGCCGTCGCGTTCGGGGTCGCGGCCCGCCGCGCAGCCGACGAGGTGCACGGCCACGCGGCCGCGCTCGCCGTTTTGCGCGACCGGCTCATCGAGAGCGTGCGGCTGGCGGTTCCCGACGCGGTGCTGCGCGGCGATCCGGATGCGGCGGGTCGGCTCCCCGGCAACGCCCACTTCACCTTCCCCGGCTGCGAGGGCGACTCGCTCCTCTTCCTGCTCGACGTCGCGGGGCTGTCGGTCTCCACCGGATCCGCCTGCCAGGCCGGCGTTCCCGAGGCGTCGCACGTGCTCACGGCCATGGGCCTCAGCGAGGCCGACGCGAGGGGAGCGCTGCGCATGACGCTCGGACACGGAACGACCGAGGCGGACGTCGACGCGCTCGTGGCCGCGTTGCCCGCGGCCTTCGCGAAAGGCTCAAAGGCGGGCCTCAGCGACAGGCTCGTTCCGCTGGGCCACGCGCGCTGATTGGCCTCCCGCGCGGCGGCGTCGCGTCATAGCGCCCATCCCGACGCGCCGGAGGGGCACGACAGCGCCACCGGACTTGCCCTACAGGTTGACGGTGGCCACGATCGCCAGGTGATCGCTGCCGCCGGCAGGAATGACCGTGTTCGACGTGACGTCGAGTCCGCGCTGCAGGAAGTGGTCGAGTCTCGCCAGGGGGAACGGCGTTGCCGGCCACGTGAAGCCGAACAGTCCGTCGCTCTGGTTGGGCTCGTTCAGCTGCGACAGGATCGGCTTGAACGCCCTGTCTGTCGAGGCCGCATTGAAGTCGCCGACCGCGATCACACGATCGTTCTCATCGTTCGGCAGAACGTCGGCGAGGTTCTTCAGCATCTCGTCGCGATCGGCGTGATCGCCAATGCGGGCCGACGCGGCATGGATGACGTAGATGCTGACCAGGCCGTCGGGAGTCTCGAGGTCGGCGGCGAGGGCGCGCTGCCAGCCGAGTCCGAGGTCCCACGGCTGGGCGTTCAGAATCGGGTAGCTGCTCCAGAGGCCGACCGTGCCGACCTGGTAGGAGTACTCGTAGCTGGCGTCGAGCACCGACGACACCTGTGCACTCGAGTTTGCATCCATCTCCTGGATGGCCACGACCTGAGCGCCGGTGGCGACGAGGTCCGCGGCAGAGGCCGCCCCCGTTCCCGAGCTCGCCTCGACGTTCTGACTGGCCACGGTGAGCGTGTTCGCGCTCGCGGACGGAGCGGTCCACTTCAGAGGAATGATCGTCGCTCCGAAGACGAGGCCCCAGGCTGCGATCGGCACGATCACAGCGGCCCACGGTCGGCCGCGCCGGGCGAAGGCCGCGAGCACGATGAGCAGGGGGATGAACACTCCCAACCATGGTGCGGCGGAGTCGACCAGCAGGCCGAGGCCGCCCACGTCGGGAACCCAGTTGTGCAGCACGATGAGCGCCGCGAGAAGCAGGGAGGAGGCCACCACGACGGCGTTCAGCGCGCGTCGACCTCCAGACGGCCGACGCTTCCGTGAGGGTGACGCCCGGGGCGTCTCGGCCAGGAGAGACATCGCCCTCCAGTCTGCACGGGCAGGCTGGACGAATGCCCAGCCCCGCCGGTGAACGCTTGATGACGACCATGACGTGACACGCCGGGGTGCGCCGTTATTTTGAGTAATTCAAAACAAGCACCTAGGGTTGACGCATGACGACAGAGCGAGCGGATGCGACGGCCCTGGCCGACAGCATCCGTCACGCCGGGTTGCGGGTCACCGAGCCCCGGGTAGCCGTTCTCGGCGTGCTCGAGAACGAGTCCCACATCGAGGCCGAGCGGGTGTTCCGCGCGGTGCTCCCACTGGTGCCGGGAACGAGCGTGCAGGCCGTGCACGGAATCCTCGCCGCGTTCACGCAAGCCGGGCTCGTGCGACGCATCGAGCCCGCCCACTCGCCGGCGCTCTACGAGCGCCGTGTGGGCGACAACCATCACCACGTCGTCTGCACCGGCTGCGGAGCGGTCGAAGACATCGACTGCACCGTCGGCCACAGCCCGTGCCTGACTCCGTCGTCATCCGGCGGATTCCAGATCCAGACCGCCGAGGTCACGTTCTGGGGTCTCTGTCCTGCCTGTCAGGCAGCAGTGCCAGCCTAGATCTCGTACATCCTCCCGACCGCCCGATTTACAAGGAGAACAATGTCCACCGATGCCTTCACCACTACCAACTCCGGCGCCCCGGTCGCCAGCGATGAGCATTCGCAGACCGTCGGAACCGACGGACCGATCACGCTGCACGATCACTACCTCGTTGAGAAGCTCGCCCAGTTCAACCGCGAGAAGGTGCCGGAGCGAATCGTGCACGCCAAGGGCGGCGGCGCGTTCGGAACCTTCGTCACCACCCACGACGTCTCCGCCTACACGCGCGCCAGTCTCTTCCAGCCCGGCGCATCCGTCGACATGCTCGCGCGCTTCTCCACCGTCGCCGGCGAGCAGGGAAGCCCCGACACGTGGCGCGACCCGCGCGGCTTCGCGCTGAAGTTCTACACCGACGAGGGCAACTACGACCTCGTCGGTAACAACACGCCCGTCTTCTTCATCCGCGACGGAATCAAGTTCCCCGACTTCATCCACTCGCAGAAGCGCCTGCCGGGAACCCACCTGCGCGACCACGACATGCAGTGGGACTTCTGGACGCTGTCGCCCGAGACCGCCCATCAGGTGACCTGGCTCATGGGAGACCGCGGTCTGCCGGCTTCGTGGCGGCACATGGACGGCTTCGGTTCGCACACCTACCAGTGGATCAACGCCGCCGGCGAGCGCTTCTGGGTCAAGTACCACTTCAAGACCCACCAGGGCATCGAGATCCTGAGCCAGACCGACGCGGACCGCATCGCCGGAGAGGACGCCGACTTCCACATCCGCGACCTGTCAGAGGCGATTAAGCGCGGCGACTATCCGAGCTGGACCCTGAGCGTGCAGATCATGCCCTATGCCGACGCGGCCACCTACCGCTTCAACCCCTTCGATCTCACGAAGGTCTGGCCGCACGCGGACTACCCGCTGCACGAGGTCGGCACCATGACGCTGACCCGCAACCCCGAGAACTACTTCGCGCAGATCGAGCAGGCCACGTTCGCGCCGTCGAACTTCGTTCCCGGAATCGCCTCCAGCCCCGACAAGATGCTGCTCGCGCGCATCTTCAGCTACGCCGACGCGCACCGCTACCGCGTGGGAACGAACCACGCGCAGCTGCCGGTGAACGCGCCGACCGCGCCGCTGCACAGCTACTCGAAAGACGGGGCGATGCGCCACGGATTCACGTCTGCCGAGACGCCCGTCTACGCGCCGAACTCGCACGGAGGCCCGCACGCGGACCCCGCCCGGGCCGGCGCCGACGCGGGTTGGGAGTCCGACGGCGAGCTCGTGCGCGCAGCTGCCGCGCTGCACGCCGACGACGACGACTTCGGCCAGGCCGGCACGCTGGTGCGCGAGGTTCTGGATGACGCGGCTCGCGACCGGCTCGTCGCGAACATCGCGGGTCACGTCTCGAAGGTGACCGACGCAGGCCTCCGCCAGCGCGTCTACCAGTACTGGACGAACGTCGACGCGACGCTCGGCGCCCGCGTGGCCGCAGCGGTCGAGCCCAGCGCCCCCGGCTCGAATGAGCAGCCCGAGGTCGTGGGCATCGGGGCATAGCGCGCCCGCTTCCTGAGCCTGTCGATCCCTGAGCCTGTCGTTCCCTGAGCCTGTCGAAGGGCAACGTCGACAGGCTCAGGGAACGTCCATCCCGGGAATGCAGCGCAACCCCGTTCTGTTGTAGACACCGTGCGGTAGCGTTTCGCGAACCGCACGACCATCAATCGACAATCTTCACGAGGAGGCCCCTTTTGCCTACCGTTACCGTCACCGCCGAATCCCTCGACAAGACCATCACCGACAACGAGATCGTTCTTCTCGACTTCTGGGCCGACTGGTGCGGCCCGTGCAAGCAGTTCGCGCCCGTCTTCGAGAAGTCCAGCGAAGACAACACCGACGTGGTCTACGGAAAGATCGACACCGAAGACCAGCAGCAGCTCGCCGCTGCCGCGCAGATCACCTCGATCCCCACTCTGATGGCGTTCAAGAACGGTGTGCCCGTGTTCCGCCAGGCCGGGTCGCTTCCTGCGCCCGCCCTCGCCGACCTCGTTGCGCAGCTCAAGGCGCTCGACGTCGAGGCCGCGATGAAGGCTCAGGCCGAGGCAGACGCAGCAGAGACCAAGCCCGCAGAATAGTCTCACCGTCGCCGAATGGCGTCGTCGCGCCCATCCCGTACGACGGGACGGGCGTGACGGCGCCATTCGGCATTCGGAGACCCGTCGCTACCCCCAGTGACGCTGTCGGAGGCCTCACGTAAGCTCTTCACGTGAAGGTTTTAGCAGCAATGAGTGGCGGGGTCGACTCCGCCGTGGCCGCCGCACGCGCGGTCGAGGCGGGGCACGACGTGGTCGGGGTTCATCTGGCGCTCTCGCGCATGCCGGGCACCCTGCGAACCGGTGCTCGCGGCTGCTGCACCATCGAAGACTCGATGGACGCGCAGCGTGTCGCCAACAAGATCGGCATCCCCTACTACGTATGGGATTTCTCGGAGCGGTTCAAGGCCGACGTCGTCGACGACTTCGTCGCCGAGTACACGGCGGGGCGCACCCCCAACCCGTGCATGCGTTGCAATGAGCGCATCAAGTTCGCCGCCCTCCTCGAGAAGGCCGTCGACCTGGGCTTCGACGCGGTCGCCACGGGCCACTACGCCAACATCGTCACCGACGCCGAAGGCAACCGCGAGCTGCACCGGGCCGCCACGTGGGCCAAAGACCAGAGCTACGTGCTGGGCGTGCTCACCAGCGAGCAGCTCGCGCACAGCATGTTCCCGCTGGGCGCGACGCCCTCCAAGGCCGAGGTCCGTGCCGAAGCCGCCGAACGCGGCTTCTCGGTGGCGTCGAAGCCCGACAGTCATGACATCTGTTTCATCCCCGACGGCGACACGAAGGGCTGGCTCGCCGAGCGCGTGGGCGCCGAGACCGGCCAGGTCGTCGAGCGTGACGGCAGCGTCGTGGGCAGTCACGACGGGGCCCACTCGTTCACCGTCGGCCAGCGCCGTGGCCTCCACCTCGGCATGCCCGCGCCCGACGGCAAGCCCCGGTTCGTGCTCGAGGTGCGACCCGTGAGCAACCAGGTCGTCGTCGGCCCCAAAGAGGCGCTCGACATCTCCGAGATCGCCGGCGCCCGGTTCACCTGGGCCGGGCTCGCTCCCGAGAACCCGCAGATCGCCTTCGAGTGCGAGGTCCAGATCCGTGCCCACGCCGACCCGGTTCCCGCGACCGCCGTCGTGCGTGCGCTCGACGTGCCCGTTCCCGTCGAGGGCCAGCGACCGGCATCCGATCACGAACTCGTGATCACGCCGCACACGCCGCTCAACGGGGTCGCTCCCGGCCAGACGGCCGTCGTCTACATCGGTACTCGCGTGCTCGGCCAGTGCACCATCGATCGCACGGTCAGTGCTGATTCGGCCAGTGCAGTCCCAGCCGTGCCCGCTGCGGCAGGAGCCGTGGCCTGATGGCCGAGGTCCTGCCCGACGAGGTCACCCCCGACCTCGCAGAGGCCAAGGTCGAGGCCGGCGAGCTCACGACGCGCATCCTCGAACTGCGCGACCAGTACTACGAGAAGAACGCATCGACCGCCTCCGACGCCGAGTACGACGCCCTCGTCCGACGACTCGACGCCATCGAACGCGCGCACCCCGAGCTGCAGAGCGCCGACAGTCCCACGCAGACGGTGGGCGGCCGCGCCGAGACCACGATGTTCGCGCCGGTCACGCATGCCGAGCGCATGCTCAGCCTCGACAACGTCTTCAGCGAAGACGAGCTGCGCGAGTGGGCCGCGAAGATCGAACGCGACGCCGGGCGCAGCGCCGTGCGCTATCTGTCCGAGCTCAAGATCGACGGGCTCGCCATCAACCTGCGCTACGAGAACGGTGTTCTCGTCACGGCGGCCACCCGCGGCGACGGTGTCGTCGGAGAAGACGTCACCGACAACGTGCTGCAGATCAAGCAGATTCCCGCGCGGTTGAAGGGCACCGGGCATCCGCCCCTGGTCGAGGTGCGCGGCGAGATCTTCTTTCCCGTGGCATCGTTCGACGAGCTGAACGCGGCGCAGGAGGCGGCGGGGGAGCGCGTGTTCGCCAACCCGCGCAACGCGGCGGCCGGCTCTCTTCGCCAGAAGACCGAGGGCAAGAACGCCAAGCAGCTCGCCCTGGTCGAGAGCCGCCTGTCTCGACTGCGCATGCTGGTGCACGGCATCGGTGCATGGCCGAACCCGCCCGTCGCGGCGCAGAGCGAGGTCTACGGCCTGCTCGAGCAGTGGGGTCTTCCCATCTCGACCCACTTCAAGGTCTTCGATCTCGTCGACGACGTCGTCGAGTTCATCCGCTACAACGGCATCCATCGCGCGAGCGTCGAGCACCAGATCGACGGCATCGTCATCAAGGTCGACGACCTCGCCCTGCACGCCGAGCTCGGGGCCACGAGCCGTGCGCCACGCTGGGCCACTGCCTACAAGTACCCGCCCGAAGAGGTCAACACCCGTCTGCTCGACATCGTCGTGAGCGTCGGTCGCACGGGCCGCGCCACGCCGTTCGCGGTCATGGAGAAGGTCGAGGTCGCCGGCTCCGAGGTGCGCCAGGCCACACTGCACAACCAAGACGTGGTCAAGGCCAAAGGCGTGCTCATCGGCGACATCGTGGTGCTGCGCAAGGCGGGCGACGTCATTCCCGAGGTGCTCGGCCCCGTGGTCGAGCTGCGAACGGGCGACGAGCGCGCGTTTGTGATGCCCGAGAACTGCCCGGAGTGCGGCACGAAGCTCGCCCCGGCCAAAGAGGGCGACGTCGACCTGCGCTGCCCGAACGCGCGCAGCTGCCCAGCGCAGGTGCGCGGCCGCGTCGAGCACGTGGGATCCCGAGGCGGCCTCGACATCGAGGTGCTCGGCGAGGTGTCGGCCGCCGCGCTCACCCAGCCGCTCGAGCCGTCCGATCCTCCGCTCGAGACGGAGGCGGGTCTGTTCGCCCTGCGCATGCAAGATATCTTCCCGATCACTGTGGTCGTACGCGACAACGAGACGGGCATGGTCAAGCTCACCGACGACGGCGAGCCCAAGCGAGTTCAGCCCTTCCAGCGCCGACGCCAGAAGCGCGACGGCGCCTACAATCCCGACACGCGCGATCCGCAGGTGGCGGAGTTCGCGGGCGACGAGTTCTCGGTTCCGTCGACGAACGCCGTGAAGCTTCTCGCCGAGATCGAGAAGGCCAAGACCAAGCCGCTGTGGCGCATCCTCGTCTCGCTGTCGATCCGGCACGTCGGCCCTGTGGCCGCTCGTGCCCTCGCCGACTACTTCGGCTCGCTCGACGCGATCCGTGCGGCGAGCCGCGAGGAGCTCGCCGCCGTCGACGGTGTGGGTCTGATCATCGCCGACGCCCTGATCGACTGGTTCTCCGTCGACTGGCACGTCGACATCGTGGATTCCTGGGCCGCCGCCGGTGTGCAGTTCGCGACCCCCGGGCATCCGGGCCCCGGCGCAGCCGTCATCGAGGGCGGCGTGCTCTCGGGCGTCACCGTCGTCGCCACAGGCTCGCTCGACGGGTTCACCCGCGAGGGCGCGCTCGAGGCGATCATCAATGCGGGCGGCAAGGCCGCGTCGAGCGTGAGCAAGAAGACCGACTTCGTGGCCGCGGGTCCCGGTGCCGGCTCCAAGCTCACCAAGGCCGAGGCCCTCGGCCTGCGCATCATCGACGCCGAGCAGTTCGCGATCCTCGTCACACAAGGGCCGGATGCGCTGGGCCCGGCCCCCGAGACGGAGAGCGCGCCCGACGACGTCGCTCCCTGACCCTGTCGTTCCCTTCGACAGGCTCAGGGAACGGGTGGTTCCCTTCGACAGGCTCAGGGAACGCGGCTCCGGTAGAATCGGTGGGTTCGTCCGAACTCCCCCCGAATGAAGACACGGAGCAGCATGTCCGAAATCACGCAGGAGCAGGTCACCCACCTGGCCAGCCTCGCCCGCATCGCGCTGACGCCCGAGGAGATCGTGTCGCTCACGAGCGAACTCGGGTCGATCATGGACCACGTGGCCACGGTCACCGAGGTCGCGACGCCCGATGTGCCGGCCACGAGCCACCCGATCCCACTGCAGAACGTGTTCCGAGACGACGTGGTGGGCCAGACCCTCACCGCCGAAGAAGCACTGGCCGGTGCGCCCGACCACGACGGCTCGCGATTCCGGGTCACCGCCATCCTGGGGGAGGAGCAGTAATGACGACCGATCTCACGAGGCTCACCGCCGACGCGCTCGCCACCAAGCTCAGCGCGGGCGAGGTCAGCTCGGTCGAAGCCACACAGGCGCACCTCGACCGCATCGCCGCGGTCGACGGGTCCGTTCACGCCTTCCTGCACGTCGCATCCGACAGCGCCCTCGCCGAGGCGGCCGACATCGACCGTCGCCGCGCGGCCGGAGAAGAGCTGCACCCGCTCGCCGGCGTTCCCATCGCCATCAAAGACGTGATCGTCACCAAGGGCATGCCCACCACGAGCGGTTCCAAGATCCTCGAGGGCTGGGTTCCGCCCTACGACGCCACGGTCATGACCAAGCTGCGTGCCGCAGGCCTCGTCTCCATCGGCAAGACCAACATGGACGAGTTCGCCATGGGCTCCTCGACGGAGCACTCCGCCTACGGCCCCACGCACAACCCGTGGGACCTCGAGCGCATCCCCGGAGGCTCCGGTGGTGGCTCCGCCGCCGCGGTCGCCGCCTTCGAGGCGCCGTTCGCCCTGGGCAGCGACACCGGCGGGTCCATCCGCCAGCCCGCGCACGTCACCGGCACGGTCGGCCTGAAGCCCACCTACGGCGGTGTGAGCCGATACGGCGCCATCGCCCTGGCCTCCAGCCTCGACCAGATCGGCCCGGTGTCGCGCACCGTCCTCGACTCCGCACTGCTGCACGACGTGATCGGCGGGCACGACCCGCGCGACTCCACGTCGCTCACCGACGTCTGGCCGTCGTTCGCCGAGGCGGTGCGCAACGCCGACGTCGCAGGCCTCCGCATCGGTGTCATCACGGAGCTCCAGGGCGACGGGTTCCAGCCCGGCGTCATGGAGCGCTTCCGCGAGGCTCTCGCCCTTCTCGAGGGCGCCGGCGCGATCATCACCGAGGTCGCACTTCCGAGTGTCGAGCACGCGATCGCCGCGTACTACCTGATCATGCCCGCCGAGGCCTCCAGCAACCTGGCCAAGTTCGACTCCGTGCGTTTCGGCCTGCGGGTCAACCCGAAGGGCGGCGGCACCGTCGAAGACGTGATGAGCGCCACCCGCGAGCAGGGCTTCGGCGCCGAGGCGAAGCGCCGCATCATCCTCGGAACCTACGCACTCTCGGCCGGCTACTACGACGCCTACTACGGCAGTGCCCAGAAGGTGCGCACGCTGGTGCAGCGCGACTTCGCGGCCGCCTTTGCGAACGCCGACGTGCTGGTATCGCCCACGGCGCCCACCACGGCGTTCAAGCTGGGAGAGAAGACCGGAGATCCGCTGTCGATGTACCTCAACGACATCGCCACGATCCCGGCGAACCTCGCGGGAATCCCCGGAATCTCGGTGCCCGTGGGACTGGCCGCCGAAGACGGGCTGCCCGTCGGCATCCAGTTCTTGGCACCGGCTCGCGAAGACGCCCGCCTCTATGGCGTGGCCGCCGCGCTCGAGGCGCTCCTCGAGCAGAAGTGGGGGCACACGCTCCTGAGCCAGGCGCCCGACCTGTCTCCCAGTGAAATGAACGCGACCGACGAGGGAGCCGTCTGATGGCGAAACTGATGGACTACGACCGCGCGCTCGAGCTCTTCGAGCCGGTGCTCGGCTTCGAGGTGCACATCGAGCTCAGCACCAAGACCAAGATGTTCTCCGACGCGCCGAACTACTTCGGTGGCGAGCCCAACACGAACATCACCCCTGTCGACCTCGGTCTGCCGGGCTCGCTTCCGGTGGTCAACGGCCAGGCGGTGCGCTACGCCATCAGCCTGGGCCTCGCGCTCGGCTGCTCGATCGCGCCTACGAGCCGCTTCGCCCGCAAGAACTACTTCTACCCCGACCTGGCGAAGAACTACCAGATCTCGCAGAGCGACGAGCCCATCGCGTTCGCGGGATCGGTCGAGGTCGAGCTGCCGAACGGGCGCATGTTCACGGTGCCGATCGAGCGTGCGCATATGGAGGAGGACGCCGGCAAGCTCACCCACGTGGGCGGCGCGACCGGTCGCATCCAGGGCGCCGAGTACTCGCTCGTCGACTACAACCGTGCGGGTGTTCCCCTGGTCGAGATCGTCACCGACATCATCTACGGCGCAGAGGCCGACGCCCCTGAGCTCGCCAAGGCGTACGTGTCGACCATCCGCGACATCGTCGTGGGACTCGGCATCTCCGAGGCACGCATGGAGCGCGGAAACCTGCGCTGCGACGCCAACATCTCGCTGCGCCGACGCACCCCGGAGGGTGAGCCGCCCGCGCCGCTCGGAACACGCACCGAGACGAAGAACGTCAACTCGCTGCGCAGCGTCGAGCGGGCCATCCGGTACGAGATCCAGCGCCAGGCCGCCATCCTCGACGACGGCGGAACCATCACGCAGGAGACGCGCCACTGGCACGAGGACACGGGCCAGACCTCCGCCGGTCGACCCAAGTCCGACGCCGACGACTACCGCTACTTCCCGGAGCCCGACCTGCTGCCCGTCGTTCCCTCGGCCGAGCTCATCGCAGAACTGCGCGCCGCCCTTCCCGAGGCACCGGCCATCCGCCGTCGTCGCCTGAAGGCCGAGTGGAACTTCACCGACCTCGAGTTCCAGGACCTCACGAACTCCGGCCTCGTGAACGAGGTCATCGAGACCGTCGCGGCGGGTGCCGCCCCCGCGGCGGCCCGCAAGTGGTGGACGGGCGAGATCGCCCGCACCGCCAACGCGCAGGGCGTCGACGCGACCACGCTCGTCACCCCGCTGCAGGTCGCACAGCTCGTGGCGCTCGTCGACGCCGGCACGCTCACCGACCGCCTCGCACGCCAGGTTCTCGAGGGCGTCATCGCCGGTGAGGGCACGCCCCAGCAGGTCGTGGATGCGCGCGGCCTGGCCGTCGTGTCAGACGACGGCGCGTTGATCGCCGCCATCGACGAAGCGCTGCAGAGCCAGCCCGACGTCCTCGCCAAGATCCGCGACGGCAAGGTGCAGGCCGCCGGCGCCGTGATCGGTGCTGTGATGAAGGCGATGAAGGGTCAGGCAGACGCGGCTCGCGTTCGCGAACTGGTTCTCGAGAGGGCCACGGCGCTTCCCGAGTAGTCGCGGGTCGGCCCTTCGACAGGCTCAGGGAACGGACATCCGTTCCCCGAGCCTGTCGAGGGGCTACGAGAAGTCGATGCCCGTCAGGTCCTCCGACACGGTCCAGAGCCGCAACGCCACCCTCTCGTCGAGGGCGCGTCGGCTCTGCTTCGCCCGTCCGGGAGGACCGGTGAGCCCGAATGCCCCCGTGGGTCCGACGTAGTCTCCGCCGGAGACGCTGGCCCACGTGGCCGCGAAGATCTCGGGTTCCGCACCCTGCTCGGCTTCCTGCGAGAGGCCGGGCATGTTCATGAACCGCTCGACGAGCGCGCTCGCCGGCTTGTCGCGGCCGAGCTGCGGGCCGGCGCTCTGCAGGTTCGTGCGGCTCGAGCCGGGATGAGCCGCCGCGCTGAGCAGACCCCAGCCGGCGCCGTCGCTGCGTCGCTGCAACTCGTGCGCGAAGAGCAGGTTCGCCAGCTTGGACTGGCCGTAGGCGAGCCAGGCGTTGTACTTCTTGTCGGCGTTGAGGTCGCCGAATCGGATGCGTCCGATCCAGTGCATCACGCTCGACAGCGTGACGACCCTCGGCGCATCCGCAGCCATGAGCGACGGGAGGAGACGCGCCGTGAGGGCGAAGTGCCCCAGATGGTTCGTGCCGAACTGCAGCTCGAAGCCGTCTTCGGTCGTGTGCTTCGTGGGCACGGCCATCACACCGGCGTTGTTGATGAGCACATCGACGGGGAGCTGATCGGCGAGGATGCGCTCCGAGAACGCTCGCACGCTCGCGAGGGAGGCGAGGTCGAGGCTTTCGAGCTGCAGTGAGGCGTCAGGCACGCTCTGCCGGATGGTGTCGGCCGCCGCCTGGTTCTTCTCCTGGTTGCGTGCCGCCATGACCACATGGGCGCCGGCAGCCGAGAGGCGCCGCGCCGTCTCGAGTCCGAGTCCGCTGTTGGCTCCCGTCACGATGACGCGCTTGCCGTACTGGTCGGGGATGGACAACTGGGGTGCGGCCGACATGAAGCTCCTTGCGCTCAGGCAGAGTCTCGGGTTCGCCGCCTAGGCGTTCAGGCTAATCCTCATTCATGAGTGTGCATAGATCGAGAGCTACGCGGAGAGCGGAAGCCTGTCGTCTCGCCCGGTCAGGGCCAGCAGCCGAGACTGCAGCGACGCGTGCTCGGGAACGGGAACGGGGGAGCTGAACAGACCGGATGCCTCCAGCGTCTCCTTCTGCGGTTCGAACACGGTCCAGACCGCGGCGATGAGCTGGTCGTCGAGTGTCTCGGACGTGCGGGTGGCACGCGCCAGGTCCCACGTGTGGATGGTGACATCGGAGACCTGCTCGCGCAGGTACTCGGTGACCGTCACGGTGTCGTACGACAGCTGCACACGGGCATCCGGTGCCGCCGATCGCCAGGCGTCGGTGGCGGCCTTGGAATACAGGGCCCACTCGGTGACGAGGTCGCTCGACAGCGGGCGCTTGAGCGCCTGTGCCTGTCGCAGGGTGCGCCCCTCGAGAAGCAGGGGAACCCACTGCTGCTCTTCGATCACGTGGGTGACGAGCTGACGGGTGTTCCAGTCGGTGTCGGGGGTGGGGGCGTTCCAGTCGGTCACCGCCTCGAGGCGCGTGGCGAACTCGGCGTGTGCGGTGTTCTGCAATGTCAGCCAGTCGATGGTCACGATGGGGCTCCTGTCGGCGATGCTCGTCATGGTTCTAGGTGTAAGTCCATCACGCTCGCGTGCATTCCGCCGAGCGTCTCTTGGATAGGCTCGCGGGGTGACCTTGACGACCAGAGACATCGATGCCACCGACCTGACTCCGCTGCTGGCCATGAACAACAGGGCCATCCCCGCGGTGAACCTGCTCGACGAGGCGGAACTCCTCGACCTCGTGTCGATGGCGCACGCCGCCGTGATCGTCGTCGACGACGAGGCTCCAGGGAAGCCGCTCGGCCTCGTCGTCACACTGGCCGCCGGCAACGACTACGAGAGCGAGAACTACCGCTGGTTCGAGGAACGGGGCGGTGACTTCCTCTACGTCGACCGCATCGTCGTCGCCGAGGGCATGCGGGGTCGCGGCCTGGGCCAGCTGCTCTACGAGCGCGTCTTCGCCGAGGCCGAGCTCGCCGGTCTCACCGAGGTCACGTGCGAGGTCAACCTCGATCCGCCGAACCCCGGCTCGCTGGCGTTCCATGACCGCCTCGGCTTCGTGCAGCTGGGCGAGCAGGTCACCAAGGGAGGCTCCGTGACGGTCGCTCTTCTCTCCGCGCCCGTCTTCCCGGCTTCGTCGCTGCCCGATCCCTCCTGATCGGTTCGGTTCAGCCCTTGCCCGCCAGCAGCTGCTCCCGCACCGCACGGCGCAGCACCTTGCCGATGAGCGACTTCGGAAGCTCGTCGATCACGACGATCCGCTTCGGCACCTTGTAGGCCGTGAGCTGCCCGCGGCACCAGTCGCGGAACTCCTTCTCGTCGAAGTCTGCTCTGGACGAGAGCACCACGGCCGCGACCACGTCTTCTCCACCGCCCCCGCTCGGCATACCGACGACGGCGACGTCCGCCACACCGGGATGCTGGCGCAGCGCGTCTTCGACCTCCGACGGCGCCACGTTGAATCCGCCCGTGATGATGAGTTCCTTGATGCGGTCGACGATGGTGACGAAGCCGTCGGCATCCTGCGTGCAGATGTCGCCGGTGCGGAACCAGCCGCCCTCGAGCAGCACGGCGTCGGTCTCGTCGGGCTTCTGCCAGTACCCCTGGAACACCTGCGGTCCGCGGATGAGCAGCTCGCCCTCCTCGCCCGGCGTGCGGTCGATCGAGGTGTCTTCGGGGTCGACGACCCGGATGTCTGTGCTCGGGAAGGGGACGCCGACGGTGCCGGGACGGCGGCTCGGGCCGATGGGGTTTCCCAACGCCACGGGCGAGGTCTCCGTGAGTCCGTAGCCCTCGACGAGGTAACCCCCCGTGGCCTTCTCCCAGAGCTCGACGGTGGAGACGGGCAGGTTCATGGCGCCGGAGATGGCGAAGCGGATTCCAGTGAGATCGACCTTGCGCTTCTGGGCGCCCAGCGCGAGGCGCTCATAGATCGGCGGCACGGCGGGCAGGAAGGTGGGCGGATGCGACTTCGCCGCGTCGAGCACGAGATCGACGTCGAACTTGGGAAGCAGCACGAGTCGGGCGCCGCTGTTCATGGCGAAGGTGAGGCAGAGCGTGAGCCCGTAGGCGTGGAACATCGGCAGAACGGCGTAGATGACCTCCTTGCCTGCCACCATTCCGGGCACCCACGCGCGGCCCTGGAGGGCGTTGGCGTGCAGGTTGAAGTGGGTGAGCTTGGCGCCCTTGGGCGTTCCCGTCGTGCCGCTCGTGTACTGGATGACAGCGAGGTCGTCGACGGTCGGGCGAGGCACGGAGCGGCGCACGGGCCGGTGGTTGATCAGCTTCTCCCAGGGCATGCTGCGCTTCGAGTCGGCCGTGAGCGCCTTGCGGGCGTCGCGGGCCTTGGGCACCGGCAGCCGCAGCGCCAGTCGCTTCGACAGGGGCATCGCACGGGTGATATCGACGGCGACGACCGTGTCGAACGCCACGTCGGCGGGCATCGAATGGATGCGATCGCCCACCTTGTCCCACACGATCGCGACCTTCGCGCCATGGTCTTCGAACTGGTGGCGCATCTCGCGGTCGGTATAGAGCGGATTGTGCTCGACGACGATGGCGCCGAGTCGAAGGACGGCGTAGAAGGCGATGACGTGCTGCGGACAGTTGGGCAGCACGAGGGCCACCCGGTCACCGGGGCCGACGCCGGCTCGTCGCAGGCCCTCGGCGGCGCGCGCGACCAGCATGCCCAGCTCGGCATACGTCGTCGTCGAGCCGAAGAAGTCGAGGGCGACATTGGACTTGTACGCACGCACCGAGTCGTCGAACATGTCGACCAGCGAGCCGGTGGGCAGCGCGATCGTCGCGGGCACGCCGTCTGCGTACTGGGAAACCCATGGCCGGTCGGTCTCGATGCTCATACGGTGCCCTTCGCTTTGTTGTCGAGACATTATGGCGCAGTCGTTTCGGCTTTCCATGGGCATCGATAGGCGTGAGCGGCCGTGCTAGCGTGCGAACGTGTCGAGAATCGTCGGGGTATCCGCCGCACTGCCCGCCCTCTCGTATGCCCAGACGGAGATCACTGACACGATCGCCCCGATGATCACCGCGGATCCCTCGAAGCAGGCGGTCCTGCGACGGCTCCACGAGGGCAGCCGGGTCGAGCGACGCCACCTGGTGCTTCCGATCGAGCGCTACCTCGAGGAGCAGAGCTTCACAGAGACGAACGGCCTCTTCATCGAGGCGGCCACCGACCTCGCGGAGGAGGCCCTCGGGGCGGCGCTGCTGCAGGCGGGCGTGCGCGCCGACGAGGTCGACTTCGTGCTGTTCACGTCGGTGACGGGTGTCTCGGCGCCGTCGATCGACGCGCTCCTCGTGCCCCGCCTCGGGCTGCGGCCCGACGTCAAGCGGGTACCCATGTTCGGCCTGGGCTGCGTCGCCGGTGCCGCCGGCATCGCCCGGCTCGACGACTACCTGGCGGGCCATCCGACGGGCGTCGCCGTGCTCGTCTCCGTCGAGCTGTGCTCGCTCACCGTGCAGCGCGACGACGACTCGATGGCGAACCTCGTCGCATCCGGGCTCTTCGGCGACGGCGCGGCGGCCGTCGTGATGGTGGGCGCCGAGCGCGCAATCGCGAGGTCGGACGACGGATTCGACGTCGTCGGCTCGCGCAGCGCCCTGTACCCCGACACCCGCCACGTGCTCGGCTTCAATCCGGGGGAGACGGGCTTCCGCATCGTGCTGACCGCCGGGGTCGCCGACGTGATCGACGAGCATTTCGGTGACGACATGACCCGGTTCCTTGCCGACCACGACGCGACGATCGACGACATCCCGCGCTGGATCGCGCATCCGGGCGGCCCGCGGGTGCTCGACGCGTTCAGCGAGGCCCTCGACCTGCCACCGGGGGCGCTCGACGTGAGCTGGGATTCGCTCGCCCGGGTCGGCAACCTGTCGTCGGCATCCGTGCTGCACGTGCTGGCCGACAGCATCCGAGACGCGCCGCCGACGGGCGGGGAGCTGTGCGCCCTGTTCGCCCTGGGCCCGGGCGTATGCGCCGAGCTGGTGCTTCTGCGCTGGTCGGGAGCGACGGAATGACCCTCTCCGTGCTGCTGTACACGATCCTCATCCTGCTGACCGGCGGTGAGCGCATCGTCGAACTCGTCGTGTCGACCCGCAATGCGGCGTGGGCGTTCGCGCGCGGCGGCCTCGAGTTCGGCCGACGCCACTTCGGACCGATGGTCGCGCTGCACACGGGGCTGCTGCTCGCCTGCCTGCTCGAGACGATCCTCGCCGACAGGCCGTTCATTCCGTGGCTGGGCTGGCCCATGCTCGTCATCGCGCTCGCCAGCCAGGTGCTGCGCTGGTGGTGCATCGCCTCGCTCGGCCATCGCTGGAACACGCGGGTCATCGTGGTTCCCGGCCTGCCGCTCGTGCTGCGTGGACCGTACCGGTGGCTGCGCCACCCCAACTACATCGTCGTCATCGCGGAGGGCATCGCCCTGCCCCTGGTGCACAGCAACTGGGTGACCGCCCTCGCGTTCACCGTGCTCAACGCGGTGCTGCTGTTCGGGTTCCGCATTCCGGTCGAGGAGCGGGCGCTCGAGGCGGCGCTCGGCGAGAAGCCCGTCGCACCCCGATGAGCGCGATCGACGTCGATGTCGCCGTCGTGGGGGCCGGGCCAATCGGCCTCGCCGCCGCGATCGAGGCGCGGCTCGCGGGACTGTCGGTCGTGGTCATCGAGCCGCGGTCGTTTCCGATCGACAAGGCCTGCGGCGAAGGCCTGATGCCCGGGGCCGTCGCCGCCCTCGCGCGACTCGGCGTCCATCCCGAGGGAGCAGCGATCGCCGGCTTTCGATACTCGAACGCACGCACCCTTGTCGAGCACCGGTTCGCGGGCCCCTCCGGTCTCGGCGTGCGCCGCACGGCACTGCACGATGCGCTCTCCGAGCGAGCAGACGAGTTGGGCGTGATGCGTCTGGATGCCCGGGTCTCCGACCTGGTGCAGAACGCAGAGGGCGTGACGGTCGGCGACGTGCGTGCGTCGTGGCTGCTCGCCTGCGACGGCCTGCATTCCACGGTGCGACGGCTGGTCGGACTCGAACGGCCGGCGCCGGGTCGCGCCGACCGGCGCCGCTTCGGCCTGCGCCGGCACTACGCGATCGAGCCGTGGACAGACCTCGTCGAGGTGCACTGGGTCGCGGATGCCGAGGCCTACGTCACGCCGCTGGCCGGCGGCCTCGTGGGTGTGGCGGTTCTCGGACGGCCGCGCACCGACTTCGACGAGATCCTGGCGCAGCTGCCGGAGCTCTCCGATCGCCTCCGAGGATCGAGCCCGGTCGACAGCCTGCGCGGGGCCGGACCGCTGAGACAGCGCACCGCGGCCCGCAGCGCCGGGCGAGTGCTGCTGCTGGGTGACGCCTCGGGCTACGTCGACGCACTGACCGGCGAGGGCATCCGAGTCGGTCTGGCCCACGCGCGGGCCGCCATCGAGGCGATCGTCGCTGCGGGCCCCCGGCCGGCGGCGGCCTACGACCGGGAGTGGGGCCGCGTCAGCCGGGACTTCCGTGTGATCACTTCGGGACTGCTCGCCGCGGCGCAGTCTCCTCTCAGGCCGTTCATCGTGCCAGTCGCGCGGGCGATGCCCGCTCTCTTCGGTGCAGCGGTGGAGCGCCTCGCCCGATGAGGCGGCAGGCGTGACCTCGAGGGGGCACGCTGCTACGGTCGAGACATGTCCCCGGAACGACTGGCCGCGCTGGTGCAGCTGCGTCGTGCGCGCGACCTGATCGACAGGGAATTCGCGCGGCCGCTCGACGTGCCGACGATGGCGAGGCACGCGCTGATGTCGCCGGCGCACTTCTCCCGCCAGTTCAAGGATGCCTACGGCGAGACCCCGTACGGCTACCTGATGACCCGGCGCATCGAGCGTGCCATGGCCCTGCTTCGGGCAGGAGTCTCGGTCACCGACGCCTGCATGGCGGTCGGCTGCACCTCGCTGGGCTCCTTCAGTTCCCGGTTCAGCCTGCTGGTCGGGGAGACGCCCAGTCAGTATCGCCGACGGGAGCACGACGCCGTGCAGCTGATGCCGTCGTGCGTGGCGAGCGGGTACACGCGGCCGCGCACCGCCGACTCGGCGACCGCCGAATCGAGCAGGATTCGAGAAGCCGCGATGGCCCTCTCGGCCTAGCGTGGCATCCATGACCATCTCACTTCAGTACGCAGGAATCACCGTCACCGACGTCGACGAGGCGCTCGGCTTCTATCGCGACGCGCTCGGCTTCGAGGTGCGGAATGACGTCGCCAACGGAGGCTTCCGCTGGGTGACGCTCGGCAGCCCGGTCCAGCCCGACCTGTCGATCGTGCTCTCGGAGCCGCACGCCGGCCGGTCCCAGGCCGACGGCGACGCGCTCGAGGAACTGCTCGTCAAGGGCGTGCTGCAGACGCTCGTGTTCCGCAGCGACGATCTCGACGCGAGCTTCGAGAAGGTCCGCGCCTCCGGGGCCGAGGTGCTGCAGGAGCCGATCAAGCAGCCGTGGGGACCGCGCGACTGCGCGTTCCGCGACCCCTCGGGCAACACGGTGCGCATCTCCGAGGCGTAGGCGCGGCGAGGCGCGTCGTCAATGCCGGGCGGCCCACAGCCGACCGCGCGCAGACTGGGGGAGTGAAACTCGTTCCCGCCGCCCTGCGCGATCGCATCCGCCTCGTCCTGAGCGGCTCCAGCGATGAGCCGCCCGAGTGGTCGGTTCGTCTCGACGAGGGCGACGACGGAGGATTCTTCGCGCCGGGCTCTGCCACCTGGAGTGTGCACGGGGGCATGTCGACGATCGTCGCGGGCATCCGTGCGCTGCTGATCCAGGCGCTGCACCCCGGGGCGATGGCCGGAGTGCACGACCACTCCCGGTACAAGGAGGATCCCCTCGGGCGCCTGGCAGGCACCATCCGCTGGATCTTCACCGTCAGCTACGGCGATACGCGAACGGCGATCGGCACCTCGAACTGGGTACTGAAGATGCACGAGCGCGTCGTCGGCAGCTATCTCGATGCGCGGGGCGTCTCCCGACCGTACGCGGCGAACGACCCGGAGCTGCTGCGCTGGGTGCACCTCGCGTTCACCGACTCGTTCCTCGCCACGGCCAAGCTCTATGGAAAGCCGATTCCGGGTGGGCCCGACGCGTACGTGCGCGAGTGGGCGATCGCGGGCGAGCTGATGGGCGTGCAGGACCCGCCGCGCTCGGAGGCCGAACTCGCCGCCCAGCTGCGGGCCTACCTCGACGCCGGCGACCTCGTCTTCACCGACCGCGTCGCCGAGGCCGTGTCGTTCATCCGCCGGCCCCCGATCGGCCGCTCGCTGATGCCCGGCTACGCCCTGCTGTTCGCGGGCGCCGTCGCATCCATCCCGGAGCCGTATCGCGGCATGCTCAGACTGCGCGTGCCGTCGCTCGGGCCCATCCGGATGCCGGTCGCAGCCGTGACCAGGCTCACGCTGCGGGTGATCGCGGGCACGTTGGAGAAAGACCCGCCGAGCGACCTCGCTGCGCGTCGCAGGCTCGCCCGGCTGGGCATCGACGGCCCCGCGATCACCCGCCGGTAACGCGGATCACACGGGGCCTGTCGATCAGACGGGGCGCGTCTCCGGCGAGACCGTGTGCTTGGCATCGCGCACCACGACGGATCCCAGTGCCTCGTCGATGCGCGCGAGGATGCCCTCGTCGAGGGTCACGCCGGCGGCCTTCACGTTCGACTCCACCTGCTCGGGGCGCGATGCTCCCATCAGGGCGGATGCGACGTTCGGGTTCTGCAGGACCCATGCGATCGCGAGCTGGGCCATGGTGAGCCCGAGGTCGTGGGCGATGGGCTGCAGCAGCTGCACGCGGGTCAGCACGTCGTCGTTGAGGAAGCGCTTGACCATGTCGGCCCCGCCCTTCTCGTCGGTGGCCCGGCTGCCCGGGGGCAGTTCCGCGCCGGGCTTGTACTTGCCCGTGAGCACGCCCTGCGCCACGGGAGACCAGACGATCTGCGACAGGCCGAGCTCCTCTGAGACGGGCACGACCTGGTCTTCGATCACTCGCCAGAGCATGGAGTACTGGGGCTGGTTCGAGATGAGCTGGAAGCCGAGCTCCTTCGAGAGTGCGTGGCCTGCGCGGATCTGCTCCGCGTTCCACTCGCTGACGCCGATGTAGAGCGCCTTGCCCTGGCGCACGATGTCGGCGAAGGCCTGCATCGTCTCCTCGAGCGGCGTCTCCACGTCGTAGCGGTGTGCCTGGTAGAGGTCGACGTAATCGGTCTTCAACCGGCGGAGCGAGCCGTCGATCGACTCCATGATGTGCTTGCGCGACAGGCCCACGTCGTTGGGACCCTTGGGGCCGGTCGGCCAGTAGACCTTCGTGAAGATCTCCAGCGATTCGCGGCGCTGGTGCTTGAGCGCCTTGCCGAGCACCTTCTCCGCGGCCGTGTTCGCGTAGGCGTCGGCCGTGTCGAACGTGGTGATGCCGGCGGTCAACGCGGCTTCGACGCACTGCGCAGCGATGTCGTTCTCGACCTGCGATCCGTGTGTGAGCCAGTTTCCGTACGTGATTTCCGAGACTTTGAGCCCGGACTTGCCGAGGTACCTGAATTCCATGTCCATCACGCTACTCCTCGCACTGAACGGCGGCTGGGGGTAGCGTGGGAGGCCTCCGATACGACAGGACCTCATGACCGCCATGCTCGAGATGATGAATCATCTGCTCGGTCTGGCCGTCGCGCTGTCGTTCGACGCGGGCACGCTCGACACGGCGGCCGTCGTCGGCGTCGTAGCTCTAGGCGCCCTCGCCGTCGCGTTGTGCACGCAGTACCTGGTGAGCATGATCGGCCGCTCCGGCGTCTCGCTCATCGAGCAGACGGGTTTTGACCTCGCCGCCCTGCGGGTGCTGGTCGTGCAGAGCGATCCCAACGCGGCGGGCAGGCCGCGCACCAGGGCCCCGGCGCGCTCCATCCCGGTCGCCGCCTAGCCCTTCGGCTCGGCAAGCAACCACACGTCATCCATCTTCCGCCCATGACGTTGGGATCTCTCTGCCATGAATCCGTACACCCTCGGCCCTGTCGCGGCCGTCCTCGACGCCGCCTACGCGGTCGTCCAGCACCTCGCATCACTGCTCGAACCGCTCTTTCCCGTGGCCGCCGCCGGCGCCGCCATTGTCGTCATCACCCTGCTCGTCCGCAGTGCGCTCATCCCCGTGGGAGTCTCCCAGGCGCGGGCTGAGGTCGATCGGCGACGGCTCGCACCGCTCGTCTCCCAGCTCCGCCAGAAGCACGCGAAGAATCCCGAACGTATGCAACGCGAGCTGATGGCCCTGTACGCGGCCGAGAAGACATCGCCGTTCGCCGGCTTCCTGCCGCTGCTGATCCAGCTGCCCATCGTGTCGCTCGTCTACGGGCTCTTCACCCAGCTGCACGTGAATGGGCACTCCAACGGCCTGCTCGAGCAGACCGTCTTCGGCGTGCCCCTCGGCACGAGCCTGCTGTCCGTCTTCGGTTCGGGCATCGGCCTGCCCCAGGCGATCGTCTTCGGCGTGCTGCTGGCGACGATCGCGATCGTCGCCACTCTCTCACGGCGCTACCTCGCCCCGCTGCCTCCGGTGTCATTGCCGGGCACCCCGGCGGCGCCCGCCGCCGCGACCGTGCCGGGCGCCGAGTCGCTCACGCGCATCCTGAGCTACCTGCCTTACATCACCGTGCTCTTCGCGGCCTTCGTACCACTCGCGGCCACGATCTACCTCGCACTGACCACGCTCTGGAGTTTCGTGGAGCGGCTGATCCTGAGGCGTCGGATGGCAGGATGAGAGCAACAAGGAGGTCGCCATGACGACGTACGTGGCGCTCGTGCGCGGCATCAACGTGGGCACGAGCACCCTGGTTCCGATGCCCGACTTCGAGCGCGTGCTTGAGCAGGCGGGGTTCACGAATGTGAAGACGCTGCTGAGAAGCGGCAATGCGGTCTTCGACTCGGCGACGTCGCTCTCGGCGGCCGACGTCGTCGACCTCGAGACGCGCTTCGCAGAGGTCACCGGGGTGTCGGCACGCTTCGTCGTGCTCGAGGGGCGCGAGTTCGTGGGTGTCGTGCGGGAGAATCCTCTCGTCGATGTCTCCGACGACCCCTCGCGCCTGATGATCTCGTTCCTGCCCGATGCGGCGCCGCGCGAGTCGACCCTCGTCTTTCCCGACGCCGACGGCCTGCTGCCCGAGATCATCCGCCTCGGCAGCAGGGCGGTCTACGCGTGGTGCCCGAATGGAGTGTCGAAGTCGGCGATCCCGCTGGCGTTCTGGAAGCAGTTCGGCCCGGCCGCGACGACGCGCAATGCGAACACCGCGAACAAGCTGGTGTCACTGGTGCTGCCTAGACTCGAAGGATGATCGTGCAGGGCGGAGCAGACGACTCGACCGCCACCATGCTGCACATCGATATGGACGCGTTCTTCGCCTCGGTCGAGCTGCTCGACCACCCCGAACTGCGAGGCCAGCCGGTCATCATCGGCCACGCGGGCGGTCGTGGCGTCGTCACCAGCGCCACCTACGAGGCTCGGCGTCTCGGCGTCCACTCCGCGATGCCGGTCTCCGTGGCCATGCGACTCGCGCCGAAGGCGCACATCCTCGCCCCGCACATGCACCTGTACAAGCACTACTCGGCCGAGGTGATGCGCATCTTCCGAGACGTCACGCCCCTCGTCGAGCCGCTGAGCATCGACGAGGCCTTCCTCGACGTCTCCGGGGCCAGGCGGTTGCTCGGCAGTCCCAGCACCATCGGCTCGCTCGTGCGCGCGCGGGTCTTCGACGAGACGGGGCTCACCTGCTCGGTCGGAGCGTCGTCGACGAAGTTCGTGGCGAAGATGGCGTCGCAGCGAGCCAAGCCCGACGGCATGCTCGTCGTTCCCGAGTCCGAGATCCTCAACTTCCTGCATCCGCTTCCCATCAAGGCCCTCTGGGGTGTGGGGGCGAGCACCGAGGCCGCGCTCGCACGTATCGGCATCAAGACGGTGCGCGAGCTCGCAGAGATGCCGATCGCCGCGCTCACTCGCGCGGTCGGCGAAGCCTCGGGCCAGAAACTGCATGCCCTGGCACGAGGCATCGACCCGCGCGGCATCGTGCTCGAGCGCCAGGAGAAGAGCATCGGGCACGAGAACACCTTCGAGTTCGACGTGGGCGATCATCGGGTGCTCCATCGCGAACTGCTCAAGCAGGCCAACCAGGTGGCCGTCAGGCTGCGCAGGGCCGGCCTCGAGGGTCGCACGGTGGCACTCAAACTGCGCTTCAGCGACTTCACCACCATCACGCGTTCACGCACGCTCGCAGAGCCGAGTGACCTCGGCAAGCAGATCTACGACGAGGCCAAGGCCATCTTCGATGCGCTCGACCTTCGCGACGATCAGCGCGTGCGGCTCATCGGTGTGCGTGTCGAGCAGCTCGCCGAGGCCGGCTCGGTCGTGCACCAGCCGTCGCTGTGGGCCGACGAGGCCGAAACCCAGACCGACGGATGGCGCGACGCCGAGCGCACCATCGACAAGCTGGCGGCGCGCTTCGGCTCAGGCGCCGTCGGCCCCGCGTCGCTCATGCGCAAGAAGAGCCCAGAGTCCTCGCCGGAATAGGGCAACTGCGCGTCTCGGCCGCGCCGGTCGAGTAGCGAGGGACGAGCGCATCGAGACCACCGCGGGTGGCCTTGACACCCCGGATCGTTTCTCGCGCGGCTACTCGATCAGCGCGAGTCGTCAGATGGTGGGGCGGTAGACCGTCACCGAGTGGCCGGCGACGCGAGGATTCTCGCTCCGCGGGCTCGACTCGAGGAGGACGTCGCTCGACGAGAGCAGGCCGTGAGGGGCATCCATCGGATCGGCCGAGAAGTTCACCAGCACCGTCACGTCGCCTCGGGTCAGCTGCAGCCACCGCTCGTCTTCGGAGAAGTCGACCGAGAGCTGA
Organism: Agreia sp. Leaf244; assembly: GCF_001422695.1. Lineage (NCBI taxonomy): Bacteria > Bacillati > Actinomycetota > Actinomycetes > Micrococcales > Microbacteriaceae > Agreia > Agreia sp. Leaf244. The sequence continues at coordinate 92,579 of NZ_LMLX01000003.1, read as the reverse complement.
GGCCAGCGCGGGTCGGTGAAGGCGGGAACGGTGCGGCGCAGCGTCGTGAGGGCGCTGTAGAACTCCAGCAGGCGCGCGTGCGCCGATCCCTCCGAGGCGGGTTCGCTCCAGTCGAGCTTCGAGTCGGTGAAGGTCGACAGGTCCTGCGGGTTCGGAACCTGCGACTCGTCCCAGCCCATGCGCTCGAACTCTGCGATACGGCCCTCCGCAGTGGCCTTGCCCAGCTCGGGTTCGGGGTGCGAGGTGAAGAACTGGAAGGGCGTGGATGCTCCCCATTCCTCGCCCATGAAGAGCATCGGCGTGTACGGGCCGAGCAGGGTCAGCGCCGCCGCGATCGCGAGCTGCCCCTCGTCGAGGGATGCGGTCAGACGATCTCCAATCGCCCGGTTGCCGATCTGGTCGTGGTTCTGGTTGGCCACGACGAGACGCCAGGTGAGAACGTTGGCCGTGTCGATGTGCTTTCCGTGGTGGCGACCCCGGAAGCTCGACCAGGTGCCGTTGTGGAAGAAGCCGGAGGTCAGGGCCTTCGCGAGCGCGCTCAGAGGCTCGAAGTCGGCGTAGTAGCCCGAGACCTCGCGGGTGAGCGCCACGTGCACCGAGTGGTGGAAGTCGTCGCTCCACTGGCCGGTCAATCCGTAGCCGTTGTGATCGCGAGGGGTGAACATGACCGGGTCGTTGAGGTCGGATTCCGCGATGAGGCTGAGCGGTCGACCGACGAACGCCGACCAGGCATCCGTCTCCGCCGCGAGTTCACTGAGCAGGTGCCGCGAGCTCTCGTCGTGCAGGGCGTGCACGGCGTCGAGGCGCAGCCCGTCGACGTGGTACTCCTCGAACCACATGCGGGCGTTGTCGAGAATGAACCGCCGCACCTCGGTGGAGCCGTGGCCGTCGAGGTTGATCGCCTTGCCCCAGGTCGTTCCCGCGGCCTCGTGCTCGTAGGGCCCGTAGACGCCGAGGTAGTTGCCGCTCGGGCCCAGGTGGTTGTAGACCACGTCCTGGATCACGGCGAGGCCGCGCAGGTGACAGGCGTCGACGAACCGGCGGTAGGCATCCGGACCGCCGTAGGTCTCCTGGATCGCGAACCAGAGCACGCCGTCGTAGCCCCAGTTGTGGGTGCCGTTGAAGGCGTTCACCGGCATGACCTCGACGAAGTCGATGCCGAGGTCGACGAGGTGATCGAGGCGATCGATGGCCGAGTCGAGCGTTCCCTCGGGCGTGAAGGTGCCGATGTGCAGCTCATAGATCGCGCCGCCCGCGAGCTGGCGCCCCGCCCAGTCGTCGTCGTTCCAGACGTGGGTCGACGGATCGACGGTGCGCGACAGTCCGTGCACTCCGTCGGGCTGCCGGCGAGAACGGGGGTCGGGGAACGGGCCCACGGTCTCGCCGTTCGCGTCGTCGACGAGGTAGCCGTAGTCGACCTCGCCCTGCGGCGCCGAGGTGCCGGCCGTCCACCAGTCGCCGTCGGTTCGGGTCATCTCGATTGTCTGGCCGTCGGCGACCAGGCGCATTCGGGCGGCTTTCGGCGCCCAGACGTCGAAGGGGTGTCTGACGGTCATTCGGAGAGATCCTCTCGGACTGCGGCAAGGAGTGCGACGGGAAGGTCGGCGAGCAGGTCTGACAGCGACACCGGGCCGGCATCGATCTGTCGCCCGGTGAGCGCATCGACGCTGTCGCGCTCGATCGTGATCTGAGTCGAGCCCCAGCCGTCGGCCTGGGCGAGCGACCACGGAAGGCGCGTCGCGATTGTGATCGCGCCGCCCCTGTCGAAGGCGATGACGTGGCTGGCCGCGTCGCCGTGCGCCTCGACGGGTGCGTAGCCCGAGAAGAGTTCCGGATGCTCGTGCCGCAGGCGAAGCGCCCGCGACGTGACGAGCAGCTTGGCTGCGCCGGTCTCGTCGACGCTCGGCAGCGCTCCCGTGTCGAGGATCTCGAGCAGACGGCGCCTCTCGTCGAAGTCGACGGGTCGGCGGTTGTCGGGGTCGACCAGCGAGTTGTCCCACAGCTCGGTGCCCTGATAGACGTCGGGCACGCCCACCATGGTGAGCTGCAGCAGCTTCGCCGCGAGCGAGTTCGACCAGCCCGCAGGCCGGATGCGCGCGGCCAGCGACTCGACGAGCTCGTGAGTGCGCGGGTCGTCATAGGCCGCGTCGACCGCCGCGTGCAGCGCCTCTTCGAACGCCTCGTCGGGGTTGTTCCACGTCGTGGATGCCCCGGCTTCGCGGGACGCCTTCTCGGCGTAGGCGTGAAGCCGCTCGCGCTCGATCGGCCAGGCCCCGATGGCCGTCTGCCACAGGAGCGAGTCGAAGGTCTCGTCGCCGATGGGCGCCGACTCGCGCAGCTTCGCGAGCGTCTCGAGCCAGGTGTGCGGCAGTTCGCTCAGCACGTCGATGCGTGCGCGCACGTCTTCGCCACGCTTGGTGTCGTGGGTGGAGAGGGTGGTCATGGTGCGGGGGAGCGATGCCATGCGCTGCCACTGGCGCGCGTGGAACTCCGTGGGCTCGATGGCGAATTCGGCCGGCTCTCCGCCGACCTCGTTGAGTGAGACGAGCCTGTTCCAGCGGTAGAACGCCGTGTCCTCCACGCCCTTGGCCATGACCATGCCCGAGGTCTGCTGGAAGCGGATCGCCGCCGCATTGCTCGGGTGGGACAGGGCAGCTGTCACGGCCTCGAGCTCTGCCGCGAGATCGGGGCGGGCCGTGAGCGCGTCGCGGTGGGCCTCCTCGAGCTTCTCGACGCCCGAGGGAAGATACGAGCGGTAGACGGGGAAGCAGGTCAACAGCTCGGCGATGGCATCGGCGATGGCGGGGGAGCCCCGCCACGTGGAGCCCTCGAGCGCATCCTCGCGATCGAGGTCGCGCTGGATGCGCAGCACCTCCGAGCGCAGGATGCCGTCGGCGATCGCTCTCTTCGTGTCGTGGATCAGCGACGTCCAGCTGTCGTGCGCGCTCTCGCCGTCACCCAGGCCCAGCGCGACGTTCAGGAACGGCTCGCCCGAGGCATCCACCAGCACACGATCGATGTCGCCCAGCGCGTCGTAGCCGGTGGTGCCGGCCGTCTTCCACGAGGCGGGCAGCTTCTCGCGCCCCTCGAGGATCTTCTCGACCAGCACGTAGGCGCCGCCCGTGAGCTCGGCGAGGTGCTCGAGGTAGTCCTCGGGGTCGGCGAGGCCGTCGGGGTGATCGACCCGCAGGCCGTCGGCGAGTCCGTCGGCGAACCAGCGCCCGATCTCGGCGTGCGACTCCTGGAACACCCACGGCACCTCGACCTTGACGCCGGCGAGCGTGGTGACGGCGAAGAACCGTCGGTAGTTCAGCTCGGAATCGGCGCGCCGCCAGTTCATGAGCTCGTAGTGCTGGCGCGAGTGCACCGTGATCGCGTCGGCACCGTCGTCGGCTGTGCCGGGCGCGACGGGGAAGCGGTTGTCGTAGTAGTGCAGCTCGCGCGTTCCGTCTGGTGCGGTCGCGAGCTCGAGGGCGTCGAGCGAGTCGTCGCCGAGCACGGGCAGCCGCACCTTGCCGTGGCCGAACTCCCAGTCGACGTCGAAGGCCTCGGCGTAGCGCGAGTCGCGCCCGTGGGTCAGCAGGTCCCACCACCACACGCTCAGGGGAGGGGTCGCCACCCCCACGTGATTCGGCACGATGTCGACGAGCACGCCGATGCCGCGGGAGTGGGCGGCCTCGGCGAGCCGCTCCAGCTCCTCGGGTCCACCCCGCTCCGGATCGACCCTCGAGTGGTCGATCACGTCGTAGCCGTGGTTGCTTCCCGGCTCCGCCTCGAGGATCGGTGACAGGTAGACCCAGTCCGCTCCGAGGTCTGCGAGGTAGTCGATCAGCTCGGTCGCCTTATCGAGTGTGAACGACGACGAGATCTGGAGTCGGTAGGTGGAGAGGGGTTCGCGCATGGTTCCTCGCTAGCCGTTGGACGGCTTGGTCAGGGGGATGGTGTCGATGGTGCCGGTCATGGCGGTGAGGGAGGCTGCCACCGAATGGTCTGCCTCGGTCACCGCTTCCTGGTGGGCGCGGAGCACGACGAGCGACTTCGCCAGTACCTTGACCTTCTCGTTCGCGCTGCGGAGCGGACCGTCTGCAGCCTGGCCGGCCGAGTCGATGACCACGTCCCACGACTGCGAGTATTCGCCGGGAGGGAGAACGAAGTCAACGTCTTGCGGTTCGGCGTTGAAATAGACAAGGAAGTTCACGTCGGTGATGCGCTGACCGCGCTGGTCGCGTCCGCGGATGCCCTGCCCGTTGAGGAAGACGCCCACCGATCGGCTGAGCGGAGCGTCCCATTCCTCGGGTTCCATCTCACGGGCATCCGAGTTGAGCCAGACGATGTCGGGCAGCGGCTCGCCCTTTCCTCGCCTGACCGGCCGGCCGTCGAAGAAGCGGCTGCGGCGGAACGTGGGGTGCTCCTTGCGCAGCCGGGAGACGGCGGCGGTGAACTCGTTCAGGGGCACATCGGCGTGGTCCCAGTGGATCCAGCTGATCTCAGAGTCCTGGGCGTAGGTGTTGTTGTTGCCCTGCTGGGTGCGGCCGATCTCGTCGCCGTGCAGCAGCATCGGCACGCCCTGCGACAGCAGCAGCGTGGCCAGGAAGTTGCGCTGCTGGCGCGCGCGCAGCTCGAGGATCACCGGGTCGTTGGTCGGGCCTTCGATTCCGGAGTTCCAGGAGCGGTTGTGCGATTCGCCGTCGTTGTTGTCTTCGCCGTTGGCCTCGTTGTGCTTCTCGTTGTACGACACGAGGTCGCGGATGGTGAAGCCGTCGTGCGCCGTGACGAAGTTGATGGATGCGACGGGTCGGCGACCGGAGTGCTCGTACAGGTCTGCAGACCCCGTGAAGCGCGAGGCGAACTCGCCGAGGCTCGCGGGCTCGCCGCGCCAGAAGTCGCGCACCGTGTCGCGGTACTTGCCGTTCCACTCCGTCCACTGGGCGGGGAAGTTGCCGACCTGGTATCCGCCGGGACCGACGTCCCAGGGCTCGGCGATGAGCTTGACCTGCGAGATCACCGGGTCCTGCTGCACGAGCTCGAAGAACGTCGAGAGCTTGTCGACGTCATAGAACTCGCGGGCCAGCGCCGAGGCGAGGTCGAAGCGGAAGCCGTCGACGTGCATCTCGGTGGCCCAATAACGCAGCGAGTCCATGATGAGCTGCAGGGAGTGCGGGTGGCGCACGTTCAACGTGTTGCCTGTACCCGTGTAGTCCATGTAGTAGCGCTTGTCATCGTCCATGAGCCGGTAGTAGGCCGCGTTGTCGATGCCTCGGAACGAGATGGTCGGACCGAGGTGGTTGCCCTCCGCCGTGTGGTTGTAGACCACGTCGAGGATCACTTCGATGCCCGCCGCGTGCAGCGACTTGACCATGCCCTTGAACTCCTGCACCTGCTGGCCGCGCTCACCCGCGGAGGAGTAGCTCGACTGCGGCGCGAAGAAGCCGATCGTGTTGTAGCCCCAGTAGTTCGACAGACCCTTCTCGAGCAGCGTGCTGTCCTGGACGAACTGGTGCACCGGCATCAACTCGATGGCGGTGACGCCGAGCTTCTTGAGGTGCTCGATGACGGCCGGATGCGCGACGCCCGCGTAGGTTCCGCGCTGCTCGCGGGGCACGTCGGGATTCAGCTGGGTCAGGCCCTTCACGTGGGCCTCGTAGATGACGGTCTCGTTGTAGGGGATGTCGAGAACGCGGTCGCCGGACCAGTCGAAGAACGGGTTGATGACGACGCCGGTCATCATGTGCTTGGCCGAGTCGTCGTCGTTGCGGGAGTCGGGGTCGCCGAAGTTGTACGAGAAGAGCGACTGATCCCAGTCGATCGTTCCGCTGGTGGCCTTGGCGTAGGGGTCGAGCAAAAGCTTGTTCGGGTTGAACCTGCAGCCGTTCTCCGGGTCGTAGGGCCCGTAGACGCGGTAGCCGTAGCGCTGTCCAGGCTGCACCTGGGGCAGATAGCAGTGCCACACGTAGGCGTCGACCTCGGTGAGTTCGATGCGGGTCTCCGCGCCCTTCTCGCCGAAGAGGCAGAGCACGACGCGCTCGGCAGCCTCGCTGAAGATCGCGAAGTTCGTGCCGCTCCCGTCGAAGGTCGCGCCGAGCGGGTAGGCCGATCCGGGCCAGCTTTCCATGGAGTTCTCCTGAGACGTGATTAAGGCGTGATGAGTCGGGTCGAGCGGGATGCTCGGAGGCGTGCGGTGAGAAGTCAGTCGAGCTTCGACATGACTTCGGCCGCGATGAGTTCGAGGTGGTCGAGGTCGTGGATGTCGAGAGTCTGAAGATAGAGGCGTTCGACGCCGTCTTCGCGAAGGGCACCGATGCGATCGACGACCTCGGCGGGAGACCCGGCGAGCCCGTGCTCGCGGAGTTCGCCGGGCTCACGGCCGATGGCGGCGGCCCTGCGCTCGAACTCCGACGAGGTCGAGCCGACGGCGGCGACCAGGGCGGCCGAGTAGACGAGCTCCGAGGGGTCGCGCCCGATGCTCTCGCACGCCTCGCGCACGCCCCGGAACCGCAGGGGGATATCGGCGAACTCGGCGAACGGCACGTTGAACTCGGTCGCGAATCGCGCCGCGAGCTTCGGGGTGCGCGTGGGGCCGCTGCCGCCGACGATGATCGGCACCGGATGCTGCACGGGTTTCGGAAGGGCGGGGGAGTCGACCAGGGTGTAGTGCCGGCCCTCGAACGAATAGGTCTCGCCGACAGGGGTTCCCCAGAGGCCGGTGATCACCTCGAGCTGCTCCTCGAGCAGGCCGAAGCGCTTCGCGGGGAACGGGATGCCGTAGGCGAGGTGCTCCTGTTCGAACCAGCCGGTGCCGAGGCCGAGTTCGACCCGGCCTCCCGACATCTGATCGACCTGGGCGACCTGGATGGCGAGGATGCCCGGCTGCCGGTAGGTGACGCTCGACACGAGCGTGCCCAGCTTGATGCGCGTCGTCTCCCGTGCCAGCCCGGCGAGGGTCGTCCATGCGTCCGTCGGCCCGGGCAGTCCGGCTGTGGGATCGTCGCCCATGCGCAGGTAGTGGTCGGAGCGGAAGAAGGCGTCGAAACCGAGTTTCTCGGTCGCCTGTGCGAGGGTCAGCAGGTCGTCGTAGCTCGCGCCCTGCTGCGGTTCGGTGAAGATGCGTAGGTCCACACCCCCAGCGTGTCACACACCCGGCACTCTGGTGGCACGGTTGCGCTGGAGGTACCGTGACCTCATGACAAACATCGCCGTGAAGCTCGCAGAGACCGTTCGATCGTTCGGAGTGGGAGCCGTCTACGGCGACCCCGTCGAGATCGAGGGGCAGACCCTCGTTCCTGTCGCCATCAGCTGGTTCGGATTCGGCGGCTCGGGCTCCGACGACGCGGCCTCGGGGCTCGCGGGCGGAGGCGGCGGAGGTGCCGCCATTCCCGTGGGCGCCTACGTCACGCAGGAGAACGGGCGGGTCGCCTTCGAACCCAATCTGATCTCCTTGCTCGCGGTGTCGATTCCCACCATCTGGGTGACGGGAAAGGCCTTCGCGCGGATCATCCGCGCGCTGAAGAAATAGTCCCAGCGGCCCTATACTGGGTCGCAACACGGGAGTCCGGTGAGCCGGGCTGAGAGGAAGGTTCTCCAACCTTCGACCGTCGAACCTGATCTGGATCATGCCAGCGCAGGGAGGACATCTCACGGTGTCGTCTGCAGGGTCTTCCTGCGGCGGCCCCACCCGTGCCCTGACATTCGCTTACGACGAAAGGGCACGTTCAGTGCGCACTTCACCCTCCTCTACGGAATCCGCAACAACCGCCGTCGGCTCGAGCCGACCCGATCGCTTCAGATGGCGGGTCGTCGACATCGTCGTCGCCAGCGTCATCGGCGTGGCCTCCGGCCTCGTCTTCTGGCTCTGGGGCCAGGCCTATAACCCCCTGTCCGCGCCCCTCGAAGCAGCCCTCCCCGGGCTTCAGGCGCTCCTCGGCGGCGGCTGGCTGTTCGCCGGCGTGCTCGGTGGCCTGATCATCCGCAAGCCCGGCGCCGCACTCTTCACAGAACTGGTCGCCGCCGTCGTCTCGGCGATCGTGGGAACGCAGTGGGCCGCGCTCACGCTCGTCTCCGGACTGGTTCAGGGCCTCGGCGCCGAGATCGTCTTCGCCCTCTTCCTCTATGCGAACTGGCGCGCCTACGTGGCCGTGCTCGCCGGAATGGGCGCCGGTCTCGCCCTGGCGATCAACGACCTCGTGCTCTGGTACGCCGGAGCCAAGATCGAATTCGCGATCATCTACACCGTCTGCTCGCTGATCTCGGGCGCCCTGCTCGCCGGCCTCCTCTCCTGGCTGGCGGCGCGCGGCCTTGCGCGAACGGGCGCCCTCAGCCGTTTCGCCTCGGGACGAGAGGTCTCGGCGCGGGTCTGACAGGCATCCGGATTCACGACATGACGCTCGCCCCCCAGCCCCCCGCCGCCGTCTCGGCGCGCGGCTGGGGGTGGCGGCACGCGTCGCGCAAGGCCTGGGCCGTCGACGGGCTCGACCTCGAGATCGACCCCGGCGAGCGCGTCCTGCTGCTCGGTGCATCGGGGGCCGGCAAGAGCACGCTGATGCACGCCCTCGCCGGCGTGATCGGCGGAGACGACGAGGGCGAGCAGAGGGGTGAGCTGCTGGTGTCCGGGCGGCGCGCAACGAGCGCCCGCGGAATCGCCGGCCTCGTTCTGCAGGATCCGGACTCGCAAGTGATTCTCGCCCGCGTCGGCGACGATGTCGCCTTCGGCTGCGAGAACCTCGGCGTGCCCCGCGACGAGATCTGGCGGCGCGTCGCCTCATCGCTCGATGCGGTCGGGCTCGACCTCCCGCTCGATCACCCGACCTCCGCCCTCTCGGGCGGACAGAAGCAGCGGCTCGCGCTCGCGGGCGTGCTCGCCATGCAGCCCGGCCTCATCCTGCTCGACGAGCCCACGGCCAACCTCGACCCCGAGGGCGTCGCCGAGGTGCGCGACGCCGTGGCCAGGGTCGCCTCCTCGACCGGTGCGACCCTGATCGTGATCGAGCACCGGGTCGAGGTGTGGCGCGACATCGTCGACCGGGTCGTGGTGCTCGCGCCCGGCGGGGGAGTGCTGGCCGACGGGGATCCGCGTCGGGTGCTGCGAGACCGCGGCGCCGAGCTCAGCGCGTCGGGAGTGTGGATTCCCGAGTTCCCCCCTCGCTTCACCGAGCGCCGGGTGGCCTCCTCTGGCGAGCGCCTGCTGGATGCCACGGGGCTGGGCATCGCGCGCGTGCGCGGTTCGCGCATCGCCGACGGCCTCGACATCAGCCTCGACGAGGGCAGGGCCGTGGCCATCGTCGGACCAAACGGAGCGGGCAAGTCGACTCTGGCCCTCACTCTCGCGGGTCTCCTCCGTCCCGACTCCGGAGCCGTATCTGCGACGCGCGCTCTGGCTGGCCCGCTGAAGTCCGCCTCGCCGATCTCCTGGCGCTCGAAGGACCTGCTCACTCGCATCGGCACCGTGTTCCAGGACCCGGAGCACCAGTTCCTCTCGGCGACGGTCCGCGACGAGCTGTCGGTGGGCCCGAGGGCCCTCGAGCTGAGCGACGTGGAGGTCGACGCCCGCGTCGACGAGCTGCTCGAGCGTCTGAGGCTCGACCACCTGGCCCTCGCGAATCCCTTCACGCTGTCGGGTGGAGAGAAGCGCAGGCTGTCTGTTGCCACCGTGCTCGCGACCAGGCCGAAACTGCTCGTGCTCGACGAGCCGACGTTCGGACAGGATTCGCGAACCTGGCGCGAGCTCGTCTCGCTTCTCGCCGGCCTCCTCGACCAGGGCCAGTCGATCGTCGCGGTCACCCACGACGCCGACTTCGTGGCCGCTCTGGCCGATGACGAGGTGAGGCTGACGTGAGCATCCTCACCCCGACGGCGGGACCCCAGGCGATCTACCGGATCAACCCGGTGGCCAAGCTCGCGACGGCGTTCCTGCTGGGTTTCGCGCTCATCCTCACCATCGACTGGCTCTCCGCCGCCACCGCGCTCGTGCTCGAGAGCGTGCTGCTCGTGTGGGCCGGCCTCAGCGTCCGCCAGTTCCTGTTCCGCACGATCCCCGTGTGGATCGCCGCCCCGACCGCCGGGTTCACCACGCTTCTCTACGGGCAGCCCTCGGGCCAGACCTACGTCGAGTTCGGCCTGATCCACGTGACCGATGGATCGGTCTCGCTGGCCATCGCCACCGCATTGCGTGTGCTGGCGATCGGCCTTCCCGCCATCGTGCTCTTCGTGACCATCGACCCGACCGACCTCGCAGACGGGCTCGCCCAGGTCTGGCATCTCCCGAGCCGCTTCGTGCTCGGCGCGCTCGCGGGCCTCCGGCTCGTGGGGCTGTTCCTCGACGACTGGCGCTCACTCGAGCTCGCCCGTCGAGCCAGGGGGGTGGGCGACCGGGGGCGCATCCGTCGCCTTCTGTCGCAGGCCTTCGCGCTCCTCGTGCTGTCGATCAGACGCGGCAGCAAGCTCGCCACCGCGATGGAGGCCCGCGGCTTCGGGGGAGACACGCCGCGCACCTGGGCGCGGGAGTCGGTGTTCGGATGGCGCGAGATCGCCCTGATCGCCATCGGCGCGGCGATCGCCGCCATCGCGATCACCGTCGCGGTGGTCTTCGGAACCTGGAACTTCATCGTCGGATGAGCATTCGCAACGTCGTTCTGCTCGACGGCCCCAGCGGAGCCGGAAAGAGCACTCTCGCCGATCGGCTGGTGGCCGGGTGGCCGGGTCCCGTGCGGCCGCAGCTCGTGCGGCTCGACGACATCTACCCGGGGTGGGGCGGCCTCCGTGCGGCGGGAGAACATGTGCAGCGGTTCATTCTCGAACCTCTCGCCGATCACAGGGCCGCACGCTGGCAACGCTTCGACTGGAGCGCCGACGCTCCGGCCGAATGGCACGAGGTCGACCCGGATCGCCCGCTTCTGATCGAGGGCTGCGGAGTGCTCACCCGGGCGAACGCGCGGCTCGCAGACGTGCGGATCTGGCTGGATGCGCCGGACGAGGTGCGCAAACGACGGGCCCTGGAGCGCGACGGGGAGACGTACGAGCCGCACTGGGACGAGTGGCAGCGGCAGTGGGAGTCGTTCGTCGCTCGCGAATCTCCCGAGTCGTGGGCCGACCTCAGGCTCGACGGGTCCTAGCAGATTTCGCACACGGCCGCGGCTGAGAGCTGAATGCAGCCTGACGGTTTACGGTGGAGCCATGACTGAGAAAACCTACACAGCCCTGTACCTGGACGGTCCCCTCGAGGGACAGACCGAGGAGCGCGCGTTCATCGACGGCGAGTTCGACACGCGGTTCCCCGCGCTCGGCGCCGTCGGAGGCCTCGAGTCGACGTTCTGGTACGAGTCGGGAGACACCGAGGAGGTCGAAGGCCACCTCACCGTGAAGTACTCCTTCGACGCGGCTGACTCCGATCCCACCGTTCGCACGGGCGACATCGGAGACGACCACTAGGGTCGTACCGCCCGCAACCGGCCCCTACTCGGAGTCGGTTCGAGATCGGATGAAGGCGTCGATCACGGGAGCCGGATGGGTCATTCGCCAGACCGGCCCCGGATCGGCTATGCGCCTGTCGAGCTCGAGCAGCACGGTCACGTCTCCCGTGGGCGTGTGGAACGTCACCTGACCGACGCGCGTCCCCTTGGCCGCCGTCGTCACCGGCTCCACCGTGATCGTCTTCGTGACCGGTGTCGTCAACCAGATCAGCTCGGATTTCGTGGTCACGGCCACCCCGTGGGCCTCGTCGCCCCAGGGGGTCGTGTACGTCACCAGCTCGTCGCCCTCGGCGACGAGCACCGTCTCGGTGAGTGTTTCGGCCGCGCTCGAGACGAGCGTCGTCAGGTCGCCATCCAGTGTCTCGTAATCGGGTTCGCGCAGGAAGGCGCCGTACAGCGGGACGGCGTCGTCGCCCGTGCCGACGGTCAGTCGGAACAGGAAGCACAGCCCCGCCGCGTCGGTGAAGCTGCGCGACAGGCCCGTTATGCCGTCTTCGGCGCGGTATGCCGCGACGTTGGCGACCGGCCGATTGCCCGCGACGACCACGCTGTCGCGGCTCATGATGTCGGCGATCACGGGGTCGCCGAAGGCGCGTGACGCCAGGGCGGCGAGGTCGGATGCCGTGCCCAGTGATCCCTCGGCCAGTCCGGTCGCGTCGACCACGGTCGTGCCCGGGTATCCGTTCGCGGCCAGCCAGGCGTTCGCGGCCACGACGTAGTCGTCGACCGACCCGAACGCCCACCGTGCGAGCGCATCGGCGTGGGTATTGCTCGAACCCAGCAGCATGGCCTGCAGGTACTGCTGCTCGGTCCAGGTCTCGCCGGCGATGAGCGAGATCGAGCGCGCCGCTTCGGAGATGTAGGTGACGTAGCCCGCGTAGTCCTCCGCGGTCACGACGATCGACGGCCCCGGCTTGCCGGCCTCGATCGGCTTCTCGTCGAGCACGACGAGAGCGGTGATCACCTTCGTCACGCCTCCCAGGGGAACAGCAGCGGTGTCGCCCCCGGATGCCAGCACCGATCCGTCGGCCGTGGCGATCGCGCTCGCGCCGTTCTGCGAGACGGTCGGCGCGCCGCGAGTCGGAACGATGTCGGAGGCGTCGTCGATCACGGCCTCGGTGCGGGGGAGCGGACCCACGAGCGTCGCCGGCCCGTACAGCCCGATGGCGAGGATCAGGATGGCCACGAGCGCGATGCCCAGAGCCCGGTTGATTCGTGATGCCGCTGATCGAGCCATGGGCCAAGGCTAACCGGGTGTCGGTGGATCGCCGGTCAGCCCCAGCCGAGTTCGTGAAGTCTGGTGTCGTCGATGCCGTAGAAGTGGGCGATCTCGTGAACCAGGGTCACGTGGATCTGCTCCTTCAGCTCGTCGAGGTCGTCGACGAGTTCGAGCAGCGGCTCGCGGTAGAGCACGATGCGATCGGGCATCTCGCCGAATCCGTACTGCCCCCGCTCCGTCAGCGCGACGCCGTCGTAGAGGCCCAGCAGGTCGAGGGAGCCGTCCTCCGGCCTGTCCTCGACCACGAAGACCACGTTCTCGAGTCCGTCGATCATGTCGTCGGGCAGGAGATCGAGTTCGGCCACCACGAGCGCCTCGAACTGCTCGGCGTCGATGTCGTGCACGGAGGGCTCTCCTTCGGACTGATACGCGCGGGATACGACAAAGGCCCGGATCGTGATCGACCCGGGCCTTTCTCTCTGGGGTGAATAACGGGGCTCGAACCCGCGACATCCGGCTCCACAAGCCAGCGCTCTACCAACTGAGCTATATCCACCATGTGCCACTCGACGAGAACTCATCGAAGCGACAGAAGAAGACTCTACTACAGACCGGCGGCGAACTCGCGCACAATCGTCGAGGAAAGCTGCTTCAGGTCGTCGGTGGCCGGTCCGGGCTCGGCCACGAAGGCGCCCTTGCGGTAGTAGCCGAGCTCGCGGATCGACTCGAGGATGTCTGCGAGGGCGCGATGGCCGCCGTCTTTCTTCGGTGCGTTGTAGTACACCCGGGGGAACCACCGATGCACGAGTTCTTTGATGCTCGAGACATCGACGCTGCGGTAGTGCAGGTGGCCGTCGACGCGCGGCATGTACTTGGCGAGGAATGCGCGGTCGGTGCCGATGGTGTTTCCGGCGAGCGGTGCCTGCTGGCCGGTGGGCACGTACTTGAGGATGTACTCGAGCACCTGGAACTCGGCCTCTGCCAGGCTCACGCCGTTCGGGATTTCCTGGTCGAGACCGCTGGACGCGTGCATGTCGCGCACGAAGTCGTTCATGTTCTCGAGCGCCGAGTCATCGGGCTTGATCACGATCGCGAACCCGGGATCGATGATGTTGAGGTCGAAATCGGTGATGACGACGGCCACTTCGACGAGCTCATCGACGCTGAGGTCGAGTCCCGTCATTTCGCAGTCGATCCAGACGAGACGATCCGTGAGTGAAGCCATATGCGCAATCCTATCCGTGTGCTGAGAATCGTAGGATGGACGCGATGATCATCACTCTCGCCATCCTGCTTCTGGTCAACGCCCTCTGGAACGCGCTCGTGTGGCCGCGGTTCTATGCACGCATCAGCAAGGATCCCCGGGCGCGAGACTCCTCGGGCAGGGCGACGACCTTCCTCAAGGTGCACGCCGTTCTGATCGGCGTCTCGCTGCTGCTCGCTGCGGTCTCCCTCGTCGTGGCCATCATCGCGCTCGTCACAGCCTGACGCGCTATCGTAGAAGCGCCTCGCCGTCGTGGCGCGCACGCCTCCGTAGCTCAGTGGATAGAGCAAGAGCCTTCTAATCTCTTGGTCGTAGGTTCGATTCCTACCGGGGGCACCTTATTCGTCGCCGTGTGGACAACCATGAGTTCGGCTCATTAGTTGTCGCTTCAACTATTCTCAGGATTTCCACAGTCCTCACAGAGAAGCCGCAAGAGTCACGCCCCTAGGGTCTAAGACGTACGTACTTGCCGTGTACATCCCGACTGATGGAGAGAACAATGATCACCCGCCACCAGAAAACCGCTGTCACCGCCCTTGCCGGACTCTCGCTCCTCGGTGTCGTCACCGGTTGCTCGACCGAGGCCGCAAGCACCGATTCGGCGAGCACGCCCGTCGCTACACCCACAAGCTCGACCGAGGCGGGCACCGACTCGACGGAGTCCACCCCCGCTGCCGCAGGGTCGTCGGTCTACGCCGACGGCGAGTACTCGGCCGAGGGCGAGTACACCTCGCCGGGCGGCGAGGAGCACGTCTCCGTCTCGCTGACCCTCGCCGATGACGTCATCACGGCCGTCACGGTCACCCCCGAATCCACGAACCCCAACGGCAAGAAGTACCAGGGCGAATTCGCCGACGGTATCGCTGCCGTCGTCGTCGGCAAGAGCATCGACGACATCTCCGTGTCGAAGGTGGCCGGTTCATCTCTGACGAGCGGTGGCTTCAACGACGCCGTCGACCAGATCAAGGCCGATGCCGCCGTCTAATCTCCGTTTCGAAGGAATCGGCACGGCCTGGCAGATCGACACCCCCGACGAGCTCTCAGGGCTCGTCGGGGATCGGGTGCGAGGCCGTGTCGAGGCTTTCGACCGTGCATACTCGCGGTTCCGCCCCGACTCCCTCGTCGCGAGGCTGGCCGAGGCTCCGGGAACGGTCGACTTTCCCGACGACGCGGCCGAGCTGTTCGACCTCTACGACCTGCTCGACGAGGTCAGCGAGGGAGCGGTGACGCCGCTCGTCGGCCGTTCGCTCGAGCACCTCGGCTACGACAGCGCCTACAGCCTCACGGCCGGGCCCGGTCGGGTCGTTCCTGCGCGATGGCCGGATGCGGTCAGCCGAGTAGGCGCGAGCGTTACCACGACCGCTCCCACCGTCATCGACGTGGGCGCGGCTGGCAAGGGATACCTCATCGACCTCGTCGCCGAGGTGCTCGTGGATTCCGGCGTGGAGAGTTTCGTCATCGACGCAAGCGGAGACCTCGTGAACAGGGGTGAGCCCCTGCGCGTCGGCCTCGAGCATCCCTTCGACCCGAGCAAGGCGATCGGGGTCGTGACACTCGGGAACGAGTCCCTGTGCGCATCCGGCTCGAACCGCCGCGTGTGGGGCGAAGGTCTGCACCACATTCTCGACGGACGCACGGGCGCACCGACATCCGACATCATCGCGACCTGGGCGATCGCGAAGAACGGGCTCCTGGCCGACGGCCTCGCCACCGCCCTGTTCTTCGTTCCGCCCGCCCGATTGGCCCCCCACTTCGATTTCGACTGGGTGCGCATGCACTCGAACGGAATCGCCGAACGATCCCGCACTCTGCGGGGAGAGGTCTTCTCCTGATGGCTCGACTGGATGCCCTGCTGGGCAAGGTTCAGATGTATCGCCTCGTCAGTCTCGCGCTGGCCGCGATCGTGCTCGTGGCGCTCGTCGAGAGTCTCGTCGGCGTTCTCGGCTTCGAGCCGCTCGCGCTGCTGGCGACTCTGGCGACCGTCCTGGTCTCCTGCGTCGTCGCCAACCGCGTCATGGCCCTGCTCTTCCGAGTGAGGCCGCACACGGAGTCGTCGATCATCACCGGACTCCTGCTGTTCTTCCTGTTCTTCCCCACGACGGACGGCCAGGAGCTGCTGACCGTCGCCCTTGTCGCCGCGATCGCGGTGGCCTCGAAGTACGTGCTCGCCTGGCGCGGACGCCACATCTTCAACCCGGCCGCCATCGGAGCCGTCATCATCACGCTGACCGGGCTCAACGCATCCGTCTGGTGGGTGGGCACACCCGTGCTGCTGCCCGCCGTCGCGATCGGCGCCCTTCTCGTGCTCTACCGCACTCGCCAGCTTCCGATGGGCCTCACCTTCATCGTGCTGGCCACCGTGGTCGTGACGATCGTGCAGTCCTCGTTCGGACTCGCCCTGCCCGACGCCCTCGTCTACGCTCTCGGATCCACCCCGCTCGTGTTCCTGGCCGGGTTCATGCTCAGCGAGCCGCTGACTCTGCCGCCACGCCTGTGGCAGAGGCTCGTGCTCGCCGGCATCGTCGCGCTGCTCTTCTCCATTCCCTTCTCGGTGGGCCCGCTGTACAGCAGCCCCGAGCTCGCCTTGGTCGTCGGAAATCTGCTGGCGTTCCTCGTCGGACAGCGCCGCGGGCTGTCGCTGTCGTTCGAACGCGCGACGAAGCTCACCCCCTCGACGACGGAGTTCGTCTTCTCGTCGAAGCGGCCGGTGTCGTTCCGGGCCGGGCAGTACATCGAGCTCTCGATTCCCCACTCCGGCGCCGACTCGTCGGGAACGCGACGGGTGTTCAGCATCGCGTCCGCTCCGAGCAACCCGCACGAGGTCCGTGTTGGAGTACGCATGGGCGAATCGCCGTCGAGCTTCAAACGCGCGCTGGCGTCGCTGAAGCCGTCGCAGTCTGTGCGGGCGAACCTCGTCGCGGGCGATTTCCTGCTTCCCGGCGATGCATCGAAGCCGGTACTGCTCGTCGCCGGCGGCATCGGCATCACGCCGTTCATCAGCCAGCTGGAGCACGACGCTGCGGCGGGTGTCTCGCGCGACCTGGTGCTCGTCTACGCCATCAGGGCGCACGAGGAGTTCGCCTACTCCGATGCCCTGCAGCGACTGGGCGTGCGGGTCGTGCTCGTCGCGCCCCGTGAGCCGGAGTCCCTCACCGACAGCTGGACCTACGCCGGCTCGGGCCGTCTGACAGGCGAGCTCATCGAAGAGCAGGTGCCCGACGTGCGCGAGAGAATCGCGTTCGTCTCCGGTCCGCCGCGGCTCGTGGGCGCGGTTCGCACCGCACTGCGCCGGCTGAAGGTGCGCCGCATCGTCACCGACGCCTTCTCGGGATACTGACGGACGCTGCCGTCAGCCGGGTGTGATGTCTAGTCGTTCTCTGACGCCCGACGCGGCGGGAAGGCGTTGACCGGAGGCGGCGTCGTGCCGTCGTCTCGGGACTCGACGTGGCGCTCGACCGCGTTCAGATTCTCGAGCACGCGCTTCGTCTCGTCGCGCGCGGCCTGCTGCTCGGGCGTCTCGATCGGGGCCTCGATGCGCGCGGTCGCTGCCGGTGCGGTCGGCGTGATGACGGTCGTCGCCTCGGCCTCGGGACGGCTGTGCTGCTCGTGGTGCTGCTGGGCGACCCACTCCTCCTGCTGGCGGAGGAGCTGCCTCTCGGCGTCGTCGTCCTCGGCCCTCCAGCGATCGAGGTCGCCCTGGAAGACCTTGCGGCTGCGGCCGGGGCGTTCCTGCCATTCGATGAGACGGTCTCGGAACTCGATGACCGCGGGCTCGACCTGGTAGCCGAAGGTGGCGGAGTTGCGTCGCATGTCGGCAAGCGAATGGGCGGCCCAGTCGGCAGCGACGGCGGACCCCTTGATCGGGAGGAGCCGGATCTGGATGTCGGCCTGCCCGACGGCGCGGTCGGACATGATCTGCTCCTGCGGCGTCAGCGAGTTCCACACGGAGGCCTGCTGGGCCGAGTCGATGAGCGAGGCGATCGCCGCCACCTTGATCTCGCGGTCGTGCTTGGCGAGCAGCCGTTTGATCGAGCTGCTCGCGATCCAGGCCCCGAGCAGCGCGGCCACGATGATCGCCACAGCGGGCAGCACAATGCCCGACACGACGAAGCGTCCGTCGCTCGAAGTAAACCAGTCTGCGAAGTCGTTCCACCATTCCATGAGGCGAAGACTACGTCGAAGATCGTGGGCAGGCCGTCGCGACGAGCCGAGGAGAGATCTATTCGTGGTGCATCGATCAGGCGAAGCAGGCTCGAGCGCTCTCGAATGACCAGAAATCGCCGATGTCGACCAGCCGGGTGGTGTTCGCCACAAGTCGGCGCGCGGAGAACTGGTGTGCCGCGCCCGAGCTGACCTCTTCGATGTACCCCAGCACGTGACCGGCGGGGTGCACCACCCGCCAGAAGCCCGGTCGCAGGGCGATAAGCGACGTCGCGGTGGTGGTGGACGCAGTGGTGGTGGATGTGCTGATCATTGCTGCTCCTGTCTTCGCGCCGGCCCGGCATTCTCGTGATGAGAAGAGGCTAGGACCAGCCACCGACAGTGCCGCGTCAGAGACCGGTGCCGTGCACCGCGTGCGGCTCGATCAGCTCCAGCTCGGCAGCACTGAGCGGATCGGCCTGCAGGGCGTCGAGATTCTGGTCGAGCTGGTCGACGCTGGATGCGCCGATGATCGCGCTGGTCACCTGGGGCTGGCGGAGCACCCAGGTGAGTGCGAGCTGGGCGAGGGTCTGCCCGCGGTCCCGTGCGACGGCGTCGAGCGCTCGCGCCCGCGACAGGTAGCCCTCGTCGATTCGCGACTCGGGCAGGAACCGGCTGGTCGCCGCCCTGGATCCTTCCGGGACCGATCCGGTGAGGTAGCGGTTCGTCAGCAGGCCCTGCGCCAGCGGGGAGAAGACGATGCCTCCGATTCCGAGCTCGTCGAGCACGGGGAGAAGCCCCTCGTGCTCGATGTGACGGTCGAACATCGAGTAGCGAGGCTGGTGGATGAGGAGGGGCACCCGATGCTCGGCCAGCGCCGCGTGCATGCGGCGCGTGTCGTCGGGGGAGTAGTTGGAGACGCCCACGTAGAGTGCCTTGCCCTGGGCCACCGCGGTGGCGAGGGCGGCGGCGGTCTCCTCGATCGGCGTCTCGGGGTCGGGACGGTGGTGGTAGAAGATATCGACATAGTCGAGGCCGAGACGGCCGAGGCTCTGGTCGAGGGAGGCCAGCAGATACTTGCGCGAGCCGAAATCGCCGTACGGACCCGGCCACATGTCGTATCCGGCCTTCGACGAGATGACGAGTTCGTCGCGGTAGGAGGCGAGGTCGTCTGCGAGGATGCGTCCGAAGTTGGCCTCGGCTGAGCCGTAGGGCGGTCCGTAGTTGTTCGCGAGGTCGAAGTGCGTGACGCCGCGGTCGAAGGCCCGGTGAACGATGTCGCGCTGCGTCTGCCGGGGCCTGGTGTCCCCGAAATTGTGCCAGAGGCCCAGAGAGAGGGCGGGCAGTTTCAGGCCGCTGCGCCCCGTGCGGTTGTACTGCATCGAGTCGTAGCGGCTGTCCTCGGCGTTGTAGGTCACGGATACACCGTAGGGCACGCGCACGGGTGAGACGAGTCGACCTCTCCTCCTCCGGTCCGACGAAGCGCGAGCTGTGCACAGATCTCGGATCCCGCCGCCGTACGCCGTGCGAGGGAGCGATTCTGGTGCAACCGGTGCGAGGCCGGAATCAACTGGCACGAGTGCCGGTCTCGCGCCGGCCCATCCATCGAGACAAGGAGAATGACGTGACAGACACGGTGACGCTGACAGGCGTCGTGGCAACGAAACCCGAAAACGTTCGAACCAGTACCGGCCTCACGGTCACCAACTTCCGTCTGGCCTCGAGCCAGAGGCGATTCGACCGAGCCACCTCGACCTGGGTCGATGGCGACACCAACTGGTACACCGTCAACGCCTATCGGTGGATGGCCAACAATGTGGCCAACTCGCTCCAGGTAGGCAACCACATCGTGCTCACGGGGCGGCTTCGCGTGCGCAACTGGACCAGCGGCGACAAGCGCGGCACCGCCATCGAGGTCGATGTCGATTCCATCGGCCACGACCTCGCGTTCGGGGTGTCTCACTTCACCCGGCTGAAGGCGGCCGCACCGGTCGGCGAGTCGGGCGGCTCCGTCGGCGACACCGGTCCAGAGCCCGATCCGTCGGCCGCGGACTCGTCCTACGCCGGGCACGACGCCGGGCACGACGTCTGGTCGACCCCGGTCGCGAGCGACGAGGCCTCGTATGAGACGCCCGCCTCGGAGCAGAACGACGATTCGGTCTCCGAGATCGCCGAGGAGGAGAAGGTCCCCTTCTGATTCGTGCGACGAACCGGTGAATCCGCCGTGCCGTTGCAGCCTCCCGGAAGCCCTCACCTAGAATCGGTGGGGGCATACGGGGGACACAGCGAAAGAGGGCATAGTGACGCGCACGGCGACCGGCAGCACCGGAACACGACGACGAGGCGCGACAGCAGTGGCCGCCGTCCTGGCGGCGGGGGCTCTCGCCCTCGTCCTCACGGGGTGCGTTCCGGAGTCCACGCCGACGTCCACGGCCGCGTCGAGTGCCCCTGCGGTGTCCGAGACTCCGACACCCACAGCATCCGACGCGCCGCCGCCGGCGCTCGTGCCGAACGGAACGGCCGCCGAGAACAAGCCGTACTTCGACTACCTCAACAACCAGGCCATCGCCGCGGCCGGCGGACAGCCCGACGGCCCGGCCTTCATCAACTCGCTTCGCGCCGGAGGCTTCGTCGTCGAGGTCATGGAGTTGACGCCCGACATCACAACGGTAGGCGTCAAGGCCGACTCCGTGCAGTTCTCCGTGCGTGCGCCAGACGCATGCATCATCGGCCAGTGGGGCACCGTCGGCGGGTACACCAGCATCATCGCTGCGCCGCTCTCGACGGGCAAATGCTTCATCGGCCAGACGCGCCCCATCGACTTCTGACCCGATTCGGTCGACGCGAAGAGACCATAGACTGGTCGAATGGCCGAATATATCTACTCGATGGTCCGCGCCCGCAAGGCCGTGGGAGACAAGCTCATCCTCGACGACGTCACGATGGCGTTCCTGCCGGGCGCGAAGATCGGTGTCGTCGGCCCCAACGGTGCCGGAAAGTCCACGATCCTCAAGATCATGGCCGGACTCGACACGCCGTCGAACGGCGAGGCTCGTCTGACCCCCGGCTTCAGCGTCGGAATCCTGATGCAGGAGCCCGAGCTCGACGAGACCAAGACGGTGCTCGAGAACGTGCAGGAGGGTGTGGGCCCGATCAAGCAGAAGGTCGACCGCTTCAACGAGATCGGCCTCGCGATGGCCGAGCCCGACGCCGACTTCGACGCTCTCCTCGCGGAGATGGGCACGCTGCAGGAGGAGATCGACGCCGCCGACGCGTGGGATCTCGACTCCCAGCTCGAACAGGCGATGGATGCGCTCCGTACGCCGCCCGGCGACTACAGCGTCGCGAACCTCTCCGGTGGTGAGAAGCGCCGCGTGGCCCTCACCAAACTGCTCCTCCAGAAGCCCGACCTCCTCCTTCTCGACGAGCCCACCAACCACCTCGACGCCGAGAGCGTGCTCTGGCTCGAGCAGCACCTCGCGAAGTACCCGGGCGCCGTGCTCGCCGTCACTCACGACAGGTACTTCCTCGACCACGTCGCCGAATGGATCGCCGAGGTCGACCGGGGCAAGCTCTACCCCTACGAGGGCAACTACTCGACCTACCTCGAGAAGAAGCAGGAGCGCCTGCAGGTGCAGGGTAAGAAAGACGCCAAGCTCGCAAAGAGGCTCTCGAGCGAGCTCGAATGGGTGCGATCGAACGCCAAGGGTCGCCAGGTCAAGTCGAAGGCCCGCCTCGCCCGCTACGAGGAGATGGCGGCGGAGGCCGAGAAGACGCGCAAACTCGACTTCGAAGAACTCGTCATCCCCGTCGGCCCGCGACTGGGTTCGCAGGTCATCGACGCCAAAGACCTCAAGAAGGGCTTCGGCGATCGCGTGCTGATCGACGGCCTCAGCTTCACCCTGCCGCGCAACGGCATCGTCGGCGTCATCGGCCCGAACGGCGTCGGCAAGTCCACGCTCTTCAAGACGATCACGGGAATCGAGCCCCTCGACTCCGGAAACCTCAAGATCGGCGAGACGGTCGACATCTCCTACGTCGACCAAGACAGGGGCGGAATCGACCCTCAGAAGACGCTGTGGGAGGTCGTGTCCGACGGGCAGGACTACATCCAGGTCGGCAAGACCGAGATCCCGTCGCGCGGCTACGTGTCGCAGTTCGGTTTCAAGGGCCCCGACCAGCAGAAGAAGGCCGGTGTGCTCTCGGGTGGAGAGCGCAACCGCCTGAACCTGGCGCTCACACTGAAGCAGGGCGGAAACCTCCTGCTCCTCGACGAACCGACGAACGACCTCGACGTCGAGACCCTGTCGAGCCTCGAGAACGCACTCCTCGAGTTCCCCGGCTGCGCCGTGGTCATCACACACGACCGGTGGTTCCTCGACCGCATCGCCACGCACATCCTCGCCTACGAGGGCACCGAAGAGGCGCCGTCGAACTGGCACTGGTTCGAGGGCAACTTCGAATCCTACGAGCAGAACAAGATCGAGCGACTCGGTCCGGACGCGGCGAAGCCGAACAGGTCGGCGTACCGCAAGCTCACCCGCGACTGAGCACGGTCTCGATGCGCCTGCACGTTCCGATCCGCCTGCGCTGGTCCGATCTCGACGCCTACGGACACGTCAACAACGCCGAGATGCTGCGCCTCCTCGAAGAGGCGCGCATCGAGGCGTTCTGGACACCGGACCCGGGAGCGGTAGAGTCCGCGGCGGGCGCATCGACGGCGGTGCTCGACGGGCGTCCCGGCTCCGACACGCTCACGCTGATCGCGCGCCAGGAGATCGAGTATCTCGCGCCGGTGCCCTATCTGAGACAGCCCGTCGACATCCAGCTGTGGATCGGACGGCTCGGAGGGGCGAGCCTCGAGGTCTGCTACGAGGTGTGCAGCCCGGTCGGAGTCGAACCGCATGTGCTGTTCACCCGGGCCGCGACGACGATCGTGCTGGTCGACGCCACGACCCAGCGTCCGCGGCGCATCAACGATGTCGAACGTGCCGCGTGGGAGCCCTATCTCGACGCGCCGGTCGAATTCACGAAGCGCGCCCGCTAGCCGGAACGCGCACCATGCCCTCCTGGGCGACGCTGGCGAGCAGCACACCGTCGCGCGAGTAGATGCGTCCCAGTGAGAGCCCGCGCCCGCCGTGGCCGCTCGGCGATTCCTGCACGTACAGCATCCACTCGTCGACGCGACCGAAGCGGTGCCACCACATGGCGTGATCGAGGCTCGCGGTCTTGAGGCCCGGGGTCACCCACGCGATGCCGTGCCGGCGGTAGATCGGCTCGAGGATCGTGTAGTCGCTCGCATAGGCGAGCGCGGCGCGGTGCAGGTTCGGGTCGTCGGGCAGGGCGCCCAGCGTCTTCATCCAGACTGCCTGGTGGCCGACGGGTTCGCCTTCGACCGAGAGGTAGATCGGCGAGTCGACGTGACGCATGTCGAAGGGGCGCTCGGTCGCCCAGAATCGAGCCACGGGGTGGTCGATGCCCGCCAGCCGTTCCGCCGTGCTGGGGATGTCCTCGGGCTGCGGGATGCCGGCGGGCATGTCGATCTGGTGGTCGAGTCCCTCGTCTTCGGTCTGGAACGAGGCGATGAGCGACAGGATCGGGATGCCGTCCTGGTACGCCTGCGTGCGCCGCGTCGCGAACGAGCGTCCGTCGTGGATGCGGTCGACGGCGAAGGTGATGGGCTTGTCGATATCGCCCGGGCGCAGGAAGTACCCGTGCATCGAGTGCACGACCCGCTCCTCGTCGACCGTGCGCATGGCGGCGGTGATCGACTGCGCGAGCACCTGTCCGCCGAAGACGCGACCCTGCGGCATCCACTGCGACGGTCCTGTGAAGATGTCTTCGTTCGTGCGCGCGCCGGTGTCGGTGAGGTCGAGGGCCGTGAGAAGCCCTTCCAACGGCGTAGCACGGATTTCGTCGGTCATGCGGCCTCCAATATCGGGGTTCCCAGTGAAGTAGTTTAGACAGCGAGATGGTTCAGTCATTCGCGCTCGTCGATTCGCCGTCGCTCGGCGACCTCAAAGTGTTCCTCGGCCGTGCGGCCAGGCTCGACCAGGGCGGGGTGCGTCTCATCGGCGGATCCGGTGTGCTGGCCGTGTACGCGCCCGTGCTGCACCCGCGGGGGCTCCTCGACAACGCTCCCACCGTGCTGGGGCTCCGCACGTTCGCCCTGGCCGAGACCGCGTCGTTCGACGTGGTCGTGTCGGCCCGCCAGCTGCTCGATCGGCTCGCCCTGCTCTCGGTCACCGTCAACGCCGACGACGGACCCATCGGCGTGCTCATTCCGCCGCCCGAGTCCTCGCCGGCGTGGGTCGGCATCTCTCCGCCCCGGGGCGGCTGGCTTCCGGTCGGAGAAGTGCCGGCACCGGTGCTCGAGGCCGCGGCCAGAGCCGGCGTGGCCGAGGTCGCCGCCGCGTTGCCGCCCGACACGGGCGAGCAGCTCGTGCACAAGGTGCGGGCCGAGGTGTGGGGTCGGGCGATTCCGGATGTCGTCCCCCCGATTCCCGCGGGCGTCGGTCTCGCCGCCGACAGCTTGGGCTTCCTGCGCACCGACGAGCCCGCCCGCATCCTCGTGTCGGGTGCCTGGACGCGCGTCTCGACCCGCCGCGGGCACGTCCTTACCCGCTGACCCTGTCTCACGCTCTGAGCGGCGCTCAGAGCTGCGCCACGACCGCGCGACCGGCCTGGCGTCCGGAGAACAGGCATCCGCCGAGGAAGGTACCCTCGAGCGAGCGATAGCCGTGCATGCCTCCGCCACCGAACCCGCTCGCCTCGCCCGCCGCGTAGAGGCCGGGAATCGCCCGACCCTGCGCATCCATGGCCTGGCCCGCGAGGTTCGTCTCGATGCCGCCCAGGCTTTTGCGGGTGAGCACGTGCAGCTTCGCGGCGATCAGCGGGCCGGCCTTGGCATCGAGCAGGCGGTGCGGCGTCGCGACTCGGATCAGCCTGTCGCCCCGGTAACGGCGGGCGCCGCGGATCGCGTTGACCTGCGCGTCTTTCGTGAAGTCGTTCGCCATCTCCCTGTCGCGACCGAGAACCTCGCTCTCGACGCGCGCGCCGTCGAGGACTCCGGGCGGCGACAGGGCCTGCATCGACTCGATGAGCTCGGGCAGGGTCGGCGCCACGGCGAAGTCGACGCCCTTGCGCTTGAAGGCTTCAACGGGCCCCGGAGCGCCCGGCGCGACGCGCTTCGCGAGCAGTCGCAGGTTCTTGTCGGTGAGGTCGGGGTTCTGCTCGCTGCCCGACAGGGCGAACTCCTTCTCGATGATCTTCTGCGTCAGCACGAACCAGCTGTGGTCGTATCCGGTCGTGCGCAGGTGCTCGAGGGTGCCCAGCGTGTCGAATCCGGGGAACAGGGGCACGGGCAGCCGCCGTCCGGTCGCATCCAGCCAGAGCGACGACGGCCCCGGCAGAATCCGGATGCCGTGCGACGGCCAGACCGGATCCCAATTGGTGATGCCCTCGGTGTAATGCCACATGCGATCGCCGTTGATCAGCTGGGCGCCTGCCGATTCGGAGATGGCGAGCATGCGCCCGTCGACGTGCGCCGGAACCCCGGAGAGCATCGTCGCCGGGGGAGTGCCCAGCCGTTCGGGCCAGTTCGCGCGCACCAGCTCGTGGTTGCCGCCGATGCCGCCGCTCGTCACGATGACGGCCTGGGCCTCGAGCTCGAAGTCGTCGACCACCTCCCGCGAGCTGGACGCGCCCCGCGCTGCGTCGTCGTCGACCAGCACGGAGCCGCGGACGCCCACGACCGAGCCGTCTCTCGTGACGAGCTCGTCGACGCGATGCCGGTGCAGCATCGTCACGAGGCCGCGCGCGATCCCGTCCTCGAGAATGCGCAGGAAGGGGGCGAGCACACCCGGACCGGTTCCCCAGACGATATGGAACCGGGGCACGCTGTTGCCGTGGCCGTTGGCCGTGTAACCCCCGCGCTCGGCCCAGCCGACGACGGGAAAGAACCGCACGCCCAGGGAATGGAGCCAGGCGCGCTTCTCCTCAGCCGCGAACTCGAGGTAGGCCTCGGCCCACTTTCTGGGCCACGCGTCCTCCTCGCGGTCGAAGTCGGCGCTGCCGAACCAGTCCTGGCGGGCCAGTTCGGCGGAGTCGTGCACGCCGAGCCTGCGCTGTTCGGGCGAATCGACGAGGAACAGTCCGCCGAACGACCACCAGGCCTGCCCGCCGAGGGATGCGGCGGGCTCCTGCTCGACGATGGTCACCCGCTTGCCCGCGGTGATGAGTTCGGATGCCGTGACGAGGCCGGCGAGGCCTGCCCCGACGATGATCGCGTCGCTTCTGGTCGATGACACAAAGACTCCTTCGTCTCGTATGCTCGCGGGCCGTGTGCTCAGGGCCGCTGTGCGCCCCGCTACTCCTCGAAGGTATTGACCATGGCGTGCGCCGCCCTGTCGAGGTATCCCCAGAGCGTAGCGTCCTGCAGGGGCGGAAGCTCGAGCGAATCGACCGCGACGCGCATGTGGGCGAGCCAGCGGTCGCGGGCATCCGGGTTGACCTTGAACGGCATGTGCCGCATGCGCAGCCTGGGGTGGCCGCGCTCCTCGCTGTAGGTTCCCGGTCCGCCCCAGTACTGCTCGAGGAACCCCGTCAGGCGTTGGATGGCACCCTCGTGGTCCTCCTCCGGGTACATCTCGACCAGCACCGGGTCGGTCGCGACGCCGGCGTAGAACGCTCGCACGAGCTTCTCAAACGTGGCCCGCCCCCCGACCTCGTCGTAGAACGATCGGGAGAGCGCCGAGTCGCCGTTCTGCGACACCCGCAGGGTGATCGGCGACGGTTCCGAGGGGATCGACATGTCAGTTCTCCGTGCTCTTGGGCGCCCGGGTCGCTCTCGGCGGGCGCGTGCCCGTCTCGCCGGACTTCGTGGTGTTCTCGTCGACACTGGTCGTGAGGGGAACCGGCTTGGTCTTCGGAGTGCGGGCTCCGGAGACGCTGGCTGCGCCCTCGAAACCCGAGAGGACGATGCTGTTGAGGGCCGGCAGCCGCACGTCCATCTCGTCGAGCGCGCGCTTGAGGCGCATCCGCAGTTCTCGGGCGACCGTGTCCTTCGACGACGTGCGGGTCTTCACGACGAGCCGGATGACGAGGGCCTCGGCCGAGATCGACTCCAGACCCCAGATCTCCGGCTTCTCCATGATCAGGCTGCGGTACTTCGGGTTGGCGGCCAGCTCGACGGCGGTCTCGAGCATCTTCTGCTGCACGGCGTCGACGTCGGTGTCGTAGGGCACGGCGAGGTCGATGATGACCCGGGCCCAGCCCTGCGACATGTTGCCGACGCGCAGGATCTCTCCGTTGCGCACGAACCACAGCGTGCCGTTCACGTCGCGCACCTGGGTGACCCGGATGCCCACGGCCTCGACGACGCCGGTGGCCGGCCCGAGGTCGACGACATCACCGACGCCCAGCTGGTCCTCCATCACCATGAAGAGCCCGTTGAGCACGTCCTTCACGATGTTCTGCGCCCCGAAGCCGAGTCCCGCACCGAGGGCCGCCGTGAGAATCGCGAGGGAGCCGATGATGTTCGGATCGATCGTGGTGACGATCAGGATCAACGTCACGACGACGACCGTGACGTTCACGATGTTCGTCAGCACGGTGCCGAGCGTGCGCGTGCGCTGCACCACCCGCACCGCGGCCAGGGGAGAGGCGATCAGCGCCTGCGTGTCCTGCACGTTCTGTTTCTTCTTGACGCCGGAGACGACCTGCTGCACGACGCGTTTGATGACGAAGATCAGCACCAGCCGGATCACGAAGGCGAGCACGATGATGATCACGACGTTGATGGGAGTGCCCCACACGAGCATGAACTCGTTGAAGCCGGTCCAGAATGCGTTCCAATCCATATTCACGTCACTCTATCGATCGAGGTTCAGCGCTGTCTGTGCGCTGCCCATTCCCTGACCCTGCCCGTTCCCTGAGCCTGTCGAAGGGCACAGTCTCAGGGAACGCTCCAAACTAGTCGGCGTCGCGCGCCTGCGCCGCGATCGCGCGATCCACACCGGCCAGGTTCTCGACGACGAGACGGCGCAGCGCGGGCGGCTGCTCCGAGTTCGCGTCGAGCCAGGCGCGCGTGGCGTCGCGGAGTTCGACGTTCGCCAGCGCCGCGGGGTAGAGCCCGTTGATCAGCGATGAGGCGATGCCATAGCTCCGCGTCTCCCAGATCGTGACGAGGGAGTCGAAGTAGCGGCCGACGAACGGCTCGAGGAGCGCCGTGTCGTGCGCACGCTGGAAGCCGAGGGCCGTGGCGCGCACGATGGCGTTCGGGGCCTCGTCGGTGTCGACCAGCGAGGACCACGCCGCGTTCTTGCCCTCGGCGGTCGGGATCGCGGCGGCCGCGTGTGCGGCCGACTGGGCTCCGGATGCCGTGTTGTCGTCGGCGAGGGCGGTATCGATCTCGGTCTGGCCGGCCTTCGCACCGGCGACGAGGGCGATGAGGAGTTCCCAGCGCAGGTCGGTGTCGATCTCGAGTCCGTCGAGCGCGGTCTCCCCGTTGCGGAGCGACGCGACGGTCGCGAGCTGCTCGTCGGTCGACGCAAGGGCGGCGAAGAAGCGCACGAACTGGAACTGCGCGTCGCTGCCCGTGTCGGCGGCCTGCGCGAGCGACCACAGCTCGTCGGCGGCGACCTCGATGACCTCGGTGCGGGCATCCGGAGCGATGAAGTTCGTGCTGGTGAGCACGAGCTGGTTCAGCGCGGTGCGCAGTGTGGTGCTCTCGGTCTCGGTGGCGACGTTGGCGAGAACGAGGCGCACGAAGTCGCGTCCGCGGGTCTCGGCGTCGCGGGTCGAGTCCCAGGCCGACCCCCACAGGATGGCGCGGGCGAGCGGGCTCGTGACGGCGGCGAGGCTCTCGGCCGCGACGGCGAGCGATGCGTCGTCGAGACGCACCTTGGCGTAGGCCAGGTCGTCGTCGTTGAGCAGCACGAGGTCGGGGCGCTTCTCGCCGACCAGCTCGGAGACCTCGGTGCGCTCGCCGTCGACGTCGAGCTCGACGCGCTTCGTGCGAACGAGTGCGTCACCGTCGAACGAGTAGAAGCCGATCGCGAGACGGTGCGGGCGAATGGTGGGGTACTCGGCGATCGCCGTCTGCAGAACGGAGAACGAGGTGATCGTGCCGTTCTCGTCTGTCGCGATCTCGGGACGCAGGGTGTTGACCCCGGCTGTCTCGAGCCAGAGCTTCGACCACTCGCCGAGGTCGCGGCCGCTCGTGGTCTCGAGCTCGGTCAGCAGGTCGACGAGCTCGGTGTTGCCGAACGCGTGCGCATCGAAGTATCGGGCCACACCGGCCATGAACTCCGTCTGGCCCACCCAGGCCACGAGCTGCTTCAGCACCGACGCGCCCTTGGCGTAGGTGATGCCGTCGAAGTTGACCTGCACGTCTTCGAGGTCGTTGATGGTGGCGACGATCGGGTGCGTCGAGGGCAGCTGGTCCTGCCTGTAGGCCCAACTCTTCTCGGTCGAGGCGAAGGTGGCCCACGCCTCTGTCCACTCCGTCGCGTCGGCGGTGGCGAGGGTCGACATGTACTCGGCGAACGACTCGTTCAGCCAGAGGTCGTTCCACCAGCGCATGGTCACGAGGTCGCCGAACCACATGTGGGCGAGCTCGTGCAGCACGGTGACGACGCGGCGCTCGCGCACGGCGTCGGTGACCTTCGAACGGAAGACGTAGGTCTCGGTGAACGTGACGGCGCCCGCGTTCTCCATGGCGCCCGCGTTGAACTCGGGAACGAAGAGCTGGTCGTACTTGTCGAACGGGTAGGGGTAGGCGAACTGCTTCTCGTAGAACTCGAAACCCTGGCGGGTCTTTTCGAAGATGTAGTCGGCGTCCATGTACTGCGAGAGCGAGGTGCGCGAGAAGACACCGAGCGGGATCACTCGACCGTCGCTCGAGGTGAGCTCGCTGCGCTCGACCACGTACGGCCCGGCGATGAGGGCGGTGATGTACGAGGAGATGCGAGGGGTGGGCTCGAACGTCCAGGTGGCGTTGTCGGTGCCGTCGATCGCGACGGGCTCCGGCGTCGGCTGATTGGAGACCATCTGCCAGTAGGCGGGAGCGGTGACAGTGAACGAGAAGGTCGCCTTGAGGTCGGGCTGCTCGAACACGGCGAACATCCGACGCGAGTCGGGCACCTCGAACTGGCTGTACAGGTAGACCTCGCCGTCGACGGGGTCGACGAAGCGGTGCAGTCCCTCTCCGGTGTTCGTGTACTCGGCGTCGGCATCGACGACGAGCACGTTGTCGTCGGCGAGCTCGTCGAGCTGGATGCGCACACCGTCATTCACGGCCGCGACGTCGAGCGACCGGCCGTTCAGGGTCACCGAGTGCACCGAACGGGTGATCGAATCGATGAACGTCGACGCACCCGCGGTGGCGGAGAAGCGCACGGTCGTCGTCGACCGGAACGTCTCGGCGCCCTGCGTGAGGTCGAGCACCACCTCGTAGCTCGAGACGCTGACGATTCCGGCGCGCTCCTGCGCCTCGATGCGGGTGAGGTTTTCTCCAGGCACTGATGACTTCTTTCGTACTCGTGTGAGTTTGCGGCGCGCGGGCTCGTGACCCGCGGCGCGTGA
Source organism: Agreia sp. Leaf244 (assembly GCF_001422695.1). Lineage (NCBI taxonomy): Bacteria > Bacillati > Actinomycetota > Actinomycetes > Micrococcales > Microbacteriaceae > Agreia > Agreia sp. Leaf244. The sequence continues at coordinate 61,909 of NZ_LMLX01000003.1, read as the reverse complement.
CCCTCCCAGCCTATCTTCGCGACCGGGCGGCCTCAGTAAACTCATCCCATGCGCATCCATATCGCCACGGATCATGCCGGACTCGATTTCTCACAGACCATTCAGCAGCATCTCGCATCCCTCGGTCACGACGTGGTCGACCACGGGCCGACCAGCTACGACCCGATCGACGACTATCCCTCGTTCTGCATCAACGCGGCGCAGGCCGTGGTGCGCGACCAGCAGGCGGGCGTCGAGGCACTCGGCGTCGTCTTCGGCGGCTCCGGCAACGGCGAACAGATCGCAGCGAACAAGGTGACCGGTGTGCGGGCCGCACTGGTGTGGAACCTGTCGACCGCGGTGCTCGCCCGACAGCACAACGACGCGAACGTCATCTCGATCGGTGCGCGCCAGCACACCGTCGACGAGGCGATGAGCCTGATCGACGCCTTCGTCGCCGAGCCGTTCTCGTTCGAGGAGCGGCACGTGCGCCGCATCGCGCAGCTCGCGGAGTACGAGGCCACGGGGGCCATCGCCGGACACGTCGTCGACCCGGCCTGATCCATGCCCGAAGGACACTCCGTACATCGCATCACCCGGCAGTTCACACGCAACTTCGTCGGTCGCCGCGTCGAGTCGTGGTCGCCGCAGGGCCGGTTCGCCGAAGGGGCTGCCATTCTCGACGGGCGCACCATGACCGACGCGAAGGCGGTCGGCAAGCAGATGTTCCTCGAGTTCGACGGCGAGGTCTGGCTGCGCGTGCACCTCGGCATCTACGGTGCGTGGGACTTCGCCGGAGACATCACGCGCGATGACACCATCGTGTCGGCGAACGGGCGTATGGGCCAGACCAACCAGCGGGGCACGGTCGTCGATGAAGACGGCGAGGACTCGATCTCGAGCATCGGTGCGCCACGGCGTGCCCGCCTGCGCATGTCGGAGCAGGAGCAGCTCGGAGACGACATCACCGAATGGCCGCCGGCGCCCGTAGGAGCTGTACGGGTGCGCCTGCTGACCGAGACCGCGGTCGCCGACCTGCGCGGCCCGACCGCGTGCGAGATTCTGGATGCGGCCCAGGTCGCCGCCGTGATCGCCAAGGCCGGGCCGGATCCGCTTCTCGAGACCACGCCGAAGGCCCGGCGCGCAGCCGAGGAACGCTTCACGGCGGCCGTGCGCAAGAAGCAGACCCCCATCGGTCTACTGCTCATGGACCAGTCGGTCGTGAGCGGCATCGGCAACGTCTACCGGGCCGAGCTTCTGTTCCGCGCCAGGCTCAACCCGCACACCCCGGGCAAGCTCGTTGCCGAGGACACGGTTCGCGCGCTGTGGAAGGACTGGACGAAACTGCTCACCATCGGTGTCGAGACCGGCCAGATGATGACGATGGACAAGCTCTCGAAGGCCGACTATCTCAAGGCGCTCGCCAAGCGCGACGATCGGCACTGGGTGTACAAACGGGACGGGTTGCCGTGCCGCGTCTGCGGAACGAACATCATCGTCGAGATCATGGGCGGCAGGAAACTGTACTGGTGCCCGAAGGACCAGGCCTGACATGAGAAGAACACCCGTCTTCACCCTCACCGACGAGGCCGAGCTGCGCCGACTCATCGAGCAGAACCCCTGGATCACCCTGGTCAGCCACACGTCGAAGGGCCTCGTCGCATCGCACTACGCGGTGCTTCTCGACGACACGCGTGACGAGCTCGCCATCGTCGGCCACGTGGGCCGCCCCGACGAGAGGCTCCACGAGCTCGGCGCTCACGAGGTCATGGTGATCGTGCAGGGCCCCCACGGGTACATCTCGCCGTCGTGGTACGACGCCGACCTCGCGGTTCCGACCTGGAACTTCACCTCGGCGCACCTCTCCGGCGTTCCCGAGATCCTCGACGCAGACGAGAACCTGCGCGTTCTCGATCGGCTCGTCGAGCACTTCGAGCAGCACGTCGACGCACCGAGGCTGATGCGAGGAACCGCCGCGGACTCGGCATACGCCGACGCGATCAGCGCCGGCACCGTGGGATTCCGCCTGGTTCCGACACGCATCGAGGCCAAGAGCAAGATGAGCCAGAACAAGCCTGCCGAGACGGTCGATCGCATCATCTCCGAGCTCGAGGGCGACGGACCCTACGCCAGCGAGGCGCTCGCGGCCGAGATGCGACGAGTACGAGGAGAGAAGTGATCGACTCACTGCTTCTGGCCGGCGGCAGGCTGCCGGGCGGATCACGCGTCGACGTGCGGGTGGTGGACGGTCTTATAGATTCCGTCGGCCCGGTCGGCGAGCTGTCGCGTGATCAGTCCGCGCGCGTCGTCGATCTCGATGGACGGTTCGTGATCCCCGGACTGTGGGACAAGCACGTCCATGCCACCCAGTGGGCACTCGTGTCGCGGCGGCTCGATCTCGCGGCGGCCGAGTCGGCGGCTGATGCCGTGGCGATCGTCGCCGGGCGGCTCCGACACGAGGATGCGACTGCTGAGACGGATGGCGGCCCGCTGGTCGGCTACGGCTTCCGCGATGGGCTCTGGCCCGATGCTCCGCATCGTGCTCTGCTCGATAACGTGTCGGGCTCACGCCCGGTGATCCTCGTCAGCGCCGACCTGCACTGCTGCTGGCTGAACTCGGCCGCGCTGGCACAGCACGGCCGCGCGGATCATCCGACGGGGCTTCTGCGTGAGGACGACTGCTTCGCCGTCACCCGCACCCTCGGCGCCGTCGAGACGCAGACGCTCGACGGCTGGGTACGGGACACCGCGAAAGCCGCCGCCGCCCGCGGAGTCGTGGGAGTCGTCGATCTCGAGATGTCGTGGAACGTCGACGACTGGACCCGTCGCATCCGCTCGGGGTCGACCGAGTTGCGGGTGCGGTTCGGCATCTATCCGCAGCATCTCGACCGCGCGATCGACGCGGGCCTGGTCACGGGCGCGCTTGTCGCGGGCACGCACGGGCTGCTCGAGGTCGGCCCGTTCAAGGTGATCACCGACGGGTCGCTGAACACGCGCACCGCCTTCTGCTTCGACGAGTATCCCGGCCTCGAGGGGCAGCGCAATTCGCGGGGACTACTCACCATTCCCTATGACGAGCTCGTGCCGCTTCTCAGACGGGCGACTCATGCCGGGCTCGTTCCGGCCGTGCACGCCATCGGCGATCACGCGAACAGGCTCGCGCTCGACGCCTTCGAGCGGCTCGGCGTGAGTGGAAGCATCGAGCACGCCCAGCTCGTCGATGACGCCGACTTCGAGAGGTTCGCCCGTCTCGGAGTCGTCGCCGGCGTGCAACCCGAGCACGCCATGGATGACCGCGATGTGGCCGACAAGTACTGGACAGGGCGCACAGGGCGGGCCTTCGCATTGGCATCGCTGCTCGCGGCCGGGGCCGAACTGGCTCTCGGCTCCGACGCGCCCGTCGCGCCGCTCGATCCGTGGATCACCATCGCCGCCGCCGTCGCGCGAACGGGCGACGACAGGGCGCCGTGGCACCCGGAGCAGGCCATCTCCGTCGAAGACGCACTCATCGCCTCGGCAGACGGCCGCCGTTCGCTCGAGCCGGGAGGGCCGGCCGACATCGCCGTGCTCGACATCGACCCACTCGCCGCAACGACAGACGAGCTGCGCCGGATGCCCGTGGCCGCCACGCTGCTCGCCGGCCGCTTCACGCACGACGCGCTCTGATTCCGGGCGCGCCGAAGCTCGGAGCGCTGCCCTGAGCCCGCTGCGGCGTCGTCGGGCTGCGGCGATCTCGATACGCGGTGCTTGTTCCTCGCGCCCCTACTCGATCGGCGCCCTTCGAGTCGGTCGCGGCAGCTCCTTGGGCGGCACAGTCTCGGTGTCGGGCCCGCTGCATTGTCGACGCTGGGCGGAGGCGCTCTCGTCGACCCTTCGTCGGACGAGTGGGTAGCCCTTCGACAAGCTCAGGGAACGACGCGGTTGTACCTTCTGCGTTGGTCGACGAAGCTTGGCCCTTCGACAAGCTCAGGGAACGCCGCGGTTGTTCTCGCCTCCCTTGCGTTAGTCGACGAGGCTTGGCCCTTCGACAGGCTCAGGGAACGGGGCGGCTGTTCTCGTCTCCTTTGCGTTGGTCGAGTTGGCCGCTTGCGGCCGTATCGAGACCCATGGTCGGGTTAGAAGGGGCAGTCGTCGAGGTCCTCCTCGGGTGCTGTCGTGTTCTGTGTGGCGGCTTTGATGAGGGCTTGTGGTGCGGGCCGCATCCTGCCTTCGGGCCGGACTGTGTAGATGTGGCCTGCAGGTGAGGTTGCGGTGAGGGTGTCGTCTCCGTTCTGGATGAACTGCCACCTGGTGTGGTGTTTCGCCCGGTGGTGGCCTGGGCTGAGTGGTGCCAGATTCTCCGGGATCGTGCCTCCGCCGTAGGCGTGGTCCTCGGTGTGGTCCATGTCTGCCTGCTCCGACGGGACCGTGCATCCCGGGAACACACATTCCGGGTGCACCAGTCGGGCATGGTCGATCATCGCCGCGGTCGGCCGGTAGTCCCGCGGGTCGGTGGCAAGGATGCGTCCCGTGATGGGGTCTGTGAGGATGCGCCGCCACGACGTCGCGTCCGCGGTGAGCTGGGCGGCGGTGGCGGGGTCGATGGGACCGTAGCCGCGAAGGATGGCCGCCTCCTCACCAACACCTAACAGCGTCATCGCCGGAACCATGACAGGCACCCTGCCGCGAATACCGCGGGTGGCCCCGGGGATCGAGGTTTCTCCGTTGAGGAGCAGGTCGGTGAGGACATCGACCTTGAGGTGTCCCATGCTCCGCGGGTCACCGGACTGCTTCAACCCTGCGGCCAATCGGACGGCGCGGTCTGCGATGGCGTGGATCTCCGGTGCCGGGGCGAGCAGGGTGAGTTGAGCCATGCCGTCCGCTGCCGGATCCACATAGATACGTCGAGTGCCCGCTGCCTTCTCTGCTCGTTCGACCGCGGTCAATGGTTGGGCGAGTTCGACTTCGTGGCGGGCTTTCTTCTCGAGCTGCTTCGGGTTCACCTCCGCCGCGAGCACCGCCAGGCGGGCGTCGTACGTGGCGAGGGCGTCGCCGTCGAGGTTCTCGGCGTGCTTCGCGATGACTTCGGCGTGTTCCCACGAAACAGCACCTGCGGCCACCGCGGCCAGGGTCGCGGGGAGCCGGTCGACGAGAGCTTTGCTCGTGTCGACGAGCGGCAGTTCGATACTCGGTGCGGCGGGTCAGCAGGGCGAGCTCGGTGAGAAGTTCGACGCGCTCGACCCGGGCGGTGGACCATGTCGGTCCGGCGGTGGACGTGTCAACGGGTGCTTGCCGATGGAGCTGGCGGGCGGCCTCAGTGATGCGTCTGGCCCTGACCGCGGATAGGCGGGCTATCTGCGTGTCGAGGGCGGCGACCTCATCGAGCGCGACCACGTACGGGTCGGCCGAAAGGGGTGGGGGTGGGGGTGTCATGGGACAAGTTAAACAGTGACCACCGACATCGGGTCGTAGTGAGCATTCGATACTTGATCAGGGTAAACGGGTGTGGATAAGTGTCGTGAGGGATGGGCTGTGGAGGAGGAGTCGTGGCTTGACAGGGGTGCCCTTCGACAGGCTCAGGGAACGGGGTCTGGACCGGACGGTGGGCCCTTCGATGGGCTCAGGGAGCGGGGCCCGACGCAGCTAGGCCGGGCGCCCTTCGACAGGGTCAGGGAACGGGGTGCCGAGCCGTCGTCGGGCGCGGTGCTCAGCGGCGAGTGACGAGTGACCAGGCGGCGCGGCGAAGCTCGGGGTAGTCGAACGCGATCGACCTCAGGATCTCGAAATTCGACAACCGGGGCTCGGAGGGGTCGCGCTGCTCGACGTGGGCGGTGCGCAGGCCGATGACGACGCACTGGTCGACCGTCGGCAGGTCGGGAAGAAAGTCCCACGGGTCTTCGCCCTCACGGCAGCGGGCCTCGATTCCCGCATCGAGAACGTCGCGGGCCTCCTGCCGGAGCTGCGCCAGGGCGAGCAGATCTTTTTCCACCCGACAAGGCTACGCGACGATGCCGGCGTTCTCCCCGCGCTCGTAGATGCGAGCGGCCGATCCGACGATGTTCTCGTCGGGCTGGCCGACGATCTCGTGGTCCTTGTTGTCGTACTCGAACAGGCTCAGCACGTGACGCATCGCCTCGAGGCGGGCGCGCTTCTTGTCGTTGCTCTTCACCACGGTCCACGGGGCATTCGACGTGTCGGTGTGCGCGAACATGGCCTCCTTCGCGGCCGTGTAGTCGCCCCATTTGTCGAGGGAGGCGATGTCCATGGGGGAGAGCTTCCACTGACGCACCGGATCGACCTGCCGGATCGCGAACCGGGTGCGCTGCTCGTCGGACGAGACCGAGAACCAGAATTTCACCAGGTCGATGCCGTCGCCGACGAGCATCTCCTCGAACCTCGGCGTCTGCCGCATGAACTCGTCGTACTGCTCGGGGGTGCAGAAGCCCATCACCCGTTCGACGCCTGCGCGGTTGTACCAGGAACGGTCGAACAGCACGATCTCGCCAGCTGCGGGGAGGTGCTTCACGTAGCGCTGGAAGTACCACTGGCTGCTCTCGCGTTCCGACGGCTTCTCGAGTGCCACGGTTCGCGCTCCCCGCGGATTGAGGTGCTCGGTGAAGCGTTTGATCGTTCCACCCTTGCCGGCAGCGTCACGGCCCTCGAAGACCACGACGAGTCGGCGGTCGGAGGCCTTGATCCAGTTCTGCAGCTTCAGCAGTTCGATCTGCAGCAGTCGCTTCGAGAGTTCGTATTCGTCTCTCTCCATGCGCTCGGCGTAGGGATAGCCCTCGCGCCAGGTGTCGATGCGCGTGCCGTCATCGGAGATGAGCACCGGGTCATCGTCGTCATCGTCGAGAACGGTGTAACCCGTCACATCTTCGAGGTCGGGCGGCAGTGCATAGTGGCTCACGAGCTGCGTCATAGCGCCAGACGCTACCCTCCGGTGGCATCCCGCCGGTGTCCACGAGGTGGACGCCCGGTTAACCGACACAGCCCTTAACCGAGACAGCCCTCCGACGGACCTGACACGATGTGCCGGCCCGTCGAAGGGCTGTGGTGCGAGAGGCTCTACTCGGCGATGTGGGCCGAGAGGAACCAGCGCGACTTCTCGAGACCGCGGGCGATCTCGAGCACGACGTCCTGGCTGGTGAGGTCGATGTCGTTGAGCTCGGTGATGGCCTTGCGGATGCCGACGAGCGTGGCGTCGATCTGCGCCACCATCGCGGCGATCATGTACTCGGAACGCTGGAAGCCGGGCTCCATCGTGGGAATGACGGTCTTCGAGGCGACGGTCTCGATACGCGCATCAAGGGGCAGGCCGAGAGCGACGACCCGCTCGGCGGCGAGGTCTGCCCAGTCCTGCGCGTGGCTTACGACGTTGTCGAGAAGCTCGTGCACGCCGATGAAGTTCGCGCCGCGAACGTGCCAGTGCGCCTGCTTGCCGTTGATGGCGAGGGCCTGGAGGTCGACGACGATCGGTGCGAGGAACTGGGCCGTGGCGGCTGCGACGTCGGGGCTCGTCGAGCTGGTGGGAACGGTGACGGTGGTGTTGGTCATTGTGTGACTCCTATCGTGTCTGACACGTACAACCGTACTCAGCACAGATTGTTCCGCAAGCAAGCTGAGGCTGGGCTAACTTGGGCCTGACCGGGGGTTAACCCCCGGTCGAATCCGGATGCCGGTCGCATGTCGCCGAGGCGACGTGACGGTCAGGGTTGAGGAATGACAACAGACACGACAGACATGACGCCAGACACGACAGCGCAGACACTCGACATGACACTCGCGCAGGACTCTGCCACTCTGGGCACAATGATCGACAACGACGACAGGGCGCCGGTGCGCGGCCGCTTCCGTCGACGTTGGTCCCGCGTGCCTCGCGAGGTGGGCTTCCTTCTCGGCACCCTTCCTGTCGCCACCGTCGCCTTCATCGTGCTCGTGACCCTGTTCACCCTCGGCATCTCGACCGTCATCATCGTGGGCGGCGTCTTTGTGCTCGTCGCTGCCCTGGTCGCGGCACGGTGGTTCGGCACCATCGAGCTGGTGCGCCTCGAGGCCGCCGGGATGCCTCGGATCGCTCGTCCGCTGTGGGACATCGAACGCGCGCCGGGCGTCATGGGGATGCTCCGCCACTATCTGGGAAGTGCGCATCACTGGCTCTACCTGCTCCATGGAGGGATCGTGAACTTCGCCGTCGGACTCGCGAGCTGGTGCATCGCGTTCACCTGGCTCGTGAGTGGGCTCGGCGGCCTCAGCTACGGCATCTGGTCGCGCTTCCTTCCGGCACACGAGCCGGGAAACCTCTGGTTGAACAAGGTGGCCATCGAATTCGTGATTCCCGGGTTCGAGATCGGCAACGACCCCGACGGTCTCCAGCGCAATGAGACGATCCTCTACGCGCTGTTCGGCCTCGCGATGCTCGCCGTGCTTCCCTTCGTCACGCATGGCCTGGTGCGGCTGCACGACGTGATAGCCCGCGGCATGCTCGGACGCTTCTCGTCGGACGAGCTGAAGCGCGAGGTGGCGGCCCTGGGCGCATCGCGCGACGCGGCCGTCTCGGCCGAGGATCACAGTCTGCGCAGACTCGAGCGCGACATCCACGACGGGCCGCAGCAGCGCCTCGTGCGCCTGCAGTTCGATCTCGCCAGTGCTGAGCGCGCCCTCGACTCCGACCCCGCCGCCGCACGAGCCCTGCTCGTAGGCGCCAGGGAGCAGTCGCGAGAGACTCTCGAGGAGCTCCGCGACCTGTCGCGTGGCTTCGCGCCGCCCCTGCTGCAGGACAGAGGTCTGGCTGCCGCGCTCGAGTCGCTGGCCGCACGGAGCACCGTGCCCACCGACATCCGGCTGGCTGTGGGGCAGGAGCGCGTCGCGCCGGAGATCGAGCGAAGCGCCTATTTCATCGCGGCCGAGCTGCTCGCGAATGTCGCCAAGCATGCGGGCGCGACCGCGGCGACGGTGTCGGCGTCGACTCTCGAATCGGACTCGGGGGAGCGATTTCTTGCGCTCACCGTGCTCGACGACGGCCACGGCGGCGCGACGATGGTCTCGGGCCACGGCCTGGAAGGTCTCGCCGAACGGGTGAGTGGGCTGCGCGGAGAGATTTCGATCACGTCACCCGAGGGTGGACCGACGATAGTCACGACCCGCATCCCCCTATCCTGAGGGGGTGAGCGATCGGGACGAGAGGCCGCAGCCGCGCGGCAGGATCCGTCTCGTTCTCGCCGAGGACTCGCTTCTGCTCCGCGAGGGGCTCGTGCGACTTTTCGATGAGGCCGGATTCGAGACGGCCGCCGCCTACGGGGACGCCGACGCCCTGCTGTCGGACATCGCGGCGGTGCGACCCGACGTCGCGGTGCTCGACGTGCGGATGCCGCCGACATTCCGAGACGAGGGCGTGCGTGCGGCGCTCGAGTTGCGCCGACGGCATCCCGACATCGGCATCCTGCTGCTGAGCCAGTACGTCGAGGAGACCTACGCCGTCGAGCTGCTGGCGGCGGGCGACGGGGGAATCGGCTATCTGCTCAAAGACAGGCTGGCGTCGCTCGACGAATTGCAGGATGCCGTCACCCGCATCGCCGGCGGAGGAACGGTGCTCGACGAGCAGGTGGTGCGGCACCTGCTGGGACGGCGACGCGACCCTCTGGCGACGCTCACCGCGCGGGAGCGCGACGTGATCTCTCTGATGGCCGAGGGGCGCACGAACGCGGGGATCGCGGCGCAGCTCGTGGTGGGGACAGGCGCGGTCGAGAAGCACGTCTCGAGCATCTTCTCCAAGCTCGAGCTCGACGACTCGGGAACCGACCATCGCCGCGTTCTCGCCGTTCTCGCCTGGCTGCGCGCATCCTGAGTTACGCGCGAGCAGTCGATCGCGCTCGCGGTCGACGAGCTCAGCGCAGTGCCCTGATCGACCCCACGAACGACCTGAGGTTGCGCACGCGGTGCTCGTAGCGCGCTGCCACGGCGATCAGCACGATGCCGCCGACTCCGAGCCAGATCCACCAGGGCACCGCCGAATAGAGCCCCTGTATCCAAGGCCAGGACTGGGCGAGGGCATGCGCGATCAGCACGACCGATCCGACGACGAGGGGTGCCTGCCACCGCAGCGCGACGGCAGCCACGACGACGATGACCGACAGCACGCCGAGGGCGATCACACGAATGAGGTCGGTGCTGCCGAGGTCGGCCAGCAGCGACGGCACCAGAAGCACGATGACCCCGATACCGAGGTGCGGCCACGACCTCGCCTGCGCGTCGCGGTGCAGGGTCACGACGCCGGACACGATGAGGGAGAGGGCGAGGGGCGCGGTCGATAGCTCGAATGGACGGGCGGCCGAGGTCGCGAGACCGGCGATACCGAGGATCACGACAATCGAGATCGCGGTCGCCCACGTCGCGCGGTCGGTGGGAACCCGTCTGCGCACCGCCGCCACGACGCTGACGGCGGCGAGTGCGACGCTCACGAGCACGAGTCGCACGGCCGCATACGCCTCGGGCAGGGACACCAGGCAGACGAGCGCGGCCAGACCGACGATAACGACCGCGGCAGGCACACCGAGCTGGGCGATTCGGAACGGCAGTGCACGACGTCGCGTCCAGACGATCGATGTCGTGACGAGTGCGAGCGCGGCGGGAACGACCCAGATCTCGGGCACGATGACGGCGCTGTCGACGGCGCTGTCGACGGCGTCCCGGACGGTGCCCGCCGAACCGACCATGACGAGGATGGTGATCGCCACGAGAAGGACGCTGTCGCGCACCAGGATCGCGCGGATGACCCGGGGTGCGATGAGCGCCGCCGCCACGAGAACGGCGGCGATGGCGAGGAGGACGGCTCCGCGCGCAGGCGACCCGATGATCGCGGGCACTGCCGAGGGCCCGAGTGCGACGAGGAGACCGACCGCGAACAGGGTGGAGCGACCTGCGACCGGCGTCGCTGAGGGGCGCCCGAACACGGCACTGGCCGCGGCGATGCCGAGCAGCAGACCGGCGACCGGAAGCGAGTAGGGCTCGATGTCGGACACGCCGCGATAGACGAGGAACTGCCACAGCGCCGCAACCGCAAGGATGCACGACGCAATGACGAAGTGGCGCCGAGGAGCTGTGCTGGTGAAGGGATGTCCCGCGCCGAGCGCGACGATGAGCGGTGCCACGGCAAGAAGCAGGAGGATGAGCCAGGTCGCTTCGCCGACGTTCGTCGCCGTGCGGGCCACGGCGACCACGATCACAAGTGCGGTGGCGCTCTGCCAGGCGATACGGGCGGCGGCCCGCAGGCCGGTCGACGCTCGGGCGAAGATCAGGAGGCCGGCTGTCGCCGACAGGATGGCTGCGACCGGTCCGCCGAGATAGTCGCCCACCAGCGCGAGCGATGGCTCGATGAGCGATGCGACGGCCGCGAGTGCGGAGGCCATCGCCAGGGGCGCCAGGGATGCGAGGACCACGCGCTCAACGAAGCCCGCCACAGAGGTTCGACGCTGCCAGATAATGCCGGCGACCGTGAGGATCAGGGGGATCACGATGCGGGCGACGTGCTCCGGGGGCGTCGTCGCGGGCGTCGCGCTCGTCACGGTCGTCACGAAGGCGACGATCGAGCAGATGGTCGCGACGGCAAGGGCGACGATGGCGGCGGCCCGCACATCTGCGGTGTTCGATGTCGCTCGACCGTCGACGGGGCGGCGCACAAGGAACGGTGCTGCCACCAGCAGGAGTGACGAGAGGATGCCGGGGATTCCGACGAAGTCGATCGGGCTCGAGCCGACGAGCTCGACGACGAAGGCGCCCGTGGGCATACCGGAGAGCCAGGGGGCGAGGAGGGTCGCCTCGGCGAGAATCAGGGCGATGGCCAGTGCGGTGAGCGCAGCGCGAACGAGTCGCCGCGCGGGACCACCGGTCGCGACTGCGTGCCGCGTGGCGACGACGAGGAGGGATGCTGCGAAAGCCGTCGGCAGCCACAGGACCGCACTGGCGTGGGAGAGCACGACGAGGGCGAGCGTCGCCATAGCCAGCGCGACCGCCGCCGGAACCTGCGTCGCGGGAGCGCTGCGTCGGCGAGTGAACAGGAGCACAGCCAGGCAGGCGCCGGCGACGACAAGGTACCCCGACAGCACGAAAAAGACGGTGCCGCCATGACTGGCCGCTGCGAGCACGGCGAGAGCTGACAGACCGCCCACGATGGCCCGGGCAGCATTCGGCAGATTCCCGAACCGGATGGCGACAGCGCCGAGGGTGGCGGTGATGGCCGGCCCGAGCACCGCCGCCCACGCCCCGACCTCGAAGACCACGCCGATCGGGTCATCCGGGTTCGCGCCCCACAGGGAGTACTGCGGCACGAGAGAGCCGAGGACGTGCACCGACGCGATGACCACACTCGGGAACAGGCCTATCGCTGCCACGACCAGTGCGGAGCCCTGCGCCCACGTGAGGGTGCGTCTCGCGGCGACGTTCGTCGATCTGCGCGCCAGGACGACGAAGACCGTCGCCACGATGCTGGCCGCGACGCCGGGAGCCCACAGCGCGAACCCGGTCGACGACTCTCGGAGTACGGAGACGGCCGAAGCGAGCGCGACCGACAGGCCCACGAGCACCGATGCCGTGTTGCTCCACGCTGCGGCGGCGTCGGACTCTCGTCGGAGTCGAGCGCTGAAGGCGCCCCAGACGAGAGCGCAGACCGCATACGCCGCAGCCGGGATGCCCGGGACGTCGGGGAGCAGCAGGGCGGCGGGGATGAGTGCCGCTGTCGAGAAGGTGAAGGCGAGCGACCGTACGAGCGCGGCCCCTGCGCCCCGGCCCGTGAGGCGTCGCATAAGCAGCGTGGACGCGCCCGCCGCCGACAGCCCCGCCCACCACGCCAGTCCCGTGTCTACCGGTGCCACTGCGCCGATGACGCCGAGCGCGATGCCCGTCGGCATCAGGATCAGGCTCCCCATGCGCGCGAAGCGGAGGGAGGTGAGGCGATGGAGCACGACGAGGAGAGCCGCGAGAACCAGAAGTCCGCCGCCCCAGAACAGGGTCGGCGAGACCGCGGCCGACCCGAACACCTCTGCGCCGCGGATGAAGCCGAGGGTTCCGATGAGGATCGCGGCGCCCGCCACCCCGACGCCCTCGCCCGTCGCGGGGAGGCGACGGCGTGCGAGCAGCCACGCGACGCCGAACACGGCGAGTCCGGCGAGGGCCGTGACGACGACGCGCACCTCGACGGTGGCGAACAGATAGGCGACGGTCAGGAAGAACAGGGCGAAGACCGAGAGGAGGACGATTCCTGTGACGAGGAGGAAGACCTGAACGCCGGAGCGCCGAGGTGCGGCTGGTGCTGGTGGCCCGGCGGGTGCTGCCGGCACGGCCGGCCGAGCGGTCTGCGACGAAGGGAACGACGGAGGAAACGGGGGAGTGGCCGCCGGAGCGTAGGTCTCGCCCGCGGCGTCCGCGACAGCGGCATCCGGAACGACTGCGTGCACGGGCGGCGCGACCGCGCGAGTCTGGGCGAGCGCCTCTGCCTCGGCGGCCAGCTGCTCGCTCCACAGGAGATCGATCAGCTCGCGGCGGCGCTGCTCTGTTTCGACGAGCTCAGTCGAGAGGGCGATGAGCTGGGCGGCGCGTGGCACGGCGAGCTCGAGGCCGCACGCTGCGCAGCGGCTGCTGGGCAGAACGGCGAAGCAGCGCGGACACAGTGCGGTGTCGGTGAACGCTCGAGGCGTCGTCGGCCAGGAGGCGCCGGGCACGGGAGCGGGGGCAGGCACAAGGTCTGTCATGTCCACAGCGTGTCAGAGAACTCGCGGCCACCGTGGCGTGTGCGTGAGGTCTGTGGACAATGCCGATATGTGTGCGGAGACGAGGAAGGCCCCCAGTATCGACTACCGGGGGCCTCGTAAGAATGGAGGGGCTGACGAGAATCGAACTCGCATCATCTGTTTGGAAGACAGAGGCTTTACCACTAAGCTACAGCCCCGAAAAGGGTGGGTGCGCCGCAAGCGGCACTGGAACATCGTAGTACACAGTTTCCCCGAGCGCGTAACCGGGCATCGGAAACTGCTCAGCAGCCGCCCAGCCTGTGCAGTAGACTTGCCGAGGCCAATTCGCCCGGCACTACCCTCGTGCCAGACGCCCTGTGCGTCACCCGGTGACTGGCCTCGCGGGACTTGTGACGAGAACCGGGGCGTAGCTCAGCTTGGCTAGAGCGCCCGTTTTGGGGGCGGGAGGTCGCAGGTTCGAATCCTGTCGCCCCGACCACAGCGCGAGTTCCCAGCAACACTTGATCAAGCCACACGGTGCAGCACAGTACTAACCCTCAGGAGAAGCCAAACGTGAAGACCACGGTCGAACAGCTCACCCCGACACGCGTGAAAATCGCCATCTCGGTCACCCCCGACGAGCTGAAGCCCAGCATTGATCACGCCTACGGCCACATCGCCGAGTCGATCAACATCCCCGGCTTCCGCAAGGGCAAGGTTCCGCCGCCCCTGATCGACCAGCGCGTCGGCAAGGAGGCCGTGCTGGAGCACGCCGTCAACGACGGCCTCGACGGCTTCTACCGTCAAGCCATCACCGAGAACGAGCTGCGCCCCCTGGGCAAGCCGTCGGCCGACATCGTCGAATGGCCCAGCAACAAGGACTTCTCGGGAGACCTCGAGCTCGCCATCGAGGTCGATGTGCGCCCCGAGATCACCCTCCCCGACTACAACGACCTCGAGGTCACCGTCGACGCCGTCGAGGTGTCGGATGACGACATCGCCACCGAGCTCGAGAACCTGCGCAGCCGCTTCGGCACCCTCGTCACCGTCGACCGCCCTGCCAAGACGGGCGACTTCGCCCAGCTCGACCTGGTCGCCACCATCGACGGCGCCGAGGTCGACAAGGCCACCGGCATCTCCTACGAGGTCGGCTCCGGCGAGCTGCTCGAGGGAATCGACGAGGCGCTCGACTCCCTCTCGGCCGGCGAGTCCACCACGTTCGAAGCCCCGCTGCTTGGCGGAGACCACGCCGGTTCCGACGCGCTCGTGTCGGTGTCGCTGCTCGCGGTCAAGGAGCGCGAGCTTCCCGAGGCCGACGACGACTTCGCCCAGATCGCCAGCGAGTTCGACACGCTCGACGAGCTGAAGGCCGACCTCAAGAACACGGTCGCCAAGCAGAAGGCGTTCGGCCAGGCATCCGCCGCCCGCACCAAGCTCGTCGAGACCCTCCTCGAGAAGGTCGACGTCGCCGTTCCCCCCGCGCTCATCGAAGACGAGGTGCACCGTCACCTCGAGAACGAGAACCGCCTCGAAGACGACGAGCACCGTGCCGAGGTCACGACCTCGAGCGAGAGCACCTTCCGCACCCAGATCCTTCTCGACGCAGTCGCAGAGAAGGAGCAGGTCAAGGTCGGCCAGGACGAGCTGACGCAGTACCTCGTGCAGAGCGCCGCCCAGTACGGCATGGAGCCCAACGAGTTCGTTCAGGCCCTCGACCAGAGCGGCCAGATTCCCGCGATGGTCGGCGAGGTCGCCCGCAACAAGGCTCTCGCCATCCTCCTGGGCAAGGCGAAGGTCGTCGACACCGACGGCAAGACCGTCGACCTCAAGGAGTTCGCGGCCGTCGTGTCCGAGCCCGACGACGCGATCGACGAGCACGCCGGTCACGACCACGACGACCACGAGGGTCACTCGCACTAGTCGTTTCACACGAAGGGCCCGGCATGCGCACGCATGCCGGGCCCTTCGTCGTTCCTGCGGCCGGATGCCTGTGGTCAGTCGGCAGGCAGGTGCCCGAGGGCGACGAGGGTCTCGGCTGCATGGCGGGCGGAATCCTCCGGCGTCGGGGCGGGAGTGAGGCCGAGCAGCCGTCGCCGATGCGGCTCGCCGAGGAGCAGGGCATAGAGCCGCTCGGCGTCCGAGGTGTGCGATGCGTCCGACGTCTGCGACGCATCCGAGGCGCCCGGTGCATCCGGGCCCGAACCGGCCGCTCGCAGGGCCGCGAGCAGCAGCTGCGTCGTCCGGGCCGGTCCGGCGACGTAGAACGACCGTGCCAGCTCTGGGAACCTCGTCGACTCGCCGACGACGATCCGATGCAGGGCGACGGCCTCATCGGAGTGCAGCGTCTCGACCAGTGACGTGCAGAGCTCGAGCAGCGGGGCGGACTGCTCCGCGGTCTCGGCGATCCTGTCGTGCAACCGTTCGACGGCCGCGGTGAAGAGTCCCGCCTTGTCGGTGAAGTAGGCGTAGACGGTGCGTTTGCTCGCCGAACTGCGCTGCGCGACGAGATCGAGGCTGGTCGACGCATAGCCCTCTGCCAAAAAGAGGGCGACGGCATCGTCGAGCATCCGCGCACGACGTTCCGACCTCTGCGAATCCGGAATGCGTCCTCGAGATGTGGTCATCCACTAATGGTACTTGCTCGTATCATTAACGCTGTTCACGACGTACGAAGGAGAGCTGGAATGGGTTCACGAATACTGCATGTCGCCATCGCCGACGACTGGGGCGCCTCGGGCAACTTCGGCGAATACGAGGTGTCGACTCGAGGCGTCGGGTTCTTCGACGCCGGCTATATCCGAGCGACCACGGCAGGAGGCATAGACGGCGTCCTGCAGTCGATCTATGGAGACCTTCAGCTGCCGTTGCTTCTCGTGGTCATCGACGTGGCCGCGCTGGAAGCGGCCGGAGTCCCTGTGCGACGGGTCGCCGAACAGAACACCGCTCGGGACGCGCCCCGAATCGAGGGCATCCTTCCCATGGACGACGCCGTGATCGTGGCGACCCTTGCCATAGAGCGGGTCGACGGCGTTCTGCGGGTACCGGATCTCGCGGGCCTCGACGTCATCGACTGACTCCACATCATCGACTGACGCGCGTGGTGCAGACTCGACTGATGGAGATTGCCGCGGTGCCTACCGGACCGGTTCCGGTTCCCGGCATCGTCGAGCACCTCGCCGGGGGTGACTCGATCACCCCGGTCTGGCGCAACACGCTCGGCGGTCTTACGTTCAGGCTCTCGTCCGGCGCATCCGGTCGCTTCGTCAAATGGATGCCGACGGGCACGCCCCGCGTCGACGCCGAGGTCGCGCGGCTCGGCTGGGCGGGCTCGTTCGCTCGGGTGCCCCGGGTCGTGGATTCAGGTGATGATTCGACGGGCTCGTGGATGCTGACGGCCGCCTTGCCGGGCGACAGTGCGGTCGACGCACGCTTCGTGTCGAACGATGCGGCCTCACGCGTGGCGGCTCGAGCCATCGGTGCCGGACTCCGCGAGCTGCACGATCGACTGCCGGTGCAGGAATGCCCCTACTCGTGGTCGGCGACGAGCCGCATCGCGCGAGCGAGGGCTGCGGGTCTCGATCTGCCCGTGGCCCTGGATGCCGCTCCTCCCGTCGATCGGTTGGTCGTCTGTCACGGAGATGCATGCGCCCCGAACACGCTGATCGCAGACGACGGATCGTTCGCCGGACACGTCGACCTCGGATCTTTGGGAGTCGCCGATCGCTGGGCCGACCTGGCCGTGGCCATGTGGAGCCTGGAGTGGAACTACGACGGGGGAGAGCGCCTGGAGTCGGAGCTGCTCGACGCGTACGGTGTCGCCCGCGACGAGACCCGGATCCGCTACTATCGGGCTCTCTGGGCCGCCACCTGACCATCGCCGCACTTCTCCTCCCCAGCCCGACGCATCCACCCGGCGCCAAAGCACTCAACCCTCGCCTGGTCGGTGCATTCCCACCGATTCGATGGGCCCGACGTCATCGAGTCGGCGTAAAGGGGTGCATGACGCTGGGTTTCGGTGCTTCTGCGACAAGTCGACGCATCGTGCTGTCCTGTGGAGAGACACACAAGCAGCGCGAAGACGGGGCAACATGTCGGGATGCCTCGTCGTGTAGCCCTTCCACCCCAGCTGACGGGACGGTCGTTCTCGGTTGCGGAAGGGCGGCACGCGGGCGTCGGCCGTCAGCGGATGCGCGGACGAGACCTCGAGCGGCCGTTCCACGGGGTTCGAGTCCGGCGGGGCAGTATCCACGGACTGTATGGCCTGTGCCTGGCCTACCTGGTGCGCATGTGTGAAGACGAATTCTTCTGCGGCCTGACAGCAGCTCGGATGTGGCGCATACCTCTGCCCGACGAGTTCCACCGGTCGGAGGGCGTGCACGTGGGCCGGATGGCGCCGAATCGGGCCAGCCGAGCGCGCGGCGTCCGAGGCCGCGCGTTCACCGACACCGGCATCCGAATTGACAGGAGATATGGATTCCGCGTCACGGATGCAGCCTCCACATGGTGCCACCTCGCCGGTGTGCTCTCGCACGACGACCTGGTCGCCGCAGGGGACCACCTCATTCTCGTGCCGAAGAAGGCTCAGCCGGGTGAGGCTCGTCCCTACGCAACGATCGAGCAACTGACCGACCGTGCGAAGTCCTACTCCGGGAGGCATGCCAGGGCGGCCCGGCGTGCACTTCTCGACATCAGACAGGGAGCGGAGTCTCGTCCGGAGAGCATCCTCCGCCTGCACATGATGCGGGCCGGCCTGCCCGAGCCCGAACTCAACGTCGATGTCTTCAGTGCGTCAGGCACGTTCCTCGGCCGAGCCGACAGTCTCTTTCGAGACTTTCGAGTCATTGCCGAGTACGACGGAGAGCAGCATCGAACAGACTCCGTTCAGTACAACAAGGACATGCTCCGGATCGAGGGTTTCGTTCGCAACAGGTGGACGCCCATCCGTGTGCGCAAGGGACAGCTTTTCGGCGACCCGGAGGCCGCGGTGGCCCGGGTCGAAGGAGCCCTTCGCGACGCCGGTTGGCGACCATGAACCCGTGCACGGACATCCACTAGACGCATATGCACCAACGCCGTCATCGAGTCGGCGCAGGTGCACCCATGGTCGGGCCGTTCAGTGCTTTTGCGCCGACTCGGTAGCGACACCGACAGGTGGGAGTGGCGCGACGGGCGGGGGCGTCAGCCGCCGAAGATTGCATGGGCGACCGTGAAGATCGCGAGGCCGGCGAGGGAGCCGACGACGGTTCCGTTGATGCGGATGAACTGCAGGTCGCGGCCGACCTCCACCTCGATCTTGCGTCCGGTGTCCTCCGCGTTCCACCCGCGCACGGTGTCGGAGATGATCGCGGCGAGGTCGTGGCGGTAGGTCTCGACGAGGTATCCCGCCGCATCCTCGACCCACCGGTCGACCTTCTCGCCCAGCACAGGGTCCTCGAGAAGCGAGTGTCCGAACTGCATGACTGCCTCGCTGAGGCGCGTGCGGAGCTCGCTCGCCGGGTTCTCGAGCGACGACACCAGGGCGGTGCGCGCCGCATTCCAGGCCTGGCCCGCGAGGTCGCGCACCTGCGGGCTGTCGAACACCTGGGTCTTCAGCTCCTCGACCTTCGCCATGGTGGCCTCGTCGTGCTGGAGGTCGTCGCTGAGCCTGCGCAGGTACTCGTCGATGGCGATCCGCAGCTGGTGGTTCGGGTCGTCCCTGACCGCGGAGATGAACTTCAGGGCCTCCCGGTGCGCACGGTCGTCGACGACCCGGTCGACGAAGGAGGGCATCCAGCTGGGCAGCCGTTCGCTCACGGCCTGGCCGAAGGCATCCGGGTTGCGCTCGAGCCACTGGTGGAGCCGCTCGACCAGCAGGTCGACGACCTGGCCCTGGTGCCCGCCGTCGACAAAGGTCGAGGTCATGCGCCCGAGCGGAGGTCCCCAGGCTGGATCGATTAGTTGTCGTCGTCCGATCTCCTCGATGACCTCCCGCATCGTGTCGTCGTCGACGAGGGAGAGGAATCCGCGTGCAGCATTGGCGGCCTCCGAGGTGAGCCGCGTGGCGTGGGCCGGATCGACGAGCCACGTTCCGACGGCGTGCGAGACGCCGAGCGAGCGAAGCTTCGTGGTGATCACCTCTCGTGAGAGGAAGTTCGTCTCGACGAACTCACCCAGTGTCACGCCGATGCGGTCCTTCTCCGTGGGAATGATCGCGGTGTGGGGGATGCGCAAGCCCAGCGGATGCCGGAACAGCGCCGTCACGGCGAACCAGTCGGCGAGTGCGCCGACCATGCCGCCCTCGGCCGCGGCGCGCACGTACTGCAGCCACTCGTAGCGCTCCTGCAGCGCGAAGGCCACCACGAAGATGACGGCCATGATCACCAGCAGGCCGGTGGCGAGACGCTTCATGCCGCGCAGCGCGGCGAGCTTCTCGAGGTCGCGTTGAGAGAGAAGGGGGGTGGATGCGACGGGCGCGGCGATCGGGGTGGCCATGGCTTCATCGTAAGGCGGGTTCGCCGACAATCTTTGCCTACGGCGGCAGTGCCAATCTTTGCCTACGGCGGCAGTGCCAATCTTTGCCTACGGCGAACATCGGCACCGGCTGCGGCGGCCTCCAGTAGATTCGAGATCACGCAAGTAATAGAGGAGCAATCACATGGCCGAACCGGCTCTGGTATCCAGTGTTTTTGACCGACTACTCAAGGACCGCATCATCTGGTTGGGCAGTGCCGTCCGCGACGACAATGCGAACGAGATCTGCGCGAAGATCCTTCTGCTCGCCGCCGAAGACCCCAATCGCGACATCTACCTCTACATCAACTCACCCGGCGGATCGATCACCGCGGGCATGGCCATCTACGACACGATGAAGTTCGTCTCGAACGACATCGTCACCGTCGGTATCGGCATGGCCGCGTCGATGGGCCAGTTCCTGCTGTCGTCGGGCACGAAGGGCAAGCGCTACATCACGCCGAACGCCCGCGTACTGCTGCACCAGCCGTCCGGCGGATTCGGCGGCACGAGCGCCGACATCCAGACCCAGGCGAAGCTCATCCTCGACATGAAGCGTCGCATGGCCGAGCTCACCAGCGAGCAGACCGGCAAGAGCATCGAGCAGGTCATCAAGGACGGCGACCGCGACAACTGGTTCACCGCCCAGCAGGCCCTCGACTACGGATTCGTCGACCACGTGCGCGAGTTCGCTTCCGACGTCGCCGGCGGTGGCGGCACCGAAGAGGCCGACGCCGTGCCCAGCGAGTCCAAGTAAGTTCCGCCGAGACAAGACGAACAGAGAAGAAGAATGAACACTCCAGCATTCGGCGCGGCGTACAGCTCGCCCTACGGAAACGGCACGTCGCCGTCGAACCGGTACATCCTCCCCACCTTCGAAGAGCGCACGGCCTACGGCTACAAGCGGCAGGACCCCTACGCGAAGCTCTTCGAGGACCGCATCATCTTCCTCGGCGTGCAGGTCGACGACGCGTCGGCCGACGACATCATGGCCCAGCTCCTCGTTCTCGAGAGCCAGGACCCTGACCGCGACATCGAGATGTACATCAACTCTCCCGGTGGATCGTTCACCGCGATGACGGCGATCTACGACACGATGCAGTACATCCGCCCGCAGATCCAGACCGTCTGCCTCGGCCAGGCGGCCTCGGCCGCTGCCGTGCTTCTCGCCGCCGGCTCGCCCGGCAAGCGTCTCGCACTGCCGAACGCGCGCATCCTCATCCACCAGCCCTCCGCGGGTGGCGGCGAGGGCGGCGGCCAGGCATCCGACATCGAGATCCAGGCGGCCGAGATCCTGCGCATGCGCACCTGGCTCGAAGACACCCTGGCTCACCACTCGGGCAAGACGAGCGAGCAGGTGAACAAGGACATCGACCGCGACAACATCATGAGCGCGGCCGACGCCCTCGAGTACGGTCTGATCGACCAGGTCCTGACCTCGCGCAAGAACCTTCCGGCGCTCGTCAAGTAGGTCTGTTTTATCTGGCCCTTCGACAGGCTCAGGGAACGAGGCAATCGTTCCCCGAGCCTGTCGGAGGGCCCTTTTTGTTACGACATGAGCCGCTTCTGGCGGTGCCGCGCCCCGGATGTCGGTGGCACGGGTTAGGCTCGAATCAATCGTCATCGACAGGAGGCCGGCATGGCTCGCATCGGAGAAAGCGCCGACCTGCTCAAGTGTTCTTTCTGCGGAAAGAGCCAGAAGCAGGTGCAGCAACTGATCGCCGGCCCCGGCGTGTACATCTGCGATGAGTGCGTCGAGCTCTGCAACGAGATCATCGAGGAGCGCCTGTCCGAGGCGGGCGACGAGGCGGCGGGCGAGTTCGAGCTGCCCAAGCCGAAAGAGATCTTCAACTTCCTCGAAGAATATGTGATCGGCCAGGTGGCCGCCAAGAAGGCCCTCTCCGTCGCCGTCTACAACCACTACAAGCGCACCAAGGCGCGCACCACGATCGGCCCGGCAGAGACGCAGGGCGATCAGATCGAACTCGCCAAGAGCAACATCCTGCTGATCGGCCCGACCGGCTGCGGCAAGACCTACCTGGCACAGACCCTCGCGAAGCGGCTCAACGTGCCCTTCGCCGTCGCCGATGCGACGGCGCTCACCGAGGCGGGCTACGTCGGCGAAGACGTCGAGAACATCCTCCTCAAGCTGATCCAGGCCGCCGACTACGACGTCAAGCGCGCCGAGACGGGCATCATCTACATCGACGAGGTCGACAAGATCGCCCGCAAGGCCGAGAACCCGTCGATCACACGCGACGTCTCGGGCGAGGGCGTGCAACAGGCGCTGCTCAAGATCCTCGAGGGCACCGTCGCCTCCGTTCCGCCGCAGGGCGGTCGCAAGCACCCGCACCAGGAGTTCATCCAGATCGACACGACGAATGTGCTCTTCATCGTCGCCGGCGCGTTCGCCGGGCTCGAGGAGATCATCGCCGAGCGCGCGGGCAAGCGCGGCATCGGCTTCAACGCGCCCCTGCACTCGAAGCGCGAAGACGTGAACTTCTTCTCCGACGTGCTGCCCGAAGACCTGCACAAGTTCGGTCTGATCCCCGAATTCATCGGTCGTCTCCCCGTGGTCACCACGGTGACGCCGCTCGACCAGACCGCGCTGATGCAGATCCTCACCGAGCCGCGCAATGCGATCGTCAAGCAGTACCAGCGCATGTTCGAGCTCGACGGGGTCGAACTCGAATTCGACCGCGAGGCGCTCGAGGCCATCGCCGACCTCGCGGTGCTGCGCAAGACGGGTGCCCGTGGGCTCCGCTCGATCATGGAAGAGGTGCTCGGCCCGATCATGTTCGAGGTCCCCTCGACCGACGAGGTGGCGCGTGTCGTGGTCACCCGTGAGTCCGTGAACGACAACGCGGCCCCCACGATCGTTCCGCGCAAGCCCGTCCGTGCCGAAAAGTCGGCGTAGCGACAGCGACGCCGTTGGGGTGATCCAGCCCGTCTCGGCGGGTGTCGTCTCGGCGATCACCGGGTTCGCGAGCTCGTTCGTGCTCGTGGTCGCGGGCCTCAGGGCGGTCGGCGCGACCGAGGCGCAGGCATCGTCAGGACTGCTGGCGGTGTGCGTCACGAGCGGGCTCTGCTGCATCCTGCTCGCGTGGCACTACAGAATGCCGATCTCGTTCGCGTGGTCGACACCGGGCGCCGCTCTGCTGGTGGCGGCCGCCGCAGTGACAGACGACTTCGGGGCCGCCGTCGGGGCGTTCCTCGTGTGCGGAGCGCTGATCGTTCTCAGCGGCCTCTGGCCGGCGTTGGGCAGGGCCATCACGAGCATCCCTCGCCCGATCGCCAGCGCGATGCTGGCGGGCATCCTGTTCCCGATCTGCCTCGCTCCCATCACCGCGGCGGTCGAGATCCCATGGCTGGCGCTCCCCGTGATCGTCACCTGGCTCGTTCTCTACCGGCTCGCGCCGAGGTGGGCCGTTCCCGCCGCCATGCTCGTCGCCGCCATCGGCATCGCCGTCACCGCCGGCAGCTCCATGCTTGAGGGCGCCTCGCTCGCGCCCACCCTGCAGTTCGTGGTTCCGTCTTTCGACCCGGCGGTGATCGTGAGTCTCGGACTGCCGCTGTTCATCGTTACGATGGCCGGTCAGAATGTGCCGGGCTTCGCGGTGATGTCGACCTTCGGATACACGGTCCCGCCGCGTCCCGCGCTCGTCAGTTCGGGCGTCGGGTCGATGCTCGGCGCGTTCTTCGGCGGCCATGTCATCAATCTCGCCGCGATCACGGCGGCCATCATGGCCGGCCCCGACTCGCATCCCGACTCGACGAAGAGGTGGCCCGCGTCGGTCACCGCCGGGGCGCTCTACGTTCTGTTCGGTCTGGGCGCGGGCGTGGCGACGACACTCATCTCGGCTGCCCCGCCCATCCTCATCACCGCGGTCGCCGGTCTGGCCCTTCTCGGGGCGCTCGTCACGAGCGTGGTCAGCGCCCTCGAGCAGACCGATCGTCGCATCCCCGCGATCGCGACTTTCCTGGTGACCGCGTCGGGTGTGTCGATCGTGGGCATCGGCTCCGCGTTCTGGGGCCTGCTCGTGGGCGCGATCGTGCTGATCGTGACCACGGTCGGTCGGCCACGGGTCAGCCCTCGGCCCGACCGAGACGCCAGTACCCCATAAAGGCGACGCTCTTGCGATCGATGCCCAGCTCGCTCACGAGGTGGCGGCGCAGCGTCTTGATCACGCCCGCTTCGCCGGCGAGCCACGCATACAGCGGTGCATCCTGCTGGGCCGGTCCGCCGTGGTCGTCGGAGGGAACCTCCCACAGCAGGTCGTGATCGACGTCGACGTCGACGAGTTCGCCCTGATCGGCGGAGAATGCTCGAGCCGACCGCAGCAGGGTGGGCGCCACGGCCCGCACGGCCGGCACGAGTAGCTCGCCGTGCGCGTGGCCGTTGCGCGGGAGCGCGTCGACCGTGAATCCGGGGTGCGTCGACACGCAGGCGGCGTCGTCGGCGTGGGGCACTTCGACGATCGCGCGACCGGATGCCGTGGGCGGGAGCCGCTCGAGGATGGCCGCGATGGCGGGAAGCGCTGTCTCGTCGCCGGCGAGCAGGATGCGCTCGGCGTGCGGAGGGGGCAGGAAGTCGACCCCGCCGTGGAATCCGTCGTGGTGGGCGTTGGGCCCGAGAACGATGAGCTCGTCTCCGACGACAGCGGTCTCCGCCCAGACCGATGCCGGTCCGTCGACGGGATGCACGACCACGTCGACGTCGATCTGACGCGACGCGGCCCGCACGGCTCGCACCGTGTAGGTGCGGATCGGGTTGCGCAACTCGTCGGGCAGTGCGCGCCACGCGGAGTACCAGTCGTCGGTCATCGGCATCGCGGAGAGGCCGTGCTCGTCGAGCGGAAGGATCAGCTTGATGCGCTGGTCGAAGCCGTTGTCGGCGAACGAGTCGAGCCGCTCGCCGGTGAGAGTGAACCGTCGGAAGCTGGGCGACAGGTCGGTAATCCGCGCGACTCGGCAGGTGTGGAGGTGGAAGGGGGAGGTGGGGGACTGATCGAACAGGGTCAGTCCTCGTCGTCGTAGGGCGTCACGATCGCTTCGTCGGTATCGGGGTCGTACTCGACCAGGGTTCCGTCGTCGAGCTCGCAGACCGGCTTTCCCTCGAGCCAGGTGAGCGTCCAGTTCCAGCCCGATGTGTCGGTGTCGCCCTCCGCCAGGGCGGCCTCGACCTCCTCGATGGCGTCGCTGACGACCTGGGGGAGTCGTGACGGGGTCTCGTCTCCCACGGCCCATCGGGTTCCGAGCTGAATCATGTGGTCTCCTTGGCTGGGGCCCCGGGTGCGCCGAGACCGATGTCGGTGGTGGTGACGCCGCTGTCTGTCTGGGTAAACGACACGACCGGTGTCAGCTCGAGCGCGGTGTACGCGGCCTTGGCTTCGTCGGTCGGGAAACCGCAGGGGCCGACGGGGGCGTAGACGGGATAGCTGCGTTCGCCGGGATAGGTGAGCCATACGAGGAGCGGGTCCTCCAGCTGCAGTGTGCAGATGACGGTCGGATCGACCGGGGCATTGGGCACCGCGTAGGCCGCAAGGAGCTCATCGAGGCCGCCGCTCACGGAGCTGACCGTCGTGGTGGCGAAGCCGTCGTCGCCGAGCTCGGTGGAGCAGACCGCCGCGCTCGACACGGTGGCCGTCAGCTGGTGCAGGTGCACGGCCTCGACGTCGAGAGGGCACCACGACGCGAGCTCCTCCGAGTCGGGGAACGCGGCGAGCGGAACTTTCGAGGTCGGCTGGGTGCCGCCCTGGATGTCGTCTGCCGACGAGGTGGGCGTCGGTGTCGGAGTCGGTGTCGAGGAGTCTCCCGAGCCGGCGCAGGAGGTGAGGGCGAGCATCGCCGCGACGGCGAGCGCGAGCAGTACCGGTCTCTTCACGATCTCCTGGCCTTTCGGGTCGGTTCGTTCACTCCGTCGGTTCACACCTTCAGATCGTACGTGACCCACTCGGTCTTCTGCGCGACCCGGTCGTACAGGCGCCTGGCGGTCTCGTTGTTCTCCGCGGTGATCCAGCGCACGACGAACGCGCGGCGCTCGACGCCGATCTCGCGCACCCGCTCGATCAGGGCCGACCCTATTCCCCGGCCCCGCGCATCCGGACGCACGTAGAGGTCGTCGAGGTAGAGACCCGTGCCGCCCGCGAGAGCGTCGACGAACTCACGGAAATGGGCGAGGCCGAGCAGCGTGCCGGTCTCGTCGTCGACGGCCACGAGGGCCTCGGCGAGGCGCCTCTCCGACGTGAACCACGACCAGGCGCGCACGGCCTTCTCGTCGTGCAGGGGGGATTCGTAGAAGTCGCAGTAGCCCTCGAACAACTCGTGCCAGGCGAAGAAATCGCGGTCTACAACGGGTCTGATGGTGAATGCCACTGCTGCTCCTATGGTGTGCGACAACGCTGTCTCAGCTGAGACTATCGGGCGCGAAGACGATCTCCTCGACGACAAGCTCAGTGCCGACACGGAAGGTAAGATCCTCGATCTTTCCCACGGCGCGCAGGTCGTCGGACGCCCTCTCGAGGACCTCGAGAACCTCGGCCGGAGCGGCGATCACAGCGGATGCGACGGGCGTCTTCTGCGACGCCTTCGCGTCGGTCTTCGCGCGCCGGATGCCGATGAGCGCCTGCCCGGCCACCCGAAGCAATGACTCGTGGGATGGGACGCCGCCCGCGGGCACACCGGCCGCGTCGCGGGTGCCGACAGGCCACGGTGCGAGGTGCACCGAGCCGTCGTGGGTCCACGACCAGACCTCTTCGGTGGCGAAGGGCAGGAACGGGGCGAACAGGCGGAGCATCACGTCGGTGGCGGCGCGGAGCGCCAGAACGGCCGACGCGCGGGCCGCGGGCTCGGTGGCGTCGCTGTAGGCGCGCTCCTTGACCAGCTCGAGGTAGTCGTCGCAGAAGGTCCAGAAGAACGACTCGGTCGTCTCGAGCGCACGGGCGTGGTCGTAGTTCGAGAACGCCTCCGTCGCCGTGGCGATGACAGAGTCGAGGGCCGTGAGCATCGACAGGTCGATGGGGTGAGTGACCTGGTGGTCGCCCTCGGGCAGCTCGAAGCCGTAGACGAACTTGGCGGCGTTGAGGATCTTGATGGCCAGTCGGCGGCCGATCTTGATCTGGGTCGGGTTCTGCGGGTCGAACGCGGCGTCGGTTCCGAGGCGACTGGATGCGGCCCAGTAGCGGACCGCGTCGGAGCCGTGCTGGGCGAGCACGTCGGCGGGCGTGACGACGTTGCCCTTCGACTTCGACATCTTCTTGCGGTCGGGGTCGACGATGAATCCCGAGACCGCGGCGTGCTTCCAGGGCTTCTCGTTGTCTTCGAGGGTGGCGCGCAGCAGGGTCGAGAAGAGCCAGGTGCGGATGATGTCCTGGCCCTGGGGGCGCAGATCGAAGGGGTAGACGCGCTCGAAGAGGTCTTCGTCGCGCTTCCATCCACCGGCCAGCTGGGGCGTCAGCGACGACGTCGCCCACGTGTCCATCACGTCGACCTCGCCCTGGAAGCCGCCGGGCACGCCGCGCTGGCTCTCGTCGAACCCGGGTGCCGCATCCGACGACGGGTCGACGGGCAGCGACGATGCGTCGGGGAAGATGGGCTGGTCGAAGACGGGGTTGCCGTCTGCGTCGAGGGGGTACCACACGGGCAGCGGCACGCCGAAGAAGCGCTGGCGCGAGATCAGCCAGTCGCCGGTGAGACCGCCGACCCAGTTGTCGAAGCGCACCTTCATGAACTCGGGGTGCCACGAGATCTCGCTGCCGAGCTCGAGCAGGCGCGAGCGCAGCTCTTCGTTGCGTGCGCCGTTCGTGATGTACCACTGGCGTGTCGACACGATCTCGAGCGGTTTGTCGCCCTTCTCGAAGAACTTGACGGGGTGCGTGATGGGCTTGGGCTCGCCGATCATCTCGCCGGTCGAGCGCAGGAGCTCGACGATGGTCTGCTTGGCCGAGAACACGGTCTTGCCGGCGAGCTGAGAGTACGCGTCGCGTCCTGCCTCGGAGGTGATGGCATCCGGTGCCTCGGAGATGAGGCGACCGTCGAAGCCGATGACGGCGCGGATGGGCAGGTCGAGGTCGCGCCACCAGATCACGTCGGTCAGGTCGCCGAAGGTGCAGATCATGGCGATGCCCGACCCTTTGTCTTGCTGCGCGAGGTGGTGGGCGACCACGGGGATCTCGACGTCGAACAGGGGGGAGCGAACGGTGGTGCCGACGAGGTCGGCGTAGCGCGGGTCGTCCGGATGCGCGACGAGCGCCACGCAGGCCGGCAGCAGTTCGGGGCGGGTCGTCTCGATGAAGACGTCGCCTGCGGGGCCGTGGAACGCGAGCCGGTGATACGCCCCCGGCTGCTCCTTGTCTTCGAGCTCGGCCTGGGCGACCGCGGTGCGGAAGGTCACGTCCCACAGCGTCGGCGCCATGGCCTGGTACGCCTCGCCGCGCTCGACGTTGCCGAGGAAGGCCAGCTGGCTTGCCCGGAGGGACTCGTCGCCGATGGTGCGGTAGGTCTGGGTCCAGTCGACCGAGAGGCCGAGTTCGCGCCACAGGGCCTCGAACTGCTTCTCGTCTTCGACCGTCAGTCGTTGGCAGAGCTCGATGAAGTTGCGGCGCGAGACGGGCTTCTGGTCTGCGGCCTTGGAGCTCTTGTTGTCGCCGCCCTCGAAGGGAGGCGTGAAGTCGGCTTCGTAGGGCAGCGACGGGTCGCAGCGCACGCCGTAGTAGTTCTGCACCCGGCGTTCGGTGGGAAGGCCGTTGTCGTCCCAGCCGATGGGGTAGAAGACGCTCTTGCCGCGCATGCGCTGGAAGCGCGCGATGACGTCGGTGTGCGTGTACGAGAAGACGTGCCCGATGTGCAGCGACCCGGATGCGGTGGGCGGGGGAGTGTCGATGGAGTAGACACCGTCGCGGCCGGCCGCGTCACGGTCGAAGAGATACGTCCCCTGGGCTTCCCAGGTCTCTGCCCACTTGTTCTCGAGCCCCTCGAGCACGGGCTTCGCGGGAATGGAGGAGGGCACGGAGTCGTTCACGGCGGGGAGTCCTTTTCGTTATGGGCGGCACCGTGTCGATGGTGAGGTGCCTGAATGTCTCCTCAAGGATACCGGTACCGGCGAGGTGCCACCCGGCCGGCTCAGTCGGGCAGCACCACCCCGCCGAGTTCTCTCGTCAGGGAGTCGAGCTCGCGCCGCAGCTCGGTCGGAAATCGCTCCGCGTCGAAGGTGTCGAAGTACTCGGCGATGGCCGCCGCTTCTCGTCGCCACGCTGCCGTGTCGAGGTCGGTGATGCCGGCGAGCGCTTCGGCATCGAGGTCGAGGCCGCCGATGTCGAGGTCGCCCGCGAGCGGGAGACCGCCGATCGGCGTGCTGCGGGCATCCATGCCGCCCTCGAGGCGCCGCACGATCCACTCGATGACACGGGCGTTCTCCGAGAACCCCGGCCAGATGAACCGACCATCGGCGTCGGTGCGGAACCAGTTGACCGAGAAGATCGGCGGTGCGTTGTCGCAGAGAGCGTCGCCCATCGCGATCCAGTGCGCGAAGTAGTCGGCCATGTTGTACCCGACGAAAGGCAGCATCGCGAACGGGTCGTGACGCAGCAGGCCGACCTCCCCGGTCGCCGCGGCCGTGGTCTCCGACGCCATCGTCGCTCCCATGAAGACGCCCTGCTGCCACGATGCGGCTTGCGACACGAGGGGAACCGTGCTCGGCCTGCGCCCGCCGAACAGGATCGCGTCGATCACGACGCCCTCCGGCGAGTTCCAGTCGTCGGCGATGGAGGGGCACTGATCGGCCGCGACCGTGAATCGGCCGTTCGGGTGCGCGGCGCGGGTTCCGGATGCCGGGGTCCAGTCGTTCCCCTGCCAGTCCGTCGCGTGGGCCGGCGGCGCAGCCGTGAGCCCCTCCCACCAGACGTCGCCGTCGTCGCGGAGCGCGACGTTGGTGAAGATCGTGTTTCCCCAGATCGTGTCCGTGGCGGTGGGGTTGGTCGCCGGTCCCGTGCCGGGCGCGACGCCGAAGAACCCGCGCTCCGGGTTGATGGCGCGCAGCCGACCGTCGGGTCCCGGGCGCATCCAGGCGATGTCGTCGCCGACAGTCTCGACCCTCCACCCCGGGATCGTGGGCGCCAGCATCGCCAGGTTGGTCTTGCCACAGGCCGAGGGGAAGGCCGCGGCCAGATGGAATACCCTGTTCTCGGGCGAGGTGACCCGCACGATGAGCATGTGCTCGGCGAGCCAGCCCTCGTCCCTGGCCATCACGCTGGCGATACGCAGGGCGAAGCACTTCTTGCCGAGCAGAGCATTGCCGCCGTAGCCCGACCCGAACGACCAGATCTCCCGGCTCTCGGGAAAGTGGCAGATGTATTTCGTGTCGTTGTGCGGCCAGGCCGAGTCCTCGCGGCGAACCCCGTCGTCGCCGACCAGGGGAACGCCCACGCTGTGCAGCGCGGGAACCCACGGCGTGCCAGGGGTGATTCCGGCGAGCGCCGCCGTGCCCATCCGTGTCATCAGTGCCATGCTCGCGACCACGTAGGGGGAGTCGGTGATCTGCACGCCGTATTGCGACAGCGCCCCGCCGATCGGACCCATCGAGAACGGGATGACGTACATCGTCCGTCCGCGCATGCTTCCCGAGAAGAGCTCCGACAGCTCCAGGCGCATGATCGAGGGGTCGCGCCAGTTGTTCGTGGGGCCGGCATCGTTCGGGTCGTCGGAGCAGATGAAGGTGCGATCCTCCACCCGCGCGACGTCGGCGGGGTCGCTTCGCGCGAGGAAACTGTTCGGGCGCCACTCCGGGTTCAGCCGGATCAGCGTTCCCTGCGCGACCATCATCTTGGTCAGCCTGTCCCATTCGGCAGTGGACCCGTCGACCCACACGACCTCGTCGGGGGCGGTGAGTCGGGCCACGTCAGCCACCCAGTCGGAGATGTCGTGGTTCGGCAGTGCCTCTGCCGAGAGTGCCTGTGCCGATGGTTCCTGTGCCGCGGTGGGCATCGGTCGGGGTGCGAGCAGGGCCATGATTCTCCTTCGAATGCGTCGGTCGTGGCGTGCGAGGTGGGGAAATATCTTCCTGATCTCCACACTGGGCCCGTATCGGCGTAGATTCTGAAGAATCGGTCGAAAAGAAACGACGATCTTTACAGGAGGGCAATGTGGCCGCCGAAACCGACCTGATCACGCTGGGGCGTCGCATCCGGCACCATCGCAAGAACGCCGGGCTCACGCTCGACCAGCTGGGCGAGCGCGTCGGCGTCGTCGGAAGCCAGCTCTCGCTCGTCGAGAACGGCCGACGCGAGCCTCGGCTCGCCCTTCTGCAGAACATCGCCGCCGAACTCGACGTTCCGCTCGCGGATCTGCTCTCGGGCGACGCGCCGGATGCCCGTACGGCGCTCGAGATCGAGCTGTCGCGGGCGCAGCTCGGCCCGCTCTACCGCACACTCGGGCTGCCCGTCGTGCCCGCCTCGCGCAGCCTGCCGATCGAGACCCTCGAGTCGCTCGTGGGACTGCACCGCGAGCTCATCCGTCGTGCCAAACGATCCGTCGCGACCCCGGAGGAGGCCAGACGGGCCAACACCGAGCTGCGCATGCGCATGCGCGAGCGCAACAACTATCTGCCCGACATCGAGCGGATCGCCACGGAGGCGCTCGCGGAAGTCGGTCACACCAGCGGGGCGCTCACCCATCGCAGCGTGAGCCTGATGGCCCAGAATCTCGGCTTCACGCTGATCCACGTCGACGACCTTCCCCATTCCGCGCGGTCGGTGATCGACCTCGAGAACGGCCGCATCTACCTTCCGCCGGCGTCGATTCCGGGCGGGCACGGCCTCAGGTCGATGGCCCTGCAGGCGATGGCGCACAGGTTGCTCGGGCACAGGGCTCCCGAGAGCTACGCCGAGTTCTTGCAGCAGCGGCTCGAGATCAACTACTTCGCCGCTGCCTGCCTCATGCCGCACGACGCATCGGTGCGCTTCCTGCGTGCGGCCAAGGAGCGCCACGACCTGTCGGTAGAGGACTTCCGCGACGCGTTCGGGGTCACGCACGAAGCGGCGGCCCTGCGGCTCACCAACCTGAGCACGGAGCAGCTGGGCCTGAAGATGCACTTCCTGCGGGTGGCCGACGACGGCGCGATCCAGAAGGCCTACGAGAACGACGGGCTCGCGCTGCCGATGGATGTGACGGGTGCGGTCGAGGGGCAGCTCGTGTGCCGCTTCTGGGCGTCACGGGCGGCGCTGCACCGCACGAATCGCACGACGGAGTTCTACCAGTACACCGACACCCCGGGCGGAACATTCTGGTGCGCGACGCAGACGGGCAAGACCGACGCGGGCGAGTTCTCGATCAGTGTGGGTGTGCCGTTCGCCGAGGCGAAGTGGTTCCGAGGGCGCGACACGACGGTGAGGGCGCAATCGCGGTGCCCCGATGAGTCGTGCTGCCGACGGCCCGACGACTCCCTCGCCCGGCGATGGAGGGACAGGGCCTGGCCGAGCGCGCGGCTGCACGCCCATATCCTGTCGCCCCTGCCTCAGGGCGAGTTCCCGGGCGTCGACACCCTCGAGGTCTACGAGTTCCTCGAGTCCCACTCCGGGCAATGACGAGAGCGCGGGCCTCTGCTACACGCGAGCGAATCCCTGCAGCAGCGGAGACAATGCTCGCTCGAGATGGGGCGCGAGGATGCCCCGATCCGGACCGGCCTCGGCCCAGCTCATCATCGAGGCGACGACGGCCCCCACGCACGCGAAGGACAGGCTGCGGGCGAGTGCGGGTTCGACGGATGCGGACGCCGCGCGCTCGATGAGGTGCGACAGCCGTGTCGCCCGCCCGATGACGCTGGCCATGACCTCGTGGGTGCTGCCGATCAGTTCGAAGTGGGTGAGCACCCACGGCACGTCCGACGGTCCGAGCAGGGAGGCGGCGCCGAGGAGGGCGTCGTGGAGCGTGCCGAGCGTCGGCGGGCCTGGCGTCGGCGCATCGAGCGCTGCCTCCACGCGATCGATGCTCGCGTCGAGCCCCACCCAGAACACGTCGCTCTTCGCCGTGAAGTAGTTGAAGAAGGTATTGCGGCTCACGCCGGCCCGAGTGCTGATCTGCTCGACGGTCGTGCCGGCGAAGCCGTTCTCCAGAAACAGCTCGAAGGCGGCCTCCTCGAGCAGCGAGGCGGATCCGAGCCGCGGTCGCCCCCGGGTGGGTCGCGGCGCATCGGTCACGGCATGTCCTCTCGGTCTTCACTTTATTGGGCTGAGTCTATTTAAAAGCGCCTAGGCTGGAACCCGCGCCTTGAGATCGAGGCATCCCCACCCGAGAGAAGTCCACCATGTTTTCGCGCCATCGCCCGTTCCGCATCGCGGGTTCCCTTGCACTCGTCACCGCAGCCGCCCTCGTGCTCGCGGGATGCTCGACGCCCGCGGGCTCGGGCGAGAAGACCGAGGGCGGCACGATCACGTTCGGCGTCGACGTCGATCCCGTGGGGCACCTCGACGTGCACTCGTCGCAGCTCGATATCAACGCGATTCTGCAGCGGCCCGTGTTCGACTCCCTGGTGTCGCAGAACGCAGACGGTACCATCGTGCCCTGGCTGGCGACCTCGTGGCAGGTCTCCGACGACGGCCTGCAGTACACGTTCGACCTGCGGGACGACGTCACGTTCTCCGACGGCGAGAAGTTCGACGCGGCGGCCGTCAAGGCGAACTTCGACCACATCGTCGACCCGGCCACCGAGTCGGCCCAGGCATCCAGTCTCATCGGCGGCGAGTACTACGCCGGCACCGACGTGATCGACGACAGCACCGTGCGGGTGAACTTCTCGCAGCCGTACGCCCCGTTCCTCGCGAACGCCGCCTCGGTGGAGCTCGGCTTCTACTCGCCCAAGGTGCTCGCGGAGCACGCGGACGAGCTGAAGGCCGGCGGCCCCGGCATCTCGGTCGGCTCCGGCCCGTTCATCCTCTCGGAGTACACGCCGGGGAGCGAGCTCGTCTACACGAAGAACCCCGACTACAACTGGGCCCCGGAAGGTGCTGCCGCGCAGGGACCCGCCACGATCGATGAGCTCGACGTGAAGATCCTGCCCGAGAGCTCCGTTCGCACGAGCGCGCTCACGTCGGGGCAGGTCGACGTGATCGGCGACACCGCGCCCTCGAGCCTCGGCCAGATCGGCGACGGGTTCACCGTGACCTCGACCGAGTCGCCCGGTGTGCCGTACTCGCTCTACCTCAACGTCACCCGCCCCGTCTTCTCCGACGTCGAGGTGCGCAAGGCGTTCGCCGGCGGCTTCGACCTCGATGCCGCCGTGAAGGCCGTGTTCGCGGGCAGCTACCAGAGGGCCTACTCGATCCTCGGCCCCACCACCCCCGACTCCTACGACGCGGCCCTCGAGACGAGCGCGTCGTTCGACGCCGACGCCGCGAACGACGCTCTGGATGCCGCGGGCTGGTCCGAGCGCGACTCCGACGGGTACCGCACGAAGAACGGCGAGCGCCTGAGCGCCCGGTGGATCTCGTACACGCCGGTCAATGAGGACAACGCGAACCTCGCGAACCTCGTTCAGGACGGACTGAAGAAGATCGGCTTCGAGGTCGTGCACGACCAGCTCGAGCCCGGCGCCTACCTCGACGCGTACCTCGCGGGCGACTACGACCTCACCGACTGGGGCTTCCTGTCGGCCGATGCCGATGTGCTGCGCAGCCACCTGGGAACGGGCGGCTACCAGAACGCCTCGCACCTCAGTGACCCGGAGATCGACGCCACGCTCGCGTCGGCCGTCGCCACGACCGACGCGTCGCAGCGGGCCGAGCTGTACACGCAGCTTCAGCAGTGGAACGCCGAGAACGCGGTGATCGTTCCGCTCTACGTGCCCGAGTACATCCTCGCCTCCAGTAAGAAGGTCGGCGGCATCGAGGTCGACATCCATGGCTGGCCGCTCTTCTCCGGGGCCTACGTCACGAAGTAGCAGCGGCTGGCATAGAGTTCGGGCATGGTATTCCGGCGCATTCTCGCGCGCCTCGCGGGAATGCTCGTGGTCGTGTGGGGCGCGGCCACGGCGGCGTTCCTCGTGCTGAAACTCGTTCCCGGCGATCCGGTCGACGTGATGCTCGGCGTCTCCGCGCAGGCGTCGCCCGAGCTCAAGCAGTCGATCCGGGCCGAACTGGGCCTCGACCAGCCGCTTGCCGTGCAGTACGTCTCGTACCTGTCGCGACTGGTTCGCGGCGACTTCGGCACCAGCTACCAGCTGAGGCTGCCGGTCACCGACGTCATCGGCCAGCAGCTCGGCTACACGCTGCAGCTCGCCGCCGCCTCGCTGGCTCTTGCGCTCGTGATCGCCCTCGTCGGCGCGGTCGTGGTGCACGGGCGAGCGGCGCGCGGGATCGTCTCCGTTCTCGAACTGCTGGCCATCAGCTCGCCGCCCTTCTGGATCGGCCTGGTGCTCCTCAGCGTGTTCGCGTTCGGGCTCGGCTGGTTTCCGGTGGCCGGCGCAGACGGCATCCAGGGCCTCGTTCTGCCCGCTGCGACCATCGCGCTGCCCGTGGCCGGAATTCTGGGGCAGGTTCTTCGCACCGGGCTCGAGGACGCCGAACAGCAGCCCTTCGCCACCACGGCTCGGGCGAGGGGAGCCGGGCCCGCCCGGCTCGTGCTGAGGCACACCCTGCGCCACGCGGCGATTCCCGCCCTGACACTGGCCGGCTACATCGTGGGCTCCCTCCTCGGGGGAGCCGTGATCGTGGAGTCGGTCTTCGCCAGGCCCGGGCTCGGGCGGGTGGCGCTCGCGGCGATCACGAACCGCGACCTGCCTGTCGTGATGGGCATCATCGTGTTCACCGCGATCGTCTTCGTGCTCGTCAATCTCGTGGTCGATCTGGCGTATCGCGCGATCGACCCGCGCATCGGCGCGCCGACCGCCGCGATCCGGGGTGCACGATGAGGGGCCGGTTCGCCGCTCGGGTCGGCCTGATCGTGGCCGCGCTCTTCCTCGTCGCGGTCACGCTCATGGCCGTCGCCCCGGGGCTCTTCACACCCCTCGACCCGCTCGCCACAGACACCGACCAGGTGCTGCGGCCGCCGGGCTGGGGTCACCCGTTCGGCACCGATCAGACCGGGCGGGACATGTTCGCCCGAGTGGTCTACGGCGCGTCGTACTCGCTCGGCGTGGGCGCGGGCGCCACCGCCGCCGCACTGGTGATCGGGGTGGTCGTCGGCACGCTCGTGGGGCTCGCGCCCCGGGTCGTCGACGGCGTGGCGATGCGCGGCGTCGAGATCCTGCTCGCCTTTCCGGAGTTCCTCATCGCGCTCTTCGCCATCGCCGTTCTCGGGCCGGGCCCCGTGAACGTGGCCACCGCCGTGGGCGTCGCGGCGCTCCCGGCCTACATCAGGGTCGCCCGCGCGGAGACGCTCGTCGTGCGTCGCTCGGGATATGTGGAGGCGGCCCGCGGGCTCGGGGTGCACCCACTCCGTGTTGCCGTCTCGCACGTCGTGCCGAACACTCTTCGCCCGCTCGGCGTGATCGCCACCATCGGCATCGGAACGACGATCGTCGCGGCGGCGGGCCTCAGCTTTCTCGGACTCGGCCCGCAGGACCCGACGCCGGAATGGGGACTCCTGCTCTCGGGCGGTCGAAATCTGCTCGCCCAGGCCTGGTGGGTCGCCTTCTTCCCCGGCGTTCTGATCACGGGCACGGTCGTATCGGCGACCGTCGTGGGGCGTCGCCTGCGTCGCACCGGCGAAGGAAGGCGATCATGACCGAGTTCCGAGAGGTCGTGCGCGCCACGGGGCTGACCGTGCGCTTCTCATCGATGGTCGTCGTCGACTCCGTGTCGCTCTCCCTGGCTGCCGGCGAGTGCCTGGCGATCGTGGGGGAGTCGGGGTCGGGCAAGACCCTGACAGCACGGGCGCTCCTGGGTCTGCTGCCCGACGACGCCGTGCTCTCCGCCGACGAGCTGCTGGTCGACGGCGTCGACGTTCGCCGCTCCTCCGAGGCGGACTGGCGACGCATCCGCGGCGCCCGCGTGGGCCTCGTGAGCCAGGACGCGCTTGTCTCGCTCGACCCGCTGCGCCGGGTCGGTCGCGAGGTCGCAGAGGTGCTCGAGATCCACGGCGATCCGTCGTCGGGCGACCGGATGCCCCGGGCTGCGCTCGACGAGACGGTCACCGCCCAGCTCGGCCGGGTCGCCGTGCCGGAGCCGGAGGAGCGCGCGCGACAGTACCCCCACGAGCTGTCCGGGGGCCTGCGCCAGCGCGCCCTGATCGCGTCGGCGCTGGCCGGCGAGCCGGGTGTGCTCATCGCCGACGAACCGACGACGGCGCTCGACGTGACCGTGCAGGCGCAGGTGCTCGACCTGCTGTCGGGGCTGCGCGACGACGGTCTGGGAATCATCGTGATCAGCCACGACCTCGCTGTCGTTGCGGGGATCGCCGACCGGGTGGCCGTGATGCGCAGCGGGCGCATCGTCGAGGAGGGCACGACCGTCGAGGTGCTCTCGAACCCGCGGCACCCGTACACGCGGATGCTGCTGGCGGCGGCGCCGCGGCTGCCTGCTACGCCGTTCCCTGAGCCCTCGTTCCCTGAGCCTGTCGAAGGGAGTCGCCCTTCGACAAGCTCAGGGAACGGCCTCATTCCGGTGCTGCGTGCCTCCGGCCTGGGGCGCGACTTCCGCCGCCCCGACGGGGGCGTGCGCTCGGCTGTCGACGACGTGTCGTTCGACGTGCTCCCCGCCGCGGCGATCGGCATCGTGGGGGAGTCGGGCTCGGGCAAGACCACCCTCGCGCGCATGCTCCTCGGGTTCGACGCGCCCAACCGGGGCTCCGTGACCCTCGACGGACAGGCCTGGAGCGGCGTGAAGGAGGGCCGCAGGCGGTCGCGACGCGGCGACATCCAGTACATCAGCCAGGACCCGCTCGGATCCTTCGATCCGCGCTACACCGTCTCGCGCATCGTGGCGGAGGGGCTGCGCGGCGGCCCCCGCACGTCGCCCAGCAGCCGAGCCGCGCGCATCCGGACCCTGCTCGACAGCGTGGGCATCGACGCGTCGCTCGCGGGCAGGAGGCCGCACGAGCTGTCGGGTGGCCAGCGGCAGAGGGTCGCGATCGCCCGCGCCATCGCGTCGGAACCGCGCGTCCTGGTGTGCGACGAGCCGGTGTCGGCGCTCGACGTGTCGATCCAGGCCACGATCATCGACCTGCTCGCAGGGCTCCGTCGCGACCTGGGCGTGGCGCTCGTGTTCGTGTCGCACGACCTCGCCGTGGTGGCCACGCTCTGCGATGACGTGCTGGTGATGAGGGATGGCCGCGTGGTCGAGCGCGGAGCGATCGGCGAGGTGTTCGCGCACCCGCAGCACCCCTTCACGCGGGCGCTCGTCGCCGCGGTGCCGAGGATGCCCTGACGTCCGTCGTTATTTAGTACTTGAGCTAATTAGCACCGGTGCTATAGTGCGAATATGCGAAACGACGATGCCACCTCCGACGTCTTCACGGCTCTGAGCTCGCCTGTGCGGCGGCAGATCCTGCAGGAACTGCGCGACGGCGAGCTGGCCGCGGGCGACATCGCCGGCCGCTTCCCGGTCTCCGGCCCCACGATCTCCCGGCATCTGTCCGTGCTGCGCGGCGCAGGGCTGGTCA
Source organism: Agreia sp. Leaf244 (assembly GCF_001422695.1). Classification (NCBI taxonomy): domain Bacteria; kingdom Bacillati; phylum Actinomycetota; class Actinomycetes; order Micrococcales; family Microbacteriaceae; genus Agreia; species Agreia sp. Leaf244. Next base: position 23,150 of record NZ_LMLX01000003.1, on the reverse strand, counting down.
CCGAGCGGCGCGACGCGAACCGCATCCTGTACTCACTGGTGGGGGACAGGCTCGCCCTCTCGGTCGGCGACTTCCTCTCGGCCGTCTGCCCCGAGCAGATGGTGCTGCGGGGCATGCAGAAGGCCACAGCGACGACCGAGATCGAGGCGACAGCATGAGCTACCTGCTTCCGGCCCTGTCTGCCGTGATCGAACGACGGCTGCTCATCAACTACAGGCTCGATGCGTCGGTCGCCGCCGAGATGCTGCCCGAGGGGCTGCGGCCGCAGCTCGTCGACGGTTCTGCCGTGGCCGGCGTGTGCCTGATCAGGCTCGGCGACATGCGAGTGCCATGGATGCCGCGGGCGCTCGGCTGGAGAGCCGAGAACGCGGCCCACCGCATCGCCGTCGAATGGGACGACGACGAGGGCAGGCGGCGGCAGGGTGTCTATATTCCCGTACGACACAGTGCTTCGTGGCTTCCGGTTGCGATCGGGGGACGTCTGTTCCCCGGGGTGCATCGGCACGCGCGCTTCACCGGCTCCGAAACGGCCAATCGCATTCGAGTCGATCTTGCTGCGCCAGACCTGAGGGTCTCGGCCGATGTCGCCGTGGTCTCCGAATGGAGGAGCCGCCTGTTCGCGACCGTCGACGATGCCTCGGCGTTCTTCCGCGCCGGCTCGACCGGATGGTCACCGCGACGAGGCTCGGCCGAGCTCGACGGGCTCACGCTCGAGACCGAGCAGTGGAAGGTCGAGCCCGGTCGTCTGCTGAATGTCGAGTCGTCGTTCTTCGACGCTCTGCCCGTCGGCAGCGCACGGCTCGACAGTGTGCTCGTGATGCGCGACGTTCCCATCGCATGGAGCCAGCCGCATCGTGCCCTTCGACAGGCTCAGGGAGCGGAGATCGCACAGGTCGGGTAGAATTGTGAGCAGCATGACAGTGATCCGGCAATCACCGGTGAGTCTTCGGAAGAAAGGCACGCGAGAGCGGGCCGAGTAGAGCCGAACGGGTCTGGCCCGTCACAGCCAAAGAACAAGCGGCCGATCGAGGTGAACACCTCGGGCGGCAAGCGAGGTGGTACCACGCGGGTCGGAGCGTTTCCGTACCAGCGTCCTCGTGGAACAGGCAACGATTCAGCCCGTCCAGGAGAAGCATGTCGTACCCCAAGAACTCCGAAGAGAACGCAGGCGAGCAGCACCGCCACGTCGCGCCGGCCGTCACGCCGAGCCCGAATTTCCCCGCGATCGAAGAAGAGGTCCTCGGCTTCTGGAAAGCCGACGACACGTTCAAGGCCTCGATCGAGAACCGAGCGGATGCCGAGGAGTGGGTCTTCTACGACGGCCCGCCGTTCGCGAACGGCCTGCCGCACTACGGTCACCTGCTCACGGGTTACGCCAAAGACCTCTTCCCGCGGTTCCAGACCATGCGCGGCAAGAAGGTGGATCGTCGCTTCGGCTGGGACACCCACGGACTGCCCGCCGAGCTCGAAGCCATGCGCCAGCTCGGCATCACCGAGAAGAGTCAGATCGAGGAGATGGGCATCGGCGTCTTCAACCAGGCGTCCCGCGACTCCGTGCTGCGCTACACCGGCGAATGGCAGGAATACGTGACCCGCCAGGCCCGCTGGGTCGACTTCGAGAACGACTACAAGACGCTCGACATCACCTTCATGGAGAGCGTCATCTGGGCGTTCAAGCAGCTGCACACGAAGGGGCTCGCCTACGAGGGCTTCCGCGTGCTCCCTTACTGCTGGCACGACCAGACACCCCTGTCGAACCACGAGCTGCGCATGGACGACGACGTCTACAAGATGCGCCAGGACCAGACCGTCACCGTGACGTTCCCGCTTACCGGGGCCAAGGCCGAGGCGCTCGGCCTCACCGCCGTGCGCGCCCTGGCTTGGACGACGACACCGTGGACCCTGCCGACGAACCTCGCGCTCGCGGTCGGCCCGGGCATCCAGTATGCGGTCGTGCCCGGCGGGCCGAACGGCGCCGCCGACGTGCACGAGGACAGGCTCGAGGGGGAGTCGCACGAGTACCTCATCGCGAGCGACCTGGTGGGCAACTACGCGAAGGACCTGGGCTACGAGTCCGCCGACGACGCCATCGCCGCGATCTCGCGCACCCACCTGGGTGCCGAGCTCGAGGGCGTGACCTACGACCGCCTCTGGGACTACTACGCCGACAGCGACGCGTGGGGAACGCAGAACGCGTGGCGCATCCTCGTCGCCGACTATGTGTCGACCACCGAGGGAACCGGCATCGTTCACCAGGCGCCCGCCTACGGTGAGGAAGACCAGAAGATCTGCGAGGCCGCCGGAATACCCGTGGTGATCTCGGTCGACGAGGGCGCGCGGTTCCTGCCCGCCGTCGCCGATGTCGTCGGCCTGCAGGTGTTCGAGGCGAACAAGCCGCTCACCCAGCTGCTGCGCGCCAACGGCCGTCTGCTGCGCCAGGCCAGCTACGAGCACTCCTACCCCCACTGCTGGCGCTGCCGCAACCCGCTGATCTACAAGGCCGTATCGAGCTGGTTCGTGCGCGTCACCGAGTTCCGCGACCGCATGGAGACGCTCAACCAGGAGATCAACTGGATCCCCGAGAACGTGAAGGACGGACAGTTCGGCAAGTGGGTGTCGAACGCCCGCGACTGGTCGATCTCGCGCAACCGCTACTGGGGATCTCCGATCCCGGTGTGGAAGAGCGACAACCCCGAGTATCCGAGGGTCGACGTCTACGGCTCGCTCGACGAGCTCGAGGCCGACTTCGGAGTGCGCCCGACAGATCTGCATCGCCCGTACATCGACGAGCTCACGCGCCCCAACCCCGACGACCCCACAGGGCAGTCCACGATGCGCCGCATCGAAGACGTGCTCGACGTGTGGTTCGACTCGGGCTCTATGCCGTTCGCCCAGGTGCACTACCCGTTCGAGAACCAGGACTGGTTCGACAGCCACAACCCGGCCGACTTCATCGTCGAGTACATCGGGCAGACCCGAGGCTGGTTCTACACGCTGCACACGCTGTCGACCGCGCTCTTCGACCGGCCCGCCTTCCGCAATGTCGTCAGCCACGGCATCGTGCTGGGCAGCGACGGCCAGAAGATGTCGAAGAGCCTGCGCAACTACCCCGACGTCTCCGAGGTGCTCGATCGCGACGGCTCGGATGCGATGCGCTGGTTCCTCATGAGCTCGCCCGTTCTGCGCGGCGGCAACCTCGTGGTGACCGAGGAGGCGATCCGCGAGGCGACCAGGCAGGTTCTGCTGCCCCTGTGGAGCACGTACTACTTCTTCACCCTCTACGCGAATTCGGCCAAGCCGTCCCCTGAGCCTGTCGAAGGTTCGTCCCCTGAGCCTGTCGAAGGGGCCGGAGGCTACGAAGCGCAGCTGAGCACCTCGTCGACCGACGTGCTCGACCGCTACTTGCTGGCCAAGACCCGCGAGCTCATCCACGACGTCGCCGCAGACCTCGACGCCTACGACTCGACACTCGCCACCGCCAAGCTGCGCGACTTCGCCGACGTGCTCACCAACTGGTACGTGCGTCGCAGCCGCGACCGCTTCTGGTCGGGAACCGACACCGCGGCCTTCGACACCCTCTTCACGGTGCTCGAGGCCGTGACCCGCGTGGCCGCGCCCCTGCTGCCCCTTGTCACCGAGCGCATCTGGAAGGGTCTCACCGGAGGCCGCAGCGTGCACCTCACCGACTGGCCCGACGAGAACCGCTTCCCGGCCGATCCCGGCCTCGTGCACGCCATGGACCAGGTGCGGGAGATCTCCTCCACCGTGCTGTCACTGCGCAAGCAGAGCGGTCTTCGCGTGCGCCTTCCGCTGGCCAACCTCACCATCGTGGCGTCGAACGTCGAGGCGCTGCGTCCCTTCGAGGGCATCCTCGCCGACGAGCTCAACGTGAAGAGCGTCACCCTCGTCGAGCAGCAGCCCAACAGCGCTGTCGAGTTCGGCATCACGTCGAAGCTCACGGTCAACGCGCGGGCAGCCGGCCCGCGTCTGGGCAAGCAGGTGCAGCAGGTCATCAAGGCCGCCCGAGGTGGCGACTGGTCGGAGAGCAACGGCGTCGTCACGGCGGGCGGCATCGACCTGGTCGAGGGCGAATACGAGCTCGTGCTCGAGACGCAGGATGCCGGGGACGGCTCCCACGCGGCCCTCGCGCTGCTCCCGGGCGGCGGCTTCGCACTGCTCGACACCGCGACCACCCCGGAGCTCGAGGCGGAGGGCCTCGCGAGAGACATGATCCGAGCTGTGCAGGACGCGCGCAAGTCCGCCGGGTTCGAGGTCAGCGACCGCATCGTGCTCGACCTGGTCTTCTTCTCCGACACCGATGCGGATGCGCTGCGACAGGCATCCTCCGTCGACGTCGCGGGGGAGACCCTCGCCACCAGCTTCACCATCTCCGGCCCCCGTGACACCCCCGCCCTCGAGGGGTACCGTGAAAGTCTGGTCACCGAGTGGATCGGCGACGCGGTGGCCACGTCACCCGAGCACGTCGTTCGCATCGGCGGCGCCAAGTACGCGAACACCGACGACCTCATCGTCGCGGTGAGCCGACAGTCAGGAATCCGCAATGTCTGATCTCGAGTCCCCTGAACCAGAGAAGTCGGGCTACATCGGCCCGCTCGACGATACCGATCCCGACGAGTTCGTCGCGGCGGGAGACGCCGTCTACGCCGCCCTGCTCGAGCGCCTGGGCGAGGCCGCGCCCCAGCCGAGGCTGTCGGCGACCCGACGGGTCGTCGAGCTGCTCGGAGACCCGCAGCGCGCCTACCCCGTCATCCACATCACGGGCACGAACGGCAAGACCAGCACGAGCCGCATCACCGAGAGCATCCTGCGCGCCTACGGCCTGCGCACGGGGCTCTTCACGAGCCCGCACCTGGAACGCCTCAACGAGCGCATCGTGATCGACGGCGAGCCGATCAGCAACGAGGCGCTTGCGGCCAACTGGGCCGACATCGATCCGTTCCTGCAGATCGTCGATGGCGAGCTCGAGACCGCCGGCGAGCCGCGCATCACCTTCTTCGAAGCCCTGTCGGTGCTGGCGTTCGCCTCGTTCGCCGACGCGCCCGTCGATGTCGCCGTGATCGAGGTGGGCATGGGCGGCGAGTGGGATTCCACGAACGTCGCAGACGGCCAGGTCGCGGTCATCACACCCATCTCCCTCGACCACACGAACCGTCTGGGCAACACGGTCGAGGAGATCGCCCGCACCAAGTCGGGCATCATCAAGCCGGTCTCGAACGTCGTGACTGCTTTTCAGCCCGCCGGTGCGCTGGCCGAGCTGCAGCGAGCGGTCGAGCTCACGGAGTCGAGCCTCGCGGTGCAGGGAGACCAGTTCCGCCTGATCTCCAGCGCCGTGGGCGTCGGTGGCCAGGTCGTGTCGATCCATGGTCTGGCGGGCACGTACTCCGACCTGTTCCTGCCCCTGTACGGCGCTCACCAGGCGCAGAACGCGGCCGTCGCCGTCGCTGCCGTGGAGTCGTTCCTCGGCGGCGGAACGCACGAACTCGCCGTCGACGTCGTGAACGAGGGCTTCGCCACCGTCACATCTCCCGGCCGGCTGCAGCTCGTGGGCATCGAGCCCACCGTGCTCGTCGACGCGGCGCACAATCCCGGCGGAGCCGAGGTGCTCGCGGTGGCCATCACCGAGTACTTCACCTTCGACAAGGTCGTGGCGGTGTTCGGCGTCCTCGCCGACAAAGACGTCGAGGGCATCGTGCGTGCCCTCGAGCCCGTCGTCACCGAGTTCGTCGTCACGGATGCGCCGAGCGACAGGGCGATCGATGCGGATTCCCTGGCGGCGATCGTCGTCGGCATCGTCGGGCGCGACCGTGTCACGGTGGAGCCCGAGCTCGCCCGCGCCCTCGAGGTCGCGCGCGACAGCGCCGATGAGGCCGAGCGGGGTGCGGTGCTCGTCACCGGCTCGATCACGCTCGTGGGCGAGGCCATCACCCTGGCCGCAGCCGAGAAATGGAAGCCGTGACAGACATCCAGCCCTCGCCCGACGAGGCCGAGCCGCAGCGCCCGGCGCGCGCCGGCCGACCCCCATCGGTGCGACGATCGCTCGGGTCGATCGTGCTCGGCTTCGAGAGCGTCGTGATGTTCCTCGCGGCACTCGTCGCCTTCGGGCTCAAGGCGCTGCCGGCGCTGCCCGCCCTCGGAGGCGGCGCCCTGCTCTGCGTCGCGCTGGTCGCCGGCGCGGGGCTCCTGCGCTTCCGCTGGGGCTACGCGTTCGGCTGGGTGCTGCAGGCGGCCATCATCGCGTCGGCCTTCCTCGTGCCGGTGATGTGGATCGTCGGGGTGCTCTTCGTGGGCCTCTGGACCTACTGCATGGTCGTCGGCTCGCGAATCGATCGCGAGAAGGCCGCCGCGGCCGCCGTTCAGCCCTGATCTCCCATCGCCGCTCGGTACAGTGAAACGGTACGTTTCCCCTTTGTCTGGAAGGACATCCCTGTGACCATCACGAGCGAAGAATCCCTCGTTCTCATCAAGCCCGACGGCGTGGCCCGCAACCTCACGGGGGAGATCCTCTCCCGTATCGAGGGCAAGGGCTACCAGCTGGTCGACATCAAGCTCATCCAGCCCGAGCGCAGCGTGCTCGCGGCGCACTACGCCGAGCACGAGGGCAAGCCGTTCTACGAGCCGCTCATCGAATTCATGGAGTCGGGACCGATCGTGGCGATCCGTATCGCGGGCAACCGGGTCATCGAGGGCTTTCGCTCGCTCGCCGGCACCACCGACCCCACCACGGCCGCTCCCGGCACCATCCGCGGCGACCTGGGCCGCGACTGGGGCCTGAAGGTTCAGCAGAACCTCGTGCACGGCAGCGACTCGCCCGAGTCGGCCCAGCGCGAACTCGCGATCTGGTTCGGCTAGATCTAGCTGTACAGAATAATCGTCGTGATGGCGTCGAGTCGAAGCTGCGCCATCACGATGATCGCCAAGTAGCCGAGCAGCACGAGCACCCACGTGAACGGGTAGATGCGGGCGAAGATGCGCCGCGACGCGCCCGAGTTGCCGAAATGTCCTTCTTTGAGGTTGAACACCGTCACGTAGAAGAACATCGGGATCATCACGGTCCACACGACCATGCAATAGGGGCAGAGGGTTCCCAGAACGAAGATGCTCTGCGAGATGAGCCAGGCGACGAACACGATGCCGCCGAGAAGGCCGGCGTTGAAGGCGATCCAGAACCACGACGCGAACCGGGCGCCCGCGAGGATCGCGACGCCCACGATGATGGGGGCGATGAAAGCGGCCACGCCGATGATCGGATTCGGGAAGCCGAAGACCGCCCCCTGGGCGCTCGCCATGTTCACGCCGCACTGCACGAGGGGTGAGATGTCGCAGCTCGGGTTGTAGTCGGGATTGACGAGTGTCTCGATCTTCTCGATGGTGAGGTCGAAGGCGGCGAACCATCCGATCACTCCCGCCACGATCAGGAAGATCGCGAAAATGAAGGGTCGTCTGTTCTCGAGCGTCGTATTCACCACGGTCGGATTATCGCACGGGGTGAAATACGCATTCTGGGAATGCATGCGATAATTGGTCTCAGTCTTTCTGGCCGCGTCCGGGAAGACGCCAAAGAAGGCTTGTCGGAACGAAAGCAGGCGCAACCACAGTGGCCGCCCGCCTCATCCGAACACGAGAACTACAGTCATAAAAGAAGTACACGTGAAGGCAGCCAGAGCCTATGTCGCCGGCTGTCCGTGTAAAGGATTGGCGAGGTTTTCGCTCACGCGAAAGGCTCGCTCTGGAGAGTACCGACAGGTGGCGCGGCCACCGGTTCGGCAAGGAGTGCACCAGAAATGGTGGAAGACAACAACAACACAGGTTCATCGAACACAGAATCAGCACCGCGCAAACGCCTCTTCGGGGGTCGCAAGTCGGCTAAGAAGGCCGTCGAGCCGCCCGTTGCCGAGGCTCCCGCGACTCCGCCGACGGTGTCGGAGCCCGAGGAGCAGGCCGCCCCGGTCGTCACGTCGGGTGCCGCCTCGACCGGCGTCGGTTCGCCTTTCGACGAGGAGCACCCGGGGCTCGCGCCCCTCGAGCCCTCGGCTCAGACCGAGGCTCCCGTTCAGGCGCCGGTGCTCCGGCCCACGACGTCTCTGATCTTCCAGGCCCCCGACATCCAGCCGCTGCCCGCGCGCGACGATGACGACCAGGCCGACGACGAGCGCCCCGACACCTCGGTGCGCCGCCGATCACGTCGACGCTCGGGTGAAGACAACCGGCCGGGCGACAACGATCCCGCGAACACCGTCGTCAAGGTGCGCACGCCCCGCCCCGAGCCGGAGCTCATCACCGAGCCCCAGCGAATCAAGGGCTCGACGCGTCTCGAGGCCAAGAAGCAGCGCCGTCGCGATGGTCGGGATGCGGGTCGTCGTCGCCCCGTCGTCACCGAGGCCGAGTTCCTCGCCCGCCGCGAGTCCGTCGACCGCGTCATGGTCGTTCGGGCCAAAGACAACAAGATCCAGATCGGCGTTCTCGAAGACGGCGTGCTGGTCGAGCACTACGTCGCCAAGGCGCAGGACGCGTCGCTGATCGGCAACGTCTACCTCGGCAAGGTGCAGAACGTGCTTCCCAGCATGGAGGCCGCCTTCGTCGACATCGGGCGCGGTCGCAACGCCGTGCTGTACTCGGGCGAGGTCGACTGGGACGCCGCGGCGGCCGAGAACCCCAACGGTGGCAACCAGGCGCGCAAGATCGAGCTCGCCCTGAAGCCGGGTGCAACCGTGCTGGTGCAGGTCACGAAAGACCCGGTGGGCCACAAGGGCGCGCGTCTCACGAGCCAGATCTCCCTCCCGGGCCGTTACCTCGTGTACGTGCCGAACGGGTCGATGAACGGCATCTCGCGCAAGCTCCCCGATGTCGAGCGGTCGCGCCTCAAGAAGATCCTCAAAGAGGTTCTACCCGAGAACGTCGGCGTCATCGTGCGCACGGCGTCGGAGGGCGCAACGGAGGAGCAGCTCACGCTCGACGTCAGCCGTCTGACCACGCAGTGGTCGGAGATCTCGGCCGCCGTGCAGAAGCAGCAGTCTCCCGCACTGCTGCACTCCGAGCCCGATCTGCTCATCAAGATCGTGCGCGACGTGTTCAACGAGGACTTCCAGCGCCTCGTGATCTCGGGCGACGACGCCCGGGCCACGATCGAGACCTACCTGGGCCAGGTCGCCCCCGATCTGCTCGACCGTGTCGAGCGCTACGAGGGCGAGCGCGACGCGTTCGACGAGTTCCGAGTGTCGGAGCAGATCGAGAAGGCGCTCGACCGCAAGGTCTGGCTCCCGTCGGGTGGATCGCTCGTGATCGACCGCACTGAGGCCATGACCGTCGTCGACGTCAACACCGGCAAGTTCGTGGGTTCGGGCGGAAACCTCGAGGAGACCGTCACCAAGAACAACCTCGAGGCGGCCGAGGAGATCGTGCGCCAGCTGCGCCTGCGTGACATCGGCGGCATCATCGTGGTCGACTTCATCGACATGGTGCTCGAGTCGAACCGCGACCTCGTTCTGCGGCGCATGGTCGAGTGCCTCAGCCGCGACCGCACGAAGCACCAGGTCGCCGAGGTCACCTCGCTCGGACTCGTGCAGATGACCCGCAAGAAGCTGGGTCTCGGCCTGCTCGAGTCGTTCAGCGAGGCGTGCGAGGTCTGCGCCGGCCGCGGCGTGATCGTGCACCACGACCCCGTCGTCAAGCATCGCTCCTCCGGCAACGCGCCCGCCTCGTCGGCAGCGCCGCAGCAGGAGCGTCGACGTTCGGGCAGGGGCAACGGCCAGAACGGCAACGGCGGCAACGGATCGTCGAACGGCAACGGGTCGTCGAACGGCGGCAACGGCGCGAACGCGTCGTCGAGCACCGCATCCTCGTCGCACTCGGCCCCTGCCACCAAGCCCCACGGAATCACGGACGACGCGAAGAACGCCCTGGCCAAGATCGCGGCGTCGACCATCTCCACGCACACCGGCGCCGTGAACATCATCACCCAGGAGCAGTCCGAGGCGGCGAAGGCCGCCACGACGGCGCCGGTCGAGACTCCGGCCGTCGTGCCGAACGAGCGCGAAGAGAACGCACAGGCCGCTCCGGATGCCGGGGGAGCCGAATCGCAGGCGCCGTCGCGCGGGCGCAAGGGCAACCGTCGCGCACGCCAGGCCAAGCCCGTCGTCGAGGCGGCCGTTGTCGAGACTGCCGTTGTCGAGACCCCCGCGGTCATGACCGAGCAGGCATCCGACGCCTCTGACGCTCCTGCCTCGGTCGCCCCGGCGGCCGACGTGCTGCCGGCGATCGACATTCTCGACATTCCCGTCGCGAAGGCACCGGCTGCTCAGCGTCGCATCTCGACGCACGATGCAGAGGTCCTCCTCGACTCCGTGCTCGGGGCACTGCCCGAACCGAAGCAGCCCGGACAGGGCCGCTCGCGCAGCCGCAGGGTGAGTACGGCTGCCCTGTCGGCACCCACGCCCGAGCAGCAGTAGGCGCCAGAGCCGCAGCAGACGTAAGAGGCCGCTACCGTCCCCGCCCGGGGCGGTCGCGGCCTTTTACACGCAGTCCGCTGCGCTCGAGTCGGCGCACGAGGTCGCGATAGCTCACCGGCAGTGCTCCCGCCGCGACGAGTTCCGCGTGCCGAGAGATCGGCACGTCGTAGTGGTCGAGATCGAAGCTGCGCGGCGGCAGTCCCGCGGCGCGCGCGAAGGCATGCAGCTCCTCGAGCGACGAATCGCTGACGAGGTGTCCCCAGACCGTGTCATGGGCGGGCCAGATGGGCCAGTCGATCAGCACGGTCATAGTGCACGAGTGTACGTCTGTGCGGCGCTTCCCAGCTTCGCCCGGCCGCGCGACTTGTACTCTGGTGCGCGATGACTTCCACCCGGCTCGAGCACCAGGAGCGCGAAGCGCATCCGGGCCACGACGATCACGACGGTCACACCCATTCGGCCTCGGTGACCGGCCGGCAGCTGCTGGTGCGGATCGGCATCGGCGCCGGTATCGTCGGCGCTCTCTTCGCCGTGCGTGCCTTCATTCCGGGGCTCGGCCTGACTCTGCCGAACCGCATGCAGGACTTCGTCACCCTCTCTATCAGCGTGATTGTCGAGTCCCTGCCCTTCGTGCTGCTCGGCATCGTGCTCGCCGTCATCGTGCAGGTCTGGCTTCCGGCCGGCTTCTTCGACCGCATCCTGCCGAAGAACCCGGCTGCGCGCCGCGCGTGCATCTCTCTCATCGGGATGCTCCTGCCGGTGTGCGAGTGCGGCAACGTCCCCCTCGCACGCGGCCTCATCATCCGCGGTTTCACCGTTCCCGAGTCGCTCACATTCCTGCTGGCGGCGCCTATTCTCAACCCGATCACGATCATCACCACGCAGCAGGCCTTCGGCGGCGACCCGATCATCCTCGTCGCGCGCCTCGTGGGCGGCTTCGTCATCGCCAACACGATCGGCTGGCTCTACTCCCGCCATCCCGCACCGGATGCGCTGCTGACGCCCGGTTTCGCGCGGGAGTGCGAGGTGGCGCACCACGAGTCCGGCTCCCGGATGGTGCGGAGCCTGGCCATGTTCGTGCGGGAGACCACGGGAATCATGCCCGCACTGATCATCGGATCGCTCGTGGCCGGCGGCATCCAGACCATCGTGCCGCGCGACGTGCTCGTGGCGCTCGGCAGCAATCCCGTCTGGTCGGTGCTCGCCCTGATGGCCCTGGCCTTCGTCGTGTCGGTCTGCTCGAACGTCGACGCGTTCTTCATCCTGTCGTTCGGGGGCATCTTCAGCACCGGCGCCATCGTGTCGTTCCTGACGTTCGGGCCCATGATCGACGTGAAGATGCTGGCCCTGATGCGCACGACGTTCACCACCAAGACGCTGGTGCAGGTCTCGGTGCTCGTCGGGCTGATGTCGGCCGCCCTGGGTCTGGCGGTGAACGTTCTTGTTTGACGCGATGAAGCAGCGCTGGATCGGCGTCGTCCTGACCCTCGCCGCCTGCGTGGCCACTGTGTGGTTCTGGGCGAACGGCGACCTGGGGCTCTATGTGCATCCCCGCTACTTCGTCTTCACCGTGATCGCGGCCGTCGTGGGCATCGTGGTGGTGGTCGCGAGCTTCGTCGTGCGCGTGCCGTCAGAAGACGCGGCCGAGGGCGGTGCCGCGCGTCGCGCCTGGCGCAGGGTCGTCTCGGTCGGTGTCGTGGTGGCGTGCGTCTTCGGCGCGGGAGCCCTCGTGCTGCTTCCCCCCGCCACGCTCACCTCGGCCACCGCCGACCAGCGCAGCGTGAACAGCGGAACGGTCGTGGGCTCGGGCGCCGCGCAGGCGACGGGCGACACCGCAGACTATGGCGTCAAGGAGTGGGCGACCGCGCTGCGCCAGAGCACCGATCTGCAGGGCATCGCGGGCAGCTCGGCGACCCTCACGGGCTTCGTCAGCGCCGATCCCGACGACCCGGAGAACGTCTTCTTCGTCACGCGCTTTTTCGTCACGTGCTGCGCCGCCGACGCCCAGCCGGTGGGCGTGCCGGTCTACCAGCCCGACTGGAAGTCGTCGGTGAAGCTCGACGAGTGGGTCGAGGTGTCGGGAGCGTTCGACCTCAACCCGAGCGTGAAGAGCCGCCAGCCCATGGTGCTCGTGCCGCAGCAGGTCACCGCGGTCGATGAGCTGAGCGATCCCTATGTCTACTGAGACAGAAGCAGCCAGGCCGGCCCGCGGCCGATCGTTCGGGCGCACCCTCACCGCGCTGATCGTCGTGCTCGTCGTGGCCTGCTCCGGCCTCGCAGCACTGACCCTGGGGCAGGGCCCGCGAATGGCTCGCGCCGACATCGACACCGACAGCGTCGTGCAGCTGGCCCAGCAGAGGCTGCTGATGCACTCGAACGAGGCGTTGGCCGAGGTCGACGCCGAGCAGGTCAGCGTGTCGCCGAGCGTGCCCCTGGCTGTCGCCACAGACGGCAGCACCCTCTCGATCACCTTCGACCAGCGGCTCATGTACGACACCGACTACGTCGTGTCGGTGTCGGGGGTCACGAGCCCGTTTCAGAACGCGACGTCGACGTTCGACTACTCCTTCACCACCGGTTCGCCGCCGGTCTACTACCTGCAGCCGGGTGCACCGGATGCGTCGGGCCGGGCCGACGACGCGATCGTGCGCACCACGGTTGCGGGCACCGCTCGCGACGTCGTGTACTCGGCCCCGGGCATCCAGGACTTCGCCGTGGTCGGATCGAGTCTGGCGGTGTCGACGACGGCCGACGACGGCACGTCGCAGCTCGTACTGATCGTTCCCGGGCAGAAAGCCGTCGAGACCCTGCCGTTGCCCGGGCGGGGCACGATCACGCAGCTCGGCTCGTCGGTGAAACAGGCGATGCTCGGCCTGCGGTTCACCAGCGAGGATCCGGCCGCCGGGTACTCGAACACCCTTCTGCTGTTCGACCTGCTCGCCAAGCACACCTCGTTCACGTTGCCCGGAACGGTGATCGGCCAGCCCCTTGCTGTCGACCAGTGGCGATTCATCCCCGACAGCACCCTCGTCGAGACCGTCGCCGACGGTGTGCTGTCGATCTACGACTCCGCCCTGCAACAGGGGGCCGTGATCGGCGACTACGACGGTCTCGGAGAGGTGGCCCCCGCCGGCACGCAGTCGGTGATCGGTTCAGCCGGCTCGGCGCAGGCGCTCGACCTCCTCTCGGGGCAGGTGTCGCCCCTCGAGGTTGCCCTTCCAGACGGTGCGACGGCTCTGGGGCTGCCTGTTCTCGGCGCCGACGGCTCGTCGACCGTCACGGTCGCGGCGCTCGACGACGCGGGCGGCGGATCGCGCCAGGTCGTAGTGCGGAGCGACGCTTCCGGGGCGGCGGTCGTCTTCGATACGGGCTCGCAGGATGCGCAGATCGTGTCGGCCACCCAGTCGCCGAATGCGCAGTACCTCGCGATCGCCGTGTCGGCGGGCCCCCAGACCGAGGTCATCACCTCGCTCGTCGACCGCTCGAGCGGCGCCGTCGTGCGCACGCTGGCGGGGCTGCGCGTCACCTGGCCGTAGTCCGCGCGAGAGGCTGTTATGCTGTCGAGAGCGCAAAGACTCCGACCGAACCCTCGGGGGAAGGCGCTTATCATCGTGCTCCGGGTTTGACCGGGGCTCGAGTGTGACGTAAAGTTGTCCGTTGGCGCGCGCTTGGCTCAGCCCGCGTGTCAATCGAGTTTTGTGGGCATTCGCTCTCTAGAGAATAGGTACTGAAGTGGTTTACGCAGTTGTGCGCGCCGGTGGTCGGCAAGAAAAGGTAGAGGTCGGCACGATCGTCACCCTCGACCGCATCAAGGCCGACAAAGACGGCAACATCGAGTTGGCCGCCGTGCTGCTCGTCGACGGTGACAAGATCACCTTCGACGCCGCATCGCTCGCCAAGGTCACCGTCACCGCCGAGGTCCTCGAAGACCTCCGCGGCCCGAAGATCGTCATCCAGAAGTTCAAGAACAAGACCGGGTACAAGAAGCGCCAGGGTCACCGTCAAGACCTGACCCGCGTCAAGGTCACCGGAATCAAGTAGGGCAGGAAGAGCTAATGGCACATAAAAAGGGCGCGAGTTCCACTCGCAACGGTCGTGACTCCAACGCACAGCGTCTGGGCGTCAAGCGCTTCGGTGGCCAGGTCGTCGGAGCGGGCGAGATCATCGTCCGCCAGCGCGGCACCCACTTCCACCCCGGCGTGAACGTCGGCCGTGGCGGAGACGACACCCTGTTCGCACTCGCCGCCGGTTCGGTCGAGTTCGGTCACAAGGGCGGCCGCAAGGTCATCAACATCGTGGCGGGCGAGTAGCACCACCTCGCACGCACAGATGGCAGGGGCGGGCTTCGGCCCGCTCCTGCCATTCTTCGTTTTTCACAGAAACATCAACGTAAGGAGAGCAGATGGCAACGTTTGTTGACCATGTGACACTCCACCTCCGCGCAGGCAACGGCGGCAACGGCTGCGTGTCGGTGAAGCGCGAGAAGTTCAAGCCCCTCGCTGGCCCCGACGGCGGAACGGGCGGCAACGGCGGCGACATCGTTCTCGTCGCCGACCCCGGCGTGACCACCCTCCTCGGATTCCACCGCTCGCCGCACCGTCGCAGCGAGAACGGCGGCCCCGGCATGGGAGACCACCGCAGCGGCACGAACGCCGACGAACTCGTGCTGAGCGTTCCCATCGGCACGCTCGTGAAAGACGCCGACGGCACCGAGCTCGCCGACATGACCGAGCCCGGCATGCGAGTCGTCGTCGCCGAGGCAGGCCAGGGCGGGCTGGGCAATGCCGCGCTGTCGAACACCAAGCGCAAGGCTCCGGGCTTCGCCCTCCTCGGAACGCTGGGCTTCGAGGGCGATGTGCGCCTCGAGCTCAAGGTCGTCGCAGATGTCGCGCTCGTGGGCTACCCGTCCGCCGGCAAGTCGAGCCTCGTCGCCGCCCTCTCGGCGGCCAAGCCGAAGATCGCCGACTACCCCTTCACCACTCTCCACCCCAACCTCGGCGTCGTGCAGGCGGGGGAGACCCGCTACACGATCGCCGATGTTCCCGGGCTCATCGAGGGCGCCAGCGAGGGCAAGGGGCTCGGACTCGAGTTCCTGCGCCACGTCGAGCGGTGCACCGCACTGCTGCACGTGCTCGACTGCGCCACCCTCGAGCCGGGTCGCGACCCCATCTCCGACCTCGACATCATCCTCGCCGAGCTGGCGGCCTACCCCGTTCCCGAGGGTCAGATCCCGCTGCTCGAACGCCCGCAGCTGATCGCTCTGAACAAGATCGACGTGCCAGAGGGCCGCGAGCTTGCCGACTTCGTCACGCCCGAACTCGAGGCCCGCGGCTACCGCGTGTTCGAGATCTCCACCGTCAGCCACGAGGGGCTCCGCCCCCTGTCGTTCGCGCTCGGACAGCTCGTCGAAGACGGCCGCCAGGCTCTGATCGACGCTCCGCCGAAGCCGCGTCTCGTGATGCGCCCCCGCGCGGTCGACGAGGCCGGTTTCACCGTGCGCGTCGAGGGCGGCTCTGGCGGCAACATCTACCGCGTGCTGGGCACCAAGCCCGAGCGCTGGGTGCAGCAGACCGACTTCACGAACGAAGAGGCGATCGGCTTCCTGGCAGACCGCCTGGCCAAGCTCGGTGTCGAAGACCAGCTCTTCAAGAAGGGCGCCCAGGCGGGCTCGACGGTGATCATCGGCCTCGACAACGGCGTGGTCTTCGACTGGGAGCCCACCATGACGTCGACCGCCGAACTCGTGACAGCACCGCGTGGTCTCGATCCTCGACTGCTCAAAGACGGTCGCCGCACGAGCAACCAGCGCCGCGAGGAGTACTTCGAGCGCATGGATGCAAAGGCCGAGGCGCGCGCCGAGCTCGTGCGAGAGAAAGAGGCGGGGCTCTGGCGCGAAGACAGCTCCGACGAGGAGTGACCCGGGTCCGACTGGCGAGTCGCAGCGACATCGAGCGCGCGAGACGCATCGTCGTGAAGGTGGGCTCGTCGTCGATCTCCGGCGACAACGCCGGCCAGATCGCGCCGCTCGTCGACGCCCTCGCCACGGCGCACCGCCGCGGCGTCGAGATCATGCTCGTGTCGTCGGGCGCCATCGCCACCGGAATGCCGTATCTGCAGCTCGAGAACCGGCCCACCGACCTGGCGACACAGCAGGCGGCGGCGGCGGTCGGCCAGAACGTGCTCATCTACCGCTATCAAGACAGCCTCGACCGCTTCGACATCGTGGCCGGCCAGGTTCTGCTCACCGCCGGAGACCTCGAGAACCCGACGCCCCGCTCCAACGCGCAACGCGCCATGGAGCGCCTGCTCGGGCTGCGCATCCTGCCCATCGTGAACGAGAACGACACGGTCGCGACGCACGAGATCCGCTTCGGCGACAACGACCGGCTCGCCTCGCTCGTCGCCGAACTGGTGCAGGCCGATCTGCTCGTGCTCCTCTCCGACGTCGACGCTCTCTACACGCGCCCGCCCCTCGAGCCCGGCGCCATCCTGATCTCGCACGTGCCCTACGGCGACGAGCTCGACGGTGTGGTCGTGGGCGACGTCGGAACCGGTCTCGGAACCGGGGGAGCGACCACGAAGGTCTCTGCCGCGCGGTATGCGGCCAGCAACGGCACGGCCGTCATTCTGACCTCGACTCCGCAGGCCGCCCAGGCGCTCGCCGGCGAGCCCGTCGGAACCTGGTTCGACGCGGCTCCGGCGTCGTAAACTGGGCACCATGCCCACTTCGACACTGGCCGCCACCGCATTCACCGACAAACTGGATGCCGCGCGCACGTCGGCGCGCAGCCTGGCGCGGGCGACGACCAACGTCAAGAACGGCGCCCTGTCGGCCATCGCCGAGCAGCTGAGGGCCAACGTGCCTGCTATCGTCTCGGCCAACGACCTCGATCTCGCCAACGGCAGGGAGAACGGCCTGGCATCCGGACTCCTCGACCGGCTGACCCTCGACGAGCGGCGCATCGACGCGCTGGCCGCGGCGACGCTCGAGCTCGTCGGGCTGGTCGACCCTGTGGGGGAGACGGTGCGGGGGCGCTCGCTTCCCAACGGAGTTCGCATCGAGCAGGTGCGGGTTCCCTTCGGCGTCGTGGGCGCCATCTACGAGGCGCGGCCGAATGTCACGATCGACATCGCCGCCCTGGCCATCAAGAGCGGCAACGCCGTGGTGCTCCGCGGCGGATCCGCCGCAGAGAACACCAACCGCGTGCTCGTCGGTCTCATCCAGAGTGCACTCGAGTCTGTCGGACTGCCTCGCGAGGCCGCCCAGACCATCGACGAGTTCGGCCGCGAGGGCGCGACTGCGCTCATGACGGCCCGCGGATACATCGACGTGCTGATTCCCCGGGGCAGTGCTGCCCTGATCAACACGGTCGTCTCCGAGTCCACCGTTCCCGTCATCGAGACCGGCGCCGGTGTCGTGCACGTGTTCCTCGACTCCAGCGCAGACCTCGACATGGCGACCGCGATCGTGCACAACTCCAAGGTGCAGCGGCCGAGCGTCTGCAACGCGCTCGAGACCCTGCTGGTGCACGAAGACGCGGCGACCCGCCTGCTGCCGGGAGTGCTCGCCGCGCTGCGCGCATCCGGTGTCACGATTCACGCCGACGCGCGTGCGCGCGCCCTGTTCCCCGACGCCGTGGAGGCTACCGAAGACGACTGGAGTACCGAGTACATGACGCTCGACCTCGCCGTGCGGGTCGTGGCCGACGTCGACGAGGCGATGGAGCACATCCGCCGGTACTCGACCCATCACACCGAGTCCATCATCACGAACGATCTGGCGAACGCCGAGCGGTTCCTCAACGAGGTCGACTCCGCCGCGGTCATGGTGAACGCATCGACGCGGTTCACCGACGGCGGCGAGTTCGGGTTCGGCGCCGAGGTCGGCATCTCGACCCAGAAGCTGCACGCACGCGGGCCGATGGGGCTGCCGGAGCTCACGAGCACCAAGTGGCTGGTGCGGGGAAACGGGCAGGTGCGCGCTTAGCGGTATCCTTGATCGACCGCGTGATGTTCTGCGCGCCGCCGACGACGAAAGAGAACCATGTCAGTTGTGACAAGCCTCCTGGCCGAAGTTGAAGCTCACGCGGAGCTGCCGTTCCCCGCTATCGTCTTCGGGCTCATCGCCTTCGTCATCTTCGCCGCCCTCGCGGCCGTCATGTGGAGCTACCGTGACGTGGCCAACCGCCACCCGCGCAAGTCGGCGGCTTACAACGCGACGCACGACCACGGCCACGCCGACCGCACGGGCGCAGACCACTAGGCACCGAAGAACGTGACCTCCACGAACGGCCGGCGCGCCCGCATCGGCGTGATGGGTGGAACCTTCGACCCCATCCACCACGGGCACCTTGTGGCCGCCAGCGAGGTGGCCCAGTCGTTCGATCTCGACGAGGTCGTCTTCGTCCCCACCGGTCAGCCCTGGCAGAAGAAGGTCGTCACCCCGGCCGAGCACCGCTACCTCATGACGGTGATCGCCACGGCGTCGAACCCTCGCTTCACCGTCAGCCGGGTCGACATCGACCGGGTCGGCGACACCTACACGATCGACACTCTGCGCGACCTGCACGAGCAGCGGCCAGACGCAGACCTGTTCTTCATCTCGGGAGCCGACGCCATCGCGCAGATTCTGGGGTGGAAGAACGCGGAGGAACTGTGGTCGCTGGCGCACTTCGTGGCCGTCTCACGGCCCGGCCATCCGCTCTCCATTTCCGCTTTGCCGCATGAAGACGTAAGCTATTTGGAAGTTCCGGCTCTAGCGATATCGTCCACTGACATACGCGGCCGGGTGGGCCGGGGTTTTCCGGTGTGGTACTTGGTACCCGACGGTGTCGTACAGTACATCACCAAGCACCATCTATATCGGAGTATTGAATGACGTTGTCTCCCGACGAGCAGCCGCTGACTCGGCGCCAGTTGCGCGAACTCGAGCGCACCATGCCGAAGAAAGACCGGCAAGATCCAGCAAAGGTGCAGGAAGAAGCCGCACGACGCGCCGCCGACAACGATTCGGCCGAGGCGCCCGCTGTTGCGAGCCCTGACGCCGCGACCCCTGATGCCGCGTCCGACGCCGAGCCTACGGCCGAGGCCACCCAGACATCCGACGTGACCGAGGTCGTCGAAGACGCTGTCGTCGTCGACGAGCCTTCCGAGACCGTGCCGGCCGACGAGGGCGACGACGCTCCGCAGACGCCTTCTCCCGTCGGAGCCCGCGGCGCATCCGACCCGATCTCGAGCTTCGCGCCCGAGGCGGCCGAGCAGCAGCCCATCGTCGAAGAGCTGGTCATCGATGAACCGCGTATCGATGAACCGCGCACCGATGACCGGCGCACCGATGATGTGCCGATCGACGACGATCCCGACGACGGCGACTCCGTCACCGAGATCACGGTCGAATCGCTCTCGAGCGGCCCTATCCTCGCGCCGATCTTCCAGCCGCCGGCCGTCGTTCCCGACGAGCAGGCTCCCGCCAAGATCGACGACGCCGACGCATCGTTCGACGACCTCATATCGTCGCGCACCGTCGGCTCGACCAACTCGTCGCAGACCAGCGCACTGGTGCTGCCGGCCGTTCCGAGCAGCATGGACATGGGCACGGCGCTCGACGAGACCGGCGAGGTCATCATCACCGGATCGATCGACCTGCCGTCGAGCATGGGCGCCAGCGGCGCTCCCGCAGCGGGCATCGAGTCGAAAGACCTCGACGCCCTCCTCGAGGTCGGCGAGACCGAGCAGAGCGGCGACGACGTCGCGCCTGTCAGCGCCAGCCGAGCCGTGAGCACGGGCGCATCCAACAACGCCCTCGTCGCTCCTCCCAAGCGGGGCAGGGCCAACGTGCCCGTCGTCCTCGCGATCACCGCGGGTGTACTCGCGATCGGCGTCGTGGGCCTTCTGCTCGCCGCCTTCGTCTTCAGGATCTTCTAAATTCAATTGACAGCCTCAGCACGCTCCATCGAGCTCACCCAGATCGCGGCCTCGGCCGCAGATTCGAAGCAGGCATCCGATCTCGTCGCCCTCGACGTCTCCGGTCCGCTTCCCCTTGCCGACGTCTTCTTCCTCGCCTCAGGCCGCAACGAGCGCAATGTCGTGGCCATCGGTGAGGAGATCATCGACCGACTCGCCGAGCAGGGCGTCAAGATCCTGCGCCGCGAGGGCCTCTCCGAGGGCCGCTGGGCCCTCCTCGATTTCGGCGACCTGGTGGTGCACGTCTTCCACGAGGAGGACCGCATGTATTACTCGCTCGAGCGCCTCTGGAAGGACTGCCCGGTCGTTCCGATCGAGGTCGCCTCGACGGAGGCCAGCGCCTGAGCGTGACGACACTCTGATCGCCTCTCGATTTTTCTTGAGCGGGATCTGTGTTGTAAGCTAGGCAAGTTGTTTCGGCCCGGGTGAAAGCCCAAGCGGAGACATGAACGGGGCTGTGGCGCAGTTGGTAGCGCACCTGCATGGCATGCAGGGGGTCAGGGGTTCGAATCCCCTCAGCTCCACCAGAGGAACCGCCCGAGAGGGCGGTTCCTTTTTCTTTGCCCAGTTGAGCATCGCTCCCCTCCACGGGCTTTCTTTCCTGCGTCGAAGGCGCATTCATAGGTAATCGCGTGCGTTCGGCACACGAATCCGGACTTCATGTTTCCAGTTTGTAACGTGTTGCCGCTGGATTTGGTCAGGAGCTGACCCCCTTTTAGGCTACAGCGTAGTCAGCCACGCGACTGATCATCTTTCGGGTGCCCCGTGCAGCAGTTCAGCGGGGTCTCCGGCAGCCCAGGAAAGTCCTCAGGAGGAAAATTGAAAATCAGACGCATTGGCATTGGGGCTCTTGCCCTTGCCGCGGCCAGCGCTCTTGTGCTGACCGGTTGCTCAACGGGCGGAGACACGCCCAGCACGAGCGGCAGCAACACCTCGATCATCACGGCCAACGGCTCCGAGCCGCAGAACCCGCTGATCCCCACCAACACCAATGAGGTCGGTGGCGGCAAGATTCTCGACGAGATCTTCGCGGGCCTGGTCTACTACGACGCCAAGGGTGCGCCGGTCAATGACGTCGCCGAGTCCATCGAGACCGACGACGCCCAGAACTACACGATCAAGATCAAGCCCGGCCTGAAGTTCACCAACGGTGACCCGGTCGACGCGAACTCCTTCGTCGACGCCCATCTCCCGCGCGTGNGTCGCCGAGTCCATCGAGACCGACGACGCCCAGAACTACACGATCAAGATCAAGCCCGGCCTGAAGTTCACCAACGGTGACCCGGTCGACGCGAACTCCTTCGTCGACGCATGGCAGTACGGCGCTCTGTTCTCCAATGCCCAATTGTCTGCATCGTTCTTCTCCAGCATCGAAGGATTCTCCGACACGGCCGACAGCCCCCTCACCGGACTCGCCGTCGTCGACGACACGACCTTCACGGTCGCCCTCACGTCGCCCCAGTCGGACTTCCCGCTGCGCCTCGGCTACTCGGCGTTCTACCCGCTGCCCAAGACGGCCTTCGAAGACATGGCTGCCTTCGGTGAGAACCCGATCGGCAACGGCNGACTTCCCGCTGCGCCTCGGCTACTCGGCGTTCTACCCGCTGCCCAAGACGGCCTTCGAAGACATGGCTGCCTTCGGTGAGAACCCGATCGGCAACGGCCCGTACATGCTCGCCGGTGAAGGCGCCTGGAAGCACAACGAGAAGATCGACCTCGTCGTGAACCCCGACTACGACGGAGGGCGCGTTCCCAAGAACGGCGGCCTGAGCATCGTCTTCTACGCGACCCAGGATGCGGCATACGCCGACCTCCAGGGCGGCAACCTCGACGTGCTCGACGCCGTGCCCGACAGCGCGTTCCAGACSTTCGAGTCCGACCTCGGYGACCGTGCCGTGAACCAGGCCGCGGCCGTGTTCCAGTCGTTCACGATCCCCGCTCGTCTGCCCCACTTCGACGGTGAGGAAGGCAAGCTCCGTCGCGCGGCCATCTCGATGTCGATCAACCGCGAGGAGATCACCAAGGTGATCTTCGAGGGAACCCGCACGCCGGCGAGCGACTTCACSTCGCCCGTCATCGACGGCTGGACCGACAAGCTCGAGGGTGCAGACGTTCTGGCCTACAACCCCGACGAGGCAGTGAAGCTGTGGGCCCAGGCCGACGCCATCTCGCCGTGGTCGGGMACGTTCCAGATCGCGTACAACGCCGATGGTGGACACCAGGGCTGGGTCGACGCCGTGTCGAACAGCATCAAGAACACGCTCGGAATCGACGCCTCGGGCGCTCCGTCCCCGACGTTCGCCGAGGTTCGTACGGCCATCACCGACCGCACGATCCAGACCGCGTTCCGCACCGGATGGCAGGCCGACTACCCCGGTCTGTTCAACTTCCTCGGCCCGATCTACGCGACCGGCGCTGGATCGAACGACGGTGACTACTCGAACSCCGACTTCGACGCACTGCTGGCGAAGGGCTCCTCGGAGACCGACGTCGACACGGCGAACAAGGACTTCCAGGACGCTCAGGAGATCCTGCTGAAGGACCTGCCGGCGATCCCGCTGTGGTACTCGAACGTCACCGGTGGCTACGGCACCGAGGTGTCGAACGTGACCTTCGGCTGGAACTCCGTTCCGCTGTTCTATGAGATCACCAAGGGCTAGTCTCTAACCCTTCCCCGTGGGGCGGCAGCGACATCGCTGCCGCCCCACGCACGCGCTGACG
>NZ_LMLX01000002.1:0-1102524 GCF_001422695.1 Agreia sp. Leaf244 | reverse complement strand
GTCGCCGTCGAGCAGGCCCTGCTCTTCGACCTGCACGGTGGAACCCTGAAGCCGCTGCAGACCGGCCCGAACGACACCGCCATCCTCGAGGGCACCACAGTGCATATCTCCGCCGACGCCGCTGGCCTGCTGAACGACACGTTCAAGACCGACGCCGTCAAGGCCGGCCTCCTCGTCGGAATCGCCAAGATCACCGTCAACACCAAGTAGTACTACTCCCAAGTAGGCCCCCGTTCGTCGAGCCTGTCGAGACGCTTTCCCTTCGACAGGCTCAGGGAACGACAAGGTACGAACGCCGAATGGCCCGCCACAGACGTGGCGGGCCATTCGTTGTTCGTTCGGCTAGTCGAGGTTGACCTTCGCGTTCTCGCTGCCGCCTCCGACGGAGCCGGTGACCTTCGACTTCACGAAGCTGATCACCGAGGCGATGCGGCCTCCGGGGCTGTCCCAGTACTCGGCGCCCGAGGCGGAGAACTTGAGCAGGGTCACATTCGGGTCCTCGGGGCCGTCGGGGAACCAGGCCTCGACGAACGGGTTCCAGTACTCCTTGAGTCGGGCCGGGTCATCCAGTTGCTTCGCCGTTCCGGTCAGCGAGACCCACGTGTCGTTCGAGGCGAACGAGACTCCGGCCACGGGGTTCACCTCGAGTTCGGCGACCTCGTGGGAGTCGCGGGCCACGATGAACCAGAGGTCGCCGTCGAACTCGGCCTCCTGCACGGTGAGGGGGCGCGCGACGAGTTCGCCGAGCGTGTTGACGGTGGTCACCATCGCGAAGCGGAAATCCTTGATGAGCTCAGCGACCTTGGCGACGTCGGCGGGTGAATCGGACATGTTTGTCTCCTTTTGTAGGTACTCGTCCAGCTTCATGCAGCGCGCGAGAGCACGACAGGGGATAGACTTGAGCCTGCAAGGGGAGTATTCCCGCACGGCTGACTCGTCAGTACGGACCCATCGACGGGTTCCGGGCAGCCGGCCTTCAGAGCTCTGAGGGTGGAAGAGACCTTGGTCCGACTACACCCGACCGTGGAGTTACCCCTATGCAGATCACCCCTCTCATCTGGCTGATCACTATCGCCGTGACGATCGCCTTCTTCGTCTTCGAATTCTTCGTGCACGTGCGCAAGCCGCACGAGCCCACCATCGCCGAGTCCGCTCGCTGGTCGGTCTTCTACATCAGCCTCGCCCTGCTCTTCGGTGTCGGCATCGGCATGGTCTCCGGCTGGAACTTCGGCGGCGAGTACTTCGCCGGCTACCTCACCGAGAAGGCGCTGTCGATCGACAACCTCTTCGTCTTCCTCATCGTGATGACCGGGTTCGCCGTCCCCAAGGCGTTCCAGCAGAAGGTGCTGATGATCGGCATCATCATCGCGCTCATCATGCGCGGCGCCTTCATCGCCGTGGGCGCCACGTTGATCGAGAACGTGTCGTGGATCTTCTACATCTTCGGCGCCCTGCTGCTGGTGCTCGCCTACCGCCAGGCATTCAGCGACCACGAGTCAGACCCGGCCAACGGCAAGATCGTGAAGTTCGCCCGCAGGGTGCTGCCGATCACCGACGACTACCACGGTGACAAGATCGCCGTGAAGATCGACGGCAAGCGCTTCTTCACACCCATGCTTCTCACCATCGTGGCCATCGGCTTCATCGACCTGGTGTTCGCGGTCGACTCGATCCCCGCCATCTACGGTCTCACCAACGAGGCGTACATCGTCTTCACCGCCAACGCTTTCGCACTCATGGGACTGCGCCAGCTGTACTTCCTCATCGGCGGCCTGCTCGAGCGCCTCGTCTACCTCGCCCAGGGCCTGGCGGTCATCCTCGCCTTCATCGGCGTGAAGCTCGTGTTCCACGCGCTGCACGTCAACGAGCTTCCGTTCATCAACGGTGGTCAGCACGTGGAGTGGGCGCCCGAGATCCCGATCTGGTTCTCGCTCGTGTTCATCGGTCTCACCATCGCCGTCGCCACGGTGCTCAGCCTGCGCAAGACGCGCGGCGACGCCCGACGAGACGAGGTCGAGGTCGCCGAAGACGCGAAAGAGGGCCGGCTCTAGACCGCAGGGCCGCTCGCGCGGAGGGCATTCCGGATGCGCGCCACGACGATGGCGCGCGCGTCGCGCCCTACGGCGGTCGGCAGCAGCGGGAACACGTGCACCTGCCCGACTCCCTCGTGATAGTCGAGCTCGACCCCGGCGCCCGCCGCCTTCTCGACGAGGAGGCGGGCGTCGGGGTTCAGCACGTCGCGCGTTCCCGAGAACAGGGTGATCGGCCCGAGTCCCGCGAGATCGCCGTAGAGCGGGCTCACCACGGGGTCGAGCAGGTCACGGTCTCCTCGCCAGTACTCGGCCAGGACCTTGCCGCCCGGGGTCGCGAGCCAGGGATCGCTGGGCTGAACCCGCGGGATCTCGGGGTTGCTCCACGTGAGATCCAGGGCCGGTGAGATGAGGATCGTCTGGGCGAGAGTGATGTCGTGGTCGTCGCGCAGGGCGAGGGCCGCAGACAGCGAGATCTGGCCGCCGGCGGAGTCGCCCGCGATGCTCGCGCTGCCGAAGCGATCGATGTTGCGTCGAACGAGATCGACGACGAACGCCGCCGTGTCGGCAGCCGTTCCGAAGGGAATCAGCGGGTAGATCGGGAGGGTGACGGTGGTGTTCGCCTCGGCCGCGATCTGCGCCGCGAGGTTCCAGTGCTGGCTCACGATCTCGTTGACCCAGCCGCCGCCGTGCACGTAGACGAGGCTGCCGACCGGCGTTCCGACCCGCGGCGCGACCGTGTACACGGGCCAGCCGTCGCGATGCTCGACGTCGACACGAACATCCGGATGCAGGCGGCCGGGCGGGGCGTACGACGTCGGCCTGAGCTCGCGGGCGCGCACGTGGCGCCGGGCCTCGTCGGCCGAGACGAAGATGCGGTTGGCGCGCGCGAGTCGCAGGGCGGGAGCGACGATGCCGCTCGGGAGGGTGACCATGACTCCTATTGTGGAGCGCGTTCCTGTGCTGCCGCGTCGAGGGCGCGCAAGTAGTCGGCGTTGCCGCGTAGGGCGGGTTCGTAGCGATCGATGTCGGGCGAGTGGATGCGATCGGCCGCCAACGAGAGCAGCTCGGCGACGGCCGCATCGCTGCGCGACGCCGCGTGCAGCGAGAGCGCAAGGAACACGCGCACCGAGTCGGAGTCGGGGTAGTCGGAGCGCGCCTCGCGGAGTACGGCGATCGACTCGTCGAAGAGTCCGAGGTTTCGCAGGGTGCTGCCGTATTGCAGCAGGCAACGACGGCGCGTGTCGCCCTGCAGGCCGGCGGCGAGGGCGCGTTCGTAGAAGCCACGCGCCCGTTGCTCGTCGCCCGCTGTGTCGTAGGCCCCTCCTACCTCATAGATGGCTTGGGGGTGATCGGGATACCTCGCCAGCAGCTCGGTGAAGTACTCGATCGTCGGGGCCATGTCGTCGCGGTCGCGACGCGCGTATCCCTCGGCGATCGCCGCGTCGAGCTGGGTCTGCTTCTCGTCAGCCGAAGACAAGCGCGTCTCCCGTTTCGAGCAGCGACTTGAGGCTCGAGAACACCATCGGCCACCCCTCGGTGACTCCGGCGAGGATCGCGCTGCCCGAGGCGAAGCCGGTGTGGGTCACCGTGAGCCTCGCCTGCGCGCCGAACGGCTCGACGTCGAACGTCGCGGTGGAGCGTTCCTCGGCCGCCATGGAGGCGCCGAGATCGTCGTCGTCGCCGACCGCGAGCACGAACTCGTCGGTGATGGTGTGCCAGGTGAACGAGAGGCGGTGCGGAGCCTCGGCCTCGAGGATCACCTGCTCGGGGTCTGCGATCGTGGCGCCGGCGACCTGCCAGGTCATGCTCGACCCCGGCATCCAATCGGTGATGTGTGTGACGCCCCAGAACTGGCTCGCCGACGACGGATCGGTGATGGCCTGCCAGATGCGTTCCGGCGTCGCGCGAATGTAGATCGTGTAGGTGAATGATTCGGCTGACATGCTCCCGACGGTAGCGGATGCGCGCGGGCGCCGACAGAGAGCGCCGGATGTCGGTGGCCGGGTCGACACTGTGCGCATGACATTCATGACCCCTCCGATAGATATCCTCCTGCAAGCATTTTTCGATACGAAAGTGCAGCGCGCGAAACCGGAGAGGAGACAGCGTCTGGGCGACGTCGACGCCCGGCTGCGTCAGTACCTCGAGACCGAAATACCGAGTCGGCTGTGCTCGGACTGCCAAGCCCTCATCGTCGCGGAGCGACAGTTCGACCCGCACAATGTCGTGGCTCGACTGTTCGACGCGGGCGTGCTGCTCGCCGCTTTGCCGGGATTCCTGGCGCCGCATCGTCTTGCGCCCGATTCAGCAGCCAGGCGAACTCAGTTCGAGGTCGTTCGAGGCCTCGGCCGCATGCTCGTCAACGACGAACTGGTCGACGTAGACGACTACGAGGCGTTCGAGGCCGCCATCTCCAGGGTCGTCCAGCGCCCTCCCTACCGCGGTCGTCGCCGGTGGTGACAGGGTGCTGGTGATGCCTGCGCGAGCGACGTAGTCTTCCGCCATGCGAATGCAGTCCTCCGCCTCGAGAATCGGGGCCCTCGAGCCCGGTGAGATCTTCGTCTTCGGTTCGAACGCGAGCGGGCATCACGGCGCCGGCGCCGCAGCACAGGCGCAGCGCGACTTCGGAGCGGTCTGGGGCGAAGGCCACGGGCTGCATGGCCAGTCGTATGCGATCGACACGATGAGTGGACTCGGAGTTCTCGAGCGCGAGATCGGTGTCTTCGTCGAGTTCGCCGAGACGCGCCCCGAGCTCACCTTCCTGGTCACCGAGATCGGCTGCGGCATCGCCGGGTACACGCCGGCCGAGGTGGCACCCCTCTTCACGCGGGCGCCGTTGAACGTGCGCCTGCCGGAGTCGTTCATCCGTGAATTGAACCCAGGCCGGCAGGGGGGCGTCAGACCTTGATCGTCGAAACTGGGTAGTCGAGAATCCTGTCGTCGGCCGTCACCAGCGTGAGTCCCTCGGCGAGCGCCTGGGCAACGAGCATTCGATCAAATGGATCGCGGTGCAGGTCAGGCAGGCCTGCGAGCACCGCAGCATGCGCGGCTGTAATGGGCAGGTCGACATAACCGTTCGCCTGGAGCCCTGAGCGCAGTGCCTCCACGTCGACATCGAAGTCGGGTCGCGCAAGCGAGTTCTTGATCGAGATCTCCCAGTGCGTGGCGGCGCTGACGATGAGTGTGTTCTCGGTGGACCGCAGCAGTGCGCGAGCTCGTGGCGTCAGGCGAGGGCTGTCGGTGGCAGCCCAGAGCACCACGTGCGTGTCGAGTAACAGCCTCATTCGTCAGCGGAGAACATCGCCGCGATGTCGTTTTCGGCGAGAGTGTCTGTGTCATCGGGAAATACGGCCCTCGATGAGAGAAAGCCGATTCGTTGCTGAATGACGTGCTCAGCGGCACTCAACGACACGAGCTTTGCAACAGGTCGGCCCGCTTTGGCGATGATGATCGCCTCGCCTGCTTCGGCAGCCGCCACGAGGCGTGAGAAGTGTGTTTTGGCATCGTGCATGTTCACTGTTCTCATGACACTCCTTTTGGCGGGCTTAGTCCGGTTAGTCTAGTCCGGTTCGATGCGAGTGCCGTGCTGAGTGGCTACAGTGGAATCCGTGAGTTCCTCTTGGTCATCGGCGTCGCCTCTCGGGCGTGAGGGGGTTGCCGGCGGTTTTCTCGCCGGCATCAGATAGCCCCGTTCCTCAGCCGCTTGCGTTCGACGCAGGCGGCCAAGCGGTGTGCGAACCGGCCGAGGCCGGGAACGTTCTGTGTGCGCATGCCGTCCGAATGGACATCCACCCGACGGCTTCGAGTCGCGGGTCGACACTGATTGGCTACTCATCATGTTTTCCCTGAACGACAAAACTATCCGCGACTCCTTCGTGAACGCGTCCCGTAAAGAACTCTCCGACCTCACACTGCCCGCAGACTTCGCCGAGATCGACTGGGCGAAGCTCGACTACTTCGGCTGGAACGACCCGAAGCGCCCCCGTCGCGCCTACATCGTGGTTCCCGTCGGCGACGTCGCGGTCGGCGTGCTGCTGCGGCGGGCCGACGCGAAGCCCGCATCCCGAGCCCAGTGCTCGTGGTGCCAGGATGTGCAGTTGCCGAACGACGTCGTCTTCTTCAGTGCCCGCCGCGCGGGCGCGGCCGGGCGCAACGGCGACACCGTCGGAACGCTCGTGTGCTCGGAGTTCGAGTGCTCGCGCAACGTGCGCAAGCGCCCGACCATGGCGTACATCGGCTTCGACGTCGAGGCCGCGCGCCTCGATCGCATCGCGTCGCTTCAGATCCGCGCGGCCTCCTTCGCAGAAGACATCAGCGCGACCGCCTGACCCGGCCCGCGCGCTGAGGTGCGGGAATCGGTCGCTTCGGCACGCGTCGAAGCGACAATTCTCCGCACCTCAGTGACGTGTGGCGGCGTCACGCCCGGTCGCGACGCTCCTGGTGCATCTCGGCGAGCATGCGGTCGTGGAGTTCCGATTCGGACGAGTCGTTCGGGTCCATTCCGAAGAGCCACGTGAGGCCGCGCAATCCTCGGTTGTCGGTGCCGATCAGTGCGATTGAGATCGTCTCGCGCGCGTCCGCCTCGCCGCGTGCCCAAGCGAGGGTCTCGGTGAACGTCGCATCCGACACGTCCATCGTGCGAACGGAGCCGTCGGGAACGGTCGCGAAGTAGACGCGGAAGAGCGAGGAGTGCTCCTCCCACGTGCTGTCGCGCTCGTCGGAATCCACGATATTCATGGCGTCGAGCCTAGAGGGGCGGCATCCGACGGACGTACCCTTGCTGCACGAGACAAGGAGGTCGTCGTGACGATATCGCGCCTGCTCGCCCAGATGACGGTGAGCGATTCCGCGCAGTCCATTCCCTGGTACTCCCTGCTGTTCGGGCGTGGCCCCGACGCGCATCCGATGGACGGACTCGTCGAGTGGCACCTCGCCGACACGTTCGGCGTGCAGGTGTGGGTCGAGCCCGAGAGAGCCGGCACCTCGTGCATGGTGCTCGACGACGATGATCTGGATGCCCGGCTTCGGCTGCTCGACGGCGCCGGCATCGAGAACGGCGGCATCAGACCTGCCTCGTCCTCTCGGATCCTGCCCGTCGTCGACCCCGACGGCAACCGCATCGTGTTCACGGGAAAGTAGCCAGGGAGCTGGGGCCCGTCACTCCAGTCCGCAGCGGGCGTCGACGCACTGGAGCACCGTGCCGGCCCATCTCTCCTCATGATTCTCCGGCTTGACGTAGCCCGCGTCTTGACTGGTCGGGGCCACGTCCTGCTTGACATCGCCGACGAGTCGGTCGCCCACGGCGATGATCGGGTTGCCCTGCGCATCGAGGCTCAGCGAGAGCGCGTCGGACGACCAGAGGTCTTCGCCTTGAGCCAGCTGCGCGATCGAACGCGACTCGAGATCGGTGCAGCCCGCGTCGACGCAGTCGAGCAGGTCGAGGGATGCGCGCCGCTCGTCGACGAAGGCGATCAGAGGGCGGCCGCTCTCGTCGATGGCGAAGGACGGAGTGCGAGAGCCCGCGTCGTAGCCACTCAGATCGCTGGTGCTCGTCGAAGAGCAGGCGGGGTCGGCGCAGGTGATGAGCCGAAGTTCCGAGCTGTCTTCGGGACGGGAGAGGATGACGGGACGCCCGTCGGCGCCGAGTTCGATCTGGGCACCGAACGTGATGTCGTAGCCCATGCTGGACGGATACTCACTCTCGACCGCAGCAGCCAGCGGGGGAGCTTCGACACGAGGCTCGGCGCCATCGGCCCTCGCCGAGATCACCCGCAGAGCGGGGATCGGCACGTCCGAGCGCGAGTCGAAGCGGTCCGCGAGGGTCACGACCGCGGTTCCGTCTTCGGTGACGACGACGTCGATCGATGCTCTGCTCGGAGCCTGGCCGATCCATTCGAGCGTCGTCGTCGTCGTAGTGGTGGACGAGCACGCGTCGTCGTCGCAGAAGATGATCCACACCGTCGCCACGGGCGGCCCGCCGGTGCGCCGCGCCACAGCGGCGATCACCGGATGCTCGCCGTCGTCGGAGACGGCGACCGCGCTGCGGTCGGCCACGGTTCGGGAGTCGAGCTCGTCGTCTTCATCGAACGTCGAATCGAGCCCGGCCACGGTCGTGCGGTCTCCGGGCGGAAGCTGGGAGGGCAGCTCCTCGGCAGTCGTCGCGTCGTCCCACTCGCGCAGCTCATCGGCGCTCGTCGAGATGGCGTCGAGCTCGAACCGGTTGTCGGCGATGTCCTCCTCGTCTCCGACGAACCTCCACTGCGCGGTGAACAGGCCGCCGTCGTCGGTGCCGACGGTGGCGGTCGACAGGGAGGACGACATGGCGAGGACCGGCGAACAGGTCGCGCCCTCGCACAGTTTCAGGGTGTTGAGGTCGTAGCCGGGGTTGCCGCCCAGCACGGCCGTGCGGTCGTCGCCCACGGATACGATGCTCACCGAATCCTTGAATTCGGTCACTGTTCCGGCTGAATACGACACGAATCCCCACGGGTTGACGAGCGCGAGCGGCGCCGCGAGCAGGGCGGGAACCAGCAGCACGGCCAGCCCGACGAGCGCGCCCCCGCGCGTGCCGGCATCCGGCTCTGGAGCTGCCCACGACGGCGTCGCGTGCGGCACGATGGGCTCGGTTCCGATGCGGGCGCGGGACTCCTCGCGAACGATCACCGCGCGCACGGCGATGGCCGTCATGAGCAGAACGAACACGGCGGGAACGATGAGTCCGACCGCGACGGCGACCATCGCGGACAGCAGCGACTGGGGAATGAGATCGGCGAGCAGTTTCAGGCCGACACCGACGCCGATTGTGAGTGCGGCAGCGATGATAAGAGTGACTCTCGGCGTTCGATCCTCTGCTCGTCCCGACACGATGTCGCGCCCGGAGCGCCAGCCGCGTGCAAGCGCCGTTCCCCATGACGTGTCGCCCAGCACGATCTGCGGCCACGCCAGCAGCAGTGGGGCGGTGACGATCAGAGCGATGAGCACGACGACGAGGCCGGCGATCGTCCAGAGCGGGGCGATGATGAGCGCGATGGATGCGGCCACGGCCGCGACGAAGAGGGCGAGCGCGCCGACGAACGCCAGCGCGACGAGGCCGGGGCGGCGGGCGGCACGACGCCAGGCGGCGCGCGCCGGGAGGCTGGAGTCCGTGGCGTTCGCGATGAGCGAGTGCGTGGCCGCGGTGATGCCGAACGCGTGGCCCGCGCACAGGAGGATCGCGGCGATCACGGAGGCCACGAGAACCGCGGTCGACGAGGCCAGCTGGGTGAGGTTGCCATTCACGATCGCCACCGCGTCGCGCGGCGCGATCGTGAGGGCGACCACTGTGGCCAGGATCACGGCGACCGCCACCGGAACCGCGTAGGCCAATGCCGGCGCCGGCGACAGGAAGGCCAGCTCGAACGCGCGGGGCGGTCCGTACATGCGGCGCAGGGCGTCGCGCTGAGGGTCGCGGGAGGGCTGGGGCGTTGCGGCCTGTGGGGCGGATGAGGTCTGTGGGACTGAATCGGGCACCTACAGGACACTAACAGCGGCATGAATACCCACACAGGGGGAGAACTCCCCATACCCCCCATACGATTGAGATGGTGCAGACAGACCCGAACCAGCCCATCGCATCCGCCGAGCCCGGGTTCGTGCGCGTGCGCGGCGCCCGCGAGAACAACCTGCGAGACGTCGACGTCGACGTGCCGCGCGACCGCATCGTGGCCTTCACGGGCGTGTCGGGATCGGGCAAGTCGTCGCTCGCGTTCGGCACGATCTTCGGCGAGGCGCAGCGCCGCTTCCTCGAGTCGGTGGCTCCCTACGCCCGGCGCCTGATCGCCCAGGGCAGCACCCCGCACGTCGACGAGATCACGGGCCTTCCGCCGGCGGTCGCCCTGCAGCAGCGCCGAGGGGCGCCGAGTTCGCGTTCCACGGTGGGAACCCTCACGACGCTCTCGAACCTGCTGCGCATGCTCTACTCGCGCGCCGGCACCTATCCGGCGGATGCGACGGGCCGCCTCGACTCCGATTCGTTCTCGCCCAACACGGCGGCCGGGGCCTGCCCCCGCTGCCACGGACTCAGCATCGCGCACGACGTGACCGAGGCGACGGCCGTGCACGACCCGGCCCTGAGCATCCGCGACGGTGCCATCACGGCCTGGCCCGGCGCCTGGCAGGGCAAGAACCTGCGCGACGTGACGGCCGGGCTCGGCTACGACATCGACCGGCCCTGGCGCGAGCTGCCGCAGAAGGACAGGGACTGGCTGCTCTTCACCGACGAGCAGCCCGTGGTCGAGGTGACCCCGCAGCGCGACCGCGTGGCGAAGCCCTACAAGGGTCGATTCTGGAGCGCCAAGAGCTTCATCATGCACACCCTCGCCGACTCGAAGAGCGAGGCGCAGCGAAACCGCGCCGAGCGCTTCGTCGAGACCGCGCCCTGCACGCTGTGCGGCGGCAGCGGGCTCACCCGGGCCGCGCTCGCTGTCACTTTCGCCGGATACAGCATCGCCGAGTTGAACGACATGCCCTTCGCGGGCCTCGCCGACGTTCTGCGGCCCACCGCCGAGCTGAGGACGGCGGGCGCCGCGCGCTCCGACCGCTCGTCGGGCGAGCTCACCGAGGTCGCCGTCACCATCTCGCGCGATCTGCTCGCGCGCATAGAGGTTCTCGTCGGCCTCGGCCTCGACTACCTGGGCCTCAGCCGCGCCACCCCGACCCTGTCGCCCGGCGAGATGCAGCGGCTGCGCATCGCGACGCAGCTGCGCTCCGGGCTGTTCGGCGTGATCTACGTGCTCGACGAGCCCTCGGCCGGCCTGCACCCCGCCGACGCGGAGCCGCTCATCACCGTGCTCGAGCAGCTCAAGGCGTCGGGCAACTCGGTGTTCGTGGTCGAGCACAACATGGATGTCGTACGCCAGGCCGACTGGGTCGTCGACGTGGGCCCCGGGGCCGGTTCGGGCGGCGGATGCGTGCTGTACAGCGGCGCCGTCGGCGGGCTCGCCGAGGTGGAGGAGTCGGTCACGCGGCCGTTCCTGTTCCCGTCGGGTGAGGAGCCTGCGCGGCGGGCCGCCCGCGAGCCGCGCGACTGGCTGAGCCTGCGCGCGGTCTCGCGCCACAACATCCGGAACCTGGACGTCGACGTGCCCTTGGGTGTGCTGACGGCGGTGACCGGGGTGTCGGGCTCGGGCAAGTCGAGTCTGGTCGGCGGAGTGCTCGCCGAGCGGGCGCTGGCCGATGCCGCCGTAGACCGGGTGGTGCAGGTGGATCAGAAGCCGATCGGGCGCACGCCGCGATCGAACCTGGCCACGTACACGGGGCTCTTCGACGCGGTGCGCGCGACCTTCGCTGCCACCGATGGAGCGCGCGAGCGGGGCTTCGATGCGGGCCGCTTCTCGTTCAACGTCGATGGAGGCCGCTGCCCGACCTGCCTGGGCGAGGGCTTCGTGTCGGTCGAGCTGCTCTTTCTTCCGGGCAGCTACGCGCCCTGCCCTGACTGCGGCGGCACGCGCTACAACGCCGAGACGCTCGAGGTGCGCTACCGTGACGCGTCGGTCGCCGATGTGCTGGCGATGACCGTCGACGACGCGGCAGGGTTCCTCGCCGACGTGCCTGCGGCCGCGCGCAGCCTCGACACCCTCCGCAAGGTCGGGCTCGGATACCTTCGCCTCGGCCAGCCCGCGACCGAGCTCTCGGGCGGTGAGGCGCAGCGCATCAAGCTCGCCACCGAGCTGCAGCGCGCCAGACGCGGCCACACGCTCTACGTTCTCGACGAGCCGACGACGGGGCTGCATCCGGCCGATGTGCGACTGCTCGTCACCCAGCTGAACGGCCTCGTGGATGCCGGCAACACGGTCGTGCTGGTGGAGCACGACATGAGCGTGGTCGCCGACGCCGATTGGGTCATCGACATGGGGCCCGGGGGCGGCGACAAGGGCGGGGGCGTCGTCGCGGCGGGAGCGCCGGAGGTCGTGGCGACGAACGCCGACAGCCGGACTGCGCCCTATCTGGCGGCGGCGCTCGGCTCGGCGACTGCTTCTGCGCCCGCGTCGGACTGAAGGGCATCCGACTCGTCGAACTCGTCAGGGGCGCGCAGCCGGGCCAGCAGATGCTCTATGGCGAAGCCCGCCTGGGAGTCGGGTTCGCACACGACGACGTTCATGAAGAGTCCGTCGGGAACGTCGAGCACTTGGAACGGGAGCTCGACCCAACCGTAGCCCTCGACGAAGTTGGGAGCGAGTCCTGACGAGAACGGTCGGGCCTCGTGGGCCGTCCACATCGCGTGGAAGTCGGGGTCGGGCGTGAGCTCCGCGACCAGCTGCTGCAGGCGGGGATCGTCGGGGTCGGCGTGGAAGCGCAGGGCGGCGACGGTGTCTCTCGCGGTGTCGCGCCAGCGCTCGTTCGACCGGTTCTCGGCAGGGGTGCCGAACATCATCTCGACGTTGTTGTTTCCCGGCACAACGTAGCCGGGCGACAGCGCCGCTGCGAGCGCGTTGACGAACAGCAGGTCCTGGTTGCGATCGAAGATGACCGCCGCCGTGCCCGCCCACTGGTCGAGCATCGAGCGCAGAAGCTCGCTGACCTCGTGATCGGGTCGCGCCGGTCGTGCGTCGAACGGAGACGGCAGGGCGAGTCTGTAGAGGTAGCTCCGTCCGCTCTCGTCGAGGTCGAGCGCGCGAGCCAGGGCGTCGAGCACCTGTTCGGAGATCCTGTGGTTCTGACCCTGCTCGATGCGCACGTAGTACTCGAGGCTGATGCCCGCACGCTCGGCGACCTCCTCGCGCCGGAGCCCCTGCACCCGTCGCTGCGGATCGGGCGGCAGGCCCACGTCTTCGGGCTTGAGGGCGGAGCGCCGAGCACGCAGGTACTCCGCGAGGACCACCTGTCTTGCCGTCATGGGCTCCAGCATACGAGCATTCTGGAGCGGGCATGAAAGAAAGGTCGAGTGCGACCTCATCAAGCTATTCGGTATCCGGGGTCGGTACGTAGCCGCGGCCGAGCAGGAGATCAAGCCCTGGCCTGTCTGTTCCGGGATTTTGGAAACATTGGTGTATGAGAAAGATCTACTATGCGGGCGGAGAAGTTCTCACCGGCGATCAGACCTGCAAGGCAGTGCTGAGGCTTGCGAGGGCTCTGGCCATGAAGAACGAATCAGACGTCATCGAATTTCCGATCATCGAAGAGGGAGGGCAGCGCGCGACCGCGCACCTGCTGATCGGCCCTGCCAGCCAGATCGCCTCGGTTCCTGTTCCGGGCTCCAGCGACGAGCCTAATGATCCTGAAGTGATACTCGAACTCGAGAGGCGCACGGCCGAACTGCAGCCCCGTCGGCCCGTCTGGGACGACGAGATGCGAGATGTTCCCGACCTCGACTGGGATTCCTGAATTTCTGCTTGAGAGCTGTTGGCACTCCCGCATCGAGAGTGCTAATTTAATCCTCACAAGTTGAGTCAACCCGACTCAGGTTCAAGAAAGGGGAATCCTCATGGCAATGTCTTTTGATCCTTTCAGCGAGCTCGACCGGCTCACCGGTGACCTGCTGCACTTCCGCCCAGGACCGAAGTTCATGCCCGTCGATCTGTACAGAGAAGGCGACCAGTACGTGTTGAGCGCCGACCTTCCCGGCGTCGACCCGGGCTCCGTCGATGTCGACGTCGACGGCCAGCTTCTGACCATCCGCGCGCAGCGCACGGCCGCCGCGCACGACGGGGTCAAGTGGCTCACCCGCGAACGACCGAACGGCGATTACCTGCGTCAGTTCAGCCTGGGCGACGGAGTCGACTCCGAGAAGATCTCCGCGAGCTACGACAGCGGGGTCTTGTCGGTGATCATCCCCGTGAGCGAGCGCGCGAAGCCACGCAAGATCGAGGTCAAGGCCGCACAGGCCGCAGACGAGCACAAGACGCTGACCGTCTGATCGACCAGGACAGAGACGAGGAAGGGGCAGGCCCGACGGCCTGCCCCTTCTTCGCGTTCTACGAGCGCTTGGTCACGCGCGCGATCACATAGAGGATCGCGCCGAGTACGAGGAAGCCTGCGCCGAACAGCCAGACGATCGGATCCTGCTGGGTGAGCAGCAGAACGCAGGATGCGACTCCGATCACTGGTACGAAGGTCCAGACCCTGAAGTGGTT
This sequence comes from Agreia sp. Leaf244, assembly GCF_001422695.1. Taxonomy (NCBI): domain Bacteria; kingdom Bacillati; phylum Actinomycetota; class Actinomycetes; order Micrococcales; family Microbacteriaceae; genus Agreia; species Agreia sp. Leaf244. Next base: position 1,088,381 of record NZ_LMLX01000002.1, on the reverse strand, counting down.
GTGCTCCACGCGGTCGCGGCGCAGAACCAGAACGGCGATGTTGGTGCTGATGAAGACGAAGAGCAGCAGGAGCACCACGGCCGACGCGAGGGTCGTGAGGTCGCCGACCAGGGTAAGCAGCAGCGCGAGCACCGTCGTCGCGATGATGGCCACCCATGGCGTCCTGCGATTCGGAAGCACCCGACCGAGAACGGGTGGGAGCAGGCCCTGCTCGGCCATGCCGAAGGTGACCCGGCTGGTCATGATCATGGTGAGCAGGGCGCCGTTCGCGACCGCGATCAGCGCGATGAGGCTGAACACCCATTCGGGCACACCGACGCCGGTCGCCGCCACGACGGCCAGCAACGGGCCGGACGATTTCTCAAGCTCATCCGCCGGCAGGGCGATCGACGAGGCGAGGCCCACAAGGATGTACACCACGCCCGCGGCGAGCAACGCCCCGAACAGTGCGCGCGGGTAGACGCGGGACGGGTTGCGCACTTCCTCCGCCACATTGGCGGAGGTCTCGAAGCCCACGAACGAGTAGTACGCGATGACTGCACCTCCGAGAACCGCGAGGCCAGGAGACGTGTCGTCTCTGAACTCCGCGACGCGGGATATCTCGCCGCCCCCGCCGCCGAGCATCGCAGCGATCGCGACCACGACGATGACGAGCCCTGAGACCTCGATCACCGTCATGACGAGGTTGCTCTTGACCGACTCGCTGATTCCCCGGGCGTTCAGGGCCGCGACGAGAACGAGGAAGATCATGGCCGCGGGAATCGTCGGCACATCGATGAACGTCTTCAAGTACTCGCCGGCGAAGGCGATCGCCAGACCGGCCGCGCTGGTGACGCCCGCCGCGAGCATGCTGAAGCCCACCAGGAAGGAGATGATCTGCGGCTTGAAGGCGCGCTGCGCGAAGATCGCAGCGCCTCCCGCCTTCGGGTACTTCGTGACGAGCTCGGCATACGAGCCGGCGGTGAGCAGCGCGAGCAGCAGAGCCAGGGCGAGGGGCGCCCACAGGGCGCCGCCGACCTCACCCGACAGCACTCCCATCAGGGCGTAGATACCTGCGCCGAGCACGTCGCCGAGGATGAAGAGAAAAAGAAGGGGTCCGGCGATACGACGGGTCAGCTTCGACGAGGTGCCGTCGGTTTGCGGGTGTGTCGTTGTCGGCGTGGATGACATTGCGTCACCATACGGGAACCCCGTGGATCGCTCTGGACGCCCTTGACAGATGTGATCCGTGGCTGCATTCGGGAGCAGAGGCCCCGAATTCGAGAGGCGCCCCTCGGCATCGGCGCCACCCCTGCCGGCGGGTGGCAGTGCCAGGGTCATCCATGATTCGCCCGCCGGGAGTAGCCTGACGACGAGGCCCGGCCACGGGCATCCGGCAGCACTGATGAGGGAGCGAGACCATGTCACGGATCGACGAACGACTCATTGACCTGGGGGTCGAGATTCCGAAGCAGGCCGCCGCCCCGGCCGGCGCCTACGTTCCCGCTACCATCAGCGGTGCCCTCGTCTACACGGCCGGCCAGCTGCCCTTCGTTGACGGAAAACTCCCGCTCACGGGCAAGGTCGGCGGGGTGGTGAGCGCTGACGAGGCGCAGGACCTCGCGCGCACCAGTGCAATCAACGCGCTCGCCGCCATCGCCGCAGCGCTCGGATCGCTCGACCGCGTCACGCGCGTCGTGAAAGTGACGGGATTCGTCGCATCCGACCCGTCGTTCAGCGGCCAGGCCGGTGTTCTGAACGGCGCCTCGAACCTTCTCGGCGACATCTTCGGTGACGCGGGTGTGCATTCGCGCAGCGCCGTCGGAGTCGCCGTGCTGCCGCTCGACTCGCCCGTCGAGGTCGAGCTCATCGTGGAATTCGTCTGACCGGCAATCACCAACTCAAGGAGAGAATCATGGCTGAAGATCTGACCGTCGTACTCGTGCACGGAGCCTTCGCGGAGTCCGCGAGCTGGAGCGGCGTCATCGCCGCGCTGCAGGCGAAGGGCGTCGACACCTTCGCCACCCCGAACCCGCTCCGCAGCGTCACGACGGATGCCGAGAATGTGCGCCGCGCTGTCGAATCGGTCGGGGGCCCTGTTGTTCTCGTGGGCCACTCCTATGGTGGAGCCGTCATCACCGAGGCCGCTGTCGGTACCGACGTGGTCAAGGGTCTCGTCTATGTCTCGGCGTTCGCCCCCGACCACGGAGAGAACTCGCTGCAGCTCACCGGCCAGTTCCCCGGCTCGACACTGGGCGAGACGGTTCGCCCCTATCCCCTCGGTGACGGAACGAACGACCTGATCGTCGATCGGGAGCTCTTCCCGCAGCAGTTCGCCGGAGATGTTCCCCTCGATGTAGCGAAGATCTCTGCCGCGACGCAGCGCGCCATCCGCGACTTCGCCCTGGGCGAGCCACAGCCGGCCGAGACGCCCGCCTGGAAGACGCTGCCCTCCTGGTTCATCTTCGGCTCGGGCGACAAGAACATCCCCGTCGAGGGCATGCGCTTCATGGCCGAACGCGCCGGTTCGCTGAAGACGGTCGAGCTCGAGGGCGCGTCGCACTCGAGCATGGTGTCGCACCCGGATGCCGTGGGCGAGCTGATTCTCGAGGCGATCGCTCACCTCTCCTGAGAATCGCCGCGCCCCCGGAGATCGACGTGGTGAGGCGCTGCCCGTCCGATCGCCCGTGCCGTCCTCGAAGATGGGGGCCCGCGTGCGGCGGATAGGGTGAGCAGCATGCTTCTCGGACGCGCGTACTTCGCGGTTCAGGCGTTCGCCGGGGCGGCCTGGTGGATCGCCGTCTTCACGGTGCCGTTCGTTCGAGAGGCGACCCTCGGCCGGCTCGACCCGATCGTGGTGGCCGCGTTCGACATCCCGCTTTTCGTCGTCGCATCCGCCCTGGCGGCCCTCGGCACCCGCACCGCCGCCCTCGTGGCAGCGGGCTGGACCGTCGTGGTCGCCGCCGCGCTCGCGGTCTACGCCACGATCACGACCGAGGCCGGCTGGGGCGTTCTGATCATGGCTGCCGCCGCTGCCGCATCCATCGTCGCCGTGCTTCTGCAGACGACGGGCCGGGTGCCGACGGAATGGATCGTGCGCGGGCCGTTCGCCTTCCGCGCGGCAGATGATCATGCTCGACGGGGTGCGTATGCGGCGACGACCGGCGGCCAGATCGTCGTGTTCTGGGGTCTGTTCCTGGTCGTGCTTCCGATGATCATCGCGTTCCTCGAGAGGCGCTGGGGCGTCGGATTCGAGTTCGCGGCGTTCGTCCCACCAGCGGGCGTCGTCGTGTTCGTGCTCGCGAGCGCCCTCGGCCTGTCGTCGGCCTTTGTCATGTCGACGCGCGGGCACGGTACCCCGCTGCCGTCGGCCATGCCCAACCGCCTGGTCATCGCGGGCCCGTACCGGTGGGTGCGCAACCCGATGGCCGTGGCCGGCATCCTGCAGGGCGTCGCGGTGGGGCTCATCCTGTCGTCGTGGCTGGTCGTGGCCTACGCCATCGTGGGGTCGCTGCTGTGGAACTACGCGGTGAGGCCGAGCGAAGAGGCCGACCTCGAGGCCCGCTTCGGCGACGACTTCCTGCGTTATGCCCGCAACGTGCGCTGCTGGTGGCCGCGGGTGCCTCGTCGAACACAGGTCGGCGACACGCTCTGACCGGCGTTTCATCAGGCTGCTCCGGGGTTCTGCCCAGAGCGGTGCTGCATGCTGGACGACCCAGACCGTTCGAATGAAAGGCCCGAGATGAGCACCCTCCAGCGATTGATGAAGATGGCGTCGAAGGCACTCGATTCGTCAGGGCAGTCCACCTCGTCGCGGTCGGGTGGCACCGACTGGCGCGACCTCGTGCGCACCGCCGCAGACAAGGTCACGGGCGATGCGCGCCCGACCACCTCGACACACCAGCCGAGCGCGACCGGCGGGGCCACGCATCCGACGCCGTCTCGGGTTCAGGATGCGCCGGTTCACGACGTGCCCGTCTACGGCACGCCCACGGGTGCGCCGGTTCAGGATGCCGCGGCCGGACAGTCTGCCGCGAGCCCGGAGGACCGGGCCGCGATCGCCCGCTACGACTACCTGCTGAAGACCGCGATGCCCGAGCAGCTCGAGCAGGTGCACCGTGATGCGTTCGCGCGGCTCACGCCGGCGCAGCGACAGCAGGTCGAGTCCCGGCTGCGCGATGAGCTTCCCGCCGGCGAGCAGCCGGCGTCGTCGTCGCCCGACGATCTGGCGCGCTCGGCCGTGCGCGGAGAGGCGCACAAGCCCGGGTTCCTGCGCGGGCTCTTCGCGAAGCCCGGAGTCGCCGGGGCCGCCGGTGCGGTGGCGGGAGTCGGGGTCGGCGCCGTCGCGGGCGGGCTTCTTGCGGCTGTCGCCGGGGGTGCGGTGCTCAGCAGCGTCGCAGGCCCCCTGCTCGAGCAGGCCTCGGGCATGGGAGTCGACTTCGAGGCCCTCGGAGGGCTCGAGGGGCTCGAGGGTGGTCTCGGCGACGTGGCGTCCGGCGCGGGCGACTACGCGAGCGGAATCGGCGACCACCTCTCCGAGCTGGGCTCGAACTTCGAGCTCCCCGGACTGGGTGGGCTCGGGGGTCTCTTCGGCCGCGACTAGCCGTTGCGGCACGTGGTCCGTGCCAGTCTGGACTCGTGACTGAACTTCTCGTCGTTCTGGTGGCCGCGTTCGCCGTGATCGCGGCGTCGACCCTGCTGGGCCCGCGGCTCGGCATCGCGTCGCCGCTGATCCTCGTCGCGATCGGCGTCGGGGCCAGCTTTCTTCCCCTCTTCGACACGATCGAGATCGAACCCGAGTGGATCCTGGCGGGCGTGCTTCCGCCCCTGCTCTACTCGTCGGCGGTGTCGATGCCGTCGATGAATTTTCGACGCGAGTTCGGTGCGATCAGCGGCCTGTCCGTCGCCCTCGTGATCGCGAGCTCGCTCGTGCTGGGCGTCTTCTTCATGCTGGTGATTCCCGACCTGGGCTTCGCCTGGGGCGTCGCGCTCGGGGCGATCGTCAGCCCGACCGACGCGGTGGCCACGTCGATCATCAAGCAGACCTCGGTGTCGAAGCGAGTCGTGGCGATGCTCGAGGGCGAGAGCCTGCTCAACGATGCGACTGCGCTTGTGCTGTTGCGCACCGCGATCGTGGCCACCGCCGCGTCGTTCTCGTTCTGGGCTGCGGCCGGCACCTTCGCGTATTCCGTGGTGGTCGCCATCATCATCGGTGTTCTGGTCGGCCGGGGCAACCTGATGGTGCGCAAGCGGGTCACCGATCCCACGGTGAACACCGTTATCTCGTTCGTCGTTCCGTTCGCCGCGGCCGTACCCGCCGAGCTGCTCGGCGCATCCGGTCTGGTGGCGGCCGTGATGGCCGGACTCGTCACGGGCATCCGGGCCCCGCGTTACCTCTCGGCGCAGAACCGGTTGTCCGACTCTCAGAACTGGCGCACGGTCGAGCTCGTGCTCGAGGGCGCCGTCTTCTTGACGATGGGTGTTCAAGTCTCGTCGATCATTGCCAACGTCGAGCGCGATCACGCCGGAGTCGGGCCCGCGGTTCTCATCGCTGCCGGCGCCCTGGTGCTGACGATTATCGTGCGCGCGGCCTACGTGGCTCCGCTGCTGTGGTGGCTCTCGACCCTGCGCAACCGCAACGCGAAGATGCAGGACAGGCTGCTCGAGATGCGCGAGAAGATGAGCACACCCGAGGGGGCCGAGCAGATGTTCGGCGAGGCGAACGGGCGCCGCCGCCGGGCATCCGACAACCAGATCGAGCGGCTGGGTCGTCGCATCGTGCAGTCGTTGGCCGACATCACGTACTTCCGCAACGCGCCGCTCGGGTGGCGGGATGGCACGGCCGTCGTGTGGGCTGGCATGCGTGGGGCCGTCACGGTGGCTGCGGCGCAGACTCTGCCCGACGACACCCCGCAGCGGTCGGTGCTCGTGCTCATCGCGTTCGCGGTGGCTGTGATGTCGCTGCTCGTGCAGGGCGGCACGATCGGACCGCTGCTGCGCGCGATCTCGCCGGTGGTCGACCAGGCGGCGGTCGATGAGAAGACGAACGCCGAGCGGGCGCGGCTGATGCAGCTGATGAGAACGAGCGCGGATGCCGTGCCGCCTGCGCCGCCCGTGGAGCAGACGATGCAGGGTTTCATCTCTGCGAAGGAGCACGAGCTGAGTGTGATCGCGGCGCAGAGGGCGGCACTGCTCGAGGCCCGCGACCACGGCACCTTCGACGCCGACGTTCTGGCGTATGCGTTGCAGATCCTCGACGCGTCTCAGATCGCGCTCGAGCTGCGCGGAGGCCCGAAGGGCTGAGGCCGGCCGAGCCGTTCAACAGGATGGATGGGCGACACCCCGTCTGCAGCAGCGCGAAACGCCGTGGTCGCCTCATTCCATCCTGTTGAACGAATTCGGAGACTAGCCGAGCTGCTTCAGCGCCTCGACGGTTCCGCCCCAGTTGTGGCTCGAGATGGCGTCGGCGAAGGTCGAGTCTCCTCGGCCCGTGCCCAGGTTCTCGCCGGATGCGTCGTCGACGACGTCGACACGGTGTCCCTTCTCCGGGCCGTCGCCGCTTCCCTCTTCGACGAACTCGATGCGCAGCACGCGTCCGTCGAGGCGTCCGGTGACCACGGCGCCGCTCTCGGTGTCCTTCGAGCTGTCGGTCATGAACGGCCCCGCTCCGAGGGTGGCGAGTGACTCGTTGACCTGGTTGATGAGTGAAGAGGTGTTCATCGTGCTCCTAATCGTTGACGAGGCATCAGGCTAACGACGTCGGAGCGTTCGCATCCAGCCCTTGACGAGCGGAGATCGCACCTCGAATCAGCCGGCGTCGCGCTTCTCGTAGGCGTCGTCGAGCCCCTTCATGGTCTCCATGTCGAGGGGCATCGAGGTGTGCTCGTGCGTGATCTTCCACTCGCCGTCGCGCTTCTCGAGCGTGACTGTGATGCGGTTCATCATCGAGTCGACCTGCTCGCCATCGGCCGTGACTTCGGCGTAGCGCACGGCGGCGTGGGCGAAGGCGACGTCGTCGCGCACGGTGGCGACGACCTCGGTGAAGCGCGCCTCGCACAGCTTGTCGCCGAGGCTCTCGAACCACATCGTCACCATCGGACGCCACGCGTCGACGCCGGCGAACTCCCACATGCCCCACGCGTCGAAGACGAGGGTGTCGTGGGCGTAGAGCTCGAGAAAGCTCTCGACGTCTTTGGAGAGCACCCGTGAGGTGTAGTTCTCGAACAGCGTCGTGATGGGATTGGATTCCAGGGGCATGTGATCATCCTGCCGTTCTGTAGCGGATCATGGTGAGCGGGCCGAACACGGCGACCAGCCCCGCGCACCACAGGAGCGTGATGCTCAACTCGCCCGACGCATCCATGCCGCCCATGAACTCGCGCACGGCGGTGACCAGGTGCGACACCGGATTCACTTCGACGAACGCCTGCAGCCAGGACGGAAGCGTCGACGGCTCGATGAAGATGTTGCTCGCGAAGGTGAGGGGCGTGATCACGAGCATGCTCACGCCCATCACGGCGCCGGGGGTGCGGAGGACGAGGGCGAAGAAGGTCCAGAGCCAGCTGAAGCTGAACGCGAAGACCAGGATCAGCAGCACCGCCATCAGCACCCCGGCGACTCCTCCTTCGGGTCGGTAGCCCAACGCGAGTCCGAGTGAGATCGTGACGGCCGCCGAGATCGTGTAGCGCACGGCGTCGCCGAGCAGCATTCCGACGAGAGCGGAGGGGCGCCAGATGGGCAGCGAGCGGAAGCGGTCGAAGACGCCCCTGTCGATGTCGGTGCGGAGGGTCGACCCCGTGTACATCGTGATCATGATGACGCCCTGCACGAGCAGGCCGGGCAGCACATACTGCAGGTACCCGCCCACGCTTCCGGCGATCGCGCCGCCGAACAGGAATGTGAACAGCAGCGTGAACATCACGGGGAACACGGTGACGTCGAACAGCTGCTCGGGCACGTGTTTGATCTTGAGCAGCGCCCGCCAGCCGAAGGTGAGCGACGTCGAGAGCGGCCCGGGCGGATTCGGTCGTTCGATGTCGGCCAGGGCGGCGCGCATCGCCGCCGCGAGCGATTCCGCGCTCGCGGGTGCGACATCTGTTCGTTCGTCGAGCTTGTCGAGACGCGTCATGCTGCGGCCTCCTCGTCTGTCTGCGATTCGGATGTGTGCCCGGTCAGCGCGAGGAAGACCTCGTCGAGCGATGGCTGGCCGAGCGAGAACTGGGCCAGCTCGATGTTCTCGTCGGCCAGCGCCGTGAGCGCTGCCGTGACGATGGCCGGATCGGCGACGGTCGCGCTGACGGCGGCCGGATCGACCTCGTCTCGGATCTCGACACGCAAGACCCGCGCGAGAACAGCGGATGCCCGTGGCCGGTCCGCCGGGTGCATCACCCGCACGTGCAACGCACCGTTGCCGACCCTGGCCTTGAGCTCGCTCGAGGTGCCCTCGGCGATGACTCGACCGGTGTCGATCACGCTGATGCGGTCGGCGAGCTGGTCGGCCTCGTCGAGGTACTGCGTGGTGAGCAGCACCGTGGTGCCCGACGACACCATGGCCCGGATGATGTCCCATACCTCGTTGCGGCTGCGCGGATCGAGGCCGGTCGTCGGCTCGTCGAGGAACAGCAGCTCGGGGGTCACAACAATGCTCGCGGCGATGTCGATGCGGCGACGCATGCCGCCGGAGTATTTCTTGACCTGCTTGTCCCGCGCATCCGACAGCCCGAACGCGCTGAGCAGTTCGTCTGCCCGGCGTGTGGCGCGGGCGCCGGTGTAGCCGAAGAGGCGGCCGATGAGGCGCAGATTCTCGGCTCCCGTGAGGTCTTCGTCGACCGATGCGAACTGCCCGGTCAGGCTGACTCGACGACGCACCTCGTTCGCCTCGGTCACGATGTCGCGACCCAGAACGCGGGCCGTGCCCGAATCCGGCTTGGTGAGGGTGGCCAGCATGCGGATCGTCGTGGTCTTGCCTGCACCGTTGGGACCGAGAAAGCCATGCACGCCACCGCGGGGTATCGCCAGGTCGATGCCGTCGACGGCGACGGTCTTCTTGAATTTTTTCACGAGCGCATGCGTCTCGATCGCGAGTTCGGCCATGCGGCTCTCCTGGGGGTCGGCGTCGACGTTATTCCTAGTAGGAATATTGTAAACAGGAATCGACAGTTAATGCACGCAATGCGATGCGAGCGGCATGATGTCATCGTGACGTCCATCCCGCATTTCGCACACAGCCTCCGCCGCATGACCGGTCGGGACCCGCAGCAGGCCCACCGCGCGGCGACTCCGCTCGAGCTGCTCTTCGACCTGACGTTCGTCGTGGCCTTCGGTGTGGCCAGCTCGCAGACGGCCCATCTGCTGTCCGAGGGGCACGTCGGACCCGCGCTGCTCGGATTCGGCTTCGCTCTGTTCGCGATCTCGTGGGCGTGGATCAACTTCTCGTGGTTCGCGTCGGCCTACGACACCGACGACTGGTTGTTCCGGGTGCTGACGATGGTTCAGATGATCGGCGTCATCGTGCTCGCGCTGGGCCTTCCCGTGCTGTTCGAGTCGTTGGATCACGGGGACCGCCTCGACAACACCATCGTCGTGCTGGGCTACGTGATCATGCGCGTGGCGCTCGTGCTGCAGTGGCTCCGCGCCGCCGCCCAGGATCCGGCCCGCAAGGTCGTCGCGCTCAGCTATGCCAAGAACATCGCCCTCATTCAGATCGGATGGGTGGTCGTCGCCATCCTGCCGATTCCGATCGGAGTGGCGATTCCGATCTCACTGGTGCTGTTCGCGGCCGAGATGGCGGCACCCGTCTTCGCCGAGGGCAAGGGTGTGCGGTCGGGGGTGGGTTCCACGCCGTGGCACGCGCACCACATCGCGGAGCGCTACGGACTGCTGGCGATCATCACGCTCGGCGAAGTGGTGCTCGGCACGGTGACCGCGGCGACCGCCGTGATAGACGAGTCGGGGTGGAACGGCGAGACCGCCATCCTCGTGATCACGGGGGTCGGCCTGGCGTTCGGTCTCTGGTGGAGCTACTTCATCCTCGATGCCGGCGCTGTTCTGCAGAAGTTCAGGTCACGCGCGTTCGTCTGGGGTTATGGCCACGTGCTGATCTTCGCGTCGATCACGGCAACGGGCACCGGGCTGCACCTCGTGGAGTACCTGATCGAGCACCATACGGAGATCGGCATCGTCGGCACCGTGCTCTCCGTCGCCATTCCGGTGTTCGTGTTCATGATCACGTCGTTCGCCCTGTATGCCTGGCTGATGCGTTCTCTCGACCCGCTCCACATCGTCCTGGTCGCCATCAGCGCGGCGTTTCTGGCCGGAGGTGTCATCGCGGCGGCAGCGGGTGCATCGATCGGCGTCTGCCTCATGCTCGTCACGCTCAGCCCCTATGTCGTGGTCGTCGGCTACGAGACGATCGGCCACCGGCACCAGGCGGCGCAGCTCGCCCGGGTGCTCGCCGCCGCAGAATAGCCCAACTTGTTCCTAGCAGGAATGTCCGTGTCGGGAACCTAAGGTTGCATTCATGGTGAATCGCGCTCTGTCGCCCACGGCGTACGCGCTGCTGGGCCTGCTCGTCTTCGATCGCGAGAACCCCGAGGGGATGACGGGCTACGAGCTCAAGCAGCGCGCCGACTTCACCCTGCGTTACTACTGGGTGAGTCCGGCGATGAGCCAGATCTACACCGAGCTGCGCAAGCTCTCCGAGGCCGAGTTCGTCGAGACGGCGCCCTCCGACGGGCCGACCCGCTATCGCGTGACCGAGCTCGGCGAGGAACAGCTGCAGACCTGGCTCTTCCACGGCGAGGTCGGATTCCCCATTCTCAAGCACCCCGTGGCGCTGCGCCTGCTCATGGGTCGGCTGTCGACGCCCGATCAGCTGGGCTCCATGCTCGAGACGCACCTGGATGACCTGGCCGCCCGCCGGGCCGACCTGCAGGGTGTGCGAGACATGCTCGGCGACGAGCATCGCGTTCGCTACGCCGCGATGGTGGCCGACTGGGGCCTGGCCTACTACGACAGCGAGGCGCAGATCGTGGCCGGACTGCGTGAACGGCTCGACGGCATGGACTGAGCGCTACTCCGCCAGCGCGGCCAGCTCGGCCATCACGCGCGGGTGCGCGAGCACGCGAAAGTGCCCGCCCGTGTCGAGCCGCACGTTCTTGGCTCCGACCAGTTCGCTGCCCGCGGGAACGTGCGGATCGAACTCCCCGTACACCGACACGATGCGCGAGTTCACCGACTCGTCGTGCGCCAGAGCGAGGATCGTGGCGTTCTTCGGCGCGAAGATACGCAGGCTGGGAAGCACCATGAATCGGGCATAGAACGATCCGCCGAAGGGGGCGGCGACCGCGAGCATCGACTGCACCCGCGACGCCTCGCGGCCGACGGACATGACGTACTTGCCGATCAAGCCGCCCTTGCTGTGCGACACGAGCACCACGCCCTCAAGATCGTGCTCGGCGAGGAACGCCGAGACCAGGTCGGCAGCCTCGACGACGGGTCGGTTGTTCCAGTTGAGCGCGTCGACCACGAACACCGGATGCCCGCGGTCGTGCATCGCGCGGATCAGCGGCAGCATGAATCGCCAGGTCTCATACACACCGGGAATGACCACGATCGGCTTCGCCTCTCCCGACCGGAACGAGGCGGGGTCGGTTCTGCCGAGGATCGCCCGCGCCTGCCAATACAGCGCATACGCGTAGTCCATCGCCCACCATCCGGCGATGCGCAGTCGTCTCACGATGCCGACGTGATCGCGGAGCAGGAGTGCATGACCCCACGCTAGGTCGTCGCGCCCCACACGACCACGCGTTGACGGGCCGCGGCCCGGCGACTAGGACGGCCCGATGTCAGACGGAGTCTGCTTCACGCGGAGGCTACGCGCCGGCGACTCCGGCTTCGTGGATGGCCGCGCCGTAGCAGCCGCCCGACGTCCAGTCGTACTGGGGGAGCAGGTTGTCGGGAGAGCCGTAGAGGGAGTCCTGCTCGCTCTGGTCGAAGCCTTCGGGCATCGGATTGAACCCGGTCGAGACGAATCCGAGCACCGAGCCCGTTTCCGGCGCCAGCGCGAACTGGTAGCTGTACCCGTGCGTGGTCATGCAGATCTTGATCGCCGTCTGAACGCGGATGTAGGTGTCTCGATCGTGCTCGTCGGTATAGCCGGGCAACCCCGCTATCAACTCCGCCGGAAGGTTCGAGACCACCGGCTCGGTGGGTGCGTCCTCCGAGAGCGCGGAGTCGATCGTGGTCTGGGGAGCGGGAGTCGTGGCCGACTCGAGGAGGGCATGCGAATCGACGACTCCGACTCCGATGAAGACGGCGGTCGCGACGATGCCGACCCCCGCGACGGCTGCGATGATGGCGGCGATCCGGCGCTTCATCGTGCATCTCCCTCTTCTGACGCGGAGGCGAGAGGCGGCCGTACCGCCCTGCTGCTCGGCCACCACCAGAGCGCCGCTGCGGCGAAGAACAGGCCCAACGCGCCGACGAGGGCGTACTTCGGAAGAGGCCAGAGCTCGGAGAAGTACATGAACGAGTTGACCGCCGCGCTGCCGTAGAGCAGGCCGTGGAATCCGAACTGCACGACGGCCGCCTGCGCGATCATCAGGGCCAGTGCGCCGGCGAACCGGGCGCGTTTCCACACGAGGAGGATCAGGCCGACGGTCGACAGCAGAAGCGACAGGACGAGCGCCCCGCTGAGCGCGGTGACCACGGTGTCGCCCGTGACCGCGAGGTAGGACAGAACGCGGGTCAGTGTGAACGCGCCGAAGACGACGACCCCCAACCCGACGGTGAACGTGATCGCGAGAGCGGCGTTGTCGCTGCGTCTGAGGCGGAATTCCAGGGGGTCGTGCACGCGGGCCTCTCGCAGTTGCGCACGCCGCCAGCGGAGGTCGTCGACCATGCCGCGCAGGCGGCGTCGGCGGATGCTGCGGGCCACCTCGTCGGGTCGCAGGCCGGCCGATTCCGCCCAGACGACGTGTTCGTACAGGTCGGAGGTCAGCTCGTCGAGTCGATCATTCGTGGCCTGTCGATCGATACCCCGGGTGTACCAGGCGGCCCAGCGCAGAACATGCGCGGTCATTCGCCGGTAGTCGGCCGTGCGTGCGACGCTCATGCCAGACCTCCCGCGTCGACGCCCAGCAGCGGCACGCCGGGAATGACGCCTCCGGCACGAGCGCGCCGACGCTCGGCCACCGCATCCGCGCCGAGTGCCTGGGCCTCTGTGCGATAGGCCTTCTCGCCCTCGCCCGTCACCGTGTAGAGGCGGCGGCGAGGCCGGTTCTCGGCATCGGCGGCTGCCGAGTCCTCCCACGTCGACTCGAGGAGCCCGGAGTCCTTCATTCGGCCGAGCGCCTTGTAGAGCGTGCCGTGGGCCGTCAGCTCGGTGCCGGAGTGATCGGACAGTGCGCGAGCGAGAGCGAAGCCGTAGAAGCTGCCGTCGCTGGCCTGCAGCGCGAGGCCGCATTCGAGCACATCGAACTCGATGGGAAAGAGTCGTCCTGGTTTACGTTTGGCCATACGTCCACCATAGGAAGCTATCTTCCTTTAAGCAAGAAGTCTTACTTTGCTGTGCGCGTCGACCACCATGCCCACGCGATCAGCAGGGGCTGGCCGAACAGGCGCCCGACGCGCTTGGCGTCGGAATCGAGACCGAACGCATCCCGGTGGTGAATCGCCTGCGCGATGTTGCCGGGGAAGATCGCGGTGAAGAAGGCCGCTGCCAGGCCGCCGACCCGCTCGCGCTGCGAGCGCGGAGCAAAGAGAAGCGCCGCACCGAGCGTGATCTCGGCCACGCCGCTCAACAGCACCGTCGTGTCCTCCTTCAGCGGCACGAACTCGGGCACCTGCGCGCGGAAGTCGTCGCGGGCGAAGGTGAGGTGGCTGGTGCCGGCGAGAACGAGGATGGCGCCGAGCGCGATGCGGGCAGCGGTGCGGCCCTTCGGGGCGGGCTTGTCGAGCTGTTTCGTCATGGGGCTCCTCGGGTGAATCGAATGGTCTCACTCGACGATACGCCTCGCATCCTGGCGACGGTCGGCGGGCCGTCAGGCGCGACAGTCGGATGCGCCGGGTCGGCTATCACCGCTTCGCCCGTATATCTATGGGTCGGCGACGATCGGTTGCTTCTCCGTACATTGGCGGAATGAAGAAGTTCATCGCTCATTCCCTCGTCGCGACTGCCGCCCTGCTCCTGCTCGCCGGATGCACGGGCGAGGCTCAGGACACCGACTACATCGGCACGGCCACGCCGACGCCGTCGGTGTCGGAGACCCCCACCCCCACCCCGACGCCGACGGAGACACCGACACCGACGCCGACTCCGGCGGAGCCGGACAACATCTGATCCGGGCGCGACCCCGCCGTCGGTGCGGCGCGATAGCCTGCGAAGCATGAAATACGTGCCTCTCGGAACAACCGGCCTGACCGTCTCCCAGCACATTCTGGGGCTGATGCGCATTCCCGAGCTGTCGGCATCCGAGATTCGCACGCTCGTGGGCGACGCTCGAGCCGAGGGCATCACCTTCTTCGATCACGCAGACATCTACGGCTCGGGCGGAAGCCCCGAGCACGTGTGCGAGAGCCTCTTCGCCGACGCACTGAACTACACCTCGGCCGAACGCGAGCAGATGGTGCTGCAGACCAAGTGCGGCATCCGCCCCGGCTACTTCGACTTCTCGGCCGAGCACATCGTCGACTCGGTGAACGGATCGCTGACGGCGCTCAAGACCGACTACCTCGACCTGCTGCTGCTGCACCGCCCCGACGCGCTCGTCGAGCCCGATGAGGTGGCCGCCGCGTTCGAGCAGCTGCACTCCGAGGGCAAGGTGCGGCATTTCGGCGTCTCGAACCACACGCCAGGCCAGATCGAGCTGCTCAAGAAGTCCGTCGCGCAGCCGCTCGTGGTGAACCAGCTGCAGCTGAGCATCACCCACGCTCCGTCGATCACCTCGGGGCTCGCCATGAACATGGCGCATTCCGAGCAGTCGGTCGATCGGCACAACGGCGTTCTCGACTACTGCCGCCTCAACGACATCACCGTGCAGGCGTGGTCGCCGTTCCAGTCGGGCGGCACCGGCGGCGTCTTCATCGGAGACCGCGAGAACTACCCCGAGCTGAACGACGTGCTCGACGACCTCGCCGCCGTCTACCGGGTGACGCCCACCGCCATCGCCGCCGCGTGGATCACCCGGCATCCGGCGCGCATTCAGCTCGTGCTCGGAACGACCAAGGGTTCGCGGGTGCGCGAGGCGGCCGCCGGCTCGGAGATCGAACTGACCAGGCCGGAGTGGTATCGCCTCCTGGTCGCGGGCGGCGCTCTGCTGCCCTAGCGCATGAACGGGATCGCGATGCGGTTGCGCAGCACGGTGCGCTTGTTCGCCGCGACGAGTCCCATGATGATCACCACGAGGTGCGCGATGCCGAGGGCGAAGAAGAGCACGACAGGGATGCCGATGGGGAAGAATCCCGTGCTGTCGTCGCCGCGCGTCGCGAGCATGATGGCGAAGAAGAGAAAGTCGAGCACGATGTACGCGATGAGGCTGAGGCCCCAGTTCGCGGCCTGGCGCGCGTTCTCCGCGGCGAGCTCGCCCTTCGTCTTCTGCGAGGGGTACACCGCCGCCATCACGATTCCGGCGACCAGCAGGCTCAGATAGGGGATCGGGATGTAGGCGAGAAAGCCGAGTCCGTAGGCAAGAGCGCCCGTGGGGGCAGCCGCGAGTGGCTGCGAATAGCCCGCCGGCGGATTCGGCTGCTGCCCGACCTGAGGATACGGCTGCTGGTACGCCGACTGGTACGAGCTGGGCGCCGGCTCGGGCTGGCCGGCAGTCTGGGGTGGCAGGGATTCATAGGAGGATCCGGTTGTCATGGTTCCACGCTATCGATCGGCCTGCGCATCGAGAATGGGGAGAAGTCCCCACCCGTGAGGCGGTCCGCGGTCGCGACTACGCTGGACGGATGCTCACCGCCGGGGTCGATCTCGCCGCCGAGAACAAGGGGACCGCGCTCGCGGTGATCGAGTGGTCGGGCGCCCGGGCCACGCTCGCGGAGCTTCGGCTCGGCGTCGGCGACGCGGAGATCGCCGACGCTGCGACGACGGTCGACAAGCTCGGCATCGACTGCGCCTTCGGCTGGCCCGACGAGTTCGTGAGCTTCGTCGTCGCCCACTCCGACCACGAATTGGTCGACGGGCTCGAGGTCGACGGAGGCATGGACTGGCGCCGCACCCTGGCCTACCGCGAGACCGATCGCGAGGTGCGAGCCAAGACGGGCCGCTGGCCGCTCAGCGTATCGACCGACCGACTCGGACTCACCGCGATGCGCTGCGCCGGCCTGCTCGGCCGCATCCAGGCTCGGGGCGTCGAGGTCGACCGCTCGGGCGCCGGCGTCGTGGTCGAGATCTATCCCGGCGCGAGCCTCAGACTCTGGGGGTTCGACACCACCGGGTACCGGGTGGGCGCGCCGGCGCGCGAGCTGCTGCTGGCGCAGATTCTGGATGCCGCCCCCTGGCTCGATCTGCAGGGTTCCGCCGATCTCATGGTGCGGTCGGGCGACGCCTTCGACGCCGTGATCGCGGCTCTCGCTTCGCGGAGCGCGGCGCTCGGCCACTACGACGCTCCGGCGCCGGAGCAGCTCGCCCGTGCGCGCCGCGAGGGCTGGACCGCCCTCCCGACAGCACCGCTCTCCGCACTGCGCCCTGCGTAACCGCGCTCGCCCGGCGCATCCGCTGCCGGACGGCCGGGCGCGGATGCCCCCAGGGGGAGCGGATGCGGCGCGGGGCGAACTAGTGAAGCGCGGCGGCCATCGTCACACGCAGGAAGTCGAGCTTCGCCGCGGCCTCCGACGCAGCGGGTGCGGTGTACGCGACGATGCGCAGATCGGTTCCGGCGACACTGAAGACATCGCAGTCGAGGGCGATGTCGCCCACCAGTTCGTTGCTCACGACCTTGCTCTCGGACTCGTGCTCGCCCACGATCCCGCTCTCCCACAGCACCCGGAACTCCGCGCTCGTCGAGATCAGTTCGGCGATGAGGGCCCGCACCCCGCGGTCTTCGGGATACCGGCCCGCCACCCGACGCAGGTCGGCGACGAGAGACGCGCCGAAGGCATCCACGCTGCCGGAACGGCTCACGATTCTGCCGCCGCCGTCGCCGAGCATGAGGTTGCCGAAGTGCGCGCGAAGCAGATTCGGCCGGCCCGACGCGGGGCGCACGGGCTCGCCGAGCAGCGCGGTCCACAGCGGGCTCCAGCTCAGCAGATCCCACGATGCGGTGAAGACGGCGACGGGAATCTCGCCGAGCCGGGCCACGAGCCGCTGCACGCCCGGCGGAATGTGCGCCGGCACCTGGTGCGGTGACGGAGGAAGCAGGCCCGCCAGAACGAACAGGTGGTCGCGCTCCGCATCGGTGAGCTGAAGGGCTCGGGCCAGCGACGAGGCCACCTGCTCCGACGGCCTGCGCGCACGGCCCTGCTCGAGGCGCACGATGTAGTCGACGCTGAGCCCGGCGAGCGAGGCGAGCTCTTCACGCCGCAGACCCGCAGCGCGGCGGGAGTCGCCGGCGGGGAAGCCGACGTCGAGGGGCGAGAGCCGATCGCGCCACGCACGAAGGAGGGACCCGAGATCGCCGTGCGCATCCTGCATTCACTCAGTGTGCCAGCGGTCTGCCCGGGCTGGGTGGTACTGGGCGTCCGTACGCTGAGACGGGCCACGACAGCCGCGCACGGTCGGCGCAGACTTCTGGGCATGACAACAACACTGATCACCGGGGCCAACAAGGGCCTCGGCTACGAGACAGCCCGCCGACTCATCGAGGCCGGCCACACCGTGTGGATGGGCGCACGTGACGAGACCCGCGGCCGCACGGCCGCCGACGAGCTGGGCGGCCGGTTCATTCCGATCGACGTGACGAGCGACTCATCGGTCGCCGCCGCCGTCGACGCGATCGTCGAGGCGGGAGGAATCGACGTGCTCGTGAACAACGCCGGCATCTCGCAGCCCTTCGTGCCCGCCGAGGAGTTGACCCCCGACGACGCGACCCGCGTGTTCGAGACCAACGTCGTGAGCATCGTGCGCATGACCCGCGCGTTCCTGCCCGTGCTCCGAGGCTCCGACGAGGCGACCATCGTGAACGTCTCGAGCGGAATGGGCTCGTTCGCGTCGGTGCTGAGCCCGGATCACATCGAATCGACCATCATCGCGCCGATCTACCAGTCGTCGAAGTCGGCGGTCACGATGCTCACGGTGCAGTACGCGAAGGCGTACCCCGAGATCCGCATCAACGCGGCCGACCCCGGCTACACGGCCACCGACTTCAACAACAACAGCGGCCCGCAGACCGTGACCGAGGGCACGGACGCGATCGTGGAGCTCGCCACCCGCGGCGGCGAGGGGCCGACGGGCACCTTCATCAACAGAGACGGAGTGGCAGCCTTCTAGGAGCCGCGCCGCTGCGCCGTTCCCTGAGCTTGTCGAAGGGCGGCCTCCCCGACCAGCGCAGTGGACGCGCCGGTCGAGTAGTCGCGCGAGGAACGAGCCGGCGTATCGAGACCATCCCGCCAGATCGCTGTAATCTGGCGGGATCGGGAGGGGGTCGCGCCATGGCCGACGACAAGAAGAAGAACGAGGGGCTGACCGAGCGCGGCGCGTCGCGTCGCAACTTTCTGCGAACGGCCGGCATCGGGGTCGCCGGCCTTGCAGTGGGCGGAGCCGCCGTCGGCGGCGTGACCGCCGGCATCCGATCGTCTGAGGCCGATGCCGACGATCTCGGCTTCACGCCGCTGCCCGTTCGCAGCGAGCCGGGCTTCGACCATGTGGTGGTGGTCATGTTCGAGAACCGCTCGTTCGACCACATGCTGGGATGGCTCTACGAGTCGGGGCAGGAGCCTGCCGGGCAGACCTTCGACGGCCTGCACCAGGGGTCGTACAGCAACCCGGGCGAGTCGGGAGAGGCCGTGCCGGCCCACGTCTACAGCGGGCCGACCGACCAGATCATGGCGCAGCCCGATCCCGACCCCGGCGAGTTCTACCCGCACGTCAACACGCAGCTCTTCGGCACGATCGACCCCGAGAGCAACGCCGACCTGAAGAACCCGCTCAGGGAGCCGTGGAACCTTCCGAAGGACACGTCGAAGCCGCAGAACAACGGCTTCGTGAAGGACTACATCGTCAACTCCACACTCGCGCGCGGGCGCAAGCCCACCCCCGAGGAGTACGCGGTCGTGATGGGCGGATTCTCGCCCACGATGCTGCCGGTGCTCTCGACCCTGGCGAAGAACTTCGGGGTCTACGACCACTGGCACGCGGCGGTTCCGTCGCAGACGTTCTGCAACCGCTCGTTCTTTCACGCGAGCACATCGCACGGCTATGTCACGAACGCCGAGGGTACGGGCATCGGCAAATGGCTGGATGCGCCGGCCGTGCCGACCGTGTTCACCCGGCTCGAGGAGGCGGGCAAGTCGTGGCGCGTGTACTACGACGCCCAGCAGGTGGTCTCGCTCACCGGGCTGCTGAGCGCGCCGTCGATCGAGAAGTACTGGAGGAGCAACTTCCGCAGCATGGAGCAGTTCCACGACGACGCCGCGAAGGGCAACCTGCCCGACTACGCCTTCGTCGAGCCGCGAATGGTCTTCGACCACAACGACATGCACCCGCCGGTGGTGAGGGCCTCTCACGATAGGGCGGACCCGGAGACGCCCGAGATGGCGTCTGCCTTCTCGGACATGCGTGCGGGGGAGCAGCTGCTCGGTGAGGTCTACACCGCCGTCAAGAATGGCGCCTCGGCCACCGGATCGAACGCGATGAACACCGTGCTGCTCGTGACCTTCGACGAGCACGGTGGACTCTACGACCACGTCGCGCCGCCGACCGCTGCTCCTCCGGTGAAGAACGAGAAGCCCGGCGAGATGGGCTTCACCTTCGATCGCCTCGGGCTGCGGGTTCCCACGATCGTGGTGTCGGCTTACACGAAGGCCGGTTCGGTGATCAATGACGAGATGCACCACGGGTCGCTTGCGAAGACCCTCGCCGAGCTCCACGGACTCGACCCGCTCACCGAGCGCGACGCATCCGCCACCCCGATCTTCAACGCGGTGAATCTCACGAAGCCGCGGCAGCCCGCGCTCTGGCCGACGGTCACGCCGGCATACGTTCCGCCGAACCCCGAGGCGAATCCGCGCGCGGACAAAGACAAGGACCGCACCCGCCCGCTGACCCCTCCGGCGCTGGGGCTGATCGGAATTCTGCTCGCGAAGTACGAGCCGGGTGCGCCCCTGCCCGACAACTACGCCGACGCCTACGACGTGCTCGTGAAGCATGGAGACGGTCTGTTCGGAGTGCGCGACTGAGGTCGTTCTCCGGACTACAGGACGTTTTGTCAGTCGGTCGGTGTGTCGTCGGTCGATAGCCGGAGTGTCGTCGATCCGTCCTGTCGAACGGTCGGAGACTCCTCGAGGTGGGCGGCCAGCGCGCGCATCGCGTCGTCGAGGGCCGCGAGCTGCTCGGATGTCAGGGCGCTGACGAACAGCCGCTGCACCGAGTGAAGGTGCGGTGACGACGCGCGGCGAAAGGTGCGGGCTCCCTCGTCGGTGAGCACGACCCAGGCACCGCGGCTGTCGTCGGATGCGCGCTCCCGGGCGATCAGTGCGCGCCGCTCCATGCGCCCGAGGTGGTGCGAGAGGCGGCTGCGCTCCCATCCGATCTGTTCGGCCAGCGGCGACGAGCGCAGCCGGTGGTCGGGCTGCTCCGAGAGGGCAAGCAGAACCGCATAGTCGCCCGACGAGACACCGGATGCCTGCTGCAGCTCGGCCTCGATGTGCCGCTTCACGAGATCGGTCGTCTCGGTGAAGGTGCGCCAGGCCAGTAGCTCGTCGCGGGTAGGCGACTTCCGACCGGCGGACCGACCAGCGGACCGATCGGCGGATCGGCGGCCGGCTCGGCGCCCGGCGCCACCCTCGCCGTCGTCCTCGGGAATATTCACGACACTCCATTCATTTGACATGTCAATTAGATCATCAAAGGACGCGATCATGGCTGACATCGAATTCGGGCTCGACACCTTCGGAGACATTCCGCAGACCGACACGGGAGAACTCGCCTCCCACGCACAGGCGATCAGGCACGTGGTCGCCGAGGCCGTGCTGGCCGACCAGCTCGGCATCGAGGTCTTCGCCGTCGGCGAGCACCACCGGCCGGAGTACGCCATCTCGAGCCCCGAGACCGTGCTGGCGGGTATCGCCACGCAGACCGAGCGCATCCGACTGAGTTCGGGTGTCACCGTTCTGAGTTCCGATGACCCTGTTCGTGTGTTCCAGCGCTTCGCTACCGTCGACGCCCTCTCGAACGGGCGCGCCGAGGTGATCCTGGGCCGCGGCTCGTTCACCGAGTCGTTCCCCCTCTTCGGCTACGACATGAACGACTACGACACCCTCTTCGAAGAGAAGATCGAGCTCTTCTCGCGCCTGCTCACCGAGCGGCCCGTGAGCTGGAGCGGCACGACCCGCGCCGCGCTGCACGACGCCGACGTCTTTCCGAAGACCGAGTCGGGGCACCTCTCGACCTGGGTCGGCGTGGGCGGCTCGCCCCAGTCTGTCGTGCGCACCGCGCAGTACGGCTTCCCCCTGATGCTGGCCATCATCGGCGGCAGCCCCGAACGGTTCGCGCCCTACACCGATCTTTACCGACGCGCGGCCGAGCAGTTCGGCACCACGGCGCATCCGATCGGCATGCACTCGCCGGGGTTCATCGCCCGCACCGACGACGAGGCCAAAGAGATCTTCTTTCCGCACTACAAGGTGATGCGCGACCGTATCGGAGCCCTGCGCGGGTGGCCGCCCGTGACCCGTGCCGAGTTCGAGAACGAGGTCGAGCACGGCTCGATGTACGTGGGCTCGCCCGCCACGGTCGCCCGTCGCATGGCGAGCGCGATCGCTACGCTGGGGGCCGGGCGATTCGACCTCATCTACTCGGCCGGCACCACCCCGATGAGCGACCGGATGCGTGCGGTCGAGCTCTACGGAACCGAGGTCGTTCCCCTCGTCCGCGACATCCTGGCCTGAGAGGCGCGCCCATGCATTCCTTGACCGACCCGAAGAAGGCGACCATCGGCATCCTCGGTGCCGGAAAAGTGGGCACCGTGCTAGCCCGTCTCGCGATTGCAGCCGGCTACCCCGTGCTGATCGCGAGCTCGCGACCGCCCGCCGCGATCGAACTCACGATCGACGTGCTGGCGCACGGCGCCGAGGCGACGACGGCATCGGATGCCGCGGGACGGGCCGACATCGTCATCCTGGCTCTTCCGCTGGGCAAGGCCGTGCCCCTCGACGGGGCGGAGACCCTGCCGGCCGACGAGCTGCGCGGAAAGATCGTGATCGACGCCATGAACTACTGGTGGGAGGTCGACGGCGTTCGCCCGGATCTCACCGGTGACGACGTCACGACGAGCGAGCTCGTGGCGGCGGCCCTGCCCGGCTCACGTCTGGTGAAGGCGTTCAATCACATGGGTTACCACGATCTCGACGAGGGTGCGCGGCCCGCGGGCGACCCGGATCGCAAGGCGATCGCGCTGTCGGGAGACGACGTGGCGGCCAACGACGTGGTGGCCGACCTGATCGACTCTCTCGGATTCGACCCCGTCGACCTGGGTGCGCTGGCCGAGGGCGCGGTGCTGCAGCCGGGGCGCGAGCTCTTCGGCGCGAACCTCAGCGCCGCCGAGATCCGCGACGTCGTGGAGCAGGCCGCCGCCTGAGGGCTCGAGCGGCTACGCCGCCACCTCCTGCAGCGCGCGCAGGTGCACCGAGGCCCACGAGCGGAACGGCTTCCACGCCTCGGCGACCTCGTCGATCGAGCGGTCGGCGCCATAGAGCTTCGTGACTTCGTCGCTCAGTCGGCCCTCGTTGCGTGGCAGCACATCAGGGAAGTTCGCACCGCGGATCACCACGAGCTCGGCCGAGAACGGTCCCATGCCCAGGATGCTCTGCACCTGGGCGAACGCGGTGGTCGGCTGCAACGAACGCAGGTACGAGCCGGAGAGGCGGCCGTCGAGAGCGGCCTCGGCGACCGCATGCAGGTACTCCGCCTTGCGTCCGGGCAGGTTGAGCGACGCCCCGAGCAGGGTGGCCGGAGACGGAAAGGCTCCGTCGTCGCCGAGCTGCTGCGTGAGCCGCGTCTTGATCGCTGCCGCCTGCCGCCTCTGCATGCGTTGCGACAGCAATGACCACACGGCCGCCTCATAGGGCGAGAAGAAGCCGCAGGGCCGGAACCCCGGGAGCCGTCGCTGCGCGTCCGCGATCACCACGTCGCGTGCCGCCACATCCGGCCACCCACGACCGTCGATGTCTATCGACAGCAGCCGCCGCACCTGCTCGGTCGCGGCATCCAGATCGCCCTGGCCATCGACCACGATGCGGGCCGACGCGCCCTCCTGCGTGATCACGGCATCGACTCGCTGCCAGTCGGTGTCGCAGAGAAAGGCGGTGCGGATGCCCTCGGCCTGCGTCTGGGATGCAAGTCCACCGGGGGCGAAACCCTCCCAGAACTGCTTGGTGGTGGCGAGCGACCAGGGCCCGACAACCTCGTGAACGGTCTCGAGGCGAGTCATGGATCAGACCCTATCGTGCAGAGTGATGGCGTAGCCGTCGGGGTCGGCGAAGGTGAACGTGCGGCCGAAGGGGCCGTCGACGGGTGCCGAGGTGATGGTGAATCCGTCGGCCATGAGGGTGTCGTGGATCTGTTGGGCGTCGGGCGCGTGCATCCAGACGCCGATACCGAGGCCGAGCTGTGCGCCCGGGTTCAGGTCGACGCCGGGCATCGCATCGCGCACGGCGAAAGCAGCGGGCGACGTGCCGAAGACGATGGCATGGGGCGGGCCGGGCTGGCGGGAGAGACCGAGGTACTTCTCGTAGAAGGCGGCGGACGCCTCGATGTCGCGGACCTGCAGTGAGATGAAGCCGGGGCCGGATGCGGTCATGATGTTCTCCTTCATTGATGTCAGTTTGTTGACATACCCAGTATGTCAGAATATTGACATGGGTCAAGACGGTGCGGGAATCGAGCTGGAGACGTCGTTGGGGTACCTGATGAAGGAGGTCTCGAGTGCGCTGCGCACCGCCATGGAGGCCGTGCTGCGTCCGCTCGGCATGAGCGTCACGCACTACTCCTGTCTCGAACTGCTCGCCCAGCGGCCCGGCCTGTCGAACTCCGAGCTCGCTCGTGGCACCTTCGTGACGAGGCAGGCGATGAACGTGCTGCTGCAGGCGCTCGAGGCTGACGGGCTCGTCACGAGATCAGAGCAGCCTGCCTCCGGGCGCGCCTTGCCGACGCAGCTCACGCCGGCCGGAAGGGCCCAGCTCGCCACGGCCAGCGCCGCGGTCAGGGGAGTCGAGGACCGCATGAAGTCGGGCCTCGCTCCGGCCGAACAGGTCGCGCTGCGCACGATGCTGTCGACCTGCGCGGCATCGCTGCGGGCGACCTGAGCGGCCGTTCCCCGTATTACAGGACGATCTCGACCGAGTGCGGCGTTTCCCTCGACGACACACCGCGACCTGGCTGTTCTGTCCTATAATCCGGAGAACGCCTAGGCGGGGTCCGAGAGCATCGCTGTGATCAGGGTGATGCCGCCGAACACGAACACCACCAGGGCGACGGATGCGAGGGCCGACGCCACCGCCGCCTGCAGCGACCACGCACGCGCACGCGGAACGAGGCACACGAGCAGCAGCACCGCCGTCGGTGCGACCAGGCACACGATGAGCCCGGTGTCGGAGACGATCACGCCGAGCAGCTGCAGCAGCAGGTAGCAGAGGGGCACTCCGGCAACGCCGACGATGGCTCCGACGGCGATCGCACCGGCGCGCAGCCGCCGCGGTCCGCGGGGTCCGCGCGGCCCACGGGGTCCGCGCGAGACGGGCTCCGGAGCACAGGGCTGGCTGTCGGGCGCGTTCGAGGTCGCGGGCATGCGCCCATCCTCTCCCGATCGGGTGGTCTCACGCCATGGTCAGGCCGGGTTCGATACGATGCTGAGGCACGCGCAGCGGAGCGCCGTCGTGTGGCCAGCGCCGATCCTCACCGACCGGGGCCTGCGTCCTCCATGCCGATAGAGAAGTTGAAAGTACATGACAGCATCGACCATCGACCCCAAGATCGCGCGTTCCTGGCTGCTCGTCTCGGGCATCCGTTCTGAGGACTTCGACCCGGCCGCCGACTCGCGCGCCGACCAGATCATCCTCGACATCGAAGACGCCGTCGACCCGAAACTGAAGGCGGATGCGCGAACGTCGGTCATCGACTGGCTCAGCGGCGGCGGCGCCGGCTGGGTGCGTATCAACGACCGCACCACCGAGTTCTGGTCCGACGACGTCGACGGCCTCAAGGGCGTGCCAGGGCTGTCGGGCGTGATGCTGGCCAAGACGGAGTCGGCCGAACAGGTCACCGAGACGTTCGATCGACTCGGCGGCACCGTGCCCGTTCTCGCCCTCGTCGAATCGGCGCTCGGCATCGAGGAGGCGCCGGCCATCGCGCGCGCCCGGGGCGCGTTCCGCCTCGGCTTCGGCAGCGGCGACTACCGCCGCGACACGGGCACGAGCGCCGACGACCTGGCCATGGCCTATCCGCGCTCGCGCCTCGTCGTGGCGAGCCGCATCGGCAACCTGCCCGGTCCGATCGACGGCCCGACGGTCGGCAGCAACCACCCGGTGCTGCGCCAGAAGTCGGAGCACGCGGTGGCCATGGGCCTCACCGGAAAGCTCTGCCTCGACCTCGACCAGCTCTCGGTGATCAACGAGACGATCAGCCCGACGGTGTCGGATGCGACGTGGGCGCGCGACTTCCTCGACGACTTCGAGTCTCGGGGCCGGGTCATCCGCGACGGCAGCGACCTGCCGAGGCTCGGCCGCGCCGAGAAGATCGACCGCCTCGCGCAGGCCTTCGGCATCGTGCCGATCGCGCGCCGCTAGACCGCGCTCGAGCTCGCCCAGAGGTTGATGTCGCGGTCGCCGGCCAGCTCGTCGATCTTCGCGAGTTCCTCGCTCGTGAACGCGAGGTTCTGCACGGCGGCCAGGTTGTCGTCGAGCTGCGCCACCGACGACGCTCCGATGAGAACCGAGGTCACGCGCTCGTCGCGCAGCGCCCACGAGAGCGCCAGCTGGGCGAGGGTCTGACCTCGGCCCGAGGCGATGTCGTTCAGGGCCCGAACCCGCCCGAGCGTCTCGTCGGTGAGCATCCGCTTCTGCATCGAGCCGCCTCGCGCGCCGCGCGAATCGGCCGGGATGCCGTCGAGGTAGCGGTCGGTGAGCAGGCCCTGGGCGAGCGGAGAGAATGCGATGCAGCCGACGCCGAGCTCGCCGAGGGTGTCGAGCAGGCCGTCCTCGATCCAGCGGTTGAACATGGAGTACGAGGGCTGGTGGATCAGCAGCGGTGTGCCGAGATCGGCCAGGATGCGCGCCGCCTCGAGCGTGCGCTCAGGCGAGTAGCTCGAGATGCCGGCGTAGAGGGCGCGACCCGACTGCACCGCAGTGTGCAGGGCGCCCATCGTCTCTTCGAGGGGAGTGTCGGGGTCGGCGCGGTGGCTGTAGAAGATGTCGACGTAGTCGACGCCCATGCGGGCGAGCGACTGATCGAGCGAGGCGAGCAGGTACTTGCGCGATCCGTGGTCGCCGTAGGGTCCGGGCCACATGTCGTAGCCGGCCTTCGTCGAGAGCACGAGCTCGTCGCGGTAGGGCGCGAAGTCCTCTGCGAACATGCGGCCGAAGTTGGTCTCGGCGCTGCCATAGGGCGGGCCGTAGTTGTTGGCCAGGTCGAAGTGGGTCACGCCGGAGTCGAACGCGCGGCGGAGGATCGCGCGCTGCGTCTCGATGGCCACGTCGTCGCCGAAGTTCTGCCAGAGTCCGAGCGAGACGGCGGGAAGTTTGAGGCCGCTTCGCCCCGTGCGTCGGTAAGGGAAGCTGTCGTAGCGGGAGTCTGAGGCGAGGTAGGTCATTACTCGATAATGGGTCACCCGACGCGAAAGCCGCTACCGCTTGCGATGTCGGAAAAAAGTTCTGAAGAGGTGCATCCAAACGCATGGGTTCGACAGAAGTGGTCTGTGTAAGCAGTTTTCTCTTCGCCCCTGACCGGGGCTCGACCAGGAGGTATCCATGCGCAAGACCCTCATCGCCGGCATCGCAGCCGGTGCGTTCATCGCAGCCGCAGCCGCTCTTCCCGCATCCGCGGCCGAAGGCGACGCACAGCTCTCGGTGCTGCACGCGGTTCCGGGTGTCACCGTCGACGTCTACGTGAACGGAGCCCTGACCCTCGACGACTTCACGCCCGGCACGCTCGCCGGACCCCTGCCGTTGCCGGCCGGAACCTACTCGGTGGCCATCACGGCATCGGATGCCGCCGACGCGAGCGCCCCGGTGATCGGACCGGTCGACCTGCCCCTCGCGGCGAACGGCAACTACACCGCCGTGGCCCACCTCGACGCGTCGGGCAACCCCACCGCAACCCTGTTCACGAACGACACAGCCACCCTCGCCGCCGGCGAGGGACGCCTGACCGTGCGCCACGTCGCCGCCGCTCCCGCGGTCGACGTTCTCGCCGGAGGCAGCCCCGTGATCACGAACCTCGCAAACCCGGGCGAGTCCGTGCTCACACTTCCCGCCGGCACCGTGTCGGCGTCGGTCGCCGCCACAGGAACCACCGACCCTGTGATCGGCCCGGCCGACGTCGACGTGGCCGAGGGAACGAACACCATCGTCTACGCGTGGGGCAGCCTCGCCGACGGCAACCTGGCGCTCGCGGTGCAGACCATCGGCGGACTGCACTCGAACCCGGGCGGTGTTCCCGCCGGTAACGCGGGCCTCGTCGCCACCAACCAGCCAGGAGACTCCACCGGTCTGCTGGTCGGCGGGGCGCTCGCCCTGCTGCTCGCGGCGCTTGCAATCACCGCCGTGCGCAGCCGGGCGCTTGCCAAGGTCGAGCGCTGACCGGCAGGCACTCCCTCGCGACCGCGGTTCGGGCACACGCAGCCCGGGCCGCGGTCATCGGCGCGCTCGCGTGCGCCTCGATGCTCCTGATCACCGGATGCGGCGTCGCCGCCGACGCCCCCGCCACCCCGATGCCGGCCGGCGTCGCGCGGTCGGCGACACCCACGGCGACACCCACGGCGACACCCGCGCCTACGCCCAGCGCGACGGGCGCGCCGGCCGGGCCCGCGGCATCCGTCGTGCCCCTGACCGACGCGAGCCTGGGGGCCCGCCCTGCCGAGCCCGTCGTGCAGCCGGCCAGGGTGCAGGTGCCGTCGCTGGGCATCGACGTGACGGTGTCACCCGAGGGAGTCGACGCGACCGGCGCGCTCGCGCTCTCCGACGACCCCGCGATCGCCTCCTGGTACCGCTACGGACCGACGCCGTGGAGCACGGCCGGAACCGCCGTGATCGCCGCGCACGTCGACTCGTTCGACTACGGCATCGGCCAGTTCGCACTACTGCTGGATGCCCCGGTCGGCACGGAGATCGTGACCACCTCGGTCGATGGCCGGGTCGCCCGCTTCTCGGTTCAGGAGGTGTCGATGATCGACAAGACCGGCGTCGACTGGAACGCCGTCTTCGACCGCACCGGCCCGCACCGTCTGGCGCTCATCACCTGTGGGGGAGAGTTCAACTACGATACGGGTCACTACCTCAGCAACGTGATCGTCACCGCGGTACCGATCGCGTGATGGGGGTGGCGACGTATGCTCGAGGTGCCCACAAGGAAGCCGCACACTGACGTGACCGACACATCGATCGACGAGGGCGCGCTGGTCGACGCCTTCTGCTCGGGTGACGACCGGGCTCTGGCCGGCGTCTACGAGCGCTGGTCGTCGCTCGTCTACACGCTGGCGCTGCGCTCGCTGGGCGACGCGCGCGATGCGGAGGACGTGACCCAGAAGGTGTTCGTCGCCGCGTGGCGCGGGCGCTCGGGCTACGACCCCGACCGGGCGAGCATGGGCGGCTGGCTCGTGGGAATCACACGGCACTGCATCGCCGACGCCCACGAGGCGCGCAGCCGGATGCGCCGGGCCGACGAGGCGCACACCCTCGAGAGCGTCGCCGCGACGGTCGACGACACGGCGGAGGTGGCCGACAGGCTGATGATGGCCGACGAGCTCGCGCGACTCGACCCTGTGCCGCGCACGATCATGCGGTTGGCCTTCTTCGCCGACCTCACTCATGCCCAGATCGCCGACAGGCTCGGGCTTCCGCTCGGAACCGTGAAAAGTCATATCCGTCGAAGTCTGTCTCGGCTACGAATACGTTTGGAGGTGAACGATGACACATATTGATGCCGATGAACTGGCGCTGATCGCGTTGGGCGAGGTGGCGCCGAGCGCCGTCGAGGCCGAGCACCTGGCCTCGTGTGCCTCGTGCGCCGCCGAACTGCGCGAGCTGTCGACGGTGGTGCACCGGGGCCGGTCTGCGAAGGGCGAGTCGCTCGCCGAACCGTCGCCCGCGGTGTGGGAGCGCATCCGCACGCAGATCGTCGCCGATGCGGATGTCGCCGCCGACGCTCAGGCCGCGACGGGCTCAGAGATGTCACAGAGGGCTGCTGCGCGCGCCGAGAAGTCGCCATCTGCGACATCTCGGCCGACCTCCGAGCGCGCTCGCAGACGCTGGCGCACGCGCATGGTGGTTCCGCTGGCCGTCGCCGCCCTCGTGGTGGGCCTCGTCGCAGGAACAGGGGTCGGGATCTGGTGGCAGTCCGCCCAGAGCGCGAACACCGGAGTCGTGGTCGCGGGCGCCGAGCTCGACCCGTTCCCCGACTGGGCGGATGCGCACGGCAGCGCGGTGGTCGAGGTTCTGGCCGACGGCACGCGTCAGGTCGTGGTCGACATCGACCCGGCAGGGCAGAGCGGACCCGGAGACGACCGACAGCGCGAGGTGTGGCTCATCTCGACAGACGGAACCGCGCTCGTGAGCATCGGCTTCCTCGACGGGGCCGAGGGCAGATTCAAGCTGCCGGCGGGCGTCGATCTCGCGACGTACTCCCTGGTCGACGTCTCGGCCGAGCCCGACGACGGAGATGCCACGCACTCGGGAGACTCGATCGTGCGAGGCGAGCTGCGCAGCATCTGAGCGGGGCCCGGGCTCCTGAAAGGGAGCCGGGCCCCGTCCGTGCTACTCGGCAGTGCGGTCGACGTCGCCCGCAGTGTCGGTGTCGGTGTCTTTGTTTGTGTCGCCGGCGTTCGAGATGTCGACGGCGCCGTCGGATCCGTTGCCGTTGCCCTCGGTGCGGGGGCGCGTCTTGCCCTCGTCGACGGCGCGGATGCTGCGGAGGTCGTCGTCGAGTCCCGCGTCGCGGTTCGCATCCGCCTCGGCGTGGTCGCGGCGTCCGGCCTCCTTCTCCTCTTCGGTCGCTTCGGTGGCGCCGTCCATGATGGGCGCGTCCTGGGTCTTCTTGTTGTCAGTCATATCCGAATCGTACGTCCGGGTGCTCCCGGGCACGGGTGGCTTGCACGGCCGCAGAACATCTGGGTCGAATCCGGGTTCCGAAGGTCGGTGTGCGCGGCGTCAACCCCATCGGGGTGAATCGGATGCCGCGGGTAGCGTCGCTGGAACGCGTCTCACCCCCGAAAGGATCGCCATGACCGACCAGTACACCTTCCAGGATCCGTCCGCCATGTACTCCGACATCGACACGACGGCCCAGTACCAGCAGGGCGCCGGACTCGACGTGAAGCTGAACAACAGGGCCGACCACGGCGATCAGAGCTACCGGGGATCCGGTCGACTCATCGGACGCAAGGCCCTCATCACCGGCGGCGACTCGGGCATCGGTGCGGCCGTGGCGATCGCCTTCGCCCGCGAAGGCGCCGACGTCGTCATCTCGTACCTCGCCGAAGAGCAGCCGGATGCCGACAGGATCCTCGAGCTCGTGCGCGAGGCCGGGCGCACCGGGGTGGGCATCCCGGGCGACATCACCGACCCCGCACACTGCCGCGCCCTGGTCGCGCAGGCGGTCGACGAGCTCGGCGGCCTCGACATCGTGGTGAACAATGCGGCGAAGCAGCAGCACGCGGAGTCCCTGGTCGACATCAGCGACGAGCAGTTCGACGAGACCATGAAGACCAACGTCTACGCCACGTTCTGGATCACCAAGGCCGCACTCCCGCATCTCCAGCCCGGCGCAACGATCATCACCACCTCGTCGAACCAGGCGTACACCCCGAGCGAGAACCTGGTCGACTACGCGACGACGAAGGCCGCGGTCAACACGTTCTCGAAGGCGCTGGCGCAGCAGCTCGCTCCGAAGGGCATCCGCGTGAACATCGTCGCCCCCGGACCCATCTGGACGCCCCTGCAGACGGCGGGCGGCCAGGTCATCGACGAGCTTCCCGAGCTCGGCCAGGACACGCCCATCGGCCGCATCGGGCAGCCCGCCGAGCTCGCTCCGGCCTACGTGTTCCTCGCGTCGCCGGAGTCGAGCTACGTGGTCGGCGAGACGCTCACGGTCAACGGAGGCAAGCCCACTCCGTGAGCTGACTGGGTCTGAGTCGGCTTCTCTCGGGCGGGCGCCGAGTTGCCCGATTCCGCCGCCTCGAGTGGATGCGACGCGGCGGACTCGGGCAACTCGCTCGCTCGCCGGGGTGGCTGCGCCGCATTGACGCGGTCTATCAGCGCCTGCTGCCAACCGATCGCGGGTGCGGCCGGTCGCGGCGGCGGGGTGGATGCCTCGGGCTGGGCATCCGACGCCGGTTCGGCCGGGGCGGGCTGGGATGCCGGCTCCGATCCGACCGACGGGGCCGGGTCATCGGCAGGGGCGGGGTCGACGGCAGGGGCCGGGTCGACGGCCAGCGCCTCCTGCACGATGCGGCGAGGGTCGTACTGTCGGGGGTCGAGCTTCCTCCACTCGGCCGGATCGAACTCGGGGCCGAGCTCCTCCACGGCCCGAGCTTTTGCGCCGTCGAGGAACGCGCGAACGCTCGTGACGAGCGAGGCGAGTTTCTCGGCGTAGTGGGGCAGGCGCTCAGGGCCGATGATGATCGCGGCGATGATGCCGATCACGATCAGCTTGTCGAGGGTGAGTCCGAACACGGGGTGCTCCTTTCGGGCGGGCGGGCGGTCGGTGGTCAGGCGGTCAGGCGGTCAGGCGGCCGGTCGGGTGGTCGGGCGGCGGGGCAGGCGGGGGTCGGCGCCTGTCAGGCGTCGACCAGTTCGCGGTCGATGTCGCGGTCGACGTCCACGTCGCGATCGTGAGCCGTGTCGTCGGTCAGCAGTCGGGCGCGTCGCTTCGCGGCGACGCGGTCGTGCAGCACCGCGATCAGCGCTGCGGCGGCGAACAGGGCCGCCATGGGAACGGCCAGGAGGAACATCGTGGCGATGTCCGCGGAGGGCGTCGCGATGGCGCTGAACACCAGGATGCCGAGGATCACGACCCGCCAGCTCGACACGACAGACCTTCCCGGCAGCACACCGACCGCGTTGAGCAGCACCACGAACACGGGCAGAACGAAGGCCACGCCCACGGCGAGAACGAGCTTCATCACGAAGTCCACGTAGTACGAGGCCACGAGCACCGAGCTGTCGTCGGTCGATGCGATTCCGGCCAGCAGCTCGACGACGTGCGGGAACAGGAGGAAGCCCGTGACGCATCCGATGATGAAGAGCGGCACGGCCGCGACGAAGAAGCCCAGCGTGTAGTTCTTCTCGCGGCGGGTGAGCCCTGGCAGGAAGAAGGCGAAGACCTGATGCATCCAGACCGGGCTCGACATGGCCGCCCCGGCGAAGAGGGCGATACGCAGCTTCAGGTCGAAGGCCGCGCTGATGCTGTCGTAGTTCAGGCTGGCGTTGCGCGAGAGGGCCAGCGCCTCGATGGGCGTGCGCAGGATCTCGAGGATCCGGTCGCTGAGAAAGTACCCCGCGGCGGCTCCGACGAGCAGCGCGAACAGGATGCGGAACAGACGCGTGCGCGCCTCGCGCAGATGCTCGATGAGCGTCATCCGGCCTCTCTCGTCACGGCCGGCCCGGCCCGCCTTGCTGCCGCGTGAGCGGCGTGAGCCGCGCACGGTCAGAGCCGGTCTGCGGGAACGGGCGCATCCACGGTCGTCGCCGAGGTCGCAGGAGTCGCCGAGGTCGCGGGGGCGTCTACGGCGTCTGCGGCGGCGGACCCGTCGCGGGATTCGGATTTGAGGATGCGGGCCGACTGTCCGACGCTCTTCGCAAGCGCCGGCAGTTTGCTTGCTCCGAAGAAGAGCAGCACGACGGCGAGGAGGATGAGCGCGTGCCATCCGGTGAGGTTCTGGAGCAGTCCCATGAGGGGCCTTCTTTCGTGTGTGAGGTGGAGGGTGTGAGCGTCCGCGCCCTGGGGGGGTCATATGCGCCCGGTCGACGGGCCGCGGACACGCCGAGCGGGCGCCGATGCGGCTAGTTCGCCGGGCCACCGCCGCCACCGCCACCGCCGCCGCTACCGCCGCTGGGCGCGGAGCCCGCGGTGGGTGCGGTGCTCGTGTCGACGCGAACGGTGAGCGCGACCTGGTAGCCGTTCGTCGCATCCCCCGTCACGGTCGCGAGCTGCAGGGCGCCGCCGTCGTCACCGAACACGTTGTCGCTGTCGAGGCTGACCTTCGACAGGTTCGAGCTCGAGCCGTCGTACCCCGAGAGGGCGTACACGGTGTCGCACGCGTCTTGCGGCAGGGCGACCTGCGAGGTCGCGATGGCGTTGGCCGAATCGGTGATGTCGCCGATCGCGGGGTAGACCTCGAAGTGGATGTGGGGCCAGCGGCCTGAGTAGCACGCGGGGAAGATCGAGGTGTACGACACGGTTCCGTTGCCGTCGGCGACCTGCACGCCGCGCAGGTAGGTCTCGTTCTCGACGCCCGACGAGTACATCGAGTAGTTGCCGTCGGCATCGCAGTGCCACACGTAGACGGCGACGTTCGCGAACGGGGCGTCGTTGTTCGCCATGTCGAGGATGGTCAGGCTGAGCGCGATGGGAACGCCGGCTGCGGTGGTGCCGCTGCCGAGGCTCGAGCGAATGTCGCTGCGCACGATGCCCGACTGCTCGAGCACGTCGGCGCCGTTCGAGCCGTCGCCGGGGTACGGTCCGGCGGTCTCGTCGGGGATCTCGCCGGCGGGCACCGCGGTTGTGGATGCCGCGGCCGTGCTGCTCGTGGTGGGCGTGGTCGTCGGGGTGGCGGTGGCCGTCGCGGTGCCTGCTGCGCTCGAGCCGGAGTCGCCCGTGGAGCAGGCCGCGAGGGCGACGGCTCCGGCGCCGAGTCCGAGCATGCTCAGAACGACGCGGCGGCTGACGAGCGTGCGGATGTCGAAGGCGACGCCCTGGTCGACGACCTCCTCGTCTGCGCGGTCGAGGAGTCGGCCCTCGTAGGCCGGCCCCTGCGGGGTGAGTTCTGGTTCGGGGATCCTGCTCATGACTGCCTCTCGGATGTGACGTTCGGTTCGTTCTGAAACGTCAGTCTTCGGGGCGGTGCTATGCGATTCCTATGAGGCGGCTAGGGGGTGGGTATGAGCTGAAGCTAGCGCAGTTCGTTACTCGAGACGACGGTGGCGAAGCTGCCGTCGAGCGCGGCCATGAACGACGCGTGCACCGTGGCGCCCGGAACGACGGTCTCGCCGAAACTGAGAACGGGCGCGGCGCACGCGTCGCTCACCACCGTGACCTCGAAGCCCAGCTCGCTGGCGGCGCGCGTCGTCGAGTCGATGCACATGCTGCTCATCATGCCCACGATCACGAGCTCGGTGACGCCCTCGTCGACGAGCAGCTCCTGAAGGCCCGTTCCGATGAAGCTGTTGGGCTCGTGCTTCTCGAGCACGATCTCGTCGCCGCTCGGCGCGACGAGCGAGTGGATGCCGACGCCCGGCGTGCCAGGGCGGAAGAAGGTGGCGTCGGGCTCGGTCGACACGTGGAAGATGTGCACGACGGTCTCACCGGACGCGCGGAAGCCGTCGAGCACGGAGCGCGCGGCGGCGGCGGCCGCATCCGGTCCGACGAGAGGAAACGCGCCCCCAGGGAAGTAGTCGAGCTGGATGTCCACGATGAGCAGTGCGCGAGTCATTCGCCCAGTATGCCGCTCCTCGCGTCGTGCGTGCGCGGGTGCGCCAGGCATGAACCTGACTGTTCTCCGTGCCCGTGAGCTTTGTCGGGTTACCCGCACTCGACTTGGGGCCCCTTCTCAGTTGCGATCCGCAAAATACTTGTCATGACAACTAATGGAGGAACCCTCAGTATGGTCACACGGGTGGCGGCGGCCGTTGCGGGCGTCGCGATTCTCGCCGGATGCTCATCGGTCTCGTCGGCCTCATCTGCCGACGAGACGGCGGCCGGCCCGACGGAGACCGCAGTGGCCGGTACGGCCTCGAGTGGCGGTACGAGTGCCGACCGCGCGGATTCGGATGTCGAAGCCGCCAACAAGAAAACGGTGCTCACCCTCATCGAGGATGTCTTCCCGGATCCGACGTCGGCATCGGCGAAGACCGAGGCCGACGCTGTCGTCGCTCCTGACGCGGTCGCACACGGAACGGGCCTCGCGGCCGGACCCTCTGGCCTGCTCGACCAGTTCGCGGCGACGCACACGCGCGTCGCCAATGCCCAAGCGGTCGTCAAGCACGAGGCGGCAGACGGTGACCTCGTGGCCGTGCACTGGCAGGTGGCCTCCGACCCGAACGACGAGAGAAGCGGAGAGGCCGCCGTCGACCTCTTCCGCGTGACCGACGGCACGATCGTCGAGCGGTGGTCGTTCTCGCAGCCGATCCCGACGGGTACCCCGGCGAGCGGCAATACGAACACCATGTTCAGCGACCTCTACGCGAACGCAGCCGAGCCGGGCTCGGTGACCGAAGCGCAGGAGGAGAGCAACAGAACGTTCGCCGTCGGCGCCTATAACACCCTCTTCCGCGATCAGGACGTATCCGTGCTCGACACCTCGTTCGATCCGAACTACCTGCAGCACAATTCCGTGGCTCCCAATGGCACGGCTGCGCTCAAGGGTTTCTTCTCGGGCTCCGCGACCTTCCCGCCGCAGGAGTCCTCGATCTCGCTATCGGATGGCGACCTCGTATGGACCTTCTCGCAGAGCGCCGGTGCGACAGCGAGCGATCCATTCCTGGCCGCAGACATCTTCCGGGTAGACGACAAGCTCATTCGCGAGCATTGGGATGTGGTGCCGACGAGCTGACCTCCGAGGCGGCGGGCTGCCTCTCCATCTGCCGCCACGGGCCTCCGAGCAGGGGGCTCAGGGTGACGACCGTGTACACGACGGCGATGATGCCGAAGGCCCAGGAGAGTCCGATGGTGTCGGCCGCAATCCCTCCGAGCAGCGCTCCGAAGGGCACGCCGGCCCAGGCCCCTGCGTTGACCAGCCCGAACACCCGGCCGCGCATGTGCTCGGGAACGCGCTCGAGCTCGACCGTTCCGAGGATCGGGTTGAGCGAACCGGCGGCGAGCCCCGCCAGGGCGGTGACCCCGATCAGCACGGGCAGGGGAGCCCCGAGCGCGAAGGCGGCGCTCGACGGGCCGCCCGCGATCGCGAAGCACACGGCCAGGGTGACCCGACGCCCGACGCGATGCGCCACGAATCCGAAGGCGATGTTGCCGAGCAGCGCGCATCCGCCCATCACCGCGACGAGCACGCCCAGCGCGGCGGCGCCGCCGAGCCGATCGTTCGCATACAGGGGCAGCAGGGTCGAGCCGCGCGCCGCATCCATCAGGTTCGTGATCAGCACGAGGCCGACGATCAGACGCATGAGCGGGTCGTGGATGACGAACCGCAGCCCCGCGGCCAGGTCGCGCCAGTAGCCGCTCGGCTCCTCGGGCGACTCCGCGTCGGCTGACGCAGCGGCAGCAGCGGCAGCAGCGGCACCGGCAGCAGCACGTGCAGCAGCGGGTACCGCCGCGACGAAGAGCCAGGTGAGCAGGGCGGAGACGGCGAAGGTGGCGGCGTTCACGAAGAGTGCCGCGATCGGGCCCATGAGGGCGACGAGCAGCCCGGCGACCGTGGCGCCGATCATGCGGGCGAGGCGTTCCGAGCCGTCGAGCAGGCCGACGCTGCGCTCGAGCCGGATGCCTGCCCGCTCGGTGAGCCGCGGCAGCGTCACCCGGCGCGCGGTCTGGCCGGGGGTGTCGAGCAGGCCTCCGGCGAAGACCAGCAGCAGCAGTGCCCAGAACGGCAAGCCGACGGTGAGCGCGAGCACGGGGATCGACAGCACCGTCGCCCCGCTGATGATGTCGGCGACGATCGCCGCGCGCCGGGGTCCGACTTGGTCGACGACCACGCCTCCGAGCGCGCCGCCGACCACGACCGGAATGGTGGAGAAGAATGCCGCGACTCCGACCTCGACGCCCGTGCCGCCGAGGCCGAGCACGTAGAAGGGGATGGCGAACGCTGTGATGACGTTGCCCGTCTGCGAGATGGCGTGGGCGGCGAGCAGCGCGGAGAGGGAGCCGACGTCGCGGCGCCTCTCGGTCGCGGTCGTCGTCACGGCCGACGGTAGGTCTGATAGACGACCGACACGGCCTCGGCGCCGCGGTCTTCGGATGCGCCGTTTGCCTCGCTCACCTCGGCATAACGGGCGACGACCGCCTCGAGCTCGGCAGTCAGAGCGGCGAGTTCGTCGACCGTGAGGTTCAGCATTCTGTCGCTGCTCGTGCCGGCCTCGACCCACCGGCGGGGAAGAGAGGGCAGCGAGTCGACGTAGTCGGAGAAGCGTGCGGCGTAGGCCTGCCCGACCGATTTCTGCAGCGCCGACGATGCCGCAGCCTTGTCGGGATCGTCGAGCAGCTCGGCGGTGTCCCAGCTGGTGAGCGGAGTCGTGGCCTTCCACCACCTTTCTCGCCGGTCACGCGTCTGCGGCTCGGCCGGCTCGATGAGATCGATGGATGCCAGCTTGGCCAGGTGGTAGCTCACGGTGCCCGGCGCCTCGTCGACGACGTCTCCGAGCTGCGCCGCGGTCTGCGGGCCGCGCTCGCGCAGAAGGCCGAGCAGCCGCAGGCGGGTCGGATGCGCCAGCACCCGCATCGAGGCGGCGGACGTGAGCGTGCTGCGGGTGGGGTCGGTGGGGGTCACGACCTCAGACTATAAACACAAGAACTATTGCGCAACAGTTCTTGTGCTTATCAGGATGCGGAGTTCAGCGCGAGCAGGCGACGCTCGATCTCGAAGCGGTAGTCCTCAAGTGCGCGTCGCACATGGTGGGCGGCACGCTCGCCCGCGCTCTCGGAGTCGCCCTCCCGGATCGCGTCGAGGATGTCGGCGTGCTCACGGATGGCGCGTTCGGCATCGTGAACCTCCTGGCCGAGTTCCAGAAAGCTCACCTGGGCCTGCAGCTCGCGGATGCGCACGACGGCGTCGACGAAGAAGATGTTGTGCGAGCTCTCGGCGAGAGTCGTATGGAACTTCTCGTCGGCACGGGTGAATGCCTCCCAGTCGTGATTCGCGGCAGACGTGCGGCCGAGCTCGACGGCCTCGTCGAGCGCCATGACCTCTTTGGGAGTGGCATGTTGGGCGGCGAGGGTGGCCGACTCGCGTTCCTGTACCGCGCGGAAGCGGAACAGCGCGGCGATCTGGTCCATGTCCGTCGGTCGGAACGGAACGGGGTGCGCGCCCCGGAGAGACTCGGTGCCACGCCCCACGAAGAGGCCCCGCCCGCGCTCGGCCTTGACGCGGCCGATCGCCGAGAGCATCTTCAAGGCTTCGCGCACGGTTCTCTGACTCGTGCCGAGTTCCTTGGCCAGCTCGGTTTCCGTCGGCAGGCGGTCGCCCGGCCTCAGATCGCGAGTCGAGATCAGAACGATGATCTCGTCGACCACCCGCTCATACGCGGGCCGGTATTCCTCTTGAGTCGACACGAGCGCTCCTTAAAGCTGATTGATGGATTCTCCCACGCAGCGTGCCGGAGAGGGATTCCTGCGGCGACGCTGTCGAAGGTCACCGACGCACGGGTTCCCGGCCCGTCTCGTCGAGCGACCATCCGGCCACGCCCTCCCAGTCGCCGGCGTGCCTGCAGGCGGCGGCCCCGAGCTGCGACGCGAGCCTCAGGCGCTCGCCGACATCGTCGCCCCGGCTCAGCGCCACAAGGTAGCCGCCGACGAAGGCATCGCCGGCGCCGACCGTGTCGACGACCGTGACGGGCACGGCCGAGCCGAGCGTCGTCGTGCCGTCGATGCGGGCTGCGGATCCGCGGGCGCCGTCGGTGACGACCACGTGGTGGTGGCCATTCGCGGCAAGGGCGTCGGCGGCCTCGGCGGCCGTTGCCCCCTCGCCGTGCCAGCCGGGCAGCAGGAGGTCGACCTCGTCGACGCTCGAGAAGACGATGTCGGCTCGCCGGGCGATGTGCTGGTAGACGGTGCTCGCGCTGCGCGTCGACCAGAGGCGGCTGCGGTGGTTGACGTCGAACGAGACCGTGCACTCCGCCTCATCGGCACGCTCGAGCAGGCGGTCGATCGCCTCGTGCGCAGTCGACGAGAGGCCTGCGGTGATGCCGGTGACGTGAACGAGCGTTCGGCCCGTGAGCTCGAGTTGCTCGACGTCGGCCGCGCACAGGGTGCTGCCGGCGCTGAGCGACCGGTAGTAGCCGACGTCGGTGCGCCCGGCCGAGGAGATCTGCTTCACGAGCAGGCCGGTCGGATGGCCCGGGTCGACGATGGCGTGCACCTCGACGCCCTCTGCCCTGAGCTCCCTCGCCACGCGCTCGCCGAGCCCGTCGGCGCCGACGCGCCCCAGCCAGACCGCGGGAAGGCCGAGTCGGGCGACAGCCATCGCCACGTTCCCTTCGGCCCCGCCTGTGCTCACCGCGACGTCGGGAGCGCGCCGCAGGCCGTCGGGGGAGTCCGTGCGGAAGACCCCCAGGCCCTCGCCGACAGTCACCAGCCGGTCGATCATCGGGCGACCTCGTGCCTGAACCTGCGGGCACGCTCGGTCACCGCGTCGAACCGGTCGGGGCGGATCTCGGAACGCGGAGCTATCCAGCTGGTGCTCACCGACGCCACGCCGTCGACGGCGAACGACGCCGCGTTGTCGATGCCGATGCCCCCGCTGGGCACGAACTCGACATCGCCGAACGGACCGCGCAGGGCGGAGATCATCGCCACGCCGCCCAGCTGCGCCGCGGGGAAGAGCTTGAGCGTGCGGAGACCCTCGTCTCGAGCCGCCATCACCTCCGTGGCGGTCGAGACGCCGGGCACGCAGGCGACACCGAGCGCCGCGGCGGAGCGGATGACGCGAGTCGAGGCGCCCGGGCTGACGAGGAAGCGGGCGCCCAGGGCCACCGATTCCTCGGCTTGCCGCTCGGAGAGGACCGTGCCGGCTCCGACCAGGAATCCGGGAACCGTCGACATCGCTTCCAGCGCCTCCAGTGCGCGGGGCGTGCGAAGGGTGATCTCCGCGCACGCCACCCCGCCGGCCAGCAGGGCTTCGGCGAGGGGCACGGCGTGGGCGGGATCGTCGATGACGACGACGGGCAGAACCCGGATCGCGGCCAACTCGTCGAGCACGTCGCTCGCGGTCGAGGTCATCGGGCGAGCCACCCTCCGTCGACGGGCAGCACGATTCCCGTGACGTAGTCGGACGCGCGCGAAGACAGGAAGACGGCGGCGCCCCCGAGATCGGAGGCGTCGCCCCAGCGCCCCGAGGGGATGCGCTCGAGGATCGATCGCGACCGCTGCTCGTCGTTTCGCAGCGCCTCGGTGTTGTCGGTGCTGATGTAGCCCGGCGCGATCGCGTTCACCTGAACGCCGGATGCCGCCCATTCGTTGGAGAGGGCCCGCGTGAGCCCGAGGATGCCCGACTTCGCGGCCGCGTACCCGGGAACGTTGATTCCGCCCTGGAAGCTCAGGAGGCTCGCGGTGAAGACGATCTTGCCCGAGCCGCGGGTGAGCATGGGCCTCGCCACGGCCTGCGAGAGCACGAAGTGGCTCGACAGGTCGACCTCGATGACCCTGTCCCACGACGACAGCGGGTGGTCGATGGCGGGCGCGCGTTCTATGGTCCCCGCGTTGTTGATGAGGATGTCCGGCGCGCGTTCCGCGAGTTCCTCGCCCAACGCGACGACGGCGGCCCGGTCGCTGAAGTCGACCGTGCGGGCGTCGAAACGACGCCCCAGGGCCTCGATCTCGCCGGCGACCGC
Source organism: Agreia sp. Leaf244 (assembly GCF_001422695.1). Classification (NCBI taxonomy): domain Bacteria; kingdom Bacillati; phylum Actinomycetota; class Actinomycetes; order Micrococcales; family Microbacteriaceae; genus Agreia; species Agreia sp. Leaf244. The sequence continues at coordinate 1,047,320 of NZ_LMLX01000002.1, read as the reverse complement.
GTCGTCGGGTGCGGCGTTCGCGCTGACCCCTATGACATCGGCTCCCGCCTCGGCGAGGGCGAGCGCCATGGATCGGCCGATTCCTCGACGAGCGCCCGTGACAACCGCGAGCTTGCCTGCGAGGTCGAAGAGGCCGGTCATGCGTGCGACCCCTGCTCCGACGCCACATCGACCAGGATCTTGAGGGCCTGGCCCGATGCCAGCTCGTCGATGGCTCGACCCGTCTGCTCGAGCGGAACGACGGAGGTCACCAGGGCGTCGACGGGAATCACGCCGGTCGCGATCAGTTCGACCGCCCGCTCGAAGTCGGCCCGCTGGTACACGCGGGCGCCGAGGATGCGCAGCTCGCGCCAGAAGACCCGCTGCAGATCGACCTCGCGAGGGGTCGAATGGATGGCGACGACGACGAGAGTGCCGCGCACCTTGAGCAGGGCGGTGGCCTGTCGCACGGCTGCGGCGGCGCCGGACACTTCGAAGACTACGTCGGCGCCGTTGCCACCGGTGAGGTCGGCGACGGTCGACTCGATGTCGTTCGGGGCGACCGCCTCGAAACCGAGAGCGGCGACGCGGTCGCGGCGCGCGGCATCCAGTTCGACGACGACGACCCGTGCGCCGGCGTGCCGGGCGACGGTCGCGATGAGCACGCCGATCGGCCCGCCGCCGAGCACGACGACGGCGTCGCCGACCTGCAGTTCGGAGCGGCGCACGTCGTGCACCGCGACCGCAGTCGGTTCGACCAGGGCGGCGTCGCGCAGGTCCATGTCGTCGGGCAGGCGCACCAGGGTGGAGGCGGGAACGGTCCAGCACTCCTGCAGCGCGCCCGGCGAGTCGATGCCCACGAAGGTGAGGTTCTGACAGATGTGCTGGTTGCCGGCGAGGCACGCGGCGCACGTGTTGTCCCAGAGCAGGGGCATGACCGTGACCCGGTCGCCGACCTGCCAGTCGCCGACTCCGTCGCCGACGGCGTCGATGGTGCCGGATGCCTCGTGGCCGAACACAAGCGGGGTCGTCACTCGCGCACCCATGTTGCCGTGCGCGATATGGAGGTCGGTTCCGCAGAGCCCGCTGTAGGCCACGCGGATGCGGGCTTCCCCCGGACCTGGATCGACCTGCTCCGTTGTGATCGTCTCGATTCGGCCATCGCCGACGTATGCAGCACCCCTCATTGGGTCTCACTCTCCTGCGTGGAAATCCACGGTTGATAAACGGGTCGTCATTCATTATGTTGCACGTGAAGCAAATGATCGTCAATTAAATCTAATAAATGAAGTACATCGATTTGCTGTCTCCTCTCGCTATGGTGGGCTGACGCTCAGGCAGCCCGTCGTTGTGCATAGGTCACATGTATGATCTAATTCCGTTAGGGCCGCGCACCGCGGCTCGTCGTCAACGTCGTCGACCAGACAAGGACTCGAAATGGCTACACAGCAACGCCGCTTCACTCGTTTCGCCCGGACCATCGCAGTCGCGGTATCCGCCACCGCGTTGATCGCCCTGACCGCGTGCAGCGCAGGAGGAGGTGGGGGCGCAGGGGATTCGGACCTCGGATTCACTCCGGCCGAACAGGTCAAGGACAGCCCCATCACCGTGTGGGTCGACGCTTCCCGCGAGCCGGCGGTCGAGGCCTTCCAGGCGAAGTACCCCGACATCGAGCTCAACGTCGAGACGTATGACGGCAACGCCAGCGGCTCGGGCAGCTTCCAGACCAAGATCTCACTCTTCGATCAGGCGGGCGAGGGGTGGCCCGACGTCGTCTTCTCCACACAGAACAACGACGCGTCGTGGGCTTCCAAGGAGACCAACGGCCAGCAGGCCTTCGCGGCCCCGGTCAACAAGGGGTGGCTCGATCAGGACTTCCTCGACGGCTTCACTCCGGGCTCGCTCGACCCGCTCACGGTCGACGGCACCGTGTACGGCCTGCGCAACGACCTGGCCCAGTCGGTGTTCTGGTACGACCAGACGTTGTTCGACCAGTTCGGCTACGAGATCCCAACGACCTGGGAGGAATACGAGCAGCTGAGTGACAAGCTCGCCGCAGAGCACCCCGGCTACATCCTTGGCTCGGTCGGCGACGCCTTCCTGGGCATGCTCGTCTACTACTGGGGTGCGCAGGCTCCCGTCTTCCAGCTCGACGGCGACACGTTCAGCAGCGACACCTCGGCTGAGAACTCGAAGAAGATGACCGAACTGCTCGACCACATGGTCGCCAACGGCACCCTGACCACAGACAGCGTCTTCAGCTCGGACTTCGTGCAGAAGTACCAGGGCAAGGCCCTGGGCATGCCGGGACCGGTCTGGTTCATCGGCGCCCTCTTCCAGAACCCCGACAGCCTCAACGTTCCCGCGGGTCAGCTCGGTGCCGGCGCGCCTCTGGCCTGGGAAGGCGAAGAGATCGGAACCGGCAATGTCGGTGGCGGCACCTGGTTCGCATCCAGCCACACGAAGAACCTCGATGCGGTCAAGACCCTGATGGAGTTCGTGACGAGTGCGGACGAGTACCAGGTGGAGCTGGCCGGCGGTTACCCCGCCTACTCCGCCGCCGCTGAGAAGTGGATCGCGAAGCAGGCCACCGGTGGATACTTCGTCGGAGACTTCGAGCAGACGGTGGTGGATGCGTCGAGCCAGGTCTGGACTGGATGGGGCTACCCCAGCTTCAGCGCAGAGACCGCCTATTCGAAGGTCGTCCTGCCCGCGCTGGCCGCCGGTGACACGATCGAATCGGTCGCGCCGGAGTGGCAGAAGGAGATGGAGAACGAGGCGCAGGTCCAGGGTTACACCGTCGCCAAGTAACGACCGCTCCTCACTGAAAGAAGAAGCTCATCGCTATCTCCACCGCGGAGGCTCCCGCCGTCGGCCAGTCGAATGGCCGGCGGCCGGAGCCGCGCTCCAGACGTAAGAACCCGAACCGCGCACAGTCGCGAATGGGGTACACCTTCAGCGCGGGTTACGGCATCCTGCTGATCCTTTTCGGGCTGCTCCCTGCCCTGTACGCCGTTTTCCTGGCTTTCACCAGCGAAGGCGCCTTCGCCGGCATCGACAACTTCGTGAAGGTGTTCGACGACTATCGGTTCTGGCCCGCCGTGCAGCACGTCGCGCTGTACCTGGTCATCTGGTTGACCTTCCAGACGCTCTTCGTCGTCCTCCTCGCTCTGATCGTGCATGCGTTCGGCTCCCGGTGGCTGTCGGTGTCGACGCGGTTCCTGTACTACGTCCCCGGTGCCCTGGCCGGCGCATCCAGCGTGATGCTGTGGCTGTTCGTCCTCGACCCGTCCGTCAGTCCGGTCTCCGGCATCCTGCGGGCTCTCGGCATGGAGAGTTTCGTCGAGACCGTCGCTCTCGAGAATCTGCCGGTGATCTTCACGATCATCGCCTTCTGGACCGGCGCCGGAGGGTGGATCGTCATCATGTACGGAGCGCTCAACAACATCAGCCAGGAAGTCATGGAGGCCGCACGCGTCGACGGCGCCGGCACGGTCAAGACGGCTTGGTTCATCCAACTTCCCCTGCTGCGCAAATGGATCTCGTACATGGGAATCATGACGCTTGCGGCTGGAACGCAGCTCTTCGTCGAGCCGCGAATTCTCTCGCAGGCCAGCAAGGGCGTCGTGCCCGGCGACTATTCACTCAACCAGCTCGCCTACCTGTACGCGTTCCGACAGAACGACTTCAACGGGTCCGCGGCTATCTCACTCATCCTTCTCGTGGTCGCTCTCGGACTGGCCGCGTTCTTCGTCTTCCGTGGAGGTCTCTTTGAGCGCGACTGATGCAGTACTGACTCGCGATCGCCGAATGGCGAGTTCGCCCCGCGGCTGGATCGGTCGCGCTCTCGCGGTCGTCGTCGCCCTGGTGTTCGTGGTGTTCTTCGTGCTGCCGTTGATCTGGCTTCTGCTGGCGCCGACGAAGACACCGTTGCAGTTGTTGACCGGCAATCCGTTCTCGTTCGGAGGTTTCGACTCGCTCGTCGAGAACTGGCAGAGCCTGTCGGCGTTCCAGGACGGCATCGTCTGGACGTGGTTGGGGAACGCCGCCTTCTATTCCGGAGCGGGGCTCGTGCTCGCACTCGTCGTCAGTATCCCGGCAGGCTATGCCCTGGCGTTGACCGACTTCCGCCTGCGTTCCACGCTCCTCGTCACAACGTTGGTCGTGATGCTCATTCCCAACACCGCCCTGGTGCTTCCGATCTTCCTCGAGCTGAGCGCCGTGCGGCTGATCGGCAACCCGCTCTCGGTCATTTTGCCGTTCGCGTTCTTCCCGTTCGGGGTCTACCTCACCTATATCTACTTCTCGACCAGCGTCTCCCGAGATCTGCTCGATGCCGCCCGCATCGACGGGGCCAGCGAGTTCCGGGTGTTCTGGCGAGTCGCGATGCCTCTGGCAACGCCCGTCATCGCCTTGGTCGGTTTCTTCAACTTCGTCGGCAACTGGAACAACTACTTCCTGCCCTTCGTGATGGTGCCAGGCAGGAAATCACCGATTCAGGTGGGACTGGCGGAGCTGCTCTCGAATGTTCCGCTGTTCAATCCCACGTCGGCCGGTTCGGTGACGATCGAGGTGCCGACACTCGCGCTCGCGACGATCGTCTCGGTCGCGCCTGTGCTGATCATCTTCCTGTTCTCGCAACGATTCCTCGTGACCGGCATGACCGCAGGAGGAACGAAGGGCTGATGCAGCGCTACGGGCGGCCCGCCGGCACATAGACGCGATCGGCGGTGCCGCCCATCACCTCGCGCCTCTCGCCCTCGCTCAGCGACGCGACTGCCGAAGCCAGCGCATCCCACGTTCGCTCATACCCTCCCGCGAGTTCCGCGATCGGCCAGTCGCTTCCCATCAGGAGTCGGGACGGCCCGAGGATCTCGAGTGCCGTGTCGATGAAAGGGCGGATGTCGTCTTCCCGCCACGCGTCCAGTGGGCCGTCGGCAGGGTAGAGGCCCGAGAGCTTTGCGCGCACGAGAGGAGAGCGGGCCGCTGCCAGCAGCAGGCGCCGCCAGTCATCGAACGCGTGCCGATCTCCGCCGACGGGCGGTTTGCCGAGGTGGTCGATGACGACGACGAGATCCGGATGCTGCGCCGTCAGTTCCGGCAGATGGGCGAGCGCGTGGTGGTCGGCGGTCACGTAATCCAGCGGCATCCCCGCGTCGGCCATCGCGCGAAGGCCATCCTCGACCGCCGGACTCAGAATCCACCGGGTGTCCTGCCGCTCATGGAGCAGGCTCCGGATGCCGACCACGGGAGCACCTTGGTCGGCCCACGCGCTCAGGCGGCGGCGGGTGCCCTCGGAGTCGTCCAAAGGAGTCCACGCGACCACTCCCGCGACGTCGGACTGAGCTCGGGCCACCGAAAGCAGGTGCGCGGTGTCCTCGCCGTTGTCTGCCGCCTGCACGAGGATGACCGCGTCGATGCCCCGGCTCTGCCTCGCCCCTGCGGTCTCGTCGAGGTCGAACGAGCGGAAGAGCGGACCCGCATCCGGGCCGAGCCATGGGTAGTCTGCTGCCGTGAGATCCCAGACGTGGTGGTGGGCGTCGACGATGCGGTTCATGCGTGAAGGAGCTCCAGGTCGTGGAGCTGCTCCCACAGCGCCGGTGGAACGAGCGCCCGGTAGCGCTCGAGTGTGGAGGCGACCTGGGCCGCGCTGCGCATGCCGACGACGACCGATGCGATCTGCGGTCGAAGCAGGGGGAAGGCGATTGCGGCGGCGGGCAGCGTGACGCCGTGCAGATCGCACAGGTCTGCGATCTGCTGCGCGCGAGCGAGCGTCTGCTCGTCGGCCTCGCGATAATCGAAGCGGCCACCCTGCGCAGGCCGGTCGGTGCTGAGCAGGCCGGAGTTGTACACAGCCGCAGCGACAAGCGCGACGTTCCGTTCCTCCGCCAGTGGAAGCAACTCGTCTGCCGCCGACTGGTCGAGAAGCGTGTATCTGCCGGCCACCATCATGACGTCGACATCGCAGCGGCGGACGAATTCCGTCAGCATCGCCGCCTGGTTCATGCCTGCTCCGACCGCGCGGATGACGCCCTGGTCGCGGAGTTCGATGAGCGCCGAGATCCCAGTCGTCGAGGCGGCCTGCCAGTGATCGTCCGGGTCGTGCAGGTACGCGATGTCGATGCGGTCGAGCCCGAGGCGGTCGAGGCTGTCCGCGACGGAGCGCAGGATGCCGTCGCGCGAGAAATCCCACACGCGCTTGGTGCTCGCCTCCACGATGAAGCCGTCGTCATCCAGGCTGCCCGCCCCCGCCGGGTGGGGTTCGAGCAGGCGTCCGACTTTGGTGGAGAGGACGTAGGCGTCGCGGTCGCGGTGGCGGAGCGCGGCGCCGAGGCGTTTCTCGGACAGGCCGAGGCCGTAGTGCGGCGCGGTGTCGAAGTACCGGATGCCGACATCCCACGCGGCGTCGACGGCGGCGCGAGCGTCGTCGTCTGAAATCGCGCGATTCAGATTGCCGAGTTGCGCGGCGCCGAAGCCGATCTCCGTCAGGGAGAGGTCGCGCCCGATGCGTCGAGACTTCATGAGTGCTCCTCCGGCGTGGTCGCCCGATTCTCGATCCGACCGGTGCGCAATGCGACCTGGGCAGATTGAACATGTGATGTATGCTCTTTGTAGCTTATTGTAGGGGAAGACAAGGACGAAATGAAGATCACTGGTTACCGCTGCATCCGCACCTACCGTGACTGGGGGCGTCCGATCGGTGACGTGAACGGGTACATCGACAGCGGGCTGACCGAGGTGCCCATCGTGATCCTCGAGACCGACGAAGGCATCACGGGCATCGGCACCGGCTCCGACCAGGACATCGACCGGCTGTTCCCGGCCCTCGAGGGCGAAGACCCGCGTGCGGTCACGGCTCTCTACGACCGCATGCTCGCACGCGTCTTCAAGGCGGGTCACGCCGGGGCGACCTTCGGCGGCATCGGCGCGCTGGACATGGCCCTGTGGGACCTCAAGGCGAAGATCGCGGGCGAGCCGCTGTGGCGACTTCTCGGCGGCAGGGACAGGTTCGTCAGCGGGTACGCCTCGGGGCTCGACATCGCCCTCGACGACGAGAAGCTCGCGGCCTTCTACAAGAACATGGCCGAACTCGGATTCACGAGTGCCAAGCTCAAGGGCGGCCGCGACCTCGAGGCCGATCGGCGCCGACTGCAGATCATCGGCGACGAGCTCCGGTCGAACACGCGTCACCCCGCTCTGATGCTCGACGCGAACGAGTCGTGGAACCTCAAGCAAGCGGTGCGCTATGTGACGGCGCTCGAGGGCGACATCGATCTCACGTGGGTCGAGGAGCCGCTGCGACGGTGGGATGCTCCGGGTCACGCTCGACTGTCCAGTTCGGTGAAAGCGGCCGTGGCCACGGGTGAGAACCTGACAGGGCTCGAGCAGTTCAGGCCGTTGCTGGATGCCGGGGGCGTCGACATCGTGCAGGTCGGCTGCGTCTGGGGTGTCACGCATTTCCTCCGGGTTGCGAATCTCGCTCATGCCCATGACCTCCCGATCAGTCCGGTCGGGCTGACGTCGAATCAGGCGGTCGCCCATGCCGCGACCGCAGTCCCGAACCACATGGTGACCGAGGTGCAGGATCTGGGCGCGCCGTTCGGGTTGACCATCGACCAGGAGATTACAGACGGCGGCATCGTGCTCGGCGATGAGCCCGGTCATGGGGTGAGTGTCGACGAAGACGCGATCCTGGCGAGCCAGCGGTCGGCGAGCTGGCTCGTGCCTGCGGGGCCTCACGTGCGTCCGTCTCGGGCGGGCCTGCGGCTCGTCGCGGAGGACGACCGCGCGGAACGCGCTCTGTAAGGCCGGATGCGCTCGCAGGTGAGGCAGACCTCGGTCGAATTCCCTCGCATATATTGCGCATACGTCACACGTATGATTTCGTAGAGTCGGGGGCAAAGCCGCCCCGTTTGATCTCACGGAAGCGAATAGCCATGACACTGATGTCACATACGCGAGAAGTCTCTGTTCGAAAGAGAGGGTGGTGGAGGGCGCCTGTCGGATTGGCCGGTGCGGCCGCCCTTGTCCTGACCGGTCTGGGCACATCGGTCGCCCAGGCTGCCCCACCGGAGTCGGGCAGCGTCCTCTACGTGTCTCCCGATGGTGACGGCCAGGGCGACTGCCAGGAGCAGCAGCCGTGCTCGCTCGAGTACGCGCAGGGCGTCGTGCGAGACGAAGCCGCGAAAGGCACGGGCGATGTCACCGCCGTGCTCGCCGACGGCACCTACCGCATCGACCGCCCCCTGGAGTTCCGTGCGCAGGACGGCGGACGGGACGGACACACCGTGCGTTGGACGGCTGCCGAGGGTGCACACCCCGAGATCACGGGTTCCACCCGACTCACGAGCTGGCAGAGCTATGACGAGGCCGCGAACATCTACGTTGCGGACACGCCGGCCGGTTTCGAGACCCGGCAGCTCTACGTCGATGGCATCGCCGCGCCGCGCGCCGCCACCAGCCTGGCGCTGACCGACCTGACGCTCACCCCGACGGGCATGACGATCAACAATCCCGAGCTCGCCTACTTGGCGGATCTGCCTGATCAGGACCGGATCGAATTCGAGTCGCTTGGCGACTTCACCGACCGCTACTCCCCGGTGCAGAGCATCGCAGGCGACACGATCACGATGACTCAGCCCGCCTGGGACAACAACACGTGGGGCTGGGACACGGTGCAGAACTCGCTGCTCGCCGACTCGAAGTGGTTCATGGCCAACTCGCTCGGCTTCCTCGACCAGGCTGAGGAGTGGTACGTCGACCCCGAAGCGGGGAAGCTCTACTACAAGCCCGCAGACGGTGTGAACCCCGAGGACCTCGACATCGAGCTCCCGCGGGTGGAGACCCTCATCAGCGTGGGCGGCACGTATGACGCTCCCGTCTCCAACCTGGAGTTCAGCGGTCTCACCTTCGATGGCACCTCCTGGCTCGGCCCGTCCTCGGCCGAAGGGTACGTCAGCCAGCAGAACGGCGGCTACATCAAGGGCGTGTACGACTACCGCCCCGCCGACGCCTTCGACAACTGCAGCCGCGGCTGCGATCCGTATGAGCGCACGCGCAACACCTGGTTCCAGATCCCTTCCGCCGTGCAGGTGTCGGCCGCCGACCACATCACGTTTGCCGGGAACACCTTCCGCAACCTCGGGTCGTCGGCCCTCGGCATCGGCAATGACGACAACGCGATGCTCACCGGGGTCGGGCTCGGCGCCAGCAACATCGACGTGACCGGCAACGTGTTCACCCAGGTCGGTGGCCACGCCCTCTTCGTGGGCGGCATTCGGGCGGACGCGCATCATCCCAGCGATCCCCGCATGACGAACCAGGACATCCTCATCGAGAACAACACCATCAGTCACGTCGCCGTGGAGTACCAGGACACCTCGGGCATCCTCAGCACCTACGTGACCCGGGCGCAGATCGTGCACAACGAGGTGAGGGACCTCGCCTACGCGATCGACACCGGCTACGGCTGGGGCATCAACGACCCGGGCGGCTCGCAGGAGTACCAGAACCGCGGGTACTACCAGTACAACCCGCTGTACCAGACGCCGACGACGCTCAAGGACAACCTGATCGCGGGCAACCTCGTGCACGACATCAAGGCCGACTTCGCCGACTCCGGCAACATCTACAACCTCTCGGCCAGCCCGGGCACGATCATCGAGAACAACTACATGTACAACGTCTCGGGCGTCGGAATCTATCTGGACGAGGGCAGCCGCTACACGCTCTCCCGGCACAACGTCCTGGGCGACGCGAACCCGTGGGTGTTCACCAATGCGTACAGCGCCGGCAACGGCACGAACGACAACACGCTGCAGGAGAACTGGCACACCGGCGGAGAGCAGATGCCGAACGCCGAGGCGCGCAACAACCGGCTGATCGACAATGTGAAGGTCAGCGGTGACGACTGGCCGAGCGGTGCGTGGGACGTCATCTGCGCGGCAGGCGTCGCCCCCGAGTACCGCACGGAGCTCAATGTCAATCTGGGTGGTATCGACCCGCGGTGCCCGACGGATGTGACCAAGCCGCAGGTGACGCTCGTGTCGCCGACCACGGCTGGTCCGTTCCAGCAGCTCGCCGTGCAGGTCGACGCGACCGACGACTACGGGCTGCAGAGGATCGTCGCGAACATCTACCAGGGATCGACTCTCGTCAAGTCCACGCAGACCGCGGTCGGCGGGGCCAAGACGGGCACTCACTCGGCGACGGTCGATCTTCCCGCGGGTGACTACACGATCAAGTACAACGCGCAGGATCTGAGTGGGAACATCTCGCAAACGAGCACCTTCGCATTCACGATCGACACCACGGCACCGACCGTCACGATCAAGAACGGCGCGAAAGAGACGGTGGGCTCCGACGGCACCTACTCGCTCGTGAGCTTCAAGCTCAACGACGCGGGCAAGATCGACAAGCTCACCCTCAACGGCGTCGAGAAGGATCTCGTGAATAACGCGTGGTCTGATCTCAACTACGTCAAGCCGGGTGCGTTCGGTGGTGTTGCGGGGACGAACACCCTCGTCGTCTACGACGTCGCCGGCAACGCCACGACGCTCACGTTCACGCTGAGCTAACGTTCCAGCACGACCGATGTGCCCCCGCGTCGTCACCGGCGCGGGGGCACATCGCCGCCCCACCCACCACTCCAGATGAGGATCTTGTTGCTTTGACAGACATCGACGACCGCGTACTCTTCGGCGCCGCTTACTACCACGAATACCAGCCCTCCCCTCGGCTGGACGAAGATCTCGACCTCATGCAGCAAGCGGGGTTCTCGGTGATCCGGGTGGGCGAGTCCACGTGGGCCACCTGGGAGCCGGAGGATGGAGTATTCGACCTCGACTGGCTGCAGCCGGTCCTCGACGGGGCTCATTCGCGCGGCATCGCCGTCGTGCTGGGTACGCCCACCTACGCCGTGCCCCCGTGGCTGACGCGAAAGTATCCCGAGATCGCCGGAGAGCGACGCACCGGAGAGCGCATCGGTTGGGGCGCCCGCCAAGAGATGGATCTGACGCACGCCGCCTACCGCTTCCACGCCGAGCGCGTGATCCGTGCCGTCGTCGGTCGCTACCACGACCACCCCGCGGTGGTCGGGTTCCAGGTGGACAACGAACCCGGTCTCGAGTTGCTGTACAACGAGGGTGTGTTCCAGGCCTTCGTCGACGACCTGCGCCGCACCTACGGTGACGTGGAGACCCTGAACCGGGAGTGGGGACTCGTCTACTGGTCGCATCGACTCGCCACCTGGGCCGACCTCTGGAGGCCGGACAACAACGCCCAACCCCAGTACGACCTCGCCTGGCGCAAGTTCCAGGCCCGGATGGTCACCGAGTTCATCGCCTGGCAGGCCGGGATCGTTCGCGAGATCGTCGGCACCGAGAAGTTCGTGACCACCTGCATCGCCTACGACAGGCCTGGAGTGCAGGACCCGGAGCTGACGGCAGCTCTGGATGTGACCGCGGGCAATCCCTACTACGCGATGCAGGACGGTCTTGCGCTTCCAGCCACGGAGACTCCCACGCCGGGCTGGACGACAAGCGGCAGCTGGTCGATATTCCACAGCGCAGACCGCATGTACTCGTCGAAGCAGGCGCGGTTCCTGGTCACCGAGACGAATGCCGGCGCCATCGGCGGGCCAGCCATGAACGCGCCCGCGTTCGATGGGCAGTGGCGACAGGCCGCCTGGGCGATGATCGCCCGCGGCGCACGAATGATCGAGTACTGGCACTGGCACACGCTGCACTTCGGAGCCGAGACGTTCTGGGTCGGAATCCTCCCGCACGACCAGCGGCCGGGGCGCGTCTACGAGCAGTTGGCCGCGCTGGGTGCGGAGATCACATCGGCCGAGGATCACCTGGTCGGACTCGTGCCGGACGCCACGGTGGGGCTGCTGTGGTCGAACGAGTCGATGTGGGGCCTCGAAGGTCAGCCGGCACTTGCCCGAGAGGATGGCTCGGCCGACCCCGCCAGCTACCAGCGAATCGTGCACGCCTTCTATCGAGGAGCGTTCGATGCCGGTGCGCCTGTGCGAATCGTCCACGACGTTCAGCTGGTCGAACAGACCGACGGCACGCGGCTTCGTGAGCCGGCCGACGTTGCCGCCGAGCTGCCCGTGCTGCTGGTGCCGGCCCTCTACGTGGCCGGCGATGCGCTGCTCGACTGGTTGCGCGACTACGCCGAGGCGGGCGGACATCTGGTGCTCGGACCGCGGACCGGGTATGCGGACACCGAAGCCCGGGCGCGCACGGAGATCAAGCCGGCGCGGCTCGCCGCCACCGCCGGGGTGAGCTACCAGGAGTTCAGCAACTTGGCGGCGCCGGTGCGCGTGACGGGCTCGGCCGGCGCACTGGAGCTGCCCGCTGCCGCCGCCGGCGAGGCATGGGTCGACTACCTGCGGGTCTCGGATGATTCCGTCCAGATCCTCGCTCGCTACGAGCATCCTGCATTCGGTCCGTACCCCGCGATCACCACCGTCGGGGCGGGGCTGGGGCGTGTGACTGTCGTCGGTACCGTGCCCAACGCCGAACTATCCGCTGCGTTGGTGTCCTGGGCGGTGCCGGCCGGAAGCGACGCCTGGACCGCTCTGACGACAGGATCGGTCACGGCGACGTCGGCGACGACGGCCGCGGGTCGTCGGCTGCGAGTCCTGCACAACTGGTCGTGGGAGGCCTGCTCGGAGACGTTGCCGAGCGACGTCACCGATCTCCTCGCATCCGAGCCTCTCAAGGCCGGCGCGGTGATCGAGTTGGGACCGTGGGACGTGCGCGTTTTTCTCGAGTAGGCGAGCTGCTACTCGCTTGACTGAGCCGCCCCGGCCCCGCCCCGCTCGTGCGGCGCGTGGTCGGGGAGCCGACGTCGCTCCCACGAGATGTGGATGTGATCGTGCATGGCCTTCTCGGCACCGGCGACGTCACCGCGCGTGATCGCGTCGACGATGTCCGCGTGTTCCTGCAGGGTGCGGGAGACCGCATCCGGGGGATTGATGCCCTGGTAGCGACTGGATTCGACCGCTCGCTTGTAGAGGTGCTTGGCGATGTTCTCGGCGAGCCGGTTCATCGAGATCTCCATCAGCGCGAAGTGGAACACGACATCGGCCTGCCGGAACGAGTCGGTCTCCGACTCGCTCTCCCGCATCGCGGTGAGCGCGTTCTCCAGACGTCGAAGCTCTTCGGGCGAGCGCCGCGCGGCCACGGCGCCGGCCATCGCGGATTCCAGGCTGGCCCGCACGACGGTCAGCTGGTCGAGTACGCCGAGGCTCTGGTCGTTGTCGATGAGCGCCGAGAGCACCACCGGATCGAGCATGTTCCAGGATCCGGGAGCGAGCACTTGCGTGCCTCGCCCCTGCGAGACGATGACAAGGCCCTTTTCCTCGAGGCGTTTCACCGACTCCCGCAGCACGGTGCGGCTTACTCCGAACCGCTCGCTAAGCGGTCCCTCCGGCGGCAGAAGGTCGCCTTCTTTGAGCTGCCCGGTGACGATGAGCTCCACCAATTCGGCGACGACGGCGACTCCGAGGCGCTCTGCCGGGAGTCGCGTGGGAATGAGTTGCGACGCGGGCGAGAGTTCGGGCACCATACGTATGACTTTAGCTGCGCCCCCGCTTTTTTCGTACGGCCGACATGAGGCTCAGCCCTGGGCGAGCTTCGCGACGTCGTCCCACTTCTCCCAGCCCGCGAGCCTCGACTCGTAGTCGGGGCGCACGATGTCGAACGCCGACGCGCCGAAGAACACGCGCAGAGGCGGCTCGTCGGCGTCGACCACGCGCAGCAGGGCCGTCGCGGAGGCGGAGGGGTCGCCCGCTCCAGCCGCCAGACGGGCGCGCTGCTGCGCTCGGCGCTCACGAGCCCCGTCGTAGGCGGGGTTGGGCTGCGCCGTGCGAGCGCTCGGGCCGGACCAGTCGGTGGCGAAGCCTCCGGGCTCGACCAGTGTCACGTGGATGCCGAACTCGGCCACCTCCTGTGCGAGGGCTTGAGAGAAGCCCTCGAGGGCCCACTTCGACGCGTGATAGGCGCTCAGGTTCGGGAAGGCCGAGACGCCTCCGATCGACGAGACCTGGATGATGTGGCCCGAGCCCTGCTGCCGCAGGAGGGGGAGTGCGGCCTGGGTGACCCAGATCGCGCCGAAGACATTCGTCTCGATCTGGTCGCGGAGCTCCTGCTCGCTCAGCTCCTCCGCCATGCCGAACTGGCCGTAGCCGGCGTTGTTGACGACGACGTCGAGGCGACCGAAGTGGTCGAAGGCCTGCTGCACTGCGGCGAAATCGGCTTCTCGGTCGGTGACGTCGAGGGCGATCGGGAGGAGCGCGTCGCCGTACTTCTCGACCAGGTCGTCGAGAGACGACGTGTCGCGCGCTGTCGCTGCGACGCGATCGCCCCGCTCGAGGGCGGCCGCCGTCCATTCCCGTCCGAATCCTCGTGATGTACCTGTGATGAACCACGTCTTCTGAGTCATGCATTCACAAACGCGTCAGCGGCCGATGCTATTCCGCTCCTGTGGCCGCCCGAGGCTACTCGTAGACGTCGCGACGGTGGCCGAGGGTGACGACGACGATGAGGAGAACTCCGTCGTCGATCGTGTAGAGGATCCGATAGTTTCCGACTCGCACTCGATAGCCAGGCCGACCTTGGAGGGCCTTCGCCTGCGGAGGCCTCGGATCCTCACCGAGGAGCGCGATCACTCCCTGGATTCGTGGGCGATCTTGCGGGTCGATTCTGCGCAGCGCCTTCAGGGCTGCCGGGCGCAGTTCGATGCGGTACCGGCTCATTGCCAGCCGAGGTCGGCCTTCGCCTGCGCCCAGGGAATGTTGTCGCCCTCTTCGGCTATGGCCGAGTCGAAGGCGCGCAGGTCTTCGGCCTCTTCGAGCGCGTCCATCAGGCGCTCATACTGTTCCGGGCTGATGACGACGGCCTCGGTGCGTCCGTGCCTCTCGATGAACACGGCCTCGTTATGCGACCGCGCGACCAGTTCGGAGAAGTTGGCGCGAGCCTCGGTGACGTTGATGGTCGACATGGGCCAAGTGTACATTTCTACAAGAAATCTGTACGGGGTCATAGAAAACCAAAGCGGTGGGGAGTCGACGGCGAAGCAAACGGGCCTCCGAGGTGATCGGAGGCCCGTCTCGCTGACGTTGCTACGGCCTGACGAAGATGTCGTCGGCCAGGATTCCGGGCGTCACGCGCAGGAGTCCCGCGTCTCCATCCGGGATGACGAATGCCGCGGAGCCGGTTGCGGATGCGCCGGTGAAGAGCTCGTCGAGACCGACGGCATCGGTCAGGATGACGAAATTGTCATACGTGTTGACGACGTTGCCTGACGCGGTGACGTAATCGACTCCGACTTCGGCCGCGTAGCTGGAATCCGCGCCGGTGTACGTGACCGTGTAGTTGACGACTGCGTAGTGCGACCCAGCGGGTGCTGCCTCGTTGAACTGATTTGCCTCTGCGACGACGGCTGTGCCATCCGGATTGAAGGAGTTGATGACGATGGTCCACTTGTCGCCGGAGATGGTCGAGCCCACGGCAACGGGGTTCTCCCTAGTGCCAGCTTCGGCGGCGGGGGCTTCGGATGGAACTGGTTCCTCTTCCGCCGCGGGTGCCTGGCTCGACTCGGCGGGGTCCTCGACGACAACCGTCGAATCGCCGAAGGCGTTGCTGAACGACGTGGCGACGACCGCGAAGAAGACGATGACGGCGACGATCGTGCCAACCACTGAGATGATCAGGCCCGCGATTCCGAGGCCCTTGCCCGATCCCTTGAGAAACAGGGAGACGATGGCGAGAACGAAGGAGATCGGGAGCAGGATCCATCCGACGACGAGAGCCCCGGGGATGCACGCGAAGATGAAGCCGACGATCGACGTGATCAACGCTACGAGCGCGAGCACATTGCGCCCCGGCTTCGGCGGCGGAGTTGATTCGAATTGGTTCGATTGGGGAATGGGAGGTTGTGCGTATGCGGGCGGGACCTGCTGTGAGCCCGCCCCCGGCTCTTGGTATGTCATATGACCTGAGCCTCGCAGACGTGAGAGATTGTCATAATGCCCACTTAGGGGGGCAGATCGATTTCTTTGGAACTCGGTGTTCCAAAATCGAGGACCGTATCCCTCGTTCAGCTACGAGAGCCCTGCGATCTCGCGCAGGGTCGCCAGGTGTGCCTTCCACGCGGTGCGGCCCTGCCTGGTGAGGGTGAGTGAGGTGCGCGGCATCTTTCCGGCGAACGATTTGCCCACCGCCAGGTATCCGGCCCCCTCGAGCAGCGAGACCTGCTTGCTCAGGGCGGAGTCGGTGATCTCGACGGCGTCGCGAACCTCTTTGAATGACAGCGTCGACGCCCGATCGAGCGCGGCCACGATCGAGAACCGCACCGGGTTCTGCAGCAGCTCGTCGAGGCGGTGCCGCGGGTGCTGCTCGATCGCGGTCACGAGCGAGCCTCTCGTGCGGCGCACGCCATGGTGACGACCAGGATGAGTGCCGAGGTGATGCCCGACGCGAGCACGGAACCGTGAGCCCAGATCACCACGGAGATCGCTGCGGCGTACGTCACGAACCAGGTCGCGATGTATGCGGTCCAGCGGCGTCCGCGCGCGAACGCCGAACGACCGCGGATGGTGATCATGAAGAACATGATGAGCGCGAACGTGGCGGTCAGCGTGCCGAAGTACGCCAGGCCGAACGCGTTCCCGCTCGTGAGGCCCATGGCGAGCGTGCCCATCGAGGTCGCCACGCCGAGCGCGAGGATGAACGTGATGTACGGCCAGCGCGTCGCGTTGTGGGCGGAGCGGCTGAGGTGCTCCGCGCGATCGAGAAGTGCCTGTGCTTCGGCCGGGGCTACGGGGGTGGTGTCGCTCATGGTGATCTCCTTGTCGTTGCCTCGAGTCTCGCAAGTACTTTCCATTTAAGCAAGTACTTTCCAAGATTCTCGACAACGCAGCGAACTGAGCGGAATTCTCGGATCCTTGGAACAATGGAGCGACGATCGCACATCGTGCATGGGGGAATTCAGTGTCATCAGTCCAGAGCGTGACCCGCCGCGATGCCATCGCGCAGTACGACATCGTCGGCGCATCCCCGCAGGCCGACCTGCAAGGGCTCGCCGAGCTGGCCGCGCTCATGTGCGCTGTCCCGACCGCCGTCATCAACCTCATTGACGACACGAACCAGTACCAGGTGGCGGCTACGGGCTTCGAGCCGTCGGTGTGCACGATAGAGGAGTCGATGTGCGCGGTGGCCCTGCGCACGCCCGGCCTGACCGTGGTGCCCGACGCGACCCTCGACGCGCGCTTCGCATCCAACCCGTTCGTCACGGGAGACCTGGCCAACGTGCGTTTCTACGCGTCGAGCCCGCTGATCACCCCGGCGGGCGTGCCCATCGGAACCATCTGCATCTTCGACGAGATCACCCGCGACCTCACCGACGACATCGCGCACAGCCTCGACCTGATCGCGCATCAGATCGTCGACGTTCTCGAGCTTCGCCGCATCACCCGCGACCTCGAGTCGTCGAACGAGCAGCTCGAGCGTTTCGCCGGCCAGGTCAGCCACGACCTGCGCAATCCGCTCACGGCGGTGGCCGGGTTCATCGAACTCGCAGCAGACAGCCCCGCGGTGGTCGCCGCGCCCGAGGTCGCCGCCGCGCTCTTCCGAGCGGATGCGGCCGCCACCCGCATGGACAGCATGATCGCCGACCTGCTCGACTTCGCGCGGCTCGGGGGCGCCCGTCCGCGCCGACAGCAGCTCGAGCTGAGCGAACTCATCCGCGCCGTGCTCGACGACCTCGACCAGGCGATCCGCATCACCGAGTCCGTCGTCTCGGTCGATGCCGACGCGCAGATCTCCGGCGATCCGACCCTGCTCGGCGCCCTGTTCCAGAACCTCATCGCCAATGCCGTGAAGTTCAGTCACGCGGCGGGTGTCGACCCGCGCGTCGAGGTTCGGGCTCACGCGCTGGATGGCGCCTGGCGCATCACGGTCGACGACAACGGCCCCGGCGTTCCCGAGGGCCAGCGCGAGCGCGTGTTCGGACTGATGGAACGCAACACGTCGGGCGACACCCCGGGTCTCGGCATCGGCCTCTCGACGTGCCGACGCATCGTGGATGCTCACGGCGGCACGATCGGCATCGACCGGTCGCCGTCGGGTGGCGCAAGCGTGTGGGTGCTGCTGCCGCGCTCGGCGTAGCTCAGGCCTGGGCGATGGCCCTGTCGAGCCACTCGACGAGCACCTGTCGCTCGGCCGAGCTCAGGGCGTCGAGGTCGGGAGCGACCGCCCGGAATGCTACGGCGGCCGTGAGGCGATCGTCGGAGACCGGCCCCGGCGCATCCGTGAGTATATGGCTGAGCACGGCGTCGTACATGGCGTCGGGCAGGCCGGCATCGCGGAACTCCGGCGGAGTCGCGAGCATGGTCTGAATCGTGCCGATGCCCGCTGCCTGAATGATTCCGACCGCGCGGTTCTCGCCGACGCGCAGCCTGCCGGCGGCGGCGACGCGGTGCACGCGGGCCTCGAGAACGCGCCGGCCAGACTGTGCGGCGGGGGAGCCCTCGACTCGAGCGGGGTCGCTGAGCAGGCGGAACAGCACCGGATTCGAGAGTCCGAAGTCGATCTGCGTGTCCCATCCGTGGCGCAGGTCGTCGAGCGGGTCGACGTCGTCGTCGGCGGCCGCCTGCACGATGGCGGCCTTCGTGGCGACGAACTCGCTCATCACGTGCTCGGCGACGGATTCGAGGAGCCCGTCTTTATCTCCGAACAGGCGATAGATCGCCGGCGCCTGAACGCCGGCCCGCACTGCGACGGCTCGAGTCGTGACCGCTGCCGGCCCGTCGTTCTGCAGAAGATGAGCCGCGGCGTCGATGATGCGGGCGCGCGTGTCGGCCTGGCCGCTCGCTCGGGTCGTCTTCTCCACGTAACGACGATAACAGTCGGATGTTATCACGAAGTGTTTCCGGTGTTACTGTTTAACCGATTTCATCGATAACACGAAAGGCTCACCCATGATCATCGTCACCGGAGCAACCGGAGCCCTCAATGGCGCAACCGTCGACCACCTCCTCGAGCGCGTCGCGGCAAGCGACATCGTCGTCGCGGTGCGAGACACCGCCAAGGCCCAGCGCTTCGCCGACCTCGGCATCGAGGTGCGGCGCGCCGACTACGCAGACCCGGCCTCGCTCGCGCCGGCCTTCGACGGGGCGGACCAGCTGCTGCTCGTCTCGTCGAGCGACCAGAAGGCCGACGCGGTGAGCCTGCATCGCGCCGCCGTCGACGCCGCCGTGCAGGTCGGAGTCGGGCGCATCCTCTATACGAGCCACCAGGGCGCCGCACCCGACACGCCCTTCGGGCCGGGCCGCGACCACGCCGCCACCGAGCGGCTGCTGGCCGCATCCGGAATCGCCTGGACCTCGCTGCGCAACGGCTTCTACGCGCACTCCCTCGCGTGGAGCCTCGGCGACTGGCGCGAATCCGGCGTCGTCACCGTTCCCGTCGACGGCCCGATGTCGTGGACCGCGCGCGAGGATTCGGCCGAGGCGGCGGCGGTGATCCTCGCGTCGAACGGCGGCTACGACGGAGTCGTGACCCTCACGGCGAGCGCGGCGCCCACGTTCGCAGACATCGCGGCGATGGCATCGGATGCGACGGGTCGGCCCGTGCGCATTCGCGAGATCGGCGACGACGCCTGGGTCGCCGCGCAGGTGGCGGCCGGTCAGCCGGAGTTCGTGGCGCGCTTCATGCTGGGCATGTATCAGGCCGCGCACGGGGGATTCTTCGCCGGGACCGACCCCCTTCTCGCGACTCTGCTCGGTCGGGAGCCGCGGACAGTTCAGCAGGTGCTCGGCCTCGACGGCGGGCAGAACGCTCACTAGTCGGATACATAATCGTGTAGATTGGATCCTATTCAGTGAGGCTCGCGCCTCCGACGTGAGGAGCCCGAGTGATCCAGACCGTACTCGGGCCCGTCGAAGCGGCCGCGCTCGGCTCGGTCTCGATGCACGAGCACCTGCTGACCGACGCCAGCGCGCTGCAGCGCCCCGGGGTCGAGGCCCTCGACCCCGACCAGCCCGTCACGGCCGACCTCGCCGCCGCCCTGCGCTGGAGCCAGCTGGCGCTCGCCGACAACCTGCGGCTCGACGACCTCGATCTGCTGGCCGACGAGGTGGCGGGCGGTGCGCGCGCCGGACTCGGGGCCGTGGTCGACCTCAGCTCGCTCGGCTTCGGGCCCGATCATGCGCGCCTTCCCGAGCTCGCCCGCCGGGGCGGCATGCACGTCGTCGCCGGCTACGGCGCGTACCTTCCCCGCCTGCTGCCCGAGTGGTACCTGGCCCTCGACGAAGACGGGCGCACGGCACTGTTCGAGCGGGCCCTGACCGATGCGGTGCCCGGCGCCGACTATCGCGCCGGCATCCTCGGCCTCATGGGAACGACCGGCGCGTTCTCGACCCCCGACGGCGACGAGGAGCGTCGCAGCCTCACCGCCGCGGGCCGGGCAGCGCTCGCGACCGGTTCTGCGATCAGCGTGCGGCTCGCCGCCGACGCGCGCAACGGGCTCGCGGTGCTCGAGCACCTCACATCCATGGGCGTGGAGCCGCAGAGCGTGGTGTTCACGACCGTCGACGAGTTCCTCGACCTGCCCTATCTGCGCGACCTCGGTCAGGCCGGCGCGGTTCTCGAGATGTGCTTCGGCAACGAGGGCTCGCACGTCGGCCGCATCCGCAATGCGAGCGACCCGCAACGACTGGATGCCCTGGGCTCGCTTCTCGAGGACGCCCCCGACACGCGCTGGGTGCTCGGGCACAGCACCTGGACGAAGGGGCAGCTGCGCCGGTTCGGTGGACACGGCCTCGACCATCTGAGCGCGCGGGTCGTGCCGGCGCTGAGGCTTCTCGGAGTCTCCGACGATGTGCTCCATCGCATGACCGTGCTCGAGCCGGCCCGGCTCCTCGACCTTTCCGACTGACCAGAACCCACCACCCGGAGGACCCCATGAGAGACCAGCTTTCCCCGCTCGCAAGTATCGAGCCGTATCTTCTCGACGGTGCCTGGGTGACGCCGGAGGGCGCCGAACTGATCGACGTGATCGACCCGGCGACCGAGGAGCTGCTGACGCGGGTGCCGCAGGCGGACGCGGCCCAGATCGACGCCGCGGTCGCCGCGGCCAGGCGTGCGCACGACGATCGCCGGTGGAGCGGAATGACCCCGCACGATCGCAGCCGCATCCTGAACCGGGTCGCAGACCTGATCGAGGAGCGGCTCGAAGAGCTGGCGCAGCTCGAGACCCGCGACAACGGCAAGCCGATCGAGCGCTCGCGCGCAGACACCGCGACCTCGGCCCGCGTCTTCCGCTACTACGCGGGAGCTCCGTCGCGGCTGACCGGAACGGTCATCCCGATCGACGGCGGCCAGCACCACGTCTACACGACGATGGAGCCCGTGGGCGTCGCCGCCCTCATCCTGCCCTGGAACTTCCCGATCATGACGGCGAGCTTCAAGGTCGCGCCCGCGCTGGCGGCGGGGTGCGCGATCATCGTGAAGCCCGCGGAGCAGACCCCGGTCACTATGCTGCGTCTCGCGGCGATCTGCGAGGAGGCCGGCGTTCCGGTGGGCGTCGTGCAGGTACTGACCGGTGACGGCCGGGTCGGCGCGGCTCTCACGGCGCATCCGGGCGTCGACAAGGTCTCGTTCACGGGCAGCACCGAGGTGGGCCGCAAGGTCATGACCGCGGCGAGCGCCGACTTCAAACGCCTGACGCTCGAGCTCGGCGGCAAGAGCCCCAACATCGTCTTCGAAGACGCCGACCTCGACGCGGCCGTGCTCACCGCGATGCGCGCCTCGTTCGGGCACTCCGGCCAGATGTGCACCGCGGGCAGCCGCCTGCTCGTGCAGCGGTCGATCCTCGAGGAGGCCACGGCGCGCCTGGCCGAGGCCGTGAGGCGCGTGTCGCTCGGCGACGGCCTCGCGGGCGGCGTGACCGTCGGACCGCTCGTGTCTGAGGAGCAGCGCCAGCAGGTGCTCGGCTACATCGCGCGCGGGCAGGATGAGGGGGCCACTATCGCGGTGGGCGGCGGCGTGCCCGATCGAGCCGGCTACTACGTGGAGCCGACGCTCTTCACGGGAGTCACGAACGACATGACCATCGCCCGCGAGGAGATCTTCGGACCGGTCGTCGGCATCATCCCGTTCGACGACGAAGACGAGGCCGTCGCCATCGCCAACGACCAGAGCTATGGGCTCGCCGCCGGAGTGTGGACTCGCGATCTCTCCCGGGCGCACCGCATGGGCCAGCGCCTGCGGGCCGGAACCGTGTGGGTGAACACCTACAACGTGTTCGACCCGGCGCTGTCGTTCGGCGGCGTGGGCGAGTCGGGGCTGGGCCGCGATCTCGGCGAAGAAGCGCTGCTCTCGTTCTGCGAGTCGAAGAGCGTGGTCATCGCCCTCTGACCCTCGCACGCCTCGCCTCGCTGGAGGCCACGACCTCACTGAGGTGCGGGAAGTGGCCGCCTCATCCGTCGACGAAGCGGCCACTCTCCGCACTTCAGTGCGTCACGCGACCGGCGCGGGGGGCGGGGCGGGGGGCGTCGCTCAGACGAGCGGGGGCTCCACGGCGGGGGCCACGCCGCGGCCGCCCTCGAGTCGTCTGCTCAGAACCGGGATGGCGGCGAGCTGCAGCACGGCGAGGATGATCAGCGCCTCGCGTGATCCGAGGGTGGAGACGAGCAGGCCTCCAACGAGCGAGCCCGTCGCGTAGCCGGCGCTCGTGAAGGCGGAGAAGACGCCCACGCCTGTGGCCCGTCGCGCGGGATCGAGCCGCTGGGTCGACAGCAGCGTGAGCGCGGGGAACAGCGGCGAGTATCCGACGCCGATGAGCACGGCGCCCACCGCCGCAGACGGGAAGTCGGTGGCGAACGCGAGAACCGCGAGGCCCGCCGCGAGCACCGCCAAGCTGATGCGGGCGGTGATGGTCGCGCCGATGCGATCGGGCAGTCCTCCCAGAAGCAGGCGCGACGCCACGACGCTGAGGGCGAAGACGGTGAAGACGTTCGCGGCTCCGAAGAGGCCTTGCGCCTCGACCCCGTGGCCGATCAGGTGCGCGATGAGGAAGGCGATGAGGAATCCCTCGGCGGCCCAGGCGAGGAAGCCCACGCTTCCAGGGCGCAGGAGGGTGGCGATCAGGGGCCTGCCGGCGGGTGCCGGCTCGGCGCGGTCGACGACAACGCGAGGCGGGGCGCTGCCGTCGCGCGCCAGCATGGCCAGGAACAGGCCCGCGAGCTGCACGAGAACAGCGGTCGCCCAGACCGCCCGGTAACCGAAGGTCTGCAGCAGGTTCTCGCCGATCACCGGACCGAGCGCCAGGCCCACCCACACGCTCAGCCCGAAGAAGCCGAGTGCTCGGCCCCGTTCTCCTACCGGGGTCTCGGCCACCACCCAGGCCGTCAGGGCCGTGGCGACCGCCGCGTTGCCGGCGCCGAAGACGATTCGGCTCGCGGCCAGGCTCGGCACGGTCAGCAGCACCAGCACGAGAAGCAGTCCGACGGCGCTGAGCACGGCCGCGCCCGCGATCACGCGTCGGGGTCCCCAGCGGTCGGTGAGTGCCCCGGCGATGGGCATCGCGATGATCGAGGCGAAGGCGGCCAGCGACACGAGCAGCCCTCCGACGGCGGCGTCCGCCCCCAGCTGCTGCTGCGCGAGGCGGGGGATGACGGGGGTGGTGGCGCCGTTGACGATGTGTCCGGCCGTGGACGCCAGAACCAGCGTCCAGAACGCGATCCCCTTCGTGCGGGTCTCGCGAAGGGGCCTCACCCGGTGGTGTCGAGCGGCCGGCACTCGAGGCTGAGCCACAGCTCGAAGCACGCGCTGCGAGAGAGGGCGGTGGCGCCGATCGACGCGCGGCCCATGCGGCCGGCGTCGGGCCCAAACACGTCGAGCAGCAGATCGCTCGCCGCGTTGGACACCTCGTTGAGCAGCGTGAAACCGGGAGGGCAGAGCACGAAGCAGAGGCCGCGCGAGAGCGCCGCGACCTCGTCGAGGCTGCCGAGCGCGTAGCGGATCATGCCCAGCGCGTTCACTGCCGTGTAGCGGGCGGCCTCGCGAGCCTGTTCCAGGGTGATGTCGACGCCGACGCTTCCGCCGTGCAGCATCTCGCCGCTCCGGGACTCCGGGGTGATTCCGCTGAGTTCGAGCAGGTTGCCGGTGCGATGGAATGCGCGCAGCGAGCTGCCGTAGCGGCCGCCGTAGGGAGGGTCGGAGTAGTCGGGGATCTCGAGGCCGAGCTCGAGTGCTCGTGCCTCTGCGGAGTGCGTCATGTGTCTTCCTCGTGCCGGGCGTCCAGCGTAACCGCCGGTGGCGTAAGTGGATACAACCTGATTAGTATGGGATCCATTATGCATCCAATCTGATGCCATGAGGAAGGAGCCGCGACATGACCATCGGTCTCGAGGGCGATACCAGCGCCTCGCTGCGTGCACGTCCGATCGACGTGTCGGCCGAGCGTTCTCGCACGATCGGCGCGGCCGGTCGCCACTACTTCAACGCGGCCGGATCCGGACTCATGACCGATGCCGTCATCGAGGCCATGGTGCTGCACCTCCGCCTCGAGCAGCGCATGGGCGGATACGAGGCCGCGACGCTCAGAGCACCCGAGCTTGCGGCGGGCTACGAGGCCGCCGCGGCTCTGCTCGGCGCCCGGCCCGACGAGATCGCCTTCTTCGACAGCGCCACCTCCGGCCTGCGCGCCGTCTTCGACGCGCTGCGTCTCGGCGACGGCGACACCGTTCTTGCCCCTCGCTCGAGCTACGTCAGCCAGGCGCTCCGGATGCTCGCTCTCAGCCGGTACGACGGCGTGCGGCTCCGGATCATCGAGACGGATGGCACGGGCGCGATGGACCTCGACGCCCTCGAGAGCGAGCTCGCGTCGGCCCCTGGGCGCACCGTCATCAGCGCCGTGCACATCCCCACCTCATCGGGGCTGGTGGAGCCCGTCGCCGAGATCGGTGCACTCGGCCGCCGCTACGGCGCACTCACCGTGCTCGACGCGACCCAGTCGGTGGGCCACCTCGAGATCGACGTGACGCTGCTCGACTGCGACGCGCTCGTCACCACCGGCCGCAAGTACGTGCGCGGCCCCCGGGGTACCGGATTCGTGTACCTGCGCGCCGGGATGCTCGACGGCATAGGAGGCTGGGCCCCCGACGTGCGAGGCTCGGTATGGACCGGGGCGGAGGAGTGGACGATGGACGACACCGCTCGCCGGCTCGAGACGTGGGAGTTCTCGGTCGCCGCGCGCCTGGGACTGGGCGTCGCGTTGGGCGAGGCGATCGAACGCGGGGCCGCGCAGACCGAGGCTCACCTGGTCTCCTCCGGCACGCGCCTGCGCGACGGTCTCGCCGATATCGCCGGCGTCTCCGTCACCGACCCGCGAGCGTCGCCCTCCGGACTGGTGACGTTCACCGTCGACGGGGTCGCGGGCAAAGGGGTCAGCGCCCAGTTGCGCGAGGCCCGTATCGACTCCATCTCCGTACCCGCCGGGCATGCCCAGTGGGATCTCGGCGCACGCGGCCTCGCGAGCGTCGTGAGGGTGTCACCCCACGTCTACAACGACGACGACGACACGGCGGCGCTGCTCCGGCACGTGGCCGGCATCGCACGGGAGGCGAGCCGATGACTCATCGCGACGTCGTCGTTCTCGGCCTCGGAATCCACGGATCGGCCGCCGCGTTCGAGCTCGCCCAGCGCGGACTCGACGTCGTCGGTGTCGAGCAGTTCGAGTCGGGTCATGTGCGCGGGTCGTCGCACGGCGCGACCCGCATGATCCGACGCGCCTACCCGCATCCGGTCTGGAACGACCTGGTCGACCGCGCCTACCTCGGCTGGGACCGCTGGAACCTCGCGGCCGGCCGCCCGTTCGTGACCACCACGGGTGGGCTCTACGCGCACGACGGAGCGCCGACCCTGCAGGGCGGACACAGCCGACCCGTGGCCGAGGAGGAGCGCAAGACGATCGCTCCCTCGTTCGCGCCCCCGGCCGACTTCGGAGTCGTGCACGATCCCGACGCCGGCGTCATCGACGCGGCCGGCGCCCTCGCCTTCGCCCGCACGGGCGCCCAAGCCGCGGGCGCCGAGCTGAGATTCGGCGAGACGGTGCTCGAGTACAGCGCCGACGCGGGCGTGGTGACCGTGCGCACGTCGGCCGAGACGATCCGCGCCAGACGACTCGTTCTCGCCGGGGGAGCCTGGGCGCCCGCACTTGTTCCCCAGGCGGCGAGCTTCTTCGAGGTGTGGCGCATCGTCACCCTCACCGTTGCCTCGGGCCAGGCCGTCGCCCAGCCCCCGTCGCTCGGCTGCTTCTCGGTCGACCTGCCCGAGGGGCTCGTGTTCGGCCTCCCCGAGGCATCGGGCTCGGGAGCCAAGATCGGCATCGACGCCGGCCCGGTCTGGAACCCGGATGTGCCCGTCGCCCCGCCGACCGAGGCCGAGGTGGCGCAGCTGGCCGAGCTGCTGGGCCGCTTCGTGCCCGGAATCGATACGACACAGGGCGAGGCCGTCGCGTGCCTCTACACGATGACGCCTGACAAGCGCTTCGTCGTGGGCGCCCTGCCCGGAACGCCCGAGGTCGTACTGGCCTCGGCCTGCTCCGGCCACGGCTTCAAGTTCGGCCCGGCCATCGGCGAGGCGGTCGCCGACCTCGTGACCGGCGTGCCTCGGCCCGACCTCGACTTCGTCAGCCCCGCCCGCATGGAGGCCCACGTATGACCACCGACACACCCCGTTCGGCGGCCCGCATCGCCGTGGCCGCACCGCACCCCGCCGGGCTCGAAGCGGCATCCGAGGCCGTCGCCGCGGGAGGCGACGCCATCGACGCGGCGCTCGCGGCTGCGGCGGCGCTGACCGTGGTCTACCCGCACCAGTGCGCGATCGGCGGCGACCTCGTGGCGCTCGTGCGTCGACCCGACGGCAGCGTTACCGCCGTGCTCTCCGCCGGCGCCGCCCCGGCCGCGATCGACGTCGCCTCACTCGCTCGCCACGAGCGGATGCCCAAACAGGGCGCGCAGACCGTGACCGTTCCGGGCGTGGTCGCCGGATGGCGGGCCCTCGACGCGCTCGGCGGACGCCTCGGCCTCGCGGCCCCGCTGCAGCGCGCGGCCCGTCTGGCCGCCGACGGCTTCGCCGTGTCGAAGGGCCTGGCCCGCGCCATCGCGATCCGCCGCGAGGAGCTGCTGGCAGACGAGGGCACGCGCGATATCTTCGGCGACGGGCGGGGCGGACTCGCGGTCGAGGGCGACCTCATCGTGCAGCCCGCGCTCGCGGCCACGCTCGACGAGCTCGCTCTCGATCCCGGCGCCTTCTACGAGGGACGCATCGCCTCCTCCCTGGCCGCGCGGTTGCGCACGCTGGGCGGAGCGCACACAGAGGCCGACTTCGCCGCGCACGAGGCCGAGATCGCCGAACCGGTCACGTCGTCGCTGGGCGGCGCGCGCTGGTGGGTGGCCCCGCCGCCCAGCCAGGGCGTCGTGCTGCTCGGCATCCTGCCCGAGGCGCTCGACGGCGACACGGCCGAGCTCGTGGGTGCCGTGCACCGGGCGGCCCTCATTCGTCAGGCGCAGCTCGGCGACCCGCGCGGTGGCCCGATCGACGTCGACGCGATGCTGCACCCGGGATCCGGCGCGCACGAGGGCGCGCTTCCCCGAGCCGGCCGAGCGCTCGGCGACACCGTCGCCGTGACCGCCGCAGACACCGACGGAACCGTCGTGACCCTCATCCAGAGCGTCTACCAGCTCTTCGGCTCCGGCATCCTCGACCCCGAGACGGGCGTGCTGCTGCACAACCGGGGCTCGGCGTTCAGCACCGACCCCGCGCATCCGGGGCATGTCTGGCCCGGCCTGCGGCCGCCGCACACCCTGCTGCCCGTGATCGCGCAGACCGACGAGCTCGTGGTCGGACTCGGCTGCCAGGGCGGCAGCGCCCAGCCCTGGATCCTCTCGCAGCTCGTGCGCGACCTCATCGACCCCTCCGCAGAACCGGTCGGCACGCTCGGCCGGCCGCGGTTCATCATCGGCGCCCGCGACATCGGCCACGAGGTCATGACGCTGGTCGCCGAGCCCGGGATGCGCGTGGCCGCGGAGGCCGCGCACGATCTCGGTCTGCCCGTGGTCACCACCGACGGTCTCATCGACGACGCCGGCCACGTGCAGGTGGTGCGCCTGCACACCGACGGACGCCTCGACACCGCGAGCGATCCCCGCGCCGACGGGCGAGCCGTCGTCTTCGACGCCCCCTGAACCAGCCCATCCCACCACCCGAAGGAAGCCCTATGACCGCCCACGTTCTCGATCCGCTCACCTCAGCCGAGATCGCCTCGTTCGTCGCAGCGGTGCGCGCCAGCGACCGCATCGGCGTGCGTCCCCGCTTCTGGGGCATCTCCCTCGACGAGGAGAAGGCGAAAGCGCTGAAGCCCGGCGATGCGCGACCCGTGCGCCTCGTCGTGATGAACCCCGACGCGCACGCATCCTGGGAGGTGCGGGGCTGGACGGCCGGACCTGCGAACGACGCGATCGTCGAGGTGTGGTCGGATGTCGACCACCGGCGCCCCGGTGTGTCGAGCGATGAGGCCCGCCTGATCGCCCGGGCGGCGCGCGACTCGCCCCTGCTGGTCGAGGCGCTCGCGAAGCGCGGCATCACCGACACGTCGCTGGTCTGGGTCGACCCCGAGTCGATCACGGGCTTCGTGCCCGACGACCTCGCCGATCGCCGGCTGAGCTGGGGAACCGTCTGGTACCGGGAGTTCCCGGAGGACAACGGCTACGCCCGGCCCGTCGCGGGGCTCGTGCCCATTCTCGACCTCGACACCCTCGAGGTGATCCGCATCGAGGACCACGGCGTGATCCCCATGGCGAGCGAGACGGGCGTGTACACGCCCGGAACCTGGGGGCCGAACCGCACGGTGGCGCCCCTGGATGTCGTGCAGCCCGAGGGCCCCGGCTTCACAATCGAGGGCCGGCAGGTGACGTGGCAGAACTGGTCGTTCCGCGTGGGCTTCAGCCACCGCGAGGGGCTCGTGCTGCACGAGGTGAGCTACCGCGACGGCGACACGGTGCGACCGGTCATCGACCGGGCGGCCGTCAACGAGATGTACGTGCCGTACCTCGACAGCGACCCCACCGCCTACCGCAAGAACTTCTTCGACTGGGGCGAGTACGGCGCGGGGCCGCTGACTGCGAGCCTCGAGCTCGGCTGCGACTGCCTCGGCGAGATCCGCTACTTCGACGTGGAGTACCTCGACGGCCTCGGCGAACCGCAGACGATCGCGAACGGCATCTGCATTCACGAGGAGGACGACTCGATTCTCTGGAAGCACGTCAACACCCGCACGGGAAGCGCCGAGGTGCGCCGCAGCCGCCGACTCGTCATCTCGAGCTTCGCCACGGTCGCGAACTACGACTACGGCTTCTACTGGTCGCTCTATCAAGACGGCTCTATCGAGCTCGAGGTGAAGCTCACCGGCCTCATGTCGGTGTCGGGCATCGCCGACGGCGAGCGCCCCCGCTACGGGCGCCTGGTCGCCCCGAATGTGCAGGCCCCCACCCACCAGCACTACTTCGCGGTACGCCTCGACATGGCGATCGACGGCGCCCTGAACCGCCTCGTCGAGGTGCACGCCGAGCCGGAGCCCGACGAGGCACTGAACCCCTGGGGCAACGCCTGCATCGCGGTCGAGACGCCGATCTCGTCGGAGGCGCTCGGAGCGCGGCGGGCCGACCCGTCGAAGGCCCTGCACTGGAGGGTCGAGAGCGAATCGGCGGTGAACCGCTACGGCGACAGCACCGCCTACCGGCTCGCCATCCAAAACACGGCCCAGCTCTACGCCCGGCCCGGCAGCGTCGTCGAGCGCAAGGCGCCGTTCGTGGCGCAGCACCTCTGGGCCAGCGCGTTCGACCCCGAGCAGCGCTTCATCGCCGGCGAGTACCCCAACCAGGGCGAGCTCGGCGACGACGGCGTGCACGTGTGGCAGCAGGCCGACCGCTCGCTCGAGAACGAGAGGCTCGTGCTGTGGCCCGTGCTCGGCGTGCATCACTTCCCCCGCCCGGAGCAGTGGCCGATCATGCCGGTCGACCGCATCACGCTGCGACTCGAGCCCGACGGATTCTTCGACCGCAACCCCTCGCTCGACGTGCCGCCGTCGGAGATGTCCGACCACTGCGCCGCGCCGAACGCGGAGCACGCGCACGATCACGCCGCGCACGATCACGCCGCGCACGACCACCAGCAGCACGGCCACGAGGGAGGCCGCTGATGTCGCACCTCGCCGACTGGAGCGCGACCCGGCTCGCGAGCTCGATCGCGTCGGGCGACGTCTCGGCCGTCGAGGTGATGCGGGCCCACCTCGAGCGAATCGAGGAACGCAACCCCGACATCCGGGCCGTCGTCTCGCAGCAGCCCGACTCGGTGTCTCTCGCCGCCGCGGAGGAGGCGGACCGTCGCACGGCGAGCGCAAAGGCGGCCGGCGAGCCGCTGCCGGCCCTGCACGGCCTGCCGACCGCAGTGAAAGACCTGATGGATGTCGCGGGCCTGCCCACGACGAACGGCTCGGCCGCGTTCGCCGACGCCCCGCCCGCCCAGCACGACAGCGTGCTCGCGACGCTTCTGCGAGAGGCCGGAGCGCTCATCATCGGCAAGACGAACACCCCGGAGATGGGCCAGGGCGTTCTCACGTTCAACCCCGTGTTCGGCACCACGGTCAACCCGTGGGACACGACCCGGCACGCGGGCGGCTCGAGCGGGGGAGCAGCCGCGGCGCTGGCAGCCCGCATGCTCCCGATTGCCGACGGCTCCGACAGCGGCGGCAGCCTGCGCTATCCGGCCGCGTTCTGCAACGTCGTCGGCGTGCGCCCGACCCCGGGCCGAGTGGCCAGCGGGCGCACCGGCAACGCATGGACGCCGCACGGCGTCACCGGACCGATGGCCCGTGACTCGGCCGACGCCGCGCTGTTCCTAGAGGCGCTCTCGGTCGAGAAGGGCGTCTGGCCCCTGTCGTCGCTTCCCGTGCATGCGGCACGTCCCGTCGAGCTCGACGGGCTGCGCATCGCCTGGAGCGCCGACGCGGGAGGGCTGCCGATCGATCCGGAGATCGCTGCCGTGCACGCCGCGTTCGCCGAGCAGCTGGCAGGACTCGGCGCGATCGTCGAGCCGGGCGAACCCGACTTCGCGGGCGCCGACGAGGCCTGGGAGACGATCGAGACGTTCGAGTTCTTCCTCGGCGGCCACCACGCGGTCGATGCCGGCGCCACCGGATTCCGGCCCGACTACCTGCGCAACGTCGAGCAGGGGCGCCAGACAACGGCGACGCAGCTGGCAGACGCCTACGAGCGGCGTACGCGGGCGTTCCGTGACACGGCCGCGCTGCTCGAGCGCTACGACGTGATCGTGCTGCCCGCCACGCCGGTCGCGGCTCCGGATGCCGGGCTCGAGTGGGTGGAGACGGTCGACGGCAACCGCTTCGAGCGCTACTTCACCTGGCAGATGCTCGCGAACCGCCTGACCCTCACCGCGCATCCGGTGGTCGTCACCTCGGCCGGCTTCACCGCCGACGGGCTCCCCGTGGGTGTGCAGGTCGTCGGTCGCCACGGCCGAGAGCTTCAGTTGCTCGCGGTCACACGGGCGATCGAGGAGGCGACGGGCTGGATCGCCCGCGCGCCGTCGTTCTGATGACGGTCAGCCCGTGAAGACCGTCGACGAGCGGCGCTCGTACCAGTGAGCGAGGTGCTCTCCGGCGCGCAGCACGTGCTGGCGCATGAGGTCGGCGGCGAGCACGCCGTCGCCCGCGGCGAAGGCCTCGAGCAGCGCCTCGTGCTCGCGGAAGTTCTCCTCGCGATGGCGGGCGCTGTCGCGCAGCACGAGGGCGGAGACGTTGCGGGGGAACGCGTCGTTGATCTCGCCCAGCATGCGGGTGAGGCGCGTATTGGCCGAGG
This sequence comes from Agreia sp. Leaf244, assembly GCF_001422695.1. NCBI lineage: Bacteria > Bacillati > Actinomycetota > Actinomycetes > Micrococcales > Microbacteriaceae > Agreia > Agreia sp. Leaf244. The sequence goes on along the minus strand of NZ_LMLX01000002.1, from coordinate 1,015,390 downwards.
CCTCGTAGATCAGTCCGTGGAACTGGTCGTTGGCGGTGCCGTCGTGCTCGGGGGCGGCTCCCGCGGCGAGGGCGACGGAGCGCTCGTACATGGCCGTGTTCACGGCGCGCAGCTCGGCGATGGTCGCGTCGTCGAGTCTGTCGACGGCCCGCTTCGCCGCGAGCGACTCGAGCTCGGCTCGCACCTCGTAGGCCTCGCGCACCTCCCAGGGAACGGGCACGCGCACGACGGCGCCCCGGTTGGGCACGACCTCGATCAGTCCGCCGGTCTGCAGCTGACGCAACGCCTCGCGCACGGGGGTGCGGCTGATGCCGAACTGCGCGGCGAGATCGGCCTGGCGCAGTGGCGCACCGATCGGGATCTCGCCGGACATGATCTTTGCGCGAATGCGCGCGGCGAGATCGTCGACAAGTGCGCTGCCATCGGTTTCGGGCACGTGGTGACCCTCTCTGGTCTGTCGGTCGGAACCGGTCGGTACCCCATGCTGTCAGACAGTGGATACCGTAGGTCCCGAGCCGGGTTAGGCATTCGGAGGGACGGATGTTCAGGATCCGTCGACCTTGTGATTGGATCCAATTATGGGCCCTGATGTACTCGCAGTGATAGGTCGGCCCCGTCGTGTCCCGGAATCTCGTCAGGTCTCGGATTCGCGTCGTGTATCGGATTCGCGATGACGGGCCTCTTCGTCGTCGTTGTCGCCGCTGGCCTCGCGTCCCTGACCTTGGCGATCATCGGCAGGCGGCACAGCGGACGCGTTGCACCTGTGCTCGACTGCGTGATGCTCGCCGCCATGGTCGATGTTCACGTGTCTGCCTTGGGGGCAGTTCCGGCTCCTCTGTGGTCGCTTCTGCTTGTCGGATGCGCGATGGCGAGCGCATTCACAAGCCGGATGCGCGGCTCGCGTCACGCGGGTGCGGCCGCTGCGCACCTGCACTCGGCGGGCATGCTGCTGGGCGCCGTGCTCGTTCTGCTGGTCGGGGCCGCCGCGCCCGACGCGGCCGTGCTCGCGGGCCCCGGCGCATCCGGAATCGTACACGCGCACGGCGCCGTGCCGTCGTCGGCTCTCGTCGTGGCGGTGGCCGGGGCCGTGGCCGCGTACTCGGCCGCGGTGGTGTGGGTCGTGCTGCGCCGACCGGGCCGCGTCGAAGCGGCGCGCTGTCTGGCATCGCTCGCCGGGCTGCTCGCCATGGCCGCGATGGTCGTGCTGCCCGCGCTGAACTGACGATGTGCGGGACGGAGAGTTCAGTATTGGATCCAATTGTGGTTCAATCGGATGTAATTACCGCGCGCTGTTCGTACCGCGCCGAGAAGCCAGGAGACGCCGCATGATCATCGATGCCTACAACACCACCCAGGATCGCCGAGGCCGCAGCGACTACCTCAGCGGAGTCCGGCCCGGCGAGAAGCTGCCGGAGTACACGCCCTTCGACGTGCGGCGCATCCTCGACCGCATGGATGCCGCCGGCGTCGACAAGGCGATGGTCTGTTCGCTTGCGCAGGGCATCGAGAACGACTTCCTGATCGATCTCGTCGCCCAGCATCCCGACCGGCTCTTCGGCTTCGGCCAGGTCATGCCGCAGTGGGACAACGCCACCGACGAGATCCGCCGCTTCGCCGACGCGGGCCTGGTGGGTCTCAAGCTGCACCCGAGCATGCACGGCTACCACGTGGCCGATCACGGCCTGCTCGACCCGCTGTTCGAGGTCTGCGCCGAGCTGGGCCTGCCCGTGCTGATCAACGCCCTGGACGACGCGTTCTGCGCACCGTTCGCCATCGAGGAGATCGCGAAGGGGCATCCGACCGTGCCGACGATCATCGCCCACATGGGCGCCGTGTGGAACGTGCCCGAGGCCATCATCGTGGCCGAGCGCAATCCGCACATCTACCTCGAGACCTCGGCGACGCTCATGTCCGACGTGAAGCGCGCATACGCTCGGCTCGGCGCCGAGAAGATCCTGCTGGGCTCGGAGTGGCCGGGCAGTGACTTCGACCTGGAGCGCATGAAGATCGCGAAGGCCGTTCCCGACGAGGCCGACCGCGCCCTCATCGAGGGGGGAAACATGGCCCGCATCATGGGCTGGTCGTGAGCGGCTCGAACCGGCCCGTGCTCGACGGCCCTCCGGCAGGCATGGGCGACGACGACCGCGAACTCCTCGCGGTCGCGCTCGAGATTCTGGATGCCCGCTACCTCGTCGGCGTGCACGAGGTCGCCGCGGCGCTGCGGCTCGCAGACGGTCGCATCGTGACGGGCCTGCACGTCGAGGCGACGGCCGGCCGCGCGTCGGTGTGCGCCGAGTCGGCGGCACTGAGCGCGGCGGTCATCGCGGGTTCGCCGGTGGTGTCGGTCGTCGGAGTGCTGCGCCGCCCGGGCGGCAGCCGGCACATCATCGAGCCGTGCGGCGTGTGCGCCGAACTCCTCGCCGATCACGCGCCCGACGCATCCGTCTGGGTCGCGGTCGGCGACGGATTCGCCCCCGTGGGCGTGCAGGAGCTCCTGCCGTTCCGCCGCCGCCGGGTGGGTCGCGAGGTTCAGCCATGACGGCGCCCACCACTGCCCGGCTGATCGTCGGCACCATCCGCACGATGGACGACGAGCTCCCCGAGGCCGAGGCGATGCTGATCGACGGCGAGCGCATCGCGGCGATCGGCTCGCTCGACGAGGTGCGCGCGGCGGCTCCCGCGGGCGCGATCGAGGAGCGCTTCGAGGGTGTCATCGTGCCCGGCTTCATCGACGCGCACTCGCACATGCAGCGGGCGGGTCTGAAGGCTCTGCAGCTGCTCGGCGAGGGCGCTGATGCCGCGACCTTCTCGGCGGTGATGCTCGCCGACGGCGACGCAGATCCGGATGCCCCGGATTGGCTCGGCGACACGCCCCCGCGTCTCGAGGATCGGCTCGCCGCCCTCGCTCGTGTGCAGCCCCTTCTGCACGCGATGGGCTTCACCGGAGTCGTCGACCCGGCCGTGACCGTCGACGAGCTCGCCGGCTACCGCGAGGCGCATCGCCGGTCGCAGCTGACCCTGCGCGTGGTGGCCATGCCGTGGCCGCAGCTCGGATCGGAGAAGGTGCCCGACGTCGACGCCGCGCTGCGCGTTCTCGACGGCATCGAGGGCGCGACCGGCGACGGCGACGACCGCCTGCGGCTCGGCCCGATCAAGGTCTACTACGACGGGGAGGGCATGAAGGGCCAGGCGCTGCTCGAGCGGCCATGGGTCGGCGATGATCATGGCGTTCAGCGCCTCTCTGCCGACGAGTTCGCGCGTCTCGCTTCTGCTTGCGTCGAGCGCGGCTGGGGCCTCGGGGTGCATGCGGTCGGAAGCCGTGCGGTCGAGCAGGTGCTCGACGGTCTCGAGGCCGCGGCGCCGGCCTCTGTTCTCGGCCCGCTGCGCTGCCAGCTGATCCATGCGTATCTCGAGCCGAGCGTCGAGAGCATGCGCCGCGCAGCCCGGCTCGGAGTCATCGCGTCTTTGCAGCCATCCATCGCCTGGAACAACGCGCGAGGTCTGGCCGAGCGCCTCGGCGACCGCGCATCCTCGGTCAACCCGATGCGGGCGTGGCTCGACGCGGGAACCACGGTCGCCATGGGAAGCGACGCCCCCTACTTTCCGTTCGACCCTCGCGAGCTCGTCTCGACCGCCGTCGAGAGACGGATGCGCGGGCTGGATGTCCCGCTCGGCCCGGATCAGGCGATCACGGTTCTCGAGGCGGTGCAGGCGTACACGCGCGGCGCGGCGTACGCCGCCTTCGCGGAGGACCGCTGCGGAATGCTGCGCGAGGGATTCCTCGCCGACTGGGCGCTGCTCGACGTCGACCCCACCGTGTGCACTGCGTCGGAGTTCGCCGCATCGCGCGTGCTGCGCACGGAGGTGGGCGGAACTCCCGTGCACCAGCTACCGCCCGCACGCTGACCGAGCTCCCACGCGAGGCGTGCGCTGATTGAGTAGCCGCGCGAGGAACGAGCCGGCGTATCGAAATCCGTCCGGTGGTGGTCTCGATACGCTCGTTCCTCGCTACTCGACCGGCGAAACGGGCGGAGATGAGCACATCCGACGCAAATACTGCGTCGGTGTGGCGTATCTCCTCCCGTTCGCCAGGTTGGGCGGAGATATCGAGCCACCGGCCGCCTATGCGTCCCGGCAGGCAGGAATCTCCGCCCGGGGTCCGCGGTACGCGGGAAAATCTCCGGCATTTGTAATCCCCTCGAAACATTATTGGATGCGTATCGCACTAGATTGGATCCAAGTTGAGAGACCGGCTTCCGATTCGCCTGCGCGAAGACGGTTCGCCTGCGGCCTCGACCACACGCTCTGCACCCGACGCACCACAGACATCCTTTGGAGGACAGCACCATGGTTAGGAAGAGAATGATCGCCGGCGTCGCGCTGGTGGCGGCGGCGGGCCTCGCGCTCAGCGCCTGCTCCACCGGCGCGCCCCAGGCCACCTCTGGCTCCACCGACACGATCAATGCCGAACTCTGGTACGCCCCGGCCACCTTCGATCCCGCGAAGGCCTCGGCATCGAGCGACGTGACCGTCGCCCGCCTCGGCTTCGACACCCTGCTGCGTCAGGGCGAGACCGAGGGATACATCGGAGGCCTCGCCACCGACTGGTCGTCGACCTCGGCCTCCGACTACACGTTCACCATTCGAGACGACGCCACCTGCTCCGACGGCACCCCGATCACCCCGACCGTCGTCGCCGACTCGTTCGGCTACCTGGTCGGCCTCGACGACTCGGGCGCCCAGACCTGGAAGAACCAGGCCTTCGGCTCCGGTACCCCCACCTTCACTCCGGACGACGCTGCCGGAACCCTGGCCATCTCACTCAGTGCGCCGTATTCGCAGATGCTGGGCGGGCTCACCCGCCCCGGCTCCGGCATCATCTGCCCCGCAGGCATCGCCGACCCCGAAGGTCTCGCGGCGGGCACTGTTGCCGGCGCCTGGTCGGGCCCGTACACGTTGAGCGAGTCCGCGGCCGGAAAGAGCGTGCAGTACGAGCTGCGAGATGACTACGACGCGTGGCCCGCCTGGGAGAACGTGGAAGGCAAGCCGGCCAAGACGATCAACCTCACGGTGCAGGCCGACTCCAACACGAGCGCCAACCTGCTCGAGTCTGGCGGCGTCGACCTCGCCCGTTTCTACGACGCCAACGCCCAGCGTTTTGAAGGCAATGGATACTCCACGGTCACCTTCGCCAGCTCGGCCTACAACCTGGTGTTCAACCAGGCGCCCGGCGCCGGTTCGGTCTTCGAGGGCAACCAGGAGCTGCGCGCCGCCGTCGCGCAGGCCATCGACCGCGAGGGCTTCAATGCCGCCGGTCTCGACAGCCTCGGCGTCGAGCAGAACACCGTCAACGCTGCGAGCTACCGCTGCGCACTCGACGACCCGTCGCTGGTTCAGTCCTACGACCCCGCTGCGGCCGCGAAGGTTCTGAACGGCAAGACCATTCGACTGCTGATGATGTCGAACTGGGACCCGGCAGCAGACTTCCTGGCCGAGTCGCTTCGTGCGGCCGGCGCAACGGTCACGGTCTCGGCACCCGACCCCGCCGACTGGACCAAGCAGATGCGCACCCAGCCCGAGACCTGGGATGTGGCCATCGCGGCAGAGAACGCCGAGGCAGGGCTCATCGACACGTCGATCGCGCGCTACCTCGGACCGACCTACGCCCAGGGCGGCACGAACGTGGCCTCGAGCGACAACCCCGAGGGCGTGGCCGACTACCAGGCCGGAATGAGCGCGACCGACCCCGACGAGCAGTGCGCCGACTTCGAGGCCGCGCAGAAGACGATTCTGGAGCGCGTCGACATGGCACCGCTGATCACCGACACCCACCGCTACGTGGCACGCGAGGGATTCGCCTCGTACGTGTTCTCGGGCTACTGGGACATCTCGGCCATGCGCATCACCTCGTAACGACATGACGCACCGCCCGGACCGGAGTACTGAGGAGAACACGCGATGAGCACCACGACCGCCGAAGGCCTCTCGGCGCCCGGTCCGGGCACCCCGACAAACGGCCGCCCCGTCAAGGCGGCCACCCTCGCCGGCGCGTGGCGCACGTTCCTCGTGCGCCGCGTCGTCGGCCTCGTCGTGAACCTGGCGCTGCTCGTGCTGGTCACCTTCCTGATCGTGCAGCTGATTCCCGGCGACCCGGCCACGGCCATCGCCGGCGAGAACGCCAGCCTCGACCAGGTGGAGCTAGTGCGCACCCAGCTCGGCCTCGACCAGTCGCTGCCGGTGCAGCTCTGGACCTATCTCTCGGGAGTCGTGCAGGGCGACTTCGGTGACTCGTACCGATACCGGCAGCCGGCGATGGACATCGTGATGACGGCCGTGCCGTACACGCTCACGATCACCATCGCCGCCGTGCTGCTCCTGCTGGTGCTCGGCATCGCCCTCGGCATGGCCGTGGGCGTGGCCACGCGCGGCGACCGTCGGCGCTGGCTCGATCTCTCGTTCAGCGTCGTGACGGGAATCATCTCGTCGATTCCCACCTATGTGCTCGCCACCGGCTTCGTGGTGGTGTTCGCCGTGCTGTGGCGCGTGCTGCCGCCGGCCTATTCGCCGGCCTACAACCTCGGCACGGCGGCCATCCTGCCCATCGCCTCGCTCTCGATCGGCGGCATCTGCTCGGTCGCCCGCATCGTGCGTCGCGAGACGGCCGTGATCCTCGAGCAGGACTACATGCGCACCGCGCGTGGCTGGCGCCTGCCGACGCTGTCGCTGTACGTGAAGCACATGCTGCCCAACCTGCTGACCACGGCACTCACCCTGTCGGGCATCATCCTCACCGCCCTGCTGGGATCGGCGCTCATCACCGAGGCCGTGTTCGCGTGGCCCGGCCTCGGTGGCGTGATCGTGCAGGCCATCGCCATCGACAAGGACTACCCGGTGATCCGCGCGGCCGTGTTCGTGATCGGGCTGATCTCGCTGGTCATGACCCTGGTCATCGACATCATCCTCGGTCTCATCGACCCCCGAACTCTCGGAGAAAAGCGTGACTGAGTCGAATCCCGCCGCCCTCGCCCGCATGGCGGAGGCCCCCGCCGACCGGCCGCGCCGCTTCGCCTGGAATCCCGGTCTCGTGATCGGTCTCGTTATGCTCGCTGTCGTGGCGGTCATCGCCGTGGTCGCGCCGCTGATGTTCGGCACGCAGGCCACCGGCGTGGGCAGCGACCCTGGCCAGGGAACGAGCGCCGCGCATCCGCTCGGAACCGACACGCTCGGACGCGACATGCTCGCCCGAACGCTCGTGGCCACCCAGTCGACCGTGCTGATGGCGCTCTTCGCGACAGCGCTCTCGTCGATCGTGGGAATCGCCTTCGGGATCGGCGTGTGGTTGGCGCCCCGGCGCATCCGGGAACTGGGCCTGCGACTGATCGAGTTCGCCGTGAGCTACCCGACCATGCTGGTCGCCATCATCGTCGCGGCGATCCTCGGCCAGGGGGTCGTGCAGGTGGTCGTGGCCGTGGCCGTGGCGAACATCGCCGGCTTCGCCCGGCTCACGGCCAACCTCGCCGCGAAGATCTCGTCGAGCGAATACGTGACGACCGCGCGGCTCATGGGCGTGCCGGTGCATCGACTCGCCCTGCGCCACGTGCTGCCGAACATGGCGGAGCCCATCCTGATTCTCATCGCCGGGGCATTCTCGGGCGCCCTCGTCGAGATCTCGGGACTCTCGTTCATCGGGCTCGGCGCGCAGAGCCCGGCGTTCGACTGGGGAACTCTCCTCAACGACGGCCTGAGCAGGATCGCCGTGAACCCGATCGTGATCGTGGGGCCGGCGGTGGCGCTGACCTTCACCTCGCTCGCCGCGCTCATGGTCGGCGACGGCCTCGCCGCGGCCGCGAACCCCCGATCGAACTCCACCCGCGCCCGTCTCGTGCGGGCAGAGGGCGAACCGGCCGTCGTTCTCGACGAGGCAGACGACACCGTTCTGGTCGCCGACGGCATCACGGTGCTGCACGGCACCACCGGGCGGCCCCTCGTCTCCGACGTGTCGTTCACGATCCGCCGCGGCGAGGTGCTCGGCATCGTCGGCGAATCCGGCTCGGGCAAGTCTCTCACCGCGTCGGTGGTGGCCCGGCTGCTCGGCGAGGGCCTCGAGGCCTCGGCCCGGCGCCTCGAGCTCGGCGGCACAGATCTGCTCGGCCGCGTATCCGGTCGCACCCTCGCGTCGAAGATCGGCCTCGTCTACCAGGACCCCGGAACGGCCCTCAACCCGGCCCTCATCCTCGGCACCCAGCTGTCGGACGTGCTCACGATGCGGCTCGGCTTCTCGCGGCGCGGGGCCCTCGGGCTTCTGGCGCGAGCGTTCGAGGCGGTGAAGCTGAGCGATCCTGAGGGTCGACTGCGGCAGCATCCGCACCAGCTCTCGGGCGGCATGAAGCAGCGCGCCATGATCGCATCGGCCATGAGCACCAAGCCCGATCTCTTGATCGCCGACGAGCCGACCACCGCCCTCGACGTGACCGTGCAGCGCGAGGTGTTGTCGCTGCTCAAGCGCATGAACGAGCAGTCGGGCACCGCGGTGCTGTTCATCTCACACGACCTCGGCGTCGTTCGCGCGCTCTGCGATCGCGTGCTCGTGATGAAGGACGGCCGCATCGTCGAGCGCATCGACGACGTCGCCACACTCTCGGAGGACACCGTGGAACATCCGTATACGAAGCAGCTCCTCGCCGCGACGCCGACCGTTGCCGTGAAGGCGTCGGCGTCGGCACCGGCGAAAGCGCAGGCGACGGCGCCGGGGGAGGCCCGCGCATGAGCGAGCCGATGGTCGACGTCCGCGGCCTCGATGTCGCGTTCGGTTCTGCGCAGGTGCTGCGCGAGGTCGATCTGCGTCTCGAGCGGGGACGGACCGTGGGTGTCGTGGGCGAATCCGGCTCGGGCAAGTCGACGCTCGCGAAGGTTCTCGTCGGAACGGTGCGCGCGGCATCCGGAACCGCGACCGTCGACGGCGTCGACATCGTCGCGGCAGACCGCCGGGCCATGCGCGCGTACCGCCGCCGCACCCAGATGATTCCGCAGGACCCGTACTCGTCGCTGTCTCCGCGCCGCACGATCGCACAGACGCTCGCCGAGGCCATCGACCCCGCTCGGGGCCGCGTGGCGACGCACGAGCAGCTGATCGCCGAGTGGCTGGTGCGTGTCGGCCTGGCACCGGAGATGATGCACCGCCACCCGCACGAGTTCTCGGGCGGTCAGCGCCAGCGCATCGCGATCGCGCGCGGTCTCATCATCGACCCGCACCTCGTGATCGCCGACGAGATCACCTCGGCGCTCGACGTGTCGGTGCAGGCGCAGATCCTCGAACTGCTCGCCTCGATCAAGGAGTCGATGGGCGTGACCATGATGTTCATCTCGCACAACCTGGCCGTAGTGCAGCGCGTGAGCGACGACGTGGTGGTGCTCTACCAGGGCGAGGTGGTCGAGTCCGGCCCGGTCGAGCAGGTCTACTCCGATCCGCAGCACTGGTACACCCGCCGGCTGCTCGACGCCGATCCGGGCGCGCCCGGTTTCAGTCTCGCCGGCTGATGGCGGCCCGTCTTCCCCAGGCGCCTTTGTCGGTTGGCGTCGTGCGCCTCGTGGGCGCGACGCTCATCGACGGCACCGGATGTCCGCCGCTGGCGGATTCCGAGGTCGAGCTCGACGACGGGGTGATCGCCTACGCCGGACCGCGCCGAACCGCCGTGTCGTCTGGGCCGTCTGTGCCGACTGTCGACCTCGCGGGCACCTTCCTCATGCCGGGCTTCGTCGATGCCCACGTGCACCTGAGCATGGTTCCGGGCGACCCCGAGACGCAGCGCTCGCGCTTTCCTGAAGAGCATGTGCTCGAGACCGCAGAGGTGCTGAGAACCACCCTGCTCGCCGGCGTGACCACGGCACGCGACCTCGACGGCCTCACCCCGGGCTACCGCGACGCCATCGCGCGCGGCTCCGCCGTCGGGCCTCGGTTGCACCTAGCGATCTCGATGCTGTCGCCCACCGGAGGGCACGCCGACCCGGTGCGCCCCAACGGCTCGCTGCCCGCGTGGGCCGTGCGCCCGTCGATGCCCGCGCCGGGAGTCGTCGACACCGACGACGACGTCATCCGCACCGTGCGCGAGCTCATGCGTATGGGCGCCGACGCCATCAAGGTCTCGACCTCGGGCGGCGTCGGCTCGCCCACAGACGATCCGGCGGATGCGGGCCTGCCCGTGGAACACGTGCGTCTCGTGGCCCGGCTCACGGCCGAGCGCGGCGGGCGGCCCATCACCGCGCACGCTCTGACCGACGCGGCCGTTCGGGTCGCCGTTCTGGGCGGAGCCGCCAGCATCGAGCACGGTTACGACCTGAGCGACGACACGATCGAGCTGATGCTGCAGCACGGCACCGTGCTCGTGCCCACGCTCAGCACGCTGATGCGCACGCTCGATCCGGCGAGGACCTCGCCCGTTGTGCTGGCCGACCGCGCGGCGCGGCAGCGACGCGGCCTCGACTCCGTGCGCCGTGCCGTGGCAGCCGGCGTGCCCGTCGCCCTCGGCACCGACGCGGGAGTGCACCCGCACGGCCGCAACCTCGCGGAACTCGCGCGCCTCGTCGAGGTCGGCCTCGACCCGCTCGCGGCCATCCGGGCGGGAACCCTCGGCGGCGCCCGACTGCTCGGACTCGACGCCGACCTCGGAACGGTGGAGGCCGGCAAGCAGGGCGACCTGGTGGTGACCTCGGTGGATCCGCTGCAGCGCATCGGTGAGCTCGCCGACGCCTCCGCGGTGCGGATGGTGCTTCAGGCCGGACGCGTCGTCAAAGACCTCAGCGGCGGATCTCGATGAGGAGGATCCAGGCGTAGTACACGGCGACGAGGATGGCCGCGACGACGTCGAGAGTGAGCCAGTACAAGCCGCCGCCGGCGCCGGCGAGGAATGAGACGCCGCCCACGATCATGGGAACGGTGGCGACAGTTCCGAGCAGTAGCCGGCTGACGGTCCACCATCGCCGAGAGTCGTGGATTCCGACTCTGATGTTGGCGATGGTCACGAAGGCGAAGGACAGGACTCCGAGGCCGGTGATCGAGCTTCCGGCCATGGCGTGAGGTTGGTCGGGGGTGAGCATGATGACGCTCAGGAGTACCAGGCCGATGAGAAGCCCGAGCGTTTGAGCGGCCAGGGAGGGGAGGACTGGTGCGTCGAGGATGTGTTCGTGGTTCAACGAGACGGCGACGAAGATGAGGCCTGCGATGGCGGCCGCTGCACCGCCGACCATGATGAACTGCTCGTGCCAGTCGGCGAGGTCATAGGCCGTCATGAGAATGCCCCTGTCTGGCGGGTGTCAGCGGTGCCGTGCGCGGTGATGTCGTGGGCGCGGGGGTCGTTCATGGTCGCCTCGATGGCGTCGGCGACGATGGTCGGGTGCGACAGGAGCGCGAGGTGGCTGCCGGGGATTTCCGTGACGTGAGCGTCGGTGCGTACCGCGAACGCGTGCTGAAGTGCCGGATCGAGGATCTGATCGTCGGTCGACACAACGTAGTGGCAGGGCAGTTCCCGCCAGGCGATATCCGTGTCGATTGCGGTGATCAGGCAGGAGACATGAGTGGGCCCTTGAACGGCGGCGAGTACTTTTTGGGTATCGAGGGAAAGATCGGCCCCGAGGGCGGACCCGAACTGCTCGGGCCTGACGCTGGTCCACCCGTCGTCGCCGTAGACGATCGCGTGACCGCCCGGCATCTGGGCGGCAGAGTGCGAGATCGAAGCAACGGTCTCACCATGGACGGGGGCGTAAGCGGCGACGAACACGAGCGACTGCACAGTCGGCATCCCGGCAGCGGCAGCCGTTATGACAAACCCTCCGTAGGAATGCCCGACGACGACCGTTGCACCGATCTCGTCGATGGCGCGCCGAGTGGTGTCGATGTCGGCCTCGAGCGACGTCATCGGCAGTTGCACGGCGACTACCTGGTGCCCGCGTGCATGAAGCGCCTCGATGACACCGCTCCAGCTGGACCCGTCTGCCCATGCTCCATGGACCAGAACCACGTTCATTTCTTACCTCTCGCTTGATCTGACGAAGACCATTGCATTCCCGTGACGGGGTGCTGCGTGGCGCTGGTCGTCTTTTTGTCGGATCTCGACAAGGCAAGGCCGCGTCGGAGCCTTTTGCGACAGGTCAGCCCTCGAGCTGTACAGATGCGGCTTTGACGTGGCGGAGCACGATGGCGGTCTCTGCCACCGCCACACCGTCGAGCTCGGGCAGGCGGGTGCTGAGATAGTCGTAGAGGGATGCGGTGTCGTGCACGGCGAGGCTGACGAACAGGCTCGCAGGCCCAGTGACGGCGGCCGCATAGGTGACCTCCGGGTGTCTCGCCAGGGCTTCTCCGGCGGTGCGGAGTGCGCCGGATTCGGCGCGCAGCCACAGCATCGCCCTGACGGGCATCCTGAGCAGATGGAGGTCGATGTCGACGTCGAGACGCACGGTCCCCGTGCGAAGCAGGGTGTCGACGCGTCGTCTCGTACTGGTATCGCTGAGGGAGACGAGCTCAGCGAGGGCATCGATGCTCGCCCGACCATCTTCTCGCAGGGCTTTCATCAGTTGCCGGTCGACGGCATCCGGGGTATGCGAGCGTGCTGCAAGGGGTGAACTCCGATCTGTCAGAGCTGTGACCTGTTCGGGAGAGAGGGTGCCGTGCTTGGTGTACGAGCCGGTGTGGCCGCCGTAGAAGGTGTGCAGGATTCGGTCGGCCTGGATGCTGATGATCGCTTTGGTGTGCGCCAGTGTGTCGCCCAGAAGAACCTCGGCTGACTCGCCGACCGCGGCGAAGACGATGTCGGTCCCGGCTCCGCAGACGTTGATCCAGCTCGTGTCGTCTCGTTTGGCCAGGGCCGCGCTCACGGACTTCGCGGCGGACGGAACGCTCTTCACTCGGATGATCCATTGCGACAGGCTCAGCAGATCGAGGTCGGAGACGCCGACGACGTGCAAGACCCCGTGGCGCCGCAGTCGGGCGTACCGCCGCGCGACCGTCTGATCCGACACCCCGAGTACCGTTCCCAGCAATCGGAAGGGCGCACGCCCGTTCACCTGAAGCGCGTGCGCAAGAGCCCTGTCCAGCTCGTCGTAATTGTCAGTTTCCATCGTCAGATCATGTCTCAACGTCGAGAAAAGAGCAATGCTGGCGAGGGTCAGGCGAAAACAGTCGACGTGGCTCAGTCTGAGGTCATGTCTTCCTTCACTATCGATACCCACGCACACCTCGCCGTTCCCGCTGTTGAGGGACTCATTGCCAGCGCCCCCGGGGCTGACCACCAGCGCCTGAGTGATGCGGTGGCGATGGGGGCGGCGTCCGCAGATGTCAATCGGGCCAACATGCCCGGTGTCTGGCAGAAGCTCACCTCTATCGAGGAGCGATTGGAGTGGATGGATCGCAGTCGCATCGACGTGCAGCTGGTCAGTCCCCTTCCGTCTCCTCATGACTGGGCCGACGAAGACCTCGCGGCCTCGATCGTCTCCACCACCAACGCCGCCGTCGCCGAACACTGCGCCCTGGCCCCAGAGCGCCTCTACGGCATCGGAACGGTAGCCCTGCAGCATCCGTCTCTCGCCGTCGAGCAGCTGGTTGTGGCTCACGACGCGGGGCTGCGAGGGATTCAGATCAGCACCACCGCGGGGCCCGGCCGGGAGCTGGACCACTCGGACCTGGAACCGTTCTGGGCAACAGCGGCCGAGCTGGGGATGGTGGTGATGATCCACCCCTGGGGGTGCTCGCTGGGTGAACGACTCAGTGACTACTACCTCTTCAACACCGTCGGGAACCCGGTGGAAACCACCCTGGCGCTGTCCCGGATCATCTTCGGCGGCATTCTCGAGCGTCACCCGAAGCTGCTCCTGTGGGCGGCCCATGGTGGCGGCTATCTGGGCGCGTATCTCGGCCGCTCCGACCATGCCTGGGAGCAGCGCCCGGATGCCCACACCACGACAACCCGGCCGAGTACTCAGTTCCGGAGCGTTCACGTCGATGCTCTGGTGTACTCCGACATGCAGCTGCGACACCTGGTGGAGTCTCTCGGCGCCGACCAGATCATGCTCGGCAGCGACTATCCCTTCGATATGGGCCTCGAAGACCCCGTCGGCCGCCTCGAGATGGCCGGCGTGCCCGCCGACGCCATCGAGGCCATCCGCGGCACGAACGCGGCCGCGTTGTTCTCGATCGACAGGCACTGACCATGCGGTTCCTCGCCATCGGAGAGCGCACCTCTGACTACACCACCGCGCAGGCGTACGAGCTGATGGCTGCAGAGATGGATACGGCGCGCACCCTCTACGGGGAGCGCGTCATCCGAGAGGCCTATATGGACGACAGCTATGCAGACGCCGTCCTGCTCCTGGACGCGGAGGATCTCGCTGCCGCTACGACCCATGTGAACCGATACCCCATGGTGCAAGCCGGCATCATTCACTTTCGCATCACGCCGCTGGTCGGCCTGCCCGCGATCATCGCCGGCGCAACGCCCCAGGTCTGGCCCGATTGGTGGCCCGACAATTCTCGCTGACCGCCGGCACGAGTCCGTCGTCAGTCATCAAGGAAAAGGAAACCTCTCATGCGGAAGTGGCTGCCCCTGGTGGCGATCTGTCTCGGCACGTTCATGCTCCTGGTCGACGTGACCATTGTGAATGTCGCCCTGCCTTCTATGGCGATGGATCTTCGAACCGTGTTCTCGTCGTTGCAGTGGGTGGTCGACGCCTATGCCCTCGCCCTGGCTGCCCTCTTGATGGGCGTGGGCGCCATTGCCGATCTCAGCGGGCACAAGAAGCTCTACCTTCTCGGGCTCGTGCTCTTCGCTGTTGCCTCCATCGTCTGCGGGTTCGCACCCCACGCGGGCATCCTCGTTGCCGCACGCGGTTTGCAGGGCGCCGGAGCTGCAGCGATGTTCGCCACCACGTTCGCACTCATCAATGGCTCCTACCGGGGACGTGATCGCGGAACCGCGTACGGCGTATGGGGAGCGATCAGTGGTGCCGCGGCCGCCCTCGGGCCTGTCCTCGGCGGTGTTCTCACCGAGGGGATCTCATGGCGGTGGATCTTCTTCGTCAACGTTCCTGTCAGCATCGTGGCCATCCTGCTCTCGCGACGCGTATTGCCACGCGACCCACGCTCCACGCGCGAGCGAATCGACATCGCGGGGCTCCTCGTCTTCACCATCACCATCGGATCGGTCACGTTCGCCATGATCCGTGCTGGCGAGAGTGGCTGGGGTTCCAGCAGCGTTCTGCTCCTCCTCGGGATCGGCGCGATCGGGCTGATCGCCTTCATTCTCATTGAGCGTCGCGCGTTGCATCCCTTGATCGATCTCGCTCTCTTCCGTCAGCCCACGTTCGTCGGTGTCCTCCTGGCCGGCATCGTGCTCTACTTCTCCGCCTACGGGTACCTTCCTTACACCTCGATCTGGATGCAGACCCTTCTCGGCCTGACGCCCGTTCAAGCCGGCCTCGCCTCCCTGCCGCTGCCGGTGGCCTCATTCGCGGCGTCTCTCATCGTTGGCCGGTTCATCGCTCATGCCCGCGCCGGAAGCATGATCGGAATCGGACTTGTACTCATCGGTGCCGGAGCCCTCCTCAGCGCTCTCCTCGTCACCCGTGGGTCGAGCTGGCCGGCGCTGCTACCCGGACTGCTGATCGCGGGCATCGGCGTCGGCCTGGCCACCCCGACCCTCAGTGCCACGGGAGCTGCTGCGGTCGGCCCTGCTCGCAGTGGCATGGCGGCCGGCGCCGTCAATACTGCCGGCCAGCTGGGCTTCGCCTTCGGCGTCGCCATCCTCGGAAGTACCTTCAGTGCGCACGCCGCCACAGCGCTTGACGTCGCCGGCCTGCCATTTCCTCACGACAAGGCGATGCTCCTAGCGGGAGGGCAAGCGCAAACCCTGATAGCGCAAGCCAACCACTCCGAGGGCTTCACCGACCTCGCTCATACGGCCTTCGCCTCCGGCCTCGATGGCACGCTGCTCGTCGCCGGCATTGCCGCCGTGATCGCCGGCCTCGCCGTGCTCCGTCTCATCCGAGCCCCGAGGGAAGAGGCTCTCCACTCTCGATCGCATGCATGATCGTCGCGACCACGCGCTCGGGCGCCGCGTGCGGTATCGCGTGGCTGGTGTCGACCTCGTCGAGTGTCGCGCCCATGCGCTTCGCCATGTCGCGCTGGATCTCGGGGCGCAGGTGCTTGTCGCTCGTGGCCATCAGGTACCAGCTGGGCTTCGACGCCCAGGCGGGCACGGTCGTGGACTGCGTGAAGATCGCATCCGCTGAGACCCTGCTCTCGGCACGACCGGCGAGGCGCACCTCCTCGGGAACGTCCCAGGCGAGCTCGCGCCACGACTCCTCATCGGTCGCCGGGATCCACTCGCCGTCGGCGCCGCGCGTGAAGTACTTCGACACCTCGGCCGGCTCGTAGGAGCTGACGATCTGCTGCACCGACTCGCCGCCGTCGGGGGCGAACGCGGCGACATAGACGAGGCCGACCACCCGATCGTGCGTGCCTGCGGCGGTGATGACGGCGCCGCCGTAGGAGTGCCCGACGAGCAGCACGGGGCCATCGACGGCGTCGATCAGGGCGCGCACGTTGGCCTCGTCGTCGTACAGCGACTGTGAGAGGTTGTCGGCCAGGGAGAAGGAGTAGCCGCGCTCCGTGAGCAGCGGAACGACGGAGGACCAGGTGAAGGGGGTTCCGCCCATTCCGTGAACGAGGACGAGATGCATGGGGCTCTCCGTATTCATAGAAGACGACTTACGCAGCAAGCGGCAGAAGCACGGTCGGTGCCGGGGCGGCCTCGCGACCGGCGAACGGCACGGGCTGACAGACCATCAGGTAGTCGCCGGGCTCGACCGCCGAGAGATCGGCGTTCTCGAGGATCACCACACCCGCGCCGCACAGGGCCACGTGAGTCGGCCACGTCGCGGTGTTCGCGGGCGCCTCCATGGTCATGTAGTCGATGCCCGCGAAGAGCACGCCTTGCTCGACGAGCCACGCGGCGCCATCCGGACCGAGCCCGACCCACGTCTCCGACTTCTCCGGCCGGGTCAGCGCGTCGGTCGAGTTGCGGGTGCGGAAGAGCACGCGCGCGGCGCCCTCGGCGCCGGCCGCGGCGAGGTCGGCCGCCGTGATCTCCTCGACGACGTGGCGCAGGTCGAGCACACGAACCGGCCCCACGACGTTGTCGAGGGCGATCTGGTCGACGGTGGTGCTGCCGGGAACGAAGTGAGAGGGAGCGTCGACGTGCGTTCCGGTGTGGGCGCCAATGAGCCAGCGCGAGACGTCGGATGCGTAGCCGTCGGCCATCTGCTCGACCATCTCGAAGGTGGGGCGTCGGCCCCAGTGCAGCATCTCGCCGTGGATGGGGATGTTGATGTCAATGGCGTCGGTCATGGCGTCCTCGGGCTGGGAACAATCTCGGGCTGGGGAACAATCTTGGGCGGGAAAACAATAGAATGGATTCGCTTTGACCTATATTGTATCCAATCTGGAACGGGCCACAAGAGTTCTATTCCAGATGGAGCGTCACCGGAGGAGACCCCATGAAGTGCAGCGTGCGCGACTGGAGCAGCCCCTTCGATCTCGCCGGTGTCCCGCGCAGGGTCGTGCCGCTGGTGCTGGGCTACGAGCCCATCCAGGAGTCGCTGTCGGTGCGCGGCGGCGACCCGAAGCGGTTCCTGCTCGAGCCGGTCACGGGCGCGATCGTCGTCTACGACGACGGCTGGGCGCTCGTCGACGGCGGGTTCAACCTCGACGGCGTGCGCGACCCCGAGCGCCGCGCCGCCCACTACGACTACGAGAGCTACACGGCCGTCGTGCCGCCCGGAGACGCACTCGCCGAGGGAGTCTCGGCTGCGGGGCTCGACTATAGCGACCTGGCCTTCTGCGTCATCTCGCACCTGCACCTCGACCACACCGGAGGCCTGCGCCTCGCCCCCAATGGCACGCCTGTCGTGGTGCAGCGCCGGGAGTGGCAGTGGCTCGAGACCGGAATCGGTCGGCACGAGATCGTCGTCGCCGCAGACGTCCTCGACGCCGACGCGCAGGTGCTGCTGGTCGACGGTGACACGATCCTCGCGCCGGGCTTCACCGCGCTCGACACTCGCGGCCACACCCCCGGCCACCAGTCGTTCCGCGTCGACCTGGCCGAGCGCTCTATCGTGCTCGCGTGCGACGCCGCCGATCTGCAGCGCAACCTGACCGAGCGCATCCCGTGCGGGTGGACGGCGGTCGCCGGCGATGAGGATGCCGCGCAACGGTCGATCGAGCGGCTCGCCGACCTGGCTGGCGAGCCGGGCGTCGAGGTCTGGCCCGGGCACGACCCCGCGTTCAGCGCGTGGCAGCGCTGAGCGGTTCGAGCGCGGTGACCGCGTCGGCCTCCTCGCGGGCGGCGGCGATCTGCGCCGTCGACAGGCCCAGCACGCGCAGGCACGAGGCGGCGATCGTGGAGTCGTCGTCGGAGGCGTCTGCCGACGAGCCCGCTACCGCACCCCCGTCGCGGCGCAGCCGGATCACGAGCTCGGCGAGCTGAATCAGCACGTCGCCGATCCTCTCCTCGCTCATCGTGGCCGCCACATCGGGATGCGCCGCAGCCGCGCCGAGGCGGCCGTAGCTCGCGCGCAGCTGCTCCCGCTCGGCCCGGAACGCGTCGTAGCGCGGCTCCTGGATCTCGGGCAGGAGGTACAGCGTGCCGATGTTGTGCGGTGTCTGCCGCAGGGTTCGGGCGTCGACGCTGGCGAGCGCGAACAGCGCTCCGGCCGGCGTGATGTCGTGCGGGATGCGCGCCTCGACCTGCTGAACGAAGTCGATACTGGGGCGCACCGACCCGCTCAGCAGCTCCGCGAGGATCTCGTCTTTCCCGGCGAAATGGTAATAGAGCGACTGCTGCCGGATGCCCACCCGATCGGCGATCGCGCGCGTCGACGTTCCCGAGAACCCCGTCTCGGAGAACAGCGCCGCCGCGGCGTCGAGGATCTGCTCCCGCGAGCTCAGGGTCGGATTCGGCGTCTGGGCGCTGGCCCGGGGCCGACCCGCCTTGCCGGAGCCGGAGCCGGACCCGGAGCCCGCGCTTGAGCCGGAGGTGGAGACGGAACTCATGGGTGCCATGCTCTCACTAGATCGAGGCCTGCGCCCGTCGCCAGGCCAGCCATCCGCCGTGCCCGCTGATGTTCTCGGCACCGACCGTGGCGATCGGCTCGCAGAGGAACCCCGACACTACTCCGCCGTCGGACAGAGTCACCCGGCCGATGGTCATGGGCGAGGGCAGGGATGCGACGAACACCCCGAATCCGGCCGCCGGCAGCGACCAGATCTCACCGGCGATCGACGCGCCGTCGTGGTCGACGCGCAGCAGGCCCGGCTTGGGCGGCGTGGTGTCGAGCGCGAACAGGGCGTAGTCCGCGCTGGTCGTCGTGCTGCGCACGAACGAGCCCCCGGCCGCGACGAGCTGGTGGTTCAGCGGCTGGTCGGCGAGGTGGGCCCCGACCACGAGGATGTCGATGGTCGGCGACAGCAGGCGTTCTGCCAGCTGGTGCACGGCGAGGTCGTGGAAGGCGGGCGCGGTGATCATGACGCCGAACGGAAGTCCGTCGACGGTGCCGGCGGGAACGGAGGACGAGGCCATGTCGAGCAGGTTGGCGTAGTTCGTGTAGCGCCCCATGCGGCTGTTTCCGCCGATCGGGTCTGCGGCGATCTCGTCGAGGGTCGGATGCCACGTGGTGGTCGGGGTGAGCAGGGCGTCGCATCCGTCGAGGGCGGCTGTCGCGACGGCGCCGAGCCGGTCGAGCTCCTCGCGCGCGTGGAACAGCTCGACGGCGGTGCGATCGGCGCCGCCCAGCACGATGGTGGCAACAGACGGGTCGAGCTCGGTGCCGATGAGGTCGCGGTGTTCGTCGATATGCGCGCCCACGGCCGCGTAGCGCTCGGCGACGAAGGCGCTGTTGTAGAGCATCTGCGCGGCCTCGAGGAGGGCGGAGATGTCGACCTCGACGATGTCGACGCCGGTTGCGGCGAGGCGATCTGCCGCCGCGTGGAACGCCTCGGCCCAGCCGGGTGCCAGGCCTTCCAGCTGCGAAGCGGTGGGGATGCCGACACGGGGTCGCGGGGGAAGCGCGGCGGCCGTCGCGTGCTGGGCCTGCTCCTCGAGCGTGCGCGCCAGCGGGTCGAGTCCGTCGGGGCCGGCGAGCAGCTCCGCCGTCTGGCGCGCGAGGCCGACCTCGCGCGCGAAGACGGTGACGCAGTCGAGGGTGCGGCAGGCCGGCACGACTCCGGTCGTGGGGATGCGACCGCGGGTGAGCTTGACGCCGACGATGCCGTTAAGGGCCGCGGGCACGCGACCCGACCCGGCGGTGTCGGTGCCAAGGGCGACGTCGACGATGCCGAGCGCCACGGCCACGGCCGATCCCGAGCTGGATCCGCCGGAGATGCGGTCGGGTCGCCAGGCGTTGCGCACCGCGCCGAAGGGGCTGCGGGTGCCCACGAGTCCGGTCGCGAACTGGTCGAGGTTCGTCTTGCCGATGATCACGGCGCCGGCCGCCCGAAGCCGGCCGACCGCGGTCGAATCCGCATCCGGCCGATAGGCGAAGCTGGGCGCGGCCGCCGTGGTGTCGAAACCGGCCGCGTCGATGTTGTCCTTGACGCCGGCCACGGTTCCGGCGAGGGGCAGGCTCTCACCCGCGGCGACGCGGGCGTCGATCGCCGCCGCTTCGTCGAGCGCGTCCTGCCGGTCGCGCAGGCTGATCCAGATCTCGGGGCGGTCGACGGCGTCGATGCGCCGGTAGGCGGCGTCGACCCGGTCTACTGCTGTCGGGGTGAGGGTCATGCTGCTGCTCCAATGATCGAGATGAGAATCTGGCCGGGCGACACCTGGTCCCCGGGTCGCACGTGGATCTCGCCCACGATGCCGTCGTGTGTGGCCGAGACGGATGACTCCATCTTCATGGCTTCGAGCGCCATCAGCTTCTCGCCGGCGCTCACCGCCTGACCGGGTTCGACGGCGATCTGCCACACCGTCGAGGTGAACGGCGCGGCCACGCCGAACGAACCCTCGGCGACGACGACGGCGTTGGCCGGCGCGCTCGCCTTCTCGTCGGGGCGCACATCGAATTCGCCGGATGCGCGCCAGCGCTCCTTCTCCTCGCCGAACGCGCGCGCCTGCGTCTCGCGGAAATCGGCGATGGAGTCATCGTTGTCGGCGAGGAAGCGCTGGTAGTCGGCGATCGCGAATGTGCCCTCCCGCGTCTCGAACTCGCCGCGGCCGGCGTCGGTCTCGGCGCGCAGCTCGAGCAGCTCGTCGGCGCCCACCGGGTACCACTCGATGCGGTCGAAGAAGCGCAGCGCCCACGGATTCTCCTGGAACAGGCCGCCGCGGCGGAAGCGGTTCCAGACCTGCACGGTGCGTCCGACGAACTGGTAACCGCCGGGGCCCTCCATGCCGTAGATGCAGAGGTAGGCTCCGCCGATGCCGACCGAGTTCTCGGCGGTCCAGGTGCGGGCGGGGTTGTACTTGGTGGTCACGAGCCTGTGCCGCGGGTCGAGCGGCGTGGCCACGGGCGCCCCGAGGTACACGTCGCCGAGTCCGAGCACGAGGTAGGTCGCGTCGAACACGGTCTTCAGCACGTCGTCGACGGAGTCGAGCCCGTTGATGCGGCGGATGAAGTCGATGTTCGACGGAGTCCAGGGCGCGTCGGAGCGCACGCCGTTCATGTACCGCTCGATGGCGAGGTGGGTCGCCGGGTCGTCCCACGACAGCGGCAGTCGCACGGTTCGCGAGGGCACGACCAGCTCGTGGGTCGCGGGGATGTCCTGCTCGAGTTCGCGCAGCAGCCCCGCCAGCGCGGTGGCCTTCAGCTCGGAGGAGTCGGTGTGGATCTGCAGCGACCGGATGCCGGGCGTCAGCTCGAGCACGCCCTGGGGCGACTCGCTCTGCAATCTCTCCATCAGCGCGTGCACGCGCATCCGCAACCCCAGGTCGAGCGTGAGGTCGCCGTACTCGACGAGCAGATTGTCGTCGCCGTCGCGGCGATACGTGACCGAGGGCCGCGCGTCGGTCGCCTCGAGCCGGTCGATCACGCCGTCGTCGCCGTCGCCGCCGGAGGTCGCGACGGTGAACGAGGCGCGGTCGGCGTCGAGCGCGGCCGCGTCGGCCTCGCGCACGGGAACGAAGCGGATGGTGTCGCCGGGGCGCAGCTGCCCGAGCTTCCAGAGTTCGCCGCTCGCGACCACCGCAGGGCAGACGAAGCCGCCGAGGCTCGGGCCGTCGGGGCCGAGGATGATCGGGGTGTCTCCGGTGAAGTCGATTGCTCCGACCGCGTAGGGGTTGTCGTGGATGTTCGAGGGGTGCAGGCCCGCCTCGCCGCCGTCTTCGCGAGCCCACTCCGGGCGCGGGCCGTCGAGGCGCACGCCGGTGCGCGCCGAGTTGTAGTGCACCGTGTAGTCGGTGGAGTAGAAGACGTCGAGGTCGCCGCGGGTGAAGAAGTCGGGCGCCCCGTGCGGCCCCTCCGTGACTCCGATCTGCCAGTTCGTCGACAGCGCCGGCCGTCGATCGGCGGGGGTGGCGCCGCCGACCCGCGTGAGACGGGTGCCCGCGGGGAAGGCCGGATGTGCTGCGTCGGAGTCGGGCGAGCCCGGTCGCAGCACGTCGCCCGGCAGCAGGGCGCGGCCGGCGTGCCCGCCGAATCCGCCGAGCGTGAAGGTCGACGCGCTTCCGAGGTACAGCGGCACGTCGATGCCGCCCCGGATGGCGAGGTAGGAGCGCTGGCCCGGGCCGTGCAGGGTGCCGATGCTCAGCACGCTGCCGGCGGCCACCTCGACCGGCTGCCACATCGGCAGCTCGGCGCCGTCGAGGGTCGCGGATGCCGGTGCGCCGGTCAGGGCGATCAGGCCCGGCGCGCTGAATCGCAGGGTGGGCCCGGTGGCCGTGATCTCGAGGCCGGGTGCGCCGGCGGGGTTGCCCACGGCGAGGTTGGCCTCCGAGAACGAGACGGCGTCCATCGGGCCGCTCGGCGGCACGCCGACCTGCCAGTAGCCGGTGCGGCCCGGCATGTCCTGCACCGTCGTCATCGCGCCGGCATCCAGCACGTCGATGCGAGGATCGGGATCTGCCGTGCTGTCGAGGGTGGAGGTGGAGTGCGCGGCGGCGCGCAGGCCGGTCTCGTCGGTGAGCGAGCGCAGCAGGCCCAGGTTGGTGACGACGCCGTCGACGCGGCTGGCGTCGAGTCCCTCTCGCAGCAGATCGAGTGCGGCGTCGCGGGTGGGAGCGGCGGCGATGACCTTGGCGAGCATCGGGTCGTAGTAGGGCGACACCTCGAGGCCGGTCTCGATCCAGCCGTCGATGCGCACGCCGGTGAGGGCCGGGCTGCCGAAGCCGGGGAAGGCGGCCTGGGTAACGAGTCCCGAGCTGGGGAGGCCGTTCTTGTCGGGATCCTCGGCGTAGACGCGGGCCTCGAAGGCGTGGCCGCTCGGTTCGAACGGAGTGGTGAAGATCGCGGGGTCGATGCCGTCGGCGCCGTCGCGGGCGAGGCGCAGCATCAGAGCCACCAGGTCGACGCCGTAGACCTCCTCGGTGACCGGATGCTCGACCTGCAGCCGGGTGTTCACCTCGAGGAACGAGGCCTCCTCGCGGATCGGGTCGTAGACGAACTCGACGGTGCCGGCGGAGCGATACCCGACCGACGCCGCGAGCGACCGGGCGGAATCGTGCAGTTGCCGGCGCACGGCATCCGGAAGCGCGGGAGCGGGCGCCTCTTCGATGACCTTCTGATTGCGTCGCTGCAGCGAGCAGTCGCGGTCGCCGATCACGGCGACGCGGCCGTCACCCGCGCCGAACAGCTGCACCTCCACATGGCGGGCCGGCCGCACGAGGCGCTCGAGGAAGACGCCGGCCGAGCCGAAGTTCTTCTCGCCGAGACGGGCGACCCGGTCGTAGGCCTCGCGCACCTCGTCGAGGGTGGTGCAGGCCTGCATGCCGATTCCGCCGCCGCCACCGGTGGCTTTCAGCATGACCGGAAGTCCGATGCTCTCGGCGGCCCCGACTGCCTCGTCGGTAGAGGAGAGCAGGCCGGTTCCGGCGAGCATCGGCACGCCGGCGAGGGCGGCGAGCTCGCGTGCCGTGTGCTTCTCGCCGAACGACGCGATCTGCGCGGCCGTGGGGCCGATGAAGCTCATGCCCGCGGCCTCGACGCGTCGGGCGAACTCGAGGTTCTCCGACAGAAAGCCGTAGCCGGGGTGGATGGCGCCGACGCCCAGCCGCGCGGAGGCGGCGAGGATCGCGTCGATGTCGAGGTACGACTCCCGGGCCGGTGCAGGCCCGAGGCGCACGGCCTCGTCGGCCTCGCGCACGTGCGGGGCGGCGCGGTCGGCGTCGGAGTAGACCGCGACCGTTCGAAGGCCGAGCGTGCGCGCCGAGCGGATGATGCGGCGCGCGATCTCGCCCCTGTTCGCGATGAGCAAGGTGTCGAAGGCGGGGGTCATGCGTTGTCCGGTCCTGTCTCGCGCAGCGGGTCGGTGACCAGCATGCGCAGGGGGGTGCAGTTGAAGTCGTTGCAGGGATTGTTCATCTGGGGGCAGTTCGAGACGATCACGAGCACGTCCATCTCGGCCCGGATGGCGACGCGCTTGCCCGGAGCGGACATGCCGTCGACGATGCCGAGCGCGCCGTCGGGCTCGACGGGCACGTTCATGAACCAGTTGATGTTCGAGACGAGGTCGCGGGCGCCCAATCCGTGGCGGGCGGCCTCGGCCAGGAAGTTTTCGCGGCAGCCGTGCTGGTGCTCGGTGTGGAACCCGTAGCGCAGCGTGTTCGACTCCTTCGAGCAGGCGCCCCCGATCGTGTCCTGCCTGTCGATCTCGTTACCGGTCACGGTCATCAGCGGGCGGCCGAGGTTGGAGCGGAGGACCGATCCCTCCCTGAGGTAGGCGTTGCCCTGCCACGCGAGGGTGTCGGGCGCCGAGTAGCGCTCGTCGGTGTCGTGCGCGTTGTAGACCAGGAAGTCGGCCGACTGGTTGCCGCCGACGTCGACGATGGTGAGCGTCTGCCCGGCGAGGAGCCGCGCAGACCAGGGCGCGAGTGGGGCGACGGTCTGGTCGAGCACCACGGGGCCGGATGCGAGGGGCCCGTTCGGGTCGAGCGTGGTGCCGTCGACGTAGTGGGCGCCGACGGGAACCGTCGTGACGAGGGCGCGGCCTGCAACGGTGTGGGTGGTGGTGCTGGTGCTCACAGTGCTCGGGCCTTCGCGTAGTCGATCGAGTTCAGATAGGCGCGGTTCACCTCGGGCGTGGCGGTGAACTGCGGGTCGCCGGGCAGGGTGGGCTCGCCCGGCCAGGCGTGAACGACGAGCGGTCCGACCAGGTAGTCGTCGGCCGGATCGAGCGGGTGCGGCACATTGACGATCAGCACGACCAGCGGAAGCTCGGCCACCAGCTCGACGTGCGCGCCCGAACCGGCGCTGCCGATAAAGGTCAGCGCGCCATCCGGTTCGACCCGAACGCCCTGGAAGAACGAGACGCTCGGCGGCAGGTCGCGCCCGGTGAGCCCGTGCTTGGCCGCGGCCAGCAGAAAGCGCGAGCGGCCGGATGGCGACGGCCCCTCGGGAGCCGCCGATCCGTATTTCGCCGTGGTCAACTCGTCGGTGCTCGTGCCGCAGAACGTGTCGTGGTGGCCCGAGGTGTCGGCCGTGATCGTGGCCAGCGCGCGGCCGTCGCCGGAGAGTAGCGGGTGGCCTGTGCCGAGGTATGCCTGCCACGGGATCTTGATGGTGTCGGCCACGTTGAGCCGTTCGTTTGTCTCGAGGGCGTTGAACACGACGACGTGGGCGCACGCCGTGCCCGTGGGGTCGTCGAGCCGCAGCCGGGTGCCGCGGGCGATGACCTTGTGGGTGTACCCGCCGGGGGCGACCGTCTCGGCCCAGACGAGGGCGTCGCGATCGACCCCCGCGGGGACCACGGGTGACGACGAGGCGGGCCGGTAGGGCATGTACTCCGAGGTGCGTTCGGCCTGCGCGCGTGCGTCGGCTCTCGCCGCCAGCACGCTGTCGGTCTGGTGGTCGTCGGCTATCGAGGTCATGGTGCCGGTGCTCTCTTTCGGGTGGTGCGGGTGGGGCTTCGTGATCGGGTTCGGGTCTGCCTAGGCGATCGTGGCAACGGCGCCCGCCTGCGCCCCGGGCACGGCCGAGGTCGGCAGGTGTCCGAGCAGGATCGCGCCGTGTCGGCTGCGGCCGTGGCGGTGCACGAGGAAGCCCGCAACGAGCGTGGCGCCGATGAAGAGCAGGGCGCTCCACTGCAGCCACCAGGTCTCGCCGGTGAGGTCGTAGATCTCGGCGCGGGGCCAGACCAGGTTCACGACCATGCCGATCTGGTAGGCCACGGCGATTACGTTCACCGGGATTCCCCAGCGGCCCAGGGTGAAGAGCGGCTTGCCGTCTTCGTCGACGCCGGGCGGAAACCCCTGGCCGGGCGTTCTGAACCGGCGCACGAGCAGCGGCACGGTGACTCCGAGGTAGGCCAGGTAGAGCATGGCGATGCAGAGGCTCGAGAGGGCGGTGAAGATGGCCGACTGTCCGAAGTTCACCGCGAGGGCGAGGGCCGCGCCCACGCCGACGACCACGCTGGTGGCGATCGGGGTACCGGTGCGCGGCGATACCGCGGCGAGGGTGCGCCAGAACGGCAGGGCGCGCTCGCGGGCCATCGAGAACATCATGCGCGAGCCGGATGTCTGCACCGCGAGGGTGCAGGCGAACACGGCCACCGCGACGGCCACGAGCAGCAGTCGACCGAACACCGGGCCGAGGCGCTCGGTGACGACGTAGGCGATTCCGCCGCCGGCGAGGTTTCCGTCGGTCAGGCTGGGGGCGGCGACGAGGGCGGCGATGATCAGCAGCGCTCCGCCGAGTCCCGACACGACGACCGCTCGGATGATCGTCTTGGGAATCGTTCGGCGCGGAGCGTGCGTCTCCTCCGCCAGCTCGCCGGCGGAGTCGAAGCCCACGAGCACGTACGCCGCCATGAGCGACGAGGCGAGGAAGGCCCAGATGTAAGGGGAGTCGGTGGCACCCGCCCCGTCGGTGGTGAAGACGGCGGAGGGGCTGCGCGCGGGCAGGAGCAGCAGAGCGACGACCAGCACGACCACTCCGACGATCTCGATGAGCACGCCCACGCTCGTGGCGAGGGCCATGATGCGCACGCTGAGAATGTTGACGACGGTGGTGATCACGAGCAGGATCACGCCGAGCAGCACGGCGTTCTGCGCGCCGGTGGCCGAGGCCAGCGAGGGGTCGGCTTTCGGTCCGCCGACGATCTGGAAGCCGTCCCAGATGGCGGGAAGCACGGCCTGCACGGCGATCGCGGCGACGGCCACGGTGAGGGTCTGCGCGACGATCATGACCCAGCCGGTGAACCAGCCGAAGGTGGTGCCCGCGAGTCTCGATGCCCACTGGAAGATGGAGCCGGCGATGGGCCAGCGCGCGGCGAGCTGCGCGAAGTTGAGGGCCACGAGCAACTGGCCCGCGAACACGAGCGGCCAGGTCCAGAAGAACGCGGCCCCGCCGATGCCGAAGCCGAGCCCGAAGAGCTGGAACACGGTGGTGAGGATGGACACGAACGAGAATCCGGCCGCGAACGACGCGAAGGAGCCCACACCGCGGTGCAGTTCCTGACGATAGACCTTGTGGTTCTGGGATGGAGCGGGGTGGATCGGGGTTGGTTCCAGGGTGCTCATGGGCACGACCTTCCGCAGAAGAACACTCGAATACCTGTCGATTGACAGGTGATGTTCTCATGCTGGGCGATCGCAATTGCGAGCCCGTTTCACCCGTGTTAACTCTGGGTTTCGGCGGCGCGGACGCACTTCTGGCCTCGGGCTGGCCGCGACTTGCCGCAAAACGCGCAGTTTCTGGCTGGAGAGAGCATTTTGTGGCAAGTCGCGGGCGAGCAGCGACCCGAAAGCTACAGCCTGCGGAGCGCGCGGCCTAGGCGCGCGGCCGCCTCCTCGAGCAGGGCGACGTCGACGTTTCCGTAGGCGAGCCGCAGGTGGCGCGCGGCGTCGGTGCCGAGGCCGGAGGCGAAGAACGCGCCGCGCTGATACTCGACGCCCTCGGCGCTGGCGTCGGCTGCGAGCCTGTCTGCGTCGATCGCCTCGTCGACGAGTCGCGGCCACAAGAACAGTCCACCGCCCGGAACTGTCGCCTCGAACGCTCCCGGAGCCTCGCGCTCGAGCGCTGCGACGAGAGCCCGGGCCCGCTCCGAATACAGGGCGCGGGCGCGGTCGAGGCTGTTGTCGAACAGGGTCGGGTCGCTCGTCAGCAGCTCGCCGACGATCGCCTGCACGAGTGTCGAGCTGTGCGAATCCTGGCGGCTGCGCAGGGCGAGGATGTCTGCCGAACGGCCTTCCGGCGCGACAACCCATCCGAGACGGAGGCCGGGCCCGAGAGTCTTCGTGAAGGTGTTGATGTGGATGACCTGCGGTGAGTCGTTGAACTCCCGCGAGCTCTCCGGCCCGCCCGAGTACCAGAGCTCGCGATAGGGGTTGTCGGCGAACACCACGAAGCCGTAGCGCTCGGCGAGCCGCACGAGTTCGGCGCGACCCTCCGCCGTCAGCGACCCCTGTGACGGGTTGTGAAAGTCGGGAACGGTGTACAGCGCGCTCGGTCGTGCGCCGTCGTGCAGGAGGTCGGCCAGCTGCTCGAGGTCGAGTCCGTTCGCCCCGACCCGGATGGGCAGGATGTCGGCGGCCGACAACTCGAGGCCCCGCAAGAAGAGCGGGAAGATCGGGTTGTCGACGGCGACCAGGTCACCACGCTCGACCACCGTCTGGATGGCGAGCGAGAGGCCGTGGAACCCTCCGTTGGTCACGATGATGCGCTCCACGGCGACGCCCTCGCGCTCCGCTATCCATTCGCGCAGCGGCGAGATCCCCTCGGTGCGCGAGTACTGCAGCGCCGGAACGCCCGGCCGCGAGAGCACGCGCGCCGTGGCCTCGGCGAGCTCGGCCGAGGGCAGCACGCTGGGGTCGGGCACGCCTCCGAGCAGTTCGATCGCATCGGCACGCGGGTCGCGAAGCGTGGCGTCGCCGAAGCCCTTCGGGGCGGCGAACGCGGAGATCAGCGCCGTTCGCCGTACTGTCGACGCGTCGGCCGACGTGGGCGCCTCGGTCTGAATGGTCATGGGGGTCTCCTCGAAAAGTGGCTCGTGCGCGGTGCGGTCCATGCTCGTGGAGCCGAGGGCTCCGCAAGACACCCCGCGTAACCCTTCGCCACCCGGTGAAACACAACGTCATGACCGGCCGGTGCAGCTAACGCCTGGCTACGATGGCGCCGTGCGGGCGGTATCCGATGCCCGTGCGCGTGTGGCTCTCGACGATCTCGAATCCGGATGCGCGCAGCCGCTCACTCAGATCGGCCACGGGCCAGCGGTAGGCCGTCGTGACCGCGTGTTCGAAGGGTTCGACGGCGGGGCCGACGAAGAACCCGATCAGCAGCAGCCCGCCGGGTCGCAGCACGCGCGCGATCTCGTCGAGGGCCGAGCCGATCGCATCCGGTGCGTGGTGGATCAGCGAGTACCAGGCGAGCACGCCGCCGAGAGAGGCGTCGGATGCGTCCAGCGCGTCGACGCTGCCCGTCGCGAACCGCAGCTCGGGGTAGCGGCGGCGTGCGTGCTCGACGAACGCGGGCGTGAGGTCGATGCCGCGGATGTCGACGCCGCGTCGGGCGAGGAAGTCCGTCCAGTGGCCAGGGCCGCATCCGGCATCGATCGCGGCGCCGACGAGCTGGTCGCCCCACGTGCCGATGAGCTCGCGATCGGAGGGGTGCATGGCGTCGACGGAGCCGAGCAACTCGACGTACTCGGCGGCCCTCGCTCCATAGGCCTGAGCAACCTCGTTCATGTAGTCCCCTCCTCCGCGAGCTACGAGCGTACCGAGACTACCCGTCCCGCCCGTTCCCTGAGCTTGTCGAAGGGAATCCATCCGTCAGAAAACGCTCTCAATCACGCGCAGAGGAGCATCGACTGACGGACGGATGGCGACCGCGGCGAGAGAACTATGCTTTTCAGAGTTGCTTTAAGAAAACTAGCAGCGTAGCGTAGGGGCATGACCCCGAAGCCTGAAGCCACGTCCATCGACCTGCACACCTGCGACGCCGCCGTGAGCCTGGCCTTCAGCATCCTGGGCAAGCGGTGGAACGGCATGATCCTCTCGACGCTCGGCTCCGGCGCGCTCTCGTTCGCGGCGCTCAAGCGCGGCGTTCCGGGCATCAGCGACGCCATGCTCTCCGACCGCCTCACCGGCCTGGCAGACGTGAAGCTGCTCACCCGCAGCGTCGACGCCGGGCCTCCGGTCGCCGTCACCTACGCCCTCACCACGCAGGGCGAGCAGCTGCTGCCCCTGCTCGAGCAGCTCGGACAGTGGGCCGCGGCCAACCTCGAACGCCCCGAAGCAGCCTACAAAGACACCACTCCCGCAGAGAAGAAGTAGCACCATGGACTACGGACACACCCTCCGTTTCGGCACCTTCATCACCCCGTCGGCCGCCCAGCCGCAGGCTCCGGTTCAGCTCGCGCAGCTGTCGGAGACCCTCGGCTACGACCTCGTGACCTTTCAAGACCACCCCTACCAGTCGTCGTTTCTCGACACCTGGACGCTGATGTCGTTCGTCGCATCGGCGACCACGCGCATCCATATCGCCCCGAACGTGCTGAACCTGCCCTTGCGACCGGCGCCGGTCACGGCCCGCGCGGCCGCGTCGCTCGATCTGCTGAGCGGAGGCCGCTTCGACCTCGGCCTGGGCGCGGGCGGCTTCTGGGATGCGATCGAGGCGATGGGCGGGCGCCGCCTGACCCCGGGGCAGGCGGTGGATGCCCTCAGCGAGGCCATCGACATCATGCGCGGCATCTGGGCGGCGGGCGAGCGCTCCGTGCTGAGAGGCGGCGAGTACTACTCGGTCAACGGGGCGAAGCGGGGGCCGGCGCCGGCGCACGACATTCCGATCTGGGTGGGCGCGTACAAGCCGCGCATGCTGCGGCTCACAGGCGAGAAGGGCGATGGATGGCTGCCGAGCCTGCCCTACCTCAAGCCCGGCGACCTGCAATCGGGCAACGCGCGCATCGACGACGCGGCGGCCGAGGCGGGGCGCAATCCTGCGGAAGTCAGGAGGATGCTCAACATCACCGGCACTGAGAGCGTCGACCAGCTCACGACCATGGCACTCGACGACGGCGTGGGCACGTTCATCGTGATGGGCGACGACCCGTCGGTGCTGCAGCGCTTTGCCGAGCAGGTCATGGAGCCGGTGCGTGAAGCGGTGGCGACGGAGCGCGCGAGCCGCG
Organism: Agreia sp. Leaf244; assembly: GCF_001422695.1. Lineage (NCBI taxonomy): Bacteria > Bacillati > Actinomycetota > Actinomycetes > Micrococcales > Microbacteriaceae > Agreia > Agreia sp. Leaf244. Next base: position 984,078 of record NZ_LMLX01000002.1, on the reverse strand, counting down.
GAACCGTGGCGACCGACAGCATCCGGCCCGCCAGGGCGATCGCGCTGAGGCGCGAGGGCATCGCCTACGACGAGCTGCCCGAGTCGCTGCGCGAGACCGCGATCGAGCCGGGAGATACGGCGTACGCGTCGGTGCGCTCCACCTATATGCGAGGGGGTGCGCCCGGGCTCGTGCTGCGTCCGCGCTCGATCGACGAGGTGCGCGACGCGCTCGCGTTCGCGCGCCGGCACCCGTCGCTGCCGCTCGGCATCCGCAGTGGAGGCCACGGCATCAGCGGTCGCAGCACCAACGACGGCGGCATTGTGATCGACCTCAAGAACCTCAACGAGATCGAGTTGGTCGACGAGCAGACTCGGCTCGTGCGCATCGGCCCGGGTGCCCGGTGGATGGACGTGGCCGCCGCCCTGCAGCCCCACGGACTCGCGCTCTCGAGCGGCGACTACGGCGGGGTCGGCGTAGGCGGACTCGCGACGGCCGGCGGCGTGGGCTTTCTCGGACGCGAGCACGGGCTCACGATCGACCACATCGTGGCCGCCGACGTGGTGCTCGCCGATGGAACGGTGGCGCACGCCTCGGCAACCGAGAACCCCGAGCTCTTCTGGGCCGTGCGCGGCGCGGGTGCGAACGTGGGCATCGTGGTGTCGTTCGACTTCGTGGCCGATGAGGTGGGCGATGTCGGATGGGCGCAGCTGGCCTTCCAGGTCGACGATGCGGCCGACTTTCTCGAGCGCTTCGGAGCCCTGCAGGAGCAGTCGCCCCGCGACACGACGCTGTTCGTGATCCTGAGCGGCGGTCGCCCGGCCGAGCCCGCGACCGCCCAGATGTATGGAGTGGTGAACTCCTCCGATCCCGACACGATCATCGCGAGGCTCGAGCCGTTCGCTGCGCTCGCGCCGCTGGTCGGCCAGCAGGTGCAACTGCTGCCGTACGCGGCGGTCATGGCCAACGCCTCGGATGTCGCACACAACGGACAGGGCGAGCCGTCGTTCCGCTCGGGGCTGGTCGAGCATCTGGATGCCGACACCGCGCGGGCCGCCGCAGCGCTGGCGACGTCGGGTTCGGCGCCGTGGTTCCAGATCCGCCCGGTGGGCGGCGCGATCAACGACGTGGCCCCGGATGCGACGGCGTACGCCCACAGGTCGGCCAACTTCTCGATCACGTCGGTCGGGCGGAGTGCGCGGTTCGAACAGCTGTGGGACGACCTGGCGGAGCACTTCGACGGTCTGTATCTGAGCTTCGAGAGCCGCACGGGCGAGCAGATCGTGGCGCAGGCCTTTCCGCCGGCGACGCTGCAGCGGCTCCGCGCGATCAAGGCCGAGGTCGACCCGGACTTCGTGTTCAAAGACAACTTCGGAGTCGCCGCAGAGCCGGCCCCGCTGGGCTGACCGCCGAGTTGCCCGATTCGGCCCCGTCGATCGCGAATGAGGCGGCGGATTCGGGCAACTCGACCGGCTCAGGGAGCGAGGGGCACGTCGCCCGCGAGGTGCACGTGCACCCCGAGTTCGGTGAAGGTGACCGCCTTGGCAAGCAGGGCTGCATCGGCGGTCGCCGCATCCGGTGCATACGCGACCTGAACGTGATTCGCCTTGTGCCGGGCCATGAACTGGTCGCGGCTGACGCCGTGCAGCACCACGTGCATGATGGGCCACTCGATGTTGGTCGCCTGCCACCGGCGCGACGTCTCTTCGGCCGGCAGCGACACCGCCGAGGCGCGGCCGATATCGAGGTGCAGTTCGCCCCCCGCGATGTAGAGCCGCGACCACACGATCTCGCCGGGCTTCGAGACGCCCGTGATCGTGGAACCGCCGGCCGGGAAGAACACCGGGCCCTGCCGCCAGCCCACCGCATCCGCGTACCCGTTCTCGAAGTGCGACGGCGGAACCGAGCCCGAGATCTCGTAGACCCACACGAACTGCCCGTCGAACTCCTCGCCCCAGCGCACGTCGTGCAGCGTCGTTGCGGGATCGAGCCCCATTGCCGTCCACACCCGGTTCGTGATGAGCGCGTCTGCGGCGACGCCCTCGTCGGCCTCGTTGAAGTGGGGAAGCGCCTTGCCCTCCCAGAGCACGCGTGACCCGTCGCGCGACGTGACCGGCGGGCGCTCCACGTTGTTGAGCAGCCCCTCGGGCAGATCGGATGCCGGGGTCAGGTCTTTGAGACCCTGCTGGTATTGGATGCCCACGGCATCGAGTCCGAAATCGTCGCTGATGCGCAGCGCGGCGACATACATCTTGTACTGCTCGCGCAGCTGGCGCTCGGTGAGCTCGGTGGCATCGTCGGTGCCCAGCCGGAACGTCATTCCGGCGTCGAGCAGCCAGCGTCCGACGGAATCCGCCGTCTCGTCGTCGACCTTCTGCATCTCGGCGTAGAGGGCGCTCTGCGAGAGCCGCTCCTTGTAGATGCCCATCGAGTTGAGCAGCTCGTCGTCGATGATGGCGTTGTACATGCCCATGCAGCCCTCGTCGAAGACGCCGATGATGGCCTTGTCGGTCTGCAGCTGGTGGGCGAGCGCCCGCCCGAGCTCGACCTCGGGCGTCGCCGCGAGCGAGTCGACGGGCCCAAACGCGCGCACGTGAGAATCGTCGTGCCGGATGCCGCCGGTCGCGATCCACTCGGCGATACGGTCGCGCGCCCAGTCGTCGGTGAAGTCGACGCTCCACACCGTGGAGTACGGGGTGCCCATCTTGGTGAGGCCGGCGTTGAGGCCGAGCAGGCCCACGAGTCCGGGCCACTCGCCTGCGAAGTTGGCGGCGGTGAGGATGGGACCGCGGTGCGTGCGGAGTCCGGCGAGAACGTGGTGGCTGTACTGCCACACGGCCTCGGCCACGATCAGCGGCGCGTCGGGCGGAATCGTGGTGAACACGTCGAGGCCCATGCGCTGGCTCGAGATGAACCCGTGGCCGGTGTCGGGGTCGACGCCGTGGGCGCGCACGACGCTCCAGCCCTGCTTCGCGAAGGCCTCGGTGAGGGCCGCCTCGAGTTGCTGCTGGGTGGGCCAGCCGGCGGTGTTGGCCGATTCGCGCAGGTCTCCGCTGGCGATGAGATGGGCGGTCTTCGGTGCGACCGTGCCGCGGTCGCGCACCTCGGGGAGGGAGTAGGACGTGCTCATCAGCGGTGCAGCTCCGTCACGCGCTCGATCTCGGCCAGCGCATCGGCGTCGGGAGGCGTGATCGCCATGCGAGTGGTGCCCCCGTTGACCCCGAGCACGCGGTAGGCGGCTTTCATGCGACCCATGTTGCCGGCGATGGCCGTGACCACGGTGTCGACGTCGGCCTGTGCCGCCGCGAGCTGCTCGGGGTCGCCGGATTCGGCGGCGGCGGCGAGGGCGCGGAACGGCTTGGGGAGCACCGACGAGACGCCCGAGATGACACCCTGTGCGCCGAAGTCGGCGGCGGCCGTGAGCTCGGCGTCGGCACCGGTGTAGAGCACGAAGTCGTCGGGCACCACCGCGCGGTACTGGGCGATGACGTCGAGGGGCTCCTCGCTGACCTTGGCGCCCACGATGTGCGGCAGCCGGGCCAGCTCGGCCATGAGCTCGGCGCTCACGAAGTTGCCGCTGCGCTTGCGGTAGACGTAGACGTAGACCGACAGGCCCTCGGCCGCCGCATCGACCGCCGTGAAGAACGCGCGCAGGGCATCGTCGTCGGAGGGCAGGTAGTAGGGCGTCAGCACCGCGATCTCTGTGGCGCCCAGGTCTCGCGCCTGGTCGATGAGCCGCAGCACCTCGTAGAGGCTGGGCGCGCCCACGTGCACCACGACGCGCATGGTGCCGGCGAGCTCCTCGAGGCTCAGGGCCGTGAGCTGCCCGCGCTCCTCGAAGCTCAGCGAGGGGAATTCGCCGGTGGTGCCCAGCACGAACGCGCCCTCGTTGCCCGATGCTGCGACGTAGCGCAGGATCTCGCGCGAGCCGTCGAGGTCGAGGGTTCCGTCGTCGTGGAAGGCGACGGGAACGGCGGTCAGGATGTCGCGGCGTGTCATGGGATTCGCTTTCTGCTGGGTGGTGTGTCGGCCGCGGGTGCGCGAGCCGCCGCGTTGGCCGCGGAGTAGGAGGTGTTGCTGGTCGGGGTGATCACGAGCTCGTTGACGCAGATACGCGCGGGCAGCGCCGCGAGATAACGCACGGTCTCGCCTAGGTCGTCGGCGGTGAGCATGAGTTGCTGCTCGGCCTCGGTGGGTACGATCGGTCGGGTCTTGAGGATGTCGGTGCGCACCTCGCCGGGGCACAGGTGCGTGGCCCGGATGCCGTGCTGGCGCTCCTGCACATTCAGGGTCTCGGCGAGTACTCCGAGCGCGGTCTTGCTGGCGGAGTACGCGGCGCCCGCGGCGGGCGCGAAGCGCCAGGCAGCCCACGACGAGACGAGGATCAGCAGTCCGTTCTGCGCCCGGCGCATGCCCGGCAGAACGGCGTGGACGGCCCGGACCGCGCCCGTGAGATTCACGTCGAGCACCCGCGCGAAGTCCTCGGGGTCGGTATCGCTCCAGTAGCGCGAAGTCACGTTGGTGCCGGCCGAGTAGACGAGCACCTGCACCTCGCCGTGCTCGGCTTCGATGTGCGCGAGGGCCGCCGCCGGGCTGGCCGGGCCAGCGGATGCGGAGACGTCGACGGGCAGCGCGACGATGCGGCCCGGCCGCCCGTCGTGCGCGTCGACGACCTCTTGCAGCTCGACCTCGCGTCGGCCGGAGACCACCACGGTGTAGCCGGCCTCGGCGAGGGCTCTGGCGGAACCCGCCCCGATGCCGCTTCCGCCACCCAGGATCCAGGCGACCGGATGCGTGCCCGCGGTCATCCCTTCGTCGCCCCGGCCGTGAGACCGGCGACCACGTAGCGCTGCGCGAACAGCGCGACGAGCATCACGGGAACCGTGATGATGACCGACGCGGCCATCAGTCCGCCCCAGTCGACCGAGGCGTAGCTGGTGAAGTTCGAGATGGCCACGGGCAGGGTGCGCGTCTCCTGGTTCGAGAGCACGAGCGCGAAGAGGAAGTTGTTCCAGCTGAAGATGAATGCGAGGATCGCGCTGGTCGCCACACCCGGAAGCGCGAGCGGCAGCACGACGCGCACGAAGGCGCCGACACGGCTGGAGCCGTCGATCTGGGCGGCCTCCTCGAGCTCTTCGGGCAGGCCCTCGAAGAAGCCGGCCATGATGGCCACCACGAGGGGCATCGTCACGAAGATGTGGGTGAGGATGAGCGCCGTGTAGGTCCCGACGAGCTGCACCTGGCTGAACAGGAAGTACCAGGGGATGAGCAGGCTCACGCCCGGGATGACGCGGGCGAGCAGCACGAACGCGGTCGCGTTGCGGATGCGGTACCGGGCGATGCCGTAGGCCGCGGGGACCCCGAGCACGAGGGCGACGATCGTGGCGCCGACACCCACGACGACGCTGTTCACGATGAACGGGGCGAAGTTCTGCGCACCGAACACCGTGCCGAAGTTGTCGAGGGTCGGCGTGAAGTCGAAGGTGCGTGACGGCGTCACGATGTCGAGGTTCGTCTTGAACGCGGCCATGAGCATCCAGCCGAGGGGGAGCACGAAGAGGAGCACGACGACCACGATGGCGATGGTGCGCAGGGTCGGACCGAGCAGGCGCTTCTTGCGGCGGCGGGGAGCCGGCGACGAGACGCGAGCGGCGGCGGCGGGGGAGCGCGTGGGCCGCTGGGCGGTGGCGGTCATGCTCGGTGTCCTTTCGAGCGCAGGATGGTGAGTGCGGTGAGGATGATGATGATGAACATCAGAAACAGCATCAGCAGGGCGGCGGCGCTGCCGTACTGCGAGTTCCCGAAGCTCTCGTTGTAGGCGAGCATGTTGAGCGTCTCGGCCTCGTTGTTCGAGCCGCCGGTGCGGCCCTTCGTCGCGTAGATGATGTCGAAGGTCTTCATCGCGTCGATCGAGCGCAGGATGGCGGCGGCCGCCAGGGTGGGCATCAGCAGGGGCAGGGTGATGTGCCGGAACCTCTGCCAGGCGTTGGCGCCGTCGACGCGGGCGGCCTCGTCGGGTTCCTCGGGCAGGGTCGACAGGCCGGCGAGGAGGATGAGGATGACCATCGGGGTCCACTGCCACACGTCGATGAACACGATGGTGTTGAGCGCCGTATCGGTTCCCGACAGCCAGAGCTGCGCGGGCAGGCCGAGCGATTTCATCAGCACGTTGGCGAAGCCGATGGAGGGCTCGAAGATGAGCAGCCACATCATGCCCACGGCCACGGGGGTGGCGACGAGGGGCAGCAGGATGAAGACCCGCACGATGCTCTGGCCGCGGAAGGTCTTGCGCAGCAGGAGTGCGATCGCGAGGCCGAGAACGAGTTCGATCACGAGGGCGGTGATCGTGAAGTAGGCGGTGCGGCCGACGGCGGGCCAGAAGCGCTCGAAGTCGCCGAGCCACTTGCCGTAGTTCTCGAAGCCCACGAACGAGAAGGGGCGAGTCACCGAGCTGGCCGAGTCGGTGAACGACAGGAACACCGTGTAGGCGATGGGGAAGATGATGAGTAGGGCGACGAACACGATGGCGGGGGCGGTGAACAGCCACTTGATGTGCCGGTCGGCCCACGTGGTGAGCCCGCTGCCGCGCCGCCTCTTCGGGGCGAGGTAGCTCGGGTGACTGGTCGTTGTCATGATCTGCCTTCGATGTCGGAGGGTGTTGTTCGAGGGTGTGTGCCGGGAGGGTGCATGTTTCAGCGCCCTCCCGGCACGAGGCGTTACTTCTCGCCGTCGAGGAGGTCTTGGAAGTCGGTGTTGGCCTTGTCGGCGGCCGAATCGACGTCCCCTCCCTCGATGGCGCTGATGGCCGGTGCGCCCACGATCTCTCGGGCCTGGGCCACCTTCTCGAGCTGGGGGCGGTCGTGGCCGACCGTGCCCTCGCTGTTGCGCACGATCTCGACGAGACCGGCGGGGAACGATGCGGTCGCCGCGTCGTCGGCCCACGAGGAGTCGCGGGCGCTCGGCACGGTGTCATCTGCGAGCAGCGTCTTGCTGTTCTCCTCGTTGGTGACCCACTTGATGAACTCCCAGGCGGCGTCCTTCTTCTTCGAGTACTCGTTGATGCCCACGGTCTGCGGCACGATGCTGTACGGATGCGATCCGGCAGGCCCCTCAGGGAAGGCGCCGTATGCGACGGTGTCGACGACGGCGCTGCTGGCCGGATCGAGGAAGGTGTAGGCCTGGCTGTCGGCGTCGAGGTAGAACGCGGCGTTGCCCTGCGCGAAGATCGCGGATGCCTCGGGCCAGCCCATGTTCGTCGCTCCGGGAGGGCCGTAGTCCTTCAGCAGCTTGCCGTAGAAGGCGTAGGCGTCTTTGGCCTCGGGGGTGTCGACCGTGGCGTTGCCGTCTTCGTCTTGGAAGTCGCCGCCATAGCTGTAGAGGAAGGAGGAGAACTGGGTGACGAGGGGCACCTTGGCGCCGCGCATCGCGATGCCGTAGAAGCCGTTGGTGGGGTCGTTCAGTTTCGCGGCCGCGGCGTCGAGCTCGTCGAGCGTCGTGGGAACGGGGATGCCCGCCGCCTCGAGCAGATCGGCGCGGTAGTACATGATGTGGCGCTCGGTCATGACGGGAACGCCGTAGACGACGCCGTCGAGGGTCACGGCGTCTCGCGACGACTCCTGGAAGTCGTCCCAGTTCCAGTCTGCGTCGCTCTCGACGTAGTCGGTCATGTCGGCGAGCCAGCCGTTGCGGCTGAACTCGCGCATGATGTCCTGCACCTGGTAGCCGTAGATGTCGAAGTCGCTCGACTGGGCGTTGAGCTTCACCTTGAGGGTGTCGTTCAGCTGCTCGTTGCCGTAGAACTCGAGGTTGACCTTCACCCCGGTCTCGTCTTCGTATTCGGTCGCGAGGTCTTTCAGTCCCTCGGTCCAGGGGCTGTTCGCCGCGATGAGGGTGAGGTCGGTGACCTTCTCCGAGGAGGAGCCGCCGCCGCCCGCGCAGGCCATCAGGCCTGCCGCGAGGGCGAGCGCGAGGGGTGCCGCGAGGGCTGCCCGTCGGTTTCGTCGTGATCGAATGATCATCATTGATCCTTTCCGTTGTTCTCTGGGTGAGTGTGCGTGGAGTGTTCTGGTGCGGGAATGCGGGGTGGAAGTCAGTTGGCCAGTGCCTGCGGGCGTCGACCGGAGAAGACGTCGACGATGGCCTGAGCCGTCGAGAGTCCGATGCGGTGGTAGGCCTCGAGGCTGTCTGCGGCGGCGTGCGTGGTCGCGATCACGTTCGGGAACGCGAGCAGCGGGTTGTCGGATGCGACGGGCTCGACCTCGAACACGTCGAGCCCGGCGCCCGCGATGTGGCCCGATTCGAGTGCGTCGGTGAGGGCCGACTCGTCGACGAGGCCGCCGCGGCTGGTGTTCAGGAGCACCGTGCCCGGTCGCATCGATGCCAGCAGTCCGGCGTCGACAAGGTGGTGGGTGGACTCGACGTGGGGAGCGTGCACGCTCACGACGTCGACGTTCGAGACCGCGTCTTCGAGCGAGACCAGGCGCACGCCGAGGCGATCCGCCTCGTCGGTGTCGCCGAACGGGTCGTAGGCCACGATGTCGACGTCGAATCCTGCCAGTCGACGGGCGAGCAGCCGCGAGACGGCGCCGAAGCCGATCAGGCCGATCGACTTGCCCGAGATCTCGGCACCCACGAAGCGGTCCCACGTTCCCGTGCGGATTCCCGAGTTCATGGCGGGGATCTGGCGGTAGACGGAGAGCAGCAGGCCCAGTGCCAGTTCGGCCACGGCCGCGGCGTTGCCGCCCGGGGCGTTCACCACGTCGACGCCGCGGGAGCGGGCCTCGGCGAGGTCGATGTTGTCGAGGCCGACGCCGAGGCGGGAGATGATGCGGAGTTCGGGCGCCAGGGCCAGGGCGTCACGGTCGAAGACCTCGACGCCACAGACGGATGCCGCGGCCGTCGGGAGCAGCGCGGCCAGGTCGTCGGCCGTCCAGGGCACGGACCGTTCGTTCTCGACGAGGGTGAAGCCGTTCTCGATCAGCAGCTCGCGGCCGGCGGCGCAGAGCTCTGCGTAGCGCACGGGGCCGACGATCACGGTTCGACCGGATCCGATCGAGGAGGGAGACGCCATGAGGAGGGTCGCTTTCTATGGCCCAGGCAGCGTTCCGGAGAACCGCGTTGCTCGTCGCCATTGATCGAGGAACTGTAACTTGTTAACAGTCAACGTATGAGATGCACCATCGGCGCGTCAAGCTTTTCTGGCAACTGTTAACAGTTTTTGTCTAAGTTGGTGTGGACGGGCTTAGATTTCGGCGTCACACCGCGTCGGTCGACGAGTCGGCCGACCACTGGATGGCGTCTCTCACGCGGCCCTTGGCCCGCATCAGGTGGTCGTGCAAGCGCTCGACCGCGGCATCCGGATCGCCGGCCCGCACGACGTCGAGGAATCCCTGGTGGTCGATGACCGCGGCATCCATGTCTGCGGTGTTGCTCATGTCGAGCAGAACCTCGAAGGTGCGCTGGTAGGGGCGCCAGGCTTCCGCCAGTCGGCGGTGCTCGGAGAGGCGGTAGAAGCTGGTGTGGAACTCCATGTCGGCGAGGTCGAACGCCTCGGGGTCGCCGCTCTTCGCGGCCGCCGCCATCGCGTCGACGAGCTGCTGCACCTCGTCCCAGCCCTCCGTGCTCGTTCGCTCGATGGCCAGTCGCAGGGCCATCGACTCGAGGCTCTCGCGAAGGGAGTAGAGCTCTTCGATGTCGCGCTGGCCCCGGAAGCTCACGTAGAGCCGCTTGCGCCGGTTGTCGACCAGGCCTTCGCTCTCGAGCTGGCGCAGCGCATCGCGCACGGGGCCGCGGCTCACGTCGAAGCGGGTGGCCAGGCTGTCCTCCGACAGGTGGGTGCCGTCGGCGATCGAGCCCGAGATGATGTCGACCCGCAGCTTGTGCGAGATCTGCTCTCCCATGGCGAGGGGGCGCGGAGAATGTGCGGTGAAGACCATGAGCGCCTTTCGTTGACAGTTGACAGTATGGTACCTGCCCGCCGCCGACACGCCCTTCGGCGAGCTCAGGGAGCGGGGCGCAGGGCAGCGCCGGCGAAGGCGATCGCCGCCGACTTCGAGGGCATGTCGGGAAAATTGAGGAACAGGTGCGGCACGCCCGGCTGCTGCAGCAGGCGAACGTCGACGCCCTGCTCGTCGAGGAGGCGCGCGTACTCCACGCCCTCGTCGCACAGGGGATCCGCCTCGGCGACCACGATCGTGGCCGGCGCGAGCCCTCGCAGGTTCTTGTTGCGCAGCGGGCTCGCGTCGGGATGCGACCGTTTCTCGACGGAGGGCAGGTACAGCTGCCAGTACCAGATCATGTCGTCGCGGGTCAGCGGCAGACCGGCGGCGTTCTCGAGGTACGACGGGCGGTCGACGTCGTGGTCGAGAACGGGGCAGAGCAGCAGCTGATGCGTGATCGCCGGCAGCACCCCGTCACGACTCTGCTGCGCGATCACGGCGGCCAGGTTTCCGCCGGCGCTGTGGCCCGCCACGGCCAGGGGGCCCTCGTCGAGCCGGCCGTCGGCGCCGGCCGCCATCCAGCGGAGGGCATCGGCCGAGTCGTCGATCGCGGCGGGAAAAGGATGCTCGGGAGCCAGTCGATAGTCGAGGCTGAGCAGGGTGGCTCCGGATGCGACGGCCAGGTCTCGACAGAGCGCATCGTTCATCTCGAGGTCGCCGTTCATCCAGCCGCCGCCGTGCAGGAAGAGCACGGAGCCCGACGATCCCTCGGTGGGGACATAGAGTCGGCCCGGCCTTCCGCCCTCCCTCGTCGGAACCGAGACGTCGACCGTTCTGATGCCGGCCGCGTCGGGGGCGCGAGTCTTGCGCGTGCGTTTCCGGAGAGCATCCACGCCCGCGATAGGGCCGGGAAGCTGACCCGCGCTCTGCTGCAGCATCCGCGCGACGTGCCGGGCGGCATCCGGATCGGTGAGGCGGGGATCGAGCTGCAGCTCGGCCGGGGCTGAGGCCTCCGTCATAGCGCCAGGGTCATGGTGATGCCGTGCGTGGCGCCGATCTCGAAGTTCTGGTGATCGACCACGTTCGTGTCGGCCAGCTCGAGGTTGAAGAACGACTGCTCTGCGCCCTTCGGCAGCAGGGGGCCTGCGTGCCAGGAGGCGCGGTGCAGGGCGATCGCGACGTCGCCGGGAATGCGGAACGCCGTGATGTCGTCGAGGTTCGGGGCGGCATCCGGGTTCTCGGGGTCGAGCGGGGGAGCGACGGCGATCGCCCACTCGTGTCCGCCGACGGATGCGAGCAGCTGCGACACCTGGCGGTGCCGCGTGATGCGGGTGAACGAGGTGCCGCGGCCTACGAGCTTCATGGCGTAGAAGCGGGGTGTTCCGGCGCTGAAGTCGAGCTTGGCGTCGAGCTCGCCGAAGGGAGTGCCGTCCTCCATCGGCTCGATCAGGGTGCCGAACGGGGCGAAGTTCTCGGCCGTGATGTCGTGCACCTCGAGGATGCGCTCGGTGAGTTCCGTGGTCATGGGTGGGTCCTTTCGTGGGGCGGTGGGGTCGGTCGGGGTGGAGAGGGTCGTCGGGTTCCTTGGGTTGGTCGCGTTCAGAGGTAGACCTCGGCGGTGTCGAAGGCCGCGAGGTCGTCGAGGATGCGGGGCTGCTCGTCGAGCAGGAGGCGCTGCGTGATTCCTCGAACGACGCGGGGGATCGCGTGCTTGTGCCCGCTGATCGACGTGGAGTGCGGGCCCTGGCTGATGAAGCCCAGCCCGCTGAACGCGAACACGCGCGAGACCCAGTGGTGTGCGTCGTCGACCGGGGTGAACTCGTACGACGGACCGAGGTAGGGGTACTGCCCCAGGGTGCGGTCCGCCTCGCCGGTCTGCATGAGGTCGGGCCGCTGCTGGCTCCAGCGCGAGACGAGCGGGGCGAGCGTCTGCAGTTCTGCTCGGTTCTCGAGCTCGACTCGCAGCCCCGTCGCGCAGATGAGGTGGTCGAACACGAAAGTTCTGTGCGGGGTCGTCACGTGCACGGTCTGCCCCACCTGCTCGACGGAGACGAGCGGCGACGACGGATGCATCGCGAAGCCGGGCATCGCGTTCGCGGCCCGGTAGCCCGACTCCGCCGGAGGCTGGTCGACGCGCTTGATGAAGCGCGCGATGGCGAAGCGGGTCTCGTCGGACAGGGCCGGGTAGTGCCCCATCAGAGCCGCGGTCTCGACGTGCCGGAGCGGGTTGACGCGAGGCAGTGTCGCGCGCCGGAAGAGCAGGTCGGCACTGGTCGCGCCGGCCGCCAGCGCAGACGCGGCATTGTCGAACGCGGATGCGCCATGCCCGATCACGCCCACGCGAAGGCCGGCGAGCGCGGCGAAGTCGATGTTGCCGTTGGAGTGGCTCCAGAGCGCCGGTTCCACGGCATCCTGCACGATCGACGGAGCCGACCAGCTGCCCGCGCCGTCGTACCCGGTGGCGAGCACGACCGTGCGCGCGGCGAACGACCGCGGGCCGTCGGGGGTCTGGGCGTCGACGACCACGCCATCCGTGCCGTTCGATCGCACGTCGGTGACGGTCACGCCGTTCTCGACCGAAATCTCGAGGGTCTCGCGATACCAGGCGAGGTAGTCGGCCCAGTCGCTGCGGCCGATCTGGTGCAGCTCGTCCCAGGCGATCTGGCCGTGGCGGGCCACGTACCAGGAGCGGATGGAGAGCGAGGGCTGTCCGAAGTCGAGCCCGTTGAGGATCTTCGGCGTGCGGAGAGTCGACATGCGGGCGAACGTCTCCCACACGCCCTCCCGGCCGGGCGGGGCGGCATCGACGAGACGGATGCGCGCGACGCCGTCGCGGCGAAGCCCCTCGTAGATGCCGAGCCCGGATTGCCCGGCACCCACGATCACCACGTCGTCGATGGCCTCGCCCGAGGCCGAGAGCCCCGGATTCGTCCAGACCCTGTCGGGATAGGCGAGCTGGCCGCGTTCGGCTCTCGCTCTCTCGGCCAGGGCGTTCGTCGCCGTGATGTCGTGTGCGCCGGGCAGCTGGTTCATTCGATTGCTCGTTCGGTTACTCGTGCGATTCGTCGACTGTTCGTCGACTACTTGTCGAGGCCGATGGACGTGTCGATGAACTTGTTGGTCACGAGATCGTCGACCGTGAGGCCCGACTTGACCGGCGTTCCCAGCTTGTCGAAGATCGGGGCGACCTTCGTGAGCAGATCGCCGACGCGGTCGGTGTCGAAGTCGCCGATCGTGTCGTTGTCGCCGTTGCTCGCCAGGCCCAGCTCGAGCTGCGTCTTGACCGAGTAGTCGGCGACGCCCTGCGTGTAGACCCAGCCGGTGTCGTACTGGTCGACGAGGTCGAGGATCAGGGAGTTGGCGGCGGCCGGGTCGGCGTAGTAGTCGACTTCGGCCTGCTGGAGCACGGGCACGAGCGCGGTGAGGCAGGGCGAGAGGTCTTCGAGCTCACCCGAGCGCACGGCCATCGCCGAGATGTAGGGCTGGTAGCCCAGATCGTGGATCAGCTGGTACTTGACCGGCTTGCCCCACGACGACACCTCGTTCTGGTAGATGTACGGCTCGGCCGAGGCGAAGCCCTGCTGCGCGTCCTTGCCGGCCGCGGCCACGAAGCTGGCCGGCGTTCCGTCGTAGCCGCCGTCGACCTGCTCGGCCGGAATGACTCCGCTCGACTTGAGGTACTCCATGTAGGTGTAGCCGTCGAAGTAGCGAACGATGGCGCCCTCGGCGACGACGTCGGGGATGGACTTCGCGTCGGGGTATGTCGCCGGGTCCCACATGATCATGAGCGGGCTCTTGTCGAGCGGGGCGAACACCGCGGTCGTCGGAAGCGAGTCCGACACCTGCATCGCCTCGTCGCTGACGACGTAGCCCAGGGTGATGTCGGTGTCGGTGTACATCTGGCTCGACACCGACTGGAAGCCGATGGCCGGGCCGCCGGCGCGGATCTCGACGTTGACTCCGGTGTATTCGCCCTTCGACATGAGCGGTCCTGAGACGAGCTTGTTGCTGGCGTCGACCGTGTAGTCCTTGCCGAGCAGCTCGTAGAGGTGGCCGTGTTCGGCCTCGGGGTTCCAATCGGTCTGGATGACCACGTTGGCGGGGCATCCGGCTGCCGCGAGGTCGGTCGAGCCGATCGCGAGATCGCTCGACGTGCTCGAGTCGGTGCTGCCGGATGCGTCGGTGCTGCAGGCGCTGAGGGTGACGGCCGAGAGGGCCACCACACTGGCTGCGATGAGCCTGGTTCGGGTGCTGCGCATGTCGTCTCCTGGTGTGGGTGAGAGGGGAGGTGGTGTGGAGCAGGTGCTGGGCGAGTGGTCCTCAACAAAAATGTTGATAGCTTCAACACAATGTTGATAACAGCTAAAGTAGTGTCGCGATGTTTCAGCCGTGTGACGGCAGAAATGCGGCGTGTAAATTTGGCAGCGACGCTCCTGTCGGCACTCCGCCGGCGGATGCCGTCGCCTTCGATCCCCTGAGGAACTCCATGTCGCCGAGCGCAACCATCGACCCGCGGGAGTCGCCCGACCTCGGCAACCGGATCCGCAGCATCCGGCGCCAACGCGGGCTGACGCTCGTCGAGCTGGCGAAGATGGCCGAGCTGTCGCATCCGTTCCTGAGCCAGGTCGAGCGGGGGCTGGCCCAGCCCAGTATCGGATCGCTCGGCAGGATCGCGCGCGCCCTCGGCAGCAGCCAGGTCGAACTGCTCGCTGCCGGCGCCTCGAGCACGATGCCCCTCGATCAGCCCGCGCCGCGCGTCGACATCGTGCGCGGACGAGAAGGCTCCGAAGGTGGGTTCGGGTCGGGCCAGGGTCGCATTCTCGTGCGCGGCGATGTGGCACTTCTGCCGATGGATGTGCGTGGCGAGAACGCGGAGTTCGGCGACTTCTTCCAGCACGACGAAGACGAGTTCCTCTACGTGATCGAGGGGTCGATCAGGCTCGATCTGGGCGACGACGGGCTCTTCGCGTTGGACACGTCGGACTCCGCCTATTTCAAGGGGGGAACACAGCACCGTATCTGCTCTAGCGACGGTGGGCCGTATCGGATGATCGTGGTGAAAGAGGTTCTGAGGCCGGGCGCCTCGGGCTAGCTCGTGAGCAGATCCTCCTGGGCGTCAAGCAGATTCGCGACCGCCGACTCCAGCGCGCTCACGTCGGCGTCGGTCGCGTCGGTGGCGGCGTAGGCCTGCACGAACGCCCACCGACCATCCGCAGCGACCCACCACGACCACCGGTTGTCATCCACGCCCTGCGACGTCGGGCCGCGCACGCCCCTCCACTCGCCCTGCTCGAGAGCGAGCTGCTGCGAGGTTCCCGGGCCGCACGCTGCGACCTCCGCATCCAGCGCTGAGACGGCCGCCGCGGCATCCGGGCCCTCGATCACCGAGATGCCGACCGAGCCGACCAAATCCTGACTCTCCGCCGATTCAACGAGGTCGAGCGTCTGGATGGCTGCGGCCGCCGGCTCCCAGCCGGCGTAGAAGGCCGTCTTGCGGGCCTCGTCGCACTCGGGCGTCGTCGAGTTCCACTCCGGCGTATTCACGACAAGGGTGAATGCCGAGACCGTCCACGTGCTGCCATCGATCTCGCACAGCTGCGCGGGAGTCACCACGAACGGGTTCGTCGTGGTCTTCGAGTCGCCGTTCGAGCAGGCACCGGATGCGGTCGGCCCGGTCGTCGACGACGCCCCCGGCCCGTCGCCCGGCCCCGCGGTGCAGCCCGTGAGAACGACGGCGGACAGCGCGAGGAGCGCGAGTCGTGCAGGTGTCGAGGTGGACGCGCGGCGGCGATGAGCTCGAGTCATGACCGAACTCTCACACGGAAGCGCATCGGGTTCAAGCGGCTGCGGTCGATCGAGGCGGGGTGCAAAGCTGAAGCGCGCGGCCCACTGAAAGGAAACACCATGCTCAAGGTCCTGTTCATCGGCGGAAACGGCATCATCAGTTCGGCGTGCAGTCGGCTGGCGGTTGAGCGAGGCTTCGACCTGACTCTGCTGAACCGGCGCCGCGATAGAACACGACCGCCGATCGACGGTGTCGAGACCATCGTCGGCGACTCGACGGATGCGCAGAGCATGCGGGATGCGATCGGCACGAGAACGTTCGACGTGGTCGTCAACTTCCGTGCTTTCAGCCCCGAGCAGGTGAAGGCCGACGTCGACCTCTTCCGCGATCGCACCGGCCAGTACATCTTCATCAGTTCGGCGTCGGCGTACCAGAAGCCGGTGACCCGCTTTCCGATCGTCGAGTCGACCCCGCTCAAGAACCCGTTCTGGCAGTACTCGAGAGACAAGATCGCGTGCGAGCGGGTGTTGATGCAGGCGTTCGACGAGCACGACTTTCCGGTCACCATCGTGCGCCCGTCTCACACCTACGACCGCACGCTGGTGCCCCTCGACGGCGGCTGGACGGTGATCGAACGCATGCGGCAGGGCAAGCCGACGCTGGTGCACGGCGACGGCACCTCGCTGTGGACCCTCACCAATCACCGAGACGTGGCTCGCGGCCTGGTGGGCTTGCTCGGTCTGACGCGCAGCATCGGCGACGCCATCCACATCACCGGCGACGAGATCCTCACCTGGGACATGATCGCGAACGAGCTCGCGGCCGCCGCCGGCACCACGGCGCACATCGTGCACGCGGCGTCGGCAGAGGTGGCGCAGGCCTTTCCGGAGTGGGCGGACGGAATCATCGGCGACAAGGCGCACTCCCTGATCTTCGACAACAGCAAGATCAAGTCCTTAGTTCCGGACTTCGTCGCCAGCGTGCCGTTCTCCCTCGGCGCCAGAGAGATCGTCGGCTGGTACGACGAAGACCCGAGCCGACGGGTGGTCGACCACGAACTCGACGCTCGAATCGACGCGTTCATCGCCCGGGTGTCGGAGCGCGTCTGACGAGGAGTCGCGCGCCCGCGCCCAGTTGCCTGAATCTGCCGCTTCGGTGTGAGCGGACGCGACGGATTCGGGCAACTGGATGCCTGCTAGTCGAGCCCGGCCAGCAGGCGGAGGGCGTTCAGCCCCTGAGGGGTGCCGGGCCAATGGCGCTCGAGGGCATCCGGCCCCGCGTGGCGCGTGGCGAACCTCAGCACCAGGGCCACGACGATCATGTCGTCGGCGTAGCCGATCACGGGGATGAAGTCGGGCACCAGGTCGATCGGCATCAGTAGGTAGCCGAGCAGAACTACGAGCCACACCCGAACGCCGCGAGGAACGGTGGGATCGGAGACGAGCCTGCGCGTGAGTCGGACGATGTCTGGGCCGAGGCGAAGGGCCGCGACGAGCGTGATCTTCTCGGACTTGCCTCGCGACATCCAGGCGAGCGCGGCGATCAGGGCGAGCCAGAGCAGCACGAGGCCGCCGAGCACGCTGAGGAGCACCTGCCACCATTCCATGGGGGCAACGCTAGTGCCTGCATTTCAGTGTTCCACGGGCTGTTGTTTGCCGGCTTCCCTGCCGAACTCGTTCTCGAATCTTCTTCGCTCGTTCGCAGCGAGAACCAGTTGTGTGATTCCGATGGTCACGAACAGGACGGCGGGAAAGATCGCGTACAACCGGAGGGGGCGACTCGGGTTGACGATGAACAGGATCACCTCGAGCGCCGGGAAGAGCACACCCGCCGCTAGAAACAGCAGCCCTGAGTTTCGCGATCGGTTGATCCTCATCCGCTGTTGGATGAGGGAGCCAGGACCATGAGCGGTTTCGGCTGCTCTGTTGCGACGGTCGGTTCGGATGCGCGCTGCCGCCCCTGCAAGCGCGACTCCGGCGAGACCGATCATGGCACCCCAGAAGGCGTCTGCTGCGAATGCGATGACGAGCCCGACGGCGGCTATCGCGACACCGCCGATGATCGCAATGAGGACTTTATTGGTCGTGCCCTTCTTGCCGTGCCGACCGCTCATGGTTTTCCCCGTTCGATGGCACTGCTTCTGTCGCTCATCATCTTGGAGGCGCCGATTTCAGTTGCACAAGGAGTTGCGGCCGCTGCGCGGATCGGCGGCGCGGGCGGGCGTGGTCAGAGGTCGCGCTTCTTCATCCACAGGTTGACGGGGATCGCGATGATGCCGACCGCAATCAGGGCGAGGCTGCAGATCACGAGGACGCCTTCGTTTCCGGCAAACGTGAACCCGTTCCGTGCCGCCATCACTATTCCGACAACGATGCAGACGTAGGGCAGGATCTCGCGCAGGGGATTGAACCGCAGGCGTCGAAACCTCTTCGGAGTCGAGTCGTCGTTGTCGCCGCCGGTGCTCATTGATGCAGTCTTTCAGGGACAAGCCGCTAGAGAAAGCCCCACGCTTGGCGGGCCGAGCTCCTCGCCCTTCGCCCAGTTGCCCGAATCTGCCACTTCAATGGGTGGGGAGGCGGCAGATTCGGGCAACTCGGCTGGCGGGTGTGGTCTCGATACGCTTCGGCCGCAGGCGGCCTCCGGCTACTCGACCGGCGCTGCGGCGCGCTGCCGCTTCGACCGGGGAGACTACTTCTCGTGAACTTAATCGCCGGGATCGTGCAATACCCATTGTGAGCACCGACAACGAGATCATCGAGCGCTCCCTGCATAGTGCAGGGGCGTTCGCCGAGGTATTCGATCGCCACGCGCGCACCGTTCACCGGTACGCCGCGCGGCGGCTGGATGCGGGGGCGGCCGACGACGTGATGAGCGAGACGTTCCTCGTCGCGTTCGAACGCCGAGAAGCCTTCGACGGATCGCACGATGCCCTGCCCTGGCTGCTGGGCATCGCCACGAACCTCATCAAGAAGCACGCGCGGCTCGAAGCGCGCGCATGGAAGGGGCTCGTCGCATCCGATCTCGGCCGTGTCGACATCGACGCGATCGAGCAGGCTGCGGCACGCCTCGATGCGAGCGCCACGGCGCGACGCATCGGTGGGGCGCTTCGACGGCTTCCGGCCGGCGATCGCGATGCCCTGCTTCTGTATGCCTGGGGCGACCTCGATTACGAGGGCGTCGCATCCGCTCTGGGTGTGCCCGTCGGAACCGTTCGCTCACGTCTCAATCGCGCACGCCGCAAGCTGCGCATCGCAATCGATCCGGGCGCTGCCCGTGATGAGGAGGTCGATCATGGACGAATTGTCTCTGCTTCGCCGGATTCGCTCTGAGGTACGCGAGCCCGAGCAGGCCGCTCTCGACAGGGGGCGCGCGGCGCTGCTCGAGCGCGCCGGTTCCGAGGCGGGTTTGGATGCGCGGGCCGGTCTGGCTCTTCAGGGCGCGCGGGTTCAGGGCACGACGCCGGATGCCGCGGCAGCCGTCGCGAAGCGACGTCATCCGGTGCGCTGGGTCGGCATGGGCGCCCTCGGTGCCGGTGCGCTGGCGGTGGCCCTGATCGCCACGAACGTGCTCGGATTCGCCGGGTGGCGCGGTGGCGCGGAGCCGGCTGCGGCCGACGCTCTGCAGGCGGCGGCGCTCGCGGCGGTCGAGAACTCCGACCCGGTGGTGGCGCCCGGGCAGTACCTGCTGGTCGAGACCGACGCGGTCTACGGCAACACCACGCATACCGAGGCGGGCGATTACGTGAGCTATCTCACGATGAACCGAGACAAGCTCTATGTTCCGTCGGATCGTGCGGACGACTGGGTGTGGGTGCGGTCGTTCCGCGAGCCGTACGCGTCGTTCAACGCCGAGGGTAAAGCGCTGGCGCAGAAGAGCTACGACGACGAGGTGGCCGAGGCCGACGGCGTGCCCGAGCTGCTTCGGGCTCCCGACGCGCAGTTCTACGGCAACTCGACGGTGCCTGACTTCGATGCCCTGCCGCGGGATCCGCAGCAGTTGCTGAACTACATATATAAGGTCACGGCGGGCGGCGGCAATTCGGCGGATGGCGCGGCGCTCGGCTGGATCGCCGACACCCTCCGCACAGGGGTGGCGCCGGCGGATGTCCGTGCGGCGCTCTACCAAGCGGCCGCCGGAATTCCCGGGGTCGAGATCACCGAGCAGGTGGCCAACCTCGACGGACGAACGGGCATCTCGATCGGCCGGGTGGAGTCGGCCGACAATTCGAGGCAGGACCTGATCATCGACCCGCAGACCGGCGCGCTGATCGGAGAACGTCGGGTGGAGCTGGGCGATGAGGGCTGGGGCTTCCCCGCCGGAACGACGACGGGCTTTACGGCGGTGCGCACGTCGGTGGTCGACTCGGCTCCCGAGGGCGGAACGCAGAACGGGCAGTTCGACCGCGAGGGCTGCATCGACAAGGGCAACGGGAACTTCCAGTGCTGATGGTCACCTCTGCGCCGATCGAATAGACCACCCCCTCGTCGATCGAGTAGCGGTCGCGAGGAACGAGCACCGCGTATCGAGATCATCCCTGGGTGGTCTCGATACTCCTCGCCCGTGGCAGGCCTGCTTCAGCCCCCTCCGAACATGCTCGCGAGCACGAAGAAGCAGGTGGTCTCGACGGCGTCTTCTCGGCCATCGAGCTGAACGCCGCCTGCCTCTACGCCGCAGGATACGGTCGCGGGCTTGTTGTCGGGAGTGTGGCCGATGATGAGATAGAAGATCGAATGGATGGAGCCATCCACGACGCAGGACGTTCCTCTGGTCCAATCTCCAGGGGGTGTCACGTCTTGGCGCGTGCCATCGCAGATGTTCGTCCAGAGTGCCGGGTCGTCGAGTAGCGACACGTCAGTCGAGCCTCCGTCGAGTGTTTCCAGCAGTCCGCCTTGAACGTAGACGGCGTCGCCCAGCGCGTCGCGTGGGGTCGAGTAACCATCTCCGTCCGTGTCCAGGTCGAATCGGCATGAACTGAACTCCGTGGGCGAAATGAGCGTGTACTCGGATTCCGGAACGGATGAACCGCTCGGGCTCAGTGCGTAGACGGGAATGCCACCGCAGTCGATAGTGATCTGTTCGCCGATCTCCATGCCCTCGCTGTAGGGGGCAGACGATCCTCCACCGTCGCTTGATTCTTCGACATCGGCGGTGGCGGCGGTGGCGGTGGGCTCCGGAAGCGATTCTGTTGTCTGTGTGGTCGTGGGTTCCGCTCCCTCCCGCGAGGTGGCGCATCCACCGAGGCTGAGAGCAAGAGCACCGACCAGGGCCCAGATCGCGAGGCCGGTGAGTCTGCGATTCCTCCATCTTGCGGCCGCCGAAGTTATCTGTGTCACGCCGTTCCCCCGTGTTCCTCATCCCCGATGTGCTTGAAGGGAGCGTATCGGAAGAGGCGACTGTGACCGACAGCGTTCTCCGTCGGTCGGTATTGAGGGTTTGTCACATCGCCTGCTATAAACATGGTGGGGATACGCGCCGATCACACACGCTCGGCTGAGGGGGACGGCCATGCGCCTGAAGAAGCCCGGAACGATCGCACTGGCCGCTGTGATCGTGGCGCTGGCACTATGCGGCTGCTCGAGTGAACCAGAGGCGTCGAACACGCCGTCGCCGAGTCGATCGAGTGAACCCACGACGCCACCCGCCGCGACTGCGACGCCGACACCGAAGTTCACCGGCGCAATCGACTACGACCGCCTGACGGGCGACGCCTGGACGACGTTGAGTGCGCTCGACAGGTACGCGGCGTGCAACGAGTTCTTCGCTGCGCTCATCCCCGGTGAAGCGGCGATGACCCAGAACAGTTTGGCACCGGAGGTGCAGAGCTGGTTCGCGAAGCGGCTCGACGTAGTTCAGGCGCTCGTGCTGGACAAGTCCAATGACCTCAATTTCGAAGCGGCCAAGAACATCGTCGACTGCCTCACCAAGATTGACAACGTGTCGCAGGAAGAATCCGACGGACACAAAGGTCTTCTCAGCGAAATAGTCGGACTTCATCAGTCGTCGATTGAGGGTAACCACCTCGTTTATATCGATCCGGCCCAGATCACTCGCTACAGCGATGGCAACTACGATGCCACGTCGACGACGAGCCTTCCCTACAAAGCGCTCTCTGTGGAGGGGTACGCGAACAACGGGTTTGGCGACATGAAAGGCCAGCTCCTGATGACGTACTACGAGTGGACGTACGAGGAAGCGGCCTACCGGTACGTTCTGACCAGCCCCGCGTATGACACGACGGTGCCCCTGTATTTCGGAGACAAGCCGCCCATCGTCGTGGACCCTTCCCGGCAGAACGCGCGCGCCGACCAGAACTGACCGTCGGCTCGTCGGCGACCGGGCTGCGCTCGGCGTCGATCGAAGTGCGGCCGCGCTCGGCATCGGACTACCCTGATCTCAGTGAAACCTTCTTTCTCTCTGTGACCCAGAGGCCATTCAGCGACACCCGGTTGCTCCTCCATCGAGGGGCGGTGATTTCGTGCGCCCGCAGAGGGAGCTCCCTGCGGAGTTCCCCTGCACCCTGGCCCCCTGACGAAACCACCTCAGAAAGACCATTCACTCATGACGTTCGCCGACTCTTCCGACGTGCCCACCGACATCCGCTCGGCCCTGCGAGCCAACTGCACTGACTGCTTCGCGCTCTGCTGCACGGCCTTCGGCTTTCAACGATCCGCCGACTTTCCGATCGACAAGCCGGCGGGTACTCCGTGCTCGAATCTCACCGACGACTTCTCCTGCTCCATCCACGACTCTTTGCGGCCACGAGGCTTTCGCGGCTGCACTGTCTTCGACTGCTTCGGTGCAGGCCAATACGTGTCTCAGACCCTGTTCGGGGGAACGAGCTGGAGGGAACTCCCCGACACGAGCGCGGCCATGTTCAGCACATTCGCCGTCGTGCGGCAGCTGCACGAGATGCTCTGGTATCTGGTCGAAGCGGGCGAACTCACCAGGATGTCTGACCTCGCGAAGCCGGTGAACCATCTCCGAGACGACATTATGCGCGCCCTCGACGGCGATGCTTCATCGATCGTGGCGTCTGATGTCGAGAGTCTTCGCGCAGAGGTGCGGAACACATTGATCGAGGTGAGCGAAGAGGCGCGGGGCGGCTATGCCGCTACCTCAGGCGGCCTGGGCGACCTGCATCCGTCAGCGGACCTCGTCGGTCGCGACCTGCGATCAGTTCGTTTGTGCGGCGCCGACCTCCGAGGTGCTTACCTCATCGCGGCGGATCTTCGCGGTGTCGACCTGGCGGGCGTAGACCTGCTCGGCGCAGATCTGCGCGACGCGCGGCTCGAGGGAGCAGACCTGTCGAATGCGCTGTTTCTCACGCAGTTACAGGTAGATGCGGCTCACGGCGACGGCACAACCGCACTGCCACCTGCGCTCAGGAGGCCGCGGCACTGGGTCAGCTAGACGTTAGAGGTCGCTCAGCTCGTCGGGCCCGGGCGTTGTGAGATCGAGTTCGCCATCTTCGCTGGACGGCGAGACGCACCCGTTACGAGTTGACCAGACCAGCAATTAAGATGAGTGCTGCAACCACCGTGACGATGCAGAGGATCACGGCGGTGTATCTCAGCGCCGGGCGAGGGTGGAACGCCGTCACAAAAAGGGCAGCGTTCAGAGCGCCCAACGTGAGGGTGGCGAACAACGCATAGTCGCGCAGGTCGTCGGCGTCACACCACCAGGGCTGTGGAATCACCGCGGGGCAATTGCCCGTCGGCGGTTGCCAGAGGACGATCAGCACGACAGCCGAAGCGAGCAGCGCGACGCTCACCATGATCCACCCTGAGCGGTGGCTCGTGCGAGGTGCGGTCATCTTGGCAGGATAACGAGGCGCGGGGTGAAGTTGGATTCGCATGGTTTACGGCGATGAGACATCGGGTTCCAACCTCTTCGCGAGCGCCCAATGCGAGTGCCTTAGCGTGAGGGCATGACCTCGCCCTCTTTCCCATCCGGCCGCCGCTCACCCGGCCGACGCATCGACGTCGCATGGCTCGCCGCCGCGATGGCGGCGGTGCTGTGGGTCGCGAGCGGCGCGATCAACGGCGCGCTCGTCTGGAATGGATTCCTCGGCGGCAGCATCGGCGCCGTCCTCCCCGACACCATCCCCCTCTTCGTCTGGGCCCGAACTCCGTTGTGGGCGGCGCTCGCCGCGCTGATCGGTGCCTGCGCGATTGTCGTGGCTCACCGGCTCGTTGTGGGGGTCGTCGGCGAGACGAGTTCGTCACGCACGCGCTTCGTGATCGTGTGGTTCGCCACGATCGCGGCCGGCGCCCTCGTCGGCTTCGCGGCCGATGCGACGACGATCATCGACGCCTTCCCGCCCGGCCGATTGCAGATGCTCCTCAACGGCCTCGGAACCCAGGCAGCAATCGGCGCCTATTGGGGCCTGGTGCAGGGGTGGGTTCCCGCGCTGATGCTGGCGGTGCTGGCTCGACGTCGGGCCCGCGTGCCCCGCACATCCACTGACGGGCGCGAGCCGAGCCGCCGCGGGCTGGCGATTCTGTCTGCGGTGGTCGTCGTCGCGCTCGCCACCGTGGTCGGCATCGGCGTGGCCGGGGTGCGCGACGCGAACAGGGCCGCCGTGCAGCAGGATGCCGTCGCGAACGGGTTCGACGAGAGTTCCGGGGCGCTTCCCGACCCGTATGCAGAGGGTGTTCCGGTTCCGACGGTGGCTCCGGATGCGGCTTCGCCGGCCGCCGATTGGTGCACGCCCGACCAAGCCGCGATGCTGATCGGTGAGCCGGATGCGGCGACCGGGCACCGCGTGCTTTCGGTGAAGCTGATGAACTTCTCCGACGCGCCGTGCGTGGTCGACGGCTACCCCGACTTCGCCTTCGCAGACCAGAACGACCACCTACTAGACGTGACCATCGAGCACGGCAGCTCGTTCGTGGCGACGGACCCGGGCCCTCAGCGGGTGGAGATTCCCGCTGGCGGATCGGCGATCACGTATCTCGGATGGGACGCGGCCGCGACGGGCGGCCAGCTCGTGGCGACGAAGATGTTCGGCGCGCAATATGCGGGTGCGGTGCGCGGGTCGTGGCCGGTGGATCTGGATGTCGTGGCGGGCTCGACCGTGGCCGTCACCGCGTGGGCGCTGCAGGCAGCGGTGGGCTGAGTTTTCGGCTAGGGCTGAGCGGCGGGTCGGCGACCTAGCGACGTCTGGAAGCGCACGAGGTAGCCGTCGGGATCGGTGACGAGGAACTGCTGCACTCCGGCCTCTTCGTCGCCGACGCGGTACCAGGTCGTCTCGAGCGGCAGATAGAACTCGACCCCGGCTGCCTGCATTGAGTGGCTGAGCGACTCGGCATCCGGAACGCTGATCTGAAAGTTGATGCCGCGACCGAACGGGGCCTTGAGCGGCCCGGTCATCCAGTGCCGCCCGTCGCCGATCTCCTCGAGCATGAGGTGCGCCGATCCGAGGGTGAGGTAGGCGAACCGCTCCTCGGGCCGATCGTAGGCGACGTCGAACCCGCACAGGTCGCGCCAGAAGGCGAGGCTGCGGTCGAGATCGGTGACGAGCAATTCGGGGACGAGGGCGGGTGCGGGTGGGGTGGGCATCGGACCATCGTTGCATGGGGCAGAAAGTAGGTCGGGGCGAGTGCGCGACTTTCTGAGCGTAATGATGGGGGACGAGTACGTGTCTGCGATCTCTCAACTTGGTGACGGCCCGACAGACGTGTCGCTGCCGATGCCATGCGATGGCTGGTACATAGTGCCCAGCAGGTGTGCCGATAACCACCTGCGCGATCAAGGCGGTGAGACCGGGTACGCCGGAGCTCGACATCGCTTCTGTTCTCTACTCGACCGGGGTCGCAGACCCGTCGGCGGCAGCTGTCGAGCAAGACGGACCGAAGTTCGAGTGTCGAGCGGGTCTATCGAGTGCTAGCGGGAGACCAAGCATGGTCCGCCCTTCGTCCAATGATTGACGCCCCTTTTGCCACCGTCGGCGAGACGCACGCTTACATGCCCAGCGCCGAGTTCAGTTTGCCGACTCCTAGCCTCCGAAAGCCGATCGCCACTTATCGATAGTTTCATGTTCGTCCCGCAAAACGCTGAGGTTGGTGCCCGATACAGTTGAGCAATGAATCGAAGGGCTGAAGCGCTAGAACTCACTGAAGCGCTTCTTACAGATGTCGAATTGGCGCAGACATCAACTTCTAGGCGGGTTTTGAAGACACTTCGCCTCGCTCGGCTATTGCGCGATGTGGTGGCTCAGGAGTGGCTCGGGTACGAGCTGAACGGTGTTCCAGGTACCGAGGCAGGCCAGACGTGGATGGCTCGAACAAAGCGGTGGATAGACCGAGAAGCGAAGACGGGCTATTGGGGGTCGGCTTCAGCCGTTGAAGCAATGATGGAGTCGTCCCAATCTGCACTCGCAGGGCACTCAGCTCAAGTAAGTCTCTCGGGAGACTATGTGAGCAGTGCGATGAACAACCGAGCGACTCAAATCAATCGAGGAGCCGGGCAGATCGCGGCCCTAGCCCGAGTCTTAGGGGCAGTTGATGCCCAGATTTACCAGTATGCGGCCGATACTTACGCGGAACTTCGATTTGGTGAGGTCCAGGCATCCCTCTTTGAGCAGGCACAGCAGTCTGTTGATGGCTCGTTGGCCGGAATGGCCGGGAACGCGCTGAGAATGATCGACAGTCTGGCTGAACGATTGGGGTCCGATGATCCTTCCGCGGTAAGCCAGGCGATGACCACGTGCCGTCAACTTATTGACGCGGTGGCTGATCACTTGTTCAAGCCACGGGACGAGCCCTACGAGCTCAATGATCAGATGCGGTTGGACGTCAAAGCTGACAAGGTGAAAAATCGCATCAACGCGAGCATTCATCAACGTGGTATCGCTGGGGGTCAGGCCGCACGACTGGGGAACACCCTCAATCATCTCTACGATAGGGTCTCCGCTGGTGTGCATAACTCAGCAGTAATTTCCGGTCAAGAAGCTCGCTACATCTTCATAAACACCTATACATTTTTGGGCGAGGTGTTGACGTTGGATCGAGCAGAATCTGACTAGATTTTTGCCTCCCTCATAAAATCGCCCCACGGCACCCATTCGGGTGCTGCCCAAAAATGGACAGCGCCCGATAGGTCAGAGAGTCGGTCAGCACGGGAATTTTCCATTAAGACCAGACCTGGCCTCGCTGGTCGTGACCTCTAAAACGGATCCACGGGTTGGGTCTTCGTTTCATGCGGATCCTAGGGGGTTCCGAACCAAGTTCGGGCTCGTTTCTCCATCTGGCAGCAGACATCGGCACCGAGTTTATTCGGTGTCTGATGCTCGTGGTTGACTTATCTAGATACCGAAGGAGTCCCATGTCACAGCGCCTCAGCGCACTCGAGATTTGCGCCGGTGCAGGTGGTCAGTCTTATGGTCTGGAGCAAGCCGGTTTCGACCACGAGCTTGCAGTCGAGATCGACCGAGACGCTGCGGCCACCCTGCGCTTGAATCGTCCCGGGTGGAATGTTCGCGAAGGAGATGTTCGCGAGATTAATGGGCGGGACTACCGCGGCATCGATCTGCTCGCAGGCGGGGTCCCTTGCCCGCCGTTCAGCATGGCCGGAAAGCAGCTTGGAGCGGATGATGAGCGCGACCTTTTCCCTGAGGCTATTCGGCTTGTTCGTGAGGCGAGGCCAGCTGCCGTGATGCTCGAGAACGTCAAGGGTTTGGCATCAGCGCGGTTTCAGACATATCGAGACTCGATTCGGACCGAACTTGAGTCGATGGGATACGCGACGGATTGGCAATTGATCCTTAGCTCGGAATATGGCGTTCCTCAGCTTCGCCCGAGGTTTATTCTCGTCGCTATTCGTCGCCAAAAGTTCAAGAAGTTTGAATGGCCAGGTGCGGTTGGGACTCCGACGATGGTTGGGGAGGCGCTGTTGCCACTCATGAGTGCCAATGGCTGGGCGGGGGCTATCCCTTGGGCGCAGAAGGCGAATTCGATCGGCCCGACCATAGTCGGCGGCTCGAAAAAGCACGGAGGCGCGGACCTGGGGCCAACGCGTGCCAAACAAGCGTGGCTAGCACTTGGCGTCGATGGCAAGGGTGTGGCTGATGAAGCTCCATCGATGAATCATCCGGTTCTACACGTTCCTCGGTTGACCAACGAAATGGTGGCTCGAGTTCAGGGATTCGATGCGGGTTGGAAATTCGCCGGACGAAAGACATCCGTCTACCGACAGATTGGCAATGCTTTTCCGCCTCCGGTTGCGGGCGCAGTGGGCAGCAGGATCGCTGCGGCCTTGGGCGTCTCGAACTCGCGCGGACGACTCTCGGTGGTCGCATAGACGCGTTCTAGGGTCTTTCTCGATCGGGTACGCGGTAGTTTCGATATATGGGCAGTAGCCGTAATGCTGAGATCCCCGCTCCCGGTGATATTTGTCAGGCTGATGAGCGACGATCGGGCACCCCGGAGCCACACGTAATTCAGGATCCAGTCGACGACGTAGAGCTGGTTAAGGTTTATCAGTGGCTGAAGGCGCAACCAGTCGAGGATCTGCTGCGGACTGCGGCCGACGATGCCGTGAAATACGTGCTCGACGGTCCACGTACGTGGCGATTTGATCTCACGGACTCCTCGGTTGACTCTGACGAGCGGTCGTCTGTCGGAACCAAGCTGCAATATCACGTGATTAGTCAGCTCGGGCTCAAGAAGGAGCCGCCGCTTGATACGAGCATCCTTGGGGTCGCCGTCGAGATCAAGGGGACTACGCGGACGACGTGGATGATCCCAAGGGAGGGTCAGTGCGCTGTCACGCTAATGATCCGAATCGATGCTAGGGCGCACACGTTTGAGGCGTGGCTTATGCGCACTCATCGCGCTTGGCTGACCGGGGGGAAGGGAAATCGCGACCTCAAGCGTTCGCCAATCGCGGAGGCGCGACGGCGCTACGCCCTGCTGGTTGTCGCTGAGTCGGCGCTACCTCCGGAACCGCTCCATCGGCTGAGGCGCGACGAACTTAGCGTCATACTTGGGTCCGGGGGTCTGCGAGGACGGCTTGTTTCGCTGTTCGAGGCTTTGCCTGAAGTCGTCATCCCCCGGGGCTCGATAGCGATCGTCGGTGCTGGCCTTTCCGACCCCATGAAACGAGCCCGCGAGGCCAAAGTCGAGCTCCGGAAGCGAGGGCTGATCGTGCTCGTTGGGACCTGGACCGATGAGCGCGAACTTGCCCGCATGCTTGGTTTCGATATATCAGGTGAGGCGTGGGTCGCTGTGCCTGCGGAATCATTCGCGTTTCACGATCTTGAGATACCACCGCCGCGTTAGGGGCGAAAAGAAGCGAGGGTGATTTTGGTTGCCGCCAAGCGAGAACCGGACGTGATCCAGAGCGCCGTGCTGCATGCGCTCCTCCCAGACCGGAGGGCTGAGCATCTAAGGGCTGGTCGACGCACTGAGCAATACTGCCTAGCGTCGGTGCGGCTTGATTGCCCAGGCGCAAATCAGCGTCCTTCATGTAGAACCACGTTTCGGGTCGCGTCTGCGTAGGATTCGATTTCTTTCAACGACGGGATGGGAACGGCATACCGTCACCTATTGGCGCGATGTCCGAGACGAAGGTGAGGGTGTGTGCTCAGGTGTGCCGACACAGCACGACGGGCAGGTGGCGGATCTAACTGCTTCTTGGGGAAATTGTGCGGCCACTAGGATCGTGCTAAGCATCAAGGGGGAGCGATGACCATACAAGTAACTGAAGGCGTGACGATTCGCCAACAGTTCGTCGACGCACTAGTCCGGCTCGGGGCGCAAGAGGCGGACTTTCCAAATCTCATTCGTTCGTATGAGGCAAGCCAAACGGTTATCTCCAATGCCCGTTCTCATCTCTTAGCCTCGGACCTTGATCCTCAAGTCGACGTGATTGGATTCGGGTCGCTGGGGCGATACGAAATGTCAAACGAATCGGATCTGGATTATGTGATTGTGCGTCACGGGCCCAGCAATCAAGGAGAGACGTGGACCGTTGACTTAGTAGACGGGTTACGGAGCGTCGTTGTTCCCGGGCGAGAGATTCGAGCTCCCGGTTCGACGGGTCTTTTCGGCGCAATTATTGATGCAGGTGACCTGTACGAGGTTATTGGTCTAGAGGCCGATACAAATCGGACGCACTCGCGCCGTTCACTTGTCCTGGAAGAATCTGTATCCCTCTGTCGTCCTAATTTGCACAAAGAGCTATTGCACAAAATGGTGAAGCGCTATGTAGATGCGATCCCATTGGGGAGCAGCTGCGTGCCAAGGTTTCTTGTCAATGACTTGGCTCGTTATTGGCGCCAGCTCGCAGTGGATTACCAAGCGAAATCTGAGTCGGGCGCTCCGAGCTCGTTGCGCCGCCTAAAACTAATAGGTCCGCGAAAGTTCACCTACGCGTCGTCCGTTCTACCGCTTCTGACCTTGGATCTGAGGGGCCTGGACAAAGACCAGTTAGTCGACACCATCGTGGACACATTTCTGTTGCCTCCCTCCCTTCGCTTCTTGAGGGAGGTCGAGTATCTTGTATCTACCGGTGCCAGCGTTGATACGGCCGGACAGGCTCTCAGAGCCGTTCGAGCAGTCGATGCCTTTAACGGCTTACTGTCGGATGGTGAGTGGAGACTGTTGATAGGAAAAGAACAGTCCAGAGAAGAAGCTGAAAAACTGAAAGAGTTTGCGGAGGCTCGGGAACTTGCCCGCGAACTGCAAGCTGCTTTAGATGAGATATTTTTCTCACCCAAACTCGAGGCGCTAACGAGGAAGTATTTGGTGTTCTGATGAGAGAGCTAGATCAGCCAACGGGAACCCGCACCTTCGTTCGTGCGGAGACTTCGGCTGATTGTGAGGTATGTGGCTTTGGTCTGTGGATTCCCATACTAAGGATGACGAAGTCCGAGATTGGGCTTTACAGCGACTCTCGTTTTCCAGGTCGCTGCATCGTCACCTTGCGTGATCATTTCGATCATTTGAGTGACGTACCGGCGATCGAGCTGATGACCTTCATGGAAGAGATTCAGTTCAGTGTTGATGCGATCAAAAACGCGACGTCTTGCTCGAGAGTGAATGTGGCGATTCTCGGTAACGCCGAAAGTCATGTGCACGCACATTTGATACCGCGTTTTCCTAATGAAGAATCTCTACCAAATAAGGCTCCGTGGGAGGATCCGAGACCGAAGAAGTCCTTGAGTCATTCGGACGAAGATCTTTTGGTCGAGAAGATAAGGGCTGGCCTCGAGCCTGCACTCACGTCTAGCCAGGTGCGAACCACCAGGCTGATTGGTCGCCGTAAACCACACGTGCCTAAGCCGCTTAACACTGATCTACCTTTGTTCGACCTTCTTTCGGATAGCGAAATTCTTCGTTGAACTTCGTCTCCACAGGAGATGGAGCGCCTTCGGCAGTGCACAGTTTCATCGATTTAAGCGGAGGTGCTGGAGGCTTGGCGTTGGGCCTCGAGGACGCAGGATTCGAACCCCTTCTCGTAGTCGAAGGCAACCCTGACGCGCGTGGGACGATCCGGGCGAACCGAGACTGGCCTATCGAGCCTGTCATGAGCGAGGTTCTCGCGGAGAGGCTCGCAAGCCAACGAGTGACCTTGTTGGCGGGCAATGTAAGTAGTGCGGGAATCAGCGTTGCCGGAGTTAGCCAAGAGTCAGATGGGCGTGTCGTGTACATGCAGATCTTGGAACTTGTACAAAGAATTCGGCCAACCGCTGTACTCCTGATTAATGTGGCGGGCTTGATGTCGGCTCGGTTTGCCAAACTCCGTGCAGAGATTGATGAAAAGCTCGTCGAGGACGGGTACCGGCCCGCGTGGAGCGTACTGGACAGTGCGGATTACGGGCTTGCTCAATCCCGCCGCCGCGCGGTTCTCGTTGCGATCCAGGCCGATGCGTTTTCACGATTTGTCTGGCCCGCTCCGATTGGGCCGCCTCCCAGCGTTGGGGAGGCATTGCTGCCATTCATGTCCGCAAATTCCTGGCCCGGTGCGAGGCAGTGGGCGCGACTAGCGCGTGGTGTAGCGCCGACGATAGTCGGTGGGTCGAAGCTTCACGGGGGGGCTGATCTTGGGCCGTCAAGGACAAAGGATATTTGGTACACCCTTGGCGTGGACGGTAGTGGCATTGCCGAGAAACCCCCTTCCCTTGACACGCCCAAAAGGGCGTCGCCGCGTCTGACCAACCCGATGCTTGCCGCTCTCCAGGGGTTCCCAGACAGTTGGATTTTTGAAGGCAAAAAGACATCGGTTTATCGGCAAATAGCGGGGGCATTCCCTCCGCCCACAGCGGTAGCCATCGGTCGTGAGCTAATGGAGGCACTTATCCGGGTTTGACCTGGGTCATCTTTCTTGAGCGTGTCGACAAGACGCCCCTTCATTCATTCGGCCGAGTTCACGTCTCCCGCTCGACCATATCTGCCGCGATCCCGACCAGCATTTCCTTTCAGCCTATCCGCGGCGTTCTCCAAGGTGTGCAGACCTACAGTCGTCAGCTACGCGGCTTCGTCTTGATCGAAGAGGATTTGTTGTCGATCGTACTTAGGGTTGCGTCGTGACTTGTCAATCGAGATATCCCTGATGTCTCCCTGCGGGCAGAATGGCGATGCCGATCAAAAGGGGAGACTGCCGCCATGACAACACCAAGGGGAAAAGGAGCTGTCCGATATGGCGGGGATAGCGATTCGAACACTCAGCTGCGCTCGGCGCTGGCGCAGGTCGGTAGTTACCGTTGCTACTCGTGTGGAGAACCCAAGCGGTTTTCGGATCTACAGATCGACCACCTAATTGCACAATCAGTCTCAGTCGACGAACTCAGTAAAGTGAAGCTAGCGCTCGACCTACCCGAGAAGTTCGACGTGCAGGGGCCGGAAAATCTCGCCGTGATATGCGGCAGATGCAATCGGTCCAAATCGAACAAAGACTTGCACCGTAAGTTGGCTTTTGCCGAGCAAGTGGATAAATCAATTGCGAGGGCCGACGATGTGGTCTTGATAGTCGAATCGATGAGAAACGGTCACGGGCTGTCGGCGTCGTTAGCGAGCGCGTCCGCGGCTGACTTAGGTGACTCCGCCACACAAGATACCTTCTCGACTTTCGCTCCTGGGCTGGTTCAGCGTTTTGCAATGCTGGATGAGGGGCTGGTGGACTACGTGAGCCCCGCAAACCTTCGTGTATCAAGAGGGTGGGAAGGCTACGACGTTAGGGTTCTGATCAATAACCGCCTTCGGTTTGTTCAGAGTTTTGTGCGAGTGATGCTTGATCGTGAGTTCATCCAATTAATCGAGGACGTCTCGTCCGATCTTGTGGACTACACGATCGAGAAGACGCGGGGCCATCTGGTGATTGGGCCCGATGAATCCTTTGCTCACGAGTTCGCAGTAGATACGCCGGTCATCCAACATATGGAGGTGACCGTCGACGATGCCGAAGTGACTTGGGATGGTGAGCTTGTAAATTTCGAAATTTGCGGGTCGCTTGATGGACGGGTGATTGCTCATGTCACAGGGGATGATCCAGATGAGCCAGGCGCGCTTCGCGACGCACAGACCGATGTCGCCATCTACGGAGCGTTTCGATCAAAGTTTGTTCTTTCTCTGGAGGAGCAAGATGAGGTTTTGAACTACGACATTCACCATGAAGACAAGTTTGTGTTGGATCCCGATTGGAGCACCAATTCGATCGAGAGATTGTTCGATGATTTCTGACTGGAGCGATCACGGCTACTTGGCCAGCGACGAGGCTTACAACACAACGAGGTGACGACGCATGCCGCGTCACCCTCGCCTGAATTTCTCAGCCTGGTCTAGGAGCCGGGTGTCTCATCCGTCTTCTTCACGGGTGCGTAGTCCACCAACGGTTCACAAACAGGGCAGACGATTTAGGAGGGCGACCCGCGCTGTCGGTTGCTGTCGACGACCAGCAGGCTCAGGCGCCGGTGGCCTCGAGCGCTCGAGGCGTTTGCGGATCCGCAGGTTCTCGACGCCTCGACGCCCCGGTCATCCTTCGATGTCACGCTGTCTCCGGAACAAATGGCACGCGCGAAAATAGGCGCTTCGTGGGCTGCCGGCCGGGTCGCCCGCCCCGGATGACGGCCAAAAGCCGGCACCTCCCCCGGTAGGCTCCGTACTCCGGAGATCGTTCGGCCCAGGCGCCGCATCCTTGCGCCGGGCGTACGCTCGCATGATGGAACCCCTCGCCCCCGGCATGCGCCGCATCGGCGCGATCTTGCGGCGGCTGCCCGGCGCCTCGATCGCCAATACGACTCCCGAGCAGCTTGCGAAACGCAGCGGTGCGAAGACGCCCGAGCTCGCGGCATCCATTTTGATGGGCAAAGCCCCCAAGTCGGTGACGCTCGAGGATCGCACCGCGGCCGGCGTTCCTGTTCGTATCTACCCGGAGTGGACCGCCACCCCGGGGCAGGCGACCTTGGGAACGCAGGAGGCCACGCTCCTTCCCCTGCTCGAGAGTCGCGAGCATCTCGACTGCTTCTGGGTGGCACCGGGCGGAGGAAGCGGCATGGGGCTGTCGACCTCGATCAGCCTTGCCGCGTCCGACGAGCTGGCCTCACTGGTGTCGCAGCTCACCGCCGCTGGATTCGGCTGCACGGAGCAGAGCGGCGGAACCCGCTGCGCCGTCGACCGCTCCGACGAATACGCATTGTGGGGAGAAACGCACTTCATCGGAGGCGGCCTCTGGATCGCGACCTTCTACGTGGATTTCGCGCCCGACGGGTACACCGACGACATCGTCAGGACGCTGGTGCCTGCCTGAGATTTCGACGAGTTACCCCGCGCTGACTGCAGACCCCCTACGCCGACCCGCGCTCCACGAGCTCGATCGGAATCCACGTCTCCCGCTTGATCGCTTCCCCCTCGATCAACGCCAGCAGCGCCTTCACCATCTCGGCGCCCTTCTCCGAGGTGTGCAGGTCAACGGTCGTCAGCTGCGGCTTCGTGTCGGTCGAGAAGGAGTTGTTGTCGATCGTGCTCACGGCCACGTCACCCGGAACAGAGAGTCCGTGCTCCCGCAGAACCGACAGAGCGCCCGACGCCATCTGAGCCGAGGCGACGAACAGGCCGTCGAACGGGACTCCTCGTGCGAGCAGCCGCTCGGCCGCCGCCGCTCCGCTGGCCGGGGTGTAGTCGCCCTCGTCGACCAGCTCGAGACCGGGCGCCGAAGCAGAACCCCCCGCAAACCCCGCCGCCTCCAGCGTCGCGCGCCATCCCGCCAGACGGTCCCGCGCGGCCGTCGCACCGAGAGGCCCGGTGATCGTCGCTATGCGAGTGCGCCCCTGATCAATCAGGCGCTGCGTCGCGATCGCCGCCGCCGCGACGTTGTCGACATCGACCGTGTGCGCCTCGAACTCGAGGTCGTCGACGGGCCGCACTCCGAACACCACCGGCAGCGAGCGCGACAGCTCGAGATACGTGGCCGACGAGCTGTGGTGAGACAGCAGCAGGGCTCCGTCGACGCTTCCGCTCTGCAGAAAACGGTGCGTCTTCTCGGCGTCGGCCTCGCTCTCGATCAGCAGCGTGAGCGTGTAGTCGGTCGACGACGCGTACATGGCCGCGCCCTGAATCACCTCGGCGAAGTAGGGGTCGGCGAAGAACGCCGCCGTGCGCTCGGGGATCACCATCGCGATCATCTGGGTGCGCCGACGCGCCAGGTTGCGCGCGGCGCGGTTGGGAACGTAGTGCAGCTGCGCGATCGCAGCGTTCACCCGCATGACCGCCTGCTCGGTCACTCGCGGCGACCCATTGATCACCCGCGACGCCGTCGACTTCGACACCCCGGCCAGAGCAGCCACGCCCTCGAGGGTCGCCACCGGCGCAGCCCCCACCGGCGCACCAGCCCCCATCGGCGCAGCGCTCCCCACCGGCGCAGCACGCGCGACCGGCTCAACGCGGGGGATGTCGGTCGTCACGTGGGTGCCCTGCGATCTGTTGGTCGAGTTAGTCGTTCAGCGCGCACACGAGCGCTGGGATCACTTTATTTGGTGTTCCCTCAGGTTTCGCGCCACGCGCCCCACGCGCCCTACTCAGGAATCACGTGCGACCGGATGAGCCTCGACAGCCACCGCCCACTGTCTTTCACCGTGCGCTGCTGCGTCTCGTAATCCACGTGCACGATGCCGAACCGCTTGCTGTAGCCATAGCCCCACTCGAAGTTGTCGAGCAGCGACCACACCAGGTAGCCGCGCAGATCGACGCCGCGCGCGATCGCCCGGTGCGCCGCGGTGAAGTGCCGCCGCAGATAGTCGAGCCGCTCCACATCGTGCACCCGCACGCCGTGCACAGCGCCGTCGTTACCGCCCACGACCTCGTCGTCGAAAGCCGCGCCGTTCTCGGTAATCATCAGCGGCAGCGCGGGGAACTGCCCGGCCAGCGATACCAGCAGCTCCTCGAGACCGTCGGGGGCGATGTTCCAGCCCATGGCCGTGAACGGCCCATCCTGCGTGAGGAATTCGACGTCGCGGCTGCCCGGCCAGGGCGACCCACCGACATCCTTATGCCCGTCGGCGTTCTCGCGCGGCGAGACACCGTTCCACATGCGCACCCTCGCCGTGGAGTAGTAGTTGACGCCCAGAAAGTCGAGCGGCTGGTGAATGATCGCGGCGTCGCCGGCGTGAACGAACGACCAGTCGGTCACGTCGGCGGTGTCGGCGATGAGATCGGCAGGGTAGCCGCCCGCGAGCATCGGCCCGGTGAACGAACGGTTGGCAAGCGCATCGATACGCCGGATGGCCTGCGGCGAGGTGTCGTCGTCGCCGCGAAGAACATGGAAGTTCAGCGTGACGGAGATCTCTGCTCCCGGCACGACCTCGCGCAGCACCTGCACGGCCAGGCCGTGGGCGAGGTTGAGGTGATGCATGGCGGCGAGGGCATCGGCCCCCGACGTGCGGCCTGGCGCATGCGCACCCGAGCCGTAGCCGAGAAACGCGCTGCACCACGGCTCGTTCAGCGTGGTCCACACCTGCACCCGGTCGCCCAACTCGCTCGCAACAACACGGGCGTACTCGGCGAAGCGATACGCGGTCTCGCGGTTCGTCCACCCGCCCGCGTCTTCGAGCGCCTGCGGCAGATCCCAGTGATAGAGAGTGGCGATGGGCCGGATGCCTCGGTCGAGCAATCCGTCGACAAGACGCCCGTAGAACTCGAGCCCCGCCTGGTTGGCGTCGCCCGAGCCGAGCGGCTGGATGCGCGGCCACGCTATCGAGAATCGGTACGCCTCGAGCCCGAGATCGGCCATGAGATCGAGGTCGGACTCGAGCCGGTTGTAGTGGTCGTCGGCGATTTCGCCGGTGTCGCCGTTCACGATGGCGCCGGGCGTCGCGCTGAACGTGTCCCAGATCGAGGGGCCGCGCCCGTCGGCCGTGACCGCTCCCTCGATTTGATACGAGGCCGTGGCCGAGCCGATCACGAAGGCCGAATCGAAGACGAGGCCCGAGTCCCGGTAGTCGGGGTTCCCCTGCGGGCTCTCTCTCGTCGTGGGCCGGATGTCGATGGTCATGTCAGCCTTTCACTGCGCCTTGCATGATTCCCGCCACGAGTTGCCTGCCCGCGACGATGAACAGAATGAGAAGGGGAATCACCGAGAGCACGGCGCCTGCGAGCACCATGGAGTTGTCCGGAGTCTGCCCGCCGCTGGCGCTGAGCGCGGCGAGCGCGGTCTGCACGCTCGGATTGCGCGGGCCGAGCACGAGCAGCGGCCAGAGGAAGTCGGTCCAGGCGGCCATGAACGTGAACAGGGCGAGCACGGCCATCGCGGGTCTCGCGGCCGGAACCGCGACGTGCCAGAACGTCCCCCACATGCTCGCGCCATCCATTCGGGCGGCCTCGATGAGCTCGTCGGGAATGACGTCGACCAGGTACTGCCGCATGAAGAACACGCCGAAGGCGGTCACGAGCCCGGGAACGATCACGGCCTGCAGGGTGCCGATCCAGTGCCACTCGGCCATCAGCATAAAGAGCGGAATGATGCCCAGCTGTGTGGGAATGGCCATGGTCGCGATCACGGCGAGCAGCAGACCGTTGCTGGCACGGAAGCGCAGCTTGGCGAACGAGTAACCCGCCAGTGTCGAGAAGAACACCACCGAGACGGTGATGGCGCCCGAGATGATGATGCTGTTCGCCAGCGCCTGCCAGAACGGCACCGTCGCGAAGACCTCGGCGGCCTTGTCGAGAAAGTTCGGGCCGGGCACGATGGCCGGGGGCACGAGATTGGTATCGGACGACTGGCGGCTGCCGATGACGAACGACCACCAGAGCGGGAACGCGGAGCCCGCGAAGAAGGCGGCGAGCAGCGCGTACGTGAGCATGCCGGGGCGCTCATAGGCCTGCTTTCTGCGCGACCGGCGCTCGGCCTCGAGAAGCCGCGGTGTCGCATCCGGTTCTGTATTCGGCCTGCTGATGAGCGCGGTCATGACGCCGCTCCTTTCGCTCGCTGCGCGGCCGCGGGCCCGGATGCGATGGGCACGGGTTTCGCGTCGGCCGTGCGGATGGCGCGGGTGATGGCGAAGTTGATGATCCCGGCCAGGATGATGATGAGGAAGAGGATCCACGCGGTGGCGGATGCCCGGCCGAAGTCTCGGCGGGGGAAGGCCAGCTCGTAGAGGTAGAGCACGATCGTCTGGAACTGGCGGTCGCTGCCTCCGTTCGTGCGGCCGTCGAAGAGCTTCGGTTCGGTGAAGATCTGCAGCCCGCCGATGGTGGAGGTGATGACCACGAAGATGAGCGTCGGGCGGATCATGGGAACCGTGATCGACCAGAACCGTCTGATCTTGTTGGCGCCGTCGAGGGCCGCCGATTCGTAGACGTCGCGCGGAATCGCCTGCATGGCGGCGAGCAGAATGAGGGCGTTGTAGCCGGTCCAGCGCCAGTTGACCATGCTCGCGATCGCGAAGTGCGACGGCAGAACGTCGAAGGCCCAGCGGATGGGCTCGAGCCCGAACGCTTCGAGGAGCCCGGCGACGGGGCCGTGGTACTGGTTGAAGATCTGCGCGAAGATCACGGCGACGGCGACCGGGGCCACGATGTAGGGCAACAGGATGCTCATGCGCCAGAAGGTCTTGCCGCGCAGCGCCTGGTCGAGAAGGGCCGCAAGACCCGTGGCGATGACGAGCTGCGGGATGGCGGACAGCAGGAAGATGCTGATGGTGTTGCGGAACGCGTTCCAGAAGAACGGGTCGGTCAGCACTTCGACGTAGTTGCTGAGACCGACGAAGTCTCCCTGGCCCTTGAGCAGGTGCCAGTCGTAGAGCGAGACGTTGAGCGTGTAGGCGATCGGGAAGATGCCGATGAGCGCGAAGAGGATGAAGAACGGCGCTATATAGAGGTAGGGCGAGACCTTGTAGTCGAAGCGGGCGAGCTTCTGTTTGAAGGTCAGGTCGACACGAGCGGGTCGTGTCAGGGTGGAGCTGGTCATCTTTGAGCCAATCCGAAAGGCGACGCGGGGTGCAGGTGGTGGAGGGGGCGGCTCGACAGTCCCGCGATAGACGTGCGGTTCATCTGTCGGTCCTGTCGGTCTTGTCGAGCCGCCCCAGGGGTGAGCCGGAAAGCTAGCCGACGA
This sequence comes from Agreia sp. Leaf244, assembly GCF_001422695.1. Classification (NCBI taxonomy): domain Bacteria; kingdom Bacillati; phylum Actinomycetota; class Actinomycetes; order Micrococcales; family Microbacteriaceae; genus Agreia; species Agreia sp. Leaf244. Next base: position 944,832 of record NZ_LMLX01000002.1, on the reverse strand, counting down.
TCTGGTCGAGCAGCTTCAGGGCTTCCTTCCAGGCCGTCTCACCATCGGTGATCTCGCCCTGGCTCACTCGGTCGAAGACCGGACCGAACACGTTGTCCTGGATGTTCGAGTCCTCCGGTCCCTTGACCTGAGCGATGACACCCTCTGAACGGGCGGCGAAGATCTCGCCGATGGGGGCGTCGTTGAAGAACGCGCTCGTCGTGTCGGCGACGAGCTCCTGGCCCTCGACGGTGCTGGGGTAGGGGCCGGCCAGCTCGAACGATGCAGCCTGCTGCTCGGGTGCGGCGAGCCAGAGGGCCAGCTTCGCGGCCTCCTCCTTGTGCTCGCTCGACTCGGAGACGCCGAGGAAGGCGCCGCCCCAGTTGGCCGATCCGCCGGGAAGAACGTCGGCGAAGTCCCAGCCGCTGTCGGTCGTGCCCTCGTCGTAGTAGCCCTGCACGATGCCGAGCATCCAGCTCGGGCACATGTAGACGGCGTACTTGCCCTCCTTGGCCTCGGGGCCGACGTCCCACCCGGGGAGTCCGGCGCCGAGTCCGGCCTGCTCCGCCTCGACGATCTTCACGAACTGGTCTTTCAGAACGTCGTTGCCCTCGATGTTCAGGGTCTCGCCGTCTTTCTTGTAGTAGCCCTCCTCCTGCTGGTTCACGAAGGAGTTCCAGAAGAATCGGGGGCTGTGATAGAACGCCTTGCCGCTCTTGTCCTTGTACTCCTGGCCCACCTCGAAGAAGCGATCCCACGTGGCGTCTTCGCCGCCGAAGTAGTCGGCCACCGCAGTGCGCTCGCTCGGAAGGCCTGCGGCCTCGAACAGGTCGCCGCGGTAGCAGAGGCCCTGGGGGCCGATGTCGAGACCGGCGCCGATGACCCGGCCGTCGGCATCCGTGCCCTGCTTGTACTTCCAGTCGAGCCAGGTGTCTTTCTCGTCTTCGATGCCGTAGTCGCGCAGGTCGACGAACGAGTCGGAGACCTCGGCGATGGTGCCGAGCCAGCCCTCCTCGATGGCGACGATGTCACTGAGGCCCGTGCCGGCGGCGATCTTCGCGTAGGCGTCGTCGCGAGCCGCGCCGCCGCCCTCGAGGTTCGTCGCCTCGATGGTGACGTTGGGGTTCTCCTCCATGTACTTCTCGTAGTTGGCGTCGACGCCCATGGTGCCGAAGGTGGTGATCGACAGGGTGACCTTGCCGTCACCGCCGTCCGACGAACCGGATGCTGCGCATCCCGTTGCGAGTAAGGCCAGTGTTGCGACGCCGGCGACAGACGCGGCGATTCTTCGTCGTGAAGTTTTCACGGTCACTCCTTTGTGTGCGTGGATAGTGCCCGAGAGCGCTCTCATTTGTTGCCTTCAACCAACCGTGGAAGCGCTCCCATGGGTTTCGAGAAACACTAGGTCGGTGGTTCTCCAGAGTCAAGAGTTTTCGTGGAACCGCTCCCACGGATGTCGAAACGTGACCTTTGGGGGTGAATGAATGACAGGGCCACCTCTGCAAGACTCGATACGTGAGCAACGCAATCGAGGCAAGCAATCTGAGGTTGGCGATCGATGACGTTGCTCTTCTGGCGCCGACGTCGATTCGGCTTGCCGCGGGCGAAGCCCTCGCCGTCACCGGATCGAACGGCTCCGGCAAGACCACCTTGCTGCGCATACTCGCCGGGCTCGCTCGGCCGACCTCGGGGGCGGCGCGCATCCACGGGGCACCCGTCGACGAGCGCAGCCCCGCGTTTCGGCGCGTGGTCAGCGGGTCGATCGGGCGGCCTCCCGTGGCCCGCGACCTCACCCTCGAGGAGCACCTCGCCCTGGTCGCGGCGTCGTGGGGGTCGTCGGTGGGCGAGGCCCGAGAGCGTGCCGCCGCCGAGCTCGAGCGGTGGCAGTTGACCGCGCTTCGGCGCAGGTTTCCGCACGAGCTGTCGTCGGGGCAGTCGCAGCTGTTCGCGCTGGCGCTCGCGGTGGTGCGTCCGTATGAGGTGCTCGTGCTCGACGAGCCTGAGCAGCGCCTCGATCCCGACCGGCTCGGCATCGTGATCGAGGTTCTGCGAGAGGAGATCGCGGCGGGGCGCACCGTGGTGTTCGCGACGCACAGCGTTGTGCTGAGGGAGGCCATCGCGAGCCGGATTCTGCGGTTGGGCGGGGATGGGGTCGACGCGGGCTCCGACTCCTCGGGCTCCGACGCGTCGGGTTTCGACTCCTCTGGCTCCGACTCTGCAGACTCCTCCGACTCCTCCGACTCCTCCAACTCCTCGGGCTCCGACGCGTGAGTCGCGAGACCGCTCACGCGCTGCGGGCCGTGCGCGCCATCCGGCGTGCGCGCGGCGAGGGCAGCTCGCGCGGCGACGTGGTCTACGCCGTCTACGCGGGCGTGATGGTGGCGGCGATCGTGGGCGTGCCCATTGTGCGAGCCGTCGTTCTCTACTTGGCCGAGCCAGCGGCATTCGCTGTGCTCGTCGACGTGGGGCCGACCGTGAGCGGCACCGTCTTCGCGCTCGCGTGCGCCGCCTTCGTGGCGCTCGGCGGAGTTCGCGGACAGGCCCTGCTGTCACCGTTTCTCGTGTTTGCGGTGGCCGGCGGCGGGCATCCGCGTCGACGCACTCTGCTGCAGCCTGTCGTGCGAAGCGTGCTGCTGCTCGCGGTGGCGGCAGCGGCCATTGCGCTGCTGCCCGCGCTGGTGGTGGCGGGCGTGGGGGATGCCACGGTGGGCGGGGCGATCGCGTTCGCAGGGGCCGGCGCGCTGGTGGGCGTGGTGTGCGGTGGATGCTGGCTGCTCGGCCAGCGCGTGACGGCTGCGGTCCGCGCGTGGATCTTCGTCGGCGTGCTGGCGACATGGGCCGTGTGGGTGGTGGTGCCCGGGAGTGCGGGTGTGCTGCCGTGGGGGTGGTTCGCGTCGCTGTTTCCGTCGGGAGGGCCGGGAGCAGATCTGGCTGACGCGGCTGACGCGGCTCTCGGCTGGGCCGCGTTGGGCGGGCTCGGGGTTCTGGCTGCGGCGGCGCTCGCGGTCGTTCCGATGCTGCTCGACGGGCTCCGCGGGCCCGAGCTGCTGTCGCAGGCTCAGCGCTGGCAGACCGCCGGAACGCTCGCCTTCACGGGCGACCTCGCGATGGCAATGGGGGAGTTCCGGGCGGTGCCGCGGCGCGGACGCCGCCTCGCCGCGATCGGCGGTGGCGGGCTGGCGCTGATGTTCGCGCGGCGCGACCTGGTGGGCTCGCTGCGCACGCCGGCCCGCTTCGCTCTCGCGTGTGCCGGATGCGTCGGGTTCGGTCTGCTGATCACGGTCGCGGTGGGCGCATCCGGGCCCGGGGTGTGGATCGCGGCGTGCGCCGCGGCGATCGTGGGGTTCCTGGCGCTGGGAGTGTGGAGCGACGGGTTCCGGCACGTGGCCGAGGTGGCGTCGGCGCCTCCGCTGTACGGGGTGTCGACGCTGCGGCTGCTCGGGCTGCATGCGGCGCTGCCTGTTGTTGGGGGTGTGGTGTTCTCGGGGGTGGGGGTCGGCGTCGGGGGTGCGGTGTTGGGCGGTGGCGGTGTCGGGCCTAGCTGGTCGGCGCTCGTGGCTGCCGTGCTGTGCGTGCTGCTGCTCGTTCTGGTTCGCATGTACGACTCGGCGAAGGGGCCGTTGCCGCTGACGTTGATGGCTCCGGTGCCGACGCCGGCGGGGGATGCGTCGGCGCTGGTGGTGGCTGCGTGGCAGGCCGATGCGGTGATTCTTTCGGGGGTTGTTGTCGCAGTGACCGTGGTGAGCGTCGCCGGTGGAATTGTCGGCGGCGTCCTTGCAGCGGTGGGGCTCGGGGTCGTCGTCGGGTGGATGGCGCGGGCGCGGGTCCTGGCGGGGTGATCTCGAGACGCCGGCTCCTTCGTCGCGGGGCTGGCTAGCCTGTAGTCATGAGCGTGCTCTCGATCGGCTTGGTGGTTCTCTTCGTCGTGTTCGTTGTGCTCGCGGTAGGGGTCGGGCTCGGGATCTACTTTCTGGTGAAGGCATCCAATCGTCGCCAGGCTCAGGCGGCGGAGCAGCCGCCCGCACCCCCGAGCGAGGGCCCCGGAGGGACGCCGCGGATCTGAATCATCGGGTGCGGGTGATCTCGATCCGCGTGATTCGGCCGCTCGACTCATGAGATATTGAGCGTTTTTCGCTGCCTGCTTGACACTGGACATCTCTATACATAGATTCTTCTTGTCTACGTTTGTTCATACACAAGAAGGCAGCACTGATCAATGAAGATCGCAGTAGTCGGCAGCTATGGCGTCGGCCTCACGATGAGAGTTCCGCAGGCCCCCGGGCCCGGCGAGACGGTGGCCGGAGGCACATTCGACGAAGGCCCCGGAGGCAAGGGCTCGAACCAGGCCGTCGGCGCCGCACGCCTCGGAGCGCAGGTCTCGTTCCTCACAGCGGTCGGAGACGACGCCTTCGGGCAGACAGGTCGAGACCTCTGGATCGACGAGGGCGTCGACGCGTCGCACGTGATCACCGGCGGTCGCCCCACCATGGTGGGCTTCATCATCGTCGAACCATCTGGCGAGAACCGCATCGCCCTCGCGCCGGGTGCTCTCGACGAGCTCGACGCCTCTCACGTCGAGACGTTCGCCGACGAGATCGAGGCGGCCGACGTGCTCGTCGTCTCCATGGAGATCCCCGAGGCTGCCGTCGTCGAGGCCCTGCGCATCGGACGTCGGCGTGGCACGACGACGTTGCTCAACCCCGCTCCGGCCCGCCCCCTGCCCGACGACGTCTGGTCGATGATCGACGTGATCACCCCGAACCAGACCGAGGCGCCCGTGCTCCTCGGGCTTCCCGCCGACCATGGCCGCTCCGACGAGCAGCTCGTCCGCGAGCTGCAGGAACGCACCGGCGGCTGCGTCGTGCTCACCCGGGGAGGCGGTGGGTCGCTGCTCTGCGGCGCTGATCAGCAGCTGCATTCGATCCCCGCGCTGACGGTCGACCACGTCGTCGACACCACCGGAGCCGGCGATTCGTATACCGCAGCCTTCGCGGTGGCCCTGGCCCAGCGCATCCCGCTGGTCGACGCCGCGCACTACGCGGCGGCCGCCGGCGCGCACGCCGTCACGATCGCCGGCGTGATTCCGGCGCTCCCCACCCGCAACCAACTCCCGCCCCTGATTGGAAATCTCTGATGACCACCGCCACCGCGATGACGCGTCCGGCCTCTTCGTTCGATCCCCGCAGGCTGCTCAAACTGCGCGAGGCAGGGGTTTTCGCCGCCCTGATCCTGCTCTTCATCCTCGGAGTCGTGCTCTCGCCCAGCTTCGTGCAGCCCAGCAACCTGCTCTCTGTCGGGCAGCAGGTCGCACAGATCGGCATCATGGCCGTGGGCGCGACGTTCGTGATCATCAACGGGGAGATCGACCTCTCGGTCGGTTCGATCTACGCGCTCTCCGCGATCACCACCGGCATGGCCATCACGGCCGGAACACCCTGGCCCCTCGCCATCCTGCTCGGCGTCGTCGTCGCCGCGCTGGCCGGACTTCTGAACGGGCTCGCGGTCGTGCTGCTCGGGGTGCCCTCGTTCATCGTCACCCTGGGGAGCCTCAGCGTGTTCCGCGGCGCGACGCTGCTCATCTCGAACGGCGCACCGATCTCGCTCTCGAGCGAGCAGCCGGGCGTCGCCGAGTTCACCCTCATCGGCCAGGGTCGCCTCTTCGGCGTCATCCCCATGCAGCTCCTGATCTTCGCCGCCATCGCCGCCATCGGAATCGTGCTGCTCTCGCGAGCGCGCCTCGGATTCAACACCTACGCGGTCGGCGGAAACCAGGAGGCCGCCCGCCTCGTGGGCATCAACGTGAAGCGCGTGAAGCTCACCGCATTCATCCTCTCGGGCATCACAGCGGGCATCGCCGGGGTGCTCGGGCTCTCGTTCCTCTCGTATGTGCAGGGCGTCACGGGCACGGGCCTCGAACTCACCGTGATCTCGGCCGTGATCATCGGCGGCGCGGCCCTCTTCGGAGGCTCCGGAACGATGTGGGGAACCATCATCGGCGTCGTGTTCATCGGCCTGCTGCAGAACATCCTCAACATCAACGGCATCTCGAGCTTCTGGCAGACAGTCGTGACCGGATTCGTGATCGTCGCAGCGGTCGCCGCCGACACCTGGCAGCGCAGACGAAAGACGAAGGCCTGACGAGCCTTCACCCCACCCCCCCCAGAAAAACCCTGACAGCACCGGACATCAACAAAGGAGTACTCATGTCCCTCACCACCACAGCCCGGCGGCTTCTCGCCACGGGTGCGCTCGTGGCCGCAACCGCCCTCGCGGTCAGCGGATGCGGCGCCATCACCACCGGCAACGAGGCCGGGTCCTCCGACGGAGGATTCCAGCTCGCGTCCTACATCCAGGACCGCGTCGACAGCGGCGAGCCCATGCGCATCAAGCTCAGCTACCACGACCCCTCCCTCGCGTTCGCGACGCCCATCTCGAAGGGAATGGAGAAGGCCGGCGACGAGATGGATGCCGACGTGCAGCTCATCGGCCCGACCGGCGGCGACGCAGCCAAGCAGGTCTCCGAACTGCAGACGCTCATCCAGCAGAAGTCGATCGACGGCCTCGCCGTGTCGTCGGCCTCGAGCGACGCCCTCAAGCCCGTGATCGCCCAGGCCTACGACGCCGGAATCCCGATCATCTCGTTCAACACCGACAACCCCGACTCCAAGCAGATGGGTTTCGTCGGCCAGGATCTGAAGGGCTCCGGCAAGTCCGAGGCCGAGGAGCTGGTGAAGACGCTCGGTGACGGCGCGACCGGCAAGGTCGTGGTCTTCTCGCTCGACACGGGAGCCGGATGGTCGAACGACCGATTCAGCGGCTTCGAAGAGGGAATCAAGGCGTCCGGCCTCGAGGTCATGGGCCCGGTGAACGTCGGCAACGAGCCGAACGCCGCGTACAACACGGTCGAGTCGACCATGGCCGGTGCCGGAGACGTCGTGGCCATCGCGGGCCTCGACTGCTGCAGCACGACCGCCGCGGCCAAGTGGGTCGAGCAGTCGGGCAACACGGGCAAGATCACCATGGTCGGCTTCGACCTGCTGCCCCAGACCGCCGACTTCGTGAACAACGGCGTCGTCTCGTTCACCATCAGCCAGAACCCCGAGGAGCAGGGGTACCAGGCGGTGAAGGTGCTGGTCGATTTCCTGAAGGACAAGACGGCGATCAAGGGCGTCGACACCGGCGCCCAGTTCATCGACAAGTCGAACATCGCCGACGCGACGGTAGAGGGCTGATGACGATGCCTTCCCCGCTCGACAAGGCCGATGCCGCCGGCGACCAGGCCGACGTCGCCATCCGCATCCAGAACCTGAGCCGCAGCTTCGGCCCGGTGCGGGCGCTCGAAGACGTGAGCTTCGACGTGACCGCTGGCGAGACCACCGCGCTGCTCGGAGAGAACGGTGCCGGCAAATCGACACTGCTCAAGATCCTGGCCGGCCTTCAGCCCCCGAGCGGGGGAGGCGTCGTCGCCTTCGGCGAGAACGTCGACTCGTACGACCCGAACACGATGCTCACGAGGTACGGCATAGCGATCGTGCCGCAGGAACTCTCGCTGCTGCCCGATCGGAGCGTCGCCGAGAACATCCTGGCGGGTATCGAGCCCGGCAACCGCTGGTTCCCGTCACGGCGCCGGATGATCGCGCGAGCCCTGGATCTGTTGGCCGACCTCGATCTCGTGGTCGACCCCAACGCGCCTGTCAGGACTCTCGACCTGGCCACCCAGCAGCTCATCGTTGTGGCGCGATCGATCGCCCGGGAATGCCGCGTGCTGATCCTCGACGAGCCCACGGCGATGCTCACCCCGGCCGAGTCGGACCGACTGTTCGCCTTGATGGCGACGCTCAAACGGGCCGGCACGACCATGGTCTACGTCTCGCACCGGATGCCGGAGGTGTTCCTGCTCGCGGACCGCATCGAGGTTCTGCGCGACGGCCGTCATGTCGCCGGATGGAGACGCGACGAGGTCACCCCCGACCAGGCGGTCGCCGCCATGGTCGGGCGAGAACTCGGGCAGTTCACCTCGCGGGCCGAGCTCTCGGTCGCCCGTGCGAGCGATCGCGACGAATCGGCGCCCGCTCTCGCCCTGCGCGGACTCTCCGGCCGCCGTCACCACGGCGTCGACCTCGAGATCCGCCCCGGAGAGATCGTCGGCATCGCAGGGCTGCCCGACAGCGGACGCGTCGAACTGCTGCACAACATCTTCGGTGGAGACGCCGGAGGCGACGGAACCGTCGAGCTGCTCGGTCGGCCCTACGTGAACCGGAGCCCCATCGAGAGCGTGGAGCGGCGGCTCGGATTCGTTCCGGGGGAGCGGCGGGCCCAGGGATTGCTGACCTCAATGAGTGTGGCCGAGAACGTGGGCGTGCTCACGGTGAAGGCCCTCACCTCGGCCGGGCTGCTCAAGCGTCGGGCGTTCGATAAGCGCGCCACCGAACTCGCGCGAGGCTTCCGGGTCAAGACCGCCACCATGGACCAGCCGATCACGAACCTCTCGGGCGGCAACCAGCAGAAGGCCATGCTCGCCCGCTGGATCGCCATCGACCCCGCTGTGCTCATCCTCGACGAGCCCACCCGAGGCGTCGACGTGGGTGCGAAGGCCGAGATCTACGAACAGCTCTTCGCTCTCGCGGACCGCGGCGTGGCCATCATCTGCTCCTCGTCGGACCTGCCCGAACTGCTCACCATCACCGACCGGATCGCCGTCATGTCGGAGGGGCGCGTCGTCGACATCGTGGCGACCAAGACGGCCACCGAGGAGTCGATCATGACCTCGGCGACCGGAGCCGTGACCCATACGGGAACGCTCGCCTGAGCATCCGGACCTCACCCGCTCGACCATCTCGAAAGGACAACCATGAAGCGCACAGGTATTCTGAACGCCCAGCTGAGCGGCGCACTCGCGACCCTCGGCCACACCGATCTCATTCTCGTCGTCGACGCCGGCTTCCCCATTCCGCGTGACGCCCAGCGCGTCGACCTGGCCATCGCGCAGAACCTGCCAGACCTGCGCACCGTCATCTCGCTCATTGCCGACGAGATCATCGTCGAGGGCGTCGTGCGTGCCGACGACGTGACCAGCAACAATCCGAACCTCGACGAGTGGCTGCTCGACCGGTTCGCCGACGCCGAGTTCAGCACTCGAACCCACGCCGACATGCTCGGCGAACTCGCCCGCCAGGCGAAGGTCATCGTGCGAACGGGCGCCTTCGAACCGTGGGGGAACATCGGCCTGTTCTGCGGCGTCGACGTGCCGCAGTGGTTCGGCGGAGAGGGCGTCATCGCGCCCGACTACTACGCATCCAAACTCTGATTCACCACCTCAAAAGAAAGCGAAACTCACCATGACCGACACGACCATCGCTCTGCAAGAGCTCTCTCCTGCGCAGCTCGCCCCCTTCATCCAGCACACGAAGATCGAGTTGGGCAGCACGCGCGACGAGATGATCGCCCACGCCCGCGAGACCGCCGAGCACGGGTTCAACGCGGCCATGGTGCCGGCATCCTGGGTGCCGCTCGTCGCCGCGGAACTGAAGGGCACGGGCATCGAGATCGCCTCGGCCCTCGACTTCCCGACCGTCGGCGTGATGACGAGCGCTGGCAAGGCGGCCGAGGCCGCGGAGATCGCCCGCCTCGGCGCCACCCAGCTCGACATCGGCGTGCAGGTCGGCTGGCTCAAGAGCGGGATGTTCGACGAGTTCCGCGAAGACATCGCGGGCGTCGTGCGCGCATCCGGCCTGCCCGTGAAGGTCATGCTCGAGCTGCCCCTGCTGACGGACTCCGAGAAGGAGGCCGCCGTCGAGCTCGCCATGGAGGCCGGTGCCGCCTACCTGAAGAACGCGTCGAGCGGCGCCGTCGAGGTGGCGAACCCCGACAGCGTGCGGTTCCTCGTCGAGCGCGCCCGCCCCGGTGTTCTGGTCAAGGCGTCGGGATCGATCAAGAGCTACCCGCAGGCCCTCTCGCTGCTGCAGGCAGGCGCCGTGCTGCTCGGCACGAGCGCGGGAATCTCGATCATCTCGGACACGGGCGACGACGCCACCGTCAGCTACTAGCCCACGACACCCTCCCGGTCCGGATGCGCGAAACGCTCCGGGCCGGGAGACTGGGAGACCACGGCAGGAGTGGCAATGACCAGCACGAACAGCACGGCCGGGGAGACCGCCATCAACAGGCAGGCCCCGGTGGCTATCCACGCGCAGATCTCGGAGCGGATCCGCACGCGGATCGCGACCGGCGAGTGGCCCGCGCACTACCGGCTCAAGAGCGAGCCCGAGCTGGCATCCGACCTCGGAGTGAGCCGCGGAACGGTGCGTCGAGCGCTGGCGACGCTCATCCACGAGGGCCTTCTTCGGCAGGTTCGAGGGCGCGGAACGTTCGTGACCTCGATGACCTTCGAGCCGTCGATCGCCCAGCGGCTGAGCACCCTGTCGGAGGACTTCTCAGACCAGGGCGTCATCTTCGACACCTCGGTGATCTCCCACGCCGTGATCGAGCCGCCGAAGCCCGTCGCGGCCCTGCTCGACCTGCCGGCATCCGGTCGTGTGCTGAGCCTCGTGCGGCTGAGGTCGATGGCCGACGCGCCCGTCACCTACCTCACGAACTACGTGCGCGCCGATGTCGTGCCCGGCATCGACGACTTCGACTTCTCTATCGTCAGCCTGTTCGGCACGCTCGAGGGCCACTACGGCCTGAAGATCGGAACGGCGCGGCGCACCTTCAGCGCCGAGGCCGCCGATGCCGAGGTCGCGTCGGCGCTCGACATCGCCGTGGGTGCGCCGGTGCAGTACATGCAGCAGGTCACGTACTTGTCAGACGGCCGACCGATCGAGTACTCCGACGTGTGGATCCAGAGCGAGAAGCTGAAGGTGACCTCGCTGCTGTCGCGCCGGTAGGCGTTGCTTATGCAGGAGGAGAGCGCGGCCGCGTGGATTATGGCGGCGGCGACGCTCTCCTCCTGAATCAGTTACAGCACCCGCGGGTCAGCAGCTGATCGCCGAGTAGTTCGCCGTGATCGTGCCGTTGTAGGCGACCCCGTCGACGCGGGCGAACGACTTCACGGTCGCCTGGCCCGCGGCGAGCGAGGCGCCGCTGCCCGCGAAGGTCCCCACCGCGTGGCCCGAGGCTCCCACACCCGTGAACTTCTTCTCGCCGAGAGGAGTCGTGATGCGCACGTCGTTCGGGGCGGTCGACCCGTTGAGCGCATCCACCGTGATCCGTGCCACTCCGCTCGCGCAGCTGCTGGTGGCGGTCGCCGTGGTCTTCAGAGCGAACGCCGGCTGGGGAGGCGTCGTGACCGCGGTGGCGTAGCTGATCGTCGCCTTCAGCCGCGCGCCCGATTCGTAGAACAGGTAGGTGCCCGTGTCGTCGGTCACGATCTCGGGTGCCGCGACCCGGCCCGTGTCCTCTCCGACTCCGCTCGAGGCGTGAAGAACAACGGGTGCGCCCACCGTCGACAGGGTGTCGTCGATCGTACGAGCAAAGGTCTTGCCCGAAGAAGCGTGGTAGATGATGTACTTCTGTCCGCCCCACTCCCACAGGTTGGCGCCCGACACGTTGCCCTGGTCGAGGCTGCCCGGGGTCACGATGGGGGTGGGCCGCACGACCCAGCTGCGGCCATCGACCGACTCGGCGACGCGGATGCGGCGGGAGTTGGCGGTGGTGTTCTCCATGTAGAACATGCCGTAGTTGAAGCTCGACGGGTCTGGATGCGTGAACACCCGAGCGTACGACGTCTCGGTGGTCGTCGCACCGCCCATGGCGTTCGTGACCGCGCTGCCGCCGTAGGTGAAGGTCACGCCGTCGTCGGTCGTCGCGTAGCGGGTCTGGTCGTTACCCCCGTGGAAGTACAGGAACATCGTCTGCTCCTCGGTGTTCCAGATGGCGTCGGGGCTCGATACGTGATTGACGCTGTAGTTCGGCGACCAGACGTTCGAGATCACGGGGTTCGAGGCGTACTCGGTCCAGGGGCCGGCGAGCGAGTCGGAGTACATCAGCGAGATTCCGCCGGGGCTGTCGTGAGGAGCGTAGTAGAGATACCACTCGCCGAGCGGATTCGTCAGATGCTCGCCCGCGTGAAAGACGCTCGGAAAGATGAACTCGCCCGTGGGGTTGTAACTGAGCTCGTCGGGCACGGTGATCTCGCCCGAGAAGGCGAACGTCGGCAGCGGATCGGCCGCCACGGCAGAGGGTGCCGAGCTCGGTGCCAGCGCCGGAACGAGGGCGAGCGCAAGAGCGGCCGCGAGCAGAACGGATAGCCGGCCGGGCCACCGTTTCGGAGGTTGAGAGGTGAGGGGGATCACGCGATGTCCTTTCGTCGTCACTGACGGGATGGATGGTCGATTCTGATAATACGTATTATCAACGACTCGATTTTCACGTTACCCCACGAAACCCGCAAAAAGGAAGAGTCGTCGCTGATCTCGGCCCTGTCGAAAAGTCGCACTTGCGCAATCGAGATAATGCGTATTACTGTCGGTTCTCGACTCGGTAATGCGTATTAGCGTCCCGGGTCGACACGAGATCCAAGGGAGCACCTCACATGTCACGAGCCGTCAATGGCCGAGTCACCCAGAAGCAGATCGCCGAACTCGCCGGCGTGAGCCAGGCCACCGTCTCGCTCGTTCTGAACGGGCGCACCGAAGAGGGAATCCGCATCCCCGAGGAGACCAGGGCACGCGTCCTGCGGGTGATCGAGGAGACGAAGTACGTGGCCGACCCCTCGGCCCGACGCCTGGCGGGAGCCGACAACAGAATCCTCGGCGTGTTCACCTACGAGCCGGCGTTCCCGACCCGCAGCCTCGATTTCTACACGCCGCTGCTCGCGGGCATCGAGGCCGGCGCCGAGAAGCTCGGCAGCGACCTGCTGCTCTTCACGAGCACCCCGGTCGTCGACGGCCGCCGCCAGCTCTTCCACGAGCAGAACCGCCTGCTGCTCGCCGACGGCGTTCTCCTGCTCGGTGTCGAGATGGACTCCCACGAACTCGAGCGCCTCGTCGACGGCGGCTACCGCGTGGTCGCGGTCGGTCGGCGCGAGACGCCCGGCATCCCTTACGTCGGAATCGACTACTCCTCGGCCACGCGGAGCCTGGTGAGCCGCGCCCTCGACCTCGGCCACGAACGCGTCTTCTACCTCCGGGTCGGCAGTGACGGCGAGTCGGTGCGCGATCGACTCGAAGGTGTGCGGATGGGCACGGCCGATCGCGCGGTCGCCATCGAGAGCCGCATCGGCACCCTCGCCACGGTCGCCGACGACTGGGCCGCCATCCGGGCCTTCGCCCCGACCCTGCTGGTCGTCGAGTCGCCGGATGTCGCATCCGCCCTCTACGAGGCGGCCGAGCGCGACGGCGTCGACGTTCCCGGCGAGCTCAGCATCGTGGTGCTCGGATCGTCTCCGCGGCTCACGCCGGACGACGTGGACTTCAGCCGGCTCAACCCGCCTCGGGCCGAGCTCGGCGAACGCGCCGTGCACCTGCTCTCGCGCATCCTCGACCCCGACCAGTCGCCCTCCGATCTCGATATGCGAAGCCTGCTCGCCTGCCCGATCATCGACGGCGCGACTCTGGCCGCACCCCGCAGCGCCGCACCGAGCAGCGAGGGAACGAAGTGACCGCGCAGCATGCCGACGTGCTGATCATCGGCGGAGGACTCGGAGGAGTGGCCGCCGCGCTCTCGGCGCTGCGCCGGGGTCGAACCGTGATCATCACCGAGGAGTACCCGTGGCTCGGCGGCCAGCTCACGAGCCAGGCGGTTCCGCTCGACGAGCACACCTGGATCGAGCAGTTCGGCGCCACCAGGAGCTACCGCGAACTGCGCGACGGCATTCGCGACCACTATCGCCGCCTCTACCCGCTGACCGCGGCTGCGCGACGCGAGCCGACGCTCAACCCCGGCGCCGGGCTCGTGAGTCGCATGTGCGCCGAGCCGCGCGCCGCGGTGGCCGTCATCGACGGACTGCTCGCGCCGCACATCTCGTCGGGCAGGCTGCGCGTTCTCCACGGCGTTCGTGCGGTGGCCGCCGTGCGCGACGGCGATCTCGTGACGTCGGTCGACGTCGAAGACGCGACCCGCGGCATCCGCACCACGCTCAGCGCAACCATCGTGCTCGACGCCACCGAGACCGGTGAGCTGCTGCCCCTCGCGAACATCGAGCACGTCACCGGATTCGAGTCGCGGCACGACACGGGGGAGCCGAGCGCTCCCGACGAGGCGCAGCCCGAGAACCAGCAGGCCTTCAGCTGGTGCTTCGTGATCGATCACATCGAGGGCGAAGACCACACGATCGAGCGCCCCGACGACTACGACCGTTGGCGAACGCTGCAGCCCGAGTTCTGGGGTGCGCCGATGATCTCGCTCACCGGCCCCGACCCCCGCACCCTCGAGATCTTCACGCGCACCTTCACCCCCACGATCGACGACGACCCGCTCGCGCAGCTCGCCGACCAGCGCGCCGACGGAGGCGACCGCGAGCTGTGGACGTTCCGTCGCATCCTCGCCCGTCGCCTGCTCGAGCCGGGCACCATCGACAGCGACATCGTGCTGGTGAACTGGCCGATGATCGACTACATCGGAGGCACCCTCACCGGCCCCGAGCCATCGAAACACCTCGAGGCTGCCAAGCAGCAGTCGCGCGCGATGCTCTACTGGCTGCAGACCGAGGCTCCCCGCCCCGATGGGGGCACCGGATGGCCGGGGCTGCGCCTGCGGGGCGACGTCACGGGCACGCACGACGGGTTCGCCCAGGCCCCGTACATCCGCGAGTCGCGCCGCATCAAGGCCGAGTACACGGTCGTCGAGCAGGACCTCTCGATCGAGCTGCGTGGACACGGCAAGCCGAAGCAGTACGACGACACCGTGGGCGTCGGCATGTACCGCATCGACCTGCACCCCTCGACGGGCGGCGACAACTACCTCGACATCGCCTCCTCGCCGTTCGAGATCCCGCTCGGCGCCCTCATCCCTGTTCGCGTCGACAACGTCATTCCGGCCGGCAAGAACATCGGAACCACCCACATCACCAACGGGGCCTTCCGGCTCCACCCCGTCGAATGGAACATCGGCGAATCGGCGGGCGCGCTCGCGGCCTTCTGCATCGAACGTTCCCTCGCTCCCCGCCAGGTTCGGGCAGACCCCTGCCTGCTCGACGAATTCCAATCACAGCTCGCCCGTCAGGGCGTCGAGCTCCACTGGCCCGACGTCACCGGTTACTAAGGAGAAACAGCACATGAGAATGTCAGCAATGAAGCTGAGCGCGACGGCAGCCCTCGCGGTCTCGGCCCTGGTTTTGAGCGGATGCGCCGCGGGCGCCTCCGACGACGACACTCCGGTGTCGCTGAGAATGACCGTCTGGACCTCGAACGAAGACCAGCTCGCAATGTTCGACGAGATCGCCGACGCGTACATCGCCGATCACCCCGAGGTGAAGAGCATCACGTTCGATCCGCTCGACTTCGAGAGCTACACGACGACCCTCACCACCCAGCTGGCCGGAGGAAATCCACCCGACATGGCGTGGGTGCTCGAGAACGCCGCGCCCGACTTCGTCTCCTCCGGCGCCCTGGTTCCGCTCGACGACACCCTCGAGGCGACCAAGGGTTACGACCTCGACGACCTGTCGCCCAGCGCCACCGAGCTGTGGACCGACGCCGACGGGCAGCTGGCCGCGTATCCGTTCTCGACCTCTCCCTTCGTCGTCTTCGCGAACGACGACCTGCTGGCCGCCGCCGGCCAGCCCACCGCGGCCCAACTGCAGGCCGACGGCCGCTGGAACTGGGAGTCGATCTCCGAGGTCGGCTCGGCCGTGAACGCGACCACCGGCAAGGCCGGCTTCGTCGTGCGCGACTTCGACTACACGCAGTGGGACTACCTGTCGACCGTGTGGGGCGGCTGGGGTGCAGAGCCGTGGTCGAAGGACGGCGCCACCTGCACCATGGACTCGCCCGAGATGGTCGACGCCTTCACCTTCCTGCACGACGCCGCCTTCACGGCGAAGTCGATGCCCGGACCCGGAACCGCGGCCGACTTCTTCGCAGGCGAGGCCGCGTTCACCGTCACGCAGATCTCGCGGGCATCGCTGCTCGGCGAGTCCGGCATCCAGAACTGGGAGCTCGCGCCGCTGCCCGAGGGGCCGGATGGCGACTACTCGATTGTCGGCCAGGCCGGTGTGGGCGCACTCGCCCAGGCGGAACACCCGGAGCAGTCGGCCGAGTTCATCGCCTACTTCACCAACCCCGAGAACTCGGCGAAGCTGGCGCAGTACTTTCCGCCGGCCCGCACCTCGCAGCTCGACGCGGCCACGCTCTCCGCGGCCAACCCCGTGCTGACCGAGGAGCAGCTCGGAGACATCGTGGTACCCGCCATCGAAAACGGTGAGGTGCGCCCCTCGCACACCGGCTCGGCGGAGATCCAGCAGGAGGTGCGCTCGGCACTCGACGCGCTGTGGGTCGCCGATGCCGATGTCGAAGGCACCCTCGGCGACGTCTGCGCCGCCATCGATCCCCTGCTCGAGCAGTGACCGACACTCTTGAGCGAGAGACGATGACCACGGGGCGCTCGGGTCGCTCGGGTCGCGCTGCGGATCGCAGCGCGGCCCGGGTCACCCGGCGGCGGCGTCGCTCGCTCTCGGGCAACGACAACCTCGTGGGCTACCTCTTCGTGGCCCCGCAGGTGATCGGCATCGTGGCCTTCGTGCTGCTGCCGCTGGTGCTCATCGTCTACTACAGCTTCCACGAGTGGAACGTGCTGGCGAACACCTTCCGCTTCGTCGGCACCGAGAACGTGGAGAGGCTGTTCTCCGACCCGAAGGTGGCGCCCGTTCTCGGGGCGACCGGCATCTTCTCGGTGGGCCTGGTGATCGGCAACCTCTCGATCGCGCTGCTGCTGGCCGTGCTGCTCAACCGCAAGGCCCGGGCGATCACGCTCTTCCGCACTCTCTTCTTCTCGCCGGTCGTCGTGTCGCTCGTGGCATGGACGATCGTCTGGGGGTTCCTGCTTCAAGACGACGGAGGCATCAACGGGCTGCTGCAGCTCGTCGGCGTCGAGGGCCCGAACTGGCTGAGGGAGGGACCGACCGCGATGCTCAGCGTGATCGTGGTGCAGGTGTTCAAGAACGTGGGCCTCAACATGATCCTGTTCCTCTCGGCGCTGCAGGGCGTTCCGAAGGAGATCACCGAGGCCGCCGCGATCGACGGCGCGGGCCCGTTCCGCACCTTCGGCCGCATCACGCTGCCGCTCATCTCGCCGATGATCCTGCTCACCACGATCATCACCATCGTCGGCTCCCTGCAGGTGTTCGCGCAGATCGCCGTGCTCACCCAGGGCGGGCCGGGCATCTCGACGACCGTGCTCGTCTACTACCTCTTCCAGCAGGCGTTCGAGTTCCACCGCTTCGGCTACGGCTCGACGCTGGCTCTCGTGCTGTTCGTGATCGTGCTCATTCTCACCGTCGTGCAATGGCAGCTCAGAAAGCGATGGGTTCACTATGAAAACTAGGCGCCGTCCCGCGCTGCGGGCCCTCTTCTACGTCGGGCTGAGCCTGCTCGCCATCCCGTTCGTCTTTCCGACGTGGTGGATGATCACCTCGTCGTTCAAGCCGATCGGCGAGATCTTCGCCTTTCCCCCGACGCTGTGGCCGCAGCATCCGACCATTCAGCCGTATGTCGACGCGTTCACCGAGCAGCCTTTCCTGCTGCAGTACTGGAACAGCATGTACATCGCTGTCGTCGTGACGGCCGCGACCATGCTCTTCTCGGCGATGGCCGGCTACGCGTTCGCGCGCATCCGGTTCCCCGGTGTGAACGCCCTGTTCCTCGTGGTGCTGGTCGGCCTGCTCGTGCCGTCGGAGGTGACCATCGTGCCGCTGTTCCAGATCTTCAACCAGCTGGGGCTCGTGAATACGCACTGGCCGCTGCTGCTCGTGACCACCTTCGGGGCGCCGAGCGTGCTGGCCACGTTCATCATGCGTCAGTACTTCGTGACGCTGCCCGTCGAGCTCGAAGAGGCGGCGCGGCTCGACGGCCTCGGCCGGGCCGCGATCTGGTGGCGCATCGCGATGCCGCTCGCCAAGGCATCCCTCGGTGCGGTCGCGATCTTCACGTTCCTGCATACCTGGAACCTCTACCTCGAGCCCACCGTCTACCTGCAGAGCCCCGAGCTCTTCACTCTTCCCCAGGCGCTGACCCGGTACACGGATGCGTATGGCGGGCAGATGTGGAACGTTCAGCTGGCCGCGGCCACGATGACCGCGGTGCCGGTGCTGGTGGTGTTCGTGCTGGCGCAGCGCCAGT
This sequence comes from Agreia sp. Leaf244, assembly GCF_001422695.1. NCBI lineage: Bacteria > Bacillati > Actinomycetota > Actinomycetes > Micrococcales > Microbacteriaceae > Agreia > Agreia sp. Leaf244. The sequence continues at coordinate 926,578 of NZ_LMLX01000002.1, read as the reverse complement.
TCGTGGAAGGGCTCGCTCAGACGGGGCTGAAGGGGTAGCGGATGCGACGGGGTCGGCGCGGCTGGTTCCTCAAGCCGAACTGCGACCTGCGTTAGTTCGGTTTGTTATTGCAAAATCGAACTAAGCGGATCATAATTTCGGTATGACGGCCTCGTTGGACCATCCCGGGTGGCCCGCGCATGAGATCGAAGCCCTTCCGTGGCAGCAAAGAGCGCGCGGAGGGACCCGTGAGGACCGCATGGTTCGGTCGATCGACGCCACTATTCCGCCGTTCATCGAACACCTCGACTACATGCCACCCCTCGGGCTCATCTCCTTGGCCGAGAGTGCGCTCATTGCAATCGCCCAAGCCGACACGGATGCCGCCGGCAAATCTGTCGCGCTCAGCCGGTTCATGATCCGAACAGAGTCGGTCGCATCGTCGAAGATCGAGCGAATCACGGCCAGCGCAGAAGACTACGCGCGGGCGATCGCGGGAAACCGAAGCAACTCGTCGGCCGTGAGCATGGTCGCGGCGAGCAGCGCACTCCACGAGCTGGTGACGGTCGTCGGAGAGCGCGGTGTCTTCTCGCTGGACGACGTGCTCGATGCTCATCGATCGCTGATGAATGAGGATCCGGTCGAGGCGGACTACGCGGGTCGCCTGCGAGATATGCAGAACTGGGTCGGCGGGTCGGACTATTCGCCGAGAGGCGCGCTTCACGTTCCTCCCGCCCCCGAGCGGGTCGAACCGCTGATGCGTGACCTTCTCGGCTACCTCAATCGCGACGATGTCCCTGCGCTCATTCAGGCATCGATCGCCCACGCGCAGTTCGAGTCGATCCACCCCTTCATCGACGGGAATGGTCGTGTCGGTCGTGCACTCGTCTCGGCGTCGCTGCGACGGCGCGGTGTGACCAGGAACGCGGTGATCCCGTTGGCGTCAGGAATACTCGCGCGCAGGGATGAATACTTCGAGGCGTTGGGAATATATCGCCGGGGCGACCCAGCCCCAGTCGTCGAGCTCTTCGCTCGCGCCGCACGCGTTGCGGCACTGGAGTCGCGAACGTCGATCGACCGGATCAAGGCCCTGCCGGGCGAATGGATAGACGAGGTGAAGCCACGCAAGGGTTCGGCACTGGCAGCCTTGCTGCCCGTCTTCTTCGATCATCCCGTTATGAACGCCGACGAGGTCGAGCGCTACTCGGGTGCCAAGACGGTGCAGGCGTATGCAGCGATCGATCGGCTCGTCGAGGCAGGGGTGATCCGAGAAATCACCGGGCGCAAGAGGGACCGCGTGTGGGTGGCGGCCGACCTTCTTGCCGAACTCGACGAGTTGGACAGGCGCATCCAGCGAGCGATGTAGGAGTCGAGTGCCGCACAGCTACCCGGCGGTCAGCACGGTCCGCGCATCCGTCGGCCAGCGCTGACTGGGTCAGGACCGCAGCTCCTCCGCGAACATCACGATGATGCCGCTCGGGCCACGCACGTAGCTGAGCTTGTAGACGCCCTCGTAGTTCGCCACCCCGCGAAGCGGGTGACATCCATGTTTCGCCGCGATCGCCAGCGCGTCGTCGATGCTGTCGACCGAGAAGGCGACCCGGTGCATGCCGATCTCGTTCGGCTGGGTGGGCGACGTCTCAATGGCATCGGGGTGGATGTACTCGAAGAGCTCGAGCATGCCGTGGCCATCCGGCGTCTGGAGCATCGCGATCTTCGCGTGGTTGCCGTCGAGGCCCACGGCGGTGTCGGCCCACTCGCCGCTGACCTCGTCGCGACCGACGACCGTGAGGCCGAGGTCGGTGAAGAAGGCGATGGTGGCCTCGATGTCGGTCACGGCGATGCCGACGTTCTCCAGTTTTATGGGCATGGGTCGATGCTATTCCTCGGCAGGTCCTGACGGTTCGTGCGGGCGCACCCCAAGGGGAATCCCCACACGGCCTCGCCATACTCCTACAGTGTGTAGTGACTGACTCCCGAATCTCGGGGTCTGCGGATCAAAGGGGTGGCCTGTGGCTGCGGATTCGTTCGACGCATTCATCTCCTACGCGCGCAGGCCGTCGACCTCGCTCGCGACCGAACTGCAGAAGGGGATCGAGCGTTTCGCGAAGCCCTGGAACCGCCTGCGCGCCGTGCGGATCTTCCGCGACGACGCGACGATGTCGGCGAACTCGGGCCTGTGGTCGACGATCGAGACCGCACTCGTTCAGGCTCGATGGTTCATTCTCATCGCCACGCCCGACGCGGCCAAGTCGGAGTATGTCGACAAGGAAGTCGCTTGGTGGGTCGAGAACAAGGGCGCCGAGAGCATCCTCCTCGTGCACCAGCGCGGCGAGCTGGCCTGGGATCGCACGTCCAACGACTTCTCTGCGGACACAGACTGCGTGCCTCCGTCGCTGCGCGGAAGCTATGCGGAGGAGCCCCGCTGGATCGGCCTCACCTGGTTCGACGGCGCAGGCGACGGTGGGGATGCGCTCGGCGCGTCCGACCCCCAGTTCATCGAGCGGGTCGCCGACCTCTCGGCCACGATTCGCGGCGTCGAACGCGACACCCTCATCGGCGACAACGTCAAAGAGCACCGACGCACCCGGCGCCTGGCTCGGGGAGCCGCCGTCGGGCTGTCTGTACTCCTCGTCGCCAGTATCGTCGCGGGCATCGTCGCAGTGGTTCAAGGCACGGAGGCTGCGAGCCAGAGAGACCTCGCGCGCGATCAGCTGCGTGTCGCCACCGCACGCCAGCTCGCATCGACTGCCCGCAACGAAGCGGAGACCGACCTCGAGAAGGCGCTGCTGCTGGCGGCGTCGGGCTACGCGCTCGAGCCGGACGCGCAGACCTACTCGGCCCTCTACGACGTGAACGCGGCGACGCCGGAGCTCACGCAGTTTCTGAGCGCGGGGAGCGGTCCGGGCTCCGCGATAACCGTGGCGGCAGGGACCCCCGACGGCTTGACGATCGTTGCCGGCACCGCCGACGGGCGGGTGCTGAGCTGGACTCTCGACCCTTCGGTCTATCGATCCGCCGTCGACAGGGCTGCGGCGCCCGAGCCCACCGAACTGGCGACGGTCTCCGGGGAGGTGCGCTTCGTCGACGTCAGCGACGATGCATCCGTCGTGGTGGCCGACGGCGTGCTGACCGACGAGGAGTCGGCCTTCTCCGTGCACGACTCGATCGTGTGGCGAGCGGGCGCGGTCGAGCCGTTGCTCGAGGGGATCTATCCGCTGGCGCTGTCTCCGAGCGGATCGACCATCCTCGGTTCCACCCCGTCCATCGTCGAGAGGCGCGATTACGACATCGTGACCGTGCGCGACGGCGTCGAGGTCGCGCGCCGAGCGAACGCCCTGCCTCCGTCGTGGGTCACCCTTCCCGACGACACGACGGTCGTCTCGATGGACGAGTACGGTATCGGCCTCGTCGAAACCATCGGGGGCAGTACGACGAATTGGGAAAGCCCGATGGGAACGTGGCTGTTCGGGGGAGCGCTCTCGGATTCGGGCGCGTTCTTCACGTTCACGAACGGTGGCTCGGACTTCAGCGTCTGGGACGTGCCTGGGGCGCCCGAGAACGACGGCGAGGCGATGTACCGGGCGAATGCTCCGGATGCGCGACCCACGAGCATGGCCCTGAGCGACAGCGGGTTGCTGGCCACCGCACGTTCCGGCGTGATCTACATCGGCGATGTCGTCTCGAAGGACGGCCTCGTGCCGGCGGCACGCGAGTTGCGGGGAGCCGGCGAAACCCCGGTCTCCTTGAACTTCCTCAACGACGACACGCTGATCAGCGCGTCGGGCACCAGCGTGGCCCTCTGGTCGATCGGCTCGCCGTCGCGCGTCTCCACCACCCTGCCCCTCAGGGTGCCGTTCGGATGCTCGGCGTGCGGCCCGACGCACGTGGCAGTCAACCCGGCGGGCACCCGAGCCGTCGTCGTCTCCGACGACAACGCTGACATCGCCGCCGCCGATACGACCACCGGCACGACCATCGACGATCTGCGGTCCACGGTCGACTTCGGAGGCGCATCCGACGCTGTCTGGCTCGACGACGACAGCGTCCTGATGCTCGACCCGTCGAGTGGTGAGTACTCGGTCCTCGGAGGCGAGGGGCTGGGAACGGTCGAATCGCAGGGCATATTCGATGCGCCGGTCACAGAGGGAGGGATTCCGTCGCGCGCCGAGCGAATCGCTCTTCGCGACGACGGACTCATCGTGTACTCAGGAGGGGAACTCACCACGCTCCTCGACCCCGGGTCGGGCACGGTCGTCTCCTCGCTTCCGGTCGGCGGCCGAATTCTCGGCAACGGAGAGTTCCTCGTCGCTTTCACCGCGAGCGGCGATGCCGAGACCGGCGATGCCGAGACCACAGCGAATGGAGTCGTCGCCACCAACGTCGCGACCGTCTACGAGATCGAGTCGGGCGACGAGCTCCAGACGACCATGATCGACGGCTCCTTCGTCGATGCGGCTGCACTGGCCGACGACAAGGTGGCACTCTGGCGAACCACCGACAGCGGAGATCGATTCATGACGCTGGACCTGGCATCCGGAGAGACGGTGGAACTCGGCTCGGCCGTGGCGCCATCAGCGATCACCGCTGTCTCGACCTCGAACATGACCGCGACGGCCGATAACGGGTGGGTCAGCACCACCGCACTGGATCCGAGAGTCGAGCTCGAAGCCCTGACCCTTGCCCCGGGAGTGAGGCAATGGACCTCGCTCGGTTTCTCTGCCGACGGCTCGGACCTCGTCGCCGCAAATGAACCGGCCTCGACGATCACCTTCCTGCCCATGAGAACCGAGGAGTGGACGTATGCGGCCTGCACCGTCGCCGACTCGAGACTCACGGTCGACGAATGGCGCGACGTGACCGGCGAGAGCGAGCTCTATCTGGACCCCTGCTCGTCGATCAGCTCGTAGCGCTCGGCGAAGTGCGAGGCCGAGACGTTCCAGACTTCGCCCGCTCTGCCACGCACGACCCAGTCGCCCTCGGTGACGGTCGCGGGTCCCTCCCAGGTGTGCACGATCTCGCCCGGGATGCCGGGTCGCACCGAGACGACGCCCGTGCGCTGCCATGTGTTCTCGTCGACCTGCTCGTACAGCCCGGCGAACTCGGACGCGTCGACCGACCAGACGGCTCCCGTCTCGTCTTCTACTCGCCAGTCACCGGCCGAGGAGGTGAGTGTGTCTCCGTTCTGGTTCCGCCAGGAGAAGGTGTCGTCGACCTTGCGGGCGGTGACCGTTCCCATGCGTCGAGCCGGTGTCCACGTGCTGTTCACCGGAGGCGCCGTCGGCGCGGCCTCGGTACTGGGCACCGAGTGATACCCGAGCGTGGCGAGCAGTGCCATCGCATCGAGCACGGTGCGTTCGCTGCGTTCGATCGCTTCGGCGGGCAGCTCCTCCCACGGTATGAGCCAGGGGTGGATGCGATCGGCATCGTCGCGCACAGTGCCGGAGCGCCAGCCGTTGTCGAGGTGATGGGCGCGCCAGGACTCGTGCTCGAGGCGAGCCATGGTGCTCACCTGGTCGGCGGAGAGGTCGGCTGCGGGGGTCGCGGACGTGTTGAGCGCGTCGGCGGCCCAGGTGCGCCCCACGGCGCCGGCCGACGACAGAGTGGTCATGATCAGGCGCACGTTGGATTCCCGGTAGAAGGGGCTGAGCGCCTCCCATGGCTGAGCCGAGGGTTTTGTCGGACCCCCGGAGGGGTGACCGAGATCGTGGAGGTAATTCGCGTGAGCGATGCGTGCGACCCGTTCCCACGAGTCGATCGTGGCACCGTCGGCCGGGTCGATGATCGGCCCGAAGTCGTACAACTGCTCCATGACCGCTTCGAGGGGCAATCCGTGCGCCGCCGGATCGAAAGCGAAGATCACCCAGTCGGGGCTCCGTGCGGCGAGTGACGATGCGAAGCGTCGACCGAACTCCGGGTCGGCAATCACCACGGCAGGGTGGCTCGCCGATTGCAGTCGGGCGCCGAGGCTTCTCCAGTCGGCCGGGTCGAGAACCGCCTCCGGCGAGAACGACGTGTGACGGTTGCCGAACCTGCGCTGCCTCAGGCGATGCTCCTCCACCACCGTGTCTGCATCGGGACCGACGGCCATCACGTGGGGGATGACATCCGAGGTGTCGAACCGCGACGCATCCAGTTCTCGACGGCGCTGCGCGAACTCGGCGAGGATCGCAAGAGCGAGCGGCGTGGTGCCGACGACGGCCACTCGGTCGATTCCGCGATCGAGGATGCCGCGCACGACCACGCGGGCCGTGTTCTCGAACACGCTGGTGGTGTCGAGAATCCATCCATCCGGTGTGCTGATCGCCTTGCGCCTCCAGTACTCGCTCTGCCACGGGTCGTCGAGGCGGATGACGGCCCGAGGCGGGCCGCCCGGACTCTTCAACTTTTCGTGCGCGTCACGGAATGCCCGCCAGGTCTGCAGGTTGGAGGCGGCATCCGGTCGCAGACAGTACAGCGCGACCAGGCCGGATGCGCCGCTGCGCCCGGCGCGCACCAGTGGCACGAGCAACTGGGCGTTCTCGGTCTCCATGCTGAGTACCGTGCAGCCGACGGCTCGGGCCGAGTCGCGCACGGCTTCGGGCGCATTCTCGTCGATGAGCGCGGCGACCACGGTGCGCCTCGGCGTCTCGGCACGCACGCGGCGGAGGATGGCGAGCGAGCTCTCGTCGACCCCGACGACGACGACCACCGAGCGGGCGCGATGTGTGCGCCTGCGGTCGAGCCGATCCCGGAAGAGAACGCCGATCACGCCCGCGACACCGAGGGAGAGCACGAGAAGGGCCGTGAGTCGGGCGAGCTGCAGCGCGAGGGGCATCTCGGCCGCGCATCCGCTCATGTCACCGAACGGATTCTCTGCGCTGCCGACGAACAGGGCAATGGTCCACGTGAGAGGAGCCCAGAAAGGGGCCTGGCCGCCCGTGCAGGGGATGTAGGCGGACAGTCCCAGGACGATGGTCGTACCGCCGAGTGCGAGGAGCGGCAAGACCGACGACCGCTTCTTGCGTGTGACCCGGATGCGCACGACAGCGAACCAGAGAGCGGCTGCGGCACCGAGAATTACCGCTATGCCCCACCACGAGGAAGGGTCGGAGAAGGAGGTCAGAAAATCTCCGCTGTCGCGTATCAGCCCGGGAAGGATCGCTCGGAGGGCGAGCACGACGATCCCGGCTACGCAGATCGCAAAGGAGGTGATTGCAAGGGTCAGCAACCAGCGACGCGAGCGATTTCGCATTCTTCCCCCGAAGCGACCGAGTGTTTCGCCAATCCTAGTGAAGAACCCCAGGCGGGGGACCGGCTGGATCCCGAAGTATCAGAGGGGGTCGACGCCTCGCGCGGGGTGAACACGATGCCGTGGTGCGTCTTCTCCTCCACAGGTCCGCAATTGTGGACGTTATCCACAGGCGAATCCACTGGTCAAAGAGTCTTTGGTGGATCGGAGCCAGTGTCGGTGGGTGGTGTTTGACTTCTCGTATGGACCTCCGCGACGCATCCCTCGGCGACATCGCCGCGCGCCTGCTCGAGCTGCTCGATGAGCAGCGCGGCGCGGGTGCTGCGGGTGGCGTCGGTGCTGCAGGTGGCGTCGGCGGCGATGAGCTCCTGGGTGTTGTGCATGACTGGGAGGCCGTCGGCCGGGCCTCCGATGCGGCTCGCGTCTGGGCCGCCGCCGAGGTCGAGCACGAGTCGCGGCGCGAACTCGAGTCTGACGGGCTCGCCTACAGGCACGGGTTCGCGACGGGCAAGAAACTGCTCGCGGCCACGGCGAACGTGTCCGAGCGCACGGCCGGCGCGCGCATGATGCTGGGGCGGCAGGTGCGGTCGGTCACATCTCCCACGGGGCTGCCGCTGGCCAGTCGTTTTCCGGCTGTCGAGCGGGCCATGTTCTCGGGCCGCATCGGTGTCGATGCGGCGTCGGTCATCTGCCGCACTCTCACCGAGGTGGTGTCTCGCGTCACATGGTCGAAGGCGGTCGACGAGGCCGAGCTGCGGTTGGTCGATGCGGCGACTGAGACTGTGGGCGCAGACGCGACCCCGCGCTTCACCGTCGACGAGCTCGCTCGACTTGCGACACGCATCCGGGAGCACCTCGACCCTGACGGGGCCGAACCTCGGGATGCCGTCAAGCAGCAGCTGCGCGGGTTCAGCTACCCGAAGGTGGGCGTCGACGGCATGGCGCGCGGGCGGTATGCGCTGCCCCCTCTGCAACTGGGAGTGTTTCTCGCGGCGGTCGACTCGATTCTGAGTCCACGCACGGCCGATCCGGAGGCGCCGCGGGCGGAGGGAGACGGCGACGCGGGCGCGGGTGCCGACGCTGCTGGGGATGAAGGGTCCGGCCGCGGCGCCGGCGCGGGCGACTATGTCGTCGTCGACACGCGTACCTCGGAGCAGAAGCTCCTCGACGCCGTGATGGCGCTCATCGAGCTGGCGGCCGCGTCGCCCGCGGCGTCGAGACTGAACGGCTTCGCGCCCACGATCAACGTGCACGTCTCCGTGAGTGACCTCGAGGCGGGGCGCGGGGTCGGCTGGATCGACGGCAGCACCGAGCCGGTGCCCATGAGCACGGTCGAGATGCTCGCGTGCGACTCCGACATGATCGTCACGCTGTTCGGCTCCGACGGTGGTGTGCTGAACCAGGGCAAGACCAAACGATTGGCCAGCCGCCGACAACGAAGAGCCCTCGCCGCGCGCGACGGGGGCTGCGTGATTCCCGGATGCAGGGTGCCACCATCGCGATGTCAGGCGCACCACGTCGTGCCCTGGGTCAGCAGCAGCTTCCTCGCGGGCAGAACCGATCTCGACAACCTGGCGCTGCTGTGCCCGTTCCACCACGCCACGATCCACACCTCGGCGTGGCAACTCGAGATGATTAGCGGCAAGCCGCACGTGCGCGAGCCCGGATGGCGCGGGCGGCAGAATCCGGCACGCGCCGCGGGGCAGCAGAGGGTGGGTCGGCCGTGGTGACGTTCGTCAGGTGGGGCGAACGACGCGGGCGGCGGCATCCACGATGTCGTCTATGTGCGCGTCGACCGAGACATCGGCTCCGATCTCGTCGGGCTCCAACGGCTCGAACGCGGCCAGCTGCGAGTCGAGCAGGGAGGCCGGCATGAAGTGGTCGGTGCGGGCTCCCATACGCGACGCGATCAGCTCGCGAGGGCCCGAGAGGGTGATGAAGACGGTCGACGGCTCCACGGCGCGGATCGTGTCGCGATACCTGCGCTTCAGCGCCGAGCACGCGAGAACGAGACCCGAGGCGTCGTGCTCCGCCAGAACCTCGCCGATGCGCACCAGCCAGGGCTCGCGATCGATGTCGGTGAGCGGCAGGCCGGCCGCCATCTTGGTGACATTCGCCTCGGGGTGCAGGGAGTCGGCATCGATGAACGGAACCTCGAGGCGCTGGGCGAGCAGGGCTCCGACCGTCGACTTGCCAGACCCCGAGACGCCCCCGACGATCACGAGCTCGTGTCCTGCGTTCGGGCCGGGGTTAGGGCCCGCCATCAGAGCTGGCCCTGGTAGCTGCTTCCCGCGGGAATCGGCGACAGCAGGGTGATCTCGGGTGCGGACTCGAGCAGGCCGACGAGGGTCGCGTTCATGCGGGCGACGATCTCGCCGGAGCCGTGGGCCTCGAGGTCGGCGGCCGAGCTCCACTTCTCGAGCATGATGATCGTTCCGTCGGGAGCGTCATGAATCGCGTAGAGCTCGCATCCGGTCTCGGTGTGCACCTCGGCGATGCCCGCCGAGAGGGCCTTCACGAGTTCGTCTCTGGCGCCCTCGACAGGGCGGAACGTGACGGTGACGACGACTGCTTCAGACATGGGACTCCACGGGGTTGGTCGGGTGATGTCTCAAGTCTGCACTGTGGAGGATCTTTACGAATGAGGCGCAGCCGTGGAGTCGCGCACGATCAGCTTCGAGGCCAGTCGCACCGTGGGGCTCGCGACCTCCTCGCCCGCGGCGAGCTTGAGCAGCAGGCGCGTGGCCTCGGCCGCCATGCTCGACAGGGGCTGGCGCACCGTTGTGAGCTGCGGGCTGACCCACCGGCACAGGTCGACGTCGTCGAAGCCGACCACAGACAGGTCTTCAGGGATGCGCAGCCCGCGCTCCCTGGCGGCGAGGTACACGCCGTAGGCCTGCTCGTCCGAGCCGCTGATGACGGCGGTCGGCCTGTCGGACAGGTCGAGAAGTTCGCCGCCGAACCGCTGGCCGCCCGCAATGAGCGAGTCGCCCTGGCGCACAAGAGCAGCGTCGGCTGCGATGCCGGCTCGCCCGAGCGCCGAGGTGTAGCCGTCGAGCCTGTCCTGGTGGCACTCGAGGGTGATGGGGCCGGTGATGAAGCCGATGCGGCGATGCCCCAGCGCCAGCAGATGCTCCGTGGCCTCGCGCCCGCCCACCCAGTCGGTGGCCGACACCGTCACGAACGACTCGGTGTCGGAGCCGATCGGGTCGATGGCGACCACAGGAACCTGCAGGCGCGACAATTCCCTTCTGGCCTGCGGTTCGAGCTCCGACACGACCAGCACCACGCCGTCGGTGCCCCGGGCCGAGATGCGCTCGATCCAGTCGGGTGATCCGGCCGGTCTGCCGTCGGTGGCGTTGAGAACCAGGTCGGCACCGGCGCGCGCCGCCTCGGCCTGGGCGCCGCGCAGCAGCTCGGTGGCCCACTGCGTCTCGAGGCTCGAGATGACGAAGTCGATGAGCGGTGTGCCCCGCCGCGGTTTGCGGCGTGCGTAGCCCCGGTCTTCGAGCAGGCGTTCTATCTCTTCGCGCTTGGGCGCCGAGATGCCGGGCTTGCCGTTGAGCACCCGCGACACGGTGGGGATCGACACCCCCGCCGCCTCGGCGATCTGGGCGAGGGTCGCTCCGGCTTCAGACATGGGCCCTCCTCTCGACATGAATTCTCTCGATATGAATTTCGATCACATTTGGCCAACACCGTTGACTCGTGAACTGCCCCCAGCCTACACTGCTGATTACGCAACTTACGCAAAAGTTACGCAGCAAGTTTCAGGTAAGTTCATTCGCAAAGCTCACGCATCCCCGCGTCAGAGTTGCGTACAGGTTCTACTGGCGATCCGCAGAGACGCGGAGACTAAGAGGAGAAACAGTGTCAAAGCAGACATTCGGATGGCGCCGCAGCAGCGCCATCGTCGTGGCCGGTCTGGCGGCCCTATCGCTCGTCGCCTGCTCGGGCGGCGGTGGCAGCAACTCGGCCGACGCGGGCTCGGCGAGCGAAGGCTCGATCACCTGGTGGGGCTGGACCCCCGACAAGCCCTTGGCCGACAAGCTCATCGCCTCGTTCAACGAGGAGTACCCCGACATCGAGGTCGAGTTCGTCTCGAAGCCGATCGACACCTACGACTCGGTTCTCGGCCCGGCGATCACCTCGTCTGACGGGCCGGATGTCTTCAACGTCGCCCCGGGATCGGCCAACGGAGGCGTCAACACGTTCCAGGCCGGAGCCATCGACCTGGCCCCCGCGGTGGAGGAGGCCCTCGGGTCGGACTGGAAGGACAAGCTGGCCGCATCCGGGGTCGACGGATTGAGCGTCGACGGCAAGGTCGTGGGCCTGTCGGCCGGCGCCGTCTACTCGGGCAGCGTCTGGATCAACAAGGACATCTTCGACAAGAACGGCCTCACGCCCCCGACCACCTACGACGAGTGGGTGCAGGTCTGCCAGACGCTCGAGGCCGCCGGCCAGGGATGCTTCGTGCAGGGCGCGGGCCAATGGGCGTTCGACATGGACACCTTCGAGGCGATCATGCAGAACATCGAGCCCGGTGCGTACGCCAAGGCGTCGCGCGGGGAAATGGACTACACCGACCCCGCCTTCGAGCAGGGCATGGACATCTGGAAGGCGATGTTCGACGACGGCATCATGCAGGAGGGCGCGATCGGGCTGCAGCAGTACCCCGACGCCAACAACGCATTCATGTCGCAGAAGTACGCCATGATCATGATGGGCAGCTGGTACACGCAGTACACCGTGCGCGACTCGATGGTCGCAGCGATGGAGGCCGCCGGGGTCGCGAACCCCGAGCCGTTCACGATGATCCCGATCCAGTTCCCGGATGTCGCGGGCACCGGTAACACGGGCGAGATGTTCGGCGACGCCGACTACGGACTCGCGGTGAGCGCCAAGAGCGACCAGCAGGCGGCGGCCACGACCTTCGCGACCTGGCTGACGACATCCGAGGCCGGCCAGGGCGCCGTCGCCAACACGCTCAACGACATCCCGTCGCTGAACGGCGTGCAGCCCGAGTGGGACGGCATCGACCTGGTCAACCCGGATGCGCAGCTCGAGGCGCTCAAGGAGTACACCGACATCGCCGGCAGTGCGACGGAACCGCGCTTCGCCTCGGTGAGCGCCGACCTGAACACCGCCTTCCGAGACGCCCTCATCGGCGTCGCCACTGGCGACCAGACCGCGAAGCAGGCCCTCGAGGCCCTGCAGGCCGTGGTCGACAAGCAGAAGTAGCGCACCACCTCGGGTCCTTGCGGGCGGCCACCCGGCCGCCCGCAGGACTCACCGCATCACGCCTGAACACCCCCTTCAAGCACGCCCTTCAAGCAATGGAGCTGACATGAGCACGGCGACCGTGGAACCACGTGCCGGAACACCCGCCCCGGGGGTGCCGAACCGGGCCCCCTCACCCCGTCGGCCTCGAAAGAAGATCTTCCTCGGCGCGGGCATGATCTGGATCCTGCCGGCGCTGGTGCTCGTCATCGGCATGATCTACTTCGCCATCGGGTACACGGGCTACGTCTCGACCCTCGACTGGAACGGCTTCATCCTGAGCCCGTCGGAGTCGGTCGGCGCCGACAACTTCACCCAGATGTTCCAGGACGACGTGTTCTGGCTGGCCATCTGGCACACCGTCGTCTTCTTCGTCGTGACCTTCGCGGTGCAGACCACGATCGGGTTCACCTTCGCGGCTCTTATGCACTCGAAGCTCAAGCTGGCGCCGGTCTATAAGGTCATCATCTTCGTTCCGACCGTGCTCGCCCCGGCCACGATGGCCCCGGTGTTCCGCTCGATCTTCGACGTGGATGGCCAGTTCAACTGGGTGCTGCGCCACGTCGGCCTGGGCGATCTCGCCCACCCGTGGCTGGCCGACTCGGCCACCGCGATGCCTGTGGTCATGGCGATCACGATCTGGCAGTGGACCGGTCTGACCTTCATCCTCTTCTACGCCGCCATGGCGCAGATCGAGCCCGAGGTGCTCGAGGCCGCGCGCATCGACGGCGCGAGCAACCTGCGCACCCTGGTGTCGATCATCTGGCCGATGTGCAAGGGAACCACCATCGCGCTGGCGACCCTCGGCATCATCGGCGCGCTCAAGACCTTCGACGTTCCCTATCTCGTCACGAAAGCGGGCCCGAACCATGCGACCGAATTCCTCGGCACCTACATCTACCAGACCATGGTCGCCGAGAAGCACTTCGGCTACGCGGCGGCGATCTCGATCGCTCTGCTCGTGCTGGCCATCGGTGGAGGCGTGCTCATGAACCTGCGCCGTCGAAGCGACGAGAGCTGAGGCCCGGCATGTTCGAACTGCGCACCCTCAGGTCACGCATCGGCGTGCAACTGCTGGCGACCATCATCGTCATCCCCTACCTCTTCGCGCTCGTCGCGATGGTGCAGGGATCTCTCGCCGGAGCGGGCTGGGGCAACTACGCCAAGGTCTTCGACACCGGCGTCGTTCCCACCTACTTCATGAACACGATCATCGTGGCCGGGTCGACGATCGCCATCGTCTACGTCTGCACGATGCTCGCCGCCTTCGGCTTCGCCAAGCTGCGCATCCGCGGCAAGGAGGTGTGGTTCTGGCTGCTGCTCGTGGCCCTCACCATGCCCGAGGCCGTGCTGCTCACGCCGCTCTTCGTCACCGCGTCGACACTCGACATCTACAACGAGCTGATCGCCGTGATCCTGCCGCTCGCCGCACTGCAGGTGCCCTTCACGGTGCTGCTGGCGCGCAGCTTCTTCGCCGGCATCCCGACAGAGCTGATGGATGCCGGGCGCGTCGACGGCGCGAGCATCGTGAAGGTGTTCTGGTACATCGTGCTGCCTCTGACCCGCCCCATCGCGGGGGCGATCGTCGTGCTCACCCTGATCAACAGCTGGAACGCCTTCCTGCTGCCCATGCTGATGCTCAACGACCCCGACAAGCAGGTCGTCACGCTGCTTCCCTCGTTCTTCACGAGCCAGTACACCAACGACCAGACCGGCGTTCTGGCGGCCGCGGTCATCACTGCCGTGCCCGTGATCGTCGCCTACCTGCTGCTGCAGCGCTCATTCGAGCGCGGCCTCGCAGCGGGAGCCCTCAAGTGACGGGCGGCCCAGCGGGCGGCACGGCAGGCGCGGGCAGCCTCTCCGGCCGGCTCGCCGTCGTCACCGGCGGCACCGCCGGCATCGGACTGGCCATCGCGCGGCGCTTCGTCTCCGAGGGCGCCGACGTGATCGTCACGGGCACGAACCCCGAGCGGGCCGAGGCCCTGCGCATCGAGGGCCAGAAGACCGACGCGCCCATCGGCATCCAGGTCGTGCTGGCCGACGCGGCCGATCTCGACGGCCTCGACCGGCTCGCCGAGGTGATCCGGGCATCCGGCCGCACCATCGACGTGCTCGTCGCCAATGCGGGCCGCGACGTCGACTCCACGCCCCTCGTCGACATGACGCCCGAGCTGTTCGACAGGGTGGCCGGGCTCAACTTCAGAGGCACGTTCTTCGCCGCTCAGCGGCTCGTGCCGCTGATGACGGATGGCGGCAGCATCGTTCTCGTGTCGTCGATCGCCGCGCACAACGGCGGCCCGGGGCACGCCGTCTACAACGCCACGAAGTCGGCCGTGCGCTCGCTGGCCCGAACGCTCACCTCCGAGCTCGCGGGCCGAGGCATCCGCGCCAACGCGGTGAGCCCTGGGCCCATCGCGACGGCAGGCTTCGACCAGTTCACCGGCGGATCGGAGACGGTCGAGCAGGCCGTCGCCGCGATGATCCCCGTCGGCCGCATCGGCAGGCCCGATGAGGTCGCCGCCGCAGTGCTGTTTCTCGCAAGCCACGAATCGAGCTTCATCGCCGGCGCCGAACTGGTCGTCGACGGCGGAATGAGTCAGGTGTGACCGGCACGCACGCGCGAGAGACCCTCGCGATCGGTCCGTTCACCACGAAGAAAGAAGGTCTGTTATGTCCAACCCCGTGAGATTCGCCGTCGTCGGAACAGGCTGGAGGGCCGACTTCCACATCCGCATGGCCAGGGCAGCGCCCGACCGCCTGCAGGCAGTGGCGGTCGTGGCCAACTCGGCCGAGGCCGCGGAGCGCACCTCGGAGAAGTGGGGCATCCCTGTCGTGCGCACCCTCGAGGAGGCGCTGACCTTCCACCCCGACTTCGTGATCGCGGCGGTGTCGTGGTCGTCGATGCCGACGGTCACCACCCGGCTCGTCGAGCTCGGCGCGCACGTCCTCGCCGAGACGCCTCCGGCACCGGATGCCGACGGGCTGCGCTCGCTCTGGGCGGCCGTCGGTGCATCGGGCCTCGTGCAGGTGGCCGAGCAGTACATGCTGATGCCCGGCCACGCCTCGCGGCAGGCCGTCGCGCGCGGCGGAGCCATCGGCCGCGTCAATGCCGTGCAGGTCGGGTCGACGCATCTGTACCACGCGACGTCACTCATGCGCGGGTTCCTCGGCGTGGGCATGGAGGAGACGGTCGTGAACGCGCGCACCTTCTCGGCGCCGTTGGCCGACCCGCTCACCTTCGACGGCTGGGTTGCCGACCCGCAGCCCGAGCCCAAGACCACCACGATCGCCACCCTCGACTTCGGCGACGGGCGGATGGGCCTCTACGACTTCGTCGACAACCAGTGGTGGAACCCGCTGCTGGCGCGCCGCATCGTCATCCGCGGCTCGCTCGGAGAGATCGTCGACGACACCGTCACCCACCTCACCGACGAGGGAGTGATCGTCTCGCCCATCTCGTATCGCCGCACCGGCGTCGACATGAACCTCGAGGGCAACGAGGTCGTCTCGGCCAGCTTCGAGGGCCGGCGCGTGTATGAGAACCCGTGGGTGGGAACCAGCTTCTCCGAGGACGACATCGCCGTGGCGTCGCTCCTCGCAGAGACGGGCCTGTGGGCCAGGTCGGAGGGCCCGGAACCGTACTCCCTGGCCGACGCCTGCCAGGACCACCTGCTCGGCCTCGCCATAGAGGAATCCGCTCGAACCGGCGCCGACGTGCGCACAACCAAGGAGGACTGGGCCTGATGCCCCTCGTAACCATCGAACTCGCAGACACCGTCGACCACGACACCCGCTTCGCCTACGCCGAGGCCATCAATGCCGGCCTCGTCGAAGGCCTGGGCATGGATGCGGAGGACCGCTTCCAGGTGATCCACCCGCTGCCGGCCGACCACATCGTGGCCGATCCGCACTACCTCGGAGGAGACCGCCGCGACGTCGTCTACGTGCGCATCCTCATGGTGAAGATGTATGACGCCGACACGAAGCGCGCCATGTTCGACGCTGTCGCGCGCAACCTCGAAGCCCTCGGTGTGCGCCCCGACGACGTGTTCATCGCGATCACCGAGAACACGCTCGATGACTGGTACCCGGGCGCACGGGGAGAGCGATGACCGAGTGCGCGGGTCTGGAGCGGGGCGACCTGAGCCACCGTCTCGCCGACGCACGCCTCACCCTGGTCGACGCCCATGGGCATCCGCTGGCCTCGACCGAGGTGACGATCGAGCAGACGCGGCACGCGTTCGGCTTCGGCAACATCGGGTTCGACTTCATCGACTGGCTCGGCGGGCCGCCCGCCTCGGGCGAGCCCAGCGCGTCGGAGGTGTTCGGCGGGCAGGCCCCGCCCGAGGTCGAGAGGCTGGCCGAGGACTGGCTGGGGCTGTTCAACAACATGACCCTGCCGTTCTACTGGCGCGCGTTCGAGCCGGTTCAGGGCAGGCCGGAGACCGAGCGGCTCAGGCGCACCGCCCAGTACTTCGCCGATCGCGGAGTGACCGTGAAGGGCCACCCCCTGGTCTGGCACACGCTCGCCCCCGAGTGGCTGCTCGAACTCGACGAGGCCGACGTCGAGCAGACGATCCGGCAGCGCATCCGCCGCGAGGTCACCGAGTTCGCCGGCGTCGTCGACCTGTGGGACGCGATCAACGAGGTCGTCATCCTGCCCGTGTTCACGGCCGAGGACAACGCCGTGACCCGGCTCGCCCAGCGACTCGGCCGGGTGGGCATGGTGCGGCTCGCCTTCGAGGAGGCGCGCGCCGCGAACCCCCACGCCCGGCTCGTGCTCAACGACTTCGACCTCAGCGCCGACTACGAGCACCTGATCGAGGAGTGCCTGGAGGCGGGGATACAGATCGACGCCCTCGGCCTGCAGACGCACATGCACCAGGGCTACCGCGGCGAGGACCAGGTGTGGGAGATCCTCGAGCGCTTCTCGCGCTTCGGGCTGCCGCTGCAGCTGACCGAGACGACCCTGCTCTCGGGCGAGCTCATGCCGAAAGAGATCGTCGACCTCAACGACTACGTGGTCGACGAGTGGCCGTCGACCGCCAAGGGTGAGGCCAGGCAGGCCGACGAGCTCGTGCGTCACTACCGCACGGTCGTCGGCCACCCGGCGGTCGAGTCGCTCACCTACTGGGGCATCACCGACCACGGTGCCTGGCTCGGCGCCCCGTCGGGCCTGATCCGCGCCGATGGCAGCCGCAAGCCCGGCTACGACGCGCTGCACGAACTCATCCGCGGCGAGTGGTGGCTGCCCGAGACGACCACGGCGACGGATGCCGACGGCCAGGTCGCGGTGCAGGGATTCGCCGGGCGCTACCGGGTGACGACCCCGGCGGGCAGCTCCGAGGTCGAGCTGGGCGCGGGCGCCGAGTCGCTCGTCGTCGAGGTGGGCGCGTGACCTCGACGTCGACCTCGACCTCGACGTCGACCTCGACGTCGACCTCGACCCGCGAGCAGCGCGCCGGCTGGCTGCGCCTGATCGCCGACCGCCTCGACGAGCACGCCGCCGAGCTCGTCGAGATCGCCGATCGCGAGACACACCTCGGCGCCGCCCGCCTCACCGGCGAGGTGGCGCGCACCACGGGGCAGCTGCGCCTCTTCGCCGACGTCGCTCTCGAGGGCTCCCACCTCGAGGCGGTGCTCGACGAGGCGCGACCGGAGGCGACGCCGCTGCAGCCCGAGATCCGTCGCGTTCTGCGGCCGGTCGGCCCGGTCGCCGTGTTCTCGGCATCGAACTTTCCGTTCGCCTTCTCTGTCGCCGGCGGAGACACCGCGTCGGCGCTCGCGGCCGGATGCCCCGTGATCGTCAAGGCGCACTCCGGACACATCGAGCTCTCTCGCCGCACGGCCGAGATCGTGACGCAGGCGCTCGACGAGGCCGGAGCCCCCGCGGGCACCTTCGCGCTCGTCGAGGGGCGCGAGGCCGGCATCGACCTCGTCACAGCCCCGGCCACCCGGGCGGTCTCGTTCACCGGGTCGCTCGCCGGCGGGCGCGCACTTCTCGACGCCATCGCCACGCGACCCGAGCCCATCCCGTTCTACGGAGAACTGGGAAGCATCAACCCAGTGGTCGTCACGCCCGCAGCCCTGGCCGCGCGCGGTGAGGAACTCGCCTCAGGCCTCGTCGCCTCGTTCACGCTGGGCGGCGGGCAGTTCTGCACGAAGCCCGGCGTGGTGTTCGTCCCTCGAGGCTTCGCGTCCGCGACCTCCCTCGCCGAGCGGGTGAACGCGCTCGAGCGACCCAGGCTGCTGACCGACCGCATCGCCGACGCATTCGGCGAGACCCTCGAACGCCTGCTGTCGGTCGAGGGCGTCGAGCTGGTCGCGGGCGGGGCCGTGCGCGACGGCGCGCCCGCGCCCACCGTGATGCAGGCATCCATCGCCGCATTCGCCGAGCACAGCGATGCGCTGCTCGAGGAGTGCTTCGGGCCGCTCACCCTGCTCATCGAATACGGCTCGCTCGACGAGGTCGAGCGGGCGATCGACGCGGTCGCGGGGTCTCTCACCGCGACCGTGCACGCCGAGTCGGCCGATGACATCCGCGGTCTGGTCGACCGACTGGCCGCACTGGCAGGCCGGGTTCTGTTCGACGGCTGGCCGACCGGCGTGGCCGTGACCTGGGGCCAGCACCACGGGGGCCCGTGGCCGGCCACGAACACGCAGCACACCTCGGTCGGGGCCACCGCGATCCGCCGCTTTCTGCGGCCGATCGCCTACCAGAACGCGCCCGCCGCGGCCCTTCCACTCGACCTCACCGATGCCGGCCTCGCCCGCATCCCGCACCGAAGAAACGGAGAGCTGATCCTGCCGTGACCGACTCGCAGACCCCGCCCGAACCACAGGGCGACCCGCACCTCGATCCGCCCGCGCAGGAGGAGCCGCAGCCGCAGCTCGGGCGCGTCATACGAACTGGTCCGAGAACGGGCCCCGCATCCGATCGCCCCCGCCGCAGCGCCGCCTGGTACGACGGCGACGACCGCAACACCTATCTGCACCGCGCCTGGATGCGCCGAGGCATTCCCGACCACGCGTTCGACGGGCGGCCTCAGATCGCGATCGCGAACACGGCCAGCGACCTCGCGCCCTGCAACTCGCACCTCGACGAGGTCGCGCAAAGCGTCAAGAACGGGGTCTACGAGGCCGGCGGAATCCCCTACAACCTGCCGATCATCTCGCTGGGCGAGACCACCGTGCGCACCACGGCGATGCTGTGGCGCAACATGATGGCGATGGCGGCGGAGGAGCTGTTCCGGGCGAACCCCGTCGACGGACTCGTGCTGCTCGGCGGCTGCGACAAGACGATTCCCGCGCTGCTCATGGCGGCCGCGTCGGTGGGCATCCCCGCCATCGTCGTGCCCGGCGGACCCATGCTGAACGGCACGTTCCAGGGGCGGCCGCTGGGCTGCGGCACGGATGTCTGGCGACTGAGCGAAGAGGTGCGGGCGGGGCAGCTCAACGCCGACTACTTCGTGAAGAGCGAGTCGTCGATGATCCGCAGCCGGGGCCATTGCAACACCATGGGCACGGCGTCGTCGATGGCCTGTGTGACCGAGGCCCTCGGCATGACACTGCCCGGAGTCGCGGGGATCCCCGCATCCGACAGCCGCCTGCTCGAGTTCTCGCACGCGACCGGCAATCGCATCGTGAGCATGGTCGAGGAGGGCCTCGCGCCCGCCGACATCCTGACCCCCGCCGCGTTCCACAACGCGATCGTCGCGCTCGCGGCCATCGGCGGGTCGACCAACGCGGTGGTGCACCTGCTGGCCATCGCCCGGCGCGTGGGCGTCGACGTGGGCCTCGACGACTTCGACCGCATCGGTGCCGACGTGCCGCTGCTCGTGAACCTGCAGCCCGCGGGCGAGCACCTCATGGAGGACCTGTTCAGGGCGGGCGGCTTTCTCGCCGTGATGAACGAGGTGAAGAATCTGCTCGACCCGGGCGCGATCACCGTGCTGGGCACACCTTTCGTCGACGAGCTCGCGGCGCATCGGGTGTGGGACAGGGATGTCATCCGCACCGCGTCCGAGCCTCTGCAGCGGGCCGCCGGAATCGCGGTGCTGCGCGGCAACCTTGCGCCGACCGGGGCGATCATCAAGCCGGCCGCCGCGAGCCCCGCGCTGCTGCAGCATCGCGGACCGGCTGTGGTGTTCGACTCTGTCGAAGACATGCACGCGCGTATCGACGACCCCGAGCTGGAGGTGACCGCGGACTCCGTCCTGGTGCTGCGCGGCTGCGGTCCACGCGGCTACCCGGGCATGCCCGAGGTCGCGAACATGCCGCTGCCGACGAAGCTGCTCGAGCAGGGCGTGCGTGACATGGTGCGCATCTGCGACGGGCGCATGAGCGGCACCGCCTACGGAACGGTGGTGCTGCACGTCACGCCGGAGGCGGCGGCGGGCGGGATGCTCGGGCTGGTTCACGACGGAGACCTGATCGAACTCGACGTCGAGGGCCGGTCGCTCACGCTGCTCGTCTCCGACGAGGAGCTGGCCGGGCGCGTGCCGTCGGCCTCGCTGACCACGGCCTACGCAGCGCCGACCCGGGGGTGGGAGAAGCTCTACGTTCAGCACGTCGAGCAGGCCGACTCGGGCGCAGACCTCGACTTCCTCACGGGGGCGTCCGGACCCGATGTGATGAGGGAGTCGCACTGATGAGCCAGAGAGTGATGAATCAGAAAGTGAAGGCAGCGGTGCTGCGCGAGATCGGCGCACCGCTGAGCATCGAGGAGATCGAGCTGGCCGACCCCGGCCCTGGCGAACTCCTCGTCGAGATCGAGGCGGCCGGCGTATGCCACTCCGACCTGCACTACCTGCAGGGCGGGCTGCGCTGCCCGCTTCCGGTGGTGCCCGGCCACGAGGGTGCGGGCCGCATCGTGGGCATGGGCCCGGATGTTCGCGAGGGCTTCTCGATCGGCGATCGGGTGGCGCTGCTGTGGCGCCCGAACTGCGGCCGCTGCTCGCAGTGCATCGCAGGCAGGCCCATCATGTGCGAGCTCGGCCCGGTGCAGGCGCAGTCGGGCGGGCTGCTCGACGGCACCAGCCGCATGCGCGACGCCCACGGAGAGACCGTGCACCACCTGCTCGGCGTCTCCTGCTTCTCCGAGCGCGTCGTGGTTCCCGAGCGCAGCGTCGTGTACGTGCCCGACGACATTCCGCCCGAGATCGCGGCGATCGCCGGATGCGCCGTGATCACCGGGGTGGGCGCGGTGCGCAACGTCGTCGGCTCGTGCCTCGGCGACGCGATCGTCGTGATCGGCGCCGGAGGCGTGGGACTCTCCGCCCTGATGGGGGCTGCGGCGGCGGGAGCCCATCCGCTGATCGCCGTCGACGTCGACGAGGCCAAGCTCTCGCTCGCCGCCCGGGTCGGGGCCACGGCCACCGTCGACGGCAGAGACGGGGATGCCGTTGAGCAGGTGCTCGCCCTCGTTCCCGGCGGGGTCGCGTGGGTCATCGAGGCCGTCGGGCGGCCGGAGACGATGGCCTCGGCCGTGTCGATGCTGCGCCCGGGAGGAACCGCCGTCGCCGTGGGCCTCGGCCGTGTCGGGCAGACGTTCGACGTGCCGATCAACGAACTCGTGCAGCGCCAGAAGCGTGTCGTGGGCTCGCTGTACGGTTCGTCGATTCCGCAGCTCGACCTGCCGCGCATCTTCGAGCTCTACCGCAGCGGGGCGCTTCCCCTCGACCTGCTGCTCGGCGAGCGGTATCCGCTCGAGCGCATCGGCGACGCCTTCGAGGCGCTGCAGCACGAGAGCCTGGGGCGCTCCATCGTGCTGCCGGGGGCATGATGGGCGAGGCAGTGATGGTCGATGCTTCGGGCGCGCTGGCCTTCGCGCGTTACCCGAGCCTGGCCGGACGCACCGTCGTGGTGACGGGTGGCGCATCCGGCCTGGGCGAGGAGTTCGTGCGGCAGTTCGCTGCCCAGAGGTCGCGCGTGGGGTTCATCGACATCGATGCGGCCCGCGGCGCGGCGCTGGCCGCCGAGCTCGGCGGGCTCGGCGGCGACGTGCTCTTCCGCGCGTGCGACGTGCGCGATGTGGGCGAGCTGCAGGGCGTGATCTCGGGGCTCGCCGAGGCGCTCGGCCCCGTCGACGTGCTCGTGAACAACGCCGCGAACGACAAGCGGCACACGATCGACGACCTCGACCCCGCCTACTGGGACGACCGGATGGCGGTGAACCTGCGGCACCAGTTCTTCGCGTCGCGCCTCGTGGCGCCCATGATGCGGGCGAAGGGCCGCGGGTCGATCATCAACCTCGGCTCGATCAGCGCCCACATCGACCTGGTCGAACTCGTGGGCTACATCACGGCCAAGGCGGGAATCGAGGGGATGACCCGGGCGATGGCCCGCGAGCTCGGACCCGACGGAATTCGGGTGAACTGCGTGATCCCCGGCTGGGTCATGACCGAAAGGCAGCTGCAGCAGGAGGTCACGCCGGAGGCCGAGGCGCACATCGAGCAGAGCCAGTGCCTGCCCGATCGCGTGTACCCTGCCGATGTGGCGCGCATAGTGCTGTGGCTCGCCGCCGACGACTCGTCGATGTGCACGGCGCAGAACTGGGTGGTGGACGGTGGCTGGCTCTGATGCAGTGAGGCTCTCGGCGACGCAGGGCTCGTGGGCGGGTCCCGCGTCGGTGGTGCACGGCGAGGGAGCGTTCTGGGACTCGCGTGCCGAGGTGTTCCGCTATGTCGACATGCTCGCGGGCGATGTGGTCACCGACCCCGCGGGAGAGCAGTCGCGCTCGCACATCGGCGACATCGCCGCGCTCATCCGTCGACGCACACGCGGCGGCTACGTGGCCGCAGACGAGCGCGGATTCGTGCTGCTCGACGACGACCTTCGGCAGCTGCAGCGCGTGCCCGTGTTCGACGACACGTCGGTGCGCATGAACGAGGGCTCCTGCGACAGCGCGGGGCGTCTGTACTGCGGCTCGATGGCCTACGACACGCGCCCGGGTGCCGGCTCGCTCTACCGGCTCGACCCCGACCTGTCGGTGCACGTCGTGCTCGAGAGCGTCACGGTTCCGAACGGGCTGGTCTGGATGCGCGACGGCACGCTGGCCGTGCACGTCGACTCCGCAGACGACGCGGTCTACGGCTACGATTTCGACGCCGAGCGCGGAGAGTTCGGCCGCTGCGAGGTGTTCATCGATTTCTCGGATGTGCACGGGTCGCCCGACGGAATGGCGCTCGACGAGCAGGGCGGGCTGTGGATAGCGATGTGGGGTGGCGGTGCGGTTCGCCGCTTCGACCCGTCGGGGGTGCTCGTCGATGTGCTCGAGCTTCCGGTCACGAACGTGACCTCGTGCGCGTTCGGCGGGGAGGACGGGCGCACCCTGCTCGTGACCACCTCGCGCGACGGCATCGAGGAGGGCACGGAGCCGCTGGCCGGGCTCACGTACTCGGTCGACGTGGGCGTGCGCGGCGCGCCGGTGCACCCGTTCGCCGGGTGACGCCCCCGCTCCCTGAGCCTGTCGAAGGGCGCCGTTCCCTGAGCCTGTCGAAGGGCCTACTCATTCAGCGCATTGGATCGCCGCGCAGCGCCTCCACCGAGGGAGACTCGAGCATCGCCGTCAGAATACGTCTGAGCGTGACCCGGTCCTCGGCATCCAGCCCGTCGGTGAGCACGTGATCGACGCGCGCCACCTTCGGCAGCAGGGCGTCGAGCTCCGCGGCCCCGGCCTCCGTGAGGTGCAGCACGTTGCGCCGCTTGTCCGACGCATCTCTGACGCGTTCGAGGATTCCGCGGCGTTCGAGGCGCGCGACCAGGTCTGCGATGGTCGACCGGTCGAGGTCGAGGCGCGCGCACAGCTCCGTCTGGCTCGCGCCCGGAGACTGCGAGAGCACGTTCATCACGCCGAACTGCACACTCGTGATCTCCGACGAGACCTCGCGCTGCCAGGCGGCGACGTGCGCCTGCTGGGCGCGGCGGATCAGGTAGCCGGTGTACTGCGAGACGTCGTGCGATTCCATGTCGCTTCGGATTATGTCAGGCGAGCGCCGGGCGCCTACAACCACCGGGGCGCGGCCGGGGCGGGCTCGCCGTCGGCCGTGGTCACGCCCGCGCTGCCTCGGCCGGTGGCCCAGCGGGCGAGGGCCGCGCTCGATCCGCGCACCGCGATCGAGCCGGCGGCATCCGGCCCCCCGGTTTGCGGCCCTGCGGATGTGTGCGTCCCGCGATCGGTGGCCTCGAGCACGAACGTCGGCAGGCCCTCGGTCTCGCGACGCCTCGCCCACGAGCCCGTGACGTCGACGAGGATGCGATCGAGCAGCTCGGGCGGAAAGTCCTCGAAGCGGGCCCCGGCGTCGAGGTCGACGGCGTGGATCCAGACCTCGCGCGTGCGCATCCACACCGTCTCGGAGACGGGAACGGTGCGACCCTGCGCCGTGCGCACCTCTCGGGACCAGGCCTCGTCGGGCAGGTCGCGCCACTCGACGGTGAGGTGGATGGCCGCGTGGTCCGAGAGGTTGCGCAGGGCCTGAACGGGCAGCGTCGCCGAGAAGTCGATCTCCTCGGCGCGCTGGGTGGCGGATGCGTACATCGGCGTCTCGACGCCGGTCGCCGCCCACTCCACCAGCCTCGTGAGCGCCCGCGCGTTGAGGCCGACGTGGGCGATGAGGTGGCGGCGATCCCAGCCGGAGAGCACGGATGGGCCGTCGAAGTCGGCGTCGCTCAGCCGCGAGAGCGCCCGGGAGTAGTACGCCTGGCCCCGGCGGGCGAGGAGCAGGCCCTCGATGATCGCCGGATCGGTGACCAGGTCGGTGCGCGCAGCCACGGGTCAGGCCTCCACGCGCACCGGGTTGCTCAGCGTGCCGATGCCCTCGACGGTGGTCGTGAGCGTGGCGCCGTCGCCGAGGTAGCGGGCGGGCTTGCGGGCGTGGCCGACTCCGCCGGGGGTGCCGCTCGCGATCACGTCGCCCGGGTTGAGGGTGACGATCTGCGAGATGTAGGAGACGAGCGCGGCCGGGTCGAACACGAGGTCGGAGGTGTTGCTCTTCTGCATGACCTCGCCGTCGACCTCGGTGCGGATCTCGGTGTCGACTGCGTATTCGTCGGCGGTCACCAGCACGGGTCCGAAGGGGGTGGAGCTCTCGAACGTCTTTCCCTGGAACCACTCGGGCGTGCGGTACTGGAAGTCGCGCATGGTCACGTCGTTGAGCACCGAGTATCCGGCGATCGCGTCGGCGGCCTCGTCTTCGCTGAGGCGGCGGGCGGTGCGGCCGATTACCACGGCGAGCTCGCACTCCCAGTCGACGGCGTGCGAGGCATACTCGGGAAGCACGATCTCGTCGTGAGCGCCGATGAGCGCCTCGGGGTACTTGGCGAACAGTGTGGGGAACTCGGGCAGCTCGCGTCCCATCTCGAGGATGTGGTTGCGGTAGTTGAGCCCCACGCACACAATCTTGCTCGGCGCGGGAACCACGGGCGCCCAGTCGGCAGGGGCGATGTCGGCGACCGGGCGGGTGTCGCCGTCGGCGGTCTCGGCCACCCGGCGCCAGTCGGCGAGGGCGAGCAGTGCGCCCACGTCGGCGACGCCGGGGATCTCGGTGGCGGTGTCGTCGTCGATGCGCACGGCGATGGTGCCGGCGGGGGTGCGGAGGGTGGCGAGTCTCATGGGCGGTGCTTTCTGCTCAGGCGGAGGGGACGAAGGTGCGGGAGAAGTTGAGGCGGTCCATGATCGGACCGTCGGTGAAGCGGAAGAGGTCGAACTGCGTGTCGGCGTGCAGCGACCACGGCACCCAGCTGGGCACCACGAACAGGTCGCCGGTCTCGAGGCGCGTCTCGGTGTCGCCGAGCACGACGGTGCCCGAGCCCTCGAAGACCTGCCAGACGGCCGAGCCCACCTCGTGCGTGGGTGCCGTCGAGATGCCCGCGCGCAGCCGGTGGAACTCGCAGCGGATCGTCGACATCACGTCGCCGCCCGTGGTGGGGTTCGTGAACCGTATGGCGGCGTGGCCCTGTTCGAGAGTCGCCGGAAAGCCCTCGTCCTCGAGCGCGAGCTGCTCACGCAGCGCCGCGTCGGTGTGCTCCCAGCGGTACGCGCTGAGCGGCGACGATACCGTGTTCTCGAGAACGGACAGGGGTCGGAGGCCCGGGTGCGCCCACAGGCGCTCCGACCGCGAGACCGCGGGCGAGGCCTCGTCGGTCACCCGCTCCGAGCCGAACTCGAAGAATCCGACATCCATCTGGCTCGAGAACGGAATGTCGAGGCCGTCGATCCAGGCCATGGGGTTCGCGGTGTCGTTGTGGTGGCCGTGGAAGTTCCAGCCCGGCGTCAGCAGCAGGTCGCCCCGGCGCATCGCCACGGGGTCGCCGTTCACGACGGTCCAGACGCCCTCGCCCTCGACCACGAAGCGGAAGGCGTTCTGCGAGTGCCGGTGCTCGGGCGCCGTCTCGTGGCCGCCCAGATACTGGATGGCGCACCACAGCGTCGGGGTCGCGTACCCGGTGCCCGGCAGGCCCGGGTTGGTGAGGCCGACCGCGCGGCGTTCGCCGCCTCGGCCGACCGGAACGAGGTCGCCCGAGCGCTGCGCGATGTCGAAGAGGGTCTTCCATCTCCAGACGTGCGGCACGGCCCTGCGGCGAGGGGGTCATGGGCATGAGGTCATCGCGCTGGGTCCACAGCGGCGCCATGTCGTTAGCCGCGAAGTCGCGGTAGAGCTGTTCGAGTTCCGGGGTGTCGGCTGAGCCGTCCATCTGCTGCACTGCAGGTTCCTCCATCGCCAGTGGCGTCGTCGCCGTCGCATGATCAATCAATTCATCAGTACCCCAACTATATAGAGCGCGGCGATCAGCGCAAGGGGAGATTCCGGGGGAGCGGGCCGGGCAGCCATGCCCTGGTCGGCAGGCCGCGCACCGGGGCTGCTGCCGAGAAGGCATAGCCGTCATCCGCCCGTCGGCGTCGGAGCCACTGGCGCATGATCGGCATGCCTGTGGTGAGCAGCAGCGTGTCGAGCCGGTCTCCGACGAAGGCGATGCTCGACACGTGAACATCGGGCACGAGGATGCTCTGGCCGGCCAGAAGCTCGCCCCGAGGCGAGTATCGGTCGACGCGACCCTGGTCGAACACCGTGACCCACAGGCATCCCTCGGCGTCGATCGCGATGCCGTCGGGCATGCCGTCGACCGTCACGAAGGGGCGCTGCGAGCCCTCGGCCGAGTCGGTCGCCGCGTTGCCGTAGTCGCGCGCAAAGATCGTGCGCGCCGCGGTGTCGGCGTGAAAGAGCGTCGAACCGTCGGGAGACCAGGCGATGCCGTTCGAGATCCCGACGCCGTGCTGCAGCGTGGTGAGGGTGCCGTCGTGTTCGAGGCGAAGCAGCAGCTGCCGGCCGTCGGGTCCGTCGGAGTTCAGTGTTCCGATCACGAGGCGGCCCTGCGGATCGATGTGTCCGTCGTTGAACCGCTCGCTCTTGTCGAGCAGCGGCTCGGATTCGGTCACGGCGCCGAGCGGGCTGACCGTGGCGAGGCGCCGGCCGAGCCCGCACACCCAGCCGCCGCCCTCGGCGGGCAGGGCGCATCCGAGCTGGTCGCCGAGCTCGAGCACGCTGAGCACGCGCACCCGCGGCTCGCCGTCGGCGCGAGATCCGCCGTCGACGGCGGCGATGTGCAGCCGCCCCAGCTCGATGTCCACCCACGAGAGGCGCCGGGATTCCGCGTTCCACACCGGCCCCTCCGGAAGGATTCCCCGGGGGCTCGCGACCCGGGTCAGCGCGAGCTCGGGCGATTCGTCACGGTGCATTGCGGCTCCTTCGCCGAGGTCGGTGGTGAGTGAACGTCAGAAATATAACAATTCCATAAACCGTGTGCACACTCGGTTTAAGCCGTTATGCTGACTGTGCGCTCGGTTTAACGGCGTTCAAGGGTGAAGTCGAATCGCGAGTGCTCGCGCTCGTCCTCGACGATCCACCCCTCCTCACAAAGACGTAAAGGATGGAACCAGTGAAGAAGACCTCCCGCCTGGTGGCGGCGCTCGCGGCCGGGGCACTCGCTCTCGGCCTGGCCGCCTGCAGCCCCGGCACCAACGACGCAGGCTCGACCACGGGCAGCTCGACCACCGCCCCGCTGCTGACCCTCGGCCAGATCATCGAACCCACCTCGTTCGACCCCGCCGTCTCTCAGGAGGGCAACTCGATGCCCTACTACCAGGCGGTCTACGACACCCTGATCAAGCGGGCGCCCGACGGCACCCTCAAGCCGATGCTGGCCACCGAGTGGACCTACAACGACGACCGCACCGCGCTCACTCTCACTCTGCGCGACGACGTGACGTTCAGCGACGGCGCCGCGTTCGACGCCGACGGCGCCAAGGCCAACATCGAGCACTTCCTCGAGGCCAAGGGCCCGCAGGCGAACCAGGCGGCGAGCATCACCTCGGTCGAGGCCACCGACGCCACGACCCTCGTCATCACCCTCAGCGCGCCCGACCCCTCGCTCGAGTACTCGCTCGCGAGCTCGCTCGGCTTCATGGCGAGCCCGGATGCGATCGGCTCCGAGGACATCGCGTCGACCCCCGTCGGCTCGGGCCCGTACACGCTCGACGCGGCCTCGACGATCGTCGGCTCCGAGTACACGTTCGTGCGCAACGCCGACTACTGGGGAGACGCGCTGCCCTACGACTCCATCAAGTTCGTGCTGCTGACCGACGAGACCGCCCGGGTCAACGCCCTGCGCTCCGGCCAGATCAACGCCGCCGTGTTCACGGCGCCGTCGACGGCACAGGAGCTCGAGTCGTCGGGCTTCACGGTGGAGGGACAGCTCGGAGACTTCTCCGGCTTCGTCTTCTTCGACCGCACCGGCCAGCTGAACCCGGCCTTCGCCGACTCCCGCGTGCGGGAGGCGCTCACCATCTCGATCGACAAGGAGGCGCTGCTCGAGAACGTGGGCCAGGGCCGAGGCGAGCTCACCAACCAGATCTTCCCGAGCGACGACTTCTCCTACGACAAGGCTCTCGACACCGACGACCGCTTCGCCTACGACCCCGCCCGCGCCAAGCAGCTGCTCGCCGACGCGGGCTACGCCAGCGGCCTCACCGTGTCGATGCCGATCAGCCCCGTGTTCGACCCCTCGATCTACACCACGATCGAGCAGAACTTCAGCGACATCGGGGTCACCATGGAGCGCGTCGAGTTCGGCCCCGGCCAGACGATCCCGGCTCTGCTCGGCGGACAGTTCGCGATCACGTACTTCACGCTCGCGACGTTCAACGACTGGACCACGGTGCGGCAGTACCTGGCTCCGGATGCTCCCTGGAACTCGCTGAAGACCGAGGACGCCGACTTGGCCGATCTCATCAAGACGTACCAGTACGCCGCGACCGACGACGAGCGCACCACGGCCGGCCAGGCCATGAACGAGTACGTCGTCGACAACAACTGGTTCGGCGTGTTCTCCCGAGTGCTCAGCACCTACGGGCACGACGACACCGTGTCGGTCGAGCTGCAGACGCAGCAGGCCGTGCCGTCGATCTACAACTACTCGCCCGCCAACTAATCCGGATGGGGTCCCCGCGCCAGGCGCGGGGGCCCCGCCCACGAAAGGCCACACACGTGCTGTCCTTCATCGCCAAGCGCACGCTGCTGGCGCTCTCGCAGATGCTCGTCATCTCGGCGGTCGCCTTCTTCCTCCTCTACCTCTCGTCGAGCGGCATCGCCCGCACGATCCTGGGCGAGCAGGCGACCGAAGAGCAGGTCGCCGCCAAGACCGCCGAGCTGGGTCTCGACCGTCCTCTGCCCGTGCGCTACGTCGAATGGCTCCTCGGCGTCTTCCAGGGCGACCTCGGCCGCTCCTACTTCACCCCGCAGGATGTGAGCGATGCGCTCATCAGCCGCCTCCCCACCACCCTCTCCCTTCTCATCGCGACCACGATCGTCGCCGCCCTCATCGCGTTCGCGCTCGGCATCGCCGCCGCCGTGTACCGGGGATGGCTCGACCGCCTCGTGCAGATCCTCTCGATCGCGGGCTACGCGATCCCCGGATTCCTCTTCGCACTGCTGCTCGTGATCGTCTTCGCCATCAACCTCGGCTGGCTGCCCGCCACCGGCTACGTGCAACTCACAGCCGATCCGCTCGGCTGGCTCAAGACCGTGATCCTGCCCATCGCGGCCCTGTCGATCGGCATGATCGCGGCCACGGCGCAGCAGGTCCGCGGAGCGGTGATCGACGTGCTGCGCCAGGACTACGTGCGCACCCTGCGCAGCCGCGGCCTCAGCGAACGCGAGATCATTTTCAAGCACGTGCTGCGCAACGCATCCGGCACCGGCCTCACCGTGCTGGGCCTGCAGTTCGTCGGGCTCCTCGGCGGCGCGATCGTCGTCGAGCAGATCTTCGCCCTCCCCGGCCTCGGAACCGTGGCCATCCAGTACACCTCGCGCGGAGACATCCCTGTGGTGATGGGTCTGCTGATCATCACCTCGCTGATCGTCGCCGTCGTCAACCTGCTCGTCGACCTCGGCGTCGGCTTCCTCAACCCGAAAGCGAGAGTCGCATGAGCACCTCCGACAAGCCGGAGACGACACTCCACCGGTTCCTCGCCAATCCGCTCGCGCTCGTCGCGGCGATCGTTCTCATCGTCATCGTGCTCTCCTCGGCGCTCGCCCCCGTGCTGGCCGGGGCCGACCCCGCGTTCTCCGCGATCCGCGATGCGTTCCTCGCCCCGTTCTCGGCCGGCCATCCGCTGGGCACCGACTCGGCGGGCCGCGACATCTGGGCGCGCCTTCTGTACGGCGGTCAGATCAGCCTGCTCGGGGCCCTGCTCGCACTCGTCGTCGCCGCGCTGATCGGCATCCCCGCCGGCCTGCTCGCCGGCTACTACGGACGCTGGTTCGACTCGGTCTCGGTGTGGATGGCGAACCTCGTGCAGTCGATGCCCGGCATCGTCGTGCTGCTCGCGGCCCGCGCCGTGCTCGGCCCGTCGATCTGGATCTCGATGCTGATCTTCGGCGTGATCCTCTCGCCCGGCTTCTACCGCGTCGTGCGCACCGCCGTGATCAACGTGCGCGGCGAGCTGTACGTCGACGCGGCCAAGGTCTCCGGCCTGCGCGACAGCGCCATCATCGGCCGACACATCCTCACGGTCGTGCGCGGTCCGATCATCATCCAGGCCTCGCTGCTGTTGGGAATCGCGCTCGCGATCCAGTCGGGCCTCGAGTTCCTCGGAGTCGGCGACAACTCGGTTCCCTCGTGGGGCAACATGCTCAACGAGGGCTTCCGCAGCATCTACCGCGCGCCCATCACCCTGCTTTGGCCCTCGCTCGCCATCGGTCTGACCTGCGCGGCGCTGGTGATCATCGGCAACGGTCTGCGGGATGCGCTGGAGGAGCGCGGGTCGAGCTCGGCTCGCCGCGGCCGACGCAAGAACGTGGGCACGGCGACCGCGGCCATGGCCGCCCTTCCTGCAATCGACGTCGACGCTCTTGGCAAGGACGCTCTCGACGAGGCGGCCCCGCTGACGCGTCCGGGAGTGAACACGGCCGACGAGACGGAGACGATCGTCACCGGCCCGCTCGCCGATCTCGAATTCGTACCCGAACCCGCCTGGTCGGACTCGACGCCCCTCGAGACGCCGGAGCCCGACCCGAGCGCCGTGCTGAGCGTGCGTCGCCTGCGCGTCGGCTACGGCTCCGGGCCGCACGACAAGACCGTCGTGCACAACGTGAGCCTCGACGTGCACGCCGGGGAGGTGCTCGGCCTCGTCGGCGAATCCGGATCGGGCAAGACGCAGACCGCCTTCGCGGTGCTGGGTCTGCTGCCGACCGGCGGACGGGTCACGAACGGCAGCGTGCTATTCGACGGCGACGAGCTGACCACCCGCTCCCGCGCCTCGATGCGCGAGCTGCGCGGAACCGGGATCGCGTACATCCCCCAGGAGCCGATGTCGAACCTCGACCCGTCGTTCAAGGTCGGTTCGCAGCTCTCGACACCCATGATGCGACGCCTCGGCCTCGACAAGCGGGCGGCCCGCACGCGTGCCCTCGAACTGCTCGACCGTGTCGGCATCCGGGAGCCCGAGCGCACCTACGACTCGTACCCGCACGAGATCTCGGGCGGCATGGCGCAGCGCGTGCTGATCGCCGGCGCCGTGTCATGCCGACCGCGCCTGCTCATCGCCGACGAGCCCACCACGGCCCTCGACGTGACCGTGCAGGCCGAGGTGCTTCGCCTGCTGCGCGAGCTGCAGTCGGAGCAGGAGATGGCGGTGATCCTCGTGACCCACAACTTCGGCGTGGTCGCCGACATCTGCGACCGCGTGGCCGTGATGAACAAGGGAACGATCGTGGAGCAGAACGACGTGGACTCGCTCTTCGCCCGGCCCCGACACCCCTACACGCAGACCCTGCTCGGATCGACGCTCGAGGGCGGACCCTCGCGCATCGACCTCGACAGGGCCGAAGCAGAAGGAGCACACAGATGAGCGAGCAGCTGCTGTCGGTCGACAAGCTCGGCGTCGACTTCACGAGACGACGCACCACCTTCACGGCGCTCGAGGAGATCACGTTCTCGATCGCCGAGGGGGAGACCGTGGGCCTCGTCGGCGAGTCGGGATCGGGCAAGACCACTATCGGCCGGTCGATCCTCGGGCTCGTGCCGCCGACCCGCGGAACGCTCACCTTCCGCGGCGAGGACATCACGCATGCCTCGCGCACGAAGCGCCGCGAGCTCAGCCGCGACATGCAGGTCGTATTCCAGGATCCGTATACGTCGCTCAATCCGTCGCTCACCATCGAGGGCATCCTCGCCGAGCCGCTGCGCGCGCAGGGCATCGACCGCCGCGAGGCCGGCCGTCGGGTGAAAGAGTTGCTCGATCGCGTGCGCCTGCCCAGCGACGCGGCGGGTCGCCTGCCGCGCGAGTTCTCGGGAGGCCAGCGCCAGCGGGTCGCCATCGCCCGCGCCCTGGCCCTGCGCCCGCGTCTCATCGTGTGCGACGAGCCGGTCTCCGCGCTCGATCTGACGACGCAGCAGCGCGTTCTCGACCTCTTCATCGAGATCCAGCGCGACACCGGATGCGCCTACCTGTTCGTCTCGCACGACCTCTCGGTGATCCGCCACGTGAGCCACAGGGTGATCGTTCTCAACCGCGGAAAGATCGTGGAATCCGGGGGCGTCGAGAAGGTCACCAGCGATCCGGACGACCCGTACACTCAACGTCTGATGATGTCCGCGCCGCTTCCCGATCCGGGGGCACAGCGCGAACGCCGCGAGGAATTGGAGAAGCTGCGTGTCGACAGCGAACGAGCAGCCTGAGCCGGTCAAGCCGAGTGCCACGCGACGCAGTCCGAGGGGCGAAAGCCGCCGGGCGCTGATTCTGGATGCCGCCGCCGAGGAGTTCGCCGCCCACGGGTATCACGGCGCATCCATCGCCGCGATCGCCGAGAAGGCGGGCATCTCGCAATCGGGCGTGCTGCACCATTTCGCGTCGAAGGACATCCTGCTCGACGCCGTGGTGCAGAGCCGCTTCGGCGAGGACGCCGCGATCGTCGACCGCCTCGGGCTGGGGCACGCCTCGCCGTTCGCCGGCTACGACACCCTTATGTCGCGCAACACCGACGACCGCGTCTGGGTGCAGTTCCTGATGGTGATCATGGCCGAGGGCCTCACCGAGAACAACCCTGCCCACGAGCTCATTCGGGTGCGCTACGAGCGGGTCAAGGAGCGCATGAAGCAGCGTCTGCTCGCGCACGCCGGCGACGAGTTCGACGTGGCACCCAACCTCGACCGCGGCGACCTCGTCGTTCTCTTCCTGGCCGTGCTCGACGGCCTGCAGCTGCAGTGGCTCTACGACGACTCCGTCGATATGAGGCGCGTCGTGCGCCTCATGGTCGAGCTCGTCACCTCCTACACACAACCTTTGGATCCCCCGGAATGACACCGAAACTCTCCCGCCATCACGACGGAACGCTCTACCGCGACCTCAACGGCAACGGCGTCATGGATGCCTACGAGAACCCGAATCTGCCCGTCGCGGAGCGCGTCGCCGACCTGATGGGCCGCATGTCGCTCGCCGAGAAGGCCGGGCTGATGATCCACTCGATCGTGAGCGTCAACGCCGCCGGCGACCTCGACAGCCCGCTCATGTCGGCCGGGCGGGTGCCCGCCGACGAGTTCGTGCTCAACCGGCACGTGACCCACCTGAACGTGCACCGCATCCCGGACCCGCGGTCGATGGCGCGCTGGTCGAACCAGATCCAGGAGCTCGCCGAATCGACGCCGCTCGGGATCCCCGTGACCATCTCCACCGATCCGCGGCACTCGTTCACCGAGAACTGGGGAGCGTCGTTCAGCGCGGAGCACCTGTCTGCGTGGCCCGAGCCCATCGGCCTCGGAGCTCTCTCCGACGAGGACACCGTGCGCGAGTTCGCCGACATCGCGCGCCAGGAGTACACGGCCCTCGGCATCCGATCGGCCCTGCACCCCACCCTCGATGTGGCCACCGAGCCGCGCTGGGCGCGCCAGTACAGCACCTTCGGTCAGAGCGCCGAGCAGGTCGCGCGGTTCGGCGTCGCCTATGTCGACGGCTTCGAGGGCGTCGACGGGCTCTCGAGCAGCAGCGTCGCCTGCATGGCGAAGCACTTCCCTGGCGGCGGGCCGCAGCGCGACGGCGAGGACCCGCACTTCCCCTACGGCCGCGAGCAGGACTACGTGGGCGACATGTTCGAGTACCACCTCGCGCCGTTCCGCCGGGTGCTCGCCCGCGGGGTCTCGGCCATCATGCCGAGCTACGGCATCCCGATCGGCCTCAGTCTCGACGGCGAGCGCATCGAGGAGGTGGCCTTCGGCTTCAATCGCCAGATCCTCACGGGGCTCCTGCGCGAGCAGCTGGGGTTCGAGGGAGTGATCTGCTCCGACTGGAGCCTCATCACCGAGTCCCGCTTCGGCGGAGCGCATCTTCCCGCGCGCGCCTGGGGTGTCGAGCACCTCGGCGAACTCGACCGGGTGCAGCGCGCCATCGAGGCGGGTTGCGACCAGTTCGGCGGTGAGGACACCCCCTCGTGGATCGTCGAGCTCGTCGAATCGGGTCGTCTGAGCGAGGAGCGCGTCGACGAGTCGGTGCGCCGGCTTCTGGCCGTGAAGTTCGAACTCGGCCTCTTCGACGACCCCTACGTCGATGAGGATGCCGCGGTGGAGATCGTCGGCTCGTCTCAGTTCCGGGCCGCGGGGCATCGCGCCCAGGTGCACTCGGCCACGGTGGTCGTCGACTCCGACGATCGGCCGAGCATCCCTGTCGCGCGGGGCGCCCGCGTGCACTCGCCGGAGATCCCCGACGCCGAGATCTCGGCCGCCGGGTTCGCGCCGGCGACCCTCGACGAGGCCGACGTGATCGTCACCCGCATCAGTGCTCCGTTCGATCCGCGCGACCACTACCTTCTCGAGCCCGCGTTCCACGCCGGCTCGCTGGAGTTCGCCGACGCCGATGTCGAGCGCCTGCGCACGATGTCGCAGCACGCGCCCGTAATCGTCGTGATCCATCTCGAGCGACCCGCGCTGCTCGCGCCGCTGCTGCCGCATTCCGCCGCCATCCTCGCCGTCTACGGCTCATCGGATGCGGCGGTTCTCGAGGCGCTGGCGACCGAGGGCGCGGCCCGTGGGTCGCTCCCGTTCGACGTGCCCCGCAGCCTCGACGAGATCGTGGCCGCGCGCTCCGACGTTCCCGGCGACACCACGAGCCCCCTGTTCCGCGCCGGAGTCTGACCCCGGCATCGGGCGCTCGCGCCCGATCGCACACCCGAGATTCGAGAGAAGGACAATGATGACCGATATCGCCTCCGCCCTGAACGGCTCCGTCGCCCGGGGCTACGAGCAGCTCGCCGAGACCCTCGAGGCCGAGCTCGCCGCAGACGCCGACTACGCGTTCCAGCTGACGGCGTATCGGGGTCACGAGCTCGTGGTCGATGTACACGCTGGTGAGGGCATGACGGGCGATTCACTGATGGTCCCGTTCTCGGTGTCGAAGAACTCCATCGCGTTCTCGATCGCCCTGCTCGTCGACCGCGGACTGCTCGATCTCGACGCGCCGGTGGCCGCGTACTGGCCGGAGTTCGCGGCCGAGGGAAAGCAGCACGTGCTCGTGCGCGAGCTGCTCTCGCACCAGGCTGGCCTGCCCGAGGCGCTGCCCGCCCTCTCCGACGAGGAGTACGCCGACGACCGGAGCGGCGCGGCGCGGCTCGCGGCCCAGCTGCCGTGGTGGCGTCCGGGCGCGGCCTTCGGCTACCACGGCCTCACCATCGGCGTTCTGGCGTCGGAGCTGGTGCGGCGCATCACCGGACTCGGCCTGCAGGCGTTCTTCGAGGCCGAGATCCGCGCGCCGCGCTCTCTCGACTTCTACCTGGGCCTGCCCGAGGCAGAGGAGTCGCGGGTGCTCGAGCTGCAGCCCATGCGCGCGTCGACCTCGGCGTCGCCGGGTGACATCCCGTTCCCCCGGCAGCCCGGGCAGATCGGGCGACAGGTCTTCGGGTCGATCGCCCAGACGCGCTCCGGGCAGGAGGCCCTCGCCCATGCCCGCTGGCAGCGTTCGGTGGGCTCGCCCGCCGCGTACAGCACGGTGAGCGCCAGGGGCATCGCCGGGCTGTTCGCCGAGGGTGTGGTCGGACTCACATGCCCCGCGCTCATCTCCCCCCACGCGCTGCAGATCATGGCGCAGCCGCAGGTGGTCGGCAGCGACCTCGTGATCGGCATCGACCGCAGCTACGGTGTGGTGTTCCAGAAGCCCACCGACAACCTCGCGTTCGGCGGCTTCCGCGCGTTCGGACACGACGGCGCCGGTGGGGCACTCGGATTCCACGACCCGGAGACCGGCATCAGCTTCGGTTACGCCGTGCGCCGCACGCCCCCTCCCGGAGGCGCGGACGCGCGCGCGATCACGGCGGCGAAGCAGCTGCAGAAGATCGCCCTCGCGTCGTGAACGGGGGCTTGCCAAAAACCGAGCGCCCGCTAGGATTTCGGCTATGACCCTGCGCAACGATGCGACCCCGACCGACCGCGCCCGCACCATCGTCACGGCCGACCCGGAGCTCGACGACCTCAACTCGATGATCCGGTTCCTGCTCTACTCCAACGAGGTCGATGTGGCCGGCCTCGTCTACGCGAGCAGCCGGTTCCACTGGTCGGGAGACGGCACGACGCCGTTCTTCCTGCCCGAGCGCGAGTACACCGAGCCGCAGCTGTCGTGGCGCTGGGCGCCGGGCGAGCGGTTCATCGACGACGCGGTCGACGCCTACGAGCAGGTCCTGCCGAACCTCCTGGTGCACGATCCGCGGTACCCGAGCGCCGATGCGCTCAGGGCCGTCGTGCGCATGGGCAATGTGCAGTTCGAGGGCGACGTCTCGGAGGAGACGCCCGGCTCGCAGTTGATCGCCGAGACCCTTCTCGACGACGATCCGCGGCCCGTGCACCTGCAGGTCTGGGCCGGAACGAGCACCATCGCGCGCGCCCTGATGTCGATCGAGGAGCGATACTCGCAGACGCCCGAGTGGCCCGAGATCCACGCCGCCGTCTCGCGCAAGGCCGTGATCACCAAGTTCGCCTCGCAAGACGGAAGCTACGACAGCTACATCCGCCCCGTCTGGCCCGACATCCGGGTCACCGACGTCGCGACCATGGCGTGGGGCTACCTCGCGCGGAGGGTCATCGAGCAGCCCGAGCTCGAGTATCTCGGGGCCGAATGGATGCGCGACCACGTTACATCCGCAGGCCCGCTCGGCGCGCTCTACCGCACCTGGGGCGACGGCCGGCAGATGGTGCCGGGCGACCTCACCGACTACTTCCACCTGAGTGGGCAGACTGCCGACGAGCTGCGAGAACTCGGCTACGCCGTATGGGTCGAGCCGCAGCCGCTCGGCGAGTGGATCAGCGAGGGCGACACCACCAACATGCTCAACCTGCTGGTTCCAGGGCTGCGCAGCCACGAGCATCCGGGGTACGGCGGATGGGGCGGCCGGGCGCGTCGCGTCGACGAGGGCCCCGACGCGTGGGAGACGCGCGGGGCAGCGGATGCTGCGCCGGATGAGTCAGCGCCAGATGAGTCAGCGCCTGATGAGTACACCGTTACGCGCTGGTTCGCCGACGCGCAGAACGACTTCGCCGCGCGACTGCAATGGAGCGTTCAGTCCACTTTCGGTGGGGCGAATCATGCGCCTGTCGTGGCGGTCGAGCAGGTCGACAGGGACGTGCGGCCGGGAGAGCAGGTGCAGCTGTCGGCCGTCGTCACCGACCCCGACGGGGATGCCGTGACCGTGCGGTGGTGGCAGTACCGGGAGGCGGGCAGCTACCACGGTGCCGTCGTTCTCTCTGGCGCCGATTCGGCGGCGGTGGTCGTGACCGTGCCCGTGGATGCGGTCGCCGGGCAGACGATCCACGTGATCGTCGAGGCGGTCGACGACGGGGTTCCCGCGCTGAAGGGATATCAGCGGGTCATCCTCACCGTCGTGTAGCGAGGCATCGTATAACAAGGGCTCGGCCCCCGGTGCTCACGCCGCGAGTCTTCGGCTGCGCACCAGCACCGAGACCAGCACCAGGGCGACCCCCATGATGGCCGCGCCCCACCAGGCGAGGCCGATCACGGGCCCACCGGCGATGATCGCACCGCCGATGATCGCGCCCCCGGCCGTGCCGAGCGCGATCACCGAGGAGTTGAGCGCCACGATCAGCTGCTCGAACCGGCCGGCGAGCTGGATGAGCATGCCCTGCAGCGGCGCGTTCGACGCCCACGCGAGAAAGCCCCAGACTGCGAAGACCGCGCCGGCGCCCAGCAGTGTGCTCCCGACGAGGGGCAGCAGGGCGAGGGCGGCGGTGCATCCGGCGAAGCACAGCCAGAGCGTGCGCGCCGCCCCGAGCCTGTCTGCCATGCGTCCGCCGGCCACGTTGCCGAGAACGCCGGCGATGCCGTAGCCGAGCAGCAGTCCGCTGAGCGAGAGGCCGTCGGCGCTCGAGATGGCGGTCAGCAGGGGCGACGCGTAGGTCTGCACGGTGAAGGCGGCGACGGTCTCGACCGTCGACACCAGCAGCACGAGCACGACGAGCGGCGACGGCAGGCCGCGACGTCGGGGGCCCACGATGGACGCGCGGTCCGGGACGACGGGGTCGACGCGACCGTGCGGGCCCGGCGTCGAGGGCACCGGCGCGATGTCCGCCCTGTCCGCGGGTCGCGCGACAAGCAGCAGCACGGCGACAAACGCGACGGCCGCAAGCCCCGCCGTGATGAGATACACCCCTCGGTATCCGATCGCCGGCCCCAGGATGTTGCCGGCGGGCGCGGCGACGACCGCCGCCGTCGTGAGCCCGCCGAACACCGTGGCGAGCGCGCGGCCGCGTCTCTCGGGGGCGGCGAGGCCAGCGGCCAGTACCGTCGCGGTGGGTGTGAACCCGCCGGCGGCGATGGCGCTGAGTGCGCGGAGCACCGACAGGGTCGCGTAGTCCGAGGCGAGCGCCGTCGCCACGCAGGCCGCGGCGAACAGCGCCAGTGCCGTGAGCATGAGCGCCCGTCGCGGCAGCCGCTCGCCGAAGAGGGCGACGAGCGGCGTCGAGACGGCGTAGGCGATTCCGTAGAAGCTCAGGAGCCGGCCGACATCGGCGAGAGTGACGCCGAGGTCGGCCGACATCGAGGGCAGCAGCCCGGTGATGACGTTGGAGCCGAAGCCGATCGCGAAGGTGCCGAGGGCGAGAGGCCAGAGCCGATGGTGCCGGTGGTGCCGGTAGTGCATTCGAATGGTGTCAGCGCACCAGTTCGTGCACGAGGGGGGCGGGCTCGGGCGTCTCGAGGGTGTCGAGCCACTCGTTGACGTCGACCGAGGTGACGAGCGCGTCGCGCTGCAGGTAGTGCATGGCCTGCAGGGCGTTGTCGTGCGCCCGCTGCGTCGATCCGCCCACGCAGTCGGTGAGCACGCGGAACCGGTAGTCGTGCTGGTGCGCGTCGACGGCGGTGTAGTGCACGCACACGTCGGTGAGCCCGCCGATGAGCAGAAGCGTCTCGGCCTTGTAGGCCTTGAGCACGATCTCGAGTTCCGTTCCGAAGAACGCCGAGTAGCGACGCTTCTTGATGAGGAACTCGCCCGGCTGCGGGTCGATTCCGGGCGCCAGCTCGGTCTCCTCCCAGCCCTCGAGGCAGTGCGGGCCCTCGGCGCCGTCGAGTTCCCGGCCGATGTCGATCAGCGACGGCTTGTGCACCTCCTGGATGAAGACCACGGGGATCCCCTTCTCGCGGCTGTGCCGGATGACCTCGCGCACGCGGGGCGCGCGCTCCGTGCGGCCTCCCATGTAGGGAATCTCGGTGCGTGAGTCCTCGCGGGGGATCTCGCCGCCCTGGATGTCGACGACGATGAGGACGGTGTTTCCAACGATGTTCATGATTTCCTTTCGATGCGGGCGACGCCCGACGGTGGTGCGATGGGTCAGCTGAGGGCGATCCGCCGGTCTGCGGCGACCTGCAGCAGATCGACGAGAGTGTTGAGCACGACGTAGGTGACGCCGAGGAGCAGGGCGACGCCGGCGATTCCGGGGAAGTCGCTGGCCTGCACGGATTTGTCGAGGTAGCTTCCGACGCCGGGCCACGAGACGATCTTCTCGACGACGACGAGACCGCCCAGCAGCAGGCCGGCCTGGATGCCGATCATCGACAGCGTCGCGCCGAGCGAGTTGCGCACGGCGTGCCGCAGCATGACGAGTCCCTCGGGCATACCGGCTGCGCGAGCGGTGCGGGCGTGATCCGACACGAGGTTGATGCGCAGACCGTCGACCAGCACGCGGCCGATGGCCACGGCCGGCGAGATCGCGACGCACGCGGCGGGCAGGATCAGGTGCCAGATCGCATCCGTCGCCACATCGACGCGCCCGGCCAGCAGGCCGTCGAGAACGAACAGCCCCGTCGGCCCGGGAGAGGTCGACCCGAACGACGAGCGTCCGCCCGACGGCAGCAGCCCGAGCTGGCCGTAGAAGAACAGCAGGCCCAGCATCGTGAGGAGGAACGTCGGTGCGGACGCGCCGGAGAGCAGCACGACGCGAACGACCCCGGCGCCCTTCCATCGCACGACGGTGAGCACGGCGAAGATCGAGCCCAGCACGAGGGCCAGTCCCAGCGCCCAGAGGGCCAGTTCGATCGTGGCGGGGAACGCGGTCGAGAGGCCGTCGGCGACAGGGGTGCGTGTGCGCAGTGAGTTCTGCAGATCTCCTTGCAGCAGGCCTCCGAGGTAGTCGAAGTACCGCACGATGGCGGGCTGGTCGAGGCCGAGCTGCACGCGGGTGCGCTCGAGCGCGTCGGCCGACGCGTTGGCGCCGACGTAGGCGCGCGCCGGGTCGACACCGCTGAGCTCCTGCAGGGTGAATAGCGCGATAGTCAACGCGAGCAGCACCGCGAGCATCGACGCGATGCGGCGAATGACGAACATGATCATGTCAGCGACGGTCCTTCGGTCTCGAGGCGGTGTGGGGTGGCGCTGCCGGATGGCGACGGCCGTGACGCGGCGCGGCTCATCGACGGCTCAGCAGGTCGCGCACGGCGTCGCCGGCGAGGTTGGCGACGAGGGCGAGCAGGAGCACGCCGAGCCCGGGCAGAATCGGGATCCACCAGAACTGGAGCAGGTACTCCATTCCCTGGGCGGCCATCGACCCGAGCTCGGGCGCGGGCGCCGGCGAGCCGAGTCCGATGAACGACAGGCCCGACATCGCCACGACGAGGCCGCCCACGTCGAGGCTCGCGGTCACGACGACGGTCGAGGTGACGCCGGGCAGGAGGTGGCGCCGAACCCGGCGCGACCACGGCACCCCGGCCAGAACGGCGGCCTCGAGGTGCGGGCGGGCGGCCCACGATCGCACCTCGCCCCGCACGAGTCGGGCGTACATGGGCCACCACACCACGGCGACGCCGATCAGGGCGCTCGAGAAGCTCGCACCCAGCGCGGCGGCCACGGTCATGGCGATGACGATGCCGGGGAAGGCGAGGAAGAGGTCGGTCAGCCGCATAAGACCGTTGTCGACCCAGCCGCCGATCGATCCGGCGAGCAGTCCTACGATGCCGCCGATGATGACGCCCGACGTGATGACGATGGCGGCCGAGGCGATGCTCGAGCGCAGACCGAACAGCATCCGCGACAGGATGTCGTAGCCGACCCCGTCGGTGCCGAGGAGGTGGCCCGGGCTGCCGGGCGGAAGGAAGGCCTCGCCCGCACGGAGGATCGGGCTGTAGGGGGCGATCACCGGGGCGAGCAGGGCGACGAGCACCAGCAGCGCCAGGGCGACGAGTCCCGCGGCGTCGACTCCGGCCGTGTGCGAGCGCCACCCGGTCATGCGTGTCCACTTCGTGGCGGCGCGGGTCGTCGTGGGTCTCTCGATGACGCTCATGCTCGGCGCTCCTCGCTGTGATCGCCGTGCTCTGCGGCGTGAGACTGTCTCAGCTCTCGTCCGGGGATCGCGGAGAGCAAGGCGGCGGTGTAGTCGTTCGTGGGGGAGGCGCACACGGTCTCGGCGTCGCCGATCTCGACGATGCGCCCGTGGTTCATCACGGCGATGCGGTCGGCGATGATGCGCGCCGCCGCCAGGTCGTGCGTCACGAAGAGCACCGACATGCCGAGCTCCCGCCTGAGGCGGCCGAGCAGGTTGAGCACGGTCGCGGCGAGAGACACGTCGAGCGCGCTGGTGGGCTCGTCGCACAGCAGAACGGTCGGCGGCACGATCACGGCGCGGGCGATGGCCACGCGCTGCCGCTGGCCTCCCGAGAGGCTGGCGCCCTTCACCCGGCTCACCTCTGCAGGCAGGCCGACTCTCTCGAGGGTCTCGGCGATGCGTCGATCGGCCTCCGGCTTGCGGATGCCCGGCACGGCCGCCGAGAGTCGCTCGCCGAGCAGCTCGCCGACGGTCAGCCACGGGGTGAGCGAGCTGCCGGCATCCTGGAAGATCATCTGGGGGCCGGTGTCGCCCGCGACCGTGACCGACCCGGAGGTCGGCGTATCGAGGCCGGCGACGAGCCGCAGCAGCGTGGACTTGCCGCATCCGCTCTCGCCGACGAGGGCCATCGACTCGCCCTGGCCGATCTCGAGGGTCACGCCGCGCACGGCCTCCAGCTGCCGCCTCCTCCAGAAGGGGCCGGTGCTGAAGGTGCGGCGCGCGTCGGCGATGGTGACGGCCGGCGCACCGGTGACGACGGCGGGCCAGACTGCGGGGAGGGCATCGCCGGAGCCCGCGCCGTGCGCGCTCAGAATGGGCCGGTCGCGCGGAGTGGTGAGGTCGATCCGCGAGGCGAGCAGCCCTTTCGTGTAGTCGTGTTCGGGTCGCCCGAGCACGGTGTCGACATCGCCGCTCTCGACGATGCGGCCCTGGTACATCACGGCGATCCTGTCGCAGATCTGGGCGGCGACGCCGAGGTCGTGGGTCACGAAGACCACGCTGCAGCCCCGGCTCTTGCGAAGGTCGAGGAGCAGTTGCAGGATCTGGGCCTGCACGGTGACGTCGAGGGCCGTCGTCGGCTCGTCGGCGATGATGAGCGAGGGATTGCGGGCCAGGGAGAGGGCGATCATCACGCGTTGCCGCAGACCGCCGGAGAGCTGATGGGGAAAGGCGCCGAGCCGGGTCTCGGGGTCGGCGATGCCGACGTCGGTGAGCAGCCGAACGACCTCGCGCCTGTTCGACGTGACCTCTGCCAGCTGGTTGCCGATCGTCATCGTGGGATCGAGCGAGGTCATCGGGTCCTGGAAGACCGCGCCGATGTGCTTCTTGCGTACGAGGCGGTCGGCGGTCGCGGTCGTTCCGACCATGTCGGTGCCGAGAATGCGGATGCGGCCGGTGACGACGGGGCGGGCGGCCGCGGGGAGCAGGGCCATGAGACTCAGGCCGAGAACGCTCTTGCCCGATCCGGATTCACCGACGATGCCGACGATCTCGCCGCGCCCGACCGTGAGGGA
Source organism: Agreia sp. Leaf244 (assembly GCF_001422695.1). Lineage (NCBI taxonomy): Bacteria > Bacillati > Actinomycetota > Actinomycetes > Micrococcales > Microbacteriaceae > Agreia > Agreia sp. Leaf244. Next base: position 882,211 of record NZ_LMLX01000002.1, on the reverse strand, counting down.
GACCCCGCGCACGGCCTCGACCTCGGCCTGGCCGCGGCGGAGGGTGACCCGCAGGTCTTCGACCTCGACGACGGGAACCGGAGAGCTCATGGGGTGGGCTGCCTTCTTGAGAGCGGAGATGAAAAGAGAGGGAATGGTGCGGGGCGGGGTGCGCGTGCACCCCGCCCCTCGAGGGAGCTAGGCGTTGCCGAGCGCTGCGAAATGCAGCACGTTGTACTCGAGCAGGTTGCGGGCGTCGTCGATGCCCGTAAGCCCCGAGCGCGTCACCGTGGTGGTCTGCAGCGAGCCCGTCGAGAACCAGTACTTCGAGGCGATGACCTTCTGCGCGATCGCGCCGTACGGCTCGTCGTCGCCGGCGAGGAGCGCCGCGTCGAGGTCGTCGGTGAGGCCGGGGACCTCGGCCGCGAGCAGGTCGAGTCCGCCGCTGGGCGTGTAGAGGATGCGCGCCCAGGCGTCGACATGGCCGGCATCGGGGAAGACCGACATCACGACGAGGTCGGGTGCCGCCGCCAGGTCGTCGGCGAGGCTGTAGATGGTTCCCGCGCCGTAGGAGATCGACTCGGCCGGGAGTCCCGCGCTCGAGAGATCTGCACCCAGTTCGTCGGCCACGGCCTTGCCGTCGGGCGAGGAGCCCGCGTAGCCGATGCGGATCGTCTTGCCCGCGGCGATGCCCGACTCGGCCAGGGAGGCCAGCGCCGTCGGGTCGTAGGCGACGCCCTGGTCGTCGAGCGAGGCGTCGAGCATGCCCGCCGGGAACAGCTGCGTGGTCGGAACCTCGAGCTCACCCATGGAGGACTCGAGGATCGTCTTCGTGTCGATCGCGGTGAAGAGCTTCGCGCGGTCCTCGACCGTGGTGAAGATCGTGGACTGCGGATTCACGAACAGCGTCTGGGTCGTGAAGTTCGCGAAGGTCGAGGCGTCGAGTGAGTCGTTCGACGAGTAGTCCTCGAAGCTCGTCTTGTTGATGTCGCCGAGCACCGCGTCGATCTCTCCGCGCTCGAGCTGGAGCTGAACGGACGAGGCGTTCTCCGAGAGGGTGATGTCGACGGTGCTGAACTCGGGCTCGTCGCCCCAGTAGTCGTCGTAGGCGGTGAGCTCGTACGACTGCCCGGTGGTCACGGAGCCGAGTTCGTAGGGACCCGTGCCCGCGTCGTGCTCGGTGAGGTATCCCTGGGCGAAGTCGTCGCTGGCCTGCTCGGTGAGGACCGTCGGGCTGATCATCTTGACGCCGAAGGGAGACGCGAGGTAGTCGAGGAAGGCCGAGTTGGGTGCCGCGAGCGTGACCTCGACCGTGTAGTCGTCGACGGCAGTGACCGACGTGACGTCGGCGACCATGTACGCGGGGCCCGCATCGACGTCCGTGCGCCGGGCGAACGACGCGATGACCGCATCCGCTGTGAAGTCGGTGCCGTCGTGGAACGTCACGCCCTTGCGCAGATCGAAGGTGTAGGTGAGCGAGTCGTCCGAGACCGTCCAGTCGGTGGCGAGCCGCGGAACGATCGTGGCCGTGGTGTTGCCGTCCTCGTAGGAGACGAGTCCCTCGTACGTGTTCTGGATGATGTTGAGCCCGGGCCCGTCGTAGTTCACGTCGGGGTCGGGCGGGGTGGAGTAGGCGCCGAGCAGCACGACATCGAAGGTGTCGCCTGAGGCGAAGGCGTCGCCCGAGGTGCTGGGTGCGCAGGCGGTGAGGGCGAAGGCGGATGCCGCGACGAGGGCCGCTGCGGTCAGCGCCCGTCTGCGCAGGCTGGTCGCGCGGGCGGAGCGCGTGGTGGGGCTCTGGATCATCGTGGGTACGGACCTCTCGGGAGCGGTGGGAGGGGCATCGGAAGCGGTGCCCGTGCGAATATCTATCGCTGACAAAAACTAACCCCCCGGTATTTCCGCCCCGTTGCCGCGTGTTACATGCGTGTAAAATCTATCGCTGACAGGTATTTGATAGATTGAGGGAAGAATCCAGCCCCTCATTCCGAAAGGCGAGCCCATGCCGCCCCTGCTCATCGCCAACGCCCGAATGATCGACGCACTCGGAGGAGAGCCCCGCGACGGGCAGGACATCCTGGTCGACGACGGCACGATCGCCGCCATCGCGCCCACCGGCAGCCTGACCATCGCCGAGGGGCTCTCGAGCCTGGAACGCATCGACGCCCGCGGCCTCACGGTGATGCCCGGGCTCTTCGACTGTCACATCCACGCGAGCACCACGCCGGATCAGGGCGCACTCGAGGGCATCACCGAGGCCGAGAGTGCCAAGACCCTGCGCGCCGTGCCGCAGCTGCGGGCAACGCTGATGGCCGGTGTCACGACGGCACGCGACCTGGCCGGGGCGGATTCCGGGTTCCGGGACTCGCTGGAGGCCGGGGTCATTCCTGGCCCGAGGCTGCTGATCGCCCTGCGCATCCTCAGCATCACCGGCGGGCACGGCGACTCGCGCGCGGTCAACGGGCTCGCGCTCGACTCCGGCCCGGGGGCGGGCGCGATCGCCGACTCCCCGCAGGAGTTCGTTCGGATCACCCGCGAGGCGATCCGCGAGGGGGCCGACTGGATCAAGATCGCCGCGACCGGAGGCATGGGGAGTCCGCGCAGTCACCCCGAGGGCGGCGGCCTGAGCGAGAGCGAGATGCGGGCCGTCGTCGACGAGGCGAAGAGGCACGGCATCGCGGGCGTCGCGGCCCACGCCATCGGCGCCGCGGGTATCGCCGCCGCCGTTCGGGCCGGCGTGCGCAGCATCGAGCACGGCTACCTCGTCGACGACGAGACCATCGAGGCCATGATCGAGCGGGGCACCGTGCTCGTTCCCACCCTGTCGACGCTCACCCGCGCGGTGTCGCCGACCGCGGCGCCCTGGGTGGTCGCCAAACGACGGCGCACCGTCGAGCGGGCCGGGGAGCGCATCTCCGCCGCGCTCGCGGCGGGTGTTCAGGTAGCGCTCGGAACGGATGCGGGGATCGTGCCCCACGGCGACAACCTGCGCGAGCTCGGCCTGCTCGTCGATCACGGGCTCACGCCGATGCAAGCGATCCTGGCCGGAACGGCGAACGCGGCCCGGCTGAACGGACTCGACGACGAGGTGGGCACCCTCGAGGTCGGCAAGCGTGCCGATCTCGTCGCGACCAGAGTCGATCCGCTCGGCGACATCCATTCGCTCGCCACGCCCCACGCGATGTCGTTGATAGTGCAAGCTGGAGACGTGATCACACGACCTTCGGAGACGGTGACGCGATGACGGCCGACGCACCGGTTCCCCTGCACGACGACGAGCGCACCGTGGTGCGCCGCCGGCCCGGCAGGCCGCGATCGGCCCCGAAGGCGGCGCCCGACGCCAGTACGCGTGACGAGATCCTGGATGCTGCGGCCCGCCTGTTCGCCCAGCAGGGCTACGAGGGCACCACGACGCGCCAGATCGCCGAGCTCGTCGGCATCAAGCAGGCGTCGCTCTACTATCACTTCGCCGACAAGAGCAGCATCGTCGTCGCCCTGCTCGACGGAACAGTGTCGCCGTCGGTCAGCTTCTCCGACTGGCTCCGAGACGTCGAGGCCCGCCCGGAGGTGAAGCTCTACGCCCTCGCCGCGTACGACCTCGACGTGATCCTCAATGATCCGTGGAGCATGCACGAGCTCTACCGCATCCCCGACGTCGCCGCGAAAGAAGAAGAGAGCGGCAGGGTCGAGCTCACCGTGCTCCAGTCCCGCTACCTCGAGCTCGCGCGCGAGACCGCCCAGCTCGGATCGACCACGCCCGGCGCACTGTCGGTGCCCGAGTCGGATCTCGTGCTGATCTTCGGGCTGGTCGAGAGCATCGTGGCGCAGCGGTACTGGGGCGGCGTCAGTGACCGGGCGGCCTATGCCGCGACAGTGCCCCGCGGTTGCCTTCGCCTGCTGGGCGTTCCGGAGCAGGCGATCGCCGAGGCGGCCGACGAGGCGGGCCGGCTCGTCGCGAGCTACCCCGGAACCCCGCCCCGCCGCTAGGCGCCGAGCAGCTCCACCAGGAGATCGGCGAGCCGGTCGGGCATCGACAGGAACGGCGAGTGGTCGCTGTCGATCGAGGTCGTGGTCGTCGCCCGGGCCGCCATGCGTCGTTGCACGTGCGGCGGAATCGCCCTGTCGTCGGTGCAGACCACGTAACTCGACGGGATGTCGCGCCACGCCGCATCCTGCACGCTCTGCTCGAACGACGCGAGCGACTGCGGCGCCAGGTCGCGGATCGCTTCGGCCGCGACGGCAGGCGGGCAGCGGTTGTAGAAGAGGCGGGCGGGGTCGACGGCGGAGATCGTGAGCCCGTCGTCGGAGATCGCCCAGTCGCTGTCGTCGCCCTCGTCGACCAGGTCGAGCAGCGTCTCGCCCGCATCGGGCATGTAGGCCGCGAGGTAGACGATGCGGCTCACGCTGCTCGAGCCCGCGACGGCCTCGGTGCTGGGCATGCCGCCGTACGAATGACAGATCACCATGGCGGGTTCGTGCGCCGGCACGGCGTCGAGGGCGGAGCGGATCGCCTCGACGTCGGCGTGCAGGTCGCCGAGCTCGGGGGAGGCGCTCGGCAGGTCGACCGTGGCGCACCGGATGCCTCGCGCGGCGAGGGCGCGTTCGAGCAGGTGCCAGCTCGAGCCCCGGTGGCTGGCGCCGTGCACGAGGAGGACGTGGGGTGCGGTCATCGTGGGTTCCACTTCTGTCGGCGGACGGATGACATATTTCTATCATCGATAGTTATCGACCGTCGCGCGAGGGTGGCCTTCGGCGTATGGGCCGCTTCGTCATCTACGGCACCGTTGTCAACGCCACCGTGCGGGGCGGCCTGCGCGCCTAGCCTGAGGCCGTGACGACCCCGACTCCCGCCCCGCGCACCCGCTGGATCTTCGCCGGACAGCTCGGCCCCGTCTTCGACGACGGCGGCCCGATGATGATCGTCGAGGCGCGCTCGGTCTTCGGCCGTCGCCCCATGCACCGGGCAAAGGCCCACCTGCTGCTGTCGGCGATGAGGCATCGTGCCGCGGAGCTCGGCGACCGGGTCGAGTACTTCCGGGTCGACCGCTACTCCGAGGCGGTCGACGGGCGTGACGACCTCGAGGTCATCGACCCCACCTCCTGGTCGGCTCGCCGCTTCGTGCGAGACCGAGGCATTCATATTCTGCCGAGCCGCGGATTCGTCACGAGCGAGACCGACTTCGCCGCGTGGGCGAACTCCCGTGTCGGCAAGCGCCTGCTGCTCGAGGACTTCTATCGGGGCGTGCGCGAGCGCACCGGAATTCTGATGCGCGGCGACCAGCCCGAGGGTGGCGCGTTCAACTACGACCATGACAACCGCACCCCGCCGCCGAAGAACGCGCCGGGCCTCGGGCTGCCCGACCCGTGGTGGCCGGTCGAAGACGAGATCGACGACGAGGTTCGAGCAGACCTCGACCGGTGGCAGCGCGACGGAGTCGTTCAGCTCGTGGGCGACGACGGCCCTCGCCGCTTCGCCGCCACTGCGGCCGAGGCCGAGCGCGCCCTCGCCGACTTCGTCGAGGTGCGGCTGAACGACTTCGGTCCCTTCGAAGATGCCATGCTCACGGGCGACTGGACCATGGCGCACTCCCTGCTCAGCGCCCCCATGAACCTCGGCCTGCTCGACCCGCTTCAGGCGATCGACACCGTCGTCGCCGAGTACCACGCCGGCCGCGCGCCGCTGCCGAGCGTCGAGGGCTTCGTGCGCCAAATCATGGGGTGGCGCGACTACGTCTGGCACCTCTACTGGCACCTGGGCGAGGGCTATCGCACGAGCAACAACGCCTTGGATGCCCACACCCCATTGCCCGAGGCCTTCCGGCTTCTCGACGCGGCGGCCATCCGGTCGAACTGTCTCAGCCAGACGATCGACGGGATGCGCACGCACGGCTGGGCCCATCACATCCAGCGCCTGATGGTGCTCGGAAACTGGGCCCTGCAGCACGGCTACGACCCGGTCGAGCTGAACGACTGGTTCGTCGACATGTTCGTCGACGGAACGCCGTGGGTCATGCCGGCGAACGTGATCGGCATGTCGCAGCACGCCGACGGAGGCATCGTCGCCACGAAGCCCTACGCGTCGGGCGGGGCGTACATCGACCGCATGTCGGACTACTGCGGGGGATGCATGTTCAATCCGAAGGTGCGGCTGGGCGAGGACGCGTGTCCGTTCACCGCCGGGTACTGGGCGTTCCTCGACCGGGTCGAGGCGCGCATCCGGCACAACCACCGCATGGCCCAGCCGCTCAGCGGGCTGCGGCGCCTCGCCGATCGCGAGGCGGTGGTCGACCAGGAGCGGCATCGGGAGGAGTGGTGAGCGGGCAGGTTCGGTAGGGTGCCACGTATGAGCTACACGACGACCGGGTCCCGCATGTCTTTCGGCACCGCGATCAGCACGGGCTTCCGAAGGTACGCCGAGTTCACGGGCCGATCCGGCGTCGCGGAGTTCTGGTGGTTCATGCTCTTCATCGTGCTGGTGAACTCGGCGGCGAAAGCGCTCGACTCCACGCTCCTCGGAGCGGACAGCGGCGAGGCCGGACTCTTCGCGACGCTGTGGGCGCTCGGCACCCTGGTTCCCGTGCTCGCCATTGCGGTGCGCCGACTGCGCGACGGTGGCAACCGCTGGACCCAGCTGTTCTGGCTGCTGCTGCCGATCGCCGGGCTGATCGTGATCATCATCCGATTCTGCGATCCGTCGAAGCCGGTCACCGTTCAGGACGAGCCGGTCATCTGAGCACGGGCCGCCTGAGCTTCGGCCGAGCGCAGGCCGTCGGCGTCAGTCGGACCGGCCCCGATCGAAGTGCGTGCGCACCAGCTCGACCTGCTCCGGGGTGAGGTTCCATCTCGTGGCGCCGTCGCCGAGTGTTCCATAGAGTGCGCGCAGGAAGTCGCGAATCGACTTCGGGCTCACCCCCAGTTCGATCGCCAGGTCCTTCGGTGTCACCGGATCCGATTCCATGAGCCCCCCTCACGTATCCCTACATGTGAACTCTAGGGCACACTCGATACGCGATGGAAGATACGGACCATCGCGGTCAGGGAGGCCTACTCGACCGGCGCAACTCGACCCCTCGAGGCGCACGGGTCGTGTGGCGCCGTCGTGCCCATCCGAGGTCTCGAGAAGGGCGTGACGGCGCGACGCGATCAGGAACCTTACTTGGCGCGGCGCCGTGAGGCCCATCCAGCGCGTCTGGATGGGCGCAACGGCGCTACGCGGCGCCTGGCGACGGCTCTTATGGGTGGCCTCGATACGGCCGGAGGCGGCCTACTCGACCGGCGCGACCTCGGGGGAGCCTTCGGCCAGGTCGCGCAGCGGCACGAGGGCCGGTCTCTCCGTGGTGCTCTCGATCGTGATGGTCTCGCGGCTCGCAGACGAGCGCAGGATCGCATCCATGACCTCGAGCACGTGCAGGGCCAGGCGACCGGATGCGCGGTGCGGTCGATCCTCGACGATCGCCTCGGCGAGATCGGCGAGTCCGACGCCCCGGCCGGCGTCGATGAAGCCCGCGGCATCCGGAACCGTCGCCCACTCGTCGTTCTCGCTGGTAGCGATCTCGACCGGCATCGAGAAATGGTTGGGATCAGGGACCGCGAGCGTTCCCTTGGTGCCGAAGACCTCGAAGAGGGGCGAGCGCGTCTTCCACACCTCGAAGCTCATGGTGACGGTCGACGTGACGCCGCCGACGTGGTCGAGCAGCGCGGTGATGTGCGTGTCGACGCCCACCTCGATCGGGGTGCCGGCGGCCGGCCCGGTCTCGATCGTTCGAGGGCGCGCCGAGCGCACGGCGAGCCCGGAGACGCTCGCGACGGGACCGAAGAGGTGCACGAGGGCGGTGAGGTAGTACGGCCCCATGTCGAGGAGCGGCCCGCCGCCGGGCTGGTAGTAGAAGGCCGGGGCCGGGTGCCAGCGTTCGTGGCCGGGAGCCGACCAGAAGACGTTCGCCGCGAATGGTTCTCCTATCGCGCCGGAGTCGAGGGTCTGCCTGGCCGTCTGGATGCCGGTGCCCAGCACGGTGTCGGGCGCGCTGCCGTAGCGCAGTCCGAGCGACTCGGCCAGGTCGAGCATGGGCGCGGCCTCTTCGGGGTTCAGACCGAGCGGCTTCTCGGCGAACACGTGCTTGCCCGCGCGCAGGGCCCGGGTTCCGACCTCGACGTGCGCGGCCGGAATAGTGAGGTTGAGCACGGCGTCGACGGCGGGGTCGGCGATCAGCTCGTCGACGGTGAGGGCGCGAACACCCTCGTGGGCCGCGGCGACCTCGCGCGCGCGATCCATGTCGAGATCGGCGACGGCCACGACGGTGAGGCCCGGCAGCTTCGGCATGCTCGCGAAGTACTGCTCGCTGATCTTGCCGACCCCGATGATTCCGATGTTCAGCGTGCTGCCCACAGCAGCCCCCTCTCGATGATGGTTCTCACGTTCGTGTCCTGCAGGATCTCGACCCGGTGCCCCGGCGTCGAGACGAAGATGCGCCCCGCGCCCCACTGCCTGGTCCAGATGGCCGGCGAGGTGACCGGTCGGTTCCAGGGATCCCACGGGCGAACGGCCTGAGTGGTGGTGGCCAGAACGTCGTTGTAGTCGTCGTGCAGAACCCAGTACTGCTCGGTCACGAGCTCGAAGTCGGCGATGCCCTGCGTGATCGGGTGTTCGGCGGCGGCCGCAGTCATCTCGATGCGGTGAGGCATGTAGTTGTCGGACTGCTCGCCCGTGCGCTCGTCGGGGTGCTTGCCCGGATGCGACGCGAACTGCCCGCCGATCATCTGAAGGTAGTCGGAGTTGTTGCGATACGAATCGGCGATGCCGCCGTGCCAGCCGGCCAGGCCGGTTCCGCTCTCGACGGCCCCGCGGAGGCCCTCGAACTCCTCTTTCTCGATGGTGTTCATGGTGTTGGCCTGAACGATCAGGTCGACTCCGGCCATGGCGTCTGCGTCGGCGTAGACGGCAGGGGATCCCTCGACGCGCACGGTGAAGCCGTTCTGTTCGAGGAACGGGATGAACAGCTCGGTGGCCTCCACGGGCTGGTGGCCGTCCCAGCCGCCGCGCACGACCAGCGCTGTCTTCGGAGTGGGGTGAGGGGGCTGATCGGTCATCGTCGTCCTTCGGGTTCGGGGCCTGGCGCATCCGCATCGAAAGTTGCGCAAATCGGCATCGGATGCGAAGCGGACTCCATTGTGGTCGTGCCGGTCGGCCCGCACAAGCGGTCGTGCGAAGTGAGCTGAGTCGTTTTTCTTTCGAAACTTGCGCAACTGCTCCGTAGAATCATCGGGTGGACTCCCAACGCCCGGCATCGCCCCGAGCGACCCTCGCGCGGGTGGCCGAGCACGCGGGCACGAGCATCCCGACGGTGTCGAAGGTGCTCAACGGCAAGACCGACGTCTCGCACGAGATGCGTGCGCGTGTGCTCGAGGCGGTGCACGCCGTGGGGTACACCCGGTCGATCCGGCGGCAGCCCGCGAGCGGTCCGGGCGGTTCGAGCGCGGCGACCGACCCGACCGACCCGGCAGGCTCGATCACCGGTCTCCGGTCGATCGATGTGGTCGTGGGGCATCTCGAGGGAAGCTGGATCACTCGGGTGCTGGAGGGCATCGAGGAGGAGGCGTCCGATGCGGGCGTCGACCTGACCCTCTCGGTGGCGCGACCCGACGGATCCTGGATCGGACGACTGCTGGGCCGTTCGACACTCGGGGCGATCGTGGTGCTTGTCGACATGTCTCCCGCCGAACTGCACGCGCTCGCCGACGCACCTGTGCCCGTGGTCATCGTCGACCCCGGAAAGAGGCCGCCCGATGGCGTGTCCAGTGTCGCCGCCACGAACTGGGACGGCGGGCGCATGGCCGCCGAGCACTTGCTCGCACTGGGCCACACGCGGTTCGGCATCATCGCGGGCAAGCCGGCTCACCTGTACAGCAGCGCACGAGTCGACGGCTTCACGACCGCCCTGCGCTCGGCCGGCATCGTCGTGCTGCCGGAGCTGGTCGCGCACGGCGACTGGGATCGCGAGCGTGCCCGGGTCGAATCCGCGCGGATGCTGGCGTCGGCCGGGCACAGGCCCACGGCTATATTCGCGTGCTCCGACGGCATGGGGCTGGGCGTCTACGACGCCGCGCTCGAGGCCGGGCTCCGGATTCCGGACGACCTCAGCGTCGTGGGTTTCGACGACCTGCTCGAGCCCGCGTGGGCGACGCCGCCGATGACGACGATCCACCAGCCCATCCGGGAGATGGGGGCGGCGGCGTTCGGCATGCTCGTGCAGGCCCGGCGAAGCTCCCGATCATCGATGGCCCGCCAGCCCGGCATCGAATTGCAGACCCGGCTGGTGACCCGCGCATCCACCTCGCCGCCGCGCTGAGGCAGGCGGCCGAGTCGAAGCAGGCCGCCGCGTCGGCTAGCGGCCGAGTCGGCTAGCGCCAGAAGCCGCGGTGGGGCTCGGCGGCCTGCTCTTCGAGGGCGGGGCCCGCGACCACGACGGTGCGCTGGCCGCGCGCCAGCACCTCCCTGCTCGGCAGGTCGAGGGTGGGGTTCTGGGGGTCGTCGCCGGTGAGGGGAATGAGAGCCTGCTCGGGGAGCGCGTAGACCATGCGCCCGATGCCGGCCCAGTAGATGGCGCCCGTGCACATGGCGCAGGGCTCGCAGCTCGTATAGAGGGTGAATCCCCGCAGCTCGTCGAGCGAATACTGCTTCGTCGCCAGGCGCACGAGGTTGGTCTCGGCGTGGCCGGTGGCGTCGGAGTGCGTCACGACCGTGTTCTCGGCCGCCAGCACCTCGGCACCGTGCTCGTCGACGAGAATCGCTCCGAACGGGTGGTTGCCATGCTGCTTCGCCTCGATCGAGACGAAGATCGCCCGGCGCAGGTGCGAGAGGTCGGATTCGGAGACGGCGGTCGAGAAGGTGGGCATGAGATCAACCTATTGGATGTGATCTCGATACGCCCGGCTCGCTGCGCGAGCCGGGCTACTCGATCCGCGCGGGGTTGTGCGAGCCCCTTCGACAGGCTCAGGGAACGGGTCCCCTACCGCGCGACGTCGATGAGGACCTTGCCGACGACTCCCTGCTCCACCGCGTCGTGCGCCGCCGCCGTCTCGGCGAGCGCGAAGCGCGTGAACGGCAGCCCCGTCTCGTCGCCCGCGCCCAGTGCGCCCGCGGCCAACGCCTCGGAGACCGAGGCAATGGCATCCTGCTTCTCGTCGTCGCTCACCGTGTACGTGAGCAGAAAGCGCAGGCGCACGTTGCGGCCCATGGCAGGGCCTATCGGAAGCGACACGCGGTCGTCGCCGTCGGAGGCGTAGCTCACGATGGTGCCGCCGCGGGCGATGATCTTCTCGTCGAGCTCGGCGTTCGCCTGCAGGTTGACCTCGACGATGATGTCGACGCCCTTCGGCGCGAGCTGCTTGACGGCCGCCGCCACGTCGTCGGTCTTGTAATTCAGGATGTGTTCCGCTCCGGCCCGGCGGGCGAGCTCGGCCTTCTCGTCAGACGAGACGGTGGTGATGACCGTGGCCCCCGCCCACGTCGCGAGCTGGATCGCCGCGTGGCTCACGGCCCCGGCGCCACCGGAGACGAGCACCACTCGGCCCTCGAGCGAGCCCGGCGACAGTCGGTCGGGCAGGTTCTCGTGGGCGGCCAGCGCGAGGGCTGCGGTCAGAGCCGGGATGCCGAGGCTCGCGCCGTCGTCGAACGTCGCGTCGTCGGGCAGCGCGACAGCATGGGTCGCCGGCAGGGTCACGTACTCCTGGGCAGTGCCGATGCTCGTGCCGAAGGCCACGTCCCACAGCCAGACGCGGTCGCCCACGGAGAACTGCGTCACGCCCTCGCCGACCGCGTCGACTACCCCCGCGCCATCCTGGTTCGGAACCTTCGGCGCGTCGAACGGGCCGCTGCCCGCCCCGGCGCCCGCACGCGACTTCCAGTCGGTGGGGTTGACCCCCGAGACCACCACGCGCACGCGCACCTCGCCGTCGCCCGGGTCGACGGGCTCCCGCTCGGTCAGCGTGAGAACGCCGGAATCTCCCGTGTGGTCGTACGTGACTGCGCGCATTCTGTGCCTCTTTCTGTCGTGACTTCGGTGGGGTCGCTCGCCACAACTCAGGAAGAACCGGGGTGGCATGTACGGAAACCGCTTTGACTCGACGTTATTCCTGCGAGCGGGTGAGCAGAAGCCCTGTCGGAACGAGTCGGCACCGGGGGTGATGTCGGTGGGGCTGCCGAGTCGGAAACGCACTTGGATGGGTTTTCGGCCAAATCGCCGCTCTAAATCGAAGATTGCTCGACCGCGCCGAAACATTCCGAAAGATCCCGAAAGCCCTTGCGGCCCGGAAGAGCCCTGCAGTAACGTCCAACAGCAAGAGCGTCTGTCTCAATGGTGAGAGGTAACAATTTCCGTGGCATCCATGCACAAAGAACGACTTTCAGCGCGTCGGCGAATCACCAGGGGGCTCGCGGTCCTGGCCGCATCCACCCTGATCGCTACGGGCTTCGCGGCCACAACGGCCGCTCCGGCCTTCGCGGCCAACTCCGACATCGGCTACCCGACCTTCGCGGGCGACGCCAACCCCGTGCCCCCGACGGGTGCGTACAACACCCGCAATCAGCTGCAGTCGATCTTCGACGCCGACGTGGCGGCGGGCGCCGGCACCGACACGTCGAAGGACTTCTGGTTCGACACCATGCTCGCCCGCACCGGCACCGCCGGCAGTAACGGCGACAACAACCAATGGCTCTTCACCCGCGGCCGCACCGTGTTCATGAAGGAGCACAGCCCCGAGGTCCTCGGCTTCGGCGGCCAGGTGGCCTACTGGGAGTCGATCGACAACCGCGGCGCCTACGACATCGTGCTGCGTGTCGGCGGAACCCCCGTGGCCCTCACCGAGGTCACCGCCGAGCGCAAGCAGACGCCGAGCTACTGGCGGAGCGTGCACACCAACGCCGCTCAGGGGTTGCGCGTCGTGCAGACAAAGTTCATCACCAACGGCAACGTGGCCGTCACCAACCTCGACGTCTCGAGTACCGGAGGGGCCACCATCGAGCTGCGCGCCGCATCCGGCTACGCCACCACGGTCGAGGGCGACGAGCTCACCGGTGTGGTCTCGTCTGCCAACAACCTCACGACGGTGTTCCCCCGATTCTCGGGCGACGGCTTCACCGTCGACGCCGGCCAGCTGACCCGCACGCTGGATGTGCCGGCCGGCGGCACGGCCAGCGCCAAGGTGCAGCTCGGCTTCGTGACGCCCGAGATCGAGGAGAGCCGCACGGAGTACGACGCCGTGCGCGCCGCCACCCCGGGCGCCGCCTTCACGACGAGCGTGACCACCTACAACAAGTGGTGGGCCGACAACGTGCCCTACCTCGACACCCCCGAAGACAACATCGACAAGACGCTGTTCTACCGCTGGTGGCTCATGCGATTCAACTTCCTCGATGCGAACATCCCGGGCAACGACTACCAGTTCCCCACCTCGATGGAGGGCGTGCTCGGCTACAACAATGCGATCGTGCTCACCACGGGCATGTTCATCGACGACCTCAAGTACTTCCGCGACCCGATCTACTCCTACGGGCCCTGGGTGTCGGCGGGCGAGACGAGCAAGAGCTACAAGTTCGTCGACAACCCCGGCGACCCCGCCAACTGGTCGAACAGCTACACGCAGTACATCTCCGAGGCCGCGTGGCGCGCCTACCAGCTGCACGGCGGGCCGGCACCCATCGCATCCAACCTCGCGGAATACGCCGAGTACGACGTGAAGGGCCTGCTCGACGCCTACGACACCGACGACAGCGGTCTGATCGACTACAACTGGGGCGCGATGACGGGCAACGACGCCGACGCCGTGTCCTTCCACGAGCGGCCCAACGCCAGCATGGACCGCACCGAGAACGCCTACCTCTATTCGAACGCGTTGGCGTCTGCCGAGGCCTATCGCCTGGCCGGCAACACCGCCAAGGCCGACGAGATGGACGAGTTCGCGCAGACCATCAAGGAGAAGGTCGTCGAGCTTCTGTGGGACTCCGACGAGAACCTGCTGAAGCACCGCTTCACGTCTGACGGGCAGCTCGCGAAGTGGAAGGAGATCAACAACTACTACCCCTTCACGGTCGGCCTCATGCCGAAGCCGGGCGACGCGGACTACAACGACGACTACGTCGACGCCCTGCGCCTGTTCGCCGATGACAAGCAGTACCCGATCTTCCCGTTCTACACGGCGAACCAGGCCGACCAGGCCGACTACGGCGGACCGGGCAGCAACAACTTCTCGGTCATCAACTCCACGGTCACGTTCCGCATGCTGGCCAGCGTTCTGCGCAACTACCCGACCGACGCGATCGACTCCGAGTGGTACAAGAAGCTGCTCTACTGGAACGCCTGGTCGCACTACCAGAACGGCGGAGACAACCGGCTGCCCGACCAGAACGAGTTCTGGTCGAACGGCTCGGCCGACCCCCAGAACATCGGCTACCGCTCGTGGATCCACCACACGATCCTCGGAACCACGAACTTCACGATGATCGAGGATGCGATGGGCCTGCGCCCCCGCACCGATGCGAAGATCGAGCTCGACCCGATCGACATCGAGTGGGATCACTTCACCGCCAACAACATCAAGTACCGCGACAGCGACCTCACGATCACGTGGGATGCGCCCGGCGGCACGAAGTACTACGGCGCCGATGTGCCCGAGGGCTACTCGGTGTTCCTCGACGGAGAGCTGGCCTTCACGGTCGACAAGCTCAGCCACGTGACCTACGACCCGGCCACGGGCGAGGTCGAGGCTCCGGCCGGCGTCACGGTCACGACCGAGACGACGAAGGATGTCACGGCACCTCGAGACGTGCAGTTCGCGTCGACCGACCGCGTCGTCGACCTGTTCGCCAAGGCGGGCGCCGACATCGACCCCCGCAGCGTGGGTTCGACGAACCTCGCCGCGGGTCAGCCGGTCACGGCCTCGTTCTCGGCAGCCTCCCGCCCGCCGGCGGGCGCCGTGAACGGCACGACCATCAACGAGCCCTTCTGGGGAACCGCAGGTTCTCCGAACGCGAAGGACTCGATCGAGGTCGACCTCGGCTCGGCGAAGTCCTTCGACGACATCCGGGTCTTCTTCTACAACTCCTCGTCGACCGCGACGGTGCAGGGCTACTCCGAGCCCGCGCAGTACACGATCGAGTATCAGGACGGCAGCACCTGGAAGCCGATCCCTGCCCAGGCCAGAACGCCCGTCTATCCGCGGGCCAACCTGAACCAGGCTCAGTTCCCCGAGATCACGGCGCAGAAGGTTCGGGTCACCTCGACCCACGCGGCCGGGTTCAAGACGGGAATCAAGGAGGTGCAGGTCTTCTCGACTGGCGTCGAGGCCCCGGCCTCGACGAACCTGCCGCCCCAGGTGGATGCGTGGCGTGACGCCGCGTACACCGCCGCCGGCCAGGCGCGCCTCATCGGCACGGCCAAGGACGACGGCCTGCCGGGCACCGACCTCACCACGAGCTGGAGTGTCGTCAGCGCCCCGACCGACGGGCTCGCCGTCTTCGAGAATCCGGATGCCGCCACCAGCGTCGTGCGCTTCACCGCGGCCGGCGACTACACGCTGCGCCTCACGGTGAACGACGGAGAGCTGTCGAGCACAAAAGACGTGGTCATCTCTGCCGAGGTCGCCGCGGGCGGCAACAACGTCGCGGGGTCCGCGACGCCCACGGCCGAGTTCACCGCCGGCTGGAACAACGTGAACGCCGTCAACAACGGCACGATCCTGCACTCTGGAGGCGCCCAGACCGAGCTCTGGGGCACGTGGTCGGGCTCGCGACCGGCGACGCGCTGGCTGCAGTACGACTGGTCGAGCCCCGTGCGGGTCAACTCGCTCGAGGCCAGCTTCTGGGCCGACCAGACGAGCGCCACCTCAGGTGCCGGCGTCAACATCCCGAAGTCGTGGAAGGCCCAGTACTGGGACGGCACGGCCTGGGTCGACGTCGAGAACCCGAGCGACTACGGCGTGGCCCGAGATGCACCGAACTCGGTGACGTTCGACGCGGTCACCACCACGAAGCTGCGCCTCGTGCTCTCGGCCGCGGGCCCGGGAACGGGCGGTGACCCCTACGCGGGTGTCGCGGTCAGCGAGTGGAAGGTGTTCGCCGAGGCCCCCGAGTCTCTCGACCCTGTCTCCGTTCGAACGAGCGTCGGGGTGGCCCCGGTCCTTCCGGCGACGGTCGACGCCGTCTTCGCAGACGGTTCGCGGCAGGCCACTCCGGTCGCCTGGGCTCCGATCGACGCCGCCAGCTACGCGAACGAGGGCAGCTTCGAGGTCATCGGCCTCGTCGACGGGGCATCGGCCCCGGCGAAGGCCACCGTCTGGGTCCGTGCGACGCCTCCCGGCCAGATCAACACGATCGACCCTGTCTCTGTGAAGACGAGGGCGGGAGTCGCCCCGGCACTGCCGTCCACCGTCACCGTGCAGTACAACGACGGATCGCGGCAGAGCGGCGTGGTCGTCGACTGGGCCGACATCGACCCGGCCCAGTACGCCACCGACGGAACATTCACCGTGGCCGGCGCCGTGGAGAACTCTCCCGTCGCCGCCTCGGCCACCGTTCAGGTCGGCACCGGTTCGCCCGTCGACTCGACGAAGCCCGTTGTGACGGTCACCCCGTCGAGTGCCGCCCCGGCATCCGGCTGGTACACGGGCCCCGTCACGGTGACGCTCTCGGCCACCGATAACGCCGATCCGGCCCCCGTACTGGAGTACGCGGTCGACGGCGGGGCCTGGACGGCCTACACGGAGGGTGTCGCGGTCTCGACCGATGGCAGCCACACCGTGCAGGCCAGGGCACGCGACGCCGCGGGCAACGTGTCGACGGTCAAGGAGCTCGCCTTCGCGATCGACGCGACGAAACCCGCCATCGTGAGCGTTCCGGATGCGATCGGTCGCACGGTCAAGGCCAGTGCGAGCGACTCCGGTTCGGGAGTCGCGAGCCTCGAGTACCGCATCGGCGACGCCGTGGAGTGGACCGCGTACACGCGCACCATCCTCGTCGGCCTCGACGAGACGGTCGTGCACCTGCGCTCCACCGACAAGGCGGGCAACGTGACCGAGGCCGAGCCGGTGACCGTCGCGGCCAGCGACGGAAACCACCGACGCAACGTGGCGCTGTTCGCCGTACCCACGGCATCCGTCACCGCCGGCTGGAACTCGGTGAACGGACTCAACGACGATGTGCTGCCGACCTCGTCGGGAGATGTCACCCCGAACGACAACGCCAACGTCTGGGGCGCCTGGCCCGAGATCGGCACCCAGTGGGTGCAGTACGACTGGACAGAGGAGGTGACCGTCGATGAGGCGCAGCTCTACTTCGTCTCGAACCTCGACGGCGCGGGCGTGGGCATCTCGGTGCCGAAGTCGTACATCGTGCAGGCCTGGAACGCCGAGACGTCGACCTGGGTCGAGGTGACGAACGCGTCGGAGTACCCGACCGCGATCGACACCTTCAACACGGTCACGTTCGACCCGGTCACCACCACGAAACTGCGTGTCGAGCTGAAGGCCGCGGGCACCGCCTCGGGCGCCGGAAGCCTCGGCATCAAGGAGTGGCGCGTCTTCGAGAAGGCCGCGGCCGTGGTGCCCGACACCACGGCGCCGGTTCTCACCGTGGCCGTCGCCCCCGAGGCTCCCGCGTCGGGCTGGTTCACCGGCACGGCCACGATCACCGCATCGGCGATCGACGACCGCGACGACGCGCCGAAGGTCGAGGCCAAGGTCGGCGACGCCGAATGGGCGCCATACACGGCGGCCATCGCGATCTCGACCGACGGCAGCACCACGGTGCTGCTGCGGGCGACGGATGCCGCGGGCAACGTCTCGGAGACGCAGACCGTGACCGTGAAACGCGACGGCACGGCGCCCACGGTGACGCAGTCCTTCGATTCGGCAGCGCGCACTCTCACGCTGACGGCATCGGATGCCGCATCGGGCGTCGCGCAGGTCGAGTACCGCATCGCGGGCGGCGAGTGGACGGTCTACTCCGCTCCGTTCGGCACCGGCGACGCGGCCGTGACGATCGACTACCGGGCGAGCGACCTGGCGGGCAACCGTTCGGAGAGCGCCTCCGTCGATGTTCCGGCCAAGCCGACCGGGCCCGTCGATCCGACGGACCCGACCGATCCGACGGACCCGACCGATCCGACCGACCCGGGAACGCCGACCGATCCGGGAACCCCCGGTGAGCCGTCGGGCGGCCTGACCGGCCTCGAGATGCTGAACCTCGGCGTCACGACGGTCTCCCCGGGCGGACAGGTTCCGGTGTCGCTGAAGAACGCCGAGCCCGGCGCGGTCTTCCGCATCGAGCTGCGCAGCACCCCGGTCACGCTGGGAACGCTGACGGTGGCGGCCGACGGCACGGCTCAGGCGGTCGTCACGATTCCCGTGTCTACCGAGGCCGGAGCGCACCGCATCGTGCTCGTGAACCCGGGCGGCGAGCTGTCGGCGCCGATCACCGTCGTGGTGGCGGGAGGCCCCGGGCCCGACGTGATCGCATCCACCGGTGTAGGGGAGCCGGTGGGCTTCATCGCCTGGGCCGCGACCCTCGCACTGATCGCCGGACTGGGTCTGTACCTCACGGCCCGGTCGCGTCGGTCGACGCGTTCGACCCGCTCCGCCGCGCTGCTGGAGTAGTCGCATCCCCCTTCGACAGGCTCAGGGAACGGACCGTTCCCTGAGCCTGTCGAAGGGCACCCCGCTCGTTCCCTGAGCTTGTCGAAGGGCTCGTTCGCTGAGCCTGTCGAAGGGCACCCCGCTCGACCACACACGATCAACGGAGATCACACGTGAAACGCACCATTCGCACGACCGCCGCGCTGCTCGCGGCCGGCCTGGTCGCATCCGGCCTCGCCCTCGCCGCCGCCGCACCGGCGAACGCGGCCACGTCGAACCCCATCCTGGGCGACGGCTCGTACTACTCGGCAGACCCGGCGACCCTCGTGGTCGACGACACGCTATACATCTATGCGGGCCGCGACGAGGCATCCGCCACCCAGAACGACTTCATCATGAACGAGTGGCAGGCGTTCTCGACCACCGACGTCGACTCCGGGGTCTGGGAGCACCACCCCGCGCTCATGCGTCCCGAGGCCGTCTTCGACTGGGCGACTCCCGGTCGCGCTTACGCCGGCCAGGTCGTCGAGGGTATCGACGGCCGCTACTACTGGTACGTGCCGGTGCACGAGGCCGCGAGCACCTCGGAGGACAAGTTCGGCATCGGCGTGGCCGTGAGCGACAACCCGCTCGGCCCCTGGACCGACCATGCGGGCGGCCCGATCGTGTCGCAGAAGATCCTCGGCAACACCATCCACAACATCGACCCGACCGTGTTCGTCGACGACGACGGAACCGTGCAGATGTACTGGGGCAGCTTCGGCCAGGCCCGGCGCATCGAGCTCGCAGCAGACATGAAGACGCTCGTGGGCAGCGCGCAGACGGTCACCGGACTCACCGGGTTCTTCGAGGCCCCGTGGCTGTTCGAGCGCAATGGTACCTACTACCTGGCCTACGCGGGCAACGACGTGGGCAGCACGTGCACCCCGGCGAACTACCACGCGTGCATCGGCTACGCCTCGGCGCCCAGCGCGACCGGCCCGTGGACGTACCGCGGCACCGTTCTCGCTCCCGTCTCGTCGACCACCAGCCATCCGGCGATCACCGAGTTCAACGGTGAGTGGGTCATCGCCTATCACACGGCGGATGCGGTGGGCGGCAATCACTTCCGGCGCTCGGTGGCCATCGACACGGTCGAGTGGGACGACACCCAGACGCCGGCGCGCATGAAGCTCGTGAAGCAGACTCCCGAGAAGCAGGCGAACACCACGCCGCGCACGAACATCGCGCCCTGGGCGCAGGTCACCGTGTCGAACGACCCGGTTCCCACCCAGTACTGGGTGAAGGCCCTCAACGACGAGATCGTGCGCCCCAACCCGCTGCCGCCGGACATGTGGGGCAGCTGGACCGGAAACCGGCCCGCCGAGCAGTGGCTGCAGTACACCTGGCCGCATCCGGTGCGCATCTCGAGCACGGAGCTGAAGTTCTTCCGCGACGTGGCACCCGGCACGGGCAACGGGGTCTCGAACCCGGCGTCGTGGACCCTGCAGTACTGGAAGGACGGCGCCTGGGTCGACGTTCCGAACCCGAGCGCGTACGGCACCTCGACCGCGTCGCCGCAGTCGACCACCTTCGACGCCGTGACCACCACGCAGGTGCGCGCGGTGCTGAAGGCGTCGCCCGGCACGGCCAACCCGTCGGAGTACTCCGCCCTTGCCGTGGAGGAGTGGAAGGTCAACGCCGATGCGGCGACGGGCTACACCCCGGCCGCCGTCAGCACCCTCGTCGGCGAGCTTCCCGAGCTGCCCGAGACCGTCGACGTGACGTACGCGGGAGGCGTCACCCTGCCCGCCACGGTCGCGTGGGTGCCGGTGGATGCGGCCGACGTCGCGGCGCCCGGCACCTTCACCGTGTCGGGTTCCGCGCAGGGATACGCCGCGTCGCAGGTCGAGGCCACCGTCACGGTGCTCGGCGGCGACGAGCTGCGCACGAATGTCGCGATCGATGCGGCGGCCACCGCGAGCTACACGGCGCCGTGGAATGCGGTCGGCGGGCTCAACGACGGAACCGAGCCCACGGCATCCGGCGATGTCACCCCGAACGACAACGCCCAGGTCTGGGGAGCGTGGCCGCAGGTCGGCCCGCAGACCATCGAGTACGAGTGGGCGAGCCCGGTGCGCATCGACGAGAGCGCCCTGTACTTCGTGCACAACCTCGACGCGGCCGGCGACGGGATCGCGGTGCCGAAGTCGTGGTCGCTCGAGTACTGGGACGCGGCGACGGAGACGTGGGTCGCTGTGCCGAACGCCTCCGCCTATGGCACCGAGGTCGACGCCTACAACACCGTGACCTTCGACGCCGTGACCACGACGATGCTGCGGGCGCAGCTCGTCGCCCAGGGAACGGTGGAGGGCAAGTCGAGCCTCGGAGTGAAGGAGTGGACGGTGCTGGGCGAACCCACCGATCTCGCCGCTCCGAGCGTGGCGCTCACGGTCGCCGGGTCGCAGGGCGCAGGCGGCTGGTACCTGTCGAACAGCACGGTGCGCGCGACGGCTATCGACGACCGCGACATCCGCAGCCGCATCGAACTGAAGTCGGGCTCGGGCGACTGGACGGCGTTCGAGAACGTGCGCTTCGCCGAGATCCTCGTGAGCGCCGAGGGCGCCACCGAGGTGAGGGCCAGGGCGACGGATGCCTCGGGCAACGTCAGCGAGGAATCGCTCGTGACCGTGTCGATCGACAAGACGCTGCCCACCGCGCAGGCCACGGTCGACGCGGCCGCGCGCCAGGTGACCGTCGCGGGCGCCGATGCGGTGTCGGGCCTCGCGGGACTCGAATACTCGATCGACGACCAGCTCGGCTGGCAGGCCTACACGGCCCCGGTCGTGGTCGATGAGCAGAAGCACGACGTGTTCTACCGGGCACGCGACGCGGCCGGAAACGTGTCGGTCGCGGGCAAGGCCACCGTACCTATCTCGAGCACTGTGCCGCTCACCGGGAACATCGCGCCCCTCGCCACGGCGACCGCCTCGTTCTCGTCGAGCTGGACATCGGTCGGCGCCATCAACGACGGCGCCGCCGACGGATCGAGCTGGGGAACCTGGCCCGAGGTCGGCGAGCAGTGGGTGCAGCTCACCTGGGATCGCATCGTCGACGTCGACAGCTCGGAGCTCAAGTTCTTCTCCGACTCCACCGACGAGGCCGGCGTGGGCGTCATCGTTCCGCGCAGCTGGCGCATCCAGTACCTCGACGTGGCGACGGGCCAGTGGCTCGACGTCGACGCCGAGGGCGACTACGGCCGCGATCGTGAGGCGTTCAACCCGGTGTCGTTCGACACCGTGCAAACGACCGCCCTGCGCGCGGTGATGCAGGCCTGGGGCGAGGCCGCGGCCGGCGGATCGAGCGGCATCTACGAGTGGCGGGTCTTCGCCGCGGAGGCCGTCGACCCCGAGCCCGACGTCGTGGCCCCGACCGTGGTGCTCGAGCAGGCGCCCGTGCCGCCGGCATCCGGCTGGAACACCGGCGACGTGACCGTGTCGGTCACCGCGAGCGACGACGTGGATGACGCGCCGGCGGTCTCGGTGCGCGTCGATGAGGGCGAGTGGGCGCCGTATACGGCGCCGGTCGTTGTGTCGGCGCAGGGCGACTCGCTGGTCGAGGCCCGAGCAGTGGATGCCGCGGGCAACGTCTCGGAGATCGGCTCGGCGAGCGTGAAGCTCGACTCGGTCGCGCCGGTGACCTCGGCGACGGTGGTCGGAGATGGGTTCAGGGCCGCCGCTGCTGCTGCTGCGCCGGTGGCGGGGACTCCGCAGAAGCCCGTGCGCATCATGCTCAGTGCGAGCGATGAGACGTCGGGGGTCGCCCGAACCGAGTACTCGAGGGGTGGCGACGAGTGGATCGCCGCGGGCGACGACGACATCGTGTTCGACGAGGTGGGCACGCAGACGTTGAGCTTCCGCTCGGTGGATGCCGCCGGCAACGTCGAGGAGACGCGCACGCTCGAGGTGCAGATCACCGCTGTGGAGGTGCCGGTCGACCCGCAGGAGCCGGGGACGCCGGACGTTCCGAGCGTGCCGGGGGCGCCGTCTGTTCCTGCGGGATCGTCGGGGGGATCGGGAGCGGGTTCGGCAGAGACGCTTCCGGCGACGGGAGCCGAGCCGCTGGTGCCTGCGCTCGCGGCGCTGCTGCTGCTGGCGGCTGGAGCGCTGCTCCTCCGTCGCCACCTTTCCGCACCGGTCGAGTAGGTCGCGGGTAGCGCTCGCCCCTTCGACAGGCTCAGGGAACGGACCGTTCCCTGGGCTTGTCGAAGGGCACCCCCTCGTTCCCTGAGCCTGTCGAAGGGCACCGGACCGTTCCCTGAGCTTGTCGAAGGGCGGGTTCAGCGGCGGGCGATCGTCGATCCCCTGATGACCAGACGACCCGGCAGGTTCTCGACTCCGGGAGTCGCCGCCGTGCCGTCGATGGCGTCGAAGATGCGGGTGGCGGCCATGCGCCCGAGCTGCTGCAGATTCGCGTCGATGCTCGTGAGCTCGGGGCGCGAGTTCGTCGCCAGGATCTCCCAGTTGTCGAAGCTCACCACGGCCACGTCGTGCGGAACCTCACGGCCGAGGTCGCGCATCGTGTCGAGCACGCCCCGCGCGATCTGGTCGGAGCCGGCCACGACGCCGTCGATGTCGGGGAACTGTCGGAAGAGCATCGCCGACGCGTCGCGACCCCAGTGCTCCGACCATTCCGAGAACATGGGTCGCCCCATCAGCTCGAGGCCGGCGTCGCCAAGCGCATCCATGACCCCCGCGGCGCGGTCCTGGGCGGCGGCATAGACGGCCTCTCCTGAGATCATCGCGATCTTCGAACGACCGCACGCGATGAGATGTTCGACCGCGAGGCGGCCGCCCGCCCGGTTGTCCGGAGTGATCGAGACGTCGGTAGGGTCTTCGCTCGGCGCGTAGGCGTAGACCACGGGAACGGGGATGTTGTGCCCGAGCGACGGGCGCGGATCGGTCGAGCGGCCCACCACGATGATGCCGTCGACACGTCGTGTCAGCAGCGCGTTCAGATGGTGCTGCTCGCGGATCGCGTCGCCGCGGGCGTCGCACAGGAAGACGTTGACCTGGCCCGCGCCGAACGCGTCTTCGGCGCCCATGAGAATCGGGATCACGAAGCGGCCCTCGAGGTCGCTCGTGAGCAGGCCGACGGTTCCCGTTCGACCGTTGATCAGGCTGCGCGCCAATTCGTTCGGCGTGAACGAGATCTTCTTCGCCGCTTCGAGCACACGTTGCCGCGTCGCGGCCGCAACCTCGCCGCGGCCGTTGATGGCCTTCGACGCGGTGGCAAGAGACACGCCGGCGATCTTCGCCACATCGCTGAGCGTTGCAGCGCGGCCCCCCGCTGTGCCCGTTCTGTTGTCTGACATGCGCACCTCTTCCGTGGAGAAAAGGCTACAGGAAAATGCACTTGACGACGCTGTAGACGACGCGATAGCCTGCCGAAAGGCGTTTCGAAGCTTTCGGCTTCTGCCCGAACCTGACGGACCTTGCACGGTCCACTCAACGTAGAGTCAAAAGGAGAATCACAGATGATCACCACAGCAGGTAATCGCATGCGACGGGCGGGAGGCGTGCTGCTCGCCGGCGCACTCATCGCCGGACTCGCCGCATGCTCCGGCGGCGGAACCGCTGCAGACCCGGCGGCCAGCGCCGGCCCCGAAGGAACCGACGACGGAAGCGAGCTCACCCTCTGGACTCGCGCCCCGCTCGAGAAGCAGGCCAACCTGCTCGTCGACGCGTACAACGCGAGCCACGAGAACCAGGTCAAGCTCACCGTCGTGCCGAACGACGACTACGTGGCCAAGGTCGGTGCCGCAGCCGGCTCCGGAAGCCTTCCCGACCTGTTCGCCGCAGACATCGTCTACGTGCCGAACTGGGTGGAGCAGGGGCTGTTCCAGGACATCTCGTCGAACATCGACGGCCTCGACTTCAAGGACTCGATCAACAAGGGGCACCTGTCGGCCGGCACCGTCGACGACAAGGAGCACGTGCTGCCCTTCGTGCTCGACCTCTCGATGATGTTCTGGAACAAGGAGCTCTACAAGGAGGCCGGACTCGACCCCGAGAAGGGACCGACGACCCTCGCCGAGTTCGCCGAGCAGGCCAAGGCGGTTCAGGCTCTGAACAAGCCCGACACATACGGCACCGCTACCGGCCTCAACTGCGGCGGCTGCCTCGTCTTCACCTGGTTCCCGAGTGTCTGGGCATCGGGCGACGAGGTCATGAACGGCGACGGAACAGAGTCGCTGCTCGCCGAGAAGAACGCGAAGGACGTCTTCGCCACGTGGGCCGACCTGTGGGCCTCCGGAACGGTGCTGCCGTCGTCGAAGGACGAGGCCGGCCCCACCTGGACCGCCGGATTCACCGAGGGCAAGGTCGGCGTTATGCCGTACCCCGCCACGCTGCTGAGCTCCACGCCCTTCGATGTCGGCGTCGCCGGCATCCCGGGGCCGGATGGCGGCGCCTCGACGTTCGTCGGTGGCGACGGCATCGGAATCTCGAAGGACTCCAAGAAGTCGCCGCAGGCCTGGAACTTCCTCAACTGGCTGATGTCGGAGGACGCGCAGGTCGAGGTCCTCGCGAAGGACAGCGACGTGGTCTCCCGCAGCGACCTGTCGAGCAACCAATACTCCGACAAGGATCCGCGCCTGGTCACGATCAACGAGGTCGCGGCCAAGGGTGACACCCCCGTGTCGAAGAACTTCCAGGAGGCGTTCAACTCGCCGACCGGCCCGTGGCTTGAGCTCGTGCGCAATGCGGTTCTCGACGGCAGCGACTCGCTCGACGCCGACAACGAGGCCATCACCGAGGTGCTCTCGCAGTAACCGGCGTCACCAGCGTCATCCGGGGCGGGCGCCCGCAGCGCCCGCCCCGGCTCCACACCCGCATCACCGCATCGAAAGGCTCCCTCATGA
Organism: Agreia sp. Leaf244; assembly: GCF_001422695.1. NCBI lineage: Bacteria > Bacillati > Actinomycetota > Actinomycetes > Micrococcales > Microbacteriaceae > Agreia > Agreia sp. Leaf244. The sequence goes on along the minus strand of NZ_LMLX01000002.1, from coordinate 856,707 downwards.
GCACCACCGTCACTCCGGCATCGGCGCCGGTCGCGGCGACCCGGCCCGGTCGTGCTCCCACCCGGCGCCGCCCGCGACGCTCCGGAAGCGCCCTCACGGGCTGGCTGTTCGCTCTTCCCACGGCGCTGTTCGTCGTGCTCCTCTTCCTGGTGCCGCTCGTGCTCGTCTTCCAGATGGCGGCGTCGGACTGGCCGCTGCTCGGCGGCAACCAGGGCATCAACTTCCCCGAGAACTTTCCCGAGGCCCTCGACAACCGCTTCTTCATCGATTCGGTCATCTTCACCCTGAAGTACACCGTCCTGGCCACCGTGCTGCTCATCGGCCTCGGCCTCGGACTGGCCTTGCTCGTGCAGGAGTCCAGCCGGTGGAAGGGCTTCCTGCGAACCGCCTTCCTGGTGCCCAGCGCGCTCGGCCTCGCATCGGCATCCCTGCTCTTCTACGTTCTCTACTCGCCCATCGCCGGCCCGTTCGCCGAGCTCACCAAGTCGTGGGGCTTCACGTTCCTCGGCACACCGGATGCTGCGCTCTGGTCGACCCTGTTCCTGATCGTCTGGCGATTCGCCGGCTTCTACATGCTGTTGATGCTCGTCGGACTGCAGGGCATTCCGGAAGAGGTCTACGAGGCCGCCCGCATCGACGGCGGATCGCGCTGGCAGATCTTCCGCGACATCACCGTTCCGCTGCTCAAGCCGACGCTGGCGCTGACCACCGTGATGTGCGTCACCGGATCGCTTCTCGCCTTCGAGCAGTTCTACATCCTCACCAAGGGCGGCCCCGACAACAGCACCATCACCGTCGTTCAGCTGATCTACAACGTGGCCTTCCAGGGGCCGAACAACCTCGGCGTCGCCGGTGCGCTGTCGGTCATCGTGCTCGCCGCCCTCGTCATCATCAACATCGTGCAGATCCGCGCGTTCAGCAAGAAAGCCGAGGACTGACCCGTGACCGCTCTCATCGAACCGCCCACGACCGTCGCGGCCGACCGCCCGGCCGAGCCGCCACGCGGGGGCCGCAAGGCACCGCGCACGACGAGTCTCGGCGGAATCGCCATCCAGATGCCGTTCTGGGTTCTGACCGCGGCGCTGGCCGTGATCTTCCTCTACCCGCTGGTGTGGACCGCGATCTCGTCGGTCGCGCCGCTCGCGGGCACGAACCAGACCGACGGCTGGGGGCTCGGCAACTACATCACGTTGGCGAACTACCAGGACGGCATTCTGCAGTACATCGGCAACTCGGTGTTCGTGTCGCTGCTGACCGTGGTGCTCACGCTCGTGATCTCGCTGCTCGGGGGCTACGCGTTCGCCAGGTTCAACTTCCGCGGCAAGAACGCGCTGTTCCTCGCGACGATCGCGATCCTGATGGTGCCCTACGCCACACTGCTGATCCCGCTGTACGTGCTGCTCAACATGGTCGGCCTGTCGAACTCCCTCGTGGGAGTGGCGCTGGTGCTGACGATGTTCCAGCTGCCGTTCTCGACCTTCATGATGCGCATCGCGTTCGAGTCGATCCCGAGAGAGCTCGACGAGGCCGCCATGGTCGACGGCTGCAACTCGTGGACCGTGCTGTGGAAGGTGCTCGTGCCGGCCGTGAAGCCCGGGCTCATCACGGTGGGGCTGTTCGCATTCCTCGCGGCGTGGAACGACTTCATGGCTCCGCTCATCCTGATCAACGACTCGACGAAGATGACTCTTCCGCTCGCCGTGTCGAACCTGCGCGGGCAGGTGCAGGGCGTCGTCGACTACGGCGCGACCGAGGCCGGCGTCGTCGTCCTCGCACTCCCGTGCATCCTTCTCTTCCTCATTCTTCAACGTCACTACGTGCGCGGCTTCATGTCCGGCGCTTTCAAGGGGTAACCATGTCACTCATCACACGAACCGTCGCAGCTCCGGTGGTTCCCACCTCCGGTGCGCTCCGACCCCTGGGCCTCGACGAGGTTCGCATCACCGGCGGCTTCTGGCACGACCGCCAGCAGGTCAACGGAGAAGCCACCCTCCCGCACATCGAGCACTGGCTCGAGAAGGAGGGCTGGCTCGCCAACTTCGACCGGGTGGCCGCGGGCCTCACCGCGTCGGAGGGTCGGCGCGGACGCGAGTTCTCCGACTCCGAGATCTACAAGTACCTCGAGGCCGTCGCCTGGGAGATCGGGCGCCTCGGTTCCTCCGGCTCCGGCGGCGACCCCGCCCGGCGCGACGCTCTCGAGGCGCGCTTCCGTGCCGTGGTCGCGCGGGTCGCCGCGGCGCAGGATGCGGACGGCTACCTGAACACCCGGTTCGGCCACCCGGGTCAGGAATCGCGCTGGTCGCAGCTCGAGTGGGGCCATGAGCTCTACTGCCTCGGCCACCTCTTCCAGGCCGCCGTCGCCCGGGAGCGCACGGCGCCCGGTGCCGACGACGGGCTGCTGTCGATAGCCCGACGTGCCGCCGATCTGATCGTCGAGGCGTTCGGGGAACACGGAATCCAGTCGGTCTGCGGCCACCCCGAGGTCGAGGTGGGCCTCGCCGAACTCGGCCGGGTCACGGGGGAGCAGTCGTACCTCGACCTCGCCGGCCTGTTCGTGGAGCGACGCGGGCATCAGATATTGAAGGACATCGAGTACGGACGGGCCTACTTCCAGGACGACGTTCCCGTGCGCGACGCGACGGTGCTGCGCGGGCACGCGGTTCGGGCGAACTACCTCGCCGCCGGGGCGCTCGACATCGCCGTGGAGAAGTCCGATTCCGGCATGATCGACGCGCTGAAGGCGCAGTGGCAGCGCACCATCGACCGCCGCACCTACGTGACGGGTGGGCAGGGATCGCACCACCAGGACGAGGCGTTCGGCGAGGACTGGGAGCTGCCCAGCGACCGCGCCTACTCAGAGACCTGCGCCGGCATCGCATCGATCATGTTCAGCTGGCGGCTGCTGCTCGAAGAGAACGACGTGCGCTACGCCGACCTGATCGAGCGCACGTTGTTCAACGTCGTGGCCACGTCGCCGTCGGCCGAGGGAACGGCGTTCTTCTACGCCAACACGCTGCACCAGCGCACGCCCGGAGAGGCGGGTTCGCCCGACGAGATCTCGCCGCGCGCATCGTCGTCGGTGCGCGCGCCCTGGTTCGAGGTGTCGTGCTGCCCGCCCAACGTGGCGCGCACCTTCGCGAGTCTCGCCGCCTATGTGGCGACCGTCGACGACACGGGGCTGCAGCTGCACCAGTACGCTCCCACCACCATCGACACGCAGCTGGGTGGCGGCGACGGACGCGTCGGCGGCCGGCTCGCGGTGCGGGTCGAGACCGACTACCCGCGCTCGGGCCGCATCGTGGTGCGCGTCATCGAGGCGCCCTCCGATGAGGTGTCGCTGTCACTGCGCGTTCCCTCGTGGGCGACGGGCGCGACGCTGGCCGTCAGCGGTGGCTCGACGGAGACCGGTGGCTCGACGGAGACCGGTGGCTCGACCGAGACCGTGTCGCCGGGCGCTGTGTCGCCGGGATATGTCACGGTGACGCGCGTGTTCTCCGCGGGCGACGTGCTCGAGCTCGAGCTGCCCATGCGGCCGCGCTTCACCCGTCCCGACTCGCGCATCGACGCGATCCGCGGCTCGGTGGCTGTCGAGCGCGGCCCCGAGGTGTTCTCGCTCGAGTCGGCGGGGCTGGCCGGCGTCGGCAGCGGCGAGGAGGAGTTCAGCCGCATCGAGATCGACGACACGGTCGATCCGGTCGATGCCGCCGATTCGGCTGACCCGATGGGCCCGGATGCCGGTGCCCGGCTGACCGTGACGCTGCGGGTCGCGCCCGAGGCCACGTCGGAGTGGCCGTACGAGTCGGAGCTGAACGCGGCCTCCGACACTGCGTCTGCCTCCGACGCCGAGGCGTTCACGGCGGAGCTGCTGCCGTACCACGCGTGGGGAAACCGCGGCCCGTCGACGATGCGCATCTGGATCCCGACGCAGCGCCGCTGACGGCAGCCCCGCCGGGGCCCGCTGAGCGCTCACCGAACTGACCCGAAGTGCTCTCTTTCTGAGAATCGAGAGCACTTCGGGTCAGTTCGCGTTCGCCCCTCGTTGCTCGACCGGAGGTGGCGAGCCGCACTGAAGTGCGGAAAATGGCCGCCTCCACATGCTCGGAGGCGGCCATCCTCCGCACCTCAGTGCGGCAGGTGCGAGGTGCTACGCGGTGCGGCGGCGGCGCAGCAGCACGAAGCCGCCGACTGCGAGCAGGGCGCCGGCGGCGGCGACCGAGGCCGTCGCATCCAGGCCCGTGGCGGCGAGCGTCTTGCCGCCCGCAGCCGGCTTCACGCCGGACGTGAAGTCGGTTCCTGCGATCACGGGAGGAGTGGTCGTGCCCGGCGTGGTGGTGGGCGGATCCACCGGTGTCGGCGGAGCGACGTCGAGGGTCACGACGAAGTCGACGCGGTCGAAGTAGTTCGCGGCTCCCAGCAGGTCGACACTGTAGAAGCCGTCCGTCTCGGTCACGGGAAGGGTGCGGGTGAGGTCGATCGAGGAGCGGGCCTCGACGTTCGTCACGACGTAGCCCTCCTTCGGCTCGACCGTGACGCCGAAGCGGGACGGGAAGAAGTACGCCTCGTGGTCGTCGTCGGCCACGTAGAAGTTGCCAGGCTGCCACTCGACGGCCTCGAAGGCGTCGCCGTTCGAGTACACGGTCGGAACGCCGTATCCGGTCACGAGCGTCTCGGGGTCGCCCGCCAGAACGGTCTGCACGCCCGCCTTGAACGCCGACATGCCGATGAGCTTCGACTGGCTGGCGGCCGTGACCGTGACCGAGGACTCGCCCTGCACGCTGCTCGGGCCGCTGAGGGTGTCGATGGTGCTGCCGTCCTGGAAGATGAACGTGCCATTGCTGAACGAGATGGTCTCGTCGGGCAGTCGCTCGAGGTCTGCGAGTCCCGTTGCGCCTGTGGCGTCGAAGAAGGCCGAGCTCACACCGCTGTTCGGGCCGCCCACGTAGATCTGGGCCGCGCCGACGGGGATGTTCGGAAAGACATAGTCGCCGCTGGCGTTCGTGTTGGTCGCCCACCACTTGCCGTTGACATCGTGCAGGTACACGTAGGAGGAGGTGCGCTTCTCGTCTGTGCGACCGTCGGGGGCGACGAGCGTCGTGTCGAAGAGGCCGTCCGCGTAGCGGTCGTCGAACTGCGTCACCGTCACAGTCCCGGTGGCGTCGGCGGCGCTGGCCGACCCGGCGACGAGGGGCGTGACGGCGCCGAATGCGGTCACGATGACGGCTCCGACGGCGATCTTCTTCAGGGCGGGATGCATGGGTTTCTCCGATGTGTGACGTGCTCTGGCGGGTCGAGCGTAGCGAGGGATGCTCAGTTCGGTCGGGCTCGTCGGTGTCTGTTCATGAACCGTTCGCCTTGGCTTGCGTCTCGGCGGGCGGCGGGCTAGTGTTCCTGTAAACGTTCTTGTAAACGATTACAAAGGAACCTCCGTGACGAAGAAGTCCACACTCGTGCTGGTCGCCGAGCGCGCCGGTGTGTCGATCGCGTCGGTCTCGCGGGTGCTCAACGGGCTTCCTGCATCGGATGGCGTGACCGAGCGAGTGCGCGAGGCCGCCACCACCCTGGGCTACGTTCCCTCGGCCACCGCCCGCTCGCTCAAGGTCGGCAAGACCATGCAGATCGCGCTCGCGGTCGCCGACGTCGGAAACCCCGTCTACGTCGCGATGATGCACGAGGTCTCCCGTGTCGTGACCGAGGCCGGCTACCGCCTCGTGCTCTCGTCGACCGGAAGCGACCCCAGCGACCAGATCGACTTTCTCGCGGGCCTCAACCGCGGTTTCGCCGACGGCCTCATCATGAGCCCGCTGCGCGTGACCGATGAACTCGTCGCCGCGCTGCAGGAGACGCGCGTACCCGTCGTGATCATCGGATCGCTGCCCGCGGGCGTCGAGTTCGACAACGTGCGCGCCGATTCGGCCAAGGGCATCGGCCTCGCGGTGAAGCACCTCGTGAAGGCGGGGCGCGAGCGCATCGCCTTCATCAACGGACCCGTCGACACCGTTCCGGGCGCAGCCCGCCTCGCCGGGTACGTGCGGGCCATGACCAAGCACGGCATGCCGCTCGTCGCCGACATGCAGGCTGCTGCATCCGACTTCACCTACCGCGCCGGCCTCGTCGCCGCCCGTGAGCTCTTCTCCCAGTCGACCCCCGACGCGGTGGTGTGCGCGAACGACCTGCTCGCGGTCGCGGCGATGAAGGAGCTCAGCACCCGCGGCATCCGGGTGCCCGAGCAGGTGGCCGTGATCGGCATGGACGACACCGACATCGCCGAGCTCGCCAACCCCTCGATCACGAGCGTCGACCTCGGCTCGGTCAAGCGCGCGCGGGCCGCAGCGAAGCTGCTCATCCGGCGCCTTGAAACACCGGATGCGCCGGTCGAGCAGGTCGTGATCAAGCCGTCGCTGACCGTTCGCGAGTCCACACCGGCTGCACCGAACCACACCCCCTGACCCGACCCACCTCCCCACAATCGAAGAGGATGCACGATGACGAGCACACTCGACAGTCGCCCGCGCGCGGGCGCGCCGAACCCCACGGCACCGCCGAAGAAGCGTCGACGCTCGCGCGTCGGCGGCGGCGGAGGCCGTGACGCCTGGCTTCTCGTACTGCCGGCCCTGATCCCCGTTCTGCTGTTCAGCGTCTACCCGCTCGCACAGGGCCTGCTTCTCGGCTTCACCGACTCGAAGGCCGGGCTGAACGCCACGGTCAGCTTCAACGGCGTCGACAACTACACGCAGCTCATGGGCAACGAGCTCTTCTGGAACTCGTTCCGCATCGGCCTCATCTGGGCGTTCGGCGTGACGATCCTGCAGTTCTTCGCCTCGCTCGGGCTCGCGCTGCTTTTGAACCTCGACCTCAAGATCCGCTGGATCGCGCGCACCCTGGCCCTGGTGCCGTGGGCCATGCCGCCGGTGATCATCGCCATCATGTGGCGGCTGATGCTCAACCCCACCTACGGTCCGATCAACGAGGGCATGCGGGCCATCGGCCTGCCGGGCGACATCAACTGGCTCGGCGACTTCTCGACCGCGCTGCCCGCCGTGATCGTCGTGGGCGTCTGGGCTGGAATGTCGCAGACGACCATCACGCTGCTGGCCGGGCTGCAGAACGTGCCCACCGACCTGCACGAGGCCGCATCCATCGACGGGGCCGGCGCGTTCAAGCGCTTCTGGCACGTCACCCTGCCGGCGCTGCGACCCATCATCGTGGCGATCACCACGCTCGACCTCATCTGGAACTTCAACAGTTTCGCCCTGGTCTACGTGCTCACGGCCGGAGGGCCGGGCGGCCAGACGATGCTGCCGATGCTCTTCGCGTACAACGAGGCGTTCCGCTACGGCAACTTCGGCTACGCCGCCGCCATGGGAAATGTGATGGTCGTCGTGATCGGCATCTTTCTCTTCTTCTATCTGCGCAGCCAGGCGAGGAGCCGACTCTCATGACCGCCATCATCGACCGCCCGCAGTCCGACAACCCAAAACGGCCCGACCGCCCGGCGCCCACACCCCGTCGGCTCTCGTCGGCGAAGCGCACCCGTCGGGTCACGCGTCCGCTGCAGTACCTGGCGCTCGCGGGCTACATCGTGTTCCTCGGATTCCCGCTGCTGTTCCTGCTCATCACCGCGTTCAAGACGCCGCAGGAGCTGCAGTCGGCGGCCCCGTCCTTCCTGCCGCAGTCGCTCAACTTCGACAACTTCACGCAGGCCACGGAGAAGGCCAACCTGATTCCGGCGGCGCTGAACAGCCTCATCGTGTCGGTCGCGACGACCCTCATCGTGACCGTGATCTCGCTGCCGGCGGCCTACGCCCTCGCCCGCTTCAAGACGAAGCTGCGCACGGTGGCGACGGGCTGGATCCTGCTCAGCCAGGTGTTCCCGTTCATCCTCATCATCATCCCGCTGTTCCTGGTGCTGAAGCAGATCGGGCTCATCAACAGCCTGGTAGGCCTGATCCTCGTCTACACGGTGTGGTCGCTGCCCTTCGCCCTGTGGATGCTGCAGGGGTACGTCGCCGGAATCCCCGTCGAACTCGAGGAGGCCGGGGCGATGGACGGCGGGTCGAGGCTGCTCGTGCTGCGCAAGATCATCCTTCCGCTGCTCGCCCCCGGCCTCGTCGCCACGAGCCTGTTCACCTTCATCTCGGCCTGGAACGAGTTCTTTTTCGCTCTTGTGCTCATCCAGGACCCGGCGCTGCAGACCCTGCCGCTCACCCTCGCGCGCTTCGTCGGCGCCGAGGGGCAGGTGCAACTCGGCCAGCTCGCGGCGGCGTCGCTGCTCGCCACGATCCCCAGCCTCGTGTTCTTCGCGCTCATCCAGAAGCGGCTCACCTCGGGCCTGCTCAGCGGCGCGGTCAAGGGCTGACCCCGCTCACCACCAACACCATCCGACCCAACACAGTGCAGTGCCCTCACCAGAAAACAAAGGAGTTTCACCCATGAGAAGAAAGATTTCGGTCGCCGTCGGCGCCGTCGCCATCGTCGGCATGATGTCGGGATGCGCGTTCGGCGGAGGCGGAACGACAGACACCTCGTCGAACGACGGCCCCGTCGAGATCACCTTCCAGAGCCTCGCCTATCAGGACTCCACGGTGGCGGCCACGAAGGAGATCGTCGACAGCTGGAACGCCGACAACCCCGACATCCAGGTGAAGCTCACCCAGGGAAGCTGGGACAACGTGCACGACCAGCTCGTCACCCAGTTCCAGGGCGGCACGGCCCCGGATGTCATCCAGGACGAGTCGAGCGACATCCTCGGCTTCGCGAACCAGGGCTACCTCGCCGACCTCAGCGACCACCTGAGCGACGACGTGAAGTCGAGCGTCTCCGACGACGTCTGGAAGACGGTGTCGACCGCCGACGGCAAGATCGTCGCCGCTCCCACCCTGCTGCAGACCTACGTGGTCTACGCCAACACCGACGCGTTCGCCGCGGCCGGAGTCGAGGTTCCCACGGGCGACGAACTCACCTGGGACCAGCTGCAGGACATCTCGAAGAAGCTCACCGCCGACGGCAAGTTCGGTGTCGGCTGGGGCCTCAAGCAGCCCACCGCCGCGATCATGAACACGGCCCTCGGATTCGACGGCACCTTCTTCGACGTCGAAGACGACGGCACCGCCAAGATCGACATCGGCGACGACGAGCTGGCCGTTCCGAAGTACGTGCACGACATGGCCTACGAAGACGCGTCGCTCGACCCGATCACGCTCACCCAGAGCGGGTCGGATGTCCTCCCCGGCTTCCTCGGTGGAACGTACGCCATGTACGTGGGCGGCAACTTCCTGGCGCAGCAGATCAGCGAGTCCGCGCCCGAGGGCTTCAACTGGAAGGTCCTGCCCCCGCTCGCAGGCTCCGCAGGCCCGGTGCAGGCCGCGAACCCGCAGACCCTCTCCGTGGCGGCCGAGAGCAAGAACGTCGAGGCCTCGGCCAAGTTCATCGACTACTTCATGAGCGCCGACAACCTGGCCTCGGTCGCCGAGGGCGACTGGCTGATCCCGTCGACGGACGCCGCGCGCACCGCCGTGGAGACGAACACGAACGGCGAGAACGGCTGGAAGGAGCTGCTCGCGACGGGTGAAGACCTCACGGGTGCGCCGTTCCAGAAGGCCACGAACTACCCGCAGTGGAAGGACCAGTACGCGACCCCGCTGCTGCAGCAGTACTTCGCGAACTCGATCACTCTCGACGAGCTCAAGCAGAAGCTCACCGAGGGTTGGTCGTCGATCGGCTGACCTTCCGGCACGCCGGAGCGCGGGGCGGAATCCCGCCCCGCGCCTCGGCCCCCGCACCAGAACACACCCCATGACACACGACACTCAGCCGGCCACGACCGTCGGAACACAAGGAGACTTCAGGATGGATCTGCTCGAAGACAAGGCGACAGGGGCCCTCGCGGGCGCCGCCGTGGGCGACGCCCTGGGAGGAGCCGCGGAGGGCAACACGCCCGAGGCCATCCAGGAGCGCTACGACGGGTTCATCACCGGAGTCGTCCCCCCGTTCCTGGCCGACTGGCGCAACGCCCGGCCCATCGCGCCGTACCACAAGGGCGATGGCCACATCACCGACGACACCCTCATGACCAATGCGCTCGTCGACGTCTACGACGAGGTGCGCGACCACCTCGACGCCTATGCGATCGCCGAGAAGTTCGTTCCGCGCCTCATCGGCGAACGCCAGTGGATCCCCGAGCTCGAGACCGACGCGATCCTGCTGCAGCGCATCTTCCTCGCCGAGAAGTGGCTCGTCGCGCGCATCCACTACGGCCACATCGACCCCCGCGAGGCGGGCGTCGGCAACATCGTGAACTGCGGCGCCACCATGTACGCGGCCCCCATCGGAATCATCAACGCCGGCTCGCCCGACACCGCCTATGCCGAGGCCATCGATGTGGCCGGCGCCCACCAGTCGAGCTACGGCCGCGAGGCGGCCGGCGTCTACGCTGCCGCCGTCGCCGAGGCGATGCGCGTCGGCGCGACCGTCTCGAGCGTTCTGGATGTCGCCCTGCGACTCGCGAAGGACGGCACGCGCGACGCGATCGAATCGGTCGTCGAGGCCGCATCCACGCGCAGCGACTGGCGCGACTCGCTCGCCCACCTTCGCTCGGCCGTCGAGCCGTTCGACACCGTCGGCCCGAACTACCGGGCGCCCGCCCGCGACGCCCGCATCCCGAGCCGCACGAAGTCGATCGAGGAGCTGCCCATCGCCCTCGGCATGCTCGTGGTCGGCGGGGGAGACTACAGCGAGGCCGTTCTGGGCTCGATCAACTACGGTCGCGACTCCGACTCGATCGCCGTGATGGCCGGGTCGATCGCGGGCGCGCTGCATGGGCTCGAGGCGGTTCCGGCCGAGTGGGTCGACGCCGTCACGCAGGGCAGCCGCATCGACATCACCGCCACCGGCCCACGGATCGCGGCCGTCGCGCGCGAGGTGTTCGAGAAGGACTGCGCCCGCGCCGAGGCTCGCGCGGCCTCGATGTCGGCACTCACGCGAGCACTCTGATGCTGCGACTGAGCTGGACCCAGCCCGAAGACCTGGTGCCGCACGCGCTGGCCGCCGCTCGCCTCGACGGGGTCGACGTGTCGGCGCTCGAGGCGGAGTGGGTGGCCGCGGGCGGATCGCCGACCGCCGCCGTCAGCGGTGCGTCGCCGCAGCCCGCGCCCCCCGAGCTGCGCGAGCTCGCGCGGGCTCTGCTGGCGCGCATCGACGAGCTGCCTCTACCCGCCGCGCTCGTCGCGGCCGAGCCCGACGCCCTCGACGCCATCCTCGACCTCGCGCCGCAGCCGCCCGAGCTGCCGTCGGTGTCGAGCGACTCGGGCGGGCCCGGCTCGGCGTCGATCGGCTCGTTCGGCGACCGGATGCTCGGGGCCTGGCTGGGCAGGGCCGCCGGCTGCCTGCTCGGCAAGCCCGTCGAGAAGATCTCGCGCGAGGGCATCCGCGCCATCGCGCAGTCGACCGGCAACTGGCCGGTCTCCTCCTACTTCACCGAGCAGGGACTCGACCCGGCCGTCGCCGCGCGATACCCGTGGAACCGGCGCAGCCGCCCCACGAGCCTCGTCGAGAACATCGACGGCATGCCCGAAGACGACGACCTCAACTTTCCCCTGATCGCCCTCGAACTGCTCGAGCGCGCGGGGGCCGACTTCACGACCGACGACGTGGCGCTGTCGTGGCTCGCGAACCTGCCCGGAGGCCGCGTGTTCACGGCCGAGCGCATCGTCTACCGCAACCTGCTCGAGGGGCACGAGCCCGATGTCGCGGCCACGGTGCAGAACCCGTTCCAGGAGTGGATCGGTGCGCAGATCCGCACCGATGTCTACGGCTGGGCGCGGCCCGGCGACCCCCACGCCGCGGCCGCGCTCTCTTATCGCGACGCGTGGCTCAGCCACCGGCGCAGCGGGCTCTACGGCGCGCTCTTCGTCGCGGCCGCCAGCTCCGCGGCGCTCGTCGCCTCGTCGGTGCACGAGGTGATCGCGGCCGGGCTCTCGGCGGTTCCCGAGGGCAGCCGCTACGCCGCGGCCATCCTGCGCGGCGCCGAGCTGGGCGCATCCGATCTCACGGTCGACGAGGGCCTCGATGCGCTCGCCGCCGAGTTCGGTCACCTGCACTGGGTGCACGCGCTCAACAACAGCGCGCTGCTGGCGTTCGCGCTCGTGCGCTCCGACGGCGACTTCGCCACGGCGATCTCGATCGCCGTGATGGGCGGCTGGGACACCGACTCGGTGGGCGCCACCGCCGGCGCGATCGCGGGCGCGCTGACAGGCGCCGTCGCGCTGCCGTCGGCCTGGATCGAGCCTCTTCACAACCGGCTCGCCACGTCGATCCCGGGCTTCGACGGCATCGGCTTCGACGAGCTCGCGGAGCGCACGGCCGCTCTCGCTCCGTCCGCCGAGCCGACCCTTTCGCAGGCCGCCCGATGAGCGTCATCGTGGTCGGCAGCGCCAACCTCGACCTCGTCTACACGGTCGAGGCCATCCCCGCGCCCGGCGAGACCGTGCTCGCGACGGGCGGCGGCCGGCATCCGGGTGGTAAGGGCGCCAACCAGGCCGTCGCGGCCGCCCGCGCCGGTGCGGCGACCACCTTCGTCGCGCTGCTTGGCGACGACGACGCGGGCGCGCTGCTGCGCGACAGCCTGCGCGGCGCCGGGGTCGTGGATGCGACGCGCATCACCGCGGGCGAGACCGGCACCGCGCTCATCACCGTCGATGCGCACGCCGAGAACACCATCGTGGTGAACCAGGGAGCGAACGCGCTGTTCACCTCGCTCGCCGACGACCAGGCTCAGCACATCCGCGATGCAGACGTGCTCGTGCTGCAGCTCGAGATCCCGATCGAGACCGTGCGCGTGGCGGCCGCCATCGCCCGCGCCGCGGGAACGCGCGTGCTGCTGAACGCGGCGCCGGTGCGGCCCCTTCCCTCCGAGCTGCTCGCTCTCGTCGACGTGCTGATCGTGAACGAGACCGAGGCGGCTCAGCTCGCCGGCGACGACGCGACCGACCTGTTCTCGCGGGCGCGGGCACTCACCCGCGACGTGCCGAGTGTCATCATCACCCTCGGCTCGGCCGGCTCCGTGCTGCTGCATCGCGGCGACGCCGAGCTCACGCGGGTCGAGGCCCACGAGGTCGAGGCCGTCGACACCACCGGGGCCGGCGACACGTTCTGCGGCGCCTTCGCCGCCGCGCTCGACGAGGGGCTCGACCTGCCCTCGGCCGTGCGCTTCGCGACCGCGGCCTCCGCCCTCTCGGTGCAGCGCGTGGGCGCCGTGCCCTCCATTCCCGATCGCAAGGAGATCGACGCTCTTGTCTCATCGCTCTGACGTTTTGCCCGTCGCCGACCTCGTTCACGACCCCGACGAGGCCAACACCAACGAGTTCGACCCGCTGGTGCCGCGCCCGATCGACCGCGCGACCGAGCTGCCGCTGACCGGTGTGCTCGATGAGGCAGTCGGCGACATCGCCAAGATCTTCGCGGCTCCTGCTGACCCGGCCGAGTGGCCCGCCTGGCGCGAGGCGCTCGCGGCCTGGCGCGCGGACGCCCGCCGCCGCATCGACTATTCGGGCGCGGCCTACGACGACGTGACCTCGCGCTGGACCCAGCACTGCGCATCCGTCGCCCTCGTGTGGCTCTGGGACGAGCGGCTCTTCGACGCCGAGGCGCAGCGCTTCGACGTGCAGCGTTTCGTCGGTGCGACGGCCGGCTTCGGCGGCTTCGACGGTGTGGTGCTCTGGCACGCCTACCCGGTGATCGGCATCGACGACCGCAACCAGTTCGACTACTACCGCGACGTGCCCGGCCTGCGCGAGCTCGTCGCCGAGTTCCAGCGGCGAGGCATGCGCGTGTTCATCGACTACAACCCGTGGGACACGGGAACACGCCGCGCCGACCACGACGATGCGGCGGAGCTCGCCCTGATCGTCGACGAGCTGGGGGTCGACGGCGTCTTCCTCGACACGATGAAGGAGGGCGACCGCGCGCTCGTCAGGGCTCTGCGCGAATCGTCGCCGCCGCGCGCCCTCGAGGGTGAATCGCGCGTGCCCAACGTGCGCATCGAAGACCACCAGCTGAGCTGGGCGCAGTGGTTCGACGACAGCGAGGCGCCCGGCGTGATGCGCGCCCACTGGTTCGAGCGTCGGCATATGATGCACTCGACCCGCCGCTGGAATCGCGACCACAGCTCCGAGCTGCAGTCGGCCTTTATGAACGGCACGGGCATGCTCGTCTGGGACACGGTCTTCGGCGTCTGGGTGGGCTGGAACGCGCGCGATCAGTCCACGCTGCGGCGCATGCTGCGGGTGCAGCGCGCGCTCGGCGACGTGTTCGTGGGTGGCGACTGGGTGCCGCTCGACGGCGCCTCCGGGCATGCCCTCGACCACGGCGTCTACGCCTCTCGCTGGTCGACCGATGAGGTCGACGTCTACACGCTGGTCAACCGCTCGGGCGTGGACTACACCGGCCCCGCCCTGTCGGCCGAGCACGTCTCGGGCGTGCTGTGGGATGCGACGGCCGGGCGCATCGTCGGCCCCGAGGGCGTTGTCGTTCCGGCTCGTGGCGTCACCGCGATCGTGCGCGAGAAGGCGCGCGGCCTCACCACGGCTCCGGATGTGACGGAGCCGCACTCCGAACTCCTCCGCGGGCTCCTGGCCGAGGCCGCGGCGGATGCGCCCAGCGCCGATTCGAGCTTCCCCGCGCGAGAGGCCGTGCGCCGGATTCCGGCGGCGGCGCCCGTCGCAGCCGCGCCCGCCGACTCGGTCGTGATCGACGCCGCCACCCACGAGCTCGTCGTGCGCTTCCGCCGCCGAGAGACGGGACTCTACGGCGAGGCGCCCTACGTCGAGGAGTGGAAGCCGCTGCCCCCGCGGTTGCACGACGACCGCAGCCTCGAGGTCACGGTCGAGACCGGCCGCGTCGCCGTGGCCCGCCGCGAGGTCACCCGCGCCGAGTTCGATCGCTTCGTGGCCGACACGGGCTACGCGCCCGCAGGCGATAACCGCTTCCTCCTCGCCGCGCAGGCCGGTGGCGACGCCGTGACCTGCGTCGACCTCGACGACGCGCGAGCCTACGCCGCGTGGGCCGGGGCCCGCCTGCCCACCGAATTCGAGTGGCAGCTGGCGGCATCCGATGGTGCCTTCGAGCGGGCCGAGCCGTGGGTCTGGAACTGGACCGAGAGCGAGCACAGCGACGGCGTCACCCGCTTCGTGCAGTTGAAGGGCGGCGCCGACTACGAGGCGCAGGGCTCCGACTGGTACGTCGACGGAGGCCGCCGCGAGCCCGACTTCAGCCTGAAGTACCTGCTCACCGGGCTGGGGATCTCGAGGTCGCCGAACATCGGTTTCCGCCTCGCGTGGGACCTGGAGGACGAATCATGAGCGCCGCGCCTCTCGACGGAGTTAGGGTGCTCGACGTCTCGACGCTGTTCGCGGGTCCGCTCGCGGCCACGTTCCTCGGCGACTTCGGGGCCGACGTGATCAAGGTCGAGCACCCGCTGAAGCCCGACGCCTCGCGCGGCCACGGACCGGCCAAAGACGGCGTGAATCTCTGGTGGAAGACGCTCGGCCGCAACAAGCGCACGGTCACGCTCAACCTCGGCCAGGCCGATGGGGCCGCTGTGCTACTCGAGCTCGTGCGCACGGCCGACGTGCTGATCGAGAACTTCAGGCCCGGCACGCTCGAGCGGTGGGGCCTGGGCCCGGATGCGCTTCTCGCCGCCAACCCGGCGCTGGTCATAGCGCGGGTCACCGCCTTCGGCCAGTTCGGGCCCTACTCCGCGCGGCCCGGCTTCGGCAGCCTCGCCGAGGCGATGAGTGGATTCGCGGCGCTCACGGGCGAGCCCGACGGCCCGCCCACCCTGCCGCCCTTCGGTCTCGCCGACGGCATCGCTGCGCTCGCCACGAGCTACGCCGTGATGGTCGCACTGCGCTCCGCCGAGGCGACCGGCCGCGGCCAGGTGGTCGACATGGCCATCATCGAGCCCATCCTGATGCTGCTCGGCGGCCAGATCACGGCCTTCGACCAGCTCGGAACCGTGCAGGCCCGCACCGGCAACCGCAGCGTGAACAACGCGCCGCGCAACGTGTACCGCACGGCCGACGACGAGTGGGTCGCCATCTCGACCAGCTCGCAGTCCATCGCCGAGCGTGTGATGACCCTCGTCGGCCGACCCGAACTCGTCGACGAACCGTGGTTCTCGAGCGGGCACAGCAGGGCGCAGCACGCCGACGAGCTCGACGAGGCCGTCGCATCCTGGGTCGCCGCTCGCCCCACGGCGGTGGTGCTCGAGGAGTTCGAGAGGGCGCAGGCCGCCGTCGCGCCCGTCTACGACGTGCGGGGCATCCTCTCCGATCCGCAGTACGCCGCGCTCGGCACCGTTCAGAGCGTCGACGACGACGAGTTGGGCCCGGTCAAGATGCAGAACGTGCTGTTCCGCCTCTCCGAGACGCCCGGAGCGATCCGGTTCAGCGGTCGACCGCACGGTCACGACACCGACGAGGTGCTCGACGAGATCGGCATCACGGCCCAACAGCGGGCGGCGCTGCGCGAACGGGGGATCCTGTGAGCGCCCGCGCATCCGGTGCCCGACCGTTCGCCGCCCGGCCCATCGTCGCGGCGCTGTACGTTCCCGGAGACAGGCCCGACCGCTTCGAGACGGCGGCGGCTAGCGGCGCGAACATGGTGATCCTCGATCTGGAGGACGCGGTCGCGCCCGAGCGCAAGGATGCCGCCCGTGAGGCCGTGCTCGACTGGCTCGCCGCATTCCGGCCGGGCGACGAACGGCATCCCGCGCTGGCCGTCGTGCAGGTGCGCATCAACAGCGGCGAACGCGGAGACGACGATGCGCGCGCGCTGGCGTCATCGCCCGCCGCGATCGAGTTGCGCGTGCCCAAGGTCGAGACGCCCGGGCAGCTCGATGTGCTCGCGGGCCTCGCCTCCGGGCTGCCGGTGACCGCCCTCGTCGAGTCGGCGCTGGGCGTCGAGAACGCCTACGCGATCGCCGCGCATCCGGCCGTGACGAGGCTCGCGCTCGGCGAATCCGACCTCGCGAGCGAGCTCGGCACGCGCGCGCCCGCCGTGCTCGACTACGCCCGCATCCGGCTGTTGTACGCGGCCCGGTCGGCCGGGCTGGAGGCGCCGATGATGTCGGCGTTCCCCGACATCCGCAATCTGGATGCGCTGCGCGCCGACACCCTGCGCGGCCGCGAGTCGGGCTGGTTCGGCCGCTCCGCCATCCACCCCAGCCAGCTGCCCGTCATCCACGAGGCGTTCGCCCCGACCGACGCCGAGCTCGGCTGGGCCCGCGAGGTGCTCTCGGTCGGCGAGGCAGGGGGAGTCGCGACGCTCGCGAGCGGCGAGATGGTCGACGCGGCCATGCTCGGCCGGGCGCGGTCGATCCTCCGCGCGGCGGAGCCCTTCGCCTGACCCTCGGCTGACCCTCGCCTGACCCTGTCGTCTGACCCGAACTATCCAGCACCATCCAGCACCACCAGAGAGGCAACACAATGATGTGGACGTCGAAGACCGCGGCTCTCGCCGCGCTCGCACTCGCGGGGGCGGGCATCCTCGCCCTGCCCGCCGCACCGGCACAGGCCGCCGCCAGCACGTTCGAGGCGGGCTCGTTCGAGAGCTCGGCCATCGGCGGGCCCGTCGACTACACGGTCTACCTGCCCGACGGGTACGACGCGTCGGGAGCGACGCGGTATCCGACCCTCTATCTTCTGCACGGCCGCGGCGACACGCAGGCCGCGTGGCAGCAGGTCGGCCCCGACCTCGACGAGCTGATCGCGGCAGGCAGCATCCCGCCGATGGTGGTGGTGATGCCGGATGCGCCGTGGAACGAGCGAGGCAACTACTACGTCGACTCGCAGTACACCGGCGGGGCGACGCCCGGCGTGGCCGTCGAGACGGCGTTCACGACGGAGCTCATTCCGACGATCGATCAGAAGTACGCCACGATCGACGACCGCGCATCCCGCGTCGTGGGCGGCTACTCGATGGGCGCCGCGGGCGCTCTGCGCTACGCCACCGCGCACCAGGACCTCTTCGCGAACGCGCTCATCCTGAGCCCCGCGGTCTACGTGCCGACCCCGCCGGTCGACTCGTCGGCGCGCGAGTTCGGCGCCTACGGCGTGGGCGACCAGGTCTTCGACGAGCAGCGCTACCTCTCGCTCAACTACCCCGCGACGTTCGCCGCGTTCGACCCCGCGTCGCCGCTGCACCTGTTCATCGCGGTCGGCGACGACGAGTACGTGAACCCCGACCCGGCCGACGTGAACCACGACATCGACTACGAGTCGGCGACGCTCTACAACGCGGCCAAGCGCGTGCCCGGAATCACCGCGGAGTTCCGCGTCTACAACGGCGGGCACGACTGGGGCGTGTGGCGCGAGGGGTTCCGCGAGGGCATCCAGGACATCGCGGGCTACCTGCAGACCACGCCCCGTGCGCCGTTCGAGGGAACGCAGCTCGGCACCGCGGGCGACGACCGCGCCGGGGGAGTGCTCGCGCTGAGCGACGGCGGAGTGCAGGCCGTGAACGCGGCGGGAGCGCTCGGCGGCGTCGGCGGGGCCGGCGGCCTCGACATCGTGCTGCAGCGCTTCGCTGCCGACGGTTCCGAAGTGTGGTCGAGCGCCATCGCCTCCGCACTCGACGATCGCGCCTACGGTGTGGTCGCCTCCGCCGACGACTCGGTGATCGTGGGCGGCTACTCGAAGCGCGACCACGCGGGCGCGGTGAACGACGACGTGCTGGTCGCCCGGGCCGGCGGCGACGGAACCGTGCTGTGGCAGACATCCATCGGTTCGGCCTCGGCCGCCGACCGCGCCTACGGGGTGGCGGCCGACGGAGCGGGCGGGGCCTACCTCGCGGGCTACACCTCGGGAGCCCTCGACGGCGAAACGAGTGCGGGCGATAAAGATGCGATGGTCACGCGGGTGGATGCCGATGGCCGGGTCGCGTGGTCGCACCAGTTCGGCAGCACGGGCGAGGACAAGGCCTTCGCCGCGGCCCTCGCGAGCGACGGCGGCGTCTATCTGGCCGGAACGGCCGGAGCCGCGATGCCCGGGGCGTCGAGCTCGGGCGGCTACGACGCGTGGATCGCGAAGTACTCGGCCGACGGAACGCGGGAGTGGCTGCAGCAGTTCGGCACCGAGGAGGGCGATCAGGTCAGCGCCCTGATCGCGACTCCTGCGGGCGTGGTCGCGGCAGGCTTCACCGGGGGCTCGCTGTCTGGAGCAACGGCGGCGGGCGGCAACGACGCCTTCGTGCGCTCGTTCGACGGCTCCGGGGCGGCGCTCTTCACGACGCAGCTCGGAACGGCCGACGACGACAGGGGCGCGGCCCTGGTTGCCGGCCCCGACGGCGCTGTCGTGCTCGTCGGCCACACGGCGGGGCGCTTCGCAGAGGGCGGTGCCGGCGGAGTCGACGTGTTCACCGCGACCCTCGACGCATCCGGCGCCGAGACCGCGCGCAGCCAGTTCGGAACCCCGCAGCGCGACGGCGCCGACGAATACGACGAGGGCAACCTGTTCGCGTCGGCGCGCGGCGACGGCACCGCCGATGTTCAGGGGCTCACCTACGGGGCCGTCGACGGAGCATCCAATGCGGGGTCGGGCGACGTGTTCCTCACGACGATCGAGGTCGGGGTCGATGCGACGGTGCCGGGCGAGGGCGGCCAGCCCGGTGCGGGTGCGGGAGCAGGGACAGGCTCGGGCTCGGCGTCCTCCGGGGGCTCGGGTGTGGCCGGCATGCTCGGCCTCACGGGCATGGATGCGACGGCGCGGCTCGCGCTCGCCGGCATGCTGCTGCTGCTCGGCGCGACGGCGGTGCTGGTGCGCCGCAGAGTTCGCGGGCAGGTGCAGCGCCACTGAGCGGGCTGCCCTTCGACAGGCTCAGGGAACGAGACCACCGGTACCCTCGGTAGATGCCCACCTCGCTCCGCACTCTGCTCGCGGATGAGCGCTTCCACCTGCGCCTGCTCGCGGGCGAGAACCTGGCGCAGCTCGACGCTCCGATCGCCTGGGTGCACAGCTCCGACTTCCCCGATCCGACGCCGTGGCTCGAGGAGGGGCAGCTGCTGCTGACCGACGGCGACCAGATGCGCCCCGGAACAGCGGACGCCGACATCGACGCCTACGTCGCCCGGCTCTGCGACCGCGGAATCCTCGGCCTCGGCTTCGCCACGAGCATCATCCACGACGATGTGCCGCCCGCCCTCGTGCGCGCCTGCGAGACCCGCGGCATCCCGCTCTTCGAGGTCGCCGACCGCACGCCGTTCATCGCGATCATCCGCGCGGTCGCCGACGTGATCGCCCTCGACGAGCGCGAGCGCCTCGAGTGGTCGCTCGACGCGCAGCGCTCGATCGCCCTCGCGGCACTGCGCCCCGACGGCCTCGAGGCGATCCTCGCCGAGCTCGAGCGCCGCCTCGGCTGCTGGGTCGTGCTCTTCGACAGCCTGGGCGACGAGGTGCGCTCATCGCCCGAGCGCAGCATGCCGGCGTCGCTCCACGACGCGGTGCAGGATGCCGTGGGCCAGGTTCTCGCGAACGGATCGCGGGCGGGGGCCCGCCTGAGTGCCGCCGACGGCAGCGTCGTGCTGCAGACGCTCGGCAGCGGCGGCAGCCTGCGCGGGGTGCTGGCGCTCGGAACCCTGGCGCCCCTCGACGGCGCGGGCGCGGACCTCGTGACGAGCGTCATCGCGCTCGCCTCCATCGCGCTCGAGCAGAGTCGCGCGCTCGAGGGCGCACGCCGCGACCTGCGCAGCGGGCTGTTCGAACTGCTGCTCGAGGGCAACGTCGAGGGGGCCCAGAGAACGGCCCGCAGGCTGTGGGGCGACCTCCCGGCAGAGCCGCTGACCGTCACGGTGGCAGCAGCCGCCGACGTGCCAGAGTCGCTTCTCACCGAGCTGGAGCTCGTGTCGGAGCGCCGCCGGGGCACGGTGTTCTTCGCCGAACGCGACGACGAGCTCGTGCTCGTGGCGTCGGCGGTGGGCACGCTCCCTCCGCAATTCGATCGCCTCGCGATCAGGTCGGGCACCTCGGCTCCCGTTGCCTGGACCGAGCTGGCCCGGGGACTCGCCGAGGCCCGCCGCGCGCTGTCGGTCACGACGGCCGAGCGTCCGACGGCCGCGTTCGGCGAGCTCGCCGGATCGGGCGTGCTGGGCGTTCTCGCCCGGGCCGGGGCCCAGGATGTCGCGGCGCGCGTGCTCGAGCCGCTCACGGCATCCGGTCGGAGTGATGTCGACGTGCTGCTCGCCAGCGCGGCCGCCTGGCTCGACGCGAACGGGGCGTGGGACCCGGCGGCGAAGGCGTTGGGCGTGCACCGGCACACGCTGCGGGCGCGCCTCGCGATCGTGCAGCAGCTGCTTGGCCTCGACCTGGACCGCTTCGCCGACAGGGCGGAACTCTGGGCCGCGCTCACCTTCGCCGAGCAGCGCGGCCCCGTTCTCTGAGCTCGTCGTTCCCTGAGCCTGTCGAAGGGTGGCCTGTGTGACCGCCCCACGCGCTAGTTCTGGGGGAAGCCCAGGTTGATTCCGCCGTGCGACGGGTCGAGCCAGCGGCTGGTCACGGCCTTCTCGCGGGTGAAGAAGTCGAAGCCGTGCACGCCGTACGCTTTGTTCGAGCCGAAGATCGAGTCCTTGAATCCGCCGAACGAGTAGTACGCGACCGGCACGGGAATGGGAACGTTGATGCCGATCATGCCCACCTCGATCTCGTTCTGGAAGCGGCGCGCGGCCCCTCCGTCGTTCGTGAAGATCGCGGTTCCGTTTCCGAAGGCGCCGTTGTTGATGAGCGCCACGCCCTCCTCGTACGACGACACCCGAACCACAGACAGCACCGGTCCGAAGATCTCCTCTGTATACGCGCGGGATGTGACGGGCACGTTGTCGAGGAGTGTCGGGCCGAGCCAGAATCCCTCGGCAGCGCCGTCGACCTCGATGCCGCGTCCGTCGACGACGACCGTCGCGCCGTCGGTCGCCGCGATGTCGATGTAGCCGGCGACCTTGTCGCGGTGCGCCTCGGTGACCAGCGGACCCATGTCGCAGTTGCGGCGTCCGTCGCCGGTCTTCAGCCCTGCCATACGCTGCGTGATCTTCTCGATCAGCTCGTCGGCGACGGGCTCGACCGCGACGACGACGGAGATGGCCATGCAGCGCTCGCCGGCCGATCCGAAGCCGGCGTTGATCGCCGCGTCGGCCGTGAGGTCGAGATCGGCGTCGGGCAGCACCAGCATGTGGTTCTTCGCCCCTCCGAGCGCCTGCACGCGCTTGCCGTTCTTCGCCGCCGTCTCGTAGATGTACTGGGCGATGGGCGTGGATCCGACGAACGAGATGCTCTTGACATCGGGGTGCTCGAGCAGGCCGTCGACCGCGACCTTGTCGCCGTGCAGCACGTTGAGAACGCCGTCGGGGAGGCCGGCCTCGGTGAAGAGTTCGGCGAGCCAGTTCGCTGCAGACGGATCCTTCTCGCTCGGCTTCAGCACCACCGTGTTGCCCGCTGCGATCGCGATCGGGAAGAACCACATCGGCACCATGGCCGGAAAGTTGAACGGGCTGATCACGCCGACGACGCCGAGCGGCTGCCGCAGCGAGTACACGTCGACACCGGTCGACACGTTCTCGGAGTACTCGCCCTTGATGAGGTGCGGGAACCCGGTGGCGAGCTCGACGACCTCGAGGCCGCGGGTGATCTCGCCCAGGGCATCGGAGAGCACCTTGCCGTGTTCCGACGTGAGGATGTCTGCCAGCTCGGCCTTGCGCGACGCCAGCAGCTCGCGGAAGGTGAAGAGCACCTGCTGCCGTTTCGTGATCGACGTGTCGCGCCAGCCGGGGAAGGCCGCCTTCGCGCTCGCCACGACCGCGTCGATCTCGGCCTGGTCGGCCAGGGCGACCTGCTTGGTCACCACACCGAGGGCCGGGTCGTACACGGGGGCGGTGCGACCGGATGTCGACAGGTACTCTGCGCCGTCGACCCAATGGTGAACGATGGGCTGGTTCTCGGTGGCGTCGGTCATTGAACTGCTCCTCTTAATCGATAGAGGGGGCCACGGCCACAGCCGCCCCTGCAGTCACGCTACCGCCTGATCGGGCCCGGGTGCAGTGCGGATCTGTCTAATCCGGGCTGTCGCGTTCGCCGTTGTGGCGGGTCGATGCCGGGCGGTGAGAGGCTACGCGAGCCCGTCGCAGTACGCATCGGCTATCGCAGCCAGCTTCTCGCGCGGGACCTGCAGCTTGCTCATCTGAATGAGACCCTGCGAGACGAGGATGATCTGCGAGGCCAGAAGCTCGACATCGAGTACCTCGGGTGAATTCGGGGATGCGTCGGCCAGTCGTTCCGCGACCAGTCGCTCCATCGTCTCGGTCGTGGTGCGGCACAGCTCGATGACCCGATCGTCTCTGCCGCCGAATTCGGCGATGCTGTTGAGCATCAGGCATCCGCGTCGGTCGAGCTGGTTCGAGCAGTCGGAGACGATCACGTCGAAGAACTCGCGAATCGACTCCTCTGCCGTGCTGCCGACAGCCATGGCCGCGCTCACGATGTCGATGCGGGTCTGGCAGTACGACTCGAGAACGGTGAAGAACAGATCGAACTTGCTGCCGTAGGCGGCATAGATGCTGCCATTGCCGACCCTGGTGGCCGCGGAGATGTCGCCGATCGACGTGTTCGCGAATCCGTTGCTCCAGAACAGCTCGCGCGAGGCGTGGCGGAGCATTGCGTCGTCGAACTCCCGGGTACGAGCCATCGTGGTAGTTTACCAAGCGCGTGTGGCGTGCGCGCACTCTCAGGCTGCTTCCGCCGATGAGGTGTAATCTGCCCGACTCTCCCGTGCCTAAAATGAGGGGCATGTGGGGTGACGGCGAGAGAGGCAGCACGTCGCCGTCGGCGAGCCCGGCCCCCTCGGCGAGTGGAGGCCCCGCCTCCTCGGCACCCGGTGCCCGCATCTGCCCCGCCTGCGGCGCGCGATCGGTCGACGCCGCGAACTTCTGCTTCCGGTGCGGCGCGGCGCTGCCGGGCTCAGCGGAGCCGCAGCCCGCCGAACGACGCTTCACGAGCATCCTGTTCGCCGACCTCGTCGGATTCACCGAACTCGCCGAGCGCACCGACGCCGAAGACGTGCGCGAGCTTCTTTCGGGCTACTTCGCCCTCTGCCGCAGCACGATCGAAACGCTCGGCGGAGTCGTCGAGAAGTTCATCGGCGACGCCGTGATGGCGGTGTGGGGCGCCACGCGAACCCGGGAGGACGACGCCGAGCGTGCTGTGCGCGCCGCCCTCGAGCTGACCCGGGCCGTGGGCGACTACGGCCGGGCATCTGGTATGGGCGCACTCGCCGTGCGCGTCGGCGTGGTGACCGACGAGGTCGCCGTCGTGCTCGGAGCGGCCGGCGAGGGCATGGTCACGGGTGCCGCCGTCAACCTCGCCGCACGCCTGCAGGGAGCGGCCGCGCCCGCAACCGTGCTCACCGATGCGCACACGCGCACCCTCACGGTGGATCGCATCGACTTCGGACGAGAGATCCGCGTCGCGATCAAGGGCATCGCCGACGAGGTGCCCGCCTACCCCGCGCTCCGCGTCATCTCCGAGACCGGATCGGGCGCGGCGCCCGCCGCCGAGATCCTCACCGCGCTGGTCGGCCGCGATGCCGAGCGCGACGTGCTCACCGCATCCTTCGACCGTGTCGTGGCCACCGGCCGCCCGCACGTCGCGGTCGTCTCCGCCGACGCCGGCGTGGGCAAGAGCCGCCTGGTGCTCGAGCTGCGCGACCACCTCGACCACGTGCCGATGGCCATCATGTGGCACTCGGCGCGCTGCCTGTCGTATGGCGAGGGCGTCTCGTACTCGGCCCTGTCGTCGGCCGTGCGCTCCCGCATCGGCTCGGTCGAGGGCGAGAGCGAGGCTGTTGCGCTGGGCCGCCTGCGCACCAAGCTCGTGAGCTGGACGCCGGCGAACTCGACCCAGCTCGACGATCTCGACTGGATGTGCGAACGGCTCGCGCCCCTGCTGGGCGCCGATGCCGACGGCGCTCCGCTGCTGACCTCCGGCTCCGCGGGCTATGGGCGCGACGAGTACTTCGCCGCGTGGTCGCTCTGGTTCGAGCGGATGTCCGCCGGAGAGAACGCTCCCGTCGTCTGGGTGATCGAAGACGCGCACTGGGCCGACGACGGCCTGATCGACTTCGTGGAGCATCTGCGCCGAGAGAATCCGGCACCCGTGCTGATCGTGATCGTCACGCGGCCCGAGCTGCTCGTGCGGCGGCCCGCCGTGGGCGTGGGCGAGAACACCACACTGCTCGAACTCTCGCCCCTCGACGAGGAGTCGATCGTGGCACTCATCGCCGGACTCGCTCCCGAGCTGCCCCGCGACGTGCTGCATCTGCTCTCCGCCCGCGTCGGCGGCGTTCCCCTCTACGCGCGCGAGCTGCTGCGCAGCCTCGTCGACGACGGCCTGCTCGAAGACACGGTGCAGGGCCTGCGCCTCGCCCCGGGAATCAGCGCCCGGATGCTGGCCGACGCCGAGCCCCCCGCGAGCCTGCGCGTGCTGATCGCGTCACGCCTCGACGCACTCGAGCCGGGTGCGCGGCTCGTGGCCCAGCTCGCCGCCGTGCTCGGATTCTCCTTCTCCATGCCCGCGCTCGCCGCGGTGTCGCGACGCTCGCCGGGCGACCTCGCCGCAGACGTCGCCACGCTCGAGACCCGCGGCATCCTGATCTCGATCACCGACCCGCTGTCGTCGGAGCGCGGGCAGTACGTGTTCAGCCACCCGCTCATCAGGCAGGTGGCCTACGAGATGCAATCGCGCAGGTCGCGCAGCGAGCGGCACCTCGCCACGGTCGACTTCCTCGAGAGCGCCCCCGACGAGGGCTCTCGGGCCGCGGCCGTCATCGCCCAGCACCTCGTCGACGCACTGCAGCTGCAGACCGCACCGTCGGCATCCACCGAATCGGCCGCGCGCCGAGCCGTGCACTGGCTGCTGGCCGCCGCCGACTCGGCCCGACGACTCGGGGCGGCGACCGCGGCCACGCGTCTCTACGAGCAGGCCATCGATGTGTGGCCGCTGGCGAATCCGGCCGGCCGCGACGCCGACGGGCGCACCGTGCGCGACCTCGAGGAGCTCGCCCGCGAGGTGGCCACGTCGCCGGTCGGCACGTGACGGCGCCGCCTACGAGTTGACGTAGGCCCTGAGCGACCCGACGTCGCTGAGAGTCACGCGGCGACCGTCGACGGTGATGCGTCCGTCTCGGGTGAGGGTGCGCAGCGCCGTGTTGAGCGACTGGCGCGCGACGCCGAGCTGCGCCGCGATGCCCGCCTGGCTCATCGGCAGTTCGACGGTGACCTGATTGAGGTCGTGGCGCCACTCGGGAATGTAGGTGAGCAGCAGCTTGGCGAGCCGGCGAGGCAGGTCGAGGAATACGAGGTCGCTCTGGGCGCCGGTGAGGCGCCGCACGATGGAGGCGAGCTCCTCGACGACCGACATCAGCGCCTCGGGCGAGCTCGTGAGAAGGGCCCGGATGCGATCGGCCGGCACCGCGATCACCTCCGCCTCGTCGATCGACTCGGCCGTCGCTGAGCGCGCGAGGCCGTCCATCACCGAGAGGTCGCCGATCGTGCCGCCGCCCTCGACGACGGAGAGGCCGAGCTCTGTGCCCTCCGACGAGCGCCGGGCGATGCGGATGCGCCCCGTGCGCACGATGTAGAAGTGCGCGCTGGCCGTGCCCTCCTCGAACAGCAGTTCGCCACGGCTGAGCGACACGACGAAACTGTGCGCGGTGAGGTCTTCGAGCTGCTCATCGGTGAACGGCGCCATCAACGAGGCGCCGCGCAGGTCGTAGATCGTTACTCCGGAGGCCATTCCGGCAGGCTACCAGCGGGGCCTCGCCCATCCGCGCCCCGTGGGTGCATCCGCTCCCGGCCGTCCGGCAGCGGATGCACCGAAGGGGCGCGGATATGCGAACGGCTCAGGACGCCGCGCTCAGGCTCTTGAGGCCCGCGAACTCCAGGTACTGCCGTCCGGCGTGGCTGATGTAGGTCACGAGGGTGCGCCCGCAGGAGCGGCACAGCATGATCACTCCCTCGGCATCCCGCTCGACGATCGCCTCGCTCAGAGCGGCGGCGTCGCCGCAGTGCCGGCACGTGCCGACCGCCGTCGTGATGTCGATGCTCAGAATCTCGCCGAGGGGGCCTGCGGCCGCGTTGCCGTCGACGCGGCTCACGGGGACGTTCGCTTGCTGGGCGTGCTCGGGCATGTCAGCTTCCTCCGAAACGCTCGGTCTTGATTCGTTCGGCCGGATGCCCCAGGTCGACCAGGATGCGCGCGACCGCCTCGACGAAACCGGTCGGCCCGCAGACATACACGAGCGGGTTGTCGGCCACGGGCAGGGTGGATGCCTCGATGTCGGCCCGAGTGACGCGTCCGGCCGTGCGCGCGAAGCCGGCTGGGGCGGTGCGGGTGTAGACCCAGTCGAGGGCGAAACTGTCGTCGACGAGTCCCTCGAGTTCCGATGCGTAGTACGCGTCCTCCGGCGCACGAACCGAGTACAGCATCCGGAATTTCGCCGCGCTCGCCGCCGCCCGGTGCGCACGGGCGATCGACACGAGCGGAACGATGCCGGACCCGCCGGCGATGAGCTGCACCGGCTCGATCTGGGAGTCGCGCCAGACGAAGAAGTTGCCGAGCGGCCCGCGCACCTCGAGCATGTCGCCGGGCTGCACGTCTTGCACGAGATAGGGCGAGACCTCGCCGTCGGGCAACTCGTCGACGGCGAGCTCGACGCTGTGCCCGTCGCCGAACGAGGCGATCGAGTACGAGCGCACGGCCTGGTAGCCGTCTTCAGCGGTCAGGCGCAGGTCGAGGTGCTGTCCGGCCAGGTTGCCGGGCCACTCGGGCACGTCGAGAACGAGAACACGGCCCTGGGGCGTCACACGCATGGCCCGGGCCACCGTTCCTACAAGCCAGCCGGCGACGATCGCCACTACCAGTACCGCTGCTCTTTCCAGGGGTCGCCGTACATGTTGTAGCCGTTCTGCTCCCAGAAGCCGGGGTCGTCGTCGGAGTGCATGCGGATGCCGTGCACCCACTTGGCGCTCTTCCAGAAGTAGAGGTGCGGAACGAGCAGCCGGGCAGGGCCGCCGTGCTCGGGGTCGAGCGGCTCGCCGTCGAACTCGAAGGCGATCCAGGCCTTGCCGCCGAGCAGGTCTTCGAGGGGGACGTTCGTCGTGTAGCCGCCGTACGACGAGACCATCGTGTATTCGTCAGAGGTGTCGATGTCGGCGAAGAGGGTGTCGAGAGAGACACCGCGCCATGACGTGCCGAGCTTCGACCAACGCGTCACGCAGTGGATGTCGGTGTGCACGTCTTCGATGGGCAGAGCCATGAGCTGGTCCCAGCTCCAGGTCGTCACGGCACCGGACTCGGTGGTGATGCTGAAGCTCCAGTCGGCGATGTCGATGCGGGGAGTGGGCCCTGCCGACAGCACCGGGAAGTCTTCGGTGAGGTACTGGCCCGGGGGAAGCTCCGGGTCGGACTCGCGCCTGCGAGCCCCGAAACCGCGGGAGAAGACTGCCATGGTGTGCTCCTTGTTCTGGTGTGGGTGGATGTCGCAGGTGCCTGTATCGATTGTGCCCTAAACGCTGCCATAAGCGGTGGGTGACAACATCTATTGCCGGATGGAATCTATTGCCGGCTGGCTGCCCGTGCCCGGCGCCGCATGAGGGTTCCGGCCGTGACCGTCGCGGCGAGCACGAGCACCACGAAGACGAGCAGCACGGCGGTGGGGGGCTCGAAGGCGAGCGCGGCGCCCACGACCAGCACGGGGATGGCGAGGCCCGCGTAGGCGACGAGGAAGATGAGCGCGAGCGTCTCTCCCCTGCGCTTCGGGTCTGCGAGCGAGACGGCGGTGCCAATCGCCCCCTTGAACAGCAGGCCCACACCGAGTCCGGCGATAACGCCGCCCCCGATGAAGAGAACGATTTGCGGAAGCAGCGCCCCGAGTGCAACGAGGACGAGCCCGGTCGAGCAGGCCGCGATGGCGATGGTGAACTGCCGGTAGACCGGGACGGGCGTCAGCAGGATCTGACCTGCGGCTGCGGCGGCGAAGACGGAGAAAGACGTGGCCCCGGCCAGCAGGTGGTCGCCGGCCTGGAACGTGACCACGAGGAACGTCGGTGCGAGCGAGGTGAAGAGTCCGAACACCGCGAAGCCCGAGAACGCCCCGAAGGCTGCGATGACGAAGGGCCGGCGTGCGCCCTCCGGCACAGACAGCTTCTGCGGGTGGTAGGCCGGCCGCTCGTCGGGAACGTCGACGGTCTCGGGCACCAGCATGAGCGCCACGGCGGCCACGATGAGCACGAGCAGGAACACGAGGTGAGGCAGCACGAGGGGGTCGGGCAGGAACTCGGCGAAGAGCCCGCCGATGAGCGGCCCGAGCGAGAGGCCGCCCAGGTTCGCCGCGCCCGAGACGGATGCCGCGACCACGGTGTTCTCATTCGGCCGCGCTGTGGCGCGCAGCTCGCCCAGGTGCGCCGTGGCCGTCGCCGTGAGCATGCCGATGCTCGCCCCGTTGACGAGGCGGGCGACGATGAGCCCCGGAACCTCGGGGAACAGCAGGAAGAGCACGGCCGACAGGGCGGAGACGAGGACGGCGACGACGAGCACCCGGCGCCGGCCGAGCCAGTCGCTCACGTGCCCCGCGAGGTAGAGGCTCACGATCACGCCGACCGCATACGCGGCGAAGATCAGCGTGATCACGAAGGCCGGGAACCCGTCGCGCTGCTGGTACAGCGGGTACAGCGGCGTGGGCACGGTCGAGTAGGCCATCACGAGAAGGAAGGTGACGGCGACGATCCAGAAACCGGCGCCGTGTCGAACGGTCGGGATGCGACGGGGCATGGGTGCGTCGGGTCCTCTCGGCGGGTGCGGCTCGGCTTCGGTTGAGACGTGCAGATGCCATCCTCTCGCGCCCCGGAGGCCGCCGAGTGTGCACGGTATCGACGTTCGACGTATGTCGAATGCCTTCGAGGGTGATCTTGTCTAGGTTCGTCGTATGACCGACGCGACCGAACCCCTGCATGTGAGCCAGCACCACCGCACCACGCTCGAGCACATCGAGCGCCACCCCACCACCCACAACCTCGAGTGGAACGACGTGATCGGTCTCCTCGACGAGGTCGCCGATGTGCGTGAGGAGCACGACGGCAAGTTCGTCGTGAAGCTGGGCGAGGGGCGCATCGTGCTCACGAAGCCCAAGCACAAGGATGTCGACGAGCAGATGGTCCTCGACCTTCGTCGACTGCTCCACGACGCGGGGTACACGAGCTCGAACAAGTAGCCGCACGCGCCGCCTCCCCCTGAAGAGGGAGGTGCCTCGCCCCGCGTTTCGCTAGCGTGAGTGCTGTGACGAACAGCAGGGTCGATGCACTCGACGACGCATGGGTGCGCCCGCGGCCGTTGCGCCGGGGGTACAGGAACGACGCCGTGCTGGCCGTGGTCGTTTTCGTGCTGAGCCTCGGCAGCCTCGAGCTCTACTACTCGATCGGCTTCTACCCCGACCCGGCGCCTGTGTGGCTCGGAGTGCTGATGGTGCTGCTGCAGAGCGCGCCCCTGGCGTGGCGGCGGCGCTACCCCGTGTCGGTGCTCGTCGTCAGCGCGGCCGTGTTCATGGCCGTTCAGATACTGAACGTGCCCGAAGTGCTCTTCAGCAACATCGCCTTCTTCATCGCCATGTACACGGCCGGAGCCTGGGGCAGGCACCGTCGCCTCTCGATGGTGTCGCGACTCGTGGTGATCGCGGGCATGTTCGTGTGGCTGTTCTCGGCGCTGCTCGCGCCGGCCTTCGCCGCCAGCCTCGCAGACAGGGATGTCGTGGGCTCGGTCTCACCGGTCGTCGCGGTCGGTCTCGTGACGATTCTGCAGAACCTGCTCTATTTCGGCGGCGCCTACTACTTCGGCAGCAGGGCCTGGATCGCCGCTCGCGAGCGCGCCGCCCTGCAGGACCGCACCGAGCAGCTCGCCGAGGAGCGCGAGCGCACGGCGGCCCAGGCCGTGTCGCTCGAACGCCTGCGCATCGCCCGCGAACTGCACGACGTCGTCGCGCACCATGTCTCCGTGATGGGGGTGCAGGCCGGCGCCGCCCGGCGTGTGCTGCAGCGCGACCCGCAGCAGGCCGTCGAGTCGCTGTCGGCCATCGAGTCGAGCGCGCGCGAGGCGGTCGACGAACTGCACCGCATGCTCACCACGCTGCGCGACGACAGCCGGCCGATCGAGGCGGGCGACGCGGTCGACGGTCCCAGCATGCACGGTGTCGAGCAGCTGCCCGAGCTGCTCGGCGACGCCCGCTCCGCCGGGCTCGCCGCCGAGCTCACCATCGTCGGAGACCCGCGCCCGCTCAGCCCCCTGGTGTCGATCACGGTCTACCGCGTCGTGCAGGAGGCCATCACGAACGCCATCAAGCACGCCGGCGCATCGGCGTCGATCGATGCGCGGCTGCGCTACCTCGATGCGGTAGTCGAGGTCGAGGTCACCGACTCGGGCGGGCTGCCCGCTGGCAGCGCCACCGGGCAGGGCTCCGGGCTCGGCATCGTGGGCATGCGCGAGCGACTCGCGGCGGTCGGCGGCACTCTGGAGGCGGGACCCCGCGCTCGCGGCGGCTACCTCGTGCGGGCCGACATCCCGACCGCGTCCGCGATCGCACGCCCGAGGGAGGCGACGCAGTGACAGACGCAGAGATCCGCGTGCTGCTGGTCGACGACCAGGATCTGCTGCGCAGCGGCATCCGCATCATCCTCGAGAGCGAGCCCGGAATCGTGGTGGTCGGCGAGGCGCGCGACGGGCACGGCGCACTCGAACGCATCAGGCAGGTCTCTCCCGACGTGGTCTGCCTCGACGTGCAGATGCCCGGCATGGACGGGCTCACCGCAACCCGCCTGATCACGGCCCTCGAGCATCCGCCCGCCGTTCTGGTGCTCACCACGTTCGATCGCGACGACTACCTGTTCGAGGCGCTCGAGGGCGGAGCCAGCGGCTTTCTGCTGAAGAACAGCACGCCCGAGCAGCTCGTCGACGCGGTGCAGATCGTCGCGCGCGGCGATGCGCTGCTGAGCCCGGACGTGACGCGCCGCGTGATCGAGCGGTTCGCGCAGCGCGACGCCGGTGCCAGGGCCGCTGCGGCGAGTGCGGCCGGGTCGGATGCCGCTGCCGCGGCCACCGCGGCCTCGAGCGCGGCGGCCGCCGCCATGATCTCCGACCTCACGGCCCGCGAACGCGACGTGCTCGGCTTCGTGGCGCGCGGCATGAGCAACGCCGAGATCGCGGCGGAGCTCTTCCTCGGAGAGGCCACGGTGAAGACCCACGTCTCGAAGGTGCTGCAGAAGCTCGGCGTGCGCGATCGCATCCAGGCCGTGGTCTTCGCCTACGAGCACGGCATCGCGGTTCCCGGCGCCTGAGTACCTCTGCCTGATCTTCTCCGCCTGCGGGAGGAGGAGGGCTGCGCGCGCTACGTCTGGCGGGGGATGTGAGCGTGCGCGGCCCTCAATAGCGTGGAGGCGACGGAAGGAACATCCATGCTGCAGCTCGACGCAGTCACCAAACGCTTCGGCGACCGCACCGCCCTCGACGCCGTGAGCTTCGAGGTCGGAGACGGCCGACTGACCGGGTTCGTGGGGGGCAACGGCGCCGGCAAGACCACGACCATGCGCATCATCCTGGGCGTGCTCGCCGCCGACTCCGGAACGGTGCGCCTGGGCGGCTCCGTGCTCGGCGCGGCCGATCGGCGTCGCTTCGGCTACATGCCGGAGGAGCGGGGGCTCTACGCCAAGATGAAGGTCGCCGAGCAGCTCGTGTACCTCGCCCGGCTGCACGGTCTCTCCCGTCGCGACGCCGAGGCGAACGCCGCCGAACTGCTCGAGCGGCTCGGCCTCGCCGAGCGCGCGAACGGCACCGTCGAGAGCCTCTCGCTCGGAAACCAGCAGCGCGCCCAGATCGCCGCCGCGCTCGTGCACTCTCCCGAGGTACTCATTCTCGACGAACCCTTCTCCGGCCTCGACCCCATGGCGGTCGAGACCGTGCTCGGGGTGCTGCACGACGTGGCGAAGCGGGGTGCGCCGGTGCTGTTCTCGTCGCACCAGCTGGATGTCGTCGAGCGGCTCTGCGACGACGTGGTCGTGATCGCGAACGGCCAGGTCAGGGCCAGCGGCTCTCGCCAGAAGCTGCAGGACGACAATGCGGTGCGGCAGTTCGAACTGCTCGTCGCATCCGACGCGGCCTGGGTGCGCGAGATGCCCGGCGTCACCGTGCTCGACTTCGACGGGGGCTACGCCCTCTTCGAGGCCGACGACGACGAGGCCGCGCAGGCCGTTCTTCGGCGCGCCCTGCAGCAGGGGCCGGTCGCCAGCTTCGCGCCCCGGCACCGATCGCTCGCCGAGATCTTCACGGAGGTCGTGAAATGACCATCGCAGACACCCGGGCCAACACCTTCGTTCAGAGCGCCGTGCTCGTCGCCGACCGCGAGGTGCGCATGCGGCTGCGCAGCAAGGCCTTCATCGTCTCGTCGGCGATCCTGCTGCTGGCCGTGATCGCGTCGATCGTGGCGGGCAGCATCTTCGGCGCGTCCGCCTCGAGCTCCGTCACCCGCGTCGCCGTCGTCGGAGATGCCCAGCCGTTCAGCCAGGTCGCGTCGCTCGACGTGACCGAGGCCGACAGCGTCGGCGATGCCGAGCGGCTCGTGCGAGCCGGCGATGTCGAGGCCTCGATCGTTCCGGGCGACGGGCCCACGGGCATCCGGATTCTGGCGCTCGAGGAGGCGCCCACCGCGCTCGTGCAGCTGCTGAGCGTGACGCCCGAGGTGTCGCTGCTCGAGCCCGCCGACCAGAACGGGTCGCTCGCCTATCTGGTGGGGCTCGGCTTCGGCATCGTGTTCTTCATGGCGGCGACCCTGTTCGGCACGACGATCGCCCAGAGCGTCGTCGAGGAGAAGGCCAGCCGCGTCGTCGAGATCCTGATGTCGGCGATCTCCGCCCGCGCCCTGCTGGCCGGCAAGGTGATCGGCAACACGGTCCTGGCGTTCGGCCAGATCGTTCTGATCGCCGCGGCCGCTATCGTCGGACTGGTGGTGACGGGGCAGGATGCGCTGCTCGGCGACCTGGGACCATCGATCGTCTGGTTCGTGGTGTTCTTCGCCGTGGGCTTCGTGCTGCTGGCCGCGCTGTTCGCCTCGGCTGCCGCGCTCGTGTCGCGACAGGAGGACATCGGATCGGTGACCACGCCCGTGATGATGCTGGTGATGATCCCGTACTTCCTCATCGTGTTCGCCTGGGACAACGACCTGGTGCTCACGATCATGTCGTACGTGCCGTTCTCGGCACCGATCGGCATGCCGATGCGCATCTACCTCGGAACCGCCGAGTGGTGGGAGCCGCTTCTCGCGCTGGTGGTCATCATCGCCACGACCGTGGTGGTCGTGCTGCTCGGGTCGAGGATCTACTCGAACTCGCTGCTGCGCACGGGCGCGAGGGTGAAGATCCTGGATGCGCTGCGCGGCTGAGATTCGTTCCCTGAGCCTGTCGAAGGGGCGCGTCGCGCGATCGCCGCGATGAATCCACCGACGAAGGTGTCGCCGAGGCCGATCGTGGTGGGCTGCTCGACCGTCAGCAGAAAGGCGGGCACGCAGCAGACCTCGGCGCCCAGGCGGGCCCGGATACCGGCGGCCAGCTCGGCCCCCAGCGGGTTGAGGGGCAGCAGGCCGGTCTGCACATAGTTGCGCTCGGTGAAGCCGTCGCCGCGCACGTAGCGGGTGCTGGCCATCTGGATCGCACCGCGCAGCGCATCCTCGTAGTCGCCGGCGCGCTCGCCCAGGGCGAGCGACCAGAACTTGGTGTGCACCACCAGCAGCGAGGCCGGGATGAGTTCGCGGAGCTCGCCGAGCGCGGCGCAGACCTCGTCGACGTCGAGCAGGTCGACGGGGTGGCCGACGTAGGCCTGCATCTCGTCTTCGTTCATGCTGTACACGTCGATGCGGTCGAGCAGGGCCTCGCGCACGTGCCGGCTCAGGGCCGGTACGTGGAAGCCTGAGTCCTCGTAGAAGACGAGCGCGCTCTGCGGCAGCCGGCTCAGGTGCCGGCGAATGTCGTCGAGGCGTCGCAGCAGCGTCTCCTCGCTCTGGATGCTGTTGAATCCCGAGATCATGAAGAGCTCGGCCTGTTCCAGGCTGCTGCCGAGTTCGTCGCTGAGCACGAGCTCGGCGTTCGGCGGATCGTTGGCGAAGATCACGCGGTTGGCGTGCGGCGAACGCAGCTCCAGCTCGCCCACGCGCACCCTGCTGCCCTCGACGAATTGAACGATGAGGTGCGGGTCGAGGGTGTCGCGCTCGGCGCTCGAGATGTAGGCCGAGCCCCGGGGGAGCAGCCTGCGTACGTTGTCGTCGATGCTCACGAGGTGCAGGGTGCAGGTCACGCCCAGCGCCTCCATCGCGTAGGCCGCCCGCACGCCCGTTCCGCCGAGGGTGATGCGTCGACGGAATCGGGCGGCGAACTCTTCGACCGTGCGGGAGGAGGCGACGAAGCGCTCTCCTCCCGCGCCGTCCTTCACGAAGGCGAGCAGGGCGATCAGCAGGTCGCGTTCGCTGCGGATCGCGATCAGCCGGGAGAGCTCCGAGGGCTGGATCGCGTAGTGCAGCACGAGGTCGTCGATCACCCGGGAGTCCCAGACGATCTCGTAGTCCACCGTTCCGCCGAGACCCAGCACGAGCTTCTCATTCATCGTGACACCAAACGCTTCGTGGGCTCGCGCCCGTCGGTCAGTACAGCGTGGCCTTGCCGGCCGATTCGAAGAGGTCGATCTTCTGGGCGGCCGTCTCCTTCATCGCGGCGATCGACGGGGGCTGGATGGTGTTGGGCTCGCGCACGCTCGCGTCGGCCAGCACCTCGCGCATCTTGTTGTGGTAAGCCGCCTTGATGTCCGACGAGATGTTGATCTTATTCACTCCGAGCTTCACCGACTCGCCGATCTCGCGGTCGGGGTTGTTGGATCCGCCGTGAAGCACGAGGGGGATGTTGACCTTGGCCTTGATGCGCTTGAGCAGCTCGAGCTTGAGCTCGGGCTTCATGCTCGCCGGGTAGATGCCGTGGCTGGTTCCGATGGCGATGGCCAGGCTGTCGACGCCGGTGGCCTCGACGAACGTCACCGCCTCGTCGGGCTCGGTGTAGATGATGGATGCGGCGCCGTCTTCGGCCTCGTTGTCGGTCTTGCCGATCGTGCCGAGCTCTCCCTCGACGGAGACGCCCACGGCGTGTGCCGTGTCGACGACCTTCTTCGTGATGGCGATGTTCTCGTCGAACGGAAGCATCGAGCCGTCGATCATCACCGAGGTGAAGCCGCTCTGAATGGCCAGCAGCACCTGTTCGTAGCTCGCGCCGTGGTCGAGGTGGATGGTGACCGGCACGCTCGAGCGGTTCGCCCTGGCGATGATCGCGTGCAGCACATCGGTGCCGATGTGGCTCAACTCGTCGGGGTGGATGGCGATGAGCAGCGGCGACTGCTTCTCTTCGCTGATCTCGAAGAGGCCGTTCATCATGGCGTAGTCGCTGACGTTGAACGCCGGCACGGCGAAGTTGTTCGCGTTGGCGACATCGAGAAGGTCTTTTCCGGATACGAGCATGGTGGGTTTTCTCCTTGTTTTGTGGTGAGGCAGTGGTGTCGCAGGGAAGGGGGAAAGAAGGGTCAGCTCTTGACGGCGCCGGCGGTCATGCCGCCGATGAAGTAGCGCTGGAAGAAGAGGAAGAGGATCAGCACGGGGATGCAGCCGAGGATGCTCATCGCCATCATCTCGTTCCACTCGTACGAGTTCTGGCCCATGAGCAGCTGGATGCCGATAGGCACCGTGCGCATGTCCTCCGTGCGGGTGAGCGTGAGGGCGAAGAGGTATTCGTTCCACGCGATCATGAACGTGTAGACGCCCACGGAGACGATGCCGGGTATCGAGATCGGCACCAGGATGCGCCACAGCACGGTGAGCGGGCCGGCCCCGTCCATGCGGGCCGCCTCGTCGAGCTCCTTCGGCAGGGTGTTGAAGTAGCCGGTCATCATGATGATCGCGTAGGGCAGCGTGAACACCAGGTAGGTGAGGATGAGGCCCTGATACGTGTTGTAGAGGCCGAGCACCACCATGAGCCCGAAGAACGGGATCAGCAGCGTGATCGGCGGCACCGCCTGAATGCTCACGATGACCATGTTGATCGGGCGCTTGCCCTTGAACTCGTAGCGGCTGAAGGCGTACGAGGCGAGGATCGCCACGAGCAGTGTCAACGCGGTGACGGCCAGCGAGACGACGTAGCTGTTGATGAAGAAGCGCACCTTCGTGGGATCGGTGAGGATCGTGATGTACGCGTCGAACGAGAACGTCGAGGTGATCAGCTGCGGCGGGTAGGCGAAGATCTCGGTGTTCGGCTTGAACGAGCTCGAGGCCATCCAGAGGATCGGGAAGGCGGCGAAGGCCGCCCCCGTCAGCAGCAGCAGGATGATGACGACCTTCGCGAGTCGCTCCTTCGGCCGGCGCCGCGGCTTCTGCGCGGGCGAGCGTCGGGCGCCATCCGGTGTCGTACGAACGGCCGAACTCTGTTTCTGGGCGAATGTCGTCATGTCAGTCACGCGCTTTCTGGTGACGCACGTAGAAGAACGCGAGCACCATGGTGAGAAGAAGGATGAGCACGGCGCTCGCGGAGGCGACGGAGAACTCGTAGCGGCTGAAGGCGAGCTTGTAGGTGTAGGTGCTGAGCATCTCCGTGACGTTGACGGGTCCGCCGCCGGTCGTCATCCAGATGAGGGCGAACTGCTGCGAGGTCCAGATGATGTCGAGCACGCTCATGCTGATGATGATCGGTTTCAGCTGGGGCAGGGTCACGTTCCAGAAACGCTGGAATGCGGATGCGCCGTCGACCCTGGCCGCCTCGTACAGGTCGGCGGGCACGCCCTGCAGACCGGCGAGAAGGGTGACCATGTAGAACGAGTAGCCGGCCCAGATGTTGATGAATGTCACGGCGAGCAGCGCCGTGTCGGGAGACGACAGCCACTCGATGCCCTTGTCGGTCAGGCCGAGCGAGATGAGGATGTAGTTGATGACGCCGTTCGGGTTCAGCATCAGGCGCCAGAGCACCGCGATGATGGCGACGGTGAACAGCCACGGCAGGATGTAGACGACCCGGAAGAGCGCCTTCGTGACGTTGCCGACGAGGGGCGAGTTCAGCAGCATCGCGAAGCCGAGGCCCAGCAGCAGGTGAGCGGCAACGCTCACCAGCGTGAAGAAGAGGGTGTTGCCGGTCGCGGTGCGGAACACCGGGTCGCTCAGCACCTCGACGTAGTTGTCGAGCCCGACGAACACCGGGAACTTGTTCGTGATCACGTTGTCCATGAACGAGTACCCGATGACCATGATCACCGGGATGAGCATGAGCACGAGCATCACGATGACGGTCGGCGAGAGGAAGGCGTAGGGGGTCAGCCTGCGTGCGGTGGGAGCCCACCTGGGGGTGCTGCGCTTCGTGCTGACCGGTCTGACGACGGTGTTGGTCGAGGCCACTGCAGAAGCCTTTCTGTGAGGGGTGGCCGCGCCGCGGAGCTCCCTTTCTGCAAGGGCTGGCCGCGGCGCGGCCGTCAATCGACGGGTGTTTGTGGGGCGAGGGGGCTAGAACTCCCCGACCCACGCATCCTGGGCCTTCTTCAGGCCGTCATCGACCGACTCGTTTCCCTGCAGAATCGCCTGCAGCTGCTCGTCGAAGAGACGCATCAGCTGTTCGGCAACCGGCAGTCCGACGAACTCGTTGGCGGGCTTGCCCTCGGAGTAGATGTCGAAGGCCTCCTTGAACAGCGGGTCGCTCGACGAGAAGTCGGGCACGCTCTTCGTGTTGCCCGGGAACGCGTTCGCGAGGGTCGACAGCTCGGAGTTCGTCTTCTCGCTCATGAGGAACTGCACGAGCTTCCAGGACTCGGCCGGGTGCTTGCTGCTGGCCGAGACGCCGATGCCCCACGAGGCGTAGGGGATTCCGCGCTCTCCGCTGAAGCCGTCTTCGGCCGGGATCGCGGAGATGCTGAACTTGAGGTCGGGGTTCGACGTGCGGATCAGGTCGATGTGCGACAGCGAGTCGATCATCATGCCGACGCGGCCGTTGGTGAACTCCTCGACCTTGTCCTGCTCCTTCATCGTGGCCGAGCCGGGTGCGATCACGCCGTCATCGTTCAGGCCCTTGATGTACTCGACGGCGGACGTGACGTCGTCGTTGGTGACGTCGGGCTTGCCGTCCTTCAGCATGGTTCCGCCCGACGACCAGACCCACGACATCACGTCGTTCTGGATGCCGTTGGGCGCCTCGGAGGAGAGCGGCAGGACCCAGCCGCTCGTGTTGTCGCCGAGCGCCGTCACGGCCTTCGCGGCCGTCTCGAACTCGGTTCGGGTCGACGGCGGAGCGGTGATGCCGGCCTTCGCCAGCAGGTCGTCGTTCGTGAAGAGC
Organism: Agreia sp. Leaf244; assembly: GCF_001422695.1. Taxonomy (NCBI): domain Bacteria; kingdom Bacillati; phylum Actinomycetota; class Actinomycetes; order Micrococcales; family Microbacteriaceae; genus Agreia; species Agreia sp. Leaf244. Next base: position 817,244 of record NZ_LMLX01000002.1, on the reverse strand, counting down.
GGGTAGACGAAGTTGACTACGGGGATCATCTGGGTCTTGCCGTCGACCTCGATGGTGCTGGCGAGTTCGCTGTCGTCGTAGTTGGCGTCCTTCATCAGAGTGCTGAGGTCGGCGAGGGCGCCCTGCTTGGCGAAGTCGCTGACCCAGGCGCCGTCGAGGCCGACGACGTCGGACATCGTGCCCGCCGCCGCGCCGGCGAAGAGCTGCTCTTTCGTCGAGGCGTAGGGGCCGCTGAGCAGCTTGACCTTGATGCCGGGGTTCTCCGACTCGAAGGTGTCCATCAGGGTGCGCAGCGCGCCGTCGGGCAGTTCCGGCTCCCACCACTGGGCGAGTTCGATGGTGACGTCGCCACCCGAGGCGGAGTCGTCGCTGCCGGCGCCGGACGAGCAGCCGGTGACGAGGGTGAGGGCAGCGGCCGCAGCCACAGCTGTGGTGAGGCCTCTTCTAAAACGAGCTTCTTTGCTCATGTCTCTCCTATGAGATGCGGGATCATGCTGTTGAATGCGCTTTTGTGCGCCTTATCGTTGTGAGAGTAGTCCCGCCAGAGCATTAACGCAAGTAATCGCATTGTGCTGCGTTCTTATGCGTCTTTTGCAGCGGTCTCGGCGCCAATATCTCGTCGTCAGGCAGCGGGTTGCGTATTTCTGCGATGTTCTGCTACAAATCAGACGTGGCCGACTCATCTTCTCTCTCAGACGGCGACGATCAGCCTCTCCGGCTGCCGGCGGGACGAAAGGCCGACCTCACGGCGTACGTCACCGAGGTCGGCGAGGTCACGGTGTCGGCACTCGCCGTGCGATTCGGTGTCTCCGCCGACACGATCCGGCGAGATCTCGATCAGCTCGACGCCGACGGCTTTCTCGTGCGAACGCACGGCGGCGCGGTCAGCATCGCGGTGATGCCGTCGACCGAGAAGAAGCTCGACGTGCGACTCAGGCTGCAGCGGTCGGCCAAGGAGAAGATCGGCGCCCTGGCGGCGGGGCTCGTCGAGAACGGCTCGGTCGTCATGATCAACGCCGGCACCACGACGCTGGCCGTCGTGCGGCATCTCGAGGATCACCGCGAGTTGACTATCGCCACGAACAACCTCCGCATCCCGACCGAGATCTCGCCGAAGGTGTGCCGTGACCTCTATGTGTTCGGCGGCGCAGTGAGGCTGAGCGGCCAGGCCACCATCGGGCCCATCGGTTTCCAGTTCTCCGACACCGGCAACGACCTCGACCTGCACTGCGACCTGGCTCTGATCTCGGTCGGAGCGGTCTCGGCCGAGAGCGGCTTCTCGACGAGCAACCTGGCCGAGGCGCTGATGATGAGCGAGATGGTGTCGCGGGCGTCGAAGGTCGCGATCCTCGCCGACTCGTCGAAGTTCGACCGCCGACTCTTCGCTCAGGTGGCCGAGCTGGGCAGCGTGGACTATCTCGTCACCGATGTCGCTCCGGAGGGCGAGCTCGCAGAGGCCCTCCGTAGGAACAAGGTCGAGGTGCTCCTCCCGCCGAGCGGAGCGTCCTCCTCCTAGACGCCGCGCGCCCACCTGGTGTGAGATGGTCGAGAAGAAGGTTCGCGACAAGGAGACGACGATGGACTTCAACGACCGCATCATCGAGGAGTTCCGCGCCAACGGCGGTCACGTCGAGACGGCGGGGTTCGGCGACAAGCTCGTTCTGCTTCACACCATCGGAGCGCGCTCCGGCGACGAGCGCGTGGCGCCCACGATGGCGCTGCGCGACGAGGACTCGTGGCTCGTGTACGCGTCGAAGGCGGGCGCGCCCGAGAACCCGGCCTGGTACTACAACCTCGTGCAGAACCCCGACATCACCATCGAGACGCCCCAGGGAATGGTCGAGGTCACGGCGCACGAACTGCACGGCGACGAGCGCGACGCCGCCTGGGCGCAGGTGGTGGCTGTCGCCTCGGGCTTCGCCGACTACCAGGTCAAGGCGGGCGCGCGGGTGATCCCCGTGCTCAGGCTGACGCCGCGCTAGCCGTCCGTTCCCTGAGGCTGTCGAAGCCCACCGTTCCCTGAGCCTGTCGAAGGGCCCCGTTCCCTGAGCCTGTCGAAGGGCAGCATGTGACAGCCAGCCCCCGGGCTGGCACACTCGAGGGATGAGAACGAGCTCACGAGTGGCGCGACGCATCCGATCGGGTGGTCTTGCGACCGTGACGGCAGCGGTCGTGCTCTCTCTGCTCGGAGCGTGCTCGACGCCCGCGCCCAGCCCCACGCCCGCGGCCGTATCGGAACCCGTGGTCACGACTCCGCCGGCGGCGCCGAGCGATCCCACTCCCGCCTTCGCGCAGCTCGAGCAGGAATTCGACGCTCGGCTCGGCGTCTACGCGCTCGACCCGCTCAGCCGCGCCGAGGTGGCCTACCGCGCCGACGAGCGATTCGCCTACGCGTCGACCTTCAAGGCGCTCGCGGCGGGCATCCTGCTGAAGACCGTGCCCGACGAGCAGCTCGACGAACTGGTCTCGTATGGCGCAGACGAGCTGCTGCCCAACTCGCCGGTCACCGAGGCGAACGTCGACGAGGGCATGACGCTCCGCGCCGTGGCCGAGGCGGCGGTGCGCTTCAGCGACAACACGGCGGGCAATATCGTTCTCGAGCGTCTCGGCGGGCCGGAGGGGTTCACCCAGGCGCTCCGCGATCTCGGCGACACGACGAGCAGCTCAGATCGCATCGAGACCGACCTCAACAGCGCGATCCCCGGAGATACCCGCGACACCAGCACCCCGCGCGCATTCGCCCTCGACCTCGCCACCCTGCTCACCACCGACGCCCTGGGCGCGGCGCAGCAGTCGCAGCTCATCGACTGGATGACCGGCAACGCCACGGGCTCCGAGCTCATCGCCGCGGGTCTGGATGCCGGATGGTCGGTCGCCGACAAGTCCGGCGCGGGGGCGTACGGCACGCGCAACGACATCGCGCTCGTGTGGCCGCCGAGCGGGTCGCCGATCGTGCTCGTGATCATGTCGAACCGCCCCACCGAGGACGCGGAGTACGACAACGCGCTCATCGCGCGCGCCACCGAGGCCGCGCTCGCGGGCCTCGGCTACTGAGCCGCAGAGACGAGTCCGCGCCCGTTCGGTGCACATGCCGCCACTCGACCGGTCGCGGATGCGCCGCGGGGGCGCGGATGCGGGGCTGAGCCGCGTCAGGCGACCGGTTCGCCCTGCCACGACTCGACGTGCCAGCCGTCGTCGGGCGAGCCCGTGAGCACCACGATGCCCGTGTTGCCCAGTCCGTGCGTGACCGTGAACTCCGGACCAAGATTGTCGGCGCGGCCGGCCACCCACACGCGGATCGCGGCGTCGTGGTCGACGACCGCGACCGTGCCGCCATCCGGTCGCTCGGCCGACGAGGCCTGCTGGGCCCGCCAGATCTCGGTGATGCCGCGATCGAAGCGCTCGAAGAAGTGGTCGCCGCTGAAACCGCCGGGAACGGCGGCGGTGAAGTCGCCCTGCGCCCAGATGCGAAACGGCGAGGCGTAGGCTGACATGGCCTCGTGATCGCTGCGGTCCTCGAGTTCGCCCGCCTCGATCTCGTGGATGCCCTCGACCACGGTCACGGGCAGGCCCGTCGCGCGCGACAGGGGCTCGGCCGTGAGCTGGGTTCGGCGAAGAGTGGATGCGTAGAGGCCGTCGAGAGGCGCGTCGCCGAGGGTCACGGCGAGGGCCTCGGCCTGCTCGCGTCCGCGTGGCGTGAGCTCGGGCCCCGGCTGCGTCGTCGACAGGATTCCCGCCTCGTTGGCAGTGGACTCCGCGTGCCGTATGAGAAGCATCCGAATGTGGGATTTCCCTGTTGGAATCCATGTGTGCGACATAGAGTCAGCCTAACGACGTCCCCGTCAGGGGACCGGTGATCAAGGGAGATCAACATGGCAGGAAACAGAGCAGTCGCATACAAAGGACCGGGCGAAGTCGAGGTCATCGACATCGACTACCCCGTCTTCGAGCTGAAAGACGGTCCAGGGGTCAATCCCGCGAACGTCGGACGCAAGGTGCCGCACGGAGCGATCATCAGAACGATCGCAACGAATATCTGCGGCTCGGATCAGCACATGGTGCGAGGTCGCACGACCGCCCCGGTGAACCTGGTCCTCGGCCACGAGATCACCGGTGAGGTCGTCGAGGTCGGCCCGGGCGTCGAGTTCATCAAGGTCGGCGACATCGTGAGTGTTCCCTTCAACATCGCATGCGGTCGCTGCCGCAACTGCAAGGAGCGCAAGACGGGCATCTGCCTCAACGTGAACCCCGATCGGCCCGGCAGCGCCTACGGCTACGTCGACATGGGCGGATGGGTCGGTGGGCAGGCCGAGTTCGTCCTCGTTCCGTATGCCGACTGGAACCTGCTGAAGTTCCCCGACCGCGATCAGGCGCTCGAGAAGATCATGGATCTGACGATGCTGTCCGACATCTTCCCGACCGGATTCCACGGGGCGGTCACGGCTGGCGTCGGAGTCGGGTCGACCGTGTATGTCGCGGGTGCCGGCCCTGTCGGTCTCGCGGCGGCCACGAGTGCGCTGCTCCTCGGGGCGGCGGCGGTCATCGTCGGCGACTTCAATGACGACCGCCTGGCGCAGGCGCGCAGCTTCGGATGCGAGACGGTCAATCTGGGCGCGGGCGAGCTGGTCGACCAGATCGAGCAGATCCTCGGCGTTCCCGAGGTCGACTGCGGTGTGGATGCCGTGGGCTTCGAGGCCAGGGGTCACGGCGGCGGAGAGGCTCCGGCGACGGTGCTGAACTCGCTGATGGACGTGACTGCAGCCGGCGGCGCGCTGGGCATTCCGGGGCTCTACGTCACGGGCGACCCGGGCGGAGTCGACGAGGCGGCCCAGAAGGGTTCGCTGTCGCTCAGCCTCGGTACCGGATGGGCCAAGTCGCTGTCGTTCACCACCGGTCAGTGCCCGGTGATGAAGTACAACTACGGCCTCATGCAGGCGATCCTGCACGACCGCGTGCACATCGCCAAGAACGTGAACGCGAAGGCGATCTCGCTCGACGATGCGCCCCGCGGCTACGCGGAGTTCGACGCGGGAGCGGCCACGAAGTACGTTCTCAACCCGAACGGCTACCTCGACGCGGCATAGCTGACGTGGGGCGGGAATACTCCCGCCCCACCCCGCGTTCTCACTCACATATATGCAAACGCATAGAAAAGTTTAGGAGTGAGTGAACATGCAGTTCGGAATCTTCAGCGTCGGCGATGTCACGACAGACCCGACCACGGGGTACACGCCCAGCGACACTGAGCGCACCAAGGCCATGATCGCGATCGCCGAGCACGCCGACCAGGCCGGGCTCGACGTCTTCGCCGCAGGCGAGCACCACAACCCGCCCTTCGTCACCTCGTCGCCCACGACGATGCTCGGCTACCTCGCCGGCACCACCAAGAACATCGTGCTCTCCACGGCCACCACGCTCATCACCACGAACGACCCGGTGAAGATCGCCGAGGACTACGCGATGCTCCAGGTCATCAGCGACGGCCGCATGGACCTCATGATGGGCCGTGGCAACACCGGCCCGGTCTACCCCTGGTTCGGCAAGGACATCCGCAAGGGCCTCGAGCTCGCCACAGAGAACTACGCGCTGCTTCGCCGCCTCTGGGAGGAGGAGGTCGTGGACTGGGCCGGAAACTTCCGCACCCCGCTGCAGGGCTTCACCGCGACCCCGCGGCCCCTCGACGGAGTCGCGCCGTTCGTCTGGCACGGTTCGATCCGCAGCCCCCAGATCGCAGAGCAGGCCGCCTACTACGGTGACGGCTTCTTCCATAACAACATCTTCTGGCCGATCGAGCACACTGAGCAGATGGTGAAGCTCTACCGCAGCCGCTACGAGAGCTACGGCCACGGCCGCGCCGACCAGGCGATCGTCGGACTCGGCGGGCAGTTCTTCGCCCGCAAGAACTCGCAGGCCGCGAAGGACGAGTTCCGCCCGTACTTCGACAATGCCCCGGTCTACGGACACGGCCCGACGATGGAGGACTTCACCGCCCAAACCCCCCTCACCGTGGGATCTCCGCAGGAGGTCATCGACCGCTACGCCGCGATGCGCGACCACGTGGGTGACTATCAGCGCCAGCTGTTCCTCATCGACCACGCCGGGCTGCCGCTGAAGACGGTACTCGAGCAGATCGACATCCTGGCCGAGGAGATCGTTCCCGCGCTCCGCAAGGAGAACGAATCGAAGCGCCCCGAGGGCGTTCCGAGCAACCCGCCCAGCCACGCCGAGCGCGTCGCCGCGGCTCGCGCGAAGGGTGCCGTCGCATCCACTCACGTCGACGGCGAGGATCAGTGGACCGGCCTCACAGCCGAGGGCGGCACGAAGCCGCTCGCCAAGGCAGGCGCGGCCTTCGGCCTGTAAGAAGCCGTTCATTCCCTGAGCTTGTCGAAGGGCAACTCCCTTCGACAGGCTCAGGGAACGGGTCTGTTCAGGGAACGGGAACGAGTGCCGCCGCCGGCACCAGGCGCACCACGACCGCCTTCGACACCGGGGTGTTGCTCTCGTCGGTCACCGCGTCGAGCGGCACGAGCACGTTGGCCTCGGGGTAGTACGCCGCGGCGCACCCCCGGGCGCTCGGGTACGACACCACCCGATACGAGCGCAGCACCCGCTCGATTCCGTCGTTCCACTCGCTGAACACGTCGACGAGCTGTCCGTCTTCGAGACCGAGCTCGTCGAGGTCGAGCGGGTTCACGAACACCACGCTGCGGCCCTTCTTGATGCCGCGATACCGGTCGTTGAGGCTGTAGATCGTGGTGTTGTACTGGTCGTGGGCACGCAGGGTCTGCAGCAGCAGTGTTCCCTCGGGGCGCACCACCGGCTCGAGGTGATTGACCGTGATCATCGCCCGGCCCGTAAGCGTGTTGAAGGTGCGGCTGTCGCGCGGACCGTTCGGCAGCACGAAGCCGTCGATGTTGCGGATGCGCTCGTTGAAGTTCTCGAAACCGGGAACGACGTGGGCGATGTGGTCGCGGATCAGATCGTAGTTCTGCTCGAACCCGGCCCAGTCGATGGGCGACTCCTCGCCGAGGACGGCGCGAGCGAGACGGCTGACGATGGCGATCTCCGACAGCACGTGGTTCGAGATCGGCTCGACCTTTCCGCTCGAGGCGTGCACGGCGCACACGGTGTCCTCGACCGAGACGAACTGAAACCCGGATGCCTGCCGGTCGAGCTCCGTGCGCCCCTTCGTGGGAAGGATGAGCGCCTCGTCGCCGATGACCGCGTGCGAGCGGTTGAGCTTGGTCGACACCTGCACGGTGAGCCGCGTGCCGCGCATGGCGGCCTCGGCCACCTGGCTGTCGGAGATCGCGGCCACGAGATTGCCGCCCATGGCGAACCACACCTTGATGTCGCCGCGGGACATCGCCTTCATGGCGTTCACCGCGTCGAGGCCGTGCTTCCTCGGCGGATCGAAGGAGAACTCCTTCTGCAGGGCATCCAGGAACGTGTCGGGCATCTGCTCCCAGATTCCCATGGTGCGGTCGCCCTGCACGTTGCTGTGACCCCGGATGGGCGATGCCCCCGCACCCGGCTTGCCCATGTTGCCCCGAAGCAGCAGCAGGTTCACGATCTCCTTGATGGTGCCCACGGCCTTCTTCTGCTGGGTGATGCCCATGGCCCACGTGATGATCACCCGGTCGGCGGAGATGTAGCGCTCGGCCAGTTCGTCGATCTCGGATGCCGTCAGTCCGGTGGCCTCCAGCACCGCGGCGTCGTCGAGACCGTCGATATGCGCCATGAACTCCTCGAGCCCCGAGCAGTGCTCTGCCAGGAATTCGTGGTCCAGCACCGTTCCCGGGGCCGTGCGTTCGGCATCCAGAACCCGCTTCGAGACGGCCTGCATCAGCGCCATGTCGCCACCGAGCCGGATGTGCACGAACTGGTCGGCGATCTTCGTGCCGTGGCCGACGATGCCGCGCGGGCGCTGCGGATTCTTGTAGCGCATGAGCCCGGCCTCGGGCAGCGGGTTGATGGCCACGATCTTCGCGCCCTTGCGCTTGGCGTCTTCGAGCGCGGTGAGCATGCGCGGGTGGTTGGTGCCCGGGTTCTGGCCCATCACGATGATGAGGTCGGTGTCTTCGAAGTCGTCGTAGGCGATGGTGGACTTGCCCACGCCGAGGACCTCGCCCATGGCGGTTCCCGTGGACTCGTGGCACATGTTCGAGCAGTCGGGCAGGTTGTTGGTGCCGAAGGCGCGCACGAAGAGCTGGTAGGCGAAGGCCGTCTCGTTGGCGGTGCGTCCGCTCGTGTAGAACGCGGCCTCGTCGGGGGAGTCGAGCTCGTTCAGCCGCGAGGCGATGATCTCGAACGCCTTCTCCCAGCTCACGGGCTCGTAGTGGTTCTTGCCGGCGGGCTTGTAGACGGGCTCGACGAGCCGGCCCTGCATGCCGAGCCAGTGCTCGGAACGGGTGAGCAGGTCATCGATGGAGTGCTGCCCCCAGAAGCTACGGGGCACCGCGATGGGAGTCGCCTCCCATGTGACCGCCTTGGCGCCGTTCTCGCAGAACTCGGCGGCCTTGCGCCTGTCGGGGTCCGGCCAGGCGCAGCTCGGACAGTCGTACCCGTCTTTCTGGTTGAGGCCGAGCATCAGCTTGGCCGTGCGCGCCAAACCCATGCCCTCGATCGCCGGAACCATCGAGTGCACGATGCCGGGAACGCCGACAGCCCAGGTCTCGCGTTCGCCTACCTCGAGCTGCGAGTCGTCCTCGCGGGGAGGGATGGTGGTCATGCGGCACCGATGCTTTCGCTGGAGAGGTTTTCGACGGGCGGTAGGTCGGACTCAAGCACGCGCTCGGCGCCGGAGTAGATGACCATGGAGTCGCCGCGCAGGAAGCCGACGAGGGTGATGCCCAGCTCGACGGCCAGCTCGACCGCCAGCGACGAGGGTGCCGACACGGCGGCGAGCATCGGGATGCCGGCCATCGAGGCCTTCTGCACGAGTTCGAAGCTGGCCCTGCCCGAGACCATGAGCACGGTTCCGCGCAGGGGCAGCAGGTTCTCGCGGGTGGCCCAGCCGATCACCTTGTCGACGGCGTTGTGCCGGCCCACGTCTTCGCGCAGCACGAGCAGCTCGCCGCTGACGCCGTCGAAGAGCGCGGCCGCGTGCAGCCCGCCCGTCTTCTCGAAGACGGCCTGCTGTTCGCGAAGCCGATCCGGGAACGTCGTGAGCAGCGCGGCCTCGATGCGCAGGGCATCCGCTGCGGCCGTGTAGGCCGACGTCGTGCGCACCGCGTCGATCGACGCCTTGCCGCAGAGCCCGCACGAGCTCGTGGTGAAGAAGTTGCGCTGCAGACTCGGATCGGGAGCCGCGACACCTGGCGCAAGCGTCACGTCGAGCACGTTGTAGGTGTTCATGCCGTCATCGTCGGTGCCCGCACAGTAGCGGGCCGCGGCGAACTGCTCGCCGTTCGAGATCACACCCTCAGACACGAGGAAGCCCGCGGCGAGGTCGACGTCGTTGCCCGGGGTGCGCATCGTGATCGCGAGCGACTGGCCGCCCACGCGGATCTCGAGCGGCTCCTCGGCGGCGAGCACGTCTTCGCGCACGCTCTTGTGCCCTCCGACGCTCAGGCGGGTGACGCGACGACGAACCGTGATTCTGCCCATACAGCATGCCTATCACCGATTCGCGCATGCCGACAGGGCTGGCCGCAGCATCCCAGCGACTCGGCATCTCGTAGGCTGACTGAATGCTGCTCGACGCGATCGTGCTCGCGGGCGGAAGGTCCTCCCGTCTCTCGGGCGTGCCCAAGGCGCAGCTGCTTTGGCACGGTGCGACGCTGCTGCAGAACACGGTCGATTCCGCGCTGCGGGGCGGCGCGAGGCGCGTGGTCGTCGTGGGTCCGGATGCGCCGGATGCGCCGGGTGCGCCGGGTGCGCACGTTTCGGATGCGCAGGGCACGGATGCGCCGGCCCGGGATGCGCGCGTCCGGTTCACGCGCGAGGACCCGCCCTTCGGCGGCCCCGCGGCGGCGATCGGCGCGGGGGTTCGCGCCCTCGAAGGGCAGCAGGCCTCCGCAACGGATGTCACGGACGTCGTGCTGGTGCTCGCCTGCGACATGCCCGAGATCGCTGGCGCCGTCTCCGCTCTCGTCGAGTCGCTGCCCTTGGCCGGCTTCGACGGTGCGCTCCTGGTCGATTCCTCCGGCATGCTTCAGCCCCTGGCGGCGGTCTACAGCCGCCGCGCGCTGGCCGATGCGGTGGAGGCGCTGCGTGCATCCGGAACCCTCGACGGAGCCTCGATGCGCTCGCTGATCGCGTCGCTCGACCTGCGCGAACTCTCAGACGCTGCGGGCTCCACGAGCGACGTCGACACCTGGCCCGACGCGGCCGCCTTCGGCATCGAGCCGCCCACCGATGCACCATCCCCCGACGAGCACCCACACGAGCACCCTGACGAGCAGAGGAGTCGAGCGTGAGCGACGACCAGCCGAACACCGAGAAGCCGAACACCGAGAAGCCGAACACCGAGAAGCCGGCGAAGCCCGCGCGGTCGCCCGAGGAGCAGGCGCAGATGACCGAGACGCTGGAGCGCTGGAGCGCCTCCCTCGCCCGGGAGCTGGACATCGCCGACTTCGAGGTCGACATCGATGCCGTGCTGGCGCTCGCGGGGGTCGCGGCGCACGCGGTCCTGCGTCCGGCGGCGCCGCTCACCACCTATCTGGTGGGCTACGCGGCGGGCCGCGCCGCCGCGCTCGGCGAGGCGAGCGGCGAAGAGGCCACGGCGCGGGCTTCCGAGATCGCCGCAGCTCTCGCGCGCAGCCTCGAGAGGTGAGCGCGGCGCCGGGAGGGCAGCGCGCCTCGTGGGCCGAGGCCCGCGAGCTCGCGTTCGCCGCCGGGGCTCCGTTGCCGCCGGTCTCCCTCCCTCTTTCCGCGGCGGTCGCACGCGTCCTCGCCGATCCGGTGGTCGCCCTCTGCGACGTTCCGCACTACGCGTCGTCGGCGATGGATGGCTGGGCCGTTCGCGGGTCGGGTCCCTGGGTGCTGCGGCCGGCGTCTGAGACTCCCACAGCTGCGCTCGGGGTGAACGACGCCCGCGCGATCGTGACGGGTGGACTCATTCCCGAGGGGGCCGACGCGGTGCTGCGCAGCGAGGCGGGCGAGGTCGTCGGCGGCGAGCTGCAGGCCTCGGTCGAGCCGTCGCCCGGCCAGCACATCCGGCCGGCGGGCGAGGAGTTCCGCCGGGGAGAGGTGGCGATCGAGGCGGGCGTGCGGGTGAATCCGGCGCACATCGCGGTCGCCGCCGCGTGCGGAGCCGACGAGCTCGTCGTGCGGGCGCGAGGCCGGGTGTCTCTCGTGCTCACGGGCGACGAGGTGGTGACGCGCGGCATCCCGGCGCCGGGCACCGTGCGCGACAGTTTCGGCCCGCAGCTGCCGGCGTTCGTCGGCCTGCTGGGCGGCGAGGTCGTTCGCGAGGCCCGAGTGGGCGACGACCTCGAGGCGCTCGCGGCGGCGTTGTCTGCGGAGCCGAGCGAGAGCGACGTGGTCATCACGACCGGGGGCACGGGCTCGTCGTCGGCAGACCACCTGCGCGCGGCCCTCTCGCGACTCGGCGCACGCATCCTCGTCGGCGGGGTCGAGATGCGACCGGGCGGTCCGAGCCTGCTGGCGCGTCTCGACGACGGGCGACTGCTGATCGGGCTTCCCGGCAATCCGCTCGCGGCGATGATGGGGCTGGTGACCTTGGCCGAGCCGGTGCTGGCCGCGCTTTCGGGCGGGGGAATGCCGGGGCTGTCGCGCATCCGGCTGGCTCGGGCCGTGCCCGCGGGTCGCGGCGAGACGCGGCTCATCCCGTTCCGGAGAGTCGACGGGCTCGCCCTGCCGAGTGCGTTCACCGGGTCGGCGATGCTCCGAGGCCTGGCCGACGCATCCGGTGTGTTGGTCTGCTCGAGTGCGGGCGCCCAGGCCGGAGCAGAGCTGGAGTTCTTGACGCTGCCCTGGTCGTGACCGGCCGTCTGGCGATCAGGCGTCGCGCGGGCCGCCATCCGTGCCGCGCAGCCGGGCCACGGCGGTCATCGCGTGGTAGATCACGATGGCGGCGACCGTTCCGAGCGCGATGCCGTTGAAGGTGACCGAGCCGGCGTTCAGGGTGAAGTCGGCGATGCCGATGATCAGCGCGGTGGCCGCCGTGAACTGGTTGACCGGCTTCGAGAAGTCCACCTTGTTGTCGAGCCAGATCTTCACGCCGATGATGCCGATCAGGCCGTAGAGCGCGGTGGTCACGCCGCCGAGCACGCCCGCCGGGATCGTGTTGATGAGGGCGCCGACCTTGGGTGAGAGTCCGAGGAGGATGGCGACGGCACCGGCGATCCAGTAGGCGGCAGTCGAGTAGATGCGGGTCGCGGCCATCACTCCGATGTTCTCGCCGTAGGTGGTGGTGCCCGATCCTCCGCCGAAGCCGGCGAGCACGGTTGCCAGGCCGTCGGCCAGGAGGGCGCGGCCCGTGAGCCTGTTCACCTCGGGCGACTCCGTCATCTGCGCGACGCCGCGGATGTGGCCCACGTTCTCGGCGACGAGCACGAGCACGACCGGAAGGAAGGCGGGGAGCACACCCCAGACCGCGGAATCGGCGAACGGGTTGGCGGGCAGGGCGAACTGGGGGAGCCCCACCCAGGCTGCGTCGCCGACCGCCGAGAAGTCGACCTCGCCCGCGATGACCGCCGCGATGTAGCCCACGACGACGCCGATGAAGATCGACAGGCGGGCGAGCATGCCCCTGAACAGCACGGTCGAGAAGATGACCGCGGCCAGGGTGATGAGTGCCGTCAGCGGCGCGAGCTGGAAGTTGTTCTTCGCCGCGGGAGCCAGGTTGAAGCCGATCAGGGCCACGATGGCACCCGAGACGACGGGCGGCATCAGGGTGTTGATCCAGCCGATGCCGGTGATCAGAACGACCACGCCGACCAGGGCGAGGAGCGCGCCGACGGCGAGGATGCCGAAGAGAGCGCCGCCCATGCCCGTGGACGCGACGGCGGCTGTGATCGGGGCGATGAACGCGAAGGAGGATCCGAGGTAGCTCGGGAGCCGGTTCTTCGTGATCAGCAGGAACAGCAGCGTGCCGATGCCGGAGAACAGCAGCGTCGTCGCGGGCGGGAACCCCGTGAGCACGGGAACCAGGAAGGTCGCGCCGAACATGGCGACCACGTGCTGGCCGCCCAGCCCGATCATGCGCGGCCAGGTGAGTCGCTCACCCGGCTTGACCACGGCATCCGCCTCGACGTTCTTGCCGTCGCCGTGAAGTGTCCAGAGCGGTGCCATGTTCGATCGTTCCCCTAGCCCGGCTGCTCGCCGGTTGTTGCGTGCTCGTCGATGAGCTCCCTCGAGACTAGTGGCCGGGCGCGTGGCAGGATGGGCGCATGACCGAGGCACAGGGGGCACCGCGTGGCTAATCCGATCGCCGCAGCCGTCGGAACGCGGCTCGAACGCTACCGGGAGATCGCCAGCGTGCTGAGCAGGCACGGGCTCAGCTTCATCATCGGGGCCACCGGCCTCGAGCGCTTCGAGCCCGCCTCGCAGGAGCAGTCGCGGGCGAGCAACCCCGAGAATCTCCGGCGAGCCCTCGAAGAACTCGGCCCGACCTTCGTGAAGCTCGGTCAGCTTCTGTCGACGCGCTCCGACATCCTGCCGCCCGACTACCTGACCGAGCTGGCCAAGCTGCAAGACCGCGCGCCCGCCGTGCCCGGCCCGGTGATCAAGCGCCTCATCGTCGAGGAACTCGGCGACCAGCCCGACAAGGTCTTCGCGAGCTTCCAGCTCAAGCCGCTCGCCAGTGCGTCGATCGGCCAGGCCCACCTCGCCACGCTGCACGACGGAACAGAGGTCGTCGTCAAAGTGCAGCGGCCCGACATCGCGACGAACATCGCCATCGACCTCGAGATCCTGCACACGCTCGCCGTGCGCGCCTCTCGCCAGTGGAAGCTCGCCGCCGACTACAACATCACCGGCATCACCGACGAGTTCGCGCGCACACTGCGTGAGGAGCTCGACTACACGCACGAGGGCCGCAACGCCGAGATCTTCGCCGCCAACTTCGCGGGCGACGACACCATCCAGATCCCCCGCGTCTTCTGGGACACGAGCACCACGCGCGTGCTGACCCTCGAGCGCATCACGGGCCTCAAGGTCGACGACATCGCCGGCCTCGACGCCGCGGGAATCGACCGCCCCGGCATCGTCACCCACGCCGTCGATGCCATCGCCCAGATGGTCTTCGTCGACGGGGTCTTCCACGCCGACCCCCACCCCGGCAACCTCTTCGTCGAGCCGAACGGTCGAATCGGGCTCATCGACTTCGGCATGGTCGGGCAGATCGACGAGACCCTGCGCGGCCAGCTCGCCGACCTCTTCATGGCCCTGAGCAGGCACGACCCCGACCGCATGGCGTCGGCGCTCATCGCCCTGTCGAGTTCGAAGAAGTCGATCGATGCGGAGTCGCTGCGCGCAGACCTCGTGGGCTTCATCGACATCTACCGGGGCAAGGGCCTCGGAGAGGTCGACATGGGCGCGCTCATCAACAAGCTGCTCACCGTTCTGCGGCACAACCGACTGCAGCTGCAGCCCTCCATCGTGATGCTGCTGCGCATGCTGCTGATGGTCGATGGCATGGGCGTGCTGCTCGATCCGACGTTCAGCCTGGGGGATGCCCTCAAGCCGTACGCGACGAAACTCGCGCTGTCGAAGTTCTCACCCGCGGCGATAGCCAAACGCCTGGCCGCGGCCGGCCTCGAGGCGGCGGAGCTCGGAATCGAGCTGCCCGACAAGATCCGCAAAGTGTTCGACGTGATCGACCGCAACGGCATCGAGGTGCACTTGCGCGCATCCGAACTCGACCCGCTGGTAGCGCGCGTCGAGAAGGTGGGCAACCGCGTGGTGGCCGGCGTCATCGCGGCCGCGTTCATCCGGGGCATCGGCGAGCTCGCCGTGAGCGACCGCAAGCGTTTCGGCAGCTGGAGCGGCCCGCTCATGGGAATCGGGCTCGGCGCGAGCGGCGCGCTGAGCGCCTACATCGCGCTGACGTCGCGGCAGAGGCGCCGCCGCACCTGACACCGGACGCGGAGCGCCCCGCAGCTCAGGCCCCGGCGCGCTCCGCGACGCCGCGCACGAACGACGCCTGACCCGCGTGCTGCAGGTCGTCGGAGATGACGCTCACGAGCCGCGCCGCGAGGGTCACAGGCGGAGTCCACGAGGTGTCGACGACGCGCCCGAAGTCCTCGTCGCCCAGCGTCGCGACGTAGTCGAGCGTGCGGGCGCAGACGGCGTCGTGGTAGCCGATCAGGTCGTCGGAGGAGACGCCGCGCACCTGCGCGACCTCGGACGAGGACTGCCCGTAGCCCGTCGCCGAGGCATCGAAGGGCAGGCCGAAGCGATCGTGCCAGCCGCCGTCGACCCAGAGCTCGTCGACGCCGGCGAGCTCGGATACGTGCCCGTCTTGAACGCGGGTGAGGTGCCACACCAGCCACGCCACCGTGTTCGCCTCGTCGTCGACACGGAACGTGAGCACCGCCTCCGAGGCGCCGTCGACGGTGCGGCGCACGATCTGCTGGATTCTCTGGAATGCATCGGCGAGGGTGTCTGTGGTGGTCGTCATCTCTTCAGTCTTCTCCGTCGGGCAGGTGAACGCCAGCACCTGAGGATCGATTTCGATAACGTGTCGGTATAGTCAATTCGACGGCAAGCGCGGGGGAGCAATGAGCACCTATCTGATCTGCAGTACTCCGGTGCACGGCCACGCGTCGCCGCTGGCGGTGATCGGGGCGCACCTCGTGTCGCAGGGGCACCGGGTGATCATGCTCACGGGAACGAGGTTCGCCGAGAAGATCGAGGGCGCGGGCATGGAGTTCGTGCCCCTCGAAGGCCGCGCCGACTTCGACGACCGGGATGTCGAGAGCTACCTGCCCGATCGCGACAGGTACCGGGGTCTCGCCCAGGCGCAGTACGACATCCAGAACATCTTCGTCAAGACGATTCCGGCTCAGTACCGCTCGGTTCGTTCCGTGCTCGAGCGCGAGCACATCGACGCCATCCTGGTTGACGGCGCGTTCGGCGGCGTCTCGCCGCTGCTGGCCGACACGGCTGCCGCCGTGCAGCGCCCGCCGATCCTCGCTGTGGGTGTGACCCCCCTCACCCAGCTCAGCCGCGACACGGCGCCGGCCGGTCTCGGCATGGCGCCGTCGGCGACGCCGCTGGGCCGCATCCGCAATCGCGCCCTGAACGCGCTCGCCCGCCGGGTGCTCTTCCGCGATACCCAGCGCGCGGCCCAGGCGGCGTTCGCCGAGATCGGGGCGCCGAAGTCTGCACTCTTCGTGATGGACATCTCGGGAGCCTTCGACCGTTTCCTTCAGCTCGGCCCGGCGACCCTCGAGTACCCCCGCGGCGACCTCACGCCGAACGTGCGCTTCGTCGGGGCGCTGCCGTCCGAAGGCGGCGCCGCGCTGCCCGACTGGTGGGGCGACCTCGACGGATCGCGCCCCGTCGTGCACGTCACCCAGGGAACGATCGACAATCACGACCTCGACCGCCTCATCAGGCCCACGATCGCGGCCCTTGCCGACGACGACGTGCTGGTCGTGGTCTCGATGGGCGGTCGCCCCGCGCAGGGGCTCGGCGAGGTTCCGGCCAACGTTCGCGTCGCCGACTACCTTCCCTACGACAGGCTGCTGCCGCTCACCGACGTCGTCGTGACCAACGGCGGCTTCGGCGGGGTGCAGGCCGCGCTCGCCGCGGGCGTTCCCCTGGTCGTCGCGGGCGACACCGAAGACAAGCCCGAGGTCGCGGCCCGCGTCGGCTGGTCGGGGGCGGGCATCAATCTGCGCACCGGCACGCCGGCCCCGGATGCCGTGGGCTCGGCCGTGCGCGCCGTGCTGGCCGACGCGGGCTACCGCGCCAGGGCGCGACGCTTCGCCGAGGAGCTGGCCGGGCTCGACACGCTCGCGATCATCGACGAGGAGCTCGCGGCGGCGGTCGCCGGCTCGTCAGCGCGTTGAGCCCGCCGCATCCGGAGCCGTCGCAACCGTACCTGCCGTCGCCCCCGTCGCGGCCGACGAACCGGTCGACTCCGGGCTGAACTCCACCCCGTTGTTCAGCACGAACACGAGCACGAGGCCGACGGCGACGAGGCAGAGCAGCGCGGCGGTCGGCCGCCTGAACCGCAGGAACTCGTTGACGATGCGCACGGTGCCCTTGAATGGGTAGAACAGCGGCGCGAAGATGCCGGATGCCGCGACACCGATGAGCGTGTCGCTCACCATCTCGATGGGGTGGCTCCGCGTCGTGAACGTGAAGGTGAGCGCGTAGACGAAGACCAGCACCCCGGTTCCCGCCGCCCAGGATCCGATTCCGAGGGAGCGCATCGAACTGACAGAGCCGTCGGCGTACGCGGTGACGCGCGTGGCGAAGAGGCGGGCGAGCAGCACGGTTCCCGCGGCGCCGACCACGAATCCGATCCAGTAGAGCGATTCAGGGGCGCCGAACCAGAACAGCAGGGTCGCCGCGTCGCCCGCGCCCGTGATGGGCGCCAGCAGCAGCGAACTGAACACGAGTTGAACGCTGATGAAGCCGAGCCAGGTGACGAAGAGGCGGGTGATCCCCGCTCCCCAGATGCGGGCGGCGAAGATGAGCGCGAGTCCGGTGACCAGGCTCGTGACCGCGGCGGCCGTCGACGTGAGGATGAGCGTCTGCGTCTGGGTGATGTCGAATTCGATGTAGCTCGGGTAGAGCGTCGCCCTTGACTGCAGTGCGATCGCCGTCAGGAACCGGGCGAGCTCGTGCAGCGTGATGGCGACGATGCCCGCGAGAACGAAGGCGACAGCACCGTTGAACCAGAGCGTCGTCGAGGGCGCCTGAGCATCGTCGGCCGCCGCCCGCGGGGTGCTCACCGATCGCCCTCGAGGTCGTCTCCGGGAAAGGTGTCCGTGCTGTTCGGGCCGGGGCCGGCCGACCAGGCCGATGCGAACGACTCGGCCGCATCCGTCGACCGTTCGAGAACGGTGGTGAGCAGTTCCTCCATCGAGATCGCGCCGAGGAACGCGAGCTGGTCGAGCTCGCCGACGGGCGCGATGCCCGCGAGCTGCCAGCAGGCCTCGAGCGGGTCGGCCGAGAGCTCGACGACGGATGCCCACCGCTGCTCGGTGAATTCGCTCGCCACCGCGAGGGCCCGGCGCACGGCCTGCTCGGTGTCGTCGCGCAGCGAGCGCAGCGACTCGTCCCACTCGAGCGGCTCGAGGAAGCGGATCTGCGCCTGTGGGTACGGGTCGTCGTCGAGCCAGCCGACCACCTCGAAGCGCGAGCCGCCCTCCGCGTTCACGGCCACGAAGCCCTCGCCGCCGGCCATCTCGGTGATGAGTGCGAGCGTTCCCAGCTGAAACCGGTGCTCGCCCCCGCCCACCTCCTGCCCCCGCTCGATCAGCACGACACCGAACTGGGGCTGCTCGACCTCGAGCATCTTCGCGAGCATCACGAGGTAGCGCTCCTCGAAGAGACGCAGCGACACCGGCATGTAGGGAAAGAGAACGGTGCCGAGGGGGAACATGGGGATCTCGGGCATGGCTCAAGACAAGCACGGTGCGCCTGGGTTGCCAATGGGGGTGTGCCGGTTCGGCGGCGGGTTCAGCCTCGGCGCGATGCGGTGGAGCGTGATCCGGAGGAATATGGCGCGAGCACCTCGTCGAGCGAACGCTCGATCGTGTCGTCGGGAATGAGCGCCCGGCCCTCGACCGATTGGATGTGCCGGTCGACGATGCCCTCGGCCCGCGTGGCGTCGCCCGCCGCCATGGCCTCGAGCAGCTCCTCGTGCTCGCGCAGGCTGTCGGCCTGTGGATGCGCGGCGCCGTAGACGGCCAGGATGAGGGTGCTGCGGCCCACGATCTCGTTGATGTGGCGCAGCAGCAGCCGGTTTCCTGTGAGCTCGGCGAGCAGGATGTGGAACTCGGCGCCCAGCCTGACCGACAGCTTGTGGTCGGCGTCGGCGGATGCGCGGGCCTCGGCCTCGATGTGGGCCCGGATGGGCTCGGCGTACGACGGCGACCAGCCGTCGGCCAGCAGTGCGACGGTCGCCCGTTCGAGGGCGCGGCGCACGGTGAACACCTCGCGGGCCTCGTCTCGGCCGGGATGCGCGACCCGCGCCGACTTCGTCTTGCCCACCTCGACGAGCCCCTCGGCCGCGAGCCGCGCGAGGGCTGCTCTCACGATGGTTCTACTCGCGCCGAAGCTCTTGCCGAGGGTGTCTTCGGGCAGCTTCGTCTCGGGCGCGAGTGCGCTCTCCATGATCGCCTCGCGGAGGGCGAGGTAGATGCCGTCGCCGCGGGAGACCGGTGCGGCGGGGGAGTCGCTCATGGGTCCATCGTAGCCGTCTGATCGGAGTTTACGTACTCGTAACATCACTGTTCGGTATACCGAAACATAGCGATGTGCATACTTAACCATTCGAACCGCCCGAGCAGGAGACGACATGACCACCACGACGACCGCGACCGCGATGCGTCTCACCCGCCAGCAGCGAGAGCTCATCGCCCGGTCGGTCGCCGACGGGGAGGCGGCGGACCCGTCGGCTCTCCTGCGGCGTGCCGTTCTCGAGACGCAGACGGGCTCGATCACCCGCCTACCGATGCCGGCCACCAGCCGTCGGGAGAGCTCATGGCGTGAGGCGCTGCTCGACGGGTCGTCGGCCGCCCCGGGGGCCGAGCGCGTTCTGCTCGAGGAGTTCGTGCTCGAGCCCGGCACCGGAAAGGCGATCGAGCTGTACGCCGGCGAGATCCTGCGCCTCGAGCAGATCGCGGGATCGCAGTGCCTCGACTTCAACGCCTTCAGCCTCGACGACTACCGCGAGGCCTTCCACTGCGGACGAACGAGAACGCTTCACGGAATCAACCCCACCACCGGCGACTTCCTCTGGTCGGCGCCGCCGCGCGAGCGGGCGATGCTCTTCATCCTGAGCGACAGCGTGCACTGCAACGACGTGCTCTTCCCCCGGTGCAGCGCGAACATGTACGAATCGGTGCACGGCTTTCGCCAGCACACCAACTGCGCCGACATTCAGGCAGAGGCGCAGCGCGAATACGGGCTCACGCCCGACGACGTGCACGACTCGTTCAACATCTTCATGGCGACCGAGGTGGTCGACGGGCAGCAGCGCATCCGCAGGCAGGACACCGCCCCCGGCGACCACATCGAGCTGCTCGCGGTCATGGATGTGCTGGCCGTGCCGAACATCTGCGGCTCCGACGTGCAGCCCACCAGCAACTTCTCGCTGAAACCGGTGCGAGTGCAGAGGTTCCGCGCATCGATCGCCGACCTCGACGCCGTGCCGACCATCTACGAATACGACTCGCAGCGCACACCGGCACAGTTCGCGCAGCCCGCCATCCGAACCGAGCGGCGCCTGACCCGCGACCCGCAGTACCGGCCCGCCTTCGCGGGGCTGCCGATCGGCGTCGAGTCCGTGCAGATCGAGCTCGATGACGAGACGGCCGCGGCCTTCGACGAGCTGTGGCGAGGCGGGCTCTCTACCCGCTACGCAGAGCGGGGCGACGGCCTGCGCGACGTGCTGTTCTCGTGGTGGATGGCCTCCCATGAGCGCTGATCTGACGAACAGCGCTGATCTGAAGGATGCCGTGGCCGGCAGCGCGCAGGACATCGACTTCGAGACACTCGGCGAATACGAGCGCTACAAGCTGATGGCGAGCCTGATCGTGCCCCGGCCGATCGCGCTCGTGACCACGCTCGACGAGGGCGGAGTGGTGAACGCCGCGCCCTTCAGCATGTTCTGCATGCTCGGCGAGGAGCCCCCACTGCTGCTCGTCAGCCTCAACAGGCTCGCCGGGGGAGCGCAGAAGGACACCGCCCGCAACATCGATCGCACGGGCGAGTTCGTGGTGCACATGGTCGACGAGCCGCTCGCCGAGGCCGCCGACCGGTGCGGGGAGCGCATGCCCGCCGGCGTCAGCGAGCTCGACGCCGTCGGTCTGGCCGGCATGCCGTCGCGCCTCGTCGGCCCGCCCACCATCGCCGCGGCCCCCGTGGCCTTCGAATGCGTGCTGCACGAGAAGCTCGACACCGCGAGCCGCGAGATCTTCATCGGCCGCATCGTGTCGCTGCACACCCGCGACCAGCTGATCGACACGGATGCCTGGCGGGTTCATCTGCACGACTACGCGCCGGTCGCCCGATTCGGCGCCAGTTTCTACACCACCACCCGTGACCGCTTCGCGATCGGGGCCAGAGAGACCGCGATCGACACCCTGGCCTGACTGTTCCACCCGACCGCAGCACCCCCGCACCATCCACCCAGAGGAGAACCATGTCCAGCACGCTCCGCTCCACCCGCTCCCGGCGGTTCGGCCGCACGGTCGCCACGTCGGCCTCGGCGCTCGCGCTCGTCGCCACCCTGGCCGCCTGCTCGACCGGCGCATCCGCCGATTCCGAGCCCACGGCATCCGCCGACCTGCCCATCGGCGCCCTCGACCTGGCCGCGGCCGGCTGCCCGGCGAACGTCGTGATCCAGACCGACTGGAACCCCGAGGCCGAGCAGGGCAACCTGTATCAGCTGATCGGGCCGGATGCCACGATCGATGCCGCGAAGAAGGCGGTCTCCGGGCCCCTGTTCGCGAGCGGCGAGTACACCGGGGTCAACGTCGAGGTGCGCTCGGGCGGGCCTGCGATCGGGTTCCAGACGGTGACCAGCCAGCAGTACACCGACACCGACATCACGCTCGGCTACGCCAACACCGACGAGGCCGTGCAGCTGAGCGACGAGATGCCCACCACCGCCGTGTTCGCCCCGTTCGAGGTGGGGCCGCAGATCATCATGTGGGACCCCGCGACCTACCCCGATGTGAAGACGATCGAAGACCTCGGCAAGACCGACGCGTTCGTGCGCTACTTCGGCGGCGCGGCCTACATGGAGTACCTGATGGGCAGCGGCATCCTGCCGGCCTCGCACGTCGACGGCGGCTACGACGGCACCCCCGCGAGCTTCATCGCGGCCGGCGGAAAAGATGCCCAGCAGGGCTTCGCGACCGTCGAGCCCTACGTCTACGAGAACGAGATCGCCGACTGGGGCAAGCCGGTCGCGTTCCAGCTCATCCACGACGCGGGCTACCCGATCTACGCCTCGGCGCTCTCGGTGCGCACCGGTGACCTCGAGGAGCTCTCGCCCTGCCTCACCGCGCTGGTGCCCGTGATCCAGCAGGCCACGGTCGACTACTACGCCGACCCGGCCGCCACCAACGAGCTCATCCTGAAGGCCGTCGACGAGTTCGACAACGGCTGGGTCTACACGCCCGGTGTCGCCGACTACTCGGTGAAGGCGCAGGTCGAGCTGGGACTCGTGGGCAACGGATCCGACGACGCCGTGGGCAACTTCGACGTCGATCGAGTGCAGAAGATCATCGACATCACGACGCCGCTGTTCGAGAAGCTCGGAACGCCTCCGGCCGACGGACTCACGCCCGACCAGATCGTGACGAACGAGTTCATCGATCCCTCGATCGGCTTCTGAGCCCGATCTGACTGCTAACTGAGGACATATCGCCTCGCGCGGCTCTCTCGCCTCGAGCGAGCCGCGCGAAACCGGGGGCGTCCCGGCGGGCGCGGCAATATGTCCTCAGTTAGCGGAGTGCTCGCCCCGGGCGCAGGTCGATTCGGCGCAGCAGCTGCGCGTTGAGGGCCACCACGATGGTCGAGAGCGACATCAGCAGGGCGCCGATCTCCATGGGCAGCACGAAGCCGATCGGCGCGAGCACCCCGGCCGCGAGCGGCACCGACAGCAGGTTGTAGCCCGCCGCCCACCACAGGTTCTGCGTCATCTTGCGGTAGCTGGCCTTCGACAGGTCGATCACCGAGACGACCGAGCGCGGGTCGTCGCCGGCCAGGATGACGCCGGCCGCGGCGATGGCCACGTCGGTTCCGGCGCCGATCGCGATTCCCACATCGGCCTGGGCCAGGGCGGGGGCGTCGTTCACGCCGTCTCCGACCATGGCGACCTTGCGGCCCTCCTGCTGCAGCTCGCGGACCGTCGACGACTTGTCCTCCGGGCGCACACCCGCGTAGACCCGCTCGATGCCCAGCTCTGCTGCCACCGAGTGCGCCACCGCCTCCGCATCTCCCGTGATCATGACGACCTGAACCCCTCGGGCCGCGAGGTCGGCGACGGCCTGCTTCGACTCGGGGCGCACGGCGTCGGCGAGTCCGATGGCTCCGATCGGCACGCCGTCTGCGAGCACGTGCAGCACGATCGCGCCGTTCGCGGACCAGCCGCGCGTCGCATCCAGCGCTGCAGCATTCGACTGCTCGAGCAGGCGCGGCCCGCCCACGGCGACGACGCGGCTGTCGACCGTGGCCTCGACGCCCACCGCGGTGGAGGCGCGGAAGTCCGTGGCCCGCGGCACCGTCAGGCCGCGTTCGGCGGCGGCCGCCACGATCGCGCGGGCCACCGGATGCTCGGAGTCGGCCTCCGCAGACGCGGCGAGTGCCAGCAGCTCGTCGTCGCCCAGCCGGTCGCCGCCGGCCGAGCCGCCTGCAGCGAGCACGTGGGTGACGGTCGGCGATCCCGTCGTGAGCGTTCCGGTCTTGTCGAACAGCACGGTGTCGACGGTGCGCATGCTCTCGAGCGCCAGGCGGTCCTTCACGAGCACGCCGGCCTTCGCCGCGCGCTCGGTCGCGATCGAGACGACCAGCGGGATCGCAAGGCCGAGCGCGTGCGGGCAGGCGATGACGAGCACGGTGATGGTGCGGATGATCGCGTCGTTCGGGCTGCCCACGAGCGACCACACGATCGCGGTGATCACGGCCGCGCCGAGGGCGAACCAGAACAGCCAGGCCGCGGCGCGGTCGGCGATGCGTTGGGCGCGACTCGACGAGTTCTGCGCGTCGGTCACCAGTTTTCGGATTCCGGCCAGCGCGGTGTCGTCGCCGGTCGCGGTGACCCGGATGCGCAGGGCCGAGTCGGTCGCGACCGTTCCGGCGACGACGGCGTCGCCCCTGCTGCGGGAGACGGGAAGGGACTCGCCGGTGATCATCGATTCGTCGACGTCGGCCGTGCCGTCGATCACCTCGCCGTCGGCGGGCAGCCGGCCGCCGGGGCGCACGATCACCGTGTCGCCGAGGCGCAGCTCGGCCGGGGCGACGGTGACGACCGAGCCATCGGCATCCACCCGCTCTGCCTCGTCGGGCAGTAGAGCCGCGAGGCTGTCGAGGGCGCTCGACGCCTGGGCGAGGGAGCGCATCTCGATCCAGTGGCCGAGCAGCATGATCACGATCAGCAGGGCGAGCTCCCACCAGAAGTCGAGCTGGTGGTCGAGCAGGCCGAGGGTCGCGCCCCAGCTCGACACGAAGGCGACGCTGATGGCCAGGGCGATGAGGAGCATCATTCCCGGCTGGCGGGCCTTGATCTCGCCGAGCCCTCCGGTGAGGAAGGGGGCGCCACCCCAGACGAACATCACCGTTCCGAGCACGGGGGAGATGGCGCTGACGACGAGGTTGTCGGGCAGGTCGTAGCCGAGGAGCATCGCGAACATAGGCGAGAACGCGACGACGGGCACGGCGATCACGAGCATGATCCAGAACAGACGGCGGAAGTGCGCGGCGTGGCCGCCGTGGCCGCCATGTCCCGAGTGGTCGTGGCCCGTGTGGCCGGAGTGCGCCGTATGGTCGTGGGCCTCCTGGCCGGCGTGCCCGTGACCCGCGTGGTCGTGCTCGTGGCTCATGTGGTCGTGCTCGTGATGCGCGTGCTCGAGGTGCTCATGCGTGTTGCTCATACATCGACCATATACCCCTGGGGGGTATACGACAACCGATTGAGCGCGACAGAAAAGCGTCATATTCCCACAAAAGGGGCCGATTTTCATTCCCCTGCGACGAAAGTGCGCCGAGGGTCGATACTGAGGGAATGAGCCACAGTGATGACGACAACGCCGACGTCTGGACGGACTTCACCCACTCGGTGAACCTCACTCCGAAGGCGCTCGAGAAGTGGCTGACGACCGACGAGTCGCGCAGCGTGGGCCAGAGCGCGGGAGGCGAGGCGATCGGGCACCGCAGCGGTCGGCACATCCTCTCGATCCTCGAGAAGAAGAAATCCGAGCTCACCGAGGCGGACTACGAGCACATGCGCACGGTGCTCGGCTACATCAAGCGGCACTCGGCGCAGCGACCGACGGGCGAGGTCGCTGACACGCCGTGGCGCTACTCACTCATGAACTGGGGCCACGACCCCCTCAAGAAGTAAGGGGCGAGACATGACGTTCTCGAAGGGCGACAAAGTCAGCTGGAACACGCCACAGGGCGAGACTCACGGAACGATCGTCGAGAAGAAGACGAAGGATTTCCAGTTCGACGGGCAGAAGTTCACTGCCTCGACCGACGATCCCGCCTACCTCGTCGAGAGCGACAAGTCGGGCAAGCAGGCGGCACACAAGGAGTCGGCGCTCACGAAGGCCTGACCGTTCGGCCGCGCTCCAGGCGCAGAATCGCGTCGGCCTCGTTCAGCACGCTCTCCTCGTGCGTGGCGTGCACGACGATCGCCCCGCGTCGCGATTCCGCTCGCAGTGCGGCGATGATCAATTGCTGTGCGGAGGCGTCGACGCCTGCCGTCGGTTCGTCGAGCAGCAGAACGTCGGCCCGTCGGGCCAGCCCCTGGGCCACGAGGGCGCGCTGGCGCTGGCCGCCTGAGAGCGACCCGAGCGGGCGGTCCGCCAGATTCTGGATGCCGAGGGCCCGCATGCACGACCGCACCGTCTCGCGATCCCCGGCATCCAGTCGCCGCCACATTCCCCGGTGTGCCCAGCGGCCCATGCTCACGACCTCGAGAACGCTGAGCGGCAGCGTGTCGCTCGCCGCGCTGCGCTGAACCACGAGGGCCGGCCGCCGCGTCGTGCCGAGCACGCGCCCTGACTGCGGCTCGATAGTGCCCGCCAACACCCCGAGCAGCGTCGACTTTCCCGAGCCGTTGCCGCCGCAGAGTGCCGTCACGGTACCCGCGGCGAAGTCCGCCGACACGCCCGACAGTGCCGTCGTTCGGTCGATCCGCACGTGGATTTCGTGCGCTTGAAGGGAAGAGATGTCTCGAGGCGGATGCATACGACGACCTTATCGTTAATGACAATCATTCTCATGTAGGGTCGCTTCTCGTGTCCTGGTTCGTCGATCCCCTCTCCTCCGAGTTCATGCTGCGCGCCCTCGTCGGCGGCGTTCTGGTGGCCTCGATGAGCGCGATCGTCGGCACCTGGGTCGTCATTCGCGGCATGGCCTTCCTCGGCGAGGCGATGGCCCACGGCATGCTCCCGGGTGTCGCGATCGCCACGCTCGTCGGCCTGCCCGTGGTGCTCGGCGCGGCCGTGAGCGCACTGGTCATGAGCGCCGGCGTCGGCATCGTCTCGCGCCGGGGTCGGCTCTCGAACGACACCACCATCGGCCTGCTGTTCGTGGGCATGCTGGCCCTCGGCGTGATCATCGTGTCGCGCTCCCGCTCGTTCGCCGTCGACCTCACGGCGATCCTGTTCGGCGACGTGCTCGCCATCGGCTGGAGCGACGTGCTGCTGCTCGCCGCCGCCCTCCTCGTGACCCTCGCGGTGGCGACCCTGTTCCATCGCCCCTTCGTGGCGTTGGCCTTCGACCCGCGGGTCGCCCGCACGCTCGGCATGCGACCCCGCCTCGCGCAGACCGTGCTCACCGGCCTCGTGACCCTCGCTGTCGTTGCGTCGTACAGCGCGGTCGGCACGCTGCTCGTCGTCGGGCTGCTGCTGGCCCCCGCGGTGGCCGCGGGCCAATGGATGCGCGGAATCCCCGCCACCATGACGCTCGCGGCGGCGATCGGCTCGCTCGCCGTGCTCGTCGGCCTGCTCGTCTCGTGGCACGCGTCCACGGCGGCCGGCGCATCCATCGCCCTCAGCGCCATCGTTCTCGCAGCGCTCTCGGCCGGAGCCCGTGCTGTCGTCACCCGCCTCCCCTCCGTCTCGACCCAGAAAGGCCCGCGTGTCCACACCGCCTAGATCCCGCCGAGCACCTCTCGCTCCCGCCGCCGTTCTTCTGGCCGCCCTGGCCCTGCCGGCCTGCGCCACGGCATCCACCGGGGCCCCGGGCACGGAGGCCGACGAGTCGGCCGGCCGGCCCCACGGCTACGTCGAGGGAGCGTCCGAGATGCCCGAGGCGCAACTGCACCTCACCACGATCGATCGCGACGGCTCCGCGACCCTGTTCGACCTTCTCGACGAGCGGAGCGCTCAACTCGCGACGCTCGACGTGGCCCCCTCGACGGTCTCGACAGACGGACGATTCGTCTTCGCGTCGTCGGCCGAGGAGGGAACGCTCACGATCCTCGATTCGGGCGCCTGGACCGTCGACCACGAGGACCACGTGCACTACTACGCCGCAGAGCCTCGCGTCGTCGGCTCGATCGCCGAGCGGGGCGAGGCCGTCGTCGTCGGCGGGCCGTCGCTCACCGGAGTCTGGTTCGGCGACGCCGGGGTCGGCCTGCTGCTCGACACCGAGGCCCTGGGCCAGGGCGAGGTCGTCGAGACGGCCCGCCTCGAGTCGCCGCCGCACAAGGGCGCGGTGGTGCCCTTCGGAGACGGCGCGCTCGCCACGGTCGCGGGCACCGACGGCCGAGTCGCGGGCGTTCGGCTGATCGAGGGCGATGGCGACGCCGTCGCGGGTTCCGACGCCGAGTGCGCGGAGCTCGACGGCTCGATCACCACCAACGTGGGCGTGGTCTTCGGATGCGCGGACGGCGCCCTGCTGGCGACGCGCGACGGCGACGGCGGCGTCGACTTCGAGAGCATCCCGTATCCGCAGGAGGTCTCCGCGGCCGACAGGGCATCCGGCTTCGACAACCGTCGCGGCCGGCCGGTCGTCGCCGCCGTTGCGGGTGGTGGCGGAGCCTGGCTGCTCGACACCCGCGCTCGCCAGTGGACCTTCCTGCCCACCGAGGCTCCGCTCGTTCACGTCACGGCGGCATCCGACACCGACGACAGCGTCGTCGCGCTGGCCGAGGACGGCCGCGTGCTGCTGCTCGACCCGAGGACGGGGGCGACGCTCGCGGCCACCGAGCCTCTGGCCGCGTCGAGCCTCGCCGACCCGGCCCTCGCACCCGGCGTCACCCTGCAGCTCGACGCCGATCGCGTCTACCTCAACGCTCCCGCCGACGGGCTGGTCTACGAGATCGACTACCGCGACGGGCTGCGCGTCGCCCGCACGCTCACTGTCGGGGCCGAACCCGCCTTCGTCGCGGAGACCGGGCGATGAGCGCGCGTCGATCCGTGCACGCCGCCGTGGGCCTGGCACTCTCGGCGACGTTCCTCGCACTGACGGGCTGCGCATCCGAGGGCGTCGCCGGCGCTGGCGCCGACCGGCCCCTCGTGGTCGTCTCGACGAACATCCTGGGCGATGTCGTCGGCGAGATCGCCGGCGACGAGGCCGAGGTCGTCGTGCTCATGCAGCGCGATGCCGACCCGCACTCGTTCCAGATCTCGGCCAGGGAGGCCGCGCGCATCCTCGACGCCGACCTCATCGTGTCGAACGGCCTCGGGCTCGAAGAGGGCCTGCAGCAGAACCTGGATGCGGCGACGGCCGACGGGGTGCGATCGATCACGGCCGGCGAGCTGATCGACCCGCTCGAGTACTCCGCGGGCGACGCGGCGGGAGCGCCCGATCCGCACTTCTGGACCGACCCGGCGCGCATGATCGACGTCGTCGAGGGTGTCGCCCGGGAGCTCGAGGACACCGACGGCATCGATGGCGCGGACATCGCCGACAATGCGGCCGCCTACATCACGCAGCTCGAGGCGCTCGACGCGGAGATGACCGCGGCGTTCTCGGCCATCCCGGCCGAGCGGCGACAGCTGGTCACCAACCATCACGTGTTCGGCTACCTCGCGGCGCGATTCGACTTCACCGTGATCGGCGCCGTCATTCCGGGAGGAACGACCCTGGCGGCTCCCAGCGCATCCGACCTCGACGACCTGGTGTCGGCCATCGAAAAGGCTGGCGTGACGACGATCTTCGCCGACTCGTCGCAGCCCGACCGGCTCGTGCAGGTTCTCGCCGACGAGGCATCCATCGACGTCGATGTCGTCGCGCTGTTCACCGAATCGCTCGGCGAGCCCGGCGGGGGAGCCGGCACCTACCTGCAGATGATGCGCTCGAACACCGAGCTCATCGCCACCGGGCTGTCTCCGTGAGAGACGCCCACCCCACCACAGAAAAGGAAACAATGAAGAAACAGCTCCACTCCCGGCGGATCGCGCTCGTCGCCGTCACCGCGTCGGCCCTCCTGCTGACCGCGTGCGCGACCGAAACCGTTCCCGCTCAGACCGCCGGCGCAGCCGCATCCGCAACAGACCCCGCCCCGCGGGTGTCGCTCACCTACGACGGCGGCCTCCTCGTGCTCGACGGCACGACCCTCGAGCTCGAGGCGGACATCGCACTGCCGGGCTTCAACCGGATCAACGCGGCCGGCGACGGGCGCCACGTGCTCGTCTCGACCACCGACGGCTTCCAGGTGCTCGACGCCGGAACCTGGACGGCCGACGGCGCGTCTCGGACGGCCGAGCCCGAACTGACCGACCTGGCCTTCGACGCGCCGACCCCGGGACACGTGGTGCGGCACGGCGACAAGACGATCCTCTTCGCCGACGGAACCGGCGACACCACGATCTTCGACACCGACGCGCTGCTGACGGCGGCGGATGACGGGCTTCCCGAGACCGAGGTCGTGCCGGCGCCCGCAGCGCACCACGGGGTGTCGATCGAACTCGAAGACGGAACGCTGCTGACGACCATCGGAACGTCGGAGGGGCGCAGCGGCGTGCGCGTGCTCGACGCCTCGCGCACCGAGGTCGCCCGCAACGAGGAGTGCCCCTCGGTGCACGGCGAGGGCGCGGCGAAGAACGAGGTCGCGGTCTTCGGATGCTCCGACGGCGTGCTGGTCTATGACGACGGCGAGTTCACCAAGATCCAGGCTCCGGATGCCTACGGCCGCACGGGAAACCAGTACGTCACCGAGACCTCGTCGATCGCGGTGGGCGACTACAACTCCGACCCCGACCGTGAGGGCGTGCTGCTCGAGCAGCTGACCCTCGTCGACACGGTCGCCAAGACGATGACCATCGTCACGCTGCCCGGAGGCGCCGGCTACACCTGGCGCGACGTGGCCCGCGGTCCGAGCGACGAGGCGATCATCCTGGGCTCCGACGGCGCGCTCCACGTGCTCGATCCCGAGACCGGCGAGTTCGGTGCCAGCTACCCGGTGATCGGCGCGTGGGAGGGTCCGGCCGAGTGGCAGGACGCCCATCCGGCGCTCGTGGTTCTCGGAGGTATCGCCTACGTGACCGAGCCGGCAACCGACTCCCTCTTCGCCGTCGACGTGGCGACTGGCGAGGTCGTCGCCAGTGCCGAGCTGCCGGCGACGCCGAACGAGATCGCGGTGGTCACCGGCTGAGTGCTGCGCGTGTTGCCGGTTCGGGTCGATCGAACCGGCAACACGCGTTGGTCACAACGCGCGAAGCGTCACCTCGCGGAGAGCACGCAGAACTCGTTGCCCTCCGGGTCGGCGAGCACCACCCAGCACTGTTCTCCCTGGCCGATGTCGACCCGGGTGGCGCCCATGGAAATGAGGCGGTCCACCTCGGCCGCCTGGTCATCGGGAACGAAGTCGAGGTGCAGCCGGTTCTTCACGGTCTTGGCCTCGGGAACGGCCAGCACCAGGATCGTCGGATGGCTTCCGTCGGGGTTCTGGATCTCGATTCCGTCGTCGGCCTCGTCGATGATCTGCCAACCCAGAGCGTCTGCCCACCAATGGCCCTGTGAAATCACGTCCTCGGAGTCGATGACGACCTGTTCCCATGTGAGTGTCATGAACCGACGATACGACGACGTGGTTCGGCATCGGTAGCCCCCGCAGACCGTGGAGGTCGCGCGGCTAGGCTTCGGTCATGACTGAGTTCGCGACATCCGCAGACGGCACGCGCATCGCCTACGACCGGCTGGGCAGCGGCGCGCTCGCCATCATTCTCGTCGGCAGCGCCATGAACTACCGGGCCTTCGACCCCACGACCGCGCACATCGCGACCCTGCTCGCCGATCAAGGGTTCTCCGTCATCAACTACGACAGGCGGGGCCGAGGGGAGAGTGGCGATGCAGAGGACTACGCGGTCGAGCGCGAGGTCGACGACATCGCAGCCCTGCTCGATGCGCTGGGCGGATCCGCGGCCCTCTACGGCAACTCCTCTGGCGGAGCGCTCGCCCTCTGGGCTGCGGCCACGCCCGGCGTCGGCGAACGCATCACGAAGCTCGCCCTGTTCGAGGTTCCGCTCACTCTCGAGGGAGAAGGCGACGACGGGCTCGAGCTGCGCACCATCACCGAACTCGTCGAGTCCGGAGACCGGGGCGCCGTCGTCGAGTACTTCATGCGGAACATGCCGCCTCAGTGGCTCGAGGGCGCGAAGAACTCGCCGGCGTGGCCCGACATGCTCGCGATCGCGCACACGCTCGCCTACGACGTGGCCGTTCTCGACAAGGCCGACCGTGCCCCGTGGGCCGAGCAATGGGCATCCGTCACCCAGCCCGTGATCGCCATGGTCGGCGCCGAGACCCAGCCCATCTTCCCTCCGGCC
The DNA here is from genome assembly GCF_001422695.1 of Agreia sp. Leaf244. Lineage (NCBI taxonomy): Bacteria > Bacillati > Actinomycetota > Actinomycetes > Micrococcales > Microbacteriaceae > Agreia > Agreia sp. Leaf244. The sequence goes on along the minus strand of NZ_LMLX01000002.1, from coordinate 785,640 downwards.
GCGGCCGCGCTGGCCGAGGCGCTGCCTGACGCGCGCAACGTCGAGATCGACGCGGCGAACCACAGCGTGCGCCCCGAGGTGATGGCCGCGATCCTGGGTGGCTTCATCAGCGGCCACGAAGAGTTGGCGACCTTCCCCGAATACCCCGACGAGCCGGAACAGCAGGTGTAGCGCAGCGCCGACGGGTATCCGCGCCTCAGCGGTGCATCGGCTACCGGCCGTCCGGGCGCGGATGTGCCGAACGGGCGCGGACGCGTCAGCGCTGACCGCGGAAGAGCCTGAGCAGCACGATCACCGAGATGCCCGCGATCGCCAGCCCTGCGAGTCCGAGCAGGCCCAGGTAGAAGGCTTCGAGCCAGAAGTAGTCCATCAGGTGTGCCCCTTTGCGTCGGCGTCTTTGCTCCTACGGCGAGAGTAGTTCGGGCACGAGCGCGGTTCGACCCGTTGACAAGTCGGCTCCCGGAGTCAGGGCGCTATCGAGAGGCCGCTGTAGTCGTGGTCGAACACCAGGCTCGTGCGGGTCGACGCGACGGCCGGATGCGCCGAGAGGTTGTCGAGCACGAAGTCGCGCACGGCGGCGCTGTCGCGCACGGCCACGTGGATGATGAAGTCCTCCGCGCCTCCGAGGAAGTACAGCTGCACCACCTCGGGAAACTGCCGGATCTCCTGTCCGAGCTCGACCATGAGGTTGCGCGCGCCCGCCCTGATCGTGACGCTGATCAGCGCCTGCAGGCTCAGCCCGACTGACGACGGATCGACGTTGGCCGTGAAGCCCGTGATCACCCCGCGCGTGACCAGGGACTTGACCCTGGCAACGCAGGTCGACGGCGCGATGCCCACGCGCTCGGCCAGCTGGTTGTTCGGTATGCGCGCGTTGGCCCGCAGGATGCGCAGGATCGATCGGTCGATCTCGTCGAGTTCGGCGGGCGCCTGAGAGGGGCGGCGATCGTTCGCCACAGCTCTCGTTGAATCGGTCATGACCGAACTATTTCACAGATTGTGGCCGGAAGATCGCTGATACTGCGGTTTCCGTTCGCCAGAATCGAATTTTGGCAAGAATCATCCCAGAACTTCGGTACCTCCTGTCACGGTGCCGCCGACGAACGGAGTCATCATGCACATCGGAGTGCCCAAAGAAGTCAAGAACAACGAGAACCGGGTGGCGGCGACGCCGGCCGGAGTCTTCGAACTGGTGCGCCGCGGCCACTCCGTCTTCGTCGAGCGAGGAGCCGGAGTCGGCTCCCGCATCAGCGACGAGCAGTACATCGAAGCCGGGGCTTCGATCGCAGAGACCGCCGACGAGGTCTGGGCGGGTGCCGACCTCGTTCTCAAGGTGAAGGAGCCCGTCGCCGAGGAGTTCCCGCGCATGCGTGCCGGCCAGACGCTCTTCACCTATCTGCACCTGGCCGCATCCAGAGCCTGTGCCGATGCCCTTCTCGCCGCCGGGACCACCGGCATCGCCTATGAGACCGTGCAGCTCGCCGACCGCTCGCTGCCCTTGTTGCAGCCCATGAGCGAGGTCGCGGGCCGGCTGTCGACCCAGGTCGGCGCCTTCCACCTGATGAGCGCGGCCGGCGGTCGGGGAATCCTGCTGGGAGGAGTCCCCGGAACGCCCAAGGCCAAGGTGGTGGTGATCGGCGGAGGTGTGGCCGGCGAGCACGCTGCCGCGAACGCGCTCGGCATGGGAGCGGACGTCACCATCATCGACCTCTCCATTCCCCGCCTCCGCGAACTCGAGATCCGCTTCGGCGGCGCGATCCAGACGCGCAGCTCGTCGGCCTATGAGATCGCCGCGCAACTGAAGGAGGCCGACCTCGTGATCGGCTCGGTCCTCATTCCGGGAGCGCAGGCGCCCAAGCTCGTGACCGACGCCATGGTGGCCACGATGAAGCCGGGCAGTGTTCTCGTCGACATCGCGATCGACCAGGGCGGATGTTTCGAGGGCTCGCACCCCACCACCCACGACGACCCCGTGTTCGCGGTGCACGACACCGTCTACTACTGCGTGGCGAACATGCCCGGGGCCGTGCCCGAGACATCCACCCGTGCTCTGACCAACGCGACCCTGCCCTATGTCGTGGCGCTCGCCGACAAGGGCTGGGCCCGCGCGCTGGCCGACGACCCGGCCCTCGCCAAGGGTCTGAACACGCACGACGGTCGCGTCTACAACGCGGGCGTCGCCACGGCTCTGGATGTCGTGGGTCACGACACCGCGGAGCTCCTGGCCCGCACGGCCTAGGCCCGATCAACCGGGCCCGTCGGCCGGGCTCAGTCGACCAGGCTCGTGGCGGGCACCCAGCCCTGCCGGCCGTCGAGCGATCGGCACCACAGCCATCCGCTCGCCCGGTCTTCGCGTACGACCTCGATCACGTCGCCCTCGCGGGTGGGAAGCTCGCTCGTGTCGTAAGGGGTGTTGACCACGGCGACAGGACGCGCGCGCGAGAGGTAGCGCAGGGGAACGCGGCCGCTGCCGGCATCGCCCGTGACGAAGACGAACGCGGGCCAGTCGGCGTCGCGCTCGCCCACGACGACCCTGTCTCCGATGTCGACGCGCATCGGGTGGGGCTGCGAAATCTCGTGCGACACGAGGGCGGTGGTGATGCGCATGGTCAATTCTGAGGAGGTGGCCGAGGCCCGCGCAATGGGTCGCGGCGATCGATGTCGGCGGGCGGCTATAGCGTTGGCTCATGCGAATCCTGCACACGTCCGACTGGCACATCGGTCGAACGTTCCACGGTCACTCCACGCTCGCCAACCTCGGCACGGTGCTCGACGCGCTGGCCGACATCGTGCGCGCGAAGTCGGTCGATGTCGTCGTCGTGTCGGGCGACATCTTCGACTCGGCCACGCCCGCGCGCGAGGCCTTCGACGTGCTCAGCAGGGCCATCCGGCAGATCCGCGACGCGGGCGCATCCGTGGTCATCACGAGCGGCAACCACGATTCGGCCACGCGCCTCGGGTTCCAGAGCGAGTGGGCGGGGCTGGCGGGCATCCACGTCATCACCCGCCCCGAGCAGTTCGATGAGCCCGTCGTCATCGACGACGAATACGGGCCGGTGCTGTTCTACGGCATCCCCTACCTCGAGCCCGCGTTGGTCAGGCACCTCTTTCCCGAGGTCGAGATGAGGCGGCACTCCCAGGTTCTGGGGTATGCCATGCAGCGCATCCGCGACGACATCGCGCGGCGAGACGGAGCGAGGTCGGTGGTGCTGTCGCACGCCTTCGTCGTCAACGTCCCGGGTGCTGATGGTGGTGCGGGTGCTAGTGCGGGTAGCGGCGCGTCCGCATCCGAGGCCAGCGACGTCGAGCGCGACATCACGGCCGGCGGCCTCGATCTGGTCTCCGTCGATGTCTTCGACGGCCCCGACTACGTGGCGCTCGGGCACATCCACGGCCGATCCACCCTCACCCCGGCCATCCGCTATTCGGGCGCGCCGCTGCACTACTCGTTCGGCGAGGCCGCCAAGCCCCGCGGCGCCTGGCTGGTCGACCTCGATGCGGCCGGTCTCGACACCGTCGAGTGGGTCGACCTTCCCGTGCCACGGCCGCTCAGCATCCTCACCGGCGAGCTCCACGAGCTGCTCGCCGACCCCGCGCTGACGAGGGCCGAGGGAGATTTCGTCTCCGTCGTGCTCACCGACCAGGCGCGACCCAACGACGGCATGCGCCGCATCCAGTCGCGGTTTCCCTACGCCGTGGCCCTCACCCATCAGCCCGCGATCGTGGCCGAGCATGCCGCGGCGAGCTACGCCGAACGATTGCACGCGCGATCCGACAACGAGGTGATCGCCGGGTTTCTCGAGTTCGTTCGCAACGGGGTGGGTCCGAGCGACGACGAGGCCGAGCTGATCGTCGAGATCATCGCCGAGCAGGCCGGCCGGGAGTCGACCGCGTGAGAATCAACCGCCTCACGATCGCCGGATTCGGCCCGTACAAGACGGCACAGCACATCGATTTCGACGCCTTCTCAGACGACGGCATCTTTCTGATCACCGGCAACACCGGTGCGGGCAAGTCGAGCATCCTCGACGCCATCTGCTTCGCGCTCTACGCCGGCGTGCCGCGCTACGAGGGCACGCAGCAGCAGTTGCGCAGCGACTACTGCGAACCGGGCGACCCCACCTACGTCGAACTCTGGTTCAGCACGGGCGGTCAGCAGTACAGGGTACGGCGCTCGCCCGACTACGAGCGCCCGAAGAAGAGCGGCGTGGGCACGACCAAGAGCCCGGCGGCCGCGCAGCTCTTCGTGCGGGTCGGCGACGCGTCGGGCACGTCGATGTCATCTGGCGCGTCTGGTGCGCCGGCCGAGCTGTTGCCGCATGCCTCCGGCGACGAAGACGAATGGCAGGGTGTGGCCGCGATTCCCCGGGAGGTGGGCATCGCCCTCGACGGCATCCTCGGGCTCAGCAAAGACCAGTTCCTGCAGGTCATCCTGCTGGCACAGAACCGCTTCCAGAAGTTCCTCCACGCCAAGAACGACGAACGCCAGTCTGTGCTGCAGAGCCTGTTCGGCACCCGCCGCTTCGCCGACATCGAGCGTGCCCTCGTCGAGAGGCGCAAGGCCCTCGAGGTGCGGCAGCGCGAATCCGCCGAGCGCATCACCGAGCTCGGCAGCCAGGTGGCGGCGATCGTGGCGATCGGCGCCGCTGAGGGTGTGGGCTCTACTGACGATGTCGACGCTGCTGAAGGCGGCGACGCTGTTGAAGATGGCGACGCTGTTGACGACGACGGCGTCGAGTCCGAGGCTCCCGCCGATCCCGGGGTGCTCGTCGAGCCTGAGGCTCCCGCGGTGCCCGAATCCTCCGCCGCGGGGCGTCCCATCGACCGCGCCTACTTCGAGCACGCCCTCGCAGACCTCGACCGTCAACTCGATGCCGCCCGGCAGCGCGTGGCTGTGGCCGACGAGCGGTTCAGCGCCGCCGAGGCAGACTTGCGCGAGCGCGAGAACGTTCGTCGACTTCAGACTCGCCGCGATGAGGCCGCCGCTCAGCTGGCCGAGCTCGTTCGACTCGACGAGTCCGTCGACGACGACAGGCGCCGGCTCGAGGCGGCGACCCGAGCCGAGATCGTCTGGGCCCATGTCGGCGCTCAAGAGACCGCAGAGTCGGCACTCGGTCGAGCTGCCCTCGCCGAGAAGGCCGCACGGGTCGCCTACGCCGAGGCCACAACGCTGTCGGGTCTCGGAGAGGCGTCGTCCGGCCCTGGGTCGTTTGCAAACCTCGCTGCATCGTCCGACTCCGCGCCGACTCCTGGCTCACGCCCCACTCCCGACTCACCCCCCACACCCGACTCCCTCGCGGCCGATGCCGACGAGCTCTCTCGTCTTATGGGCGGGCTTGACGTGGTTCTCGCCGACGAGAAGCGCATTCCCCGCCTCACCAGTCGCGTCGCCGAATACGATGCCGCCGAAAAGGCGCAGCAGGCCGATGTCGACAAGGCCATTGAGCGCGCGCAGACACTTCCCGGCCTCATCGACGAGGTCGTCGAGCAGCGCAACGCCCGCCTGGTCGAGGCCTCCGGCCGCTCCGACGCCGAAGATCGCGTCACGCGCCTGGCCACGGCGCGCGAGTCGGCCGTGCTCGCTGCCGAGTTGAAGCTCGACCTCGACGCTGCGCGCGTGGTCGAGAAGACCGCGAGCACGGCCAACAAATCGGCCGCCGGCCGATACGACGACCTGCTCACCCGTCGACTCGACGGGCACGCGGCCGAGCTCGCGTCGAGACTCGTCGACGGCGAACCGTGCGCCGTCTGCGGAGCCACCGAGCACCCGAACCCCACCGCCTGGACCAGCGAACTGGGCGAACCGATCACCGACGCCGAGATCGCTGAGCAGCGAACCCTGCTCGCGGCAGCAGGCGACGCCCTGGCCGAGGCGGGAGTCGCGGTTCAAGACCTGGCCGCCCGGCACGCGTCGGCGACCTCGGCGAGCGAAGGGCGGTCGCCCGCTGAGATCGACGCCGACCTCGAGTTGGCCAGGGCCACACTGGCTTCGGCTATCGATGCCGACCGTGCCGCGCAGGCCCTCGAGTCGCGAGTAGCCGAACTGCGAGCAGAACTCGAGTCGATCACCGCCACCGTCGACGAGCTGACGTCGGCACTGCAGACCACGCAGAACGCGAGGGCCTCGCTCGTCTCCCAGATCGAATCGATCACCGAGCTCGTCGAGCAGCACCGCGGCGACCACTCCTCGGTCGCCGAGAGGGTGCTCGACCTGCAGCACCTGCTCACGGTCACTCGCGAGTTCGAGGCGGCCCTGCTGGCGCACGCCGACAAGAGGCTCGCGCTCGAGCACGCCCAGCAGACGCTACGCGAGCACCTCGACGAGCAGCTGTTCTCCGACTCGCACGAGGTCACCGAGGCCCGACTCACGGCTCCGCAGCGCGACGACCTCTCCGGCCGCATCAGCGCCCACGAGGTGGCCCGCGCCACGGCCGTGGCGATCCTCGCCGAACCCGAACTGCAGGGGCTGCCCGAGGCATCCATCGAGATCGAGCCGGCCGCCGAGGCACGCCGCGCGGCCGGCGCCGACCGCGACGAGGCCCGAGTCGCGGCCGGCTCCGTGGCCGATCGTCTGAGCCGACTCCGCAGTCTCGTGGGCGACGCGCTCGAGCGGCTCGACGCATCCGAGACCCTGCTCGCCGAATACGAGACGATGCGTTCGCTGGCGAACTCGGTCGAGGGTGCTGAGCCCAACACCATGCGCATGCGGCTGGAGTCGTATGTTCTCGCGGCCCAGCTCGAAGAGATCATCAGGGCGGCGAACGCACGGCTCGCGGTGATGACCGGCGGCCGCTACTCGCTCGAGCACGACGACTCGGTGCAGTACCGAAACACGAGGTCCGGACTCGGCATCGCCATCCTCGACCAGCACACCGGCAGGGCGCGAGCCACGCATTCACTGTCGGGCGGCGAGACCTTCCTCGCGTCGCTCGCCCTCGCCCTGGGGCTCGCCGAGGTCGTGTCGAACCAGGCAGGCGGCATCACGCTCGACACGCTCTTCATCGACGAGGGCTTCGGTTCGCTCGACTCCGACACGCTGGCCATCGCGATGTCCACCCTCGACAGCCTGCGATCGGGGGGCCGCACGATCGGTCTGATCAGCCACGTCGAAGCGATGAAGGAGCAGATCCCGTCGAGGCTGCGCATCACGGTCGTGCCGCAGGGATACTCCGAGATCGACCAGAGAGCGTAGGGGCCGGGGCGGCGCGCATCTGCCAGCATGGTCGTATGACCGATGCGAGCACCGCCCTCCGCTACACAGCCTTCTCCGACGCACCGGGCGGCGGCAACCCGGCCGGCATCGTGCTCGACGCCTCGATGCTCGCCGACGCCGAGATGCAGGCCATCGCGGCCGAGATCGGGTTCGCCGAGACCGCATTCATCACCGAGAGCAGCATCGAGGGCGACGGCCGACACCTTCGTGTGCGTTACTTCTCGCCGCTGGCCGAGGTTCCGTTCTGCGGCCACGCGACCGTCGCCACGGCGGTCGCACTCGCCGATCGAGACGGCGAGGGGGTCTTCGTGTTCGAGACGCCGGTCGGTCCGGTGACGATCACGACCACGGCCGATGGCGACACCATCACCGCGTCTTTCACGAGCGTCGAGCCGTCGGTCGATCCTCTCGACGAGGGCGTGCTCGACACGCTGCTCGGGCTTCTCTCGGTGTCGACAGACCGCCTCGACCCGGCCTTCCCTCCGCGCGTCTCGTTCGCCGGCAACAGGCATCCGGTCATCGTCTTCGCCGCTCGAGACGACTTCGACTCCTTCACCTTCGACCCCGACGCGATGAGCGATCTGATGGACACGCAGGGGTGGACGGGCACCGTCACGACGATCGTCCCGACGGGCGCGGCCGAGTTCGACAGCCGCAACCTCTTTCCGGTGGGGGAGATCACGGAGGACCCCGCCACGGGTTCGGCGGCCGCCGCGTTCGGCGCCTACCTGCGGGCGCTCGGCCTCGTGGATGCCCCGGCCGACATCGAGATCACCCAGGGTTCGCACGTGGGCAGGCCCAGCAGGCTGCTGGTGCACATCCCGGCCGCGGGCGGCATCGTCGTGACAGGAACGGCGACGCCGATCGCCTGAACGCCGGTGGCCGTGAGATGTCACACATGAAGGGTTTCAAGCGAGAGGGGCCACCATCTGCGCCACCTCAGGGCTGAGGCCGGAGCGTTCCCTGAGCTTGTCGAAGGGCGCGCTAGTCGTCGGCGAGCAGCGTCGCCGCGTCGGTCACGTTTCCGAAGACGAGCGCCGTGTCGGTGACGTCGGCCGGGTCGAGCGACGAGGCCTGCAGGGTGATCACGAAGCGTTCGCCGTCGGCGCGCTCGAGCAGCCAGCTGCCGGCCAGCACGCCGGGGGCGCTGCCGCCCTTGAACGCCACGTAGGGGAAGACCTCCTCATCGAACTGCAGCCCCGGGTTCGCAGACAGGATGCCGCGTACCGGCTCGCCGGCGGGCGTCGCCGCCTTCTGCTGCAGGGCCAGGTGAGCCGCCACGAGGTCGGCCGGATTCGCGAACCAGTCGATGCCCTTCTGCCAGGCCGTCTTCGACAGGTCGAGCGATGCCACGTCGAGGACTCCGCCGGGCATCCCCGCGAGAACGGCGCGGCGCTCGTCGACCGAGCTGTCCGCCCACGACGCCTGTGCGTCGGCGAAGTCGGCGCTCCAGCCGAGCTGAAAGAACTCCCTGGTCTTCGGGAAGGGGGTGTTGAGCGACGGGTCGTGGTGGCCCATGATCGCCAGCTGCGCCTCGACGGCCTCCCGCCCGACCCTGTCGATGAGCAGGTCGGTGGCGGTGTTGTCGCTGATCTGGATCATCTTGGTCGCCGCATCCCGAACCGTCACCAGCGTGCCGCTCGGCAGGTCCTGGAGCTCGCCCGACGGAAGACTGCGTGTGTCGTCGGAGATGATCAGGGTGTCGTCCCACGACAGGGTGCCCGCGGCCACCGCGTCGGCCACGGCGCCGAGAACGTAGAGCTTGAACACCGAACCGAGCGGCTTGGTCGCATCGCCCGCTATGTCGACGATGCGCTCGCCCGAGCCGGCGGCATCCGCTTGGCCCGCCGCATCGGCACCGGCAACAACTTCGACGCGCGTGACGGTCATGCTCGTGTCGGCGTCGAGCGAGCCCACGTTCTTCTCGAGCTCCTGCCACGAGGCCGCAGGGGTGCGATCGGCGGGAGGCTCCTGGAAGAGGAGCCCGTTGATGAGCTGCTGCTCGTCGATCGAGATCGACATCTGCAGTTCGGCCGCGTCGCTGTGCAGCAGAACCAGGAGCCCGTTCGTTTCCTCGCTCACCTCCGCGGCGATCCACGGCTTCGCATCGCCCATCTGGGCGAACACGGTGACCAGTTGGCCGGCGGGCACCTGCTCGAGCATCTCCGCCCCGACGTTCGCTTCGACCTCGGCCTCGGTCGTCTCGGCGTCGGAGTTGACGGCGTCGAGCACCCACTGCGCCTTCTCGCCGACGGGGGTGTCGGGCAGCGCGACCGCGGTGGGCCGGGCGGATGCCTCGGGGCTGCTCGTCGCGCAGGCCGACACGGCGAGGGCGACGGCTGCGGCGAGGGCGGCGAAGACCGAGCGGCGCCGGAGGCGGCGGGAGCGCTCCGCGGCCGGTGTTCTGAGCGGGGCGGAAGTGCGGTTCGTCGTCATGCCCTCAGTCTGGCCAGCGCCCGAGCGGCACACATCCCCCGCGAGAACGAGCTTCGCGCGGGGCCTCCGCCGAGCGGACTACCTGAGTTCGTCGAAGTACGAGATGTTCGCGTCGTTGCGCTCGCGGGCGGCCGCGGCGCGCTCCTCGCGCATGCGCTCCTGCTTCTCCTGCCGACGCGCCAGCTCCTCCTGGTCGACCTCGACGCGGCGCACGGTGACGCCGCCCTTGGTGGGCGGGCTGGTGCGCTTGGCCGCGGTGCTGCTGCGCGGCGTGCCGGATGCCGGAGCCTTGCGCGGTGCCGCTGTCGGTCGGCCGGCGCCCGGGCTGGTGCCTGATCCGGCGCAGCGGAAGCCGGTCTTGTCTTCGTGCTGAACAAGGGTCTGCGAGACGATGCCCACGGCGACGGTGCGCGAGCAGACGGGGCATTTGGATCCAGCGTTGGCCATGGGGTGTGTGGTCTCCTCGATTTTCAACCCATCGTGTGGGTTCGACCTTCTATTTTCGCACGGAACGACATCAAAGCTACGCCTCTGAAGCAACCCCCGCCATGGCTTCGTCGCCCCGGACGTAGGCTGATGCGATGACGCACGACGAGACTTCGCACGAGAGCTCACGACCGAGCGACGAGACGCGCGACCGGCAGGCCGCCGCAGACTGGATCACCGAGCGGGCCGAGGGCGAGAACATCGCCAGCGACATCGACGGAACGGTCACGGTCGACGAGGCAGAGACCCCGCCCGATCCGGATGCCTATGGCCGCTCCGAGAGCGACACGCTCGCCGTCGAAGACCACGAGCCGGCGTCGCGCGAGTACCCGCGTCCCGACCACCACGGCGGCATCACCCAGGCCGACCGCCGGGGCTGACCGGCTGGGCTGACCGCCGGGGCCGACCGGCGCATCCGGAGCCGTGTCAATGGCCCGCCGCCACACCGCGTTCTAGCAGGCGGCCGCACTACCGTTGTTCGCATGACGCGGCGCTCCAGCGAACCCATCTACTCCACTGCCATCGGCATCGGTCGAACCATGTTCGCCGGGCTGCGCACGACGCACTCGGCCACCGGCCTCGAGAACATTCCCTCCTCCGGCGGCGCCGTCTTCGCCATGACGCACTTCGGCTACCTCGAGTTCGCGCTCGTCGAGTGGCAGACGTGGCTGCACAACCGCCGCCGCATCCGGTTCATGGCCACCAAGCGGGCGTTCGACAAGCCCGCCGTCGGCTGGCTGCTGCGGGGAATGCGCCACATCTCCGTCGACATGAAGGCGGGAGCGGCGGCCTTCGGCAACGCCGTCGCCGCCCTGAAGTCGGGCGAGCTCGTCGGAGTGTTCCCCGAGGCCGGTGTGAGTTCGTCGTTCACCGTGCGCGAGCTCAAGTCGGGTGCCGCGCGCCTGGCACGCGACGCGGGAGTGCCAATCATCCCCGTGGCCGTCTGGGGTGGGCAGCGGCTGCTCACGAAGAACCGGTCGATTCCGCTGAGGCAGCGATTCGGCGTGCCCGTGCACTTCGCGTTCGGTAGGCCGATCGTGGTCGGCGAGCAGGATGACATCACGCAGGTGACAGAGTCTTTGCGCGTCACGATGCAGACGATGGTCGACGGCCTGCAGGCGAGCTACCCCGTCGACGGAACGGGCCAGTGGTGGCAGCCGCGCTCTCTCGGGGGAACCGCCCCGACCGTGGCCGAGGCAGCCGAGGCCGACGCCGCGCGCGAGCGGCGCCGCGAGGCGGAGCGGGCTGCGAAAGGCTAGCGAGACCTGCCGAGTACGCGCGCCGCGATTCGCACCGCGTCGTCGGTGGTCGTCGCATGAACGGCGAAGCGGATGCGATCGGTCCCGTGCAGCGTGGCCGTCACGCCCGCGTCGGTGAGGGCCGCGTGCGCCCGCGCGGCGGTGCCGTCGGCGAAGCCCGCCACCACGATGCCGGCGCGCTGGGTGTGCTCGCGCGGCGACAGAACCGGAACGCCGGCGGCGTCGAGCGCCTCGATCAGCACGTCGGCGGTGCCGGCGATCAGCTGCTCGACACGGGCGATGCCTACTGACGACACCAATTCGAGCGCACTGGCCAGCGAGCCCATGGCCATCGGCGACAGGTTGGTGATGGAGTGGCGCCGGGCATCCGGCAGGATCGCGTGCTCGAGCCCGTCGTAGAGTCCGGTGTTCTCGGCACCGGTCCAGCTGCCGAGAACCGGGCGGATCGCATCCAGGCCCCGCTCGCTGAACGAGACGAACCCGCCGCCCCAGCCGGCCCGCAGCCACTTCTGCCCGCCCACGGCGACAGCGTCGGCGATGGTCCAGTCGGTGTCGATCACGCCGAAGCCCTGGATGCCATCGACGATCAGCAGCCGGTCGCCGATGACCTCGCGGATGCCGGCCAGGTCGGCGCGAAACCCGGTGCGGAAGTCGACGGCGCTCACGGCGACCGCGGTGATCGACGGCGTGAGGGCCTCGCGAACAAGTTCGGGCGTCACGCGGGTGGGGGCGGAGGGGCCTCCGCCCGGGAGCGTGCGCACGGTGACCAGCCCCGCTCCCTCGGCCCGTCGCCACGCGTAGACGTTCGCGGGAAACTCGTCGGGACTCACGAGAGCCTCGCCGCTCACACCGAAGGCGATCTGCATGAGCCCGAGCGAGGTGCTCGTGGTCAGCGCGATGCGCTCGGACGGCGTGCCCGTGAGCGCCGAGACCGCCGCCCGCGCCCGCGCGTCTTCGGAGTGCAGAGTCGCGGAGGCGCTCACGCCCCCGGCCATTGCGAGGTTCTGCAGTCGCTCGGTGGTCGCCGCGACCTGCCGCGACGGCGGCCCGTAGCTGGCGTGGTTGAGGTAGAGATGGTCTTCGGCGAAGCTGTCGAGATACTCGACCTCGTCCAGCGCCGCGCTCATGCCGCGACCCGCGCGATCGTGACCCGGGTCACGTAGGGCATGGGGTAGCTCGTGCGGCCGGCAAGATCCGGATGCGTGTCGAGCAGCTTCCCGAGGCGAGCGAGCATCTCGTCGCGCTCGGCGTCGGCCATCGTGATCACGTAGCTGCGCGAGGTGACCATGGCGAAGAACTGCTCCCGGGTCACCTCGTTCACCCAGCGGAACTCGCGGTAGGCCTGTCGCTCGAGCGGCGCGCCGACGGGCGGGGTCACGCTGTCGTACTTCTCGGCCTCGGACGCCCCCATCACCTCGCCGAGTCGGGCGACCCACTCCACGTCGGCGTCGCGGATGTTCCACACGAGAGCGAGGGCACCTCCGGCCTCGAGCACGCGGGCGACCTCGCGCGACGTGGCGTCGACATCGACCCAGTGCCACGCCTGGGCGACGGTGACGAGCGCTGCGCTCGCGTCGTCGAGCGGAAGGTGCTCGCCGCTGCCCTCGAGCGCGGTGACCGTCGGCAGGTTCGTCGTGAGCCGCTCGCGCATCAGCGCGTCGGGCTCGACCGCCACCACTCGCAGGCCGCGGTCGACGAGTGCCGCCGTGAACTTGCCCGTTCCCGCGCCGAGGTCGACCACCCGCGGGTCGGCCGGATGCGCCGGCTCGGCCGGATGCGCCGGGTCGGCTGGACGCGTCGGGTCGGCCGGATGCGTCGGCTCGGCCTGCTCGAGGATCCAGTCGACGGCCTCGGCCGGGTAGCTCGGACGGCCCCGGTCGTAGTCGCCGACGTTGCGGCCGAAGGACAGGGCATGGTCGGTGGAGCGGGGCATGCTGTCGATTCTAGGTTCGACCCCGGGGGCGAGCAGTACTCTTTAAGTCTCATGGAACTCCGCCAACTCGAGCACTTCGTCGCCGTCGCCGAGCACCAGCATTTCACCCGTGCCGCCGAGTCCCTGCAGATCTCGCAATCGGGGCTGTCTGCGTCGATCCGGGCTCTCGAGACCGAGCTCGGCACCACGCTGTTCACCCGCAGCACCCGTCGCGTGCAGCTGACTCCCGCGGGAACCGCGATGCTGGAGGAATCCCAGCGAGCCGTCGCCAGCGCATCCGCCGCCCGTGACGCCGTGCTCGCCGTGCGGGGCGTTCTGCGCGGGGCCCTGCGCATCGGAACCGAGCAGTGTCTCGGGGGAGTGCACCTGCCGCGGGAGCTCGCCGACTTCCGGCGCTCGCACCCGGCCGTGTCGGTGCGGCTCGGATTCGCCGGATCGACGCAGCTGATCGACCAGGTCGCGGGCGGGCTTCTCGATCTCGCGCTGGTCGCCGACTGCGGCGTCGTTCCGGCGACGGTCGAGCTGCTGACGATCGCCTCGGAGGGCTTCGTGGTGCTGTGCCACCCCGACCACCCGCTCGCCGGGCGCGGCCGGGTCGAGATCGGCGACCTCGCCGACGAGACGTTCGTCGGATTCGCAGACGGATGGGCGGCCCGGGTGCTCGCCGACCGCGCCTTCGCCGACGAGGGGCTGACGCACTCGGTCGAGCTCGAGGTCGGAGACGTGGGATCGTTGCTCGATCTTGTGGGCTACGGGCTCGGCGTGGCCGTGGTTCCCGCTCACTTCGCGTTCAAGAGGCCGGAACTGCTGAGCGCCGTTCCCGTGACGCACGAGGCGCTGGTCTGGACGACCGCGATCGCCGTTCCGCGCCAGGCCGCACCGGCCGCCGCCGCCCTCGTGGGGCGCCTGCGGCAGCCGGCGCTGAAGCCCGCGGCGTAGCGCTACGCGTCGAGGGCCGCGAATTCCTCGGCGGTCAGCTCGAAGTCGGCTGCGAGGGCCGAGTTCGTGATCGACTCGGGGCGGGATGCGCCCGGAATCGGGATGACCTGCGGCGACTTGGCGAGCTCCCAGGCGAGGCAGACGATCTGCGGCGTCACTCCGCGGTCGCGGGCGATGCGGCCGAAGGCCTCGTAGCTCTCGCCCAGCGACGCGGCGTTCGTGATCCCGCCGAGCGGGCTCCACGGAAGGAACGCGATGCCCAGCTCGTCGGCGAGAACGAGTTCCTTCTCGCTCGACCGGAACTTCGGCGAGAACTGGTTCTGCACCGACACGAGGCGACCGTCGAGAATCTCGTTCGCCTGACGGATCTGATCGGGGTCGGCGTTCGAGATGCCGGCCATGCGGATCGTGCCCGCATCCAGAAGCTCGCGCAGCGCGCCGATCGAGTCCGCGTACGGAACCGACGGGTCCGGCCGGTGGTACTGGTAGAGGCCGATCGCGTCGACGCCCAGGCGCGTCGCCGAGGCCTCGGCGGCCTGCTTGAGGTAGTCCGGATGCCCGTTCTGCGCCCACGGTCCGGACTCGGGCCGCAGGTGGCCGCCCTTGGTCGCGACCAGAACGCCGGACGTGTCGCCGCCGTAGCTCTTGAGCGCCCTGGCGATGAGCAGTTCGTTGTGGCCGACCTCGTCTTCGGCGGCGAGGTGATAGGCGTCCGCCGTGTCGATGAAGGTGACACCCGCGTCGAGGGCGGCGTGGATGGTGGAGATGGAGCGCTCCTCGTCGGGGCGTCCTTCGATCGACATGGGCATGCCGCCCAGTCCGATGGCGCTGACGGAGATGTCGCCGATGGTGCGTTGCTTCATGGGTTTCCTTCAAATGGTGAGAGTGCGCGGGTTGAGCATGCTGCCCTTCGGCAGGCTCAGGGAACGGCGGGCTACCAGGCGTAGTCCTCGGGGGAGGTCTTGTGGCCGGGGAAGATCTCGTCGAGCCGGCCCAGGGCATCCTCGTCGAGGGTGATGTCGACCGACGCGATGGCCGTGTCGAGCTGGTTCATCGTGCGCGGCCCGGTGATCGGAGCCGTCACCGCGGGCTGGTGCAGCAGCCAGGCGAGGGCAAGCTCGGCGGGCGAGTGCCCCAGCTCTGCGGCGAACGCCTCGTACTTCTCGATCTGCGGGCGCAGCTTCTCGAGCGCCTCGGCCGCGCGGCCGTCGCGACGGCGCGACCCGTCGGCCTCCTTGTCGAGCACCCCGGCGAGCAGCCCTCCCTGCAGTGGCGACCAGGGGATGACGCCGAGTCCGTAAGCCTGGGCCGCCGGAAGCACGTCGCGCTCGACGTCGCGCACGATCAGGTTGTAGATCGACTGCTCGCTCACGAGGCCGGTGAAGTGGCGCGCCTTGGCGGCCTCCTGGGCCTGGGCGATGTGCCAGCCGGCGAAGTTGCTGCTGCCGGTGTAAAGGATTTTGCCCTGCTGCACGGCGACCTCGATCGCCTGCCAGATCTCCTCCCACGGCGTCGCGCGATCGACGTGGTGGAACTGGTACAGGTCGATGTAGTCGGTCTGCAGCCGTGTCAGGCTCGCGTCGAGCGCGCGCCGGATGTTGAGCGCCGAGAGCTTGCCATCGTTGGGGTAGTCGGTCATGTCGCCGTAGAGCTTCGTGGCGAGCACGGTCTTCTCGCGGCGTCCGCCGCCCTGTGCGAAGAAGCGGCCCACGATCTCCTCGGTCGCGCCGCGGCCGAGGTCCTGGCCGTAGACGTTGGCCGTGTCGAAGAAGTTGACGCCCTGCGCGTGCGCGGCATCCATGATCGCGTGCGAATCGGGCTCGCTCGTCTGCGGGCCGAAGTTCATCGTGCCGAGCACGACGCGCGAGACGCGCAGGCCCGTTCGTCCGAGGTGTGTGTATTCCATGGCTCCAGCCTGCGCGCCGTCGCCCCGGCCTGTCCAACAGGGAACCCCGATCGTATTGACGCCTCGCCCTTCTCAATCGCACGGCTCTCCATCGCACGGCCTTGGGGGTAACGCTGTCAGGGGTTAAGGCAGTGCCTCCCTCGAGACGAGCGTGCGGCGTAGCGTCGAGCCATGACCACTGAACTGACCCTCAACAACGGCGTCACCCTCCCCTCCCTGGGCCTCGGCGTCTTCCAGAGCTCGCCCGAAGACACGGCGAACGCCGTCGAGACCGCCCTGAACCTCGGCTACCGGCACATCGACACCGCTGCGGCCTACGGTAACGAACGCCAGGTCGGCGAGGGCCTGCGCCGCTCGGGCGTCGATCGCTCACACGTGTTCATCGAGACCAAGGTCTGGGTCACCGACTACGGCTACGACGAGACGCTGCACGCCTTCGAGAAGGCGATCCGCAAGCTCGGCGTCGACCAGCTCGACCTGCTGATCCTCCACCAGCCGATCCCCTCACGCTTCGACGCCACAATCGCCGCCTACAAGGCCCTCGAGACGCTGTATGCCGATGCGCGCGTGCGGGCGATCGGGGTCAGCAACTTCACGCCGGCGCACCTCGACCGGCTGTTCGAGGCCACGACCGTCGTTCCGGCCGTGAACCAGGTCGAGCTGCACCCCTACTTCGCCCAGCCCGACGTGCAGCGCGCCGACGCCGAACGCGGCATCCTCACGCAGGCGTGGTCTCCGATCGGCGGAATCACGTTCTACCCGGGGTGGGGCGACGAGCGCCGCAGCGTGATGGATGACCAGACCATCGCATCCATCGCCGAAGGCCACGGCAAGAGCCCGGCCCAGGTCATGCTGCGTTGGCACATCCAGGAGGGTCGCTCGGCGATCCCGAAGTCGACGAATCCCGTTCGCATCGCCGAGAACGTCGAGGTCTTCGACTTCGAGCTCAGCGACGACGAGATCGCGCGCATCGACGCCCTCGACACGGGCGTGCGCAGCGGGCCCGATCCGGATGTCTTCCGCCCGGCCCTCTTCGACAGGTCCATTTCCGAAGACTGAGGCTCGGGGCGGGGTCTGGTGCCGGGAGGCCCGGGAGCGCAGAATCGACGTGCGAGAGAGGAACCGCTATGGCGCAGTTCGCCGTATTGATCTACTCCGACGATTCCGGTCGGCACGCCGGCAGCACGACCGCGGCGGGCGACGAGAACGACCGGCACGCCGACGAGCTCGCGGAATCCGGCGCGATGACGCTGGCCTACGCGTTCACGTCGCGTTCCGACGCGGTGTCGATCGACGTGAACGGCGCAAGGCCGGGCCCGTTCCTCGACCTGCCCCAGGTCGTCGCGGGCTTCTACGTGATCGAGGCGGCAAGCATAGAGGCGGCGACGGAGATCGCGCGCTCCAATCCCGGCGTGCGCTCCACCGATGGCGGCGTCGAGATCCGCCGTATCCACAGCGGCGGGCCCGTCTGATTCCCGTGCGACTGTGGGGGTTCTCCGAGGTGCGATCCCTATGCTCGTGGGCATGACATCGTCTGCGAGTAAATCCGACCATCACCGATCCAGCGCCCGGGTGACCCCGGGCGTGCACCCTGATCAGGCGGCGGAGGTCCGTCGATGAACGGCGAACTCGTCGTCAGCGTCGTTCTCGTCATCGTCTTCGTTCTCGTGGGCGGCGTCTTCGCCGCCACCGAGATGGCACTGGTGACCCTGCGCGAGAGCCAGATCAACGCGATAGCCCAGCGAGGCAGGCGCGGAACGACCGTTGCAGGGCTGGCCCGCAATCCGAACACCTTCCTCTCGGCCGTGCAGATCGGTGTGACCGTCGCCGGCTTCGCGTCGGCGGCCTACGGGGCGTCGTCGATCGCTCCGTCGGTCACGCCGCTGCTCGAGAACCTCGGCCTGACGGCGGCGGCCGCCTCGACCACCGCCACGATCATTCTGACCCTGCTCATCGCCTACTTGTCGCTGGTGCTCGGGGAGCTCGTGCCCAAGCGGCTCGCCATCCAGCACAACGCCCGGTTCTCGTACGCCGTCGCGCCCGTGCTCGGCGGTTTCGCCACCCTGATGCGGCCGGTGATCTGGCTGCTGTCGGTGTCGACGAACGCTGTCGTGCGGCTGCTCGGCGGCGACCCGAACAAGACGGGCGACAAGCTCTCCGACGAGGAGCTGCGCGAGATCGTGACCAGCCACGAGGGCCTGCCCGACGACGAGCGGCGCATGCTCGACGATGTGCTCTCGCTGCGCGACCGGCAGGTGAGCGAGATCATGCGGCCCCGCCCCGAGGTCGTGGCGCTGACCGTCGACGATTCGATCGCCGACGCGCTCGAGTCGGTGCGCGCGCTGCCGTACTCGCGGTTTCCGGTCGTCGACGCATCGATCGACGACATCGTCGGCTTCGTGCACGTGCGCGACCTGTACGAGGCGTCGAGTTCGTCGACCGGGCTGCGCGAGCTGATGCGACCCATTCCCTACATTCCGTCGACCGCCCGAGTGCTGCCGACCCTCACGGGCCTGCGCGCATCCGGCGACCAGATCGCGGTCGTCTTCGACGAATACGGCGGAACAGACGGCATCGTCACCCTCGAAGACCTCGTCGAGGAGATCGTGGGCGAGATCTTCGACGAGTACGACACCGAGACGGCGGCCGCGGCCATGATGGAGCAGGGCGGCTCGGTCGACGGGCGGCTCAACTTCCAGGACTTCGAGGAGGCGACGGGCGTGACCCTGCCGCCCGCGGCATCCGACACCGTGGCGGGCTTCGTCGTCGAGCGGCTCGGCCGGCTCGCTGTTGTGGGAGACAGCGTCGAGGTCGACGGCGGCACCCTGCAGGTGGCGGCGATGGACCGCCGCCGCATCTCCGAACTGCTCTACACCCCGACCCTGACGACGTCAAAAACGGTCGTCGAGGCGGAGTAGCGGATCCGTTCAACAGGACGAATTGTCGAGCTGCGGCGTGTCGACGGGCGCCACGCCGCAGCCGGAACGATTCGTCCTGTTGAACAGGACGGGCCGGCTACGGGCGCAGCAGCACCTTGCCTCCGCGGCCCGCGACGAAGTTCGCGGCAGCCGCCTCGCGGGCCTGGTCGAAGGAGTAGATCTCCTCGACGGGAAGCGTCAGCGAGCCGTCGCCGATGCGCGTGACGAGCTCGCCGAGCAGGGCGGCGCGCTTCGCGCCGTCCATGCCGCCCATGACCTTCGAGCCCCAGAATCCCGAGACCGAGATGCTCTTGAAGATGACGGGGCCGGAAGGGATCTCCATGACGGGGGAGTTCATCGCGCCGAAGACCACGAGTCGGCCGTTCTCGGCGAGCAGCGACACGATGTCGCCGGCGGCCGATCCTCCGACCGAGTCGACGCCGACCGTGATCGCGGCACCCGAGGTGATCTCGTCGACCGCGTCGCGCCATCCCTCGGTGTCGGTGGCGACGACGTTGCCGATGCCCTGGGCCTTCAACTCGTCGACACCGGCCGCACGGCGAACCAGGCCGAGCACGTTGATGCCCCGGGCTGCGGCGAGCTGGGCCACGAGTCGACCGACCGCACCGTTGGCGGCGTTCTGAACGAGCCAGTCGCCCTCGGCCAGGTGGAGGG
Organism: Agreia sp. Leaf244; assembly: GCF_001422695.1. Lineage (NCBI taxonomy): Bacteria > Bacillati > Actinomycetota > Actinomycetes > Micrococcales > Microbacteriaceae > Agreia > Agreia sp. Leaf244. Next base: position 765,875 of record NZ_LMLX01000002.1, on the reverse strand, counting down.
TGTCGAGCAGGCTGATGGCGCTGAACGGCATCGACACGAGCTGCGCGGCGACCTCGTCGGAGATCGCATCGCCGACGGGGATGAGGCCGGCGGCCTTGGCGATGAAGTACTCGGCCCACACGCCGAAGGTGCCGCCCGTGGCCACGCGCTGGCCGATCTCGAGGCCGGTCACGCCCTCGCCGAGCGCATCGATGACGCCCACGGCCTCTGTTCCGGCCCGGGCGGGCAGCTCGGGCTTGAACCCGTAGGTGCCGCGGATCGTCCACAGGTCGTGGTTGTGGATGGGGCTCAGAAGGGTGCGCACGCGCACCTCACCGGCGCCGGGCTCCGGGGTGGCGACGGTCTCGACGGCAAGAACCTCTGCGGGGTCTCCGAATTCGTTGTGGATGAGGGCGCGCATGATGATCTCGACTTTCTGTGGTTCTGGCGCTGACGATGCAGCGCCGGTGGTGATGGAGAGCTGGTTGTGATGCAGAGCTGGTTGTGGTGGATGGCGTCAGACGGCGAGGGCGATGATCGTTGCGATCACCGCGAGAAGGGGGATTCCGCCCTGCCGGATCGCGGCGGACCGCTTCGACGGCGTGGAGAGGAACAGCACGGCCGCGGCCGCGAGCATCGAGCCTGTGCCGACCAGCATGAGCGCGGGGCCGACCGGCGAGGTGCTCACGAGAACGAACACGATGCCGATGACCGTGACGATCGCGAGGAAGAGGTTGTAGAAGCCCTGGTTGTAGGCGAGCGAGCGGGTCGCCTCGACCTCTGCGGTGGATGCCGGTCCGAACGTCTTGCGGGCGGCCGGGCCGTCCCACGCCAGAGACTCCATAAAGAAGATGTAGACGTGCAGGGCGGCGGCGAGTGCGGCGAGCACGACGGCGGCGATGATCATGATGAGGTCCTTTTTTTGAACTGACCGTTTCACTATAGACTCAATCGACCGCGATTGTCAGGTCGTAGCCATCGTCAGGTCGAAAGGAGCCGGGTCATGGGAAGAACGCGTTCGTTCGCAGAGGTCGATGTGGCGCGCGCCGCGCGCGGTGTCTTCTGGAGCCGCGGCTACGAGGACACCTCCCTGCCCGACCTCGAGGAGGCGACCGGCCTCAACCGGTCGAGCATCTACCACTCGTTCACGAGCAAGCGGGGCCTCTTCGACGCCGCCGTGGAGTCGTATCTCGACGACGTGGTGCGACCGCGCCTGGCGCCGCTGCGTGCGCCCGAGGTCGCGCCCGACGCGCTCGAGGCCTACCTGCAGGGTCTTCGGCAGGCGATGGTCGACAACAAGACAGCCTTGGCGAAGAACGGATGCCTGCTGCTGAACGCCACGGGCTCGTCGCTGGGGCATGAGGCCGCGCTGCTGGCGGTCGTCACGCGGTACTGCGACGACCTCCGCGCGGCCGTCGCATCCGGTGTCGCCGCCCGCCGGCCCGAGCTCGGCCGTGGGGCCGCCGACATGCTGACGACGACCGTGACCGGGCTGGTCTTCGCGTCGATGGCCATCGTGCGCGTCGACGGTGCGGCGGCGGCCGCCACGCTCGATGCGGCGCTCGCCGCGGTCGCCGCGGTCGTCGCAGGGTCGAGCTGACGCTGCTTACTACTAGTCACGACGCCGCTTCAAGCCCCGATCGCCGCCGCTCCGAGAGTGGTAGACATGGGCGAATCGGTTCGACGGCTCTGATCCACACCCGGATCGAGCGACGTGCCGTGCGCTGATGCGAACACCTCGCGCCAGCGCAGATCGAAAGGAATACCCATGGGTATCGGAAGCGGAATCGCACTGGTCGTCATCGGAGCCGTGCTGGCGTTCGCGGTGAACATCGACCTCGGTGGCGTCGTCAACCTCAGCCTGATCGGGTACATCCTGATGGGCGCCGGCGTCGTCGTGTTCCTGATCAGCCTCGTCTTTATGCTGCGCCGCCGCCAGACGACGTCGACGACCCGCTCGGCCGTCGATCCTGCAAGCGGCGAACAGGTCACCCGCAGCACGCGCGACAGCGACCCGCTGGTCTGAGCGCACCCGATATGGCAGACGGTTCGAGCGACGGCCGGCTTCCGTCGAATCCTCTGCTCGGCGGCCGCTACCGCCTCGAGTCGCGCGTGGGGTCCGGCGGCATGGGCGTCGTTTACCGGGCGACCGACGAGACCCTGGGGCGCACGGTCGCGGTCAAGCTTTTCCGCGACTCCGAAGCTGCCGATCTCGGCCGCAAGACGTCGGAGACCCGCCTCCTCGCCGCGCTGAACCACCCCTCGCTCGTCACGCTGTACGACGCTCGCATCGACGGCGACGGAGATGCGTACCTCGTGATGGAGTACGTCGACGGCCCGACCCTGCGAACGCGCATCGCGGATGGCCCCGTCTCAGCGGTGGATGCGGCACGAATGGCCCGCGACCTGGGCGAGGCCCTGCACGTGGTGCACAGCGCGGGCGTCGTGCACCGCGACATCAAGCCGGCGAACGTGCTGCTGCGTCGGTCGCTGACTCCGGGAGAGGAGTTCACGGCCACTCTGGCCGACTTCGGCATCGCTCATCTGGTCGGGTCGTCGCGCCTGACCACCCCGGGAACCCTGCTCGGCACGGCTGCCTACCTCAGCCCGGAACAGGTGAGGGGCTCCGAACCCGCGCCGCCGTCCGACATCTATTCGCTCGGCCTGGTGCTGCTCGAGGCTCTCACGGGCGAGCGCGTCTTCGGTCAGCCGGTCGTGCACGAAGCCGCGCTCGCCAGGCTGACGCAGGACCCCGACATTCCCGGCTCGCTCGGCTACGGGTGGAAGTCGCTCCTGACGGCGATGACCGCGCGCGACCCGCAGGAGCGTCCGACCGCGCTCGAGGTGGTGACCGCGTCGCATGACCTTCGGTCCGAAGGGGTGGCCGCGGCCGAGTCGACGGCGTCGACCCGGGCGATGACGATGTCCGACGTGCCTGCCGTCGAAGCCACGGCGACCCGGGTGATGACGGCGTCTGGCCTGCCCACGGCGTCTGGCCTGCCCACGGTTGCTTTTCCCACGGCGTCCGACCTGCCCACGGTCGCTTTCGGAGCGACGGCGGCGTCGGGTCCGCCACCCCGTTCTCCCCGATCGCGCCGATGGGGACTGCTTCTGGCCGGTCTCGGTGCTGCGGCGATCGTCGGGGCTGTTCTGGTCGTGACATCGCTTATGGGCGCCGACTCGTCGCCGATTCCGGCGACGACCCCGTCGACCTCCGAGGCGCCCGCCGCGCCCGAAGAGGATTCGACCACGGGCGACGACCCCTCCAGCGAGGAGCCGGTGAGCGTCACGGATCCGGCCGAGCAGGAGCCGGTCGAACCGACCCCCGGACAGCCCGAGCCATCTGCGCCCGAGCCCGGCGTCACATCCGAGCCCGGCGTCACATCCGAACCCGTCACCCCGCCGGGACCCGGCGACAACGGCACGGGCAACGGCGCTGGCAACAACGGCAACGGCAACGAGAACCCGGGCAAGGGTGGCGACGACAAGGGCAAGGCCAAGTAGCCGATCCTGACAGATCGCAGAGCGCGAGCCGAGCCTTCGCTTCGGGTTTCTCATGCATTGGGCCAGAGAGGGTTTTTCCTCACTTCGCCTCGATACTCTTCACCGGCGCTGGTGGTGTGCGTGCCCGTGATCTGAGGTAGTCGTGCTTGTTGTTCGTTGGATGCTCCGTCGGCCCGTGACGGTGCTGTGCTGCATCGTCGTGATCGTGCTGAGCATCGTCGGGTTCGCCTCCAGCACCTACGACTGGGGCTGGCAGCTGCTGGCCACGGGCCAGGACGACGTCTTCCGGCACCACCGCTGGTGGGGCCTGATCACCGCCTTCCTCGCCGTCGACGGTGGCGGCGCGCTGATCTTCGTCGTTCCGTTCATCGTGGCGGTTGTGGGCGCCGCCGAGCGGCTCATGGGCAGCTGGCGCACCGTCGTCGCCTACGTCGCGGGCAGCGCCGCATCCGGTCTCATCGGCTTCGCCCTCAGCTGGGTCGAGAGCACCTACCTGGGATTCCTGCCGCTCAACGCCCCCTCCATCGACGCACTGTCTCCCGCGACGGGCGTCATCTGCACGGCCATGGCCGCCAGCTCGTTCGCCTCGGCCCTCTGGCGTCGCCGGATGCGGCTGGGCGCGTCGTTCTTCGCCGTCACGTTCTTCCTGTACTCCGGCGGGGCGGGAGACTTCTACTCGCTCGTCGCCGTGCCCGTCGGGCTCGTGCTCGGCTTCGTGCTCGGCGGTTCGCGCTCGAGGTTCCGGCTGGTGCGCAGCTCGCACCACGAGATCCGCACCCTGCTGGCGACGGTGGTCGCCGTCGGCGCGATCGGCCCGGTCGTGGCGGCACTGATCGGCTCGGGCAGCGGGCTGCTGTCGATCTACGGACTTCTTGCGGTCGACGAGCACCACCCCCGCGGCGCCCTGATCGCGCTCCTGCCCGTCGCCGTGGGCGTCGTCGCCGCGTGGGGAATTCTGCGGGGCCGACGGGCAGCCCTGTGGCTGGCGGTGGGCATCCACCTCATGATGTCTGCGGTGATGGTGGCGGTCTTCGTGGTGATCCAGCCCGAGACGATGACGATGATCGCCGAGGAGTCGAACCAGGAGGTCGACCCCTACATCTGGCAGACCCTCACGGGGAGCGCGCTCTGCGCGATCCTGCCGTTGGCGAGCGCCCTGCTGCTGATTCTGCTGCGCAGGCATGTCGACGTGCGCACCTCCGCCTCGAGCGTCAGGCGGTTCTTCGTGATCGCGGGGAGCGCGCTCGTCGGCGCCGCCCTGCTGTCGGTCCTCGGATCGCTGGCCATCAGGGACCAGTTCACGCCGACGGTGGATGTTCTCGACCTCCTCCGCGCACTGCCGCTGCGCCTCGTTCCTCCGACCTTCGTGGCCTCCGACGGACTGGCGTTCGTTCCGTCGATGCGCGGGGCGATCGCGCTGTGGCACCTGCCGTCGACCCTGTTCTGGGCTGCGGTCGTCGTCGCATCCTGTCTGCTCGTCTTCAGCCGCACCTCCGTGGCCGGCGATGACGACCGAGTGCGCGCCCGAGCGATTCTGACCAGGGGCGGCGGGCACACCATGTCGTTCATGTCGACCTGGTCGGGCAACTCCTACTGGTTCGATCCCGAGGTCGATGCCGCCGTGGCCTACAGGGTGCAGGGCTTCGTCGCGGTGGCGGTCGGCGGCCCGTTCGGCCCCGCCTTCGCCGACCCGCGCGTCGTCGAGAGGTTCGTGCGCTTCTGCGGGGACCACGGCTGGACCGCGACGTTCTACGGGGTCGACGACGACGCGCTCGACACCTTCGCCGCCCTGCGCTGGCAGCGACTCAAGGTGGCGGAGGAGGCCGTGCTGCGCCCCCGCGACTGGAACCCGACCGGCAAGAAGTGGCAGGACATCCGCACGGCCGTGAACAAGGCGGCGCGCGCCGGCGTGCAGGCTCAGTGGACGTCGTGGAAGGACCTGTCGCTGCTGCAGAGGTCTCAGCTGCAGGCCATCTCCGAGGCCTGGGTCGCCGAGAAGAATCTGCCCGAGATGGGCTTCACTCTCGGCGGCATCGACGAACTCGCCGATCCGGCCGTGCGCCTGATGCTGGCGGTCGACGCAGACGGCACGATCGTCGCCGTCACGAGCTGGCTGCCGCTGTACGCCACCCAGGACGGGGCGCAGGGGCCGCGGGTCTGCGGGTACACCCTCGACTTCATGCGGCGCCGCCCGGATGCCGCCAACGGAACGATGGAGTTCGTGATCGCCGCGGCCGTCGAGCAGGCGAAGAGCGACGGAATGGACCTGCTGAGCCTGTCGGGCGCCCCGCTCGCGAACGCAGCCCCCGAGTCGTCACAGCTCGAGGTGCGTGCGAGCGTCGTGGCCCAGCTGCTCGACTACGTCGGCCGGTCGCTCGAACCGGCCTACGGGTTCCGCTCGCTGCTGAATTTCAAGAAGAAGTTCCAGCCGCAGTTCGTTCCCCTCTGGCTGATCTACCCCGACACCACCGACCTCCCGGCGGTAGGAGCGGCCATCGGCCGGTGCTACCTTCCGCAGCTGTCGGTGCTGCAGGTGAGCAGGCTGTTGAGGGATCTGAGACCGAAGGCGACACAGGAGGTGCATCGTGAACCGGCTTCTTGACCTGGGCATCACTGAGGGTCCGGTGCTCGTCGCCGTCTACGCGCTCGCGCTCGCGGCGGTCGTGCTGCTCGTGGCCCGTCGGCCCGGCCGCCGGTGGACGCGGCGTCGCTGGCTCACGGCGGTCGCGGTCTCGGCAGCGGCGGGCGCGCTCCTCGGACTCGGGCTGACCTGGCTCCTCTCCGACCGCCTCGACCTCTTCGGCGCCGACCTGACCCCCGTCGTGCGTGTATGGATCGCCGCGGGGTTCGCCGCCTTCGGCGTGGCGATCGTCTCGATGCGACGCGCATCCTGGATGCGCGTGGTCGCGTCGGCGCTCGCGCTCGTTCTGTTCGTGCTCACCACGGCGATGGCCGTGAACGTCGACTTCGGCCAGTACCCCACGGTGCGCAGCGCGCTCGGCATCAGTGCGATCGAGGACGAATCCGCGCAGCCCCTGCCCGCGACCACGCCCTCGGCGTCGCCGTCGTCGCTCGACGCGTGGGTGGCGCCGGCGACCATGCCGAAGACCGGAACCCTGACGACGGTGACGATCCCGGCATCCGAATCGGGCTTTCCGGCACGGCCGGCCATCGTCTATCTTCCGCCCGCGGCACTCACCACCGATCCGCCGAAGCTGCCGGTGCTCATCATGATGTCGGGCCAGCCGGGCAGCCCGCAGGATCCGCTCATCACCGACAAGCTGGAGGCGAGCCTCGACGCCTACGCAGCGGCTCACGACGGCCTCGCACCGATCGTGGTCTCGCCCGATCAGCTCGGCGACCCCACGGAGAACCCGATGTGCGTCGACTCGCCGCTCGGCAACTCGCAGAGCTACCTCACGGTCGACGTGCCCACCTGGATCAAGGCGAACCTCAACGTCATCGACGATCCGCACTACTGGGGAATCGGTGGGCTGTCGCAGGGAGGAACGTGCTCCATCCAGCTCGGAGCCGCCTTCCCGAATCTCTTCGGCGTGATCCTCGACGCGTCGGGAGAGGCGTATCCGCGCATCGGCGACCCGCAGAAGACGGCCGACGCGGCGTTCGGAGGCAGCCTCGCCCGCTACGAGGCCGCCTATCCCGCGGCGATCATGCAGCAGCACGGACCCTACGACGACACGTTCGCGGTCTTCGGTGTGGGCTCGAACGACGAGGCGTTCCTGCCGCAGGTGAAGGCGATCTATGCCGACGCGCAGGCCGCCGGCATGACCTCGACCTACATCGAGGCGCAGGGCAGCGCGCACGACGCCACGACGTGGGCGTACGTGTTCGAGCAGGGGCTGCAGCTCATCGCCGACCACTGGAAGCTGGGCGGCGCCTCGACGGCGAGCGCGACGGGCTAGCGGGCCGGCTCAGTAGCGGATGGCGTCGATCACCTTCACCCGCACGGCCACGAGGGCGGGCAGCAGGCCCGCGAGTGCGCCCACCGCGGTGGCCGCCACGAGGCCGAGCAGCGCGGCTTCGGCAGGGAACGGAGGGAAGTCGCTGACGAGCCCCTGGCCCACGAGGTTCATGGTGAACGGGTTCTGCACGACCAGGATGGCCGCGATCACGCCGACCGCTCCGGCGGCGATCGTGGCCACCACGCTCTCCATCATCACGGCGAAGAACACGCGCCCGGCCGTCGCGCCGAAACTGCGTCTGATGCCGATCTCCCGCACGCGCTGCTTGACCGTGACGAGGGCGATGTTCACGAGTCCGAGCGCACCGAGCAGCAGCACGAGCACGGCGATTCCGCCCACGACCAGTTTGGTCACGAGAAAGGGGTCGTCGCCGTACTGGGCATAGTCCTGGCGGTAGACGTCGACCTGGATGCCGCCGGTTCCGCCACCGGGGGTCGCGAGCGCAGACGAGAAGTCACGTTTCACGATCTCCATGAGCTGATCGGAGATCGCCGGGGGAACCCACATCTCGTACTGGGTCGAGCCGGCATACGGATCCTCGACAGCCACCGTGGAGCTGGCGGCCTTCATCGCCGCGAGGTGGTCGACCAGCATGAACATCGCCGGTTCGGTCTCGTAGCTGGCCACCGGGTAGACGCCCACGATCACGGCCGTGGTGCCCGGCCTGCCGCCCTGGGCGCCGAGCTCGACGGTCGGGTGCGTGAGCAGGTCGGGGCTGCCGAGCCGCTCCCAGAAGATCTGGTTCACCACGAGGGTCGGTGCGAGCAGGGCGTCGTCGTCGGGGCCGAACCAGGCGCCCTCGGTGAGGCGCACCCGATGCATCTCGCCGTAGGGCTGGTCGACGGCCTGCGTCTGCACCTGCACGACGCCGGTGGTGAAGGGAACCGCCTGCGTGGTCTGCAGCACCCGGCTGCCGTAGTCGATGTCGTACCGTGCCAGCGTCTCGGTCCACGTCGCATCCATCGTGCTCGAATCGACCGGGGCCCCGTCATTGCTGTAGGCCGAGACGTAGAGGGAGGCGGGCCGCCCGCTCTGCCTCTCGCTGAGCTCCTCGTTGGCCTGCTGCACGATGCCGCCGAGGGCGACGACGGTGGTCAGGGAGCACACGGCGACGGCGACTCCGATGAGCGAGAGCAGCACGCGTGTGCGGTGCACGCGCAGCTCCTGCCACGCCTCGATGACCGCCCCGACCAGGCTGGTGAACGCACGCCTCACGAGAGGGCCTCGGATGCCGTCGCGAGCTCGACCTCGTCGACTCGCGTGAGCACGCCCCGGTCGAGTCGGAAGTGGTCGCGGGCCCGGCTCGCGATGGCAGGGTCGTGCGTGATCGTGACGAGGGCGGCGCCCGTTCGGGTGGCGACGTCGTCGATGAGCTGCATCACCGAGCTGCCGGTGTCGAGGTCGAGCGCGCCCGTGGGCTCGTCTGCCAGGATCAGGCGGGGTCCGCGCACGAGGGAGCGGGCGATGGCGACGCGCTGCTGCTCGCCGCCGGAGAGCCGGTCGGGCATGCTGTCCATGCGGTTTCCGAGGCCGACCTCCTCGAGCATCTCGGCCGCGAGCTTCTTTCGGCGCCAGAACGCCTTGCCCTCGGCATAGAGCAGGGGCATGGCCACGTTCTCGAGCGCGGTTCTGCCCGGGAGCAGGTTGAACTGCTGGAACACGAAGCCGATCTGCGCTCCCCGCACCCGGTCGCGGGCCGCTCCCGAGTAGGACTTGACCGGCTTCTCGTCGAAGGTGAGGAGGCCGCTCGTCGGCATGTCGAGCAGACCGAGAAGGTTGAGGAGCGTGGATTTGCCCGAGCCCGAGCGGCCCACGATCGAGATGCGGTCGCCCGGCTCGACCGTGAGGTCGACGCCGTTCAGGATCGTCAGGGCCGGCTGGTCGGGTGGGATCACCGTGCGCGTGACGTCGCGCAGTTCGAGCAGGCTCACCTCACTGAGACCGCGCCGCAGTCGACCGCTCCCGGCGGGCAGCCTGCGGGGTCGGCCAACGCGCCCGGCGCGAACTGCAGAATCTGGTCGCCCTCCACCAGGCCGCCGGTGATCTCCACCTGGCTCCCGTCGTTGAGGCCGAGGCCGACGGCGCGCTCCTCGGTGGTGCCGTCGGCCAGCGACAGCCAGACGGTTCCGCTCTGCGCGGCACCGCGCACCGCGGTGGTCGGCACGACGAGGACGTTCTCGGCCTTGCCCCCCGCAATGGTCATCTGGGCTGCGAGCCCGGAGAAGACGGTGACGTCGCCGGGGATGGGGCAGCTCACGGTGGTGGTCGAGCCGCCGCCTCCGCCGCCGGTTCCGGATGCTCCGGCTGCGCCGGTCGTGTCGCCGCCGGTCGATCCGCCGCCGCCCTCGCTGCCGGCGAGGGGAGTGGTGATGCGCAGGCCCGTGCAGGTGAAAGCCGCGGGTCCGCCGGTGATGGCGATCGACGCATCCGTCGGCTGATCGACCAGCCGGTAGCGCTGCTCGGGCTGCAGCGAGCCCGAGACCGAGAACGTGGGCGGGGCGATCTGCCCGGCCGTCATGCCGATCGTCACGTCTTGTTTGGAGATGACGCTCAGCGAGCTGAGCACGCCCGCCGCCGGCGCGATGACCTGCTCGTAGCGGTAGATCGGGGGCTTGGTCTTGCCTTCCTCGTCGATCATGTCTTCGGGCGCGCGCACGATCTCGACCTTGACGTCGAAGACGACGTCGCCCGCGGCGACCGTCGAGCCCTGGGCGAAGAAGATCTCGTCGACGGTGCCAGCGGCTGTGGACTTGAGGGGCGTTGCGGGGTCTGCCGAGACGGTCGCCTGAACGACGACATCGTTCACGATGGTGCCCAGAGCGACGGGAATGACCGGTTCGACGATCTCCCCGGTGGGAACGGCCGACACGTCTTCTGTCTTGTCGGGGAAGAAGGCGAGCTTTCCCAGAGCCACGGCGATCGCTGCGATCAGCAGGATGCGCAAGACGGGGAAGACCCATTTTCGAACCACGCCCACGCCTTCTCCTTCACTCGCGTATCCCCGCATCAAGGTACCACCCTGACTATTGCAGGTCTGATCGATCATCATGGAACTCGAAGTTCCAACGCATGCGGCATCGCGCGGGCGTCGCATGCGAGATTAGAGTCGGTAGGGAAAGGGGCGGGATCAGTGGAACCGGTGAACGATGCTGTGCGCTCCGTCGCAGGATGGCTGTCGCGTCACTCCACCGAACTCGGCTGGCGCCCGCTCTCCGGCGACGACATCGGAGAATTCGATCTGGGCACCGGCTCACCGCACTCCGCTGTTCTGCAGGTCGTCGACGATGAGTGGCAGCTTCGGCTCCACACGGCGAAGGGACCCAGCCTTCCGGTTCTCGGGCCGGTCGAATCGTCGCTCGATGTGATCCTCGACGCGCTGATGTTCGCCCTGTACATGCGGGCCACGGCAGAACTCGACCGGCCGGATCGCAGCGCGAGTGCGCAGCTCGCCCTCGTGCTCCACCGCTTGGCCGAGGCCACGGACGATGCGCGCTATGCGGGACGGGCCGCTCTGCTGCTCGCCGGCCACGCCGACAAAGACGGTCGAGACACCGAGGCACGCGCCCGCGCCGAGGACGCCGTGCGGTTCTTCGCCGACGCCAGGGACCTGACGGCGGAGGACAATGCCCGCGCCGTGCTCGAGAGCCTTGCGCCGTCGATGAATCGCCGCAACGCCTGAGGAACCTGAGGAATCGGCTGCCTAGAGCCGTGCCACGAGGGTGCGCGCCGCCTCGATGGTGAGACGACGGTCGTGGGTGAGGATGAACTCGAAATCGTCGTTCGATGGGGATGGCTCGCCCACCTGGCGTGCGGTCAGGGTGGCGGCGAAGTCGGGCGAGATCACCACCACGTTCCACTCCGCCACCAGAGGATCCTCCTTGTCGAGCTCGACCGCGTACACCGCGTCGCTGAGCGTCAGTAGGTCGAAGCCGTGGCCGAACACTCCGACGAAGGCGGCTGTGTCGGCCAGCGGGTAGTACCGTTCCACGGCCCGCTCGTCGAAGTTCTCGCGGTGCTGGAACGTTCCGAGGACGACGGCCGACCCGTTCTCCTGCGCGGCTCGCGCCTCGAGGAACAGGCTGATCTCGAGAAGCAGGTCGCGGTGAGACGGTCGCGTCTCGCGACGCTCCGCCGCCACGGAGAAGGGCGTGTCCTGCCGAAGACCTGCGAGGCGACCCGCCGGCGCCGGACGCACTCCCGAGAGCCAGGGCAGAGTATTCGGCAGCCTGCCCGGGACTCCGAAGAACGATCCTCGACCGAGCGTCGCGCCGAGGGCCCGAGCCGTGGTGAGATGCCCCTCGTTCTCGACGCCCGTCGCGAGCACGAGGCATCCGGTCGCCTCGGCGTAAGCAGAGATGGCGCTGACGATGGATGCGACGTGCTGGTCGGGCAGGCCGCCGATGAGTCGAAGATCGACGTCGATGACGTCGGGCGCGATGATGGGAAGCAGGGCCAGGGCGTGAGCGTCGACGCAGACTTCGGTGAGGGCGATCGCCCAGCCCTGGTCGCGGATGTCGACAATGGACTTCAGCAGGGCGACCAGATCGGCTGTGGCGAGGTTGTGCCCGCGGATCTCGAGGACCATCGGTCGAGCGCGGGCCGTGTCGTCGAGGGACAGCGCGTGAATCGTCTCCGGCTCGGCGTGGAAAAACAGGCTCCGGGGCAACGACAGGCCGGCTCGCTCCGCGGTCTTCATCGCGGCGATCCGTCCGGCACTGTCGACCTCCGCCAATCGGTCGCTGTCGGCCGCCGCAGCCCGCAGCGCAGTGGGGGAGTCGAGCGGAGAGCCGGGAGGGCCCTGGGCTGCCGTTCCGTATGCGATGACCGACATGGAGTCGAGATCGAAGATCGGCTCGAAGCTCGTGCGGAGGAGTCCGGTAGCGAGGAGGCGGTCGAGTTCCACGCTCGCCGCCGAGGGCTCTGCGGTGCCTGATCGTTTGGACGAATTCACGGGTCTCAAGCATTGCACCGTTCACCCGGCGATGCACACTCGGCGACATCCCCTGTTGGGGGTACAGACTCGGACGATCCCGCCCAGCAGAACGATCGGCGCTGTGGCATCGTTGGCCTGTGACCACGACACCCCCGGCGGGAGCCTCGGCAGGCGGCTCCGCAGAAGCCTCCGCAGAAAAGAAGCAGGACAGCACCCTCACCGTGCTGGTCGCATTCGGCGCCAACGCGCTGGTGGCCGTAGCCAAGACGATCGCGGCGGTGCTCACGGGCTCCGCGTCGATGGTCGCCGAATCGGCGCACTCCTGGGCCGACACGGGCAACGAGGTGTTCCTGTTCATCGCCGAGCGACGCTCCGACCGCGCGCGCGACGAGGACCATCCGCGCGGCTACGGCAAGGAGGCGTACGTCTGGTCGCTCTTCGCGGCATTCGGACTCTTCACCGTCGGCGCCGTCGTCTCGGTGATGCACGGCGTGCAGCAGCTCTTCGAGCCCGAACGCGACGCCGACTACACCATCAACTACATCGTTCTGGGCGTCGCCCTGGTTCTCGAGGGGATTTCGTTCCTCCAGGCACTGCGGCAGGCGCGCTCCGCCGCGCTGCGACGGAGGGTCGGAACGCTGCACCATGTGCTCGACACGTCGAACACCACCCTCCGCGCCGTGTTCTTCGAAGACGCGGCGGCGCTCTCGGGTCTCGTCATCGCGTTCCTCGGCATTCTTCTGCACCAGCTCACCGGCAATGCGGTCTACGACGCCGCCGGATCGATCCTGGTCGGGCTGCTGCTCGGTGTGGTCGCGTTGGTTCTGATCGACCGCAACCGCCGTTTTCTTGTGGGTCAGGTCGCCGACGACGAGATCGAGAAGATCGTTCTCACGGCGCTGCTCGCGGCTCCCGAGGTGGAGCGGGTCACCTACCTGCACCTCGAGTTCGTCGGCCCCGAGGAGTTCTACCTCGTGGCCGCCGTCGACCTCGTGGGCAACGACCGGGAGGGGGATGTGGCCGAGGATCTGCGGCTGGCGGCGCTCGAGATCGAAAAGAGTCCGTACATCACCGAGGCGGTGCTGACCTTGTCGCTGGCGGGCGAGGCGTCATTGCCGGCGCCCGAGCAGGCCTAGCCGCAGGCATCCTGGCCCGTCTGTGAGACCGGGCCGTGGGCATCCTGCTTCCCCGGACGTCTTGCCCGGCCGTGGGTATTCGGATTGCCCGGCCGTGGGCATCCGGCTTACTGGCCGAGCGACTGCTGGCGGAGCCAGACGAGGATCTCGGTGGCGAGCTGGTTCCAGCCGTGGTCGATGGTGAGGGAGTGGCCGCGGTCGGAGAAGGTGATGAGCTCGGTCACCGCGTTCGAGTTGCGGTACTGGGCGAGGGTCGCGTCGACGAGGGTCTCGGGCACGGTGTGGTCCTTGCCGCCGGCGATGAGAAGCAGGGGTGCGCGGTCGTCGTTGTCGGTGGCGACCTTCGCCTCGGAGTGCAGCGTGAAGTTCGCGACCGCGGCCTGGAAGAGGGGTCTTGCGGGTGAGGGGATGTTCCAGGCGTTCCAGAGCGCCGACGACTCCTCCTCGGTGAGGGCGTTGCCGAAGCCGAAACGCCACTGCTCGTGGGTGAGCGACACGGCCTTGTGCAGGTTGCCTGGATTGCCGAGGACGGGGAACGACGACCGCAGCTGATTGAGAGGGAGGGGGAGCACTCCCTTGATCTGCGCCGGGTCGATGGCCACGCCCGCGGCGCCGTAGCCCTGGCCCAGCAGCTTCTCGACGATGAGCCCACCGAACGAGTGCCCGATGAGAATGGGCTGCACGTCGAACGAATCGACGATGCCCTGAAAGTGCTCGACGACATCGTCGATGCCCTTGTCGGCCGCGTCGTCGGGATGCGCGCGCGAACTCTCGACGGTGTCGTGTTCGCCCGGCCAGAGGGGGGCCACGGCCGTGTAGCCCTCGTTTTCGAACAGCTCGATCCAGGGCTGCCAACTGGATGCGTGCACCCACAGGCCATGGATGAAGACGACGGGCTGGGGTGACGACATGAGAGATTTCCTTTCGATGGATCGGAAAAACACTGTGTGCACCACCATAGAACCGCACCCGTGGCCGTGTCGCGCTTTCGGGCGCGATGGCTGACGAGGCGCGGCTGTGCGCCCCGCCGTTCCCTGAGCTTGTCGAAGGGGCCCGTTCCCTGAGCTTGTCGAAGGGGCCACCGTTCCCTGAGCCTGTCGAAGGGCCACCCGTTCCCTGAGCTTGTCGAAGGGCCGCCGTTCCCTGAGCCTGTCGAAGGGCCGCCCGAGCTCGCCTCGCTCCTCTCCTCCACAGCCCCCCTTCTGGCCAAGTTATCCACACCAATATCCCCTGATCAAGTATTGAATGCCCCTGCCGACCCAATGTCGGTGGCTACTGTTTGACTTCTCGTATGGACCTCCACGACGCATCCCTCGGCGACATCGCCGAGCGCCTTCGTGAGCTCCTCGACGAGAACCGGGCAGCCGTGAACACCGGTGCCGGGTCGAGTGCCGATCCCGGTGGCGCGCTGCTCGCGGCAGCTCATGCGTGGGAGGAGATCGGTCGAGCCGGTGACGCGGCCCGAACCTGGGTGGCGGCCGAAGTCGCGAACGAGTCACGCCGTGAACTCGACACCGCCGGTCTTGCCTACCGTCACGGGTTCCCTTCGGCGCGAAAGCTCCTCGCCGCGACCACGAACATCTCCGAGCGCACCGCGGCGACCCGCATCGGCCTGGGTCAGCGGTTGCGGTCGTCGATCTCGATCTCGGGAACCCCGAATCCGAGTTTCTTCCCGGTTGTGGAGGAGGCGTTCTTCGCCGGCCGTGTCGGTGTCGATACGGCCGCGGTGATCTGTCGCACCCTGTCCGAGGTGGTGAACCGCACCGGCTGGTCTGATGACACCGACCGGGCCGAACGGCATCTGGTCGCCGCGGCGATCGCCACCGTCGCAGACACGGAAGCCGATACCGACTCGGACATAGATGCCGACGGGCTCACGGACAAGGATGCGGGCGTCGACGAGAGCGGCGGTACAGGCGACGCGGACGCCTTGTGGAGGGTGCCGAGGCGGTACACGGTCGAGGAGATCGGCCGGCTTGCGATCCGTTTCCGGGAACACCTCGACCCCGACGGCGCCGAGCCCCGCGACGCCGTGAAGCAGTCGCTGCGCGGGTTCAGCTACCCGAAAGTGGGCGCCGATGGCATGGCGAGAGGCCGTTACGCGCTCCCACCTCTGCAACTCGGAGTGTTCCTGGCCGCGGTCGACTCGATCCTCAGCCCGCGCACTCCCGAAGCTTCAACTCCAGGGCTGCACGCACCGGACACGACCGATTCTCGCCATGAGCCCGCACACACGGTTGACGGCCAGACGGCCGATAGTCAGACGGTCACCCCTCCAGCGGACACGGCGCCGACCGTCGACGCCCCATCTCCCCGCGAACCCGCAACACTGGGCGACACTTCAGGCGACCACGCAATCGTCGACTCGCGCACGGCGGAGCAGAATCTCCTCGACGCGGTCATGACCCTCCTCGAAATGGCCGCCGTCTCGCCGGCAGCGTCGCTGCTGAACGGGGCGGCGCCGACCGTGAACGTGCACGTCACCCTCGACGACCTCGAATCCGGGCGCGGGGCCGCGTGGATCGACGGCAGTACCGAACCCATCCCCATCAGCACGGTGGACCAGCTCCGCTGCCATGGCGACACGATCACCACTGTCTTCGGTGACCACGGCGAGGTTCTTCATCACGGCAAGACGAAACGGTTGGCCACCCGAAGGCAACGCAGAGCACTCGCTGCCCGCGACGGAGGATGCGTCATCCCCGGCTGCGCCGCTCCACCGTCACGGTGCCAGGCGCACCATGTGACCCCGTGGGTGAGTGAGGACTATCCGCCCGGACGGACCGACATCGACAACCTCGCGTTGTTGTGTCCGTTCCACCACGCCACCATCCACACCTCGGCATGGCAACTCGTCATGATCCACGGCAAACCGCACGTCAGACCACCGAGCTGGCAAGACCCGAACCGAACACCGAGGCCCGCCGGACACCAACGAACAAGCAGACCATGGTGACCCCGTTCGTCGAGCGTGTCGAGACGCGAGCCCCTTCGGCACCCGTTCGTCGAGCTTGTCGAGACGCGAGACCCGTCGACACCCCGTGCGTCGAGCCTGTCGAGACGCCCTTCGACCTGCTCAGAGAACGAGGTGCTACTGAGCCGCGAAGTAGAACTTCGTTCCGTCGAGGCTCGACACGACCCACAGGCCCTGCTCGACCCCGGTGGTCGGAATCGCGACCGCGATGTTGCCCGATGCGGATGCGCCGGGAGCGAGCTCGGCGACCGCATCGATGCCGCCGGGTGCGATGGCGATGGCGTCGTACTGGTTGTACATGGTGCCGTCGGCCGCCTCGAAGCCCACCTGTACATAGGCGGGGTAGCCGGTCTCCGATCCGACGTACGTGGTGGTAATGGGAAGCAGTGCGAACGACGTTCCTGCGGGAGCGGTGTCGCTGAAGGAGTTCTCGGCGGCGACCGCGGCATCGGCGTTCAGAGTGGGGGTGTTCACCGTGACCTGCCAGGTCGGCTCGCCCAACTGCGAGAGCGCGACGCTCGAACCCAGAGGAGCCGGGTTCTCGCGCGATCCGACGTCGCCGGCCAAGGGGGCGCCCTGCTCACCTGTCGACGTGTCGTCGCCTGGTTCGACGGGCTCCGAGGTGACGGAAGGGGAGTTGCTCTGGATGGCCTCATCGACGCTGTCGAAGAACAGGCCGGTGTAGACGATCGACAGAACGATCGAGAGGATCAGCGCGAGCAACGACACGGCGCTTCCCACGATGGCGAGCGTCTTCTTGCGTCCCTTGAGGAAGATCGCAATCACTCCGAGAACAAGGCCGACGAACGCGAAGAACCCGGTGATGTAGTTGATGAACGGAATGAACGACCCGAGGAGCGCGACACTGCCGATGATCACCGCCGTGAGAGCGAGGCCGCCCGGACGCTTCTTCGGGCTGATCGTTCCCGGAGCATACGGTGCGGCCGGGTACTGGGCCGATGCATTTTGTCCGGACGGGTACTGTCCGGACGGGTACTGTCCGGACGAGTACTGGCTCGTCGGGGGATAGCTCTGCGACTGAGGGGGCGGCGTTCCATAGTCGCTGACCGGAGGAGTGCTGCCGTACGAGGGAGGGTTTGACTGAGTGCTGCCGTAGGACGGCGGTGCGGGTGGAGCGCTCGGGGCGCTGCTGTAGGCAGGTGGTGCAGGTGGTGCAGGAGGCGTCGGCGAACTCGGCGGAACGGGAGGTGACGGCGGGGGAGGCGTAGACGAGAACTGCGGTTCAGACGCACCTGCCGGTGCCGACGGCGAGATCGGGGCGGACGGCTCGGGCGAGTGTGGAGGGGCAGAGGAGAACTGCGGGGTCGTCGGAACCGGCGGCGTGCTCGAGGCCTCTGTCGATGCAACAGCCTCTGTCGATGCAACAGCCTCGGGCGACGCGGGAGTCTTCGGATCGTCGGGTACACCGGGGAACGCAGGAGGCTGTGAGTCTGGCATGTTCCGAGTGTGGCAGACGGCCTTCTCAGGCAACACCCTCCCCGAAGGGCGCGAGACCAAGCGGGAGGGCACGAGATCCTCAGGAGGGCACAACATCACGCGACTGCTCGCGATCGACGAGTCAGCGCGGCAGCTCTCCCGATACGACCTCGCCCTTCGAGACCACGGCCACGATGTTCGCGGTGTCGAGATCCGACAGGTTCTGCCAGGGTCGACCGCGCATCACGACGAAGTCGGCGAGCTGGCCGCCAGCGATACGTCCGAGCTTCTGCTCGAGCCCCAACGCGCGACTCGCCCGCGACGTGGCCGCCTGCAGGGCCCGCTCTGGAGTCCAGCCGAAGACGCGCGCCATCAACCGCACCTCCGCCATCTGATCGCCGAACTTCACGTGATGACCGTTCGCATCCGTGCCCAGCACGAAGTCGACCCCGAGATCGGCGGCTGCACGCATGCCGGCATCCCTCTTCTCGATCAGCTGCGCCGCCTTGTCGGCCTGCTCGGACGAGACGCCGTTCTCGCCGGCGGCGATGCGGTCGTTGATGAGCAGGGTGGGCGCCACGGTGATGCCGGCGGCGGCGATCCGAGACGCCTGCGCCTCGGTCAGCAGAGTGCCGTGTTCGATCGAGTCGACGCCCTCGTCGATGGCGACCTCGATGCCGTCAGCGGTATGTGCATGGGCCGCGACGCGCATTCCGAGCGCGTGGGCCTCGTCGACGATCACGGCGATCTCCGCCCGCGTGTAGTTGCGCCACGAACTCTTGTCGCCCACCGAGAGAACCCCGCCGCTCGTCGCGATCTTCACCCCGTCGGCACCGGCCCTGGCGAAGTGCCGCACGAGCTGGCGGCACTGATCGGGGCCGTCGGCCAGGGGCTTGCGCTGCGTGAACGCGGGCGGAATGAACAGGTCGCCGTGGCCGGCGGTCATACTCACCATGCCATGGGCCTGCATGCGGGGCCCGGTCACGACGCCCGCGTCGATCGCGCGGCGCATCGAGAACTGGATGTCGTCGGCCGACAGATCGCGGATCGTCGTGACGCCGCCGCGCATCGCCGTGAGGGCGTTCGACAGGCCGTGCAGGGTCTGCTCCTCGACGCGCGTCATGAGCGGCCAGGTGAGGAAGTCGGCGGTGCCCGGCCCGGCGTAGCCGACGATGTGCACGTGAGTGTCGATGAGCCCGGGGATCACGCTGAACTCGGGGGTCTCCTCACCGGCGGCCGCGCGCGAGGGTTCGTCGAAGACGGCGTCGGCGCCCGATCGAGACCAGCTCAGAGAGCGGATGCCGGCATCGGTGGTGCCGTCCCAGAGGGCCACGGCGGGAAGGTGCTGGTTCATGGTGCTCTCTCTGGCGTTGCTGACGGTTCTGGGAGACGGGTGAGTCTAGCCGCGCGAGTTCTTGCGCGGGAAGAGATGGCCGAGCGCGGCAGGCGGTCGCATCGTTGTTCCCGCGACCACGAGGACGGCCAGGGTCACGAGGTAGGGCGCGGCGGTCGGCAGCTCGCTGGGCAGCGGCACGAACACGAAAACGAGCACGAGGGCTATGCCGA
This sequence comes from Agreia sp. Leaf244, assembly GCF_001422695.1. Taxonomy (NCBI): domain Bacteria; kingdom Bacillati; phylum Actinomycetota; class Actinomycetes; order Micrococcales; family Microbacteriaceae; genus Agreia; species Agreia sp. Leaf244. The sequence goes on along the minus strand of NZ_LMLX01000002.1, from coordinate 746,363 downwards.
GCAGGAGCGGCGCGAGTCCGCCCCGGCGCTTGCCCGCGAACATCCGGCTGAGACCGATCGCCACGAAGACGATAGCCAGGATGAAGAGCAGCGCTTTGAACGTCTCCGGCCTTCCGAGCCCGACGGCGTCGCTGAAGCCGAACAGGCTCGACCCCAAGAAGACGCCCGACGGCATCCAGTTGCCGAAGATGAGCGTCGCGAGACCGATGAATCCTCTGCCCGCGGTCTGGTTCTCGACGTACGCCTGCGAGATGAGGGCAAGATAGCCGCCCGCGAATCCGGCGAGGCCGCTGCCCACGAGAACCGCCACCCAGCGGGTTCGGTGCACGCTGCCGCCGAGGGCCTGCAGCGCGGCGGGCTGCTCGCCGGCAGCCCGCCAGCGCAGTCCGAACGGAGTGCGCCACAGGATGTATGCCGTCGCGGGAATAAGGAGCAGACCGATGATCGCGGCGAGTGAGACGTCACGCGTGAGTCCACCCACGATGCCGCCCAGCTGGGTGATCACGGGGATGCCCGACGCCTCCATGGCGCGAGTCGCATCAGGAGTGCCGAATCCTCCTGAGAGGAAGGGAATGCCGATGTTCGGCAACGAGCCGTCGATGCGCGGTGACCGCGAGATCGTGCCGCCGTCGACCCCGTTGAAGACGATGTCCGACATAAAACGGGCGAGCGCCGCGGCCACGACGTTGATGGAGACGCCCACGATGAGCTGGTTGAGTCCCATCTCGATGCAGAGCACGGCCATCAGCAGGCCGAAGACGAGGCCGCCCACGATTCCTCCGCCGAGCGCCGCCCACGGCCCCCAGAACCAGCCGAAGATGCCGGCCATCCAGGTGCCGCCGATCATCATGCCCTCGAGGCCGACGTTGATGATGCCCGCCCGTTCGGAGTACAGGCCGCCGATGGCGACGACCGCGATCGGCACGGTCAGGCGCAGGGCCGAACCCCAGGTGGATGACGCCGAGATCCCGGGGGCGTCGGCCACGTACTGCGCCACGACGATCAGCGCGAAACCGAGAAGGCTCCAGCGGACGGCGGCGCGGAGGGTGCGCCGACTGGGCGCGAGCGAGCTCGGAGCGGCGGCGACGGTCTTCGTCGCGCCGTCGACGGTCAGGCCGGCGGCGGCCCCATTGCTGTCGGTCATGAGGATGCCTCCACGGTCTGTGCGCCTGCCCTGCGACGGCTGCGGATCGCGTTCCACAGAGCGAGTCGGCGATCGGCCTTGTCGGTGAACCAGTAGCCGATGGCGCTCGAGAGCAGGATGACGGCCATGAAGACGGAGCCGACCTCGGTGGGCAGCTGAACGAGGCCGAGCACCTGCGAGCTGCGCTCGACGAACGCGAGCACGAAGGCGCCCACGGCGACTCCGATCGGATGCGATCGGCCGAGCAGGGCGGCGGCGAGACCGGTGAACATCAGGTCGGTGGGAAGCGTGCCGTCGAAGCGGAAGGCGACGCCGAGCACATGCGGAAGACCGACCAGCCCGGCGATCGCACCGGATCCGAGCATCGCCCAGATGATGCGCCGGTTCACCTTGATGCCGGCCGATTCGGCCGCCTCAGGAGACTTCGATGCCACCTGCAGGGTGAACCCGAACGTCGTTCGGTACTGGATCAGGTAGAAGACGATGCCCACCACGATCGCCAGAACGAGGAAGCCCGAGATCGACGTGCGGTTGCCGATGCCGAGATCGACGAGCGCGGGCATCGCCCCGTCGGCACCGATGATGGCCGTGCCGGTGTTCTGTCCTCCGCCCGAGCGGAAGACGTTGGCGAGCAGAATGGCGACGACCGTGGTCGCGATGGCGTTCATGAGGATCGAGGTGATGACCTCGCTGACCCCGCGGTAGACCCGCAGTAGCGCCGGAACCAGCGCCCACAGCGCGCCGACCAGGCAGCACACGAGCAGGGTGATCGGCAGTCGCAGGTAGAGGGGCAGCGGCAGGTTGGCGGCCACGACCGCCCCGGCCAGCGCGGCGACGCGGTACTGGCCGTCGACACCGATGTTGAACAGGCCCATGCGCAGGGCGAAGGCCGCCGCGATGCCGGCGAGGTAGAGCGGCACCGCGTTGTTCAGGGCAGACACGAGCGAGGCCGGCTCGATGCCGTAGTTCCACATGACCTCGTAGGCGCTGGCGGCCGAGTAGCCGCCGAAGGTGAGGAAGAGCGTGGTCACGAGCAGTGCAAGCAGCACCGATACGACGGGGCCGGCAATCGTGAGCAGGATGCGCCGGGTCATGCCGCCGCCTCGCCCTGGCGCCTGACGCCGGTCATGTATTCGCCCAACTCCTGCGCATCCACGTCTGCCGGATGGAGTTCGGCGACGATGCGACCGCGGTAGAAGACCAGCAGCCGATCGGAGAGCGAGAGCAGCTCGTCGAGGTCGGCCGAGATCAGCACCGTGCCGAGGCCGCGGTCGCGTGCGGCGGTCAGTTCGGTCCAGACGGCCGACTGGGCGCCGATATCGACGCCGCGCGTGGGGTGGGCGGCGATGAGAACGTCGGGGGACGAGCCGAGTTCGCGCCCCACGATGAATTTCTGCTGGTTGCCGCCCGAGAGTGACGAGGCGAGGCTCGCGACGGAGCCGCCGCGCACGTCGAACTTCTCGATGATCGAGGCGGCGGCCGCTGCGGCGCCGGAGCGGCTGAACCACGGGCCGCGTCTGATCGGAGCCCTCGAGTGGTAGCCGAGGGCGGCGTTCTCTCGCAGGGCCATCGACAGCACGAGACCGTCCTTGTGCCTGTCTTCGGGAATGTAGGCCATGCCGCGGGCGCGGCGCTGCTCGGTTGTGAGGGCGCTGATGTCGTGCCCGCCCAGCGACACCGTGCCGGTGCTGGCGGTTCGGCCGAGAAGGGCGAGCAGCAGTTCGGACTGTCCGTTGCCCTCCACGCCGGCTATTCCGACGATCTCGCCGCTGTGCACGGAGAACGACACGTCGTCGAGCGCGGCGACCTCGCCGTCGAGGCCGACGCTGAGGTTGTCGGCGGAGAGCACGACGTCGTCGCCGGGCGGCAGGGAGCGGGGGTTCACCGACGGCATGGCCACCTTGACCATCAGCGAGGCGAGTTCGGCGGCGCTGGTCTCCGACGCGATGCGGTGCCCCACCACCTCGCCCGCCCGGATGACGGTGATCTCGTCGGCGAAGTCGAGAACCTCGTCGAGCTTGTGCGAGATGAAGATCACGGCAGCACCCTCGGCGGTGAACGCGCGCATCGCCGCGAACAGCGACTGCGCCTCGCTGGGAACGAGCACTGCCGTCGGCTCGTCGAGGATGATGATGCGGGCGTCGCGGTAGAGCACCTTGAGGATCTCGACGCGCTGTCGGCCTCCTACGCCGAGCTCGCGCACGACGGCGTTCACGTCGACCGGGAAACCGTTCGTCGCGGCGAGTTCCTCGACGCTCCGACGGGCGGCCCGGCTGTCGAGCCGCAGGGCCGAGCCCGGCTCGTCGGCGAGAATCACGTTCTCCCACACGCGGAGCGCGTCGGCGAGCAGGAAGTGCTGGTGCACGATGCCGATGCCGGCGCGCTGGGCGTCGCGGGGCGACGAGAACGTGCGAGGCTCGCCCGCGATCGTGATCGTGCCCTCATCGGGGTGCTCCTCGCCGGCGAGGATCTTCATGAGGGTCGACTTGCCCGCACCGTTCTCTCCGACGATCGCGTGCACCGTGCCCGCTTTCACGGACAGGTCGATGCGGTCGTTGGCGGTGAAGGTGCCGAACCTCTTGACGATGCCCGTCAGGCGCACCAGCTCTTCCTGCTTCTGCATGCCAGTCCTTCTCGGCTAGAACGTCCTTTTCGGCTAGAGCGCCGACGTCACCGTGATCGTTCCGGCGATGATATCCGCCTTGGCCTTCTCGAGCTGCTCGCTGTACTGGTCGACGAAGCCGCCGGAGGTCGAGTAGCCGACGCCGTCGTTGGACAGGTCGAAGTCCTGCTCGCCCTCTTCGAGGGTTCCATCGAGGAATGCCTTGATCGAGTCCTCGACGGCCACATTCACGTTCTTGATGGCCGAGGTCAGGATGTACGGCTTGATCGAGTCGTCGACCTGCTCGTAGACGTCGCCGTCGACCCCGATGGCCCAGTTCTTCTGGGCGTCGGTGCTGGATGCGGCCGCCTGCTCGTAGACGCCCTGGCCCGATCCGCCGGCTGCGGCGTAGATGACGTCGGCTCCGCTCGAGTACATCGAAGCCGCGGCCTCCTTGCCCTTGGTCGGGTCGGAGAACCCGGTGAAGTCGCCGAGAGGAGCCAAGTAGGTGGAGTCGACCGTGATGTTCGGATCGACCGAGGTGGCGCCGGCCTCGAAGCCGACGAAGAAGTTCTGGATGCTCGGCTGGTCGACGCCGCCGATGAATCCCACGTGGCCGGTCTTCGACGCGAGTGCCGCTGCCATGCCGACGAGGTAGGACGACTGCTCTGCGGCGAACGAGATGGTGGTGGTGTCGGGGATGACCGTGCCCTTGTCGATGTCGACGGCGACGAACTGCGTGTCGGGGTGGTCGGTCGTCTGCTCCATCGGGGTCGCGTACTGGAACCCGATGCCGATGGCGAGGCCGGCTCCCTCGGAGATGGCGAGGTCGAGGCGGTCCTGGTAGTCGTCGGTGTTGGGGCTGGAAAGGTCGATGGGGGTGAAGTCGAGACTGTCCTGCGCGTCGGTGAAGCCCTTGTACGCGCTGTCCATGAACGAGAAGTCACCCGTCGTTCCGTAGAGCATCGCGACCTTGGGAAGGTCGGGATCGGTGCTGGCGCCCGTGGTGGCCGTCTTGCCGGAGCAGGCCGTGAGCGCGAGCGAGGCGGCGAGCACGAGGCCGCCGACCGCGAAGAGGCGAGAGCTGTGGATGCGTGACAAAAGGGTCTCCTTCGGACGGTTCGATAGGGCGACGGTACGCCGCAAAACGCTTTGCAGTGTTTCCCGAATGTTTCGAGTATAAGAAATACTCCGGGCGTGCAAAACGATTGGTATACAGTGCTGCCATGTCACGCGTCCTGCTCCTCGGAGAATCCTGGTTCGTCTATTCGGTTCACCAGAAGGGCTTCGACTCCTTTCACACCTCCGAGTTCACTCTGGGCGGGCAGGAGTTCGTCGCCGCCCTGCGCTCGGCGGGTCACGACGTCGCCCACATTCCGGCGCACGAGATCTCGACGCGCGTGCCCGCCGATGCCGAGGGCATCGCGGCGATCGCCGATGTCGTCGTGATCTCCGACGTCGGAGCCAACACGTTCCAGCTCCCCCCGGCCACCTTCGCCCGGTCCGAGGCCCAGCCCGACCGCACCGAAGCACTGCGCGAGTTCGTGCAGCTCGGCGGCGGCCTCCTCATGGTCGGCGGCTATCTCACGTTCTCCGGCATCGATGCGAAGGCGCGGTGGGGGCGCACGCCGCTCGCCGAGGCTCTTCCCGTCGAGATCCTCGATCGCGACGACCGGGTGGAGCTCCCGGCTGGCGCCGCGCCGCAGCTCGCCTACGCGCATCCCATCACCGACGGGCTCGACGAGCAGTGGCCCGAGCTACTCGGCCTCAACGAGGTGACCACCCGGCCGGGCGCGGCGACGCTCGCGAGCTGCGCCGGGCATCCGTTGCTGGCCGTGGGAGGCTATGGCGCGGGTCGAAGCGCCGCGTTCACCTCCGACCTCGCGCCGCACTGGGCGCCGCCCGCATTCCTGGGCTGGGCGGGCTACGCCCCGCTCTTCGACCGAACGATACGGTGGCTCGCAGGGGAGGAGATCGAATGACGAACGAGCAGACGGCGCAGGAAGCGGGGCGGGCGCCCGAGCAGCCCGTGCACACCATCATCACCGGGGCGACGGTTCTCAGCCGCACGACCCGGCCCGCCCCGAACTACACCGCGCTGCCGCGCACCGATGTCGCGGCGCGCGGAACGGCGACGTTCCTCGACGACCATGCCATCGGCATCCGGGGCAACACGATCGCGTGGGTGAAACCCAGCGTCGAGGTGACCCTGGCCGAGCGTGACGCGGCGACGACGCTCATCGACGGCCGAGGACACGTGGCCATTCCCGGGCTCATGAACTCTCACACGCACTCGCCGATGACCATGTTCCGAGGCTCCGCCGAAGACGTGCCCACCAGCGAGTGGTTCAACGCCCACATCTGGCCGATGGAGGTCAACCTCACCGAGCGCGACGTGACCTTGGGCGCGCAGCTCGCCGTGGGGGAGATGCTGCTGGCCGGTGTCACGAGCTTCGCCGACCACTACTTCTCGACCGACCGCATCGCCGAGGTCGTGGCCTCTAGCGGCGCGCGGGCACTTCTCGCCTCGACCTTCTTCTCGTCGCAGGGGGAGGAGGGGATCGAGCGGTCTGCGGAGTTCGCCGAGCGCTGGAACGGCGCCGCAGACGGCCGAATCACCACCGCGATGGGACCGCACGCGACCTACACGGTGAACGACGCCGACCTCGAGAAGACGGCCGAGCACGCCCGCCGTCTCGGAGTGCGCACCCACATCCACGCGTCGGAGAGCCCCTCGCAGACCCGCTCGAGTCTCGACCGGCTCGGGGTCACGCCCATCCAGGTGCTGCACGACACCGGCATCCTCGAGACCGGGGCCATCATCGCGCACGGCGCGGGCATCATCGAAGACGACCTGCGCTGGCTCAGACCCTGGGCAGACCGGGTCGCGGTCGCCTCGTGCAGCAAGGTGTACTTGAAGCACGCGCAGTCGGGCGGCACGCCCGTGAAGACGCTGCATGATGCTGGCATCACCGTGGGGGTCGGCACCGACGGACCCGCCTCGCACAACACCCTCGACGTGCTCGAGAGCGTGCGTTTCCTTTCGATGGTCCAGAAGAACGTGCACAGCGACGCCACCTGGTTGACCTCGCAGCACGCCCTCGACCTGGCCACCCGGCAGAGCGCGCACGCGTTCGGGCTCGGAGACTCGCTGGGCGCGCTCCTGCCCGGCTACACGGCCGACATCGTGCTGATCGACACCCTTGTTCCGCACATGCAGCCCATGCACGACCTGGCCGCGGCGCTGGTGCTGAGCGTCAAATCCTCCGACGTGCGCACGGTGCTCGTCGACGGCAGCGTCGTCGTGTCGGGTGGACGGCTCACCACCATCGACGTCGCGAGCGTGGCCGACGAACTCCAGCGCCGGGTGCCTGCGCTGCGCGACACCTCGCACGGCCGCTCGATCCAGGACTACGCGCCGTGATCGAGGCGGCTCGCTCGACCTGGCCCGAGGTGGCCGCGCACGTCTCCGCCACGTCGGGCGTCGCCATCCTGCCGTTCGGCGCGCTCGAGCAGCACGGCCCGCAGCTGCCCCTGTCGACCGACACCGCGACCGCCGAGGAGGTCGCGCGGCGGCTGGCGAGCCTGCTCGACGCCGTGCTGCTGCCGCCTGTGCACTACGGAGAGACCTGGAACAACGCGGGCTACCCCGGAACCGTCTCGCTGTCGCCCGGCACGGTCACGGCCATCGCGAAGGATATCGGGGCCTCGCTCGTTCTCTCAGGGGTGCGCGTGTTCGTGATCGTGAACGGCGACTGGGGCAACCGGGCGCCGCTCGCCCTCGCCGCCCGCGAACTCGTCGACGAGGGGGTCATCCCCGCCCTCGTTCTCGACTATCCCGGCATGGATGCCGCCATCGACGAGGTGCGCGAGTCGCGTCCGGCTGCTCCCGGGCTGAACCACGCCGAGGAGGTCGAGACCTCGATCATGCTGGCGATCGACCCGTCGACCGTGCATCCCGAGCGCTATGTCGCCGAGTATCCCGACTTTCCAGCGGACTTCGGAACCCGTCCCATGCAGCTGCACCCGTTCTCTCCCAGCGGGGTGTTCGGCGACCCGTCGAGTGCGACCGCTGCCAAGGGCGAGGCCATCCTCGCCCGCACGGTCGATGAGTCGCGACGGGCTATCGAGGAGTTCCTGGCCGGCCTCGAGGATCAGGCGTCGTAGTTCTGGATGCTCCTGCCGTGGCTCCTGTCGGTCAGGCGGGCGAGGCGCGGCTGGAGTTCGGCGACCACTGCCGGGATGTCGATGGTCAGCACCTTCTTGCCCCTCATCAGAACGCGACCGGCGACGATCGTGGTGTCGATGTCGTTCGAGCGCGCGCTGTACACCAGCATGTTGGCGTAGTCGTGGATCGGCTGGTTGCGCGGCTCTGACAGGTCGACGAGCACGAGGTCGGCCTGGTACCCGGGGGCGAGGCGTCCGATGCTGTCGCCGAGCTGCACGGCCTTTGCGCTCTTGACCGTGGCATGTCCCAGCACCTGGCGCGAGGTCAGGTAGGTCTGGTCCCGTTCGAGCGCCTTCTGGGTGAGTGCCATGAACGTCATGCTCTCCCACACGTCGAGCGTGTTGTTCGAGGCAGCCCCGTCGGTGGCGAGCCCAACGGGGATGCCGGCCGACTCGAGCAGGCGCACGGGTGTGGTGTCGGGTCCGTGCTTGAGATAGCCCTTCGGTGCGCTGCCGATGCCGATGCTTCCGGTGGCCGCGAGGAACAGGGGCAGATCCTCCGCCACGATTCCGATGCCGTGCGCGATGAGCAGCTTGCCGTCGAGCAGCCCCGCACGGCGCAGCGTCTCGATGGGCGTGTGTCCGAAGCGCTCGCGGCTGTGCTTCATCTGGTACCGCGCCTCCGAGGCGTGGATGTGCACGAGGAGGTCGTTGTCGCGGGCCGCGTCGGCGGTCTTCGCGAGGTCCTCGTCGGTCACCGTGTAGGGAGCGTGCGGCGCGAGGGCGGTGGTGATGCGGCCACCGGCGGCTCCACGGTGATCGAGCGCGAACTGCAGCGAACGCTCCAGCCCGGCCTCGCCGTCGGATGAGAAGTACGTGGAGCCGAGCACCCCGCGCAGCCCGCTCTCATCGGTGACCCGGGCGATGGCATCCATGTTGAAGTAATGGTCGGCGAACGTGGTGACGCCGCTGCGGATCATCTCGGCGGCCGCCAGCCGCGTCGCCAGCTCGACGTCGTCGTCGGTGAGGTTGACCTCCATCGGCCAGATGAAGTCGTTGAACCACGTGTCCTCGGGAACGTCTTCGGCGGCTCCTCGGAACATCACCATGGGCGAGTGCGTGTGGCAGTTGATGAAGCCGGGCATCGCGAGCATTCCGGATGCGTCGATCGTCTCGAGCGCAGGGATGGGTCGCTCCGAGGGCGGCCGGGATTCGGAGATCGACTCGATGAGGCCGCCTCTCACAACGATGGTCTGGTTCTCGGCGAAGTCGACCTCGCCGAGATCGTTGTGCACGAGCACGACCGCGTTGGTGATGATGAGGTCGGCGGGGGCGGGCTGCGGATCGGTCATGGCGTCGTGTCCTCTACTGCAGTGCGGCGAGCGCGAACGACACCATGTCGGCGAAGGTCGCCTCGCGTTCGGCGGCGGTCATCTCGGAGCCCGGCAGGTCGCTGATCGTGCCGACCATCAGGGCGTCGAACTTCTCTTTGATCGCCACAGCGTAGAGCCCCGCCGCCTCCATGTCGATGCCGATCGTGCCATAGGCGAGCAGCCTGTCGACGAGCTCGGTGTCGGGGTTGTAGAAGCTGTCGGTGGTGAACAGCGGGCCCACGTGGATGGTCTTGCCCGTCGCCTCGCCGTGCTCGACGGCCTTGCGCAGCAGGGGGAACGAGGGCGCGTGACTGAGCGTGACGCCGGGCACCCACTCCGCGGTCATGTTCGAGTTCGTGTGCGCGGCCGAGGCGGCGACCACATCGCCGAGCTTCAGGTACGGGGCGATGCCGCCGATGGTGCCGACCCGGATGATGCGGGTCACGTCGTAGAAGCGGGCCAGCTCGGTCGCGTAGATCGCCATCGAGGGCATGCCCATGCCCGAGGCGAGTACCGAGATCGGCTTTCCATTGAAGGTTCCCGTGTAGCCGAGGATGCCGCGCACCTCGGTGACGAGCTGCGGATCGTCGAAGAAGGTCTCGGCGATGAGCTTGGCGCGGCGCGGATCGCCGGGCATCAGAACGTCAGGGGCGAAAGCTCCGGAGTCGGCGCCGATGTGGGGAGTGGCCATGATGTGTCGTCTTTCTTCTGGGGCGGGCGGGCTTCTGGGGCGGGCGGGGTCAGCCGAGCTGGGATGGTGCGTAACGCGACAGCACGGCGCGCTCGGCGGCGCTGACCAGGCTGTAAAAGATCAGTGACACTGCGGTAAGGATCGCGGCCGCCGCCCAGAGCCCGGTGTAGTCGGAGTGGGCGCGCGAGCTCACGATCTCGTGGCCGAGGCCGTCGCCGGTCGCGAGCCACTCGGCGAGCGTGGCGGCCAGCACTGCCGTGGGGGCCGCGATGCGCGCGGAGGCGAAGATGGCGGGCAGCGTGTAGGGCAGCTGCAGGCGCCACAGTGTGCTCCAGACCGAGGAGTCGTAGCTGCGCAGCAGGGTGAACGCGTCGGCGGGCACACGCTTCAGCCCTCCCTGCGTGTTGGCCAGCGTGGGGAAGAAGGTGACGATGGCGGTGATGGCGACGACACCTCCTAGTCCGCGGCCCAGTGCGAGGATCAGCACCGGCGTGAGAACGATGATCGGCACCGAGCGCAGGGCCACGGCAAGGGGTGTGAGCACACGCTCGACGATGGGAAAGAGCACGAACGACACGGCAGCGGCGATGCCGATCACGAGCCCGGCGATGTAGCCGACCCCCGCGTGCACCAGGGTCACGCCGAGCGCGTCGACCATCACAGCGCGGTTCTCGCTCGCGTCGTCGGCGGTGAACAGGTAGGTGTACACGTCGATCGGAGACTTGCCCACGAACGGCGACATGTCGAACACGATGAGATAGGCCCACCACGCGGCGAGGATCACGAGGATCGAGCCGACCGTCCAGGCCGCAGCGCGCAGGGTTCTGGTTCCGAGCGACCCACGCACGGCCGGCGCCGCCTGCTGCGCGTTCGAGATCGTGGCCGACCACGGGGTGAGCCAGCGGCGCAGCAGGCCGAAGAGACCGTAGGGCACGGCCGCCATCAGGGTCGCGATCACGGCTACCGACCACACGCGGGCCAGGTCGAGCGACATCAGGCCGTTGATGAGCAGCACCCCCAGGCCGGCCTTCGCGCCGATGAACTCGCCGAAGATCGCGCCGAGCACGGCCGCGGCGGCGCCGATCTGCAGCCCCGTGAGAATCGAGGGGACGCCCGAGGGCAGCCGCACGAAACGCAGCGAGCTGAGCGCCCGCCCGCCCCAGGCGGTCACCATCGTGAGCGGTCCGCCGTCGGCGGAGCGCAGACCGAGCATCGTTCCGACGAGGGTGGTGAAGAACACCGACAGCCCTGCGAGCACGACCTTCGCCGTGTCGGGGTCGAAGGTGAGCTGCAGCAGCGGGTTGACCGCGACCAGCGGCAGGCAGAACAGGGTAAGCGCCAGCCGCAGGAAGAGCGACTCGAGGGCCGGAAGCTGCACGAAGAGAATGGCCACGACGATCGCTGCGAGATTGCCCCAGAACCATCCGCGCACCGCGATCCACGCCGTGCTGGTGAAGGCCCCGACGTAGAGCTGCGGCTCGGTGATCAGGCTCCGGATGATCGCGCTCGGCGACGCGAGCACGCCCAGTCGCGTGAGGGCGACGTCGGCCAGGATCTCCCACAGCACGATGAGCGCGACGCTCACCAGCGCGGTGGTCACCCAGCCCGACAGCGCGGCCCGGCGGCCGGCGCGCTGGGAACGCGCGCGCTCGGTGGCGATCGCCTGCTGCTGCGCCGGCGTGTGCAGCGAGGCGGTCGGCGTCGAGGTCGAGACCGGCGTCGAGGTCGACACGCTCACGCCTCGACCGCCTGCAGGGACTCCTGGTCGGCGCCCGCGTGCAGCAGCGAACTCAGTTCGTCGCAGACAGCGTGGAACTCGGGGGTCGAGAGCAGCTCGCGGCGTCGGGGCCGCTCGAAGTCGATGGCGATGTCTCCCACGATCCGCCCCGGCCGCGGCGACATGACGATCACCCGGTCGGCCAGGAACGCCGCCTCCGAGATCGAGTGGGTCACGAGAAGGGCGGTGGCGCTGGTGGCGCTCCACAGCTTCTGCAGCTCCTCGTTCATACGCTGACGGGTGATCTCGTCGAGGGCGCCGAACGGTTCGTCGAGCAGCAGGATCTCGGGTTCTGCGACGATCGCTCGCGCGATCGCGACCCGCTGGCGCATGCCGCCCGACAATTGCGACGGTCGCGCATCCGCGAAGCCGTCGAGACCGACGAGCGCGATCAGCTCGTCGATGCGGCTCTTCGGAATGCCGATGCCCATGACCTGGCCGGGCAGGCGGATGTTGTCGCGCACGCTGCGCCACGGCAGCAGCGACGGGTCCTGCAGGGCGAGGCCCAGCCGGTGGGCGCTTCGGATCGACGAGGGGCTCTCCCCGTGGATCGTCACCTCGCCCGCGGAGTACGACTCGAGGTCGGCCAGGATGCGGAGGATCGTGGACTTTCCGCAGCCCGACGGGCCGAGGAGCGCGGTGAACGACCCCTGGGGCACGGCGAGGGAGACGTCGTCGAGCGCGAGCACATCGCTCTTCTTCGACGAGTACACCTTGGTCAGGTTGCTGAGGGTGAAGCCGGTGCCGTCCACGTCGGGTGTCCTTGTCGTCGGGTGCGGGGTGGTGCGGGGTGCGGGGCGGATGCCGCGGGTGGGGGAGTCGGGTCGGCCCCACCCGCGGCGGTCGGTTCTACTGCAGGCTGGACTTGCCGCCGTAGATGTCCTCGAGCAGCGAGTTGTCGAAGAGCGAGGCGTCGACGTCGGTGATTCCGAGCGTCGTCAGGGTGTCGACGTTCTTCTCGATGCCCTCGTCCGACATCCAGAAGAGGCCGTGCTCGTCGGTCTCATCGGTCACGAGCAGATCCATCTGGCGCTCGGCCTGCTTGGTCTGCTCCTCGACGGTGAGGCCTCCGTCTTTCGCATAGTCGTTGACCGTGAGGTCGACGGCCTCGGTGGGATCGGCGACGTAGCTCTGCCATCCCTCGATCTCTCCCTTGAGGAAGCCCTCGATGGCCGCCTTCTTCGCAGGGTCCTCGAGGGACTCCTTCGTGACGGCATAGACCTGGGCGTAGACGTCGAGCCCGAAGTCGGCGGTGAGGAAGGTGACTCCCTCTTTTCCGGTCGTGTCCTCGTAGGCGATGGGCTGCTCGCTGTAGAACACCCAGAGGCCGTCGACCTCGCCGCTGACGAGCGGGGCCACGTCGAATCCGACCGGCACCGAAGTGACCTTCGACGCGTCGACGTCGTTGACCTCGAGGAGGGCGTCCTGAGCCGCCTCGTCTCCGCTGGGAACGCCGATCTTCATACCCTCCATGTCGGCCGGAGTGGCAATCGGCTTGTCGGGGCTCGAGAGGATCGCGAGGGGGTTCTTCTGGAACCCGGCGGCGATGATCACGAGGTCGGCGCCCTGCTCGTTGGCGCGGGCCACGGTGTCGGCGTTGCCCATTCCGATGTCGGCCTGGCCCGAGACCACGGCGGCCATCGAGTCGACGTCGGGGCCGCCGGGCAGGATGTCGACGTCGACGCCGTTCTTGGCGTAGTAGCCCTCGGAGTCGGCGACGTAGCTGCCGCCGAACTGCACGAGCGGGATCCACGAGGTCTGCAGGGTGAGGGCGACCGGGCTGTCGGAGGACGGGGTCTCGGAACTGGCGCTGCTGCAGCCCGCGAGCACCAGCATGGCCGACAGGCCCATTGCGGCGCCCGCGACCAGTCTCGTGCTGCGTCGGGCGTGCGAGGTGCTGGCGGGGGCGGTGCGGGCGGAGGCGGTGCGGGCGGCGGTGCTGAGGGTGAGGGGGGAACGGGAGTGCATTGATTCTCCTTGGCGGGTGGGAGGCTATGGCGGGCATGCGGCAGGCGCACAGGACTGTGGTGCGGGTCGGGCTGCAAATCGTTTTGCGACTTCTCCGTCCGACGGTACGGGGAGTGTGTTTCAGCCCGATTTCTTCCTGTTTCTGGACTGTAAAAGAAAGGTGCACGACCGCTCGGGTCGTACCTCTCTTATGCGGCCGTCTTTTCGGTCGCAACTCGTTTTGCAAAATGCGACACAGGGTCGTGAGTGCACGGCTCTCTCGGTTACTGTGAGTTCGTGACCGACACCCCATCGAAGCCGTGGACAATGCAGCAGATCGCTGCCGCCGCCGGCGTGAGTGTCACCACCGTCTCGCACACCCTCTCGGGAAAGCGACCGGTGAATCCTGCGACGGCCGAACGCATCCAGAAGCTGATCACCGAGTTCGAATACGTCCCCGACTCCGGCGCCCAGCGCCTCAAGTCGGGGCGAAGCGGCATGATCGGCCTGGCCGTACCCGACATCTCGCACTGGTACTTCGGCCGCATCGCGCGCGGTGTCGAGGAGGTGGCCGACGAACTCGACTACGGACTCATCATCTGCAGCACGTCGAACTCCGACCCGCGCCGGGAGAAGCGCTACTTCAACCTGCTGCGCACCCGGTCGATCGAGGGGCTGATCTACACCGCGAGCAGGGAGATCTCGGCGAGCGACGAACTCGTTCGGGTGTCGGGCAACTCGCCCATCGTCTTCGCCGACGAGAAGGTCGACACCCTGCCCGACGTTCCGTCAGTCACCTCGAGCAACTTCGTGGGGGCGCAGATGCTCGGCCGCCACCTGCGCGATCTCGGGCACACCCGGGCCGTCATCATCGCCGGATTCGCGGGGCTGCACTCGACGATCGAGCGCACCAGAGCCATCAAGGAGTCGTTCCCGAACGCGCTGACGCTGCACGGCGACTTCGAGCTGAAGTCGGGCTACGATCTCGTCTCCGACCTGCTCGCCCACGAGGTGAGGTTCACTGCGCTCTTCGGCTGCAACGACTACATGGCGATCGGCGCCATGACCAGGCTGCGCGAGGCCGGCCTGCGCGTTCCTGAAGACGTCTCCGTGGTCGGCTTCGACGACGTCGACATGGCCGCGATCGTCACCCCGGGGCTCACCACCGTGCGACAGGACATGGCTGAGATCGGCCGACGCTCGGCGCACCTGCTCATCGCGGGGCTCCACGCGGGCGGCTTCGACGCGGTCGAGTCCGAGTCGCTGCCGACCGAGCTCATTCTGCGCGGCTCGACGGGCCCGGCCCCGCAGTAGAGCCCTCCCCGCTGCCCTTCGACAGGCTCAGGGAACGGCAGGCTGCCCTTCGACAGGCTCAGGGAACGGCAGGCGGCCCTTCGACACGCTCAGGGAGCGGGCAGAGCGGGGCGCGCCCTAGGCGTTGTCTCCGCCGGTCTCGTCGACGGCCTGCAGGTTCTGCCGGTCGAAGCCCACGCCGTCGTCACCCGACCACAGCCACTGGGCGACCTCGGGAATGTCCTCGCCGTGTTCGCGGGTGTACTGGCGGGCGCGCATGCGGGCATCCTGCATGTCCTGCCGAAGCGCTGCTGCCTTCGATCCCAGCCCGGGAACCCGGTCGATCACGTCGATCACCAGGTGGTAGCGGTCGAGGTTGTTCAGCATGAGCATGTCGAACGGGGTGGTCGTGGTGCCCTCCTCGATGAAGCCGCGCACGTGCAGGTTGGCGTTCGCCGCCCGGCGGTAGGTCAGGCGATGGATGAGCCACGGGTAGCCGTGATAGGCGAACACGATGGGCTTGTCGGTCGTGAAGATGGTGTCGAAGTCGCGGTTGGACAGGCCGTGCGGATGCTCGGTCTCGTCTTGCAGGCGCATCAGGTCGATCACATTCACGACGCGCACGCGCAGCTCGGGCAGGTGCTTGCGCAGCAGGGATGCGGCCGCGAGAGTCTCGATGGTCGGGATATCGCCGGCGCACGCGAGCACGATGTCGGGCTCGTCGCTCGGTCGCTCCGTGCCGGCCCAGTCCCAGATTCCGAGGCCGCGCGTGCAGTGCGCCACCGCCTCCGGCATGCTGAGCCACTGCGGCCCCGGCTGCTTGCCGGCGACGACCACGTTGATGTAGTCGACGCTGCGCAGGCAGTGGTCGTAGGTGGACAGAAGAGTGTTCGCGTCGACGGGCAGATACACCCGAACGACGTCGGCCTTCTTGTTCACGACGTGGTCGATGAAGCCCGGGTCCTGGTGGCTGAAGCCGTTGTGGTCCTGCCTCCAGACGTGGCTCGAGAGCAGGTAGTTGAGGCTCGACACGGAGCGACGCCACGGAATCGACCGGGCGACCTGCAGCCACTTCGCGTGCTGGTTGAACATCGAGTCGACGATGTGGATGAAGGCCTCGTAGCAGTTGAACAGGCCGTGCCGGCCGGTGAGCAGGTAGCCCTCGAGCCACCCCTGGCACTGGTGCTCCGACAGCATCTCCATGACGCGGCCGGCCCGATCGAGGTTCATGTCGACAGGCAGGATCTCGGCGTTCCACTGCTTGTCGGTGACCGTGTAGACCTCCTGCAGGCGGTTGGATGCCGTCTCGTCGGGCCCGAAGATGCGGAAGTTGTCGGGGTTCAGTTTGATGACGTCGGCGAGCCAGCCTCCGAGCACCTTCGTGGCCTCGGCCGTCTCGTGGCCGGGGGCCGTGACGTCGACCCCGTATTCGCGGAAGTCCGGCATCCGGAGCTCGCGTCGCAGCAGCCCGCCGTTCGAATACGGCGTCGCGCTCATGCGCAGGTAGCCCTCGGGCGCGAGACCGGTGACGAACGGTGTGGGCGCGCCCGACGAGTCGAAGAGCTCCTCCGGCTTGTACTTCTTCATCCACGATTCGAGCAGGCGGGTGTGCGCCTCGGTGTCGCGGGCGCTCGCCAACGGAACCTGGTGCGCTCGCCACGTGTTCTCCACGGGCAGGCCGTCGATCTCGGCGGGGCAGGTCCAGCCCTTGGGTGTGCGCAGGATGATCATGGGCCAGCGGGGAGTTCCCTCGAGGGTGCCGTCGGCGGCATCCTGCTTGATGGCGGCGATCTCGTTGAGCACGGTGTCGAGCGTCTCGGCCATGCGGGCGTGAACGAGCAGCGGGTCCTCGCCGTCGAAGCCGCCCGACACGATGTGCGGGTTGTGCCCGTAGCCGCGCATCAGCGCGAGCAGGTCTTCTTCGGGGATGCGCGCCAGCACGGTGGGGTTGGCGATCTTGTAGCCGTTGAGGTGCAGGATCGGCAGCACGACGCCGTCTTGCAGCGGATCGATGAACTTGTTCGAGTGCCAGGCCGTGGCGAGCGGGCCGGTCTCGGCCTCGCCGTCGCCGATAACTGCGGCCACGAGCAGGTTCGGGTTGTCGAACGCGGCACCGTAGGCGTGCGAGAGAGAGTAGCCCAGCTCGCCGCCCTCGTTGATCGACCCGGGGGTCTCGGGCGCGGCGTGGCTCGGGATGCCGCCCGGGAAGCTGAACTGGCGGAACAGCCCGCGCATGCCATCGACAGACTGGTCGATCTTCGAGTAGATCTCGGAGTACGTGCCGTCGAGCCAGGCGTTCGCCACCATGCCGGGACCGCCGTGGCCGGGGCCCGCGATGTAGAGCGTCGGCAGAGAGCGGTGCCGGATCATGCGGTTGAGGTGGGCGTAGACGAAGTTCAGGCCGGGAGTGGTTCCCCAGTGCCCGAGCAGGCGCGGTTTCACATCGTCGCGGCTGAGGGGGCGCTCGAGCAGCGGGTTGTCGAGCAGGTAGATCTGCCCCACAGACAGGTAGTTGGCGGCCCGCCACCAGGCATCGACCTGCAGCAGCGCCTCGCCCTCGAGCGGCTCGGCCGGCCGCTGATACCAGGGGTTGTGCGCGTCGCGCGGGATGACGGGCGACTGAAGCCCGTCGATGGTGGATGCGGAACCGGTCATGGAACGTCTCCTTACGCACTGCACGGGGGTAGTGCTGCTCATCCTAGGCGCGCGGTGTGTCCATTCGGGAGGAGCTTGACGCACGGGCAGAACGGGATGCGCGCCACGCCTTCCACTTCGAAACGGCCTTCGCGAGTACGCGCTTCAGCCACTGACCCAGGCGGTGGGCTGCCGGAAACTCGGTGCCGAGGATGGCGATGCCGAGGAACACGATCAGCCAGCCCGGCCCCGGCAACGGCACGAGGATCAGCCCGACGATGGCCACTGTTGCGCCGAGAACCGCTACGGCGAATCGGTAGGCGAACCGGATGCGCGGGTGCCGCTCGACCCAGGCCCGGGCACGGCGCAGTGCGCGGCGCACCGGATGCTGGGGGCTCTCGCCGATCTCGATCTCTCGGGTGAGGGTGTCGGTCATCGCTTCACGGTAAGGGAGAACCCTCCCGGTTGCCTGAGCACAGGGCCGTTCCCTGAGCCTGTCGAAGGGCAGCCGTGCCGTTCCCTGAGCTTGTCGAAGGGCATCCAAAATCTTTGTTTATCTTGCTTTAACAGACAAACAGACATAAAGTCACATCACAACACAGCCAGACGCAGGTTCACAGACGAATCGAAAGACGAGGTCAACGACGACATGTACGCCATAGAGCGGCACCAGCAGATCGGCGAAGCGATCGGCGCGCAGGGCCGCGTCACGGTCACCGAGCTCTCCGAGCGATTCGGCGTGACCGCAGAGACCGTGCGCCGGGATCTCGACCACCTCGAACGTCGTGGCGTTCTGCTACGAGTGCACGGCGGGGCCGTCGCCGGATCGAAGACGAGCCTGGCCGAATCGACCGTCGCCGTCAGGGCCGACAAGTCCCGTGACGCGAAGCTCCTGATCGCCCGCACAGCCCTCGACATGATCGGCGACACCTTCCGCGGCTCGATCCTGCTCGACGCCGGCACGACGACCGGGATGCTCGCCGAACTGCTCGTCGACTGGAACCCGTCGCACGGGCATCCGCTGACCATCATCACGAACTCCGTTCCCATCGCGGCCCTGCTGCACCTCAACCCCTCCATCGAGCTGCACCTGCTCGGCGGCAGCGTGCGAGGCCTCACCAGCGCGGCTGTCGGCGCATCCACGATCGAGCAGCTCGATCGGCTCCGGCCCGACATCGCCTTCCTCGGCACGAACGGCGTGAGCGCCGCCTTCGGCCTCAGCACTCCCGAAGAGAGGGAGGCCGCGGTCAAGGCCGCCATGATCCGCCGATCCCGGCGCTCGGTCGTATTGGCCGACTCGACGAAGCTCGACGAGGAGGCGCTCTACCGGTTCGCGGAGCTGCGCGACCTCGACACCCTTGTCTCGAACGTCGACCCCGCAGGAACGCTGTCGGCCGCCCTCGACGCCGAGGGCGTGGAGGTGATCGTGCCGTGATCGTCACCCTCACCGTGAACCCCTCGTTCGACCGCACGGTCGAGCTCGACGCTCCGCTCGAGCGCGGCCAGGTGCAGCGCGCCGTCGTCACCGGCCAGGAGCCGGGCGGCAAGGGCGTGAACGTCTCGCGGGCCCTGCATGCGGCCGGATGCGAGACCCTCGCCATCCTGCCCGGCGCGTCGACAGACCCGCTGGTCGTGGCGCTCGAGGCGTCGGGCATTCCGACGGCGACCGTGTCGATCGACGCGCCCATCCGCTCGAACATCACCTTGACCGAGCCCGACGGAACGACCACGAAGCTCAACGACCCCGGCGTGCACCTGAGCGCGGAGACGGTGGCCGAGCTGATCGAGGCGGTCGTCGCGTCCTGCGTCTCGGCGTCGTGGCTCGTGCTCGCCGGCTCGGTTCCTCCGGGCGTGCCCGACACGTTCTACGCGGATCTCGTACGAGCCGTGCGGGCTGTGCCGGCCGTGCCGAACTCTGCGGCGGCGCAGCTGCGCATCGCCGTCGACAGCTCGGGCGCGCCGCTCGCCGCCCTCGTCGCGTCGGGGGAGAGGGTCGACCTCATCAAGCCCAACGCCGAGGAGCTGCTGCAGCTGGCCGAATCGCAGGGCCTCGACACGGGTTCTGCGACGCACGAGGAGCTCGAGGCCGATCCGGCGCTCGCGGTGTCGCTCGCCGAGGCCCTGCTCTCGCCTTCCCTCGGCTCGGTGCTCGTGACGCTCGGATCGCACGGAGCCGTGCTCGTCGACTCCGACGCCGCCCGGTTCGCGCCGGCCCCTCGGATCGTCGCCCGCAGCACGGTCGGCGCCGGTGACTGCTCGCTCGCGGGCTACGTGCTCGCAGACCAGAGAGGCGACCTGCCCGCGGGCCGCCTCGCCCAGGCTGTCGCCCACGGCGCCGCAGCCGCCTCCCTCCCCGGCACGACCGTGCCGAGGCTCGACCAGACGCATCCCGAACAACTCGTCGTCACCACGCTTCCGCGCATCCCCGCGGAGCGAATCACCCTGTAAGGAGAACAACGATGTCTTCACTCATCACCCCTGGGCTGGTGATCCTCGACGAGGATCTCGGCACCGACCGCGCGGCCGTCATCCGGCGCCTCGCGGAACTCGTCACCGCATCCGGTCGCGCGAGCGACACCGAGGCGCTCTTCGCCGATGCCTGGGCTCGCGAGAGCAAGACCGACACCGGCATCCCGGGTGGCATCGCCATCCCGCACTGCCGTTCGACGGCCGTGCTCGAGCCGACGCTCGCCATGGCCAGGCCGGCCCCCGCCGTCGACTTCGGCGCATCCGACGGCCCGGCCGACATCATCTTCTTCATCGCCGCCCCGGACGGCGCCGACCAGGCGCACCTCGTGCTGCTGTCGAAGCTCGCGCGCTCGCTGATCAAGCCCGAGTTCGTGACCGCGCTGCGCGAGGCTCCGAGCGCCGAGGCGATCGTCGAGCTCGTCGACGGTGCGCTGGCCGACGAGCCTGTCGCGGCTCCCGCGTCGGATGCGGCCGGGTCGGCTGCCCCCGTGGCCGACGCACCGGCACCGGATGCCGCAGCCCGGCCCATCCTCGTGGCCGTCACCGCCTGCCCCACCGGCATCGCGCACACCTACATGGCCGCCGACTCGCTCGTGGCGGCCGCCAAGCGCGCCGGCGCAGAGCTGCACGTCGAGACGCAGGGATCGTCGAGCGTCACACCGCTCGATCCCGCGATCATCGCGAACGCCGTGGCCGTGGTCTTCGCGGTCGACGTCGACGTGCGCGACAAGGCGCGATTCGCGGGCAAGCCCGTCATCCAGGCGCCGGTCAAGCGCGGAATCGACGAGCCCGACCAGATGATCGCCGAGGCGCTCGCCGCCGCGAACGACCCGCAGGCGCGACGTGTCGCGGGTGACGGCGCCGCGGCATCCACCGGCACCACGACCGACGAGCACGTGGGCCAGAAGATCAAGCGCTGGCTGCTCACCGGTGTCAGCTACATGATCCCGTTCGTCGCGGGCGGCGGCCTTCTCATCGCCCTCGGCTTCCTGCTCGCGGGCTACAAGATCAGCGGCAACGCGACCGACATCATCCTGAACTACAGCCTCTTCAACCTGCCCGACGGAGGCCTCGGCACCTACCTCGGCGCGGTGGCATTCGCCATCGGTGCGGCGTCGATGGGCTTCCTGGTTCCCGCCCTCGCCGGCTACATCGCCTACGCGATCGCCGACCGTCCCGGCATCGCGGTGGGCTTCACCGCAGGTGCGGTGGCCCTGCTGATGAACGCCGGATTCCTCGGCGGCCTCGTCGGCGGTCTGCTCGCCGGATTCATCGCGTGGGCGCTCGGGCGGCTGCAGGTGCCGCGCTGGCTGCGTGGCCTGATGCCCGTCGTCATCATCCCGCTCGTCGGCTCGATCTTCGCATCCGGCCTGATGGTCATCGTGCTCGGCGGGCCCATCGCTCTGCTCATGTCCGGCCTCACCACGTGGCTCTCGTCGCTGACCGGGGCGAGCGCGGTCATCCTCGGCCTGATCCTGGGTGTCATGATGGCCGCCGACCTCGGTGGACCCATCAACAAGGTCGCCTACGCCTTCGCGGTGGCCGGCCTCTCGGCGGGCTCGGCCACGAACCAGGCGCCGTGGGAGATCATGGCCGCGGTCATGGCCGCGGGAATGGTTCCGCCGCTGGCGCTCGCCTTCGCCACCGTGCTCGACAAGAAGCTGTTCAGCGCAGCCGAGCGTGAGAACGGCAAGGCCGCGTGGCTGCTCGGCGCCGCGTTCATCTCGGAGGGCGCGATTCCATTCGCTGCCGTCGACCCGCTGCGCGTCATCCCCGCCGGAATCGTGGGAAGCGCCCTGACCGGCGCGATCGTGATGGGCTCCGGGGTGACCTCGCAGGCACCGCACGGAGGCATCTTCGTCTTCTTCGCGATCGGCAACCTGGCCATGTTCATCGTCGCGATCCTCGCCGGGACCGTCGTGTCCGGACTGCTCGTCGTGGCGCTCAAGCGCTGGGTGCGTCGCCGCCCGGTCGAGGGTGCCGACACCGCCGACTCGTCTGTGGCCGGCGCAACGTCGTCGGCCGCGTCGGCTTCGTCTGTCAAGGCCGGCGTGCCGGTCGCGGCCCGCTGAGGCGTCAGCACTAGCACCTCAGCACCGACACCTCTTCATCGAAACCTTTGAAACAAGCACCCCCGATTCAAGAAACGAGACACACCATGCCTGAACGCACCGCCACCATCGCCAGCCGCGTCGGACTGCACGCCCGTCCCGCCTCCGTCTTCATCGAGGCGGTCAAGCGCCAGCCCATGAAGGTGACCATCTCGAAGGGCGGCAGCACCCCGCTCGACGCCGCGAGCATCCTGTCGATCATGAGCCTGGGCGCGGCGAACGGTGACATCGTCACGCTCGCCGCCGAGGGCGATGGGGCCGAGGCAGCGCTCGAGGAGCTCGCCGCGCTGCTCGAAACGGACCTCGACGCCGAGTAGCTCTCACTGAACGCACTGAAGTGCGGAGAAGGGCCGCTTCGATCGATATGAAAGCGGCCACTCTCCGCACTTCAGTGCGTGCGGGGTCGGGCAGCCACGTGGAACGTGCTCGCGAAGCGGTCGAGCAGTGCGCCGTGGCCGCGGAGGACCTCGACGGCGCCTGTCTCGATCGCCCGCTGCGGCGCCAAGTCGCCCGAGATGAGCCGGTGGATGGCCGGACCCGTCGCGAAAGTGATGTCGACGGGGCCGTCGCTGCGCGTCAGGTCGAGGGCCGACCCATCCACCCTGATGAACAGCTCCGCGTCGCCGATGCGGGCCGCATACGACGTTGCCGGCAGCTCGAGAGCCACCCGCGGTTGGAAGGCGGACCGCAGGTCCATGGTCAATGACGCCGGGGTGACGACCTGCTCGTCACGTGGCTCGTCCAATGCCTTGAATCCCCAGGCGCCGAGTGCGAGCACCACGGGCTCCAGCTCCCGGCCATAGGGGGTGAGCTCGTACACGATGATGCGCGATCGCGGTGCGCGGCGGATGATGCCGGCCGCCTGAAGCTCCTTGAGCCGGGTCGCGAGAATGTTGCTCGGGATGCGCGCGAGCCCCTCGGCGAGCTCGCCGTAGCGGCGCGGCCCCACCAGCAGGTCGCGCACGATCAGCAGTGCCCAGCGCTCGCCGACGAGCTCGACGGCTCGGGTGACGCCGGAGTACTGCCCGTAATCGCGCGCGGCCATCGAGCCCTAGGCCTGCTCGGGCTGCTGATTCGCGAACGCCTCGGGACCCTGCTCCGCGGCGACCGGGTCCATCCAGCCGAACTCGATGAGGTTTCCATCGGGGTCGGTGATCTGGCGCTGGTACATAAAACCGTAATCGGATGCCGGCTGCGGCTCGGTTCCGCCGGCCGACAGCCCGTTGGTCACGGCTTCGTCGACCGCCTCGCGGGTGTCGAGGAAGATCGCCGTGGACACGGCCGGGTTCACCGCGTTGTCACCGATCGGCAGCTTCGTGAACGTCTGGAAGAACTCGCGCACCAGGATCATGAAGTAGTTATGGCCGTCTTCGACGACGACGCAGGCCGCGTTGTGGTCGGTGAACATGGGATTGATGCGGAACCCGAGAGCGGTGTAGAACGCCTTGGCGCGCTCGAGATCGGTGACGGGCAGGTTGACGAACATCGACGACATTGTGGGGCTCCTCAGCTGGATTCGACGGGTGGCTGATCTGATACTTGCAAAAAACAAGTGACCCGTCAAGAGTGATTATCGCGCCCTCCTAACCTCCCTTGCGTAGTCATCGAGCACGGTCAGAATTCCTCGGTGCTCCCAGACCCTGTTGCGGGAGAATCCGGTGCGCTCGACAAGCACTCCGCGTGTGGTCAGCACATCCAAGGCCCTGGCAACCGTCACATCGCGTGAGCCGAGAGTGCCGACGAGGTAGCGGGTGTTGACCACCGGTTGCCCGACGAGTCGCGGCAGGATCCTCCATGCGGCAGAGTCGGAACGAATCCCGGACAGTGCTTCTGTGGACTCTCTGAGTTGATCGGCGAGCGCGTCGACGAGAGTCCGCCCGGTGACCGAAGCGTAGCGAGCGGCATCTGCGAACCGACGCACGATGGGACCCGCGTCTCCCTGTCGATACCGGTTGAGCGCGTCGAAGTACGACTCCGTGTCGACGAGCAGTCCTGCTGATAGTGGCACCGTCGTGTGAGCCGAGATCTTGTTGTGGCGGAGCATCGCCTGTGCCAGGGCGCGGCCGGTACGGCCGTTGCCGTCGACGAATGGGTGAATGGTCTCGAATTGCGCGTGAGCCACAGCCACCTGCACAAGAGAGGGCAGATCTGTTCGGCGTGCGAACAACATGACGTCGTCGACGGCACGCGGCACGAGTTCGTGCTGCGGAGCGATGAAGGATGCTCCGCGAGGGCCGGCCGTGTCGTGGTTCCCGATCCAGACGAGCTCGCGGCGGTATCGTCCCGCCTCGTGTTCCAAGCCGGGCTGTCGACTCAGAAGCTCGTTGTGCATCGCCAGAACGCTTGTCGCGTCGAGGGAGTCAGACAGTCGCAGCGCCGCTTCCACGGCTCGAACGTTGCCGATCACCGTGAGGGCGTGGGACTTCTTGCCTTCGTCGATCTCGGCGAGGGCGAGTTGCTTCGCTGATGTCGTCAGATGCTCGATCTGGCTGCTGGATGCCGACTCCGTTCGAAGAAGAATTGCGGACATCGGCGCCAGGGCGGGATCGGTTGAGCCCAGCACGGCCTGCGAATGCAGGTCGAACGTTCGAATGGCCAGTGCTGCTTCCTCGACGTCGGCGATCGTCTCGCTCGAGAGTACGGGTGACCACTGCGCGATCGGCGGAGTCGTGGCGGCGTCGTAGGGGCCGGTCTGTCGGTTCACCTCGGACCGCGAATAGAGATCGGGGTATCGAGGAGTCCAGTTGTGTGTCTCTGAACCTGTGGGCGGAATGGCTATAGCCATTCCCTCACGTGCATCCACGGCTCGACCATACCAACACTTATGCAATAAGTGTTGGTATGGGGTTGTTCAATCACGCAGTTCTAAAAGCCCTCGGGATTGCGCGGCGTGTACGGCTCGATCAGGCGTGCGAGCTCCGACTCGCTCAGCTCGACGTCGAGCGACGCGACGGCGTCGTCGAGGTGCTTCTGCGAGGTCGCTCCCACGATGGGCGCCGAAACCGCCGACTGCTGCCGCACCCACGCGAGGGCGACCTGGGCGCGCGAGACGCCGCGCTCACCCGCGATCGCGGCCACGGCATCCACGATCGCGCGATTCGAGTCGTCGTTCGAGGAGTAGAGCGTCGCCCCGAAGAGATCCTTGCCCGTGCGTTCGGTCTCGGCATCCCAGTCGCGTGTGAGCCGGCCACGCGCGAGCGGCGACCAGGGCAGAACGCCCACCTTCTCGTCGATGCAGAGCGGGTGCATCTCGCGTTCCTCCTCGCGCTGCAGCAGGTTGTACTGGTCCTGCATCGACACGAAGCGGCTCCAGCCGTTCGCCTCGGCCACGCGCTGGGCCTTGGCGAACTGCCACGCCCACATCGACGAGGCGCCGATGTAGCGCACCTTGCCGGCGCGAACGAGGTCGTTGAGTGCGCTCATCGTCTCGTCGATCGGGGTCTCCGCGTCCCAGCGGTGGATCTGGTAGAGGTCGACGTGGTCGACGCCGAGGCGGCGCAGGCTGTCGTCGATCGCCGACATGATGTGCGCCCGCGACAGACCCCCGCGGTTGGGTGAATCGCCCATGCGTCCGTGCACCTTCGTCGCGATCACGACATCGTCGCGGTGGGAGAAGTCGGCCAGCGCGCGACCGACGATCTCCTCGCTCGAGCCGTCGGAGTAGACATCCGCCGTATCGAAGGTCGTGATGCCCTGCTCGATGGCGCTGCGGATGAGCGGCCGGCTCGCCTCCTCGTCGAGGGTCCAGGCGTGACCGCCGCGGTCGGGCGTGCCGAAGCTCATGCAGCCGAGCACGACCTCGCTGATCTTCAGTCCGGTGCTGCCGAGTCGTGTGTATCTCATGGATCGAGGCTAACCCGGCGGGGACGGTGTTCTGCGGGCCCTGCTGCTTTTCGGGCCTGCGTTTTTCGGGGTTAGGGTGACGATATGGATCTGGGTCTGCACTACTACACGTTCACCGCTCCCGAGTGGGAGACCACCCTTGCCGATCGCCTCACAGAGACGGCGCGCATCGCCGACGAGGGCGGCGTCTCGCTGTTCTCGTTCATGGACCACTGGTTCCAGATGCTCGACGCCGGCGGTCCGTTCGAGCCGATGCTCGAGGGCTACACCTCGCTCGGCTACCTCGCGGGCGTCACGAACCGGATGCGGCTGGGCTTGCTGGTCACGGGCGTGACCTACCGGCATCCGGGCCTGCTCGCCAAGACGGTGACGACCCTCGACGTGCTCTCGAAGGGCCGGGCCGTGCTCGGCCTCGGCGCGGCCTGGTACGAGCGGGAGCACGCGGCGCTCGGCGTGCCGTTCCCCTCGACGAAGGAGCGCTTCGAGAGGCTCGAAGAGACACTGCAGATCTGCCGGCAGATGTGGTCGCCGAACGACGGCCCCTTCGAGGGCGAGCACTACTCGCTGGCCGAGACGATCAGCCTTCCCCAGCCCGTGCGCGGATCGGTGCCGATCCTCATCGGCGGCGGCGGAGAGCGCAAGACACTCAAGTTCGTGGCGCAGTACGCGCAGGCCTGCAACCTCTTCGGAGCTCCGGGCGACGGGGCCCTCGCGACCGTCGCTCACAAGCTCGAGGTGCTGCGCGGCCACTGCGACGAGCTCGGAACCGACTACGACGCCATCGAGAAGACGATGCTGTACCAGGGCGACCCGACCGGCGACACCGACGCCTTCTTGGCCGACATGGAGCGCTACGCCCAGCTCGGCATGACCCTCGTCGGCGTGATGCCGCCGCGCTATGTCGACCCCGTGCCGTGGACGGAGAGCCTCACGACGAAGGTGGTCGGCAGGCTGTCCGCCATCTAGTGCGCTAGCGGGCGAGCACCAGCGGTAGGGTCGGTCGGATGAAGGGTCCGACTCCACGGATCAGCTCCGTCGACGGTGTTCTCGGTGGTTCCGACCGGATCGCTCTGCACATTCGCTTCTCCGGCCGGCGATGTCACCGTGTTCGACGGCGATGTGGCGTTCGGCTCCGTCTTCGTGGTCGCGCTCGCGGTCGCTGCGGCTTTCGCGATCCTCGCGGCACGATCGAGGAAGTCCTCGGCCGGTTTGTGAGCTGCCCGATCTGAAGAGCGGATCCGTTCGACAGGATGGATGGGGCCAAGGCCGGTGTTTCGTGCTCCGAACAGCGGCGTGTTGACAGAACAACCTGTATTGCGGAAGGGCCGCGCAGCTAGCGGGCGAGCACCAGGCAGGTGGGGGAGCCGACCCCGAGTGAATCGAGAGGCTCGCCGATCAGGCCGGTCGCGGCATCCAGCGCGAATGTCGTGACCTCGCTCGATCGCTCGTGGGCCACCCGCAGCAGTCCGTCGTGAACGAGGTGGTGCCGCGGCCAGTCGCCGCCCGACGGCGACGCCTCGAGGGGGTGCGCGCCGTCGTCGTCGACGCTCAGCACGGCGATGCGATTCGAGCCCCTCACGCCCACGTAGGCGCGAGTCGAATCGGCCGACAGCTCGATGTGTGCGGCGGTGTCGCCCTCGTCGGCGCCGCCCTCGATGGCAGGGGTCTGGTGCTCGACGTCGAATCCGCCCTCGTCGTTCGGCGCGAGCGTGAACACCTCGACCGAGTACTCGGTCACGACCAGCACGCGCCCGTCGCGGTGCAGTGCGAGGTGCCTCGGCCCGGACTCGAAGGGGAGCGTCACGAAGCCCGCGCGCACCAGTCCCCGCAGCGGGTCGTGGGTCCAGATGCGCACGACGTCGAGCCCGAGGTCGGTGGTGAGGATGCGCCCGTCGGGCAGTATGAGACTGGCGTGGGCGCGCGACGGCCTGGCGGTTCCGAGGGCCGGATACGCGGGGTTGCGGTGAGCGTGCGGGTCGCGCGCGGCGGGGGCGATCGTGCGCGAGACGATGCCGCCCCGGCCGTCGAGGCCGAAGAGGATCACCTGGCCGTCGCCCCAGCAGGTGACGATCGCATAGCGGCCGCGCGGGTCGACGGCCACGTGGCATCCGGCGTCGCCCGTGGTCCACGACTCGCCGAGCGGTGTCAGGGCGGGTCCGAGGTGGCCCTCTTCTCCGTCGACGACCGAGTAGGCCTGAACGAAACCGGCCGCCTCGCAGACGGCATAGAGCACGGGGGCGGTGGGGTGTGCCGCGAGGAACGACGGAGACGGCGCTTCGGCTGCGGTTCCGAGCGACTCGAGCGAGCGGCCAACGGCGGCGTCGAGCAGCTCGATTCCCGCGCCTGATCCGCCGGAGTCTGCGGTGTAGGAGCCGGCCCAGAGATACGTGCGGGTGTCTGTCACCCGTCAATTCTCCCACTCGCCGGTGCGTAGCCATGGTGCCCGTTCACCTCCGATCTGCTCCGTGGTGACGGAGCAGATGGAGGGAAACGGGCACATTCGTGTGACGGGTGCCGCGCCGAAGGGGCTTAGTCGGCCAGGGCGAATCCGCTCGTCCAAGAAGTCTTCTCCGCGGCCGCCAGCGTCAGCTGCAGGAAGCCGAGGGCCTCGAGCTCGTGCGCGCGCTTCAGGCTGCCCGCGTCGACGGCCTTGAGTCCGCCGCCGTCGATGATGGCCGCGAGGGCCGCCTTCGCGTCGGCGTCGTCACCGGCGAGCAGCACCGAGGTCTTCTCGGAGCCGACGGCCCCGGTCGCCAGGGTCGCGGCGAAGTTCGTGTTGAACGCCTTCAGAACGGATGCGCCGGGTACGGCCTCGGCGATCTCTGCGGCAGACGACGACCCGGGAGCGACGACGAGCGAGTCGAAGGTCGAGAAGTCGAGCGGGTTGGTCAGGTCGACGAGCACCTTGCCGTCGAGCTGTCCGGCGTAGGACTCGAGCACGGGAGCGACCGCGCCGTAGGGGAGGGCGAGCACCACGATGTCGCCCGTGATGGCGTCGCCGACGACGCCAGCGGTCGCCTGGGGGTTGACCGCCACGGCCTTCTCTGCATCTCGGGCCAGAACCTGCACCGCGTTACCGCCGGCGACTGCCACTGCGGCGATGGCCGAACCCATGTTTCCTGCTCCGATGATGGTGACGAGCGCCATGAGAATCTCCTATTTGTCATCGATCGGACCAGAGCCCGATTTAGTTGTTGTTACAAGTAATGTACGTCTACTTAGTTGTAGCGTCAACTATTCCGATAGAATGGTCAGCATGAATGAGGATGTCTGGCTGAGCGACGTGCAGCAGCGAGCCTGGGTGAAGTTCATTGCCGTCGTCGAGCTTCTGCCGGGCGTTCTCGACAGTCAGCTGCAGCACGATGCCGACCTCACCCACTTCGAGTACTTCACCCTCGCGATGCTCTCCGAGGCGCCGAACCGCGTGTTCCGCATGACCGAGCTCGCGTCGGCCACGAACTCCACCCTTCCCCGGCTCTCGCACGTCGTCTCGCGCCTCGAGAAGAGGGGCTACATCGAGCGCGCTCCCTGCCCCGAAGACCGTCGCGCCACGAATGCCCAGCTCACCGAGGCCGGGTGGGAGAAGGTCGTCGCCACCGCTCCCGGACACGTCGCCACCGTGCGCGAGAACGTGATAGATCCGTTGACGTCTGACGACGTGGCAGACCTGAACCGCATCATGGGCAAGATGCTGGTGAAGCTCGATCCCGAGAACAGGTTCCGCGTGCAGCGCTGACCGTCGTCGGCGACAATGGGAGCCATGAAGCACACCAGCCAGGTCGAGATCGAGCGCAAGTACGACGTCGACGAGAACGCGCTCGTGCCCACGTTCACGAGTGTCGAGGGTATAGAGAACGTCTCCGTCGACGAGACCGTCACGCTTGAGGCCGTGTACTACGACACCGACGACTTCGACCTCCTGCGCAGGCGCCACATCGTGCGTCGTCGCGAAGGCGGTGGCGACGAGGGGTGGCACATCAAGCGCCCCGCGGCGGAGGGCCGCACCGAGCTGCACTGGCCTCTCGACGTCGACTCCTCACCGGGTGAGGCCGGGGCGATCGAAGGCGGGTCGGCCCAGACCGTGCCCGACTCGGTGCTCGAGCCGGTGCGCGCCATCGTGCGCGATCGCATCCTGACCCCGGTCGCGCGCATCTCGACCCGCCGCACCGCGACGCACCTGCTCGCCGGGGGCGGCGAGGCCGTGGCCGAGTTCGCCGACGACCTGGTGACGGCATCGGATGTTCGTGGCGGGTCGGTGCGGGCCTGGCGCGAATGGGAGATGGAGCTTCTGCCGGGCGCTCCCGACAACGAGCAGGAGCGCACCGCACTGCTCGACGCGCTCGAAGTCGCCGTGCTGGCCGAGGCCGCCTCGGTGTCGTCGTCGCCGGCCAAGATCGCCCGCGCACTCGGACAAACCTCTCTTGCGGAGCTGCTTCCCGAGACCGCGGAGGCCGCTCCCCTCACGTCGAAGAGCCCCGCGGCAGACGTGATCATCGAGGCGCTGCGCCAGCTCGTCGAACAGCTCGAGCAGCTCGACCCCGAGGCGAGGGCAGACCAGCCCGACGCCGTGCACCGTATGCGCTCGACGGTGCGACGGCTGCGCAGCGTGCTCGCGGCCTACAGCCGCCTCTTCGACGCGCAGCGGGTGGATTCTCTGCGCGATCAGCTGCGCTCGCTCGGCGCGGTCCTCGGCACAGCGCGCGACGCCGAGGTGCGCGCGCAGCTGGCCGACGACGAACTTGCCGAGATCGGACACCGGGTCGACGACGCCTCGCGCCGCCGACTGGTCGAGGGCTCGCTCGAGGAGTACCGCCAAGCGCACGCGGCCGCGCTGAGGATGTTGTCGAGCGCGTCGTACTATCGGCTGTTCGACGCCCTCGACGAGTTCGTGGCCAACCCGCCGCTCTCGGAGCGGGGCGAGAGGCGCCAGTCGATCAAGGTGGTCGCCGCCAAGGTGATCGCGAGCGAACTCGGGCGTCTGCGCAAGCGGGCCGGCGCGGCCGCGTTCGCCGGGGCATCCGGATCGGGCGGCGCCGTCGACGCGCGCGGCGACCAGGCCCTGCACAGCGCTCGCAAGGCCGCGCGTCGACTGCGCTTCGCGGCCGACGCGGTGTCGCAGGGTGGCACAGCCGTGCTCGGAAAGAAGTACCGGTACATCGCCCGCGAGGCCGAGCGGGTGCAGGATGCGTTGGGCGACCACCGAGACAGCGCCCTGTTCGTGGAGCACCTGCTGCTGACCTCGAACCGAGCCCACGCGGCGGGCGAGAACACCTTCGTCTACGGCGCCATGACCGTGCGCGCGCAGCACCGCGGAGCAGCGGCGCTCAACGACTCTCCGAAGGCCCTGAAGCGGCTCGATCGGCGTGCCGAGAGCCTCTGACCGGCGTCACGTGTTCGGGAGCAGAGGCTGGCCGCGTGGATAGTGGCGTCGGCCGCGCGCTTCTCCTGAATCAGTCGCAGCTTCGCGGGTTAATATGGCGCGTGTCCTTCCTTTCAGACGACAGCCGCGCGTGGCTCGCCCGCGTCGCCGAGCTCGATGCCGCCGCCGCCGCATCGCCCCAGTCCCCGCCCGCGCCCCTCGATCGCATCCGCGCGGTGCGCATGCTCGCCGCCGAACTCGAGAAAGACGCCGCGACCCTGCACGCCGTTCGTGAGGCCCGCGCATCCGGCATCACGTGGGAGGACATCGC
This sequence comes from Agreia sp. Leaf244, assembly GCF_001422695.1. NCBI lineage: Bacteria > Bacillati > Actinomycetota > Actinomycetes > Micrococcales > Microbacteriaceae > Agreia > Agreia sp. Leaf244. Next base: position 714,622 of record NZ_LMLX01000002.1, on the reverse strand, counting down.
GAACGCCGCCGGCCTCGGGGCCGCCGCCGCGAAGTGGCGCTGGCACGGCACCGACGCCGAGATCGCAGAGCGGCACGAGGCGGGGCGCAAGCGTTCCGCCCGCCCGAGCAGCGTGCCCACTGACCTGCCCGGGGTGTCGGTGTCGGAGGCCGCGAAGCAGCTCGGCGTGAGCGCCCAGGCGATCTACCTGCGCATCAGCCGCGGCCTCCTGAGAGCAGAGACCGTCACGCTGCCCGACGGGCGCACGTATAAGCGGGTCTTCCCCGACGAGTAGCACGATTTCGTGCAGCCACAGCCGCGCCTCGCAACCTGGCGACGAGGAGGCGCTGGGACTGCACGGTTTCGTGGCGAGTGGTTGGATTGAGTCATGGATTCCATGACGACCGACGCCTACATCGACGACTTCGCCCGCTTCATCCAGGCGTCGCCGAGCTCGTATCACGCGGTGGCCGCAGCCGCCCGGCGGCTCGACGAGGCCGGATTCTCGCGGCTCGACGAGGAGCGCGACTGGAGCGTGCGCGACGACGCGGGTGTGCAGGACGGACCCGAGCGCCGCTACGTGATCCGCGACGGAGCCATCATCGCGTGGATCCAGCCGAGCGGGGCTTCGTCGACCACGCCGTTCCGCGTGCTCGGCTCGCACACCGACTCGCCCGCCTTCAAGCTCAAACCGAAGCCCACGATTGCGAACCGCGGATGGCTGCAGGCCGGCGTCGAGGTCTACGGCGGCCCGCTGCTCAACTCGTGGCTCGACCGTGAGCTCGAACTCGCCGGCCGGCTCGTCACCCGCGACGGTCGCGAGCATCTCGTGCGCACCGGCCCGTACCTGCGCATCCCGCAGCTCGCCATCCACCTCGACCGCGAGGTGAACTCTGGGCTCACGCTCGACAAGCAGCGGCACCTGACCCCCGTGTTCGGCGTGGGCCACGCGGGCGATCTACTCGCCCACCTCGCCCAGCTCGGCGGGGTGCCCGCATGGGATGTCGCGGGGTACGACCTGCTGACCGCCGACACCCAGGCGCCGGCCCGCTTCGGCAAAGACGACGAACTCTTCGCGGCCGGGCGCATGGACAACCTCTCGTCGGTCTACGCCGGACTGGTCGCGCTGATCGCCGCCGCGGCCGATGAGACGGTCGGCGGCGGTGCTAGTGGCAGCGGCGCGAAGCACATCAGCGTGCTCGCCGCCTTCGACCACGAGGAGCTCGGCAGCGAGTCGCGCTCCGGCGCCTCCGGCCCGCTGCTCGACGACGTGCTCACCCGTATCGGGGCCGGGCTCGGCGCCACCCCGACCGACCGCCTGCGGGCGTACGCCGCATCCTGGTGCCTGTCGGCCGACGCCGGCCATGCCATCCACCCGAACTACCCTGAGCGGCACGACCCCGTGAACACGCCGATCGCGGGCGGCGGTCCGCTGCTCAAGATCAACGCGAACCAGCGCTATGCGACGGATGCGCTCGGTGCGGCCCTGTGGGCGCGCGCCTGCGAGCGAGCGGGCGTCAGCTACCAGGAGTTCGTGTCGAACAACTCGGTTCCGTGCGGATCGACGATCGGGCCGCTGACGGCGACGAGGCTCGGAATTCGCACGGTCGACGTGGGTGTTCCGCTGCTGTCGATGCACTCGGCACGGGAGCTCTGCCACGTGAACGACCCGGTGGCGCTGTCGGCCGCTGTGGGGGCGTTCTTCGCGGGGGCGTAGGCCGGCCGTTCCCTGAGCTTGTCGAAGGGCTGCCCTTCGACGGGCTCAGGGAACGGGCCGCTAGATCAGGTTGTCGCTCAGGTGGTTCGGTGTGCCGAAACGGTGCGCCGTGATCGAGACGGCCTGCTCGTGCAAGAACGGCAGCAGCTCGATGCGGCCCGACTCCGTGACCTCGCCGGCGTACACGGCCAGGTCGGGGCGGCCGCCCGTGGCGATCGCCAGCTCGCCGGCCGATGCGCCGACGAGCCGGATCGTCGCATCCGACATCGTGTTCGCGCGGGCCAGCCAGGCCTCGTCGCTCTCGATGCGCATCGACAGGCCGCACTCCGAAACGGCGGCGCGCAGCTCCGACGGCAGGGCCACAGCGGCCGACACGTCGATCGGCGCGCCCGACACGAACGCCGCGGCGAGCACGCGCACGACATGCGCATCGCGGGCGTCGCTGCCGAAGCGGATCGTCACGGGGCGCGGAACGTAGCGGAACACGTTGCGCTCGGCGCTGAGCCCCGAGACATCGCGCGCCGTGCCGAACTCCGATGCCCACGCGGCGGCATCGCTCGCAGCGGCCCGACGCAGGCTGCCGAACTCGTCGGCGCCGAGCTCCGTCGCGGCCGCGTCGACCAGGCGACGTACCGACGCGTTCGCGACCGGAGCATCCGCGTGGCTCACGGCCGTCTTCCACGAGCCGAGGCCGAGCAGGTAGTTCGGTCCGCCGGCCTTCGATCCGGGTCCGACGACCGACTTCTTCCAGCCGCCGAAGGGCTGCCGGCGCACGATCGCACCGGTCGTCCCGCGGTTCACGTAGAGATTGCCGGCCTGGATGCGCGAGAGCCACACGCCGAGCTCGGCCGAGTTCAGCGAGTGCAGCCCTGCAGTGAGGCCGTAGTCGATCTCGTTCTGGATCTCGATGGCCTCCTCGAGGGTTGCGGCCGTCATGATGCCGAGGATCGGGCCGAAGTACTCGGTGAGGTGGTACTCGGATCCGCGGCGCACGCCGGCGCGAACTCCCGGGCTCCACAGGGCCCCGCTGTCGTCGAGGCGCTTCGGCTCGACCAGCCACGTCTCGCCCTCGCCGAGGGTGGTGAGACCGGAGAGCAGCTTGCCTTTCGCCTTCTCGATGATCGGGCCCATCTGCGTGCTGGGGTCGGCCGGGTAGCCGACCGTGAGCGACGACACCGCATCCACCAGCTGGGTGCGGAACCGGCGCGAGCTCGCGACCGAGCCGACCAGGATCACGAGGGATGCGGCGGAGCACTTCTGCCCGGCGTGGCCGAACGCCGAGGCGACCACGTCTTTGACGGCGAGGTCGAGGTCGGCAGACGGGGTCACGATGATGGCGTTCTTGCCACTGGTCTCGGCGAGCAGGGGCAGGTCGGGGCGGAACGAGCGGAACAGCTCGGCCGTCTCGTATCCACCGGTGAGGATCACGCGGTCGACGGCCTCGTGGGCGATGAGCGTGCGGCCGAGGGACTGATCGGCGAGCTGCACGAGGCGCAGCGCCTCGCGGGGGACTCCCGCCCTCCACAGCGCCTCGACCATCACGGCGCCCGAGCGGCGGGCCTGGCGGGCGGGCTTGATGACGACGGCCGAGCCCGCGGCGAGGGCCGCGAGGGTGGAGCCGGCCGGGATGGCGACGGGGAAGTTCCAGGGGGGAGCGACCACGGTCAGCGCGGCCGGCACGAAGTCGGCGCCGTCGAGGGCGTCGAGCTCGCGGGCGCGCTCGGCGTAGAAGTGCGCGAAGTCGATGGCCTCCGACACCTCGGGGTCCGACTGGTCGAGGGTCTTGCCGGTCTCACTCGCCATGACCTCCATGAGGTCGGCGCGAGAGAGGGCGAGCTCGTCACCGGCCCGGTGCAGCACCTCGGCGCGCTCGGCGCCCGAGAGCCGGCCCCACGCTGAACCGGCCGTGGCCGTGTTCTGGATGGTGGCATCCAGTTCGCTCTCGTCGTGCACGATCGACGCGGCGATCGTGTCGTCGCCGAGCAGCGACGAGGGAACGCGGCGCAGGATCTCGAGGCCCCACGCGCGGTTCTGCGGCAGTGCGGGGTCGGTGTCGGCGGCGTTGTCGAAGCCGGTGCGCGGTGCGGTGGCCTCGGTAGCGGTGCGGTTCTGGGTGCGGTTGGGCTGCGGAACGGCGTCGTCGAGCTCGGCGAGAGAGGCCTCGAATCGCTCGCGCTCGCGGGTGAACAGCGCCTCGTTCTCGCTGAGCTCGAAGACGGCCGACATGAAGTTCTGCTGGCTGGCGCCCTCCTCGAGGCGGCGGATCAGGTACGCGATCGCCACGTCGAACTCCTGCGGGTGAACGACGGGCGTGTAGAGCAGCAGCGATCCGACCTCGCGGCGCACCGCCTCGGCCTGCCCCTGCGCCATGCCGAGCAGCATCTCGAACTCGAGTCCCGCGGTCACGCCGCGCTTCTGGGCGAGCAGCCACGCGAAGGCGATGTCGAAGAGGTTGTGCCCGGCAACGCCGATGCGCACGTTGTCGATGCGGTCGGGGTGCAGGGCGTAGTTCACGACGCGCTTGTAGTTGGTGTCGCTCTGCTGCTTCGACGACCACGTCGCCAGCGGCCAGCCGTGCAGGCTCGCCTCGACCTCCTCCATGGGCAGGTTCGCGCCCTTGACGATGCGCACCTTCACCCCGGCCCCGCCCGCGGCACGGCGAGCGGATGCCCAGTCCTGCAGGCGGATCATCGCGGAGAGGGCGTCGGGCAGGTAGGCCTGCAGCACGATTCCGGCCTCGAGTGAGTGAAAGCGGGGGTCGTCGAGGATGCGCATGAAGACCGCCATGGTCAGGTCGAGGTCCTTGTACTCCTCCATGTCGAGGTTGATGAACTTGGCCGGCGTCGCCTTCGCAGCGCGCTCGAACAGCGGAGTGAGGCGCTCGACGATGTGGGCGACGGCCTCGTCGAAGGCCCAGGCGGAGTGCGGCGCGACGGTGGAGGAGACCTTGATCGAGACGTAGTCCACGTCGTCGCGGGCGAGCAGGCGGTGGGTTCCTTCGAGGCGGCGGGCGGCCTCCGCCTCGCCGAGCACGGCCTCGCCCAGCAGGTTCACGTTGAGCTTCGTGCCCTCGGCGTGGTTGCGCAGCTTCGCGATGGCCGAGCCGAGGCGGGCGTCGGTGGCGTCGATGATGAGGTGACCGACCATGCCGCGCAGAACCTTGCGGGCGATCGGAATGGCGATGGCCGGGACGACAGGAGCGGCCAGGCCGCCGAGGCGCACGGCGCTCCTCAGATACCAGGGCAGGAACGCCGGCACATTCGGGGCCAGAGCACGCAGGTTGCGGGCGGCGACGCCCAGGTCTTCGGGGCGCACGACTCCGTCGACGAAGCCGACCGTGAAGTCGAGGCCCTTCGGGTCTTTGAGCACGCCGGCGAGGCGCTGCGCCGAGGCGTCGGCCGGGATGGCGGCGGCCTCCGTGAGCCAGCGGCGAACGAGCGCGGTGGCCGCCTCGGGGGTGGGAAGGTCGGCCCGCTCGGCCGGCGCGGGCGCGGGCGTGGTGGAGTCGGCTTCCGGGTGTGCGGCGATGTCGGTCATGGGTTCAGTATGGGATGAGGTTCACATTAGATAAAGTGACCGTTTATAACCAATAACCATCAGCTCAGCTAATGAAATGGGGCTCCGCCCGTGCTCGATGCCCGGCGCCTGCGCATCCTGCGCGAACTCAAGATCCGCGGCACCCTCGCCGAGGTCGCCACGGCCATGAACTTCAGCCCGTCGTCGGTGTCCCAGCAGCTCGCCCTGCTCGAGAAGGAGACCGGCGTCGAGCTGCTGCGCAAGGTCGGCCGACGCGTGCAGCTCACCCCGCAGGCCGAGATCCTCGTGACCCAGACGGCGTCGATGCTCGAGATCCTCGAGCGCGCCGAGGCCACGCTCGCCGCGTCATTGACAGCCGTCACGGGCACGGTGCGCGTTGCCGTGTTCCAGTCGGCCGCCCTGGCCCTGATGCCGGATGCGCTGAGCCTCATGCGCTCCCGCTATCCCGAGGTGCGGGTCGAGATGGTGCAGCGCGAGCCCGAAACCGCGCTCTACGAGACCTGGGCCCGCGACTTCGACATGGTGGTCGCCGAGGAGTACCCGGCCCACGCGGCGCCGCGGCATCCGGAGCTCGACAAGAAGCGGCTCACGAGCGATGCCGTGTCGCTCGCCGTTCCGCCGACCTCGCGGCAGATCCATGCCGTCGCGTCGATCCAGGATGCGCGGGACCTTCCCTGGGTGATGGAGCCGGCGGGCGCCGCGTCTCGGCACTGGGCGCTGCAGCAGTGCCGCATCGCCGGCTTCGAGCCCGATGTGCGCTACGAGACCGCCGACCTGCAGGCGCAGATCCGTCTGATCGAGTCGGGGAACGCGGTGGCGCTGATGCCCGAGCTCGTGTGGGCGGGGCGCGAGACGAGCTGCCTGCTCATCGATCTGCCGGGGGATGCGCGCCGATCGATCTTCACGTCGGTGCGCGACAGCGGGTCGCACCACCCGGCGACGTTGGCGTTCCGAGAGGTGCTCGAAGAGGTCGCCGCGTGAGCCGCCTCGTTCCCTGAGCTTGTCGAAGGGGCCTCGTTCCCTGAGCTTGTCGAAGGGGGTCGGTCGAGGGGTTTCCCTTCGACAGGCTCAGGGAACGGGCGGGGCCGGCGGCGTCGGCGGCTGAGGCCCCGGGTTCGTGGCGGGGCGGTACTGCTCGAGCCACAGCTGGTGCTTGTAGAGGGCAGACGCGACGGCCGAACGGATCACCATGTAGAGAACGAGTGCGCCGATCGCGAGACCGACGACGTAGGCGAGGAATGACGAGAAGACGAGGGCTTCTGAGTTCGCGATCATGGGCTCAGCCTAGCCAGAGGTGATCTCGATACGGCGGCTCGTTCCCTGAGCTTGTCGGAGGGGCTCGGTAGGGGAGTTTCCCTTCGACAGGCTCAGGGAACGGGCGGGGCGCTCAGGGAACGGGCGGGGCGGGCGGGGCTCGCTCAGCGCTCGGCGGCTCGGGCGCAGGCTATGCAGAGCGTGGCCTCAGGGCGCGCGTCGAGGCGGGCGAAGCCGATCGGCTTGCCGCAGCGGGCGCACACTCCGTAGCACCCCGACGCGACGCGGTCGAGGGCCGCATCCACCGCCACCGACGCCGCTGCGAGCTCGCCGTGCACCCCGTGGATGCGCGACCACTCGCTCGACAGCGTCGGACCCTCCGGGTCGTGCTCGTCGTCGACCGACTCCGCGCCCCGGGCCTCGCGCACCTCGACGAGCGTCTGCGCCAGCCCGCCGAGTTCCGTGTCGATCTCGGCCCGGCGCTCGCGCAATCTCGCCTCGAGAAGCCGCAGTTCGGCATCCGTGAGCTCTGATTCGGACGCTCGTGATTGCACAGTACCCATGGTCGCACGGTGCTGGTGGGGAGTGCCCTACGGGCCCGCGTCGGCGAGCGCGGCGGTTCTCGCTGAGCGCGGCGGCGGAACCACCGCGCGACGCGCGAAGTCCCGCGCTCGGCGATGCGAGCGGCGATGCGAGCGGCGAGCGAGTGGCGCTACCGCGTCAGCGCGCGCACCCACGCCTCCACGTCGGCGACCTCCACGGGTAGGGCGCCCGAGAGGTTCTCGTAGCCCGACTCCGTGATGAGCAGGTCGTCCTCGATGCGCACGCCGATGCCGCGCAGCTCCTCGGGGAGGGTGAGGTCGTTCGCGTGGAAGTAGATGCCCGGCTCGACGGTGAGCACCATTCCGGGCACGAGGGGGGTGCGCAGGTAGAGCTCCTCGCTGGTCTTCGCGCAGTCGTGCACATCGAGTCCGAGGTGGTGGCCGTTGCCGCAGATGGCGTAGCGGCGGTGGTACTGCCCCTCGGGGCTCAGCGCCTCCTCAAGCGTGCCCGGCAGGATGCCCCAGCCGTGCAGACCGCGGGCGATCACGTCGTGCGCCGCCTCCTGGAAGTCGGAGAAGAGCCCACCCGGGCGCAGCACGCTCAGCGCTGCTGCTCGCGCCTCGAGAACGAGTTCGTAGACGCGGCGCTGGGCCGGCGAGAACGTGCCGGATGCCGGGAACACGCGCGTGACATCCGCCGTGTAGAGGGTGTCGACCTCGACGCCCGCATCGAGCAGCACGAGGTGGTCTTCGCTCACCGGGCCGTCGCTGCGCGACCAGTGCAGGGTCGCCGCGTTGGGCCCCGACCCCATGACCGTGGTGTAGCCGACGCCGTTCGCGCCCTGCCGCGAGTGCCTGTCGAACGTGGCCTGCAGCCAGCGCTCGCCGCCGCCCGCCAGTGCGGCCGGCAGCTCGGCGACCACGGCCGAGAAGCCCGCGACCGTGGCGTCGACGGCGGCGCGCAGCTGGGCGATCTCCCACTCGTCCTTCACGAGCTTCAAGTCTGACAGCGCCTGCTCGAGCAGTGGAGAAGGCTCGTCGATTCCGGCCTCCGACAGGGCGGGCTCGCTCGCACCGGCGCTCAGCACGGCGGTGTGAATGGCGAGCAGATCGTCGGGAAGCGTGGCGAGCGAGCGCACGTCGATCTGCAGGGCCGACGCCCAGTCGTCGAGGCCGGGCGCCGCCCCGACCCACAGCTCGCCGCGCAGCGCGTCGGTGTAGAAGGCCTCGTCGCCGGCGTAGGCCGGTTCGATGAGGTAGAGCACGGCGTCGTGACCGGATGCGCCGTCGCTGGCACTGACCGGCCGCATGACCAGCACGGCCGCCTCCGCCGCGCATCCGGTGAGCCAGGCGAAGTCGCTGTGCGGGCGGAAGTCGAACTCGGTGTCGTTCGAGCGCACGGCACTGCGCCCGCTCGCCACGACGAGCGTCTCGCGCGGGAATCTTGCCGAGAGCAATCGGCGGTGGTCGGCCGCCGCCTCGGCCGCTCCTGGCGTCACCCGGGCGGTGCGATCGAGCTCGCCCCAGCCGCTCGCCATGAACTCGCGGAAGGCGTCGGAGGTGGGGAGCCGAGGCATCCGGGGGTCGCGCGGAGCGGGCGAGAGAGTAGTCATGACTGCAAAGTAGCCGGATCTGCGAACAGGTTTCAAGCTCGTTACGGCGCTGGCGCCGATCTGTCCTGATCCTGAACCCGAACGTGCCTATTCGTCCGTGAATGTCATGTGGCTGACACCCTCCAACGGACTTTCTGCCCGGGAATTGACGAGCTGCGGCGCACTCCGGAACAGTGGGCGATCATGAGCACCCCCTCCGACGCCTCCGCTGCCGCCGCCTCCCGCACCTTCGACGAATCTATCGACGACACGGTATTCGACATGGTCTCGTCGACCGCCAGCGCGGTCTCGACGACGGCGCCGTCGCGGTTCCACTATCGCGAGGATCGCGGTGTGATCTGGGGCGACTACACGGGCGACACGGTGACGGTCGGACGGTTCAGCGGCTATCGCGACCGCGACGTACTGCACGTCTCCTTCGTGCACCTGGGCACAGACGGAACCACCACCGCGGGCTCCGCGACTTCCGTCGTGAGCCGCACCGACGACGGTGTGCTCGAGCTGACAGAGGACTTCGTGGGCCCCGACGGGGCCGACCATGTCAGCGTGTGCCGCGAGGTGCGCGCCTAGCGTTCTGTGCGCTCTCCGCACTCTTGGCCCGCTCGTCGCTGGTGCGCACGAACCGCGTCATTCCGTAGCGCTCGCCTGATTGCTGCAGGGTGTCGCTCGTCGCGGCGCCCATGCGCAGCGAGACGTTCGAGGTCATCTCGTCCATGATGAAGACGGTCACGGTGGCCTTGACCGACGGCCACTGCGCGAGTCGCGTGGCAACGAGGTCGTGGATGGCGGCGACGCCCGATCCCCGCACGAGCAGCATGGCGTCGTGTTCTCCGGTCATCACCGTGAACGACTCGAGCTCGTCGAGCGTCGTGAGTCGGCTGCGGAAATCGGACCACTGGCTCTGCCGCACCGTGACGAAGACCATGGCCGCCACGGCGAGGCCGACGGCGGCCGGATCGATGTCGGCGTGCACTCCGCGGATGACCCCGTTGCGCACCAGGGATTCGTAGCGCGTGTAGGCATTCGAACGCGAGATGCCGAGCTGCTCCGAGAGCGTGGCGATTGAAATACGCCCGTTGTCTCTCAGGATCTCCAGCATGCGCACATGCGTCTCATCAAGATCCACGTTCGACTCCCTGTTTTGTCCGTCTCCGCGGCTGCAGAGTCTCTTGTTTGGAGATGTTATGTCGAAAAGGCGGTTGCTGTCATCACTTTGTCTCTATCTGATGCGGTCAGATTGACACTTGATCTGTGTGAGAAGTAATTTCAAGACAACATTCCACATTCGGTTCGTTCAGAATTCACCGCCTCATCGCGCCGAACCCGCCCTGCACCCTTCCTCACCCGATAGGAGACCACCCTCGTGTTGTCACCATTCCGCCGCATCGCAGGCATCGTCGGCATCGCCGTCGTCGCGACGCTCGGCATCACAGCCTGCAGCGCAGGCTCGAGCGACTCCGCATCCTCCGGCGGCAAGTCCGTCGTCGTCGACTCCTCGTTCGACCTGAAGACCGCCGACCCGAACCGCGAGTACGAGACCACGGGCTCGATCGTGGCCAAGGCGCTCTACGAGACCCTCCTCACCTTCAAGGGTGACGACGTGACGAAGCCGATCGACGGGCTCGCCAGCTACGAGATGAACGCCGACAACACGGTGCTCACCCTCACCATGGCCGATGGCCACGTCTTCTCCGACGGCACCCCGGTGACCGTCGACGACGCCGTCTTCTCGCTGCAGCGCGTGCAGGGCATCAAGGGCAACCCGTCGTTCCTGCTCGACGGCGTGACCGTCGAGAAGACGAGCGACACCACGCTGACGCTCACCTCGGCCGAGCCCAACCCGGCCCTTCCGTACATCCTTCCGAACCCGGCCCTCAGCGTCGTGAACAAGAAGGTCGTCGAGGAGAACGGTGGAACGGCGACCGACGCCGACGGTGCCGAGTCCTACCTCAACGGCGCGTCCGCCGGCTCCGGCCCGTACATGCTCGAGTCGTTCGACGTGGCCTCGCAGGTGGTCTTCACCAAGAACCCGAAGTACACCGGTGACGCCCCCGCCTACGACCGCGTCGTCTTGCGCAACGTGCAGGGCCCGACGCAGAAGCTCAACATCCAGGCCGGTGAGTCGCAGGTCGCCCTCGACCTGAACCCCGACCAGGTCGCCGAGCTCGACGGATCCGATGTCACGGTTCTCTCGAGCCCGTCGCGCTACATGATCTTCCTGCTCCTCAACCAGGACCCGTCGGTCTCTGCGATCACCAGCAACCCCGACTTCCTCAAGGCGGTCAAGGCCGGGATCGACTACGACAAGATCGTCGACCTCGCCGGTGAGGGTTCCGTGCAGCCCGGCGGATTCATCCCGTCGCTCTTCGTCGGCGCGATCGACGCATCCGACGGCAACCAGTACGACGCCGCCGCCGCGAAGTCGGCTCTGGCCGCATCCGGGTACGCCGGTGAGGATGTCACGCTCAACTTCCCGAACGACATCACGGTCCAGGGTCTGTCGCTGCAGAGCGTCGCCGAGTCGGTGCAGGCCCAGCTCAAGGAGGTCGGCATCAACATCGTGCTGGCTCCCGCCCCTGTCGCGACCGAGCTCGACGCGTACCGCGACGGCAAGGAAACCGTCGGCCTCTGGTACTGGGGCCCCGACTTCCCCGACCCGTCGAACTACCTCGCGTTCACCCCGGGCGAGCTCGTCGGCCTTCGCGCCGGCTGGGCTGCCGGAGCGGACCAGACGGTGACCGACCTGGCCACCGCCGCCAAGGCCGCGGTCTCGACCGACGAGCGCCAGAGCGTCTACGCGGCCCTGCAGGAGGCACAGAATGCGAGCGGCCCGTTCGTTCCCCTGCTGCAGCCCGCGCAGAACGTGGTCACCTCACCCAGCATCACGGGCGTGAGCCTGAACCCGGTCTGGACGATCGACCTTGCCGGAATCAAATAGCATCGACGCCGTGAAGACGGAACGACGCAGCGCGCCGGCGGGCATCCCCCCGCTGGCGCGCTACCTCGCCATCCGGCTGGGGGTGACGGCCCTGCTCATGCTGGGCGTCACCCTCGTCACCTTCATCCTCACCAACCTGGTGCCGGCCGACCCCGTGCAGGCCGCACTCGGCGAGCAGGCGGCGGCGAATCCCGAGATCGTTGCGCAGTTCCGCGAGAACGCCGGGCTCGACAAGCCGCTGCCGGTGCAGTACTTCACCTACCTCGGCCACCTCTTCCAGGGAGACCTCGGCACGTCGACGCAGACGCGCACCTCGGTCGCCACCGAGTTGGGCAAGGCCTTCCCTGCCACCATCGAGCTCGCGGTCGGCGCCATCCTGATCTCCGCCATCATCGGAATCGGCCTGGGCCTCTGGGCCGCGCTGCGCCGCCGCACGTTCATCGACCAGATCATCCGCGTGGTCAGCCTGATCGGGCTGAGCGTCCCCGCATTCTGGATGGCCCTGCTCGTGTACTTCATCTTCTTCTTCCAGCTGCGCCTGTTCCCGGGGTCGGGGCGACTCGATCCCACGGCGGTCGCGCCCCCGCACGTGACCGGCCTCTACACGGTCGACTCGCTGCTGGCCGGGCAGTGGGCGACGTTCGGCGACGCGGTCTATCACCTCGTGCTGCCGGCATCCGTTCTCGCCCTCTACACGATCGGCCTGCTCACGCGGTTCTCGCGCTCGGCCATCCTCGAGGTGCTCGACGCCGACTACGTGCGGGGCGCCAGGGCGAAGGGGCTCACCGGTCGCACCGTGGTTCTCAAGTACGTGCTGCGCGGTGCCCTTGTTCCGATCATCACCGTGCTCGGCATCGCGTTCGGCTCGCTGCTCAGCGGCACCGTTCTCGTCGAGAAGGTCTACTCCTGGCACGGCCTCGGCGAATACGCCTTCTCGTCGGCCACCAAGCTCGACCTGCCCGCCATCATGGGCGTCGGCCTCGTCGTGGGCATCGTCTACATCGGCCTGAACTTCATCGTCGACATCGCATACGGCTTCATCGATCCGAGGGTGAGGGCCGCATGAGCCAGACCACAGCGCCCGCTTCGCGGCCCCAGCCGGATGTTCTGGCCGTGGCCGCCCGACGCCGGTTGCGGTTCCCGGCGGCCCTGCGCAATCCGTTGGCCGTGACCGGCACGGCGATCATCGTCGTCTGGCTGCTGCTGGCGCTCCTTGCGCCGATGATCAGCCCCGCCGGGCCCCTGGCTCAGGACTTCGAGCGCCTGCAGCCGCCGAGTGCGGCGCACTGGTTCGGCACCGACCAGCTCGGCCGGGATGTGCTCGCGCGCGTTCTCGACGGCGCACGCGTGTCGATCATCCTGCCCCTGCTGCTGGTCGTGTCGTCGCTGCTCGTCGGCACGATCGCCGGATCGGTGGCCGGCTACTTCGGCAAGGTCGCCGACGAGGTCATCATGCGCATCGCCGACCTGGTCTTCGCGTTCCCCACGATCATCCTTGCGATGGTCATCGCCGCGTCGCTCGGCCCGAGCCTGACCAACGCGGTCATCGCGATGCTCATCGTGTCGTGGCCGGCGTACGCCCGCGTCACCCGCTCGCTCGTGGTCGTCGCGTCGCGCTCGGAGTACGTGGTGGCCGGCCGACTGCTCGGCAACAGCCCGTTCGTGTCGCTGGGCAAAGACATCCTGCCGAACATCATCGCGCCGGTCGTCGTGCTGGCCACGCTCGACGTGGGCACAGCCATCCTGCTGCTCGCAGGCCTGTCGTTCCTCGGCCTCGGAGCCGTTCCGCCGACTCCCGACTGGGGCGCGATGGTCTCCGACGGCGTGCAGAACTTCTCGTCGTGGTGGATCTCGGTGTTCCCCGGCCTCGCCATCCTCACCGTGGTTCTGGCCTTCAACTTCCTCGGCGACGCGCTGCGGGACACTCTCGACCCGCGCACCGCCGACGCAGTGAAAGGCCGGGCCCTGTGAACCGGCCATCGGCATCCGGCGGTCTCAGTATTCGCGACCTGACGCTCTCGATCGGGCGCGGCGAGAAGGCCAAGCGCATCCTGCGCGGCATCTCGCTCGACGTGCCAGCGGGCCGCATCACGGGCCTCGCGGGGGAGTCGGGCTCGGGCAAGACCATGACGGGCATGACGGTTCTGGGCCTGCAGCCCGAGCAGGCGACCGTCGGCGGCGTCATCGAGTTCGAGGGCCGCAACCTGCTCGAGCTGCCGACGAAGAAGCTCAACACCCTGCGCGGAAACGACATCGCGATGGTGTTCCAGGATCCGACGTCGAGCCTGCACCCGATGCTCTCGATCGGATCGCAGCTCACCGACCACCTGCGCCAGCACACGGGCATGTCGAAGCGCGAGGCCCTCGAGCGCGCCCGCGTCGTGCTCGAGCAGGTCAAGGTGCCCGACCCGGCCGGGGCCCTCAAGAAGTACCCGCACCAGTTCTCGGGCGGGCAGCTGCAGCGCGTGGCCATCGCCTCGGCGATCATGTGCAGCCCCAGCGTGCTCATCGCCGACGAGCCCACGACCGCGCTCGACGTCACCGTGCAGGCAGGCATCCTGCGCCTGCTGCGCGAGCTGTGCGACGACCTCGGCCTCGCGATTCTGCTCGTGACGCACGACCTCGGCGTGATGAGCGCGCTGGCCGACACCATCGCGGTGATGCGCGAGGGCGAGATCGTGGAGCACGGTGACCGGTTCCAGGTGATCACGGCCCCGCGCGACCCCTACACGCGGGCGCTCATCGACGCGCTGCCGCACGACGGCTCGGCCCCGGATGCGGCACCGAAGTCGGCCCCGACAGGAGATGCATCATGACGGCGCTGCTCGAACTCGATGGTGTGAAGGTCAGCTACCGGGTCGCGGGTCGCCCTCGGCTCGTGGCCGTGGATGACGTGAGCCTCTCGCTCGGCACCCGGCAGGTGCTGGGGCTCGTCGGCGAGTCGGGCTGTGGCAAGTCCACGCTCGCCCGTGCGATCTGCGGGCTCGAGGGCCTCGACAGCGGATCGATCACGTTCGACGGCACCCCCGTGACCCGCCTGGGCATGCGTACCCGTGATCGCAAGCTGCTGCGCATCCAGATGGTGTTTCAGAACCCCTACGCCTCGCTGAACCCGCGGCGCACGATCGGCAGGCAGATCGAGGACGGCCTGAAGGTTAACCCCGACCGCTCGGCCTGGACGGTTCCCGACCTGCTCGCGCACGTCGAATTGGATGCGTCGGCCCGGTCGCGCTTCCCGCACCAGTTCTCGGGCGGGCAGCGCCAGCGCATCGCGATCGCCAGGGCGATCGCTTCGGGGCCGGACCTGCTCGTCGGCGACGAGCCCATCGCATCCCTCGACGCGTCTCTGCAGGCGCGGGTCGCGGGCCTGATGCGCAGTCTCGCGCTCGAGACCGGTGCGTCGCTGCTGTTCATCAGCCACGATCTCTCGGTGGTGCGCGTGATCGCCGACGACGTGGCCGTGATGAGCAGGGGCAAGATCGTGGAGCGCGGCGACGTGAACGAGGTGTGGTCGAACCCTCAGCAGCCCTACACGAAGCAGCTGCTGTCGGCGATCCCGAAGGTCGACGGCCTGGGCGTGCTGCCGGGCTGACCGCCGCCGCTGCTCGAGCCGATTTGTTGGGCGAGTCAGCAATATCTGTTGCGTCGAAGCGCTTCGCGTCGTACTCTGCTGAGAGCGCGTTCACAATCGAAGCGCTTAAACAGACCGCACCACCCCAGACACCGGAGTCTTCAGATGGCGACAATCACCGACGTGGCACAGGCCGCGGGCGTGTCGATCTCCACGGTGTCGTACGCGCTCTCGGGCAAGCGGTCCATCGCAGCCTCCACGCGCCAGCGCATCATGAGGGCCATCGATGAGCTCGAGTACGAGCCCAACGCCGGCGCCCGGATGCTTGCGGGCGCCCGCACGAACATCCTCGCCCTGAGCGCGCCGCTCGGCCCCGACGGCCACCTGCCGACCCATATGCGGTTCGTGACGAGTGTCGTCGAGGCGGCACGGGCACACGACTACGACGTGCTGCTGCTCGCCACCGACGACGAGGTCTCCGGCATCCGCCGCGCCGCCTCGCGATCGTTGATCGACGGTGTCGTCATCATGGGCGTCGCCACGGTCGACGAGCGCGTGCCCCTGGTTCGGCGTCTCGGCCTTCCGTCGGCATTCATCGGGGTGCCCCCGGGCATCGACGACATGTCGTGCATCGACCTCGACTTCGACCGGGCGGGGCGGGATGCCGTAGCCATGCTCGCCGACGCCGGGCATAAGGCGATCGGCGTGATCGGGCATCCGCACAGCTACGTCGACCGCGACACCAACTTCATCCGCCGGTTCACGCACGGTTTCGACGAGGAGTGCCGGGCGCGCGGCGTGCGCACGGCGACGCAGTGGCCGGAGATCGGGCGTTCGGGAGGGCAGCAGGCCTACGACCTGCTGCGCGAACAACTTCCCGACATGACCGCCCTCGTCTTCCATTGCAACGAGCCCATCGTCGAGGGGGCGCTGCGTCGTATCAGCGAACTCGGGCTGTCGATTCCGGGCGACCTCTCCGTGCTCGCCGCCTGCGCGAGCTACGCCGCCGACGAGCTCGAGACGCCGCTGAGCGCCATTCCGCTTCCCCTTGATGAGATGTGCCACTCGGCCGTCGAGAACGCGTTGGCCTTGGTCGACGCGCTCGGCCACCCGAAGGTCACGCTCATCGCCCCGACCTATCTCGACCGCGGCTCCATCGCCGCCCCGAAGCCCGCCGCCCACCCGGCCTGACACTCGACCCGAAAGGAGTTCCGCGCGCATTGTCGAAGCGCTTCGATGATTGTCGATACGCCACTCGAAACCCACAGCACCATCGCCGGCCCGGCCGGCAACTCATCCCTACAAGGAGGTAGACACATGAAAATGAAACGCACACTCACCATGCTCACGACCGTGATCGCCGCGGGAGCCCTGCTCTCGGGCTGCTCGGCCGGAGCGTCCGAAGAGGACGCCAACACGCTGAAGCTCTGGCACTTCGAGGGCGAGGACAGCGCGATGGGCATCGCATGGGACGAGGCCATCAAGACGTTCGAGAAAGAGACCGGCGCGAAGGTGGAGTTCGAGGCGAAGAGCTTCGAACAGATCCGCTCGACGGCCAGCCAGGTGCTCAATTCGAACGAGGCCCCTGACATTCTCGAATACAACAAGGGAAACGCTACGGCGGGTCTGCTGGCCAGCCAGGGACTGCTCACCCCGATCGATGATGCCGTCGAGGAGTACGGGTGGGCCGACAAGCTCGCCCCGTCACTGCAGACGACCGCGCGCTACGACGACAAGGGCGTCATGGGCTCGGGCTCCTGGTACGGGATCCCGAACTACGGCGAGTTCGTCGAGGTGTACTACAACAAGGACATGTTCGCGAAGTACGGCATCGCCGTGCCCACGACCTACGACGAGTTCGAGGCCGCCCTGCAGACGTTCGTCGACAACGGCGTGACGCCGCTCGCCGAGGCGGGCGCCGAGTACCCCATCGGACAACTCTGGTATCAGCTCGCCCTGTCCAAGGGCGACCGAGACTTCGTCGACGACTACCAGCTCTACAAGAACCCGGTCGACTGGCAGGGTCCTGAGCTCAGCTACGCCAGCGAGAAGCTCGCCGAGTACGTCGACAAGGGCTACATCTCGAAGGATGTCACGGGCATCAAGGCCGAGGACATGGGCGTCTCGTTCATGTCGGGCCAGTATCCGATGATGGTGTCGGGCTCGTGGTGGTACGGACGCGTCATCAACGAGGCCACCGGCTTCGACTGGGGAACGTTCCTCTTCCCCGGATCGGAGATGGCTCCCGGCTCCAGTGGAAACCTGTGGGTGGTTCCCGAGAACGCCGCCAACAAGGACCTGGCGTACAAGTTCATCGACATCACCATGCGTCCTGAGATCCAGGCCCTCATCGGCAACAACGGTGGCGTGCCCGTCGCGGCGAACACCGAAGACATCACCGACCCGAAGAGCCAGGAGCTGATCGCCAACTTCAACACGCTCACGGAGCGCGACGGGCTGGCGTTCTACCCCGACTGGCCCACGTCGACGTTCTACGACCAGATCGTGGCGGCGACGCAGGAGCTGCTCAACGGTTCGACCACCCCGGAGGAGATGAACACCACGCTCGGCGACGAGTACGAATCCGGCGTGGCGGACATCACGGGCGAGTAGTCCTCTCGTCCCCTCGCCCTTCGACGGGCTCAGGCAACGAATCCGTTCCCCGAGCCCGTCGAAGGCCCCCCACTTCACTCCCTCAGACCGCACGAAAGGGACACCCCATGGCAACGCTGCCACCCGCCCCCGTCATCGCACGGAGTCGCCGAGCACCGGAGATGAGCCTGCTCCCCGGAGTGCGAAAACGAGGCTTCTGGCTCTACCTGATCCCCGGCCTCGTGCTGTTCACGATCATCATCCTCGTTCCCCTCATCTGGAACATCTACCTCAGCTTCACGTCGTACCGCGGCATCCGCCCGCCCGAATTCATCGGTCTCGACAACTGGGTCAAACTCATGGGCGACGACAAGTTCTGGGTGTCGTTCCAGAACAGCGTCGCCATGATCGTCGCCATGGTCGTCGTGCCGACCCTCGCGGGACTGGTGCTTGCCGCCCTCCTCTTCGACCTCGTCGGCAAGAAGTTCGGCGGCAGGCTCGCGAGCTTCCTCCGCGCTACCTACTACCTGCCCCAGATTCTGCCCGTGGCCATCGCCGCGATCGTGATCGGCTGGATCCTGCGGCCCGAGAACGGGGCGCTCAACACGGTTCTGGATGCTGTCGGCTTGGGATCCCTGCAGCACAACTGGCTGGGCAGTCCCGATACGGCCCTGGCCAGCGTGATGGTCGTGATGGTCTGGGTGCAGATCGGCTACCCGGTCGTGATCTTCATGGCCGCGCTCCAGCGCGTCGACCCGGAACTCTACGAGGCCGCCGAGCTCGACGGTGCCAACTGGTTCCAGCGCTTCACGTCGATCACCGTCAGCATCATCCGCCCCGAGATCTACGTGGTGGTGCTCACCGCGACGATCGCGGCCCTCAAGGTGTTCGGCCCGATCTACGCCCTCACCCGCGGCGGCCCGGGCAACTCCACGATCGTGCCCAGCTACTACTCGTACAGCGAGTTCTTCCAGAGCCAGCAGGTGGGCTACGGAGCGACGATCGCCACCGCGTTGACCGTCGTCGTCGTCGCGATCACGATCATCTTCATCCTCGCCCAGAACCGCGCAGAACGTTTGGAGAACGAACGCTGATGACCGCCACACTGACTCCGCGCAGCGCACCCAGGGCCTCGGCCCCGCAGCCCGAGAAGAAGCTCAAGCCGCACAAGCAGAAGCCGCGCCGCACGCTCGGCGACTGGATTCTGCTGATCGCCGTGATCGTGGTCGCCGTGCTGGTCGCGGTGCCGTTCCTCATCATTCTGGTGAACTCGTTCAAGTCGCCCTCGGACTACGCCAACGGCGGGCCGCTCAGCCTTCCGACCAACATCTACCTCGATGGAATCGCGAGCTTCTGGCAGAGGGTCAACTTTCCCGAGAAGCTCTGGAACAGCTTCTTCATCAGCGGAACCGTGGCCGTCTTCGCCGTGATCGTCTCGGTCTTCAATGCCTACGCCATCGGTATCGGCCGGGTGAAGGGCCGTGTCTGGGTTCTGGTGCTCTTTATGGTCGCCAACACCCTGCCGCAGGAGGCGATGCTCTACCCGCTGTACTTCATGTTCAAGCAGGTCGGCCTCTACGACAACGTGTGGAGCGTCATCATCATCTTCACCGTCGTGCAGAGCGCGTTCGGCACCTATCTGCTGTCGGCGGTCTTCGGAACGTTCCCGAAGGAGATCATCGAGGCGGCCTCGCTCGACGGCGCCAATCGCTGGCAGATCCTCCGACGCGTCGTCGTGCCCATCAGCCGTCCGACGCTCTCGGTGCTGCTTATCTTCTTCTTCATCTGGACTTGGAACGAGTTCCTCATCCCTCTCACCTTCCTGGTGTCGAACGCGAACCAGACGGTTCCGGTCGCGATCACGGCCCTGCAGGGCGACAGGCTGATGGATGTAACGACCACGAGTGCGTCGGCCCTGCTCGGTCTCATTCCCACCCTCATCTTCTTCCTCATCTTCCAACGAACGTTGACCCGCGGAATCACCGCCGGTTCGACCAAGTAACAACACGCAGTGCACATTAAGGGGCATATATGAAGTTCACCGACGGTTTCTGGCAGCTGCGCCCCGGCGTCACCCCCCTCTACGCGCAGGAGGCGTATGACATCTGGCCGGAGGGCGAGAACGGCATCGTCGTGACCGCGCCGACGATGGTCATCGAGAAGCGGGGCGACGTGCTGAACCGTCCCGTGCTCACCGTGGCGCTGTCGTCGCCGCTGCCGAACATCATCGGGGTGAAGGTCTCGCACTTCTCCGGAGGTCGCGACGAGCTGGGCTTCGACCTGCTCGGGGCGCAAGACGGGCACGGCGTCGTCGAGGTCTCCGACGAGCGGGGCGTGCTCACCTCGGGTGACCTGAGTGTCACGGTGCAGAAGGGCGCGCCCTACGGGCTCAGCTTCTCCGCGGGTGGGCGGGTACTCACGACAGCGGGTCCGAAGTCGACCGCGCACATGCAGGTGCGACCGGATGCGCAGCTCGACGGCGCCCCGGTCGGCAATGCGCGTGGCGGCACGGCCCGCGCCTTCGCCCCGAACTACACGGTTCAGCAGCTGTCGCTGGGCGTGGGCGAACTGGTCTACGGGCTCGGCGAGCGCTTCGGTCCGCTCGTGAAGAACGGGCAGACGGTCGACGTGTGGAACGCAGACGGCGGCACCTCGAGCGAGCAGGCTTATAAGAACGTGCCGTTCTATCTCACGAACCGCGGCTACGGCGTACTCGTGAACAACCCCGGCCACGTCTCCTTCGAGATCGGCTCCGAGTCGGTCGAGCGCGTGCAGTTCTCGGTCGCAGGCGAGGGCCTCGAGTACTTCGTCATCCACGGCGAGACGCCCGCCGAGATCCTCGAGCGGTACACCGCCCTGACCGGCCGCCCGGCCCACGTGCCCGCGTGGTCGTTCGGCCTCTGGCTCTCTACATCGTTCACCACCTCGTACGACGAGGAGACGGTCTCGTCGTTCATCGACGAGATGGCCGCGCGCGAACTGCCCGTGAGCGTCTTCCACTTCGACTGCTTCTGGATGCGCGAGTTCAACTGGTGCGACTTCGAGTGGGACCCGAGAGTGTTCCCCGATCCTGAGGGCATGCTGTCGCGCATTCACGATAAGGACCTGCACATCTGCGTGTGGATCAACCCGTACATCGCGCAGCGCTCCCCCCTGTTCGCCGAGGCGAAGGAGGCGGGCTTCCTCGTGAAGCGCCCCGATGGCTCGGTCTGGCAGTGGGACCTGTGGCAGGCGGGCATGGGGCTCGTCGACTTCACCAACCCCGGCGCGACGGACTGGTTCAAAGAGAAGCTGCGCGTGCTGCAACGCCAAGGAGTTGATGCCTTCAAGACCGACTTCGGCGAGCGCATCCCGTTGGAGGTCGACTACTTCGACGGCTCGAGCCCGGAGCGTATGCACAACTACTACGCGCAGCTCTACAACAAGGCCGTGTTCGAGGTACTCGAAGAGGAGCGCGGCGTCGGCGACGCCGTGCTGTTCGCGCGGTCGGCGACCGTCGGCGGGCAGAGCCTTCCCGTGCACTGGGGCGGGGACTCCACGTCGACCTACGAGTCGATGGCCGAGACGCTGCGCGGCGGGCTGTCGCTGGCGTTCAGCGGCTTCGGCTTCTGGAGCCACGACATCGGAGGCTTCGAGGGCACCCCCGACGCGGGGGTCTTCAAGCGCTGGACCGCCTTCGGCCTGCTGTCGAGCCACAGTCGCTTCCACGGCTCGAACTCGCACCGCGTGCCGTGGGCATTCGACCCGTCGACAGGCTCGGGGCAGGCCGAAGCAGAAGACAGCGCAACGAACGTCACCCGTTTCTTCACAAACCTCAAGCTCCAGCTGATGCCGTACCTCTATGCCGCCGGGCTCGAGGCCACGCGGCGGGGAACGCCGATCCTGCGCCCGATGGCGCTCGAGTTCCCCGATGACAGGGGTGCCGCACACCTCGACACCCAGTACATGCTCGGGCGTGACCTGCTGGTGGCGCCGGTCTTCTCCGAGTCGGGCGAGGTCGAGTTCTACCTGCCGGCCGGGCGCTGGACGAACTACTTCACGGGAGAGGTCGTGGCCGGCGGCGGCTGGCGCACCGAGCAGCACGGCTTCCTGTCGCTGCCGCTGTATGTGCGCGAGGGGGCCGTGCTCCCGGTCGGCGCGCGAACCGATCGACCCGACTACGACTACCTCGACGGCCTCGAGCTGCGGGTGTACCCCGGGCCGGACGGCGAGACGTCGGTCACGGTGACTGCTCCGGATGGCCGCGCCGCGACCTTCACGGTGACACGCTCCGGCGGCGCCGCCACCGTGGCATCCGAGTCGGGAGTGGTCGTCACGACCACCGTCGTCTGACGCGCGCGAACGCGGGTGTTCGCGCACCGCGGTGGCGAAACCACCGCGCCTCGCGCGAACACCCGCTCCGGGCGCATCCGGGCTCAGCGGCGCGGCGCCGCCTTCGTGGGCTCGACTCCCGTGAGGGCGTGCAGCGAGGCGGTCGACGGAACCGCCGGGTCGGCGTCCGCCGCCGCCGTGGCCTCGGCCGGGGCGTCCGACGCGTGCGCATCCGGGTTCATGCTTGACTCCTGGAACGGGTCGTTGCCGCCCAGAACGTTGCGCACCTGGCCCTTGTCGACCTCGCCGGTCCACGTTCCGACGAGCAGCGTCGCCACGGCGTTGCCGGTGAAGTTCGTCACGGCGCGGGCCTCCGACATAAAGCGGTCGATTCCCACGATCACGCCCACGCCATCGACAAGGTCGGGACGGAACGACTGCAGTCCGCCGGCGAGCGTCGCGAGCCCGGCGCCGGTGACTCCGGCGGCCCCCTTCGAGGCGATCATCATGAACAGCAGCAGGCCGATCTGCTCGCCGATCGTCATCGGGGTTCCCATGGCGCTCGCGATGAACAGCGACGCCATCGTCAGATAGATGGCCGTGCCGTCGAGGTTGAACGAGTAGCCGGTGGGAACGGTGATGCCCACGACCGGCTTCGAGACGCCCAGGTGCTCCATCTTCGCGATGAGGCGGGGGAGCGCGGCCTCCGACGACGAGGTACCGACGATGAGCAGGTACTCGCGGGCCAGATACTTCATCAGCGAGAAGATGTTCACGCCCGTGACGAGCTTGAGCAGGGTGCCGAGCACCACGATCACGAAGATCGCGCAGGTCACGTAGAAGCCGATCATCAGAGTGGCGAGCGCAACGACGGCGCCCCAGCCGGTCGAGCCCACGACGCCCGCGATGGCGCCGAACGCGCCGAGCGGGGCGACCCACAGAACCATCGACAGGATGCGGAAGACCAGCGCCTGCAGCGACTTGATCGCTCCGAGGATGGGCGCGCCCTTGTCGCCCATCTTCTGCAGCGCGAAGCCCACGAGCAGCGCCACGAACAGGGTCTGCAGGATGCTGCCGTCGACGAGCGAGGAGAAGAGCGACACGGGGATGATGCCGAGGAAGAAGTCCTCCGTCGACTCGGCGACGATGTTGCTCGTGTCGTAGCTCGCAGCCGAGATGTCGAGGCCCTCACCCGGATGCAGCAGGTTGCCCACCACGAGGCCGATCGCCAGGGCGAACGTCGACATCACGATGAAGTAGCCGAGCGCCAGGCCGCCGACCTTGCCCACGGTCGCGGCCTTCGCGATGGAGCCGACGCCGATCACGATCGTGCAGAAGATGATCGGCGCGATCATCATCTTGATCAGGCCGACGAACGCGGTGCCGATCGGGGCCAGAGTCTTGGCGAACTCGGGCACGACGAGCCCGACGATGACGCCGGCCACCACGGCGATGATCACCGCGATGTAGAGATAGTGGTTCTTGTCGAGCTTCTTGCGGGTCTTGCGGCCCGATACCGATGTGCTGCTCATGGAATGCCTGCCTTCGTGAGGGGCCGCCACAACACCGTGGCGACTCTGCCTGAACTACTGAGGTCATCCTGCGCGCGACCACGACGCTGGAGGCGGTTGTGTTCATACTGTTCGCGATCCGGTCGACGGAAGGGTCCGGCGACGCGTAGCGTAGGGCGGCAGGGGCGCGACGGAGCGCGAAGGAGCTGCAGATGAACGGTCGACGACGACGGGTCAGCATCGCCGCTCGGCTGTTCGCCGTGCAGGCCGTGTTCGTGATCGTGGCCGTCGGCCTCGCCGTCGCGCTGCTGGCTCTGGATGCCCGTGGCCGGGCCACCGAGGACGCGTCGACGCGCAGCATGGTCACCGCCCAGGCCGTCGCCCACAACCCGTTCGTGATCGATGCCGTGCAGCAGTCGGATTCCTCCGCCGTGCTGCAGCCCTACGCCGTGACCCTGATGGACGACACCGACGTCGACTTCATCACCGTGATGGCACCGGATCGCACGCGCTACACGCACCGCGACCCCGAGCAGATCGGCAAGAAGTTCCTGGGCACGATCGCCCCCGCGCTCGCGGGCGAGAGCTTCACCGAGACGTACACCGGCACCCTCGGGCCGTCGGTGCGGGCGGTCGCGCCGATCATCGGGTCCGACGGAAGTGTCGTGGCCCTCGTCTCGGCCGGCATCACGCTGACCCAGGTCGACGCCGAATTCTGGCCCCGGGTGCACCTGCTGCTCGGCGCCGGAGCGGCGATGATCGCGGTGGGCGCGCTCGTGTCGTGGCTGTTCAGCCGCTACCTGCGCCGGGTCACGGCGGGCCGCGGAGCAGAGGAGCTCGGCCAGGTGTTCGCCTACTACGAGTCGGTGCTGCACTCCGTGCGCGAGGGCCTGGTGCTCGTCGACGCCCGCGGGGTGCTCGTGCTCTACAACGACCACGCGGCCGATCTTCTCGGCCTCACGCCGGGCGGCCCCGAGCGGCCGGTCGACGAGCTCGACATCCCGGCGTCGCTCAAGTCCCTGCTGCTGAGCGAGGGCGAGGCGCGCGACGAGGTCTTCGTGACGCGCGACCACGTGCTCGTCGTGAACCATCAGCCGGCCCTGCCGCCCGAGACCCAGGGCGGCTCGGGCCGCATCCGGTCTCTCGGAACCGTCACCACCCTGCGCGACCGCACCGAACTGCTGCGGGTCACCGGCGAGCTCGAGTCGATGCGCACCATGAGCGATGCGCTGCGCTCGCAGACCCACGAGTTCGCCAATCGCCTTCACACCATCGCGTCGCTGCTCGAGTTGGGCCGCTCCGACGAGGCGCTGCGCTTCGCCGCCGACGAGCTCAACCTCAGCCAGCGGCTCGCCGACCGCGTGCTGGTCTCGATCGACGAACCCGTGATCGCCGCCCTGATGCTCGGCAAGGCGGCGCAGGCGCGCGAGCGTGGGGTGGCGCTCAACCTCGAGACGCACCTCGAGCCCGGAACGCAGGGTTTCGAGCCGGCCGACGTCGTGACGATCCTCGGCAATCTCGTCGACAACGCCCTCGACGCGGCCGCATCCGGAACCGCCCCCGGCACCGAGCCGTGGGTCGAGGTCTACCTCGGCCTGGGCGACGGCGAGGACGACCTCGTGGTGCAGGTCTCGGACTCGGGTCCGGGCATCGACTACGAGGCGCGCGAGCGGGTGTTCGGGCGCGGGTTCTCGACCAAAGAATCGGATGCCTTCGGCCGGGGCCTCGGGCTGGCTCTCGTTCGGCAGACGGTCGCCAGGCTCGGCGGGGTCATCGAGCTGAGCGAGCACGTGGGCGCCGTGTTCACCGTGACACTGCCGATGCCCGCGCGGGTCGAGTCGTGAAGGCCCGTCCGATGGGGATGCGGCCATCGTCAGGGGCGACATGATCCGGGTGCTGATCGTCGAGGACGAGGTGCTGACGGCCGAGGCGCACGCACTCTACGTGGGCAGGCTCGACGGCTTCGAGGTCGGCGGGATCGCGCACACCGGTGCCGAGGCGGTGCGGCTGCTCAAGGCGTCGTTGGGTGAGGCGGCCGAGCGCATCGACCTGATTCTGCTCGACATGAACCTGCCCGACATCGACGGGCTGGAGCTGTGCCGGCGCATCCGCGCGGGCGGAGTCGACGTCGACGTGATCGCGATCACGGCGGTGCGCAGTGCCGAGGTGGTGCGGGCGTCGATCGCGGCGGGCATTGTGCAGTACCTCATCAAACCGTTCACTTTCGGGGTCTTTACCGACAAGCTCACGAGCTATCGGGACTTCCGCAGCCTGTTCGCGCAGTCGCCGACCGTGGCGAGCCAGAGGGATGTCGACGGCGCGTTCGCTGCGCTGCGCACGTCGAACGATCCCGGCCTCGGAAAGGGGCTCAGCCCGGAGACCCTCAGTGCGGTGTCGACCCTGCTGCTCGAGTCGAGCGGGGGAGTGTCGGCGCGGGAGCTGGCCGAGGAGATCCGTGCGTCGCGGGTGACCGCCCGCCGCTATCTGGAGTACCTGGCCGACTCGGGTCGCGCCGACAGGGCGCCGCGCTACGGAACGCCGGGCCGCCCCGAGGTGGAGTACCGCTGGCGCGCGTGACCTCGGCCTGCGCGGGTCGCTCGTTCCCTGCGCCTGTCGAAGTGGCGGCCTACTCGACCAGCTACTCCCGGATGGTCGTCACGACGTCGACGATCGAGGGGGCGGGCGGGGCCGATCCGAATCCGAAGGTCACCGGCGGATCGAGCGGAGTCATCGCGCCGAGGCTCTCACCCGAACGGGTCGCCACGACGTCGTCGAGATCCCGGATGAGCGTCACCCCGTAGAACTCCTGCCTCCCGTTGCCCGCCGTGCCGGCCGTGTGCACTCCCGCCACGAGGCGGCTCGCGACGGGATCGATCACCCGGAGCCACGCCGGATGCGTCGCGACCAGCGACGGCACCACGCGCAGCAGCCGGCCGAGCGTCGAGAGGCCGCCCACGCGCATCCGCACCGACAGGTCACCGGCGGTCACGGCCAGGCCGCCGTCGACGCGCCGGGTGGTCACCGGAACCACCCTCACCTCGTCGAACGAGTACGTCGACGACACGAATTCGGCGATCTCGTCGCTCGGAGCGAGCAGCGTGCGGTGTCCGTCGGCGTCTTGCAGCATCACGTCGGTGAAGGCGCCGAGCGGCGACTCGGCCCAGACGCCCACGACGATTCGAGTGCCCGACGCCGTGCCGAAGCCGGCTATGCGACCAGTGAAGCGGTGTTCGGTGACCATCGGGCCAGCATAGGCGTCGGGGCTCACTGCGGCAGCAGCTGCGCCCGGCGCCAGTCGTTCGTGGCGACGGCGTCTTGCAGGCGCTCGTGGGTTCCGCGGATGTGCTCGGCGATCAATGTCGTGGCGAGCTCGGCATCGCGCTCGCGCATGGCCTGCAGGATGCGCCGGTGCTCGTCGCGCGCGTGGCTGCGGGCCTCGGGCGAGCGGGCCTCGAGCCAGCGGGTTCTCTCGAGGCGGCGTAGGGAGGTGGCGACCGCCGTTCCGAAGAACGGATTGCCGGCGAGCTCCGCGAGCCGGGCGTGGAAGTCACCTCCGGCCTGCACACTGTCACCGGCGGCGCTCGCGTCTGCGGCGTCGTTCAGCTCGTCTGCCAGCTCATCGAGCTGCTCGTCGGATGCCCTCCGCACGGCCAGTCGCGCCGCAGCGGTCTCGATCGCCTCGCGGTATTCGGCGAGCTGCGCGATCTCGTCGAGGTCGATCGGCGCCACCGCGTAGCTGCGGCCGTCGCGGCGCACGAGACCCTCGGCCTCGAGACGAACGAGCGCGGCGCGCACGGGGGTTCTGGATGCCTGGAATCGCGACTCGAGGCCGCGTTCGGCCAGGCTCTGGCCGGGCAGCAGCTCGAGGGTCAGGATCGCGGTGCGCAGCCGTTCGTACAACTGCGTCGTCTGGGATGAGCGCTCGACGTCGTCGGCCATGGGTGTCCGTGCTCCTTGCCTCATTCTGCAGCGCGGTTGCGGCGTTCAGCAATTGGTATACCGTAATGGTATACCAATGCGGCCTCAGCTCGGAGGTCGTGAACGAAGGAACGGCCCCATGACCTCCACGGCGACAGCTTCTGCCCGCGCGACAGCGCGCATCCCCGCCCGCGCCTGGATCAACCTCGGCCTCGGGCTGGGGGCGCAGTCCGCGGGAACCGTCTTCATCAACACGCCCGCGTTCCTCATCCTGCTGCTGCACACGCAGCGCGGACTCACCCTGGCCGAGGCGGGGCTGCTCGCGGCGACACCCACGGTCGGCATGGTGCTGACCTTGTTCGCCTGGGGTGCCCTCGTCGATCGCATCGGCGAGCGCGGGGTGATCGCCGTCGGTCTCGCGCTCACCTCAGCGGCGGCGTTCCTCGCGATGACGGCCGACGGATACGTCGCGATCGGTGTCTTCCTGCTTCTCGGAGGCATGGCCTCCGCCAGCACGAACTCGGCGAGCGGCTCGCTCGTGGTGCGCTGGTTCCCGAGCTCGCGTCGGGGGCTGGCCATGGGCATCCGGCAGATGGCCGTGCCGCTCGGGGTCACGATCGCGGCGGTGTCTGTGCCCGTCGCGGCCGAGGCCGGGGGAGTGCCGCTCGCCCTGCTCGTTCCCGGCGTGATCGCCGGCGTGTTCGCCGTGGCCTGTGGGCTCGGCATCCGTAATGCGCCCGCGGCGGAGGTTCGAGCGGCGGACGCGCCCGCGGCATCCGGTTCGCTCGGGGAAAGCGACGCGCCCGCGGCGCCCGGTGCGCCAGCCGTCTCTGCGGCGCGGCCCGCCAATCCCTATCGGGGAAGCGCGTTCCTGTGGCGCATCCACGTGGTGTCGGTTCTGCTCGTCGTGCCGCAGTTCACCGTGTCGACGTTCGGGCTGGTGTGGCTGGTCACCGAGCTCGGCTGGACGCCGCTCGCCGCCGGAGTTCTCGTGGGAGCCGCGCAGTTCGTGGGCGCGATCGGGCGGATCCTCGTGGGGGTCTGGAGCGACAGGCTCGGCAGCCGCGTGCGCCCGCTGCGCTGGGTCGCGATGTCGGCCGGCGCCGTGATGCTGCTGCTCGCCCTCTCCGATGCCGCGGCGTGGGGTGCCGCCGCCGTCGTCTTCGTGATCGCCACGGTCGTGGTCGTCGCAGACAACGGGCTGGCCTTCACCTCGGTGGCCGAGACCGCGGGGCCGGCCTGGAGCGGTCGCGCCCTCGGCGTGCAGAACACCGGACAGTACGTGGCCGCCTCCATCGTGGGACCCGCCGTCGGAGCGTTGATCGGGCTCGTGGGCTATCCGGTCGCCTTCGTGGTGGTCGCCCTGTTTCCGGTGGCCGCGATCCCCCTCGTGCCGCGCATGCGCGAGGAGCGCGACCGCCTCTGAGCTGCCTGTTGCCCTGCGTGGTGGCTAGGCACCGACGGGTGATCGGCGGGGCCAGCGGAGTCTGCGCTGCGCCAGCAGGATGCCGAGGAACACGAGCACGGCGCCCAGCGGCTCGTTCCACGAGAGGGTCTCGCCGAGAACCAGGATGCCCAGGGCGACTCCCACGATCGGCGTCAGGTAGGTGACGGTGGAGGTCACGGTCGGGCCCCAGGTGAGCAGCACGTTGATGTTCCAGAGGTAGGCGAAGCCGGTGCCCACGATGCCGAGGACGAGCAGGCTGGCGACGATCGCGGGCGTGAGCTGCACGGCGCCGATCGCGACGACGGGCGTGAGCAGCAGCATGATGGCACCACCGAGGCCGATCTGCATAAAGGCCGTCGTGACGCCGCTGACGCCCCGACCGGTGATGAAACGGCGCAGATAGCTGAAGGTGAATCCGTAGCAGACGGCAGACCCCAGGCACGCGAGCTGGCCAGCGAGCTCGGTCACGGGCGAGCCGGCCGCGGCGGCCGAGGGCACGAAGCGCCAGGGGCCGATGATCACGATGACTCCGACGATTCCCACGGCGACGCCGAGGATCTGCGCGCGCGACAGTTTCTCGACGCGGAACACCAGAGTGGCCATAAGGGCGGTGGTGATCGGGGTGACGGCGTTGTAGATGCTCGCGAGCCCGCTCGAGACGTACTGCTCGGCCCAGGCGAAGAGCAGATAGGGCAGAACCGACCCGGAGACGGCCACGACGACGAAGTGCGCCCACACCTTCGGCGAGCGGGGGAGTGCGCTGCGGGTGATGAGCATCACCACGCCGAGGGCGAGGCCACCGAGCACCAGGCGGCTCCAGGCGACCTGGCCGAACGAGGTGCCCTCGAGGGCCACCTTCATAAAGAGGAAGCTGGCACCCCACACGATTCCCATCGAGGCGAACTGGATGGCCGCCGAGACGTTCGTGGTGCCCTCGGCGGTGCGGTGCGTGGTGCTCATGGGTTCACGGTATCGGTAGCGGCGGACACTGCGATGCCGTCGGGGGCTTCACGCGTCGAGCGCGGGTGCCCACGCCGTGCGCGGTGGCTGAACCACCGCGTTCGACGCGAACACCCGCGCTCGATGGAGGGTGCTAGCTGGAAGGTGCTAGATGACGGGCGATTCCGTGTCGGCCGCGGTGGCTGGCGCCGCCGTGGTGCGCGCGCCTGTGCTGCCCGCGCCCTGTGTCGACTTGGCGACCATGCCGCCGCCGAGCCCTGCGAGCAGTGCGCTGAGGTCGAGGCCCGTGGCCTGCTTGATGACCTCGGGCAGCTCGGTCATGTTCTGCGCGACGGACTTCGTGAGCGCGCTCGCCCCGTCGGTCGAGATGATCGAGATGTTGTCGACGTTCGACAGCGGCTCGGCCATGCGACGCGCGACCTCGGGCAGTGCATCGATGGCGCGCGAGGCGAGGGCCTCGCGGCTGAGCAGGTTCTGCGCCTCGGCGAGAGCCTTGACCGCAGCGGCCTCGGCCTCACCTCGTGCCCGCGTGGCGGCGGCGTTGGCGTTACCGAGGGCGGTGATCGACTCGGCCTCGTTGA
This sequence comes from Agreia sp. Leaf244, assembly GCF_001422695.1. Classification (NCBI taxonomy): domain Bacteria; kingdom Bacillati; phylum Actinomycetota; class Actinomycetes; order Micrococcales; family Microbacteriaceae; genus Agreia; species Agreia sp. Leaf244. The sequence goes on along the minus strand of NZ_LMLX01000002.1, from coordinate 684,151 downwards.
CGGCTGCGGTGCGGGCGGCCTCTGCCGTCTGCTGACGACGGTAGACCTCGACATCGACGGCGGCCTTCTCGGTGTCGCGATCGGCCTGGGCCTTCTGCACCGCAGCGTAGGCGGCCGCCTCGGCGGGCTGGCGCACCTCGATGTTGAGTCGCTGCTCGGCGACCTTGGCCTGCTCGACCACGGCCTCCCGCTCCTTGCCGGCCACGAAGGTGGCCTGCTCGGCGCGCGCGAGTTCACCGGCGGCATCCGCCTCGGCATTGGCTCGCTCAGTGTCTGCCTTGATCGAGGCGACTCGGATGTCGAGCTCGCGCTGGCGCTCTGCCGTGAGCTGCTCGTTCTCGATGCGCGACAGGGCTGCGGCGCGCACGGTCTCGGCCTCGCGCACCTCGGCGATCTGGCGGGCCTGGGCGGCCTCTGCGCGACCACGGTCGGCGAGGTACGTCGAGCCGGGGGTCTCGATCTCGCGGATGTTCAGGGTCTCGATCTGCAGGCCCAGCTCGGCGAGCTCGCCCTTGGTCTCGGTCACGGCATCCTGCGCGAGCTGCGCGAAGTTCTTGACCAGCTCGTCGACGGCCCGGCCGCCGATGAGTCCACGCAGCGAACCCTCGAGCGACTGCTGCACGATCTCGGGAAGCTTCGCCTGCTGCAGCAGGTAGCGCTGGGCGGCGCGGCGAACGCCGTCTTCGCTGCCGGTGACCTTGAAGTTGACCGTGGCCTTCACCGAGGTGCGGATGAAGTTGCTGTCGATCGCAGTGACGTCGACCGAGGTCTGGTACTGCTCGAGCGAGAGCTTGAAGCCCTCCTGGAAGATCGGCCAGATGAACGTGCGGCCGCCGATGATGACCTTCTGCGGCGACGTGATGCCGGATGCCGCGTCCTTCGCGGCGCCGCGGCCGACGACGATGAGCGCCTGGTTCGGCGGAACGCGGCGGATGCGGCTGGCGATGAAGCCGAGCAACGCCACGATGATGACGATGACGACGACCACCGAGACGATGGACGTGTTGCTGCTGATGAAGTCCATGTACTGGGCTTCCTCTCTGTAGGGGACTGTGGCTCTAGGAGGCGGGTGCGTCTTCGACGATCGCCTCGACCTTGACGCGGTAGCCGTCTTCTTCGACGACCCGGATGCGCGTCTGCGCCGCGAGGGTCGCGTCGCTGAAGGCGAGTCGCCGTTCGAGCTCGCGCACGTCGTCGAGGTTCACCTCTCCGCCGGCAGGGCCGGTGGTCACGGTGGTGACGCCGACGAGACCGACGGGCGAGTAGTGGCCGCCGCTCTCTTGTTTCGCGATGTGACTGACGAAGAGCTGGATGGCCACGAGGGCGACGAGGGCGAGCGCCACGGCGATGACGTAGGTGAGCCAGGTGGGCAGGTCGTTCGAGACGGTGATGATGCCGGCGACGCCGAAGATCGACAGTGCGGCGCCGATCGCGATGCCGGAGACGAGGCCGTCGCCCGCCCCGATGAGGTCGAGCAGATCGCCGACGATGATGCTCGAGAGCAGCAGAAGAAGGCCGACCGCGCCGACGATGAGAAACGGGAGCATGCGGCACCTTTCGTGTCGAAAGCTCTTCTAGCATGCCCTAACGAGGGGTGCCCTGTCAGGTCTTAGGTGCTGCGAGCGCGCCGACGACACCGTCTCAGTCGTAGACGCGCACGAGCGACCACTCGCGATCGGAGACCGACCAGACCACGTCGAACACGAAGCTCACACCGAGCTCGTTGGTGGCCTGGAACCGCCAGCCGCGAACGATCGGGGGGTGCGTGACGCGCGACCAGGCGAGGTCTTCGAGAGGGGTGGGCATATCGCTGACGCGCCAGCGCCGCCCGTTCCACACCATGCGGGAGGGCACGTCGTCGTCGACCCAGAGGGTGACCGCTTCGGCCGTGTACGAGATGCTCATCATGCTCCGATCGTTCGAATATATGTTCGATAGTCACGAGCATAGGCGTGTGTTCGCGACACGCCAAAGATTCGAAAAATTCGAATCGGGGTCGCCTTTGTCAAGTCCCAGAATGCCGATCCGCGATCTTCCCTACAGTTATGCGGTCTCGCTATATGGAGGCGCGCGCACCAAGAGAAGAGCAATGGGAAAACTGATTTACGCACGGTCCGAACTCGAGATCGACATCGCCGATCGTGCGCTCCTGCACCTGCAGCTCGTCATCGGAGCGAAGCTTCGTCGCGGGGAGAGCTTCTTCTTCTCGTGGAAAGAGGATGTCGCCGTGGGAAGCGGCCGCTCCAGCATCTGGCTCACGCCCGCGCTTCCCCTCTACTTCCGCTTCCACGACTCGAAACTCGGCCCGGTCAACAGGGAATGGATCGACCTGCTGGCAGCGTCGTCGAATAGTGGACAGGGCCTCGTCTACACGGAGGAGCCGGGCGTGCCGCCCTCGTGGAACCCCCGCGGACACGTGTGAGCGCATTGTCTCTCGCGAGACCCGTGCTGCCTAGACCTGTTGTTTCGGAGATCGACGACGTAGCCTTACGCCGAAGAACGAGCGACAGGAGGTGAGCCGGATGGGTGACACGAACGACGACGACATCACGCCGCCGCCGACCGCGCGACCTCGACGCTCGCTCAACTCGAAGGCCATCCCCTACGGAACCGAAGAGATGGGCACGTTCTTCTCAGACGAGGAGTGGGACTCCGGCTGGGAGATCAACCACACGGTGACCCCGCCCCTGTAGCCGGCGTCAGACCGAACGGGGAGGCGCCGTGCTCTGCCGTTCGATGAGCACGGTCGGAACGATCGTCGCTCCGCCCGACGGCCTCGAGCCGTCTATCTGGGCGAGGAGTTGCTCGATGCACAGTCGGCCCACGGCGCTGAAGTCCTGGTGCACGGTGGTCAACGGCGGCCAGAACGAGCTCGACTCCTCCATGTCGTCGAATCCCACGACGCTGATGTGCTCGGGAACGGCGAGGTCGTTCTCGTGGAACGCGCGCATGAGTCCGAGCGCCATCTGGTCGTTGGCGGCGAACACGGCCGTGACGTCGCGGTTCTTCACCAGGGCGAGTCCGTGCTGGTAGCCCGAGTTGGTTGACCAGTCCCCGACGAGAACGGGCGGTGCCTCGATGTCGGCCTCAGTGAGGGTGCGCAGCCACGAATCCCTGCGCCGGGCGGCCGAGTACGACGCCTCCGGCCCGGACACGTGCCACACCGTGCGATGACCGAGGTCGAGGAGCAGTCGGGTCGCGTCACGCGCCCCGGCCGTCTGGTCGGTGTCGACGACGGCGTAGGTGTCGTCGGCATCGGAGTCCACGATCACGACCGGCATGCCCGTGGGCAGTGAGATGTCGGCCCGGTCGAGGATGTGCGACTCGGCGATCACGACCACGCCGTCGACGGCTTGCTCGCTCAGCCGGGTGAACGCTCCGAGCAGCTGACCCTGTGTCGGCAGGGCGATCGGGATCAGTGTGATGGAGTACCCGGCCTGCGTCGCCGCTGTCGCGATCGCGTCGAGCGTGCGCATGTTGCCGAACGTCGACAGCGTGAACATGATGACGCCGATGGAATTGAACCGGCCGGTCTTGAGCGCGCGGGCGGCACTGTTCGGCCGATAGCCGATCTGGCTCATCGCCGCGAGGACTCTCTCCTTCGTCGACGGCTCGACGTTGTTCAGCCCGTTCGCGACTCTCGATACCGTCTGCGCCGAGACGCCTGCGACGGCGGCGACATCGGCCATCGAAGGCCCTCGTTGCGGGCGGGGAAGCTGGTCGGTGACATCGTCGTCTTCTCGAGCGCTCACTGTTCTCCGATTGTCTGCACGCGATCGGATCGCTCATCCGCGTGGCAATTGTTTACGTAAACATGCTAGCGTCATCCCATCGTGTTTACGTAAACATCCGCGCGGCGGATGTCAACGTCTCTCACGCAGAGACTCTCTCTAGAAGAATGAGAATGTGAAATGACGACGGTGTCACAGGATCCGACCGCTGCGGTCGAGCCCCGCCTGGGCAGGCGTGCCGCCCCGCACAAGGCGAAGCGGGACTGGACCGGCTGGAAGTTCATCGGCCCGTTCATGCTGATCTTCGCCTTCGTGCTGATCGCCCCGGTGGTCTACTCGATCTATCTGAGCTTCTTCAAAGACCAGCTCGTCGGCGGCAACTCCTTCGTCGGACTCGCCAACTACATCCAGGTGCTGGGAGACCAGAAGTTCTGGGAGTCGCTCGGGCGGGTGTCCATCTTCCTCGTTGTGCAGGTTCCGATCATGCTCCTGCTCGCACTGTTCGCGGCTCTCGCAATCGACAGTGCCCGTCTGCACTTCCCGGCGTTCTTCCGCATCGGCATCTTCCTGCCCTACGCCGTGCCGGCGGTGGTCGCGACGCTCATGTGGGGGTTCATGTACGGCGTGCGCTTCGGCCTCGTCGCCAATATCAACGACTTCTTCGGCATCTCGCTGCCCGACCCGCTCTCGAACGCGTGGGTTCTGGCCTCGATCGGCAACATCGTCACGTGGGAGTTCGTTGGCTACAACATGCTGCTGTTCTACGCGGCCCTCCGCGTCATCCCCACCGACCTCTACGAGGCGGCCGAGCTCGACGGGGCCAACCACTTCCGCGTCATCCGCAGCATCAAACTGCCGGCGCTGCGCCCCGCCATCGTGATCGGCACCATCTTCTCGATCATCGGCAGCTTCCAGCTGTTCAATGAGCCGAACATCCTGAAGCCCCTGGCGAAGAACACCATCGTCACGTCGTTCACGCCGAACATGTACGCCTACAACCTGTCGTTCTCAGGGCAGCAGTACAACTACGCGGCCACGATCGCCATCGTCATGGGCGTCGCCACCGCGGTGATCGCCCTCATCGTGCAAAATCGCGGCTCGCGAAAGGAGGTCTGAGATGACCCAGGCCACAATTCCCGTCCCGTCCACTACGGCCCCGACCCGCGGCGCCCGGTCGTCGTCGCGAGCGACGAGGCACACCCGCTCCCTCGGGGGCCGAGGCGTGCACCAGCGCCGTTCGATCCTGCTCACGATCGTCATGTCCGTGATGGTGGTCTACGCCCTCTTCCCGCTGTTCTGGCTGTTCGTCAGCTCCACGAAGACCCAATCCGAGCTGCTCAGCTCGTTCGGCCTCTGGTTCAGCGGCGACTTCTCGCTGTTCGACAACATCGCGCAGACGCTCAGCTACGGCAACGGCGAATTCGTGCGCTGGTTCGGCAACACGCTGCTCTACGTGGTGGTCGGCGCCGGTGGTGCGACGCTTCTTGCGGCACTCGGCGGCTACGGCCTGGCCAAGTTCAACTTCCCCGGAAAGAAGGGCGTCTTCGCCGTCGTGCTGGGTGCGGTCGCCATCCCGGGCACGGCCCTCGCGGTGCCCACCTTCCTGATGTTCAGCCAGCTGGGCCTGACCAACACGCCCTGGTCGATCATCCTGCCGTCGCTGATCAGCCCGTTCGGCCTCTACCTGATCTGGACCTACGCGCTCGACGCCGTGCCGACCGAGGTGCTCGAGGCCGCGCGCATGGACGGCGCCGGCGAGATGCGCACCTTCTTCACCATCTCGCTGCGTCTGCTGACGCCCGGCATCGTCACGGTGCTGCTGTTCACCGTCGTCGCGACCTGGAACAACTACTTCCTGCCCCTGATCATGCTGTCGGAGCCGACCTGGTACCCCCTCACGGTGGGGCTGAACCAGTGGAACGCGCAGTCGCAGACCGTCGGCGGCGACGCGATCTACAACCTGGTCGTCACCGGTTCGCTGCTCACGATCGTTCCGATCATCGTCGCGTTCCTGTTCCTGCAGAAGTACTGGCAGTCAGGCCTCTCCGCAGGAAGCGTCAAGGCCTGATCGGCCGGCGCCCCCCACCCGAACCCATCCTCCATCGCACCACCAGTTCAACACCACAAGGAAGTGAAAGGCATACACATGAAGATTCGCAGCAATAAGGGCCTCCGCAGAGGCGCGGCGGCACTCACCGGGGCTCTGGCCCTGGGGCTCGCCCTCTCCGCCTGCTCCTCCGCCGGCGGCGGCGCCGAGACGGGCAACGCAGACGACATCGCCAAGGCGCTCGACACCGAGACCACGCTCACGGTGTGGGCCTGGGCTCCCGCCGTCGAGCAGATCGCCAAGGACTTCGAGAAGGAGCACCCGAAGGTCACCGTCAACGTCGTGAACGCCGGTACCGGCAACGACCAGTACGTGAAGCTGCAGAACGCGATCAAGGCCGGATCGGGCGCGCCCGACGTCGCCCAGATCGAGTACTACGCCCTGCCGCAGTTCGCGCTCAGCGACTCGCTCGTCGACCTGAAGGACTTCGGCTTCGACTCCTTCGCCGACGAGTACACCGACAGCACCTGGAACTCGGTCAGCCTCGACGGCGGCGTCTACGCCCTTCCGCAGGACTCCGGCCCCATGGCGCTGTTCTACAATAAGGCCGTCTTCGACCAGTACGGCATCGCCGTGCCCACCACCTGGGACGAGTACGTCGCCGCAGCGAAGCAGCTGCACGCCGCGGACCCCACGAAGTACATCACCAACGACACAGGTGACGCCGGCTTCACCACCAGCATGATCTGGCAGGCGGGCGGCGAGCCGTACAAGACCGAGAACTCCACCGACGTCTCGATCAACCTCCAGGACGAGGGCTCGAAGAAGTTCGCCGACACGTGGAGCCAGCTCGTCGAGGGCGACCTCGTCTCGCCGATCTCGTCGTGGAGCGACGAGTGGTACAAGGGCCTCGCCGACGGCAGCATCGCCACGCTGACCATCGGTGCCTGGATGCCGGGCAACCTGGAATCCGGCGTCGCCGACGCGGCCGGAGACTGGCGCGTCGCGCCCATGCCGACGTGGGAGCCCGGAGCGGCCGCCAGCGCCGAGAACGGCGGCGGCGGTGACGCGATCATGAAGCAGAGCAAGAACAAGCTGGCCGCGGCCGGATTCCTTCAGTACATGAACGAGGGCGAAGGAACCCAGACCTCGATCGCGGCCGGCGGATTCCCGTCGACCGTCGCCGACCTCAACAGCGATGAGTTCCTCAACTACGAGAGCCCCTACTTCGGTGGACAGAAGATCAACCAGGTTCTGGTGCAGTCCTCGAAGGACGTCGTGAAGGGATGGCAGTACCTGCCCTTCCAGGTGTACTCGAACAGCATCTTCAACGACACCGTGGGCAAGGCCTACTCGAGCAAGTCCGACCTCAACTCCGGTCTCGAGGCGTGGCAGAAGGCCACGGCCGACTACGGAAACGAGCAGGGCTTCACCGTCAAGGCGGGCAGCTAGCCTCCTGCACCTCGCGGCCCCCGTCAGCCTGCTGGCGGGGGCCGTCTTCACGCACACCTGAAAGAGAATCCTCCGTGGCCCACGCCCGCCTCACCGTCACCCCGTCCGACATCATCGCTCCGGTGTCGCCGCGCCTGTTCGGCTCCTTCGTCGAGCACATGGGCCGCGCCGTCTACACGGGCATCTACGAGCCGGGTCACGCCACGGCCGATGAGCGGGGATTCCGTCGAGACGTGCTCGAGCTGGTTCGGGAGCTCGGGGCCACCGTCATCCGGTACCCCGGCGGCAACTTCGTGTCGGGCTTCCGCTGGGAGGACAGCGTCGGGCCGGTGGCCGAGCGCCCCACCCGCCTCGAGGTCGCCTGGCACAGCATCGAGACCAACGAGGTCGGGCTGCACGAGTTCGCCGACTGGGCCGAGACGGCCGGCGTCGAGGTCATGAACGCGGTCAACCTGGGCACGCGCGGCATCGAAGAGGCCGCCTCCCTGCTCGAATACAGCAATCACCCCGAGAACACCGCCCTCTCCGAGCTGCGCCGAGCCAATGGCCGCGACGAGCCCTTCGGTATCACCCTGTGGTGCCTCGGCAACGAGATGGACGGCCCCTGGCAGATCGGTCACAAGACGGCGGATGAATACGGCCGGCTCGCCGCCGAGACCGGCAGGGTCATGAAATGGATCGATCCCGGCATCGAGCTCGTGGCCGCCGGAAGCTCCAACGCCGACATGCCCACCTTCGGCACGTGGGAGAAGACGGTGCTCGAGCACGGCATCGACGTGTTCGACCACATCTCGCTGCACGCCTACTACGAGGAGACGAACGGCGACGTCGACAGCTTCCTCGCCTCCGGGGTCGGCCTCGACCGCTACATCCGCCGGGTCGCCGACATCATCCGCGAGACCCTCGACGCCTACGGCTCCGACCGCACGATCGGCATCAGCGTCGACGAGTGGAACGTCTGGAACCAGACCCGTTTCAACGAGATCGACAAGCCGCCGCTCTTCGCCGGCGGGTGGAACGAGCACCCGCGCATCATCGAAGACGAGTACACGGTGACCGACGCGGTCGTCGTGGGATCGCTGCTGATGTCGCTTCTCCGCAACGCCGATGTGGTGAGCATGGCGAACCTCGCCCAGCTGGTGAACGTCATCGCCCCGATCCGCTCCGAGCCCGATGGCCCCGCGTGGCGGCAGACGACGTTCCACCCCTTCGCCCTGACCGCGCGCTTCGCGCAGGGCTCCGTCGTGCGCTCCACGGTCGAGGCCGACGAGCAGAGCACGGCCGACTACGGGGCCGTGCCGCTGCTCGACGCCGTCGCCCTCGCCGACGGCGACGAGACGACGCTCCTCCTGGTGAACCGCTCGACGACCGAGGCCCTCGAGGTCGCGGTCGATGTCGAGGGCGCACCCGTCGCATCCGTTCTTCACCAGCGCACGCTCGGCGTGCCCGACGGCGGCAGCCGGCACTCGAGCAACAGCCAGAGCGACCCGGATGCCGTGCTGCCGCTCGACCTCGGCATCGTCACGGTCGGCAACGGCGCCGCGAGGGTCGTGCTGCCGGCCCTGTCGTGGTCGATCGTGCGCCTGGCGACTCCCCGAACCACCTCGACCATCACGACACCTGGGACCGACAATGTCTGACTTCCGCATCGGCGACACCGATTTCCTGCTCGACGGGCAGCCGTTCCGCATCCTCTCGGGGGCCCTGCACTATTTCCGGGTGCACCCCGATCACTGGGCCGATCGCATCCACAAGGCGAAGCTCATGGGGCTCAACACCATCGAGACCTACGTCGCGTGGAACGAGCATTCGCCCGAGCCCGGCCGCTTCGACACCGAGGGCGGCCTCGATCTCGGTCGCTTCCTCGACCTGGTGGCCGCGGAGGGCATGTACGCCATCGTGCGACCCGGGCCGTTCATCTGCGCCGAGTGGGACAACGGCGGGTTCCCCGGCTGGCTGTTCAGCGATCCGGCCGTGGGGGTTCGACGCAATGAGCCCGTGTACATGCGCGCCGTCGCGGACTACTTCGCCGCACTGCTGCCGATCGTCGCGTCGCGCCAGATCGACAGGGGCGGTCCCGTGATCCTGATGCAGATCGAGAACGAGTACGGGGCGTACGGCTCCGACAAGGACTATCTGCGCGCGCTGATCGAGCTCACCCGTGCGGGCGGCATCACGGTCGACTTCACCACGATCGACCAGCCCACCGACCAGATGCTCGACGACGGCAGCCTGCCCGAACTGCACAAGACGGGCTCGTTCGGATCGAGGGCCGCCGAACGGCTCGCCACCCTGCGCGCGCACCAGAAGACCGGCCCGCTCATGTGCGCCGAGTTCTGGGACGGCTGGTTCGACCACTGGGGCGCACACCACCACGTGACCGACGCCGCTGAGTCGGCGCGGGAGCTCGACGCGCTCCTGGCCGCCGGCGCCTCGGTGAACATCTACATGTTCCACGGCGGCACGAACTTCGGCTTCACGAACGGCGCCAACGACAAGGGCGTCTATCAGCCGACCGTCACGTCGTACGACTACGACGCTCCGCTCACGGAGTCGGGAGACCCCGGGCCCAAGTACTGGGCGTTCCGCGACGTCATCGCGCGCTACGCGGCGGTTCCGGTCGAGATGCCGACCGAGGCCGTCGCCGCGCCCGAGATCGAGGTCGCGCTCGGCGAGCGCGCGGCGCTGTCGGATGCCCTGGGCGCGTTGGGCGAGGCCGTCACGGTCGGCGGTCTTCCGACCATGGACCAGCAGGGTCAGTTCCGGGGCTTCGCGTTCTACCGCAGCCGGATCGAGGCGGGCGGCCCGCGTGTGCTGACGGTCGACGAGGTGAGGGACAGAGCGCAGGTCTTTGTCAACGCCGCCGCCGTTGGAGTGCTGCAGCGCGACCACCACGACACCGCCCTCGGCCTTCCCGCCGTGCCCGACGGCGGCGCGACGCTCGACATCCTCGTCGAGGACCAGGGGCGCGTGAACTACGGCCCGCGCATCGGCGAGCACAAGGGTCTGATCGGCGGGGTTCGCCTCGACGGGGTCGAGCACGACGACTGGGCCGTCACCGAGTTGGACTTCACCGGCGTGACCTCGGGGCAGGCCTCCGACGTCTACTCGGCAGTGCCGGCCGAGCGGTCTGTGCCCGGTCCGTCGTTCCTGCGGGGCCGGTTCGAGGCCGAGGCGGGCCGCGACCTCTTCCTCAGCACGGAAGGCTGGGGCAAGGGCCAGGCCTGGGTCAACGGCTTCAACCTCGGACGGTACTGGAGTCGCGGCCCGGCCACGACCCTGTACGTGCCCGGTCCCCTCCTCGTCGACGGCGCCAACGAGCTGGTGCTGTTCGAGTTGCAGGGTGCGGGGAAGGCGGTCGTGCGGTTCGTGTCGGGGCCGTCGCTGGGGCACACCGACTTCTGAAGGGTCAGTCCGACGTCGCCCGCAGGCCGCTCGAAGAGAGCAGGTCGTCGACGTCGACCCTGATCACGACGCGTTGGGGGTTGACCCGCGGCTGGCGGTACCTGACCGCATACCGGGCCACGGCATCCGCAACCGCATCGGGCTCGCGTTCGATGCGGGCCGGGCCCGACAGGGTGAGCCAGCGGATTCCGTCGACCTGGCTGACGGTGGCGTGCCCGGCGCGCTCGATGTTGCGCACTTTCTGCGTGCCGTCGCCCGTGATGATGCGCAGCACACCGTCGGCGAACGTGAAGCCCACGGGCACCGAGTGGATGCGGCCGCTCGGCGAGATGGTCGACAGGATCGCGAGGTGCCGCTCGGTCACGAACTGCTGGCCCTCGTCGGTCAAGGCTGCTGAATTGCTCATGATCGACAGGCTACGGCAGGTGCTGACGCATACTGGACGGGTGGACAGCCGACGCCGAACCGTCTTTCAGACCAGCCTCATGAGCGCGCTCCTCGATGGCGTCTACGACGGCGATCTGACCGTGGCAGGGCTGCTCGAACATGGCGACTTCGGACTCGGAACGTTCAATGCCCTCGACGGCGAGATGCTCGTTCTCGACGGCGTGTGCCACCGGCTGCGCGCAGACGGAACGGCGGAGCGCGCATCCCTCGACGACCGCACGCCGTTCGCCGTGGTGACGCCGTTCGAACCGACCGTCGGCTTCGACGTGACGTCACGCATGTCGCGCGCCGACGTGGTGGCGCAGATCATCGCGCGCGAGGATTCGCAGAACTACCTGTTCGCCGTGCGGGTGCGCGGGCGCTTCGAGTCGGTGACGACGCGCACGGTGAGGAAGCAGCAGAAGCCGTATCCGCCGATGCGCGAGGCGGTGAAGGACGAGGCCATCGTGACCTTCGAGGCGGTCGACGGCACCGTCGCGGGGTTCCGCACGCCCCTGTACGAACGCGGCATCGGCGTTCCGGGCGGGCACGTGCACTTCATCGACGACGAGTTCACGGCGGGCGGGCACGTGCTCGACTTCGTGCTCGAGCACGGGCGCGTCGACATCTGCAAGGGCACAGACCTGCAGCTGCGCCTGCCGCTCAACGAGAGCTTCGGAGAGGCAGACCTGGATCCGGCAGACCTGGACGACCAGGTGCGCAACGCGGAGAACAGCAGGCCGCCGCGCTAGGTCAGGGCCCGCCCCGCCAGTGGTCGATGCGGTGCTTGTCGGGGGTGAAGCCGTGGTCGACGCCCCAGAGCACCGCCTGCGTGCGACTCGATGCGCCGATCTTGCGGTAGATGCTGCGGATGTAGCTCTTCACCGTGTTCGGGCTGAGGTAGGTGAGCTGCGCGACCTCGGCGTTGCTCTTGCCCTGGGTGATGAGCGCGAGGATCTCGGACTCGCGGTCGGTGATGCCCTCGTTCCGCCCGGGCCAATCGAGTCCGGATGCCGGGCTCGCGCGACGGGGAGGGTCGCTGATCACCATCTCGCCGGCATGGATGCGCTCGAGCGACGCCACGAGTTCGCGGGCGGGAAGCGTCTTCGACAGGTACCCGTGCACACCCTGCTGCTGCGCCCCTTCGACGAGGTCGGGGTGGAAGTTCCAGGTGTACATGACGACCTTGCCGGCCCGAGGGCTGGCGACGAGTGCACTGATCTCGTCGTGGTCGGACTCGGGCTGGGCGAACGAGTCGTACATAACGATGTCGACGGTGTCGCTGAGCTCTGTCGTGGCGTCGATCTCGGCGACGACCACCCGGTCGGAATAGGAGTCGAACATGTGGGCGAGGCCGACAAGCACCACGTCGTAGTCGTCGACGAGGGCGACGGTGAGGGGTCGCGTGCTCGTGGCTGCCATGGGGTAGAACTTACACCCCTAGGGGTGTATTTCCCAGCCTGCGAAGGTGATTGATTGGGTACACCGTTCGACACCCGGACGGCGAAACCGTGCATTCACAACGCACTTCACCTGAAGAGGTCATCATCATGCTCGGACTCATCATCAGCATCCTCGTCGTCGGCATCATCGCCGGCGCCATCGCCCGCCTCGTCGTGCCAGGCAAGCAGAACCTGTCGATCGGCATGACCATCGTGCTGGGCGTCGTCGGCTCCTTCGTGGGCGGATTCCTCGGCTTCCTGATCTTCGGCGCCGACGCCCAGGAGGGCTTCTTCCAGCCCGCCGGCATCATCGGATCGATCATCGGCGCGATCATCGTGCTCATCGTCTGGATCCAGGTGCGCGGCCGCAGCACTGCCCGCCGCTAGTCGGTCTTTCATCAGAAAAGCCCGTCGGACACTGCGTCCGACGGGCTTCTGTATGTATGAGAGCGGATGACGGGAATCGAACCCGCGCTATCAGCTTGGGAAGCTGAAGTTCTACCATTGAACTACATCCGCGTGGCCTGCATTCGTGCCGCAGGCATCCATAGCCTAACCGACGATCGGCGCGGAGTCGCGATGCGTCAGAGGCTCGCGAGTTCGACCACGATGTCGTCGACGGCCTTGTCGTGCCAGCCGCGCAGCTGCTTCGACGAGTCCCAGAAGACGGATGCGTAGGGCAGCCAGGAGGTCACGATGCTGCCGATCGTGAAGGCGGCGAGGATCAGCCCGCGCAACAGCGCTCGCCCGAAGCCGATCGGTCCGGGCGACGAGAATCCCACCACCTCGATGCGCATGATCCGCTTGCCGGGGGAGGCGCCGCGCGTTCCGACGAGCCAGGCGATGACGAGGAACCAGCCGAGGCTCACCGCAGCCACGCCCACGAGGGCCAGGGCTACGACGAGCGTGCCCGCCTCGGGGCGAGGCGTCGACGACGCGTACGCCGCTGCCGGCCACACGAAGAGCAGCGCGGCCGCGGTCACGATGAGGGTGGTGATCGCCCGATCGATCAGAAAGGCCGCCGCGCGCTTTCCGAACGTTGCCGGCGTGCGCGTGGCCGACGTCGTCGGCAGGGGCCGCCATCCCGGATCGCCCGGGGGCGTCTCGGGCTGCCGCGCGACGGTGTGTTCTGGCGGAGCCTGGGGCGCGGCGATCTGCGGGGCCGCGGGCTGTGCGGCTGCGGCGCTCTCAGGTCGCGCCGCGACCGGATGCCCGGGGCCGGGTTCCCAGTCGAACACCGGCAGGGCCGCCGGTCGGGCGGGCGGTTGCGCCAGCGCCGGTGGCAGAGCCGCGACGAGCCCCGCATCGGCGGGAGCCACGGGGACGGGCGCGACGAAGGGCGATGCCTGAGGTGCACCCGGCCGCTGCTCGGACCTAGTCGGCCGCGAGGGCTCTGACACCGGTGCCGGCGCGGGTCCGGCATCCGACAGCGAGAACTCGACCGCCCCCGCGCGCGACTCGTCGGCGAGTACTCCGAAGCGATCGGTGAGCTGGGCGTCGACGACCTCGCCGAGCAGCTCGAGCAGGTCGACGACGCGCTCCTGCACCCCGGGGTCGGCGCTGGTCACGGCCTGCCGGCCCATCGCATCCGGATCGACCCCGGCCGCACCGGCGACCCCAGGCGACCCCGCGCCGCCGCCTTGGCCCGCCACGCGCATCGCCGTCACCCAGAGCTCGTCGACCGTGCCCACCGTGAGCTCGTCGACGATCTCGCGCCCGATGCGCACGCGCGCGTCGTGCCCGAGCCGGTCGAGGAGCGCCGGCCACGCCGAGCGCTGCGTCTCGTCGGCGAGCTCGGGGTGGCGGCCGCGGCGGACCTCTCCGAGCACCACGTTCTGCACGCTCGTCAGCAGGGCCGCCCACAGGGGGTCGGCGTCGAGTCCGGCGAGCTCCGAGGGAAGAGTCGAGGGGGCGGAGAGAGCCCGGGCGAACGGGTCGGAGGCGTCCATCCGACCACCCTAGTGCGAGGCCCGATCGGCCCTGCAGGGCTACGCATGTGGCCAGGCCCGCCACTTGGCTAGGCTATGGCCGTGCTGCTATCCGATCGTGACATCAAAGCCGAACTCGACGAGGGCCGCATCGGCCTCGATCCCTACCAGCCCGAGCTGATCCAGCCCTCGAGCATCGACGTGCGCCTCGACCGCTTCTTCAGGCTGTTCGACAATCACAAGTATCCGTTCATCGATCCGGCCGAGGATCAGCCCGAACTCACGCGGCTCATCGAGGCCAAGCCCGACGAGCCGTTCATCCTGCACCCGGGGGAGTTCGTGCTGGGCTCGACATTCGAGCTCGTCACCCTGCCCGACGACATCGCCGCGCGACTCGAGGGCAAGAGCTCGCTGGGCCGACTCGGCCTGCTGACCCACTCGACCGCCGGGTTCATCGACCCCGGCTTCTCCGGCCACGTCACCCTCGAGCTGTCGAACGTGGCGACCCTGCCGATCAAGCTCTGGCCCGGCATGAAGATCGGCCAGCTCTGCTTCTTCCGCCTGTCGAGCCCCGCCGAGAAGCCCTACGGTTCAACGGAGTACGGCTCCCGCTACCAGGGCCAGCGCGGCCCGACGGCCTCGCGCTCGCACCTCAACTTCCACCGGACTGACGTCTCCCAGGCCGACTGACCACTCACGGGTGTTGCCCTGCGCGACGGATGTTGCCGGTCGCCCGGGCACATCCGTCGCCACGGGCAACAGACGTGCCGGATGCGCGCGGGCGGGCGGGCGCGCCGGCTACTCCGGGCGGGCGGCCGGGTCCGTCGCCAGGTCCTGGCTGGCGCGGTCGACCACGTCGGCGAGTTCGTCGGTGAGCAGCAGCTCGCGGCGAAGGTGGCGTGTGCGGTAGGCGGCGCGCCCGATCATGTGCGCGGCCACCGGGGCCGTGAGCATCTGGAAGAGCATCACCAGAAACAGCGTGGAGGCCGTGGCCCAGTTGCGCTGCTCGAGCGCGATGGCGAGCAGGATGAACGCCAGCCCCGCGATCTGCGGCTTGGTCGCCGCGTGCATGCGAGAGAGGGCATCCGGAAAACGCAGGAGCCCGATGCCGGCCGCGAGGCTGAGCAGCGCGCCGATGAGCAGACAGACAGAGGATGCGATCTCGAACCACGCGTCGGCGCTCATTTCTCGCCTCCTGCCAGCTCGTCGAGCGACGGGTCGAGGGGGGAAGTGCCCCTATCGGCCTGCTTCGCCTCGGCCTCCTTCTGCTTCGTCGCGAACCGGGCCACGCTGACCGAGCCGACGAAGGCGAACATGGCGAGCACGAGGGCGACGGGAAGGGTGCGCGTGTGGTGGTTGTAGACCATCTCCGCCCCCAGAACGCAGATGAGGGTCGAGAGCAGCATGTCTGCGGCCACCATGCGGTCGAGGATCGACGGTCCGCGCCAGATGCGCACGACGGCGAAGAGTGCGGCGACCGCGAAGAGGGCTCCGGCCACGTAGACGACGATGTTCATTCCGGGTATCCCCCTTCTGGTGTGTACTGCTCGGCGGGAACGATCGGATGCCGCGACTCCCAGGCGCTCTGTCGCCTCCCGGTGATGAGTGGAGGAAGCGACCGCTCGGCCCGCGACATGTTGACGCGGCGCACGTCGTCGCGCGAACCGATGGCGCGCACGATGCGCTCCTCGACCGCGAGAACGCCAGCGCGAACCTGCTCGACGTCCTCCGGGGTCTCGGTTCCCAGCGCGTGCAGATACAGGATGTCGTCCTGCCGGTCGGCCTCGACGATCAGCGAGCCGGGAACCAGCGATACGGCCAGGGCGGTGAGGGTGAGGCTGAGGTCGGACTTCGTCGACAGCTGCACAGCGATGATGGAGCTCGTCGGCACGCGTCGCGGGTCGATCGCCATGCACGCCACCTGGAACGACGCGCGAACCAGATCGAAGACGAATCTCGCCAGGAACAGGAGCACGCCGAGCGGATTCACCCGGTCGGGCAGCTCGACGGGCGGGAGGTAGAAGACCCGGGTCACGAGCAGGGCGAGCACCAGTCCCGTGACGATGCTGAGCACCGACACCTGGTCCCAGAGGAAGAGCCAGAGCACCACGAGCCAGACGAGCAGCGGCACCTGACGCCAGATCGACCCCTTCATGCGGCTCACGAGACGCCTCCGTCGGGGAAGACGAGCGAGATGTAGTCGGCGGGCTGCTCGAGGTTCTGGGCCGCGCGGGTGGCCATGGAGTACAGGGGCCCGGCGAAGACGGTGAGGGCCAGACTCACGGTGACCATGGCCACGGTGGCACCGATCATGATGCGCGGCGACGCCTTGGTCTCCTGCACGTCGGCCGACTCGTCGGGCGCCTCTTCGATGCGGTCGAGCGCCGGTGACTCCTCTTCGTGCGCCTCGCGCTTGGGGCGCCAGAACGCGAGACTCCACGCGCGCATGAGCGCGTAGAGGGTGAGCAGCGAGGTGAGCGCACCGGCCCCGATGAGCACCCAGATGAGCGGCGATGGCGCCTGCGCTCCGGCCTCGAACAGGCCCAGCTTGCCGATGAAGCCCGAGAACGGCGGGATGCCTCCGAGGTTGAGCGCGGGAACGAAGAACAGCACCGCGATCACGGGCGAGGCCTTGAGCAGTCCGCCGAGTCTGTTGAGCGCGGTTGTCCCGCCCTGCCGCTCGACGAGTCCCGTCGCGAGGAAGAGCGTGGTCTGCACAGTGATGTGGTGGATCACGTAGTAGATCGTGGCGCCCATCCCGGCCACCGTTCCGATCGCGATGCCGAAGATCATGTAACCGATGTGGCTGACCAGCGTGAACGACAGCATCCGCTTGATGTCGGATTGCGCGACGGCGCCCAGGATGCCGATCACCAGGGTGAGCAGCGCGACGACGAGCAGCACCGTCTGCAGGGTGTCGCCCGGGAACAGGATGGTCTCGGTGCGGATGATTGCGTAGACGCCGACCTTGGTGAGCAGACCCGCGAACACCGCGGTGACCGGCGCCGGGGCCGTGGGGTAGGAGTCGGGCAGCCAGAACGAGAGTGGGAAGACGGCCGCCTTGATTCCGAACGCCACCAGCAGCATGATCTGCAGCACGAGCTGGATGTCGGCGGGCAGCTCGCCGAGGCGCACCGACAGCTGGGCGATGTTCACGGTTCCGGTGGCGCCGTAGATCATGGCGATCGACGCCAGGAAGAGCATCGACGACACGAGGCTCACGATGATGTACGTGATGCCGGCCTTGATACGCGCCTGGGTTCCGCCGAGGGTGAGCAGCACGTAGCTCGCCACCAGCAGGATCTCGAAGCTCACGTAGAGATTGAAGAGGTCGCCCGCGATGAAGGCGTTGAAGACCCCGGCGGCCAGGATCAGGTAGCTCGGGTGGTAGATCGACACGGGAGTCTCGCGGTCGCCGTCTGCCATGCCCTGGCCGACCGAGAACACGAGAACGCACAGAAGCACGATCGACGAGATCAGCAGCATCAGCGCCGAGAGCCTGTCGACCACCAGCACGATGCCGAAGGGTGCCGACCACCCGCCCACCTCGACGGTGTGGCCGCCGGTCTGGTCGGTGAGGTAGACGAGTGCGGCGCTCGTGAGCACGACGAGAGACAGCACCGTGATGGAGAACGTGACCTGCAGGCGCGGTCGTCGACCCGCCACGAGGGCGCCCGCGGCGCCGATGAGGGGCAGCAGCACGACGAGGGGGATGAGCGAGTTCATGAGGGCGGTCACGATGTCTTCGCCTCCGCTCGGCCTTCGAATTCGGTGTCTTCGTCCGAGCCGTCCTCGGCCTCGGTGCTCTCCTCGTCGTCGATGGAGCTGCCGCCCACGGCCGCGTCGGCGGCGTCGGTCGTGACCACGTCGGCCCGGGCGATGCGCCACGAGCGGTAGATGAGGGCGAGCAGGAACGCCGAGACGCCGAAGGTGATGACGATGGCGGTCAGGATGAGCGCCTCCGGCAGCGGATCGTGCATCTCGGACGGCTCGACACCGTCGGCCACGATCGGGGCGAGGCCGGCCGGCCCCGCGATGATCAGGATGAGGAGATTGGTGGCGTTGCCCACGAGCAGGAAGCCGAGGAGCATGCGGGTCATGCTGCGCCCGAGCAGCAAATACACGCCGCCCGCGTACAGCACGGCCATCAGCAGGATCAGAACCAGGGAGGCGCTCATCGGGGGCTCCTCTCGGGGGATGTCGGTGTGTCGGCGGGTGAGTCGGATGCGGGAGCGTCGAGGGCTGCAGCATCGGGCGCGCTGCTCAGCGAGTTCACCTCGTGGGCTCCGGGAAGGCCGTCGTCGTCACTGCTCTCGTCGTCGTGGTCCTCTTCCTGCTGCCGGTCGATCTCGGCTCCGAGGCTGCGCAGGATGTCGAGGGCGAGACCCACGACGATGAGATAGACGCCGATGTCGAACAGGGTGGAGGTGACGAACTCGATATGCCCGATCACGGGAATCTCGGCCTCGAACCAGGTCGAGGTGAGGGCGTCGGCGCCGAGGAAGATGGGCACCAGCGCCGTGCCTCCGGCGAAGAGCACGCCGAAGCCGAGCAGCTTTCCGGCATCGACGGGGGCCGCCTCGCCCAGTTCGAACCGCCCCGCTGCGAGGTAGCGTGCGATGAAAGCGAGACCGGCGACAAGCCCCCCGGCGAAGCCGCCGCCGGGGATGTTGTGGCCGGCGAAGAGCAGGTAGACCGATACGACGATGGCCGAGTGGAACAGGAGCCGCACGACCACCTCGAGGATGATCGAGCGATTCTCGGGGGCGAGCGTCTTGCCTGCCAGCAGCCAGGGGGTGCGCTGCCCGGACCCCTCTTGCGAGGGCGCGGCCCCGTCGGGAGTGGCCCCGGCGCTCGCGGTGGCCTCGACGGGCGCCTCGGCCAGACGCGTGCGGCGGGCGAACCAACGGGGTCGCTCTGTCTCGGGCCCGAGCCTCGGCATGTCACCGCTGCGTCGGGAGAGGAAAACGAGGCTCGCGACGCCGGTCGCGGCGACGACGAGCACGCTGAGTTCACCCAGGGTGTCCCAGCCGCGGATGTCGACGAGCAGCACGTTCACCACGTTGCGTCCGTGCCCGCCCTCGTAGGCGAGCTGGGGGAACTGCAGCGAGATGGGCTCGGCGATGCGGGAGCCGAGGGCGACCACGGCCACGACCGACATCAGGATGCCGACGCCGACGCCGATGACGGCCCGCACGACGCGGTGCCGCCGGCCGTGGTCCTGCCCGATGGCCGACGGCAGCCGGCGCAGGACGAGAACGAAGGTCACGAGCGTGACGGTCTCGACGAGTGCCTGCGTCAGCGCGAGGTCGGCGGCGCCCTGCAGAGCGAAGAGCGCGGCCATGCCGTAGCCGGTCACGCCCACGAGCACCACGGCCATAAAGCGCTTCTGTGCTCGGGCGGCGGCGATGGTGGCGACGCCCATGACGATCGCGATGGGCAGCTGAGCCGGCGAATCCCAGATTCGGAACGAGCCAGGCAGCTCGCCGACGAGCGCGAGCGCGGTGCCGACCGCCGCCACGAGCACGACGAGGATGGTCGCGACGTAGATCGGCAGCGATCCGGTCTGGGTCACTCGGGTAAGGCGCACGGCTCCGCGGTCGACGAGGTGCACGATGCGGCTGTAGCCGCGGGCCGAGTCGATCAGCGACGGCACGCGGCCCTGGATGGCGGACACCCGGGTGCGCGCGGCGAAGAGGGCGAGTCCGAGAACGAGGGTGACCGCCGAGATGCCGAGGGCCGGCTCGAGACCGTGCCACAGCGCCAGATGGGCCGCATCCGGAGGGGTTAGCTGGTCGCCTGCGGCGCTGGCGCCCGAGACGGCCGACGCCTCGCCGCTGAGCGGCGGAACGGTGTCGGCATACAGGCCGAAGAGCGGGTCGAGCAGCGGGGAGGCGATGCCGAGGCCGAGGCTGGTGAGGGCGAGAATCGCGGGCGAGATGAGGAAGTCGACGTGCTCGTGCACGAACTCGGCGGGCTCGACGCCTGGCTTCGACGCGAAGGCGCCCCAGAGGAATCGCGCGGTGTAGGCAACGGTGAGAACGGAGCCGACGGAGACGCCGATGAGGGCGACGAGCCCGAGCGGAGCCCCGTGCTCGGCGTCTTCGAGCAGGGCCGTGAACGTGGCCTCCTTCGCCACGAAGCCGAGCAGAGGAGGCAGGCCCGCCATCGACGCGGCCGCGAGGGTCGCGACGATCGCCAGCAGGGGAGCCTGCCGCCCGAGCCCGCTGATCTTGCGCAGGTCGCGCGTGCCGAGGCGGTTGTCGATGATGCCGACCACCAGGAAGAGGGTGGCCTTGAAGAGGGCGTGGCCGGTGATGAGCGTGATGCCGGCGAGCGCGGCGTTGCGGGTGCCGTAGCCCACGACCACGGTGAGGAAGCCGAGCTGGCTGACGGTTCCATAGGCGAGCAGCAGCTTCAGGTCGTGCTGGCGCAGGGCCCGCCATCCGCCCACCAGCATGGTCAGAACGCCGACCGCCACGAGCAGCGGCCGCCATCCGGGGGTGTCACCGAACGCGGGAACCAGCAGGGCGATCAGGAAGATGCCGGCCTTCACCATCGCCGCAGCGTGCAGGTAGGCACTCACGGGGGTCGGTGCGGCCATGGCGGAGGGAAGCCAGAAATGCAGGGGAACCTGGGCCGACTTCGACAGTGCTCCGACGAGCACGAGAATCACGGCTACCGTGACGAGACCGGATGCCTGCGGCGGGTCTGCGACGATCTGCGACACCCGCGTGGTGCCCGACTCGACGGCCAGGATGACGACGCCCACCAGCATGGCGAGCCCGCCCGCCGTGGTCACGAGCAGGGCCTGGAGCGCGGCACCCCTGCTCTTGCGCTTCGCGGTGTACTGGCCGATGAGCAGGTAGGAGAAGACGGTGGTCGCCTCCCAGAACATAAAGAGCACGTAGATGTCGTCGCTGACCACGAGGCCGAACATGGCTCCGGCGAAGGCGAGGAGCACGCCGCTGAAGCGGCCGAGTCCGTCTTCGCCGCGCCGGAAGTAGCGGGCGCAATAGAGCACGACGAGCGTTCCGACGCCTGTGACGATGAGCGCCATCGTGAGCGAGAGGGCGTCGAGGCGGAACGCGAATGCGAGGTCGAGCTGCGGCACCCACGGGTGCAGCTCGGTGGGAGTCTCGCCTCGGGTCACGGCGGGGACCTGGAAGAGCAGTGCGACGAAGACGGCCGCGGGAACGAGTGCGGCGAACACGAACATACGAGGGCCGAAGCGGGCCGTAAGCGTGGGAAGGACGAGCCCGGCGAGGGCGAAGCCGACGAGAGAGATGATCATTTCGGCTCCCTCAGATAGTCAGCCGGGGAACGGTTCGCGCCCGGTCGCAAGCGGCCGTGTGGAGCTTCAGTCTACCGGGACATGACAGGTGAATGCCCCGAACGGCATAAGTCCGTCCGGGGCATCGGCAGCACTCTCCGTGCTCAGGCCGTGGGCACCGCCGACGCGAGCTGCGGGTACAGGGCGTGCAGTGGGGCGGAGAGGCCCGCCTTCACCTGAACGCTCGTCTCGTCTGCGAGCACCTCGAACTCGCCGGCCTCGAGGCCGTCGTAGGCGCGGGCGACGATGTCGGCCGGGTCGCTCTTGAACTCGGTGACCCCCTCGGTCATGGGAGTGTCCGCGTAGCCGAGGTGCAGGCCGACCACGTGCGTGCCCTGGGGTGCGAGCTCGAGGCGCAGCGAGTTCGTCGCCGACCAGAAGGCGGCCTTTGTGGCGCTGTACCCGCCGGCCACGCCGAGCCAGCTCAGCGCGGAGTGCACGTCGAGCAGGGCCCCGCCTCCATTGCCGGCGAGCACGGGCGCGAACTCCCGCGCCACCGAGACCGCTCCGAAGAAGTTGGTCTCGAACATGCGGCGCAGCGCCTCGGAGCCGCCCAGCATGGGCACGTCGCCGCCGACGCCGGCGTTGTTGATCACGATGGTGGTGTCCGCTGCGATGGCGGCGGCGGCCCTCACCGAGGACTCGTCCGTCACGTCGAGCGCGATCGTCTGCACCCGTGCGTCGTTCCACTCGCGCGGCGTCCGGGCCGTGGCGTAGACCTTCGTCGCCCCGCGCTCGAGGGCCTGGGCGACGAACTCGCGTCCCAGTCCTCCGTTTGCTCCGGTGACGAGAACGACGGCGCCGCTGATTGCTGATGGCATGGTGAACTTCTTCCTTCTAGGTTGTGATTCACAACCTAGCACCCTGAGTTGCGGAATCAAACCCAGATGCTATCGTCGAGGAATGGCGACATCGGTTCTGGGAAAAGACCCTCGGTGCCCCGTGGCGCGCAGCCTCGAGGTGCTCGGAGAGAAGTGGACGATCCTCGTGGTGCGGGAGGCCCTGGCGGGCGTCACGAGGTTCTCCGATTTCCAACAGAGGCTCGGCGTGGCCAAAGACGTGCTCGCGGCCAGGCTGTCGACGCTCGTCGAGTTCGACGTGCTCGAGCGGCGCTCCTACCGCGCCGAAGGCGAGCGCGAGCGGTCGGAGTACCTGCTCACTGAAGCGGGCCGTGACCTCGGTGTTGTGCTCGCGAGCTTCGCCCAGTGGGGCGACACGCATCGACCGACGGGGTTCGGCCCGGTCGTCGAGCATCGCGAGCGCGGCACGAACGAGCTGCTGCACATCGCCTTCGTCGCGAGCGACGGCCGCGAGGTCGCCCTCGAGAACGTCGAGACCCTCAGCGGGCCAGGAGCACTGCCTGCGGCGGGTTGATCTCGGCCCACACGTCGTCGAGCGAGAGCCCGAGAACGCGCCCGATCGCCGCGATCGATTGGAACGACGGAGTGGCGACGCGGCCGGTCTCGATCTTGCGCAGCGTCTCAGGCGAGACCCCTGCCTCGAGGGCCACGTCGAGCATGGAGCGCTCGCCTCGCGCGTGCCGTAACAGGGCACCGAGTCGCTGACCGCGCTCGAGCTCGTCGGGGGTGATGGGAAGTCGGACCATGCTTGCTATTCTAATACCGTTATAACAGTACCGGTATAGTTATCGGCATGATCGAGATCCTGAGCCCGGCCCAACTGACCCGAGCGCGAGTCACCGGCGGCCTCGTCGCCGACATCCTGCAGTCTCTGAGGCTGCGGAGCACCGTGGGCACGAATCTGCTCGACATCGACCGATGGGCCAAGCACCTGATCCTCGAGGCCGGCGCCGAATCCTGCTACGTCGACTACGCACCGTCGTTCGGCAGAGGACCGTTCGGCCACTACATCTGCACCGCGGTGAACGACGCCGTTCTGCATGGCATGCCGCACGACTACGCCCTGCAGGACGGAGACCTGCTGACGCTCGACCTAGCCGTGTCGTTGGGCGGCGTGGCCGCGGACTCCGCCATCAGCTTCGTCGTGGGTCGATCGAGGCCGCCGCAGAGCGTCGCGATGATCGAAGTGACAGAGAGGGCTCTCGCCGCAGGCATCGCCGCCGCAGGCCCGGGTGCACGAATCGGAGACATCTCCCACGCCATCGGCTCCGTACTCACGCACGCGGGCTATCCGATCAACGTCGAGTTCGGCGGCCACGGAATCGGGTCGACGATGCACCAGGATCCGCACGTCTCGAATACAGGTCGACCGGGTCGGGGCTATCGCCTGCGGCCGGGCCTGCTGCTCGCGCTCGAGCCGTGGGTGATGGCCGACACCGACGAACTCGTGACGGACCCCGACGGGTGGACGCTGCGCAGCGCCACCGGCGCACGCACGGCGCACAGCGAGCACACGATCGCCATCACGGACGACGGCGCCGAGATCCTCACCGTGCCGACGCGGTCGCCTCGCTGAGCAGCGGCAGCTGCAGGG
Source organism: Agreia sp. Leaf244 (assembly GCF_001422695.1). NCBI lineage: Bacteria > Bacillati > Actinomycetota > Actinomycetes > Micrococcales > Microbacteriaceae > Agreia > Agreia sp. Leaf244. The sequence goes on along the minus strand of NZ_LMLX01000002.1, from coordinate 659,933 downwards.
TCAGCCACGGGCTGAACGCCCACGGCGTGCTGTCGACGGCCGAGCGCAGGGCATCGGGGTCGACCCAGTTCCACTCGGCGACCTCGTCGGGGTTGCCCGCGACCTCGTCGGTCGTCGTGGCCGTGAACACCGGGCAGATCTCGTATTCGACGATTCCGGATGCGTCGGTCGCCCGGTAGCGGAAGTCCGGGAGAACCAGGGTCACCTCGTCGAGCGTGATTCCCAGCTCGCGCTGCGCGCGGCGCGCCACGGCGTCGGTCATCGCCTCGCCCGGAGCCGGATGACCGCAGAACGAGTTCGTCCACACCCCGGGCCAGGCGACCTTGCCGAGCGAGCGGCGGGTGACCAGGATGCGGCCCTGCGCGTCGTAGACGTGGCACGAGAAGGCGAGGTGCAGGGCCGTGTCGGCGGTGTGGACCGTGGCCTTGTCGGCCGTTCCGATCGGCAGTCCTTCGTCGGAAAGCAGAACCACCTGTTCATGAGAGGACATGCACTTATTGTGCCAGAGCGGGCGAATAGTCAGCCGACTGACTGATCGTGCGGGGATTCTTCGAGCAGGCGGCCCGCCATTGTGCAATCCCCACGACGAGGCGCGGTACTTAGACAGTCTCGTAAGTTAGCCTCGAACCGTGGATACGCATGATCTCGTGGTGGTGACCCGCCGGCGGCAGCAGCACGTCGATGCGGTTCTCGACCGCTTCTTCGGGCTCGCGAAGGCGCGGGCGTCGGGCATCGGCCCTCGCTATGTGACTCTCTGGGAGACGCTCGAGAAGAACTCCGCCGGCGGCAAACGCTTTCGTCCGGCCATGGTTCTCGCCGCCTACGAGGCTCTGGGAGGAACCGACTCGGAGACCGCCGCCTATGTCGGCGCGGCCTTCGAGCTGCTGCACACCGCCCTGATCGTGCACGACGACGTGATCGATCGAGACTTCATCCGTCGTGGCGGCCCCAACGTGTCGGGCAGCTACCGCGACCTGGCGCAGACGGCGGGCATCCCCATTCCCACCGCAGAGCACCGCGGCCTCTCGGTCGCCGTCATCGCGGGCGATCTCGCCCTCTTCAACGCCTTCCGCCTGCTCGATAGGAGCGGCGTCAGCGGAGAGCTGCGCGAGCGCCTCCACGAGATCCTCGACGAGGCCATGTTCGCATCGGCGGCCGGCGAGCTCCTCGACGTGGACTTCTCGCTGCACCCCGACCCGCCCTCGGTCGAGGACATCGTCGACATGGAGCGTCTGAAGACGGCCGTCTACTCCTTCGAGACCCCCCTCCAGGCCGGCGCGGTGCTCGCGGGCGCCGACGAGGCGGCGGTCGAGGCCCTGGGGTCGTTCGGGCGCAACCTCGGCATCGCCTACCAGATCGTCGACGACCTCCTCGGGGTCTTCGGCGACGAAGGAGACACCGGCAAGTCCACCCTCGGCGACCTGCGCGAGGGCAAGCGCACGGTGCTCATCGCCTACGCCGCGACGACCGAGCAGTGGCCGCAGATCGAGCCGTCGTTCGGCGATCCCGAGCTCGATGAAGACGGTGCCCAGCGCATCCGCTGCCTGCTCGAAGAAAGCGGCGCCCGCCGCTACGCAGAGGCTCTGGCCCGCGACTTCGCCAACAGGGCCTGGGAGCAGCTCGCGTCGAGCGCGCTTCCCGATGCGGTGCGCGCGGAGTTCCGCGCCTTCGTCGCCACGGTGCTGGAACGGGTCAAATGACCCGGCCCGAATCGCTGTACGACCGCGTGGCCATGGAGGCCTCGGCTGTCGTCATCCGCAGATACTCGACCTCGTTCGGTCTTGCGTCGAAGCTGCTGTCTCCGACGGTGCGGCAGCACGTCGAGAACATCTACGCCCTCGTGCGGCTCGCCGACGAGGTCGTCGACGGGGTCGCCGCAGAGGCGCGTCTCGATGCCGGCGCCATCCGAGCCCAGCTTGACGCGCTCGAGAGCGAGACGAACGAGGCGATGCGCTGCGGCTTCAGCACCAACCTGGTGGTGCACGCGTTCGCGCTCACGGCCCGCGAGACCGGATTCGGCGAAGAGCTCTCGGGCCCGTTCTATGCGTCGATGCGCGCAGACCTGAGCCAGACCGAGCACACGCCCGAGTCGTTCGACCTCTACGTCTACGGATCCGCCGAGGTCGTCGGCCTGATGTGCCTCAAGGCGTTCCTCGTCGGTCACCGCTACTCCGACGAGGACGAGGCGCGGCTTGTCGACGGCGCGCGGCACCTCGGCGCGGCCTTTCAGAAGATCAACTTTTTGCGCGACCTCGCCGCCGACTTCACGGCCCTCGGCCGCAGCTACTTTCCCGGTGTCGACGTCGACTCCTTCACCGAGGCGCAGAAGGCCGTCATCATCGACGACATCCAGAACGACCTCGACATCGCCTGCTCGACCCTGACGCTGCTGCCCAGCTCCTCCCGGCGCGCCGTCGTGCTCGCGCAGGGACTCTTTGCCGAGCTCACCCGCCGTCTACGCGAAACGCCGGCCTCCGTCCTGGTGACCACCCGCATCCGCGTGCCCAACCCCGTTAAGATGCGAATCGCGGCCCTCGCTGCCGCGGGTCGTCTACCGAAGGAGCACGAGTGACAGCCAGCATCCCCACCGGCGACAGCACCGAGTCGCAGGGCGAGGCCCGGCGGGCCATCGTCATCGGGGCCGGAATCAGCGGGCTGGCCAGCGCCGCCCTGCTCGCCCGCGAGGGCTATAGGGTGACCCTGCTCGAGAAGCGGGGCGCTGTCGGCGGCCGCGCGGGCGTGTGGAAGAAAGACGGCTTCACCTTCGACACGGGCCCCTCGTGGTACCTGATGCCCGAGGTCTTCGACCACTTCTACAAGCTCATGGGTACATCGGCCGCGGAGCAGCTCGACCTCACCCGCCTCGACCCGGGCTACCGGGTGTTCTTCGAGGGCGAGGAGACCACGGTCGACATCCGCAGCGACCTCGAATCGAACCTCGAGCTGTTCGAATCGATCGAGCCCGGCGCCGGCGTGAAGATGGCCGGCTACCTCGACTCCGCCGCCGAGACCTACGACCTCGCCAAGAAGTACTTCCTCTACTCCACGTTCCAAGACCTCAAGCCGCTCGCGGTCGGCCCCGTCGTCACACGTACGCCCCGACTCGTGCGCCTGCTCACCGAGACGCTGGCCAGCTTCGCCGGTCGCACGGTGCGCGATCCGCGACTGCAGCAGATCCTCGGCTACCCCGCCGTCTTCCTGGGTTCCTCGCCGTATGCCGCTCCGAGCATGTACCACCTCATGAGCCACCTCGACATGAACGACGGCGTGCTCTACCCCCAGGGCGGCTTCGGCCAGGTGATCGCCAGCATCGAGAACATCGCCCGAGACGCGGGCGTCGAGATCCGCAGCGGCGCGACCGTGACGCGCATCGTGCTCGAACTCGATCCCGCGCTGAAGGCTCCCGAGCCCGAGAAGAGCGTGTACGACTACGAGACCACCGAGTTCGACACGAACGTGATCGACCGCGACGAGCTGCGGCGACTGCTCGCGGGCGAGGCGGATGCGCAGGGCTCCACTGAGTCCGCACCGGCTGCCCCAGCGACGGCGCCCGCGGCGGCGACCGACGTCGTGGCCGGGCCACCGGCATCCGATCGCAGCCGTGTCGGCGGCGTGCACTACGTCGACGACGAGGGGCGCGCCCACGAGCTGGAGGCCGAGCTGGTTGTCGCCACCGCCGACCTGCGGCATGTCGAGACCACCATGCTGCTGCCCGAACTGCAGACCTACCCCGAGTCGTACTGGCAGAAGAAGACCGCCGGGCCCAGCGCCGTGCTGGTCTACCTGGGCGTCTCGGGCGAGCTGCCCCAGCTGGCGCACCACTCGCTGTTCTTCACGAAGGACTGGAAGGGCGACTTCGGCAAGATCTTCGGAGCGAGCCGCTTCGGGCGCTTCGGGCCGAAGGGGGCCACCTCGGTTCCCGAGCCCGCGTCGATCTACGTCTGCCGCCCCAGCGCCACCGACGACACCGTCGCGCCCGACGGTCACGAGAACATCTTCATCCTCGTTCCGATCCCGGCCGACCCCGGCATCGGTCACGGCGGCGAGAACGGCCTGGGGGATGCCCGGGTCGAAAGGATCGCCGACGCCGCGATCGCGCAGGTGGCCGAGTGGGCCGGCGTTCCCGACCTCGCCGACCGCATCGTGGTGCGACGCACCGTCGGCCCCGCCGACTTCGTCGACGACCTCAACGCGTGGAAGGGCACAGCGTTGGGCCCGGCCCACACCCTGGGCCAGAGCGCGTTCTTCCGAGCGGGCAATGTGTCGAAGAAGGTCGACGGACTCGTCTACGCCGGAGGATCCACGATTCCCGGCATCGGCCTGCCCATGTGCCTGATCAGCGCGGAGCTCGTGATCAAGCGACTGCGCGGCGACACGAGCACGGGAGCACTGGCGGAGCCCGGCGACTGATGGGTCTGCTGTACCTGCTCGCGCTCCTCGTCTCGATCACGGGCATGGTGGTGCTCGACCGTCGATTCACGCTGTTCTTCTTCCGCGACGCGCGCCGGGCATCCATTGTTCTCGTCGCAGGTCTCGTGTTCTTCGTCGGCTGGGATCTGGCCGGCATCGGGCTCGGCATCTTCTTTCGCGGAGAGACGTCGTTCATGACGGGTCTGCAGCTGGCGCCCGAGCTGCCTGTCGAGGAGATCTTCTTCCTCACCCTGCTCTGCTATCTCGCGATGAACCTGTTCGGGTTCCTGACGCGGGCATCCGCCGGTCAGGCCGGTCGCGGCACCCGCCGCGAGGCGGTGCGCTCGTGACCTACTGGACGCTCAATGCGATCTTCCTCGCGGTCGTCGCGATCGTCGCGATCGTCGCGGCCGTGCGCATCCGGAGCACCCGGCCGTGGGTCGCGGTCGCCATCACCCTCGGCGTTCTGCTGGTGATGACCGCGGTCTTCGACAACGTGATGATCGGAATCGGGCTCGTCGGCTACGAGCCCTCCCTCATCTCGGGGGCCTTCATCGGCATCGCGCCGCTCGAGGACTTCGCCTACGCGATCGCCGCCGCCGTTCTGCTGCCGTCGCTCTGGATGCTGCTGCCCGCGGGCTCGCGCGCATCCGGTGCCGTCGCACGCCCGGAGGAGCGCGCATGATCCGTCAACTGCTGCTGTCGTCGCGGCCCCTCTCGTGGGTCAACACGGCGTTTCCGTTCGCCGCCGGATACCTGCTGGTCACGCACGAGGTCGACCTCGTCTTCGTGCTGGGCACCCTGTACTTCCTGATTCCCTACAACCTCGCGATGTACGGGATCAACGACGTGTTCGACTACGAGTCCGACATGCGCAATCCGCGCAAGGGCGGCGTCGAAGGGGCGGTGCTCGACAAGTCACTGCACCGGCCGACCCTCTGGGCGGTGGTCATCACGAATGTGCCGTTCATCGTGTATCTCGTGCTGGTCGGATCGCCGCTGTCGTGGCTGGTGCTCGCCGTGAGCCTGTTCGCGGTGCTCGCCTACAGCGCTCCGAAGCTGCGGTTCAAGGAGCGCCCGTTCATCGACTCGCTCACCTCGAGCACGCACTTCGTGAGTCCGGCCGTCTACGGGCTGGTGCTGGCCGGGGCGGCGTTCACGCCCGCGCTCTGGGCCGTGCTGGCCGCGTTCTTCCTGTGGGGCGTCGCCAGCCACGCGTTCGGTGCGGTGCAGGACATCGTGGCCGACAGGGAGGGCGGCATCGCGTCGATCGCCACCGTCATCGGCGGTGCCGCGACTGTGCGCTTCGCCTTCGTGGCCTACCTGCTCGGGGGAGTGCTGATGCTCTTCACCACGTGGCCGGGCCCGCTGGGAGGATTGCTGGTGCTGCCGTACGCGCTGAGCGTGCTGCCGTACTGGTCGATCGCCGACGCCGACGCCGAGCGGGCCAACACCGGGTGGCGACGCTTCCTGCTGTTCAACTTCGTGTGCGGATTCGTGGTGACCATGCTGCTGATCTGGCTGTGGGTGCTCGTTCCCTAGCCTCGCCGCGAGTGTTGCTCGGGGCGACGAATGTGCCCGGGCGACCGGCAACATCCGTCGCCCCCGGCAACAGGCGCGGGGCAGCGGATGCTCGGGGCCGGCTACCGCGCGTCGGTGGCGGCCGCGCGCAGGTCGGGGAGCTTCACGAAGAGCATCAGCACCAGGCCCACCGCCACCACGAGCACGATGCCGAGGATGCCCCAGTACTGTGCACCCGCGATGGCGATGAACAGCGCCCAGAGGCCGGGCGAGATGAAGCTGGCCGCTCGTCCCGTCGTGGCGTAGAGGCCGAAGATCTCGCCCTCTCGCCCCACGGGCGACACCCGTGCCAGCAGCGAGCGCGATGCGGTCTGTGCGGGGCCGACGAAGAGGCAGAGGGCGAGGCCGCCGATCCAGAACACGATCTTGCCCGCGTCGTGCAGGGCGAAGACGGCGGTGCCCGCCACCACGAGGCCGATCAGAGAGAACAGGATGACGGCCCGCGGCCCGAAGCGGTCGTCGAAGCGCCCGGAGATGATCGTGCTCACTCCGGCAACGAGGTTGGCGGCGATTCCGAAGGCGACGACCTCGAGGAACTCGAATCCGAACGTGCCCGAGGCGATGATCGCCCCGAACGCGAACACGCCCGCCAGGCCGTCGCGGTACACGGCACTGGCCACGAGGAACCAGAACGTGTGCCGGCTCTCGCGGAAGAGCCGGGCGATGTCTTTCACGAGAACCGCGTAGCTCGCGAAGAAGCCGACCTTGGGGCCGACCGAGGGCGCCGGGGGCAGCTCCGGAACGAACACGAAGATGGGAATGGCGAAGATCACGGTCCAGATGGCACAGCCGACCGCGACGACGCGGAACGGCAGGCCGTTCTCCTGCGACAGCCCGAACCAGTCGGCGCTGTAGGCCACGACCACGATGACGAGCGCGACGATGCCGCCGATGTAGCCGAGGCCCCAGCCCAGGCCGCTGACCCGCCCGATCGTCTTCTTCGTCGACACCTGCACGAGCATCGCGTTGTAGTTCACCCCGGCGAGTTCGCTGAAGACGCTTCCGATTGCCACGAGTGACGCCCCGAGAACGAAGAAGCTGGGCTGTCCCTGCACGAAGAACAGACCGGCCATGCAGAGCACGAGCAGCACCGTGTAGACGAGCAGGCCGCCCTTGCGGCTGCCCGTGCGGTCGGCGCGCTGGCCGAGCACCGGCGCGAGCACGAGGATGACCAGCCCGGCCAGGAAGATCGCGAAGCCGAACCCGCTGGCGAGTTCGGCGAGGCCGGCGACCTTCACCGGATCGTTCTTGGGCAGCGCGGCCACGTCGGCCGGCAGGAACACGTCGGTGGTGAGATAGAGGGCGGTGAAGATGAAGGTGAGGATGACCGAATTGAAGGGCTGGGTGGCCCAGTCCCACAGCGCCCATGACCGAACCTGCCTCGCCGGAACGGGTTCCACCTGCAGGTCGAGTCCCACAGCCAGGGCCGCGCCGGTATTGGCGACAAGTGGCATCGCGGCCCGCGTCGAGGCGTCGTCTGGGCCGGCTGCGTCGCCGGGATTCTGAGTCATGTTCACACAGTAGCCGTGCGCCGAGACGAGGCAGCAGACAACGCGTGCACACGAGGTGAAATCACCCGTGCCGCCGTGATCTTCCGGGCTAGGGTTAGACGCATGAATAGGCACCCGGGGGGCCTCTTCGTGCGGGGGCGCGGAGGAGATACTGCAGATCTGCGAGAGCACAATCTCGCACTCGTGCTGCGCTATCTGCGAGACCACGGCCCGTCGTCCAGAGCCCAGATCGCCGACTCGTCGAGGCTCGGACTGTCGACCCTGACGGGCATGATCGGCGAGCTGAAGGCCCTCGATCTCGTGACAGAGGGGCTCGCCGACACGCAGTCCCGTCTCGGACGCCCCACGCACGCCGTGTCGCTGTCGGGTGACGGCTGGGTCGTCGCGGGGCTCCGGGTGGATGTCGACGGCGTTCGTGCGAAGACGGCCACCGTCGGTGGCGATCACCTCGGCAGCTACGCCGATCGCGCCGACCTGCGGGGCGGCGATCCCACACAGGCGATACGGATGCTCGCCGCCGCGATCGACTGGATCGTCGAGTCGGTGGAGTCCCCGCGAGTCCTGACGGCCGTGAGCATCGCTGTTGCAGGGCGTGTATCGCCCTGGGGCGACGTCGTCGTGCGGTCGGATGCCCTCGACTGGGCCGACGTCGACATCGCGAGCGGGGTGCGCGATCAGCTGGCCGCGCACGGCTGCGGCGGCGCCGTCGTTCAGGTCGTGAGCGACAGTGCGACCGCCGCCCTCGGGCTCGTGCGCGGCGAACTGCGCGAGCGCATCGGCGAACGCACCCTGCTGTATTTCGGCGGGGAGCGCGCGGTGGCGGGCTGCGTTCTCGTCGCCGGCGAGCCGGCCATCCCCGGCGGCCTCGGCGAGGCCGACTTCGCGCGGATCCCCGTGACGATCGAGGGCGGTGAGTCGTGTCGACTCGGAGACGCGGTCGCCCTGGCGGGGCTGCTGACGACGGCGGGCGTGCGATCCGACGCCGAGGCGGCCGACCTCGTCGACCGCTTTCCCCGTGAGGCCCTGTCGGTGCTGCTGGCAGCCGTGGCCGAGGGAGACGAGGCGGCGGCGGCCGCGGTGGCCGCCGCCATGGCCTCGCTGGCGCAGGCGATCGAGGCCGCCGCCGCGGTGGTCGGGGCGGAGGTGGTGGTGCTCGACGGCTACCTCGGTGTGCTCGGCACGCTCATCGCGCCGTCCGTCGACGCCCACGTCGAGGTGATCGCGCTGCCCTCGCATCCGTCGAGGATCGTCGACGGAGCCGTCTTCGCGGCGCGAGACGCCCGGCTGTCGCACCCCTCGCGCATCCGGGACTGACCCGATCGGCGAGCCGGTGGTCAAAGTTGAGTCGAACTAGCTCAACTTTAGCTGTGAAGACTTGACATGGATTTCGGTCGCTGGCAAGCTTGAGTCAACAAGGCTCAACCCTTGTGAGAACTTAGACATTCTTGATGTGAGAACGTCGGTCCCGCCAGCAAAACAAGGAGAAATCACTCACATGGCTCGTGCAGTAGGAATCGACCTCGGTACCACCAACTCGGTGGTCGCGGTCCTCGAAGGTGGAGAACCCACCGTCATCGCCAACGCGGAAGGCTTCCGCACGACCCCCTCGGTGGTCGCATTCACCAAAGACGGCGAGGTTCTCGTCGGCGAGACCGCCAAGCGCCAGGCCGTCACCAACGTCGACCGCACCATCTCCTCGGTGAAGCGGCACATCGGCACCAACTGGACCGTCGACATCGACGGCAAGCCCTACACCCCGCAGGAGCTGTCGGCTCGAATCCTCGCCAAGCTCAAGCGCGACGCGGAGTCCTACCTGGGCGACACCGTCACCGACGCGGTCATCACGGTTCCCGCTTACTTCAACGACGCCGAGCGCCAGGCCACGAAGGAGGCCGGTGAGATCGCGGGCCTCAACGTTCTGCGCATCATCAACGAGCCCACCGCCGCCGCCCTCGCCTACGGCCTCGACAAGGGCAAGGAAGACGAGCTCATCCTGGTCTTCGACCTCGGTGGCGGAACGTTCGACGTGTCGCTCCTCGAAGTCGGAAAGGACGACGACTTCTCGACCATCCAGGTCCGCTCCACCTCCGGTGACAACCGCCTCGGTGGAGACGACTGGGACCAGCGCGTCGTCGACTACCTGATCAAGCGCTTCAAAGACGCCACGGGCGTCGACGTCTCCGGCGACAAGATCGCCAAGCAGCGCCTCAAGGAGGCCGCGGAGCAGGCGAAGAAGGAGCTGTCGTCGTCGACGTCGACCAGCATCCAGCTGCCGTACCTGTCGCTCACCGAGAACGGCCCCGCCAACCTCGACGAGACGCTCAGCCGTGCCAAGTTCGAAGAGCTCACCTCCGACCTCCTCGACCGCACCAAGAAGCCGTTCGAAGACGTCATCCGCGAGGCCGGCGTCTCGGTCAACGACATCGCCCACGTGGTGCTCGTCGGCGGATCGACCCGTATGCCCGCCGTCGTCGAGCTCGTCAAGAAGCTCACGGGCGGCAAGGAGCCCAACAAGGGCGTCAACCCCGATGAGGTCGTCGCCGTCGGCGCCGCCCTGCAGGCCGGCGTGCTGAAGGGCGAGCGCAAGGACGTTCTGCTCATCGACGTCACCCCGCTGAGCCTCGGTATCGAGACCAAGGGCGGCATGATGACCACGCTCATCGAGCGCAACACGGCCATCCCGACCAAGCGCAGCGAGACCTTCACGACGGCAGACGACAACCAGCCGTCCGTCGCGATCCAGGTCTTCCAGGGCGAGCGCCAGTTCACCCGCGACAACAAGAACCTCGGAACATTCGAGCTGACCGGCATCGCGCCGGCCCCGCGCGGCATCCCGCAGGTCGAGGTCACCTTCGACATCGACGCCAACGGCATCGTGCACGTGTCCGCGAAGGACAAGGGCACCGGCAAGGAGCAGTCGATGACCATCACGGGTGGCTCGAGCCTCTCGAAGGAGGACATCGCCCGCATGGTCCGCGAGGGCGAGGAGCACGCCGCTGAAGACAAGAAGCGTCGTGAGGCCGCCGAGGTGCGCAACAACGCCGAGCAGCTCGCCTACTCGATCGACAAGCTCATCAAGGAGAACGAGGACAAGCTGCCCGAAGACGTCAAGACCTCGGTTCAGGCCGACGTCGACGAGCTGAAGACGGCACTCGCCGGAGAAGACAACGACGAGGCCGTGAAGGTCGCGTTCGACAAGCTCAACGAGAGCCAGGGCAAGCTGGGCGAGGCCATCTACGCCTCGAGCCAGGCCGACGCAGCCGCCGAAGGCGACGCGCCGACCGACGCACCTCAGGACGCCCCGTCTGACGAAGACGTGGTCGACGCCGAGGTTGTCGAAGACGACGAGCCCTCGAAGGACAAGTAACCATGACGGATCAGAACTCGTTCCCTGAGCCTGTCGAAGGGGAGGAAGCGGCTTCGGCGGCGGGCCCCTCGACAGGATCGGGGAGCGATTCTCCAGCCACCGAACCGATCATCGAGGGAGAGTTCATCGAGGCCGAGGGCCCCGATGTCGAGACCTCGCTGAGCGACGCCGACCTGAGCTTCCTCGAAGACGCCTCCTCTGCGTCGTCGTCGACGGCCTCCGACGAGGTGCTCGCTGCAGAACGGCTCGCCGACCTGCAGCGGGTCACCGCGGAGTACGCCAATTACCGCAAGCGCACCGAGGCGAACCGAGAGGTCGAGCGGGAGCGCACCGTCGGCGAGGTCGTCAAGGTCCTGCTTCCGGTGCTCGACGATCTCGACCGTGCCGAGAAGCACGGCGACCTCGGCGACGGGCCGTTCGCATCCATCGCGCAGAAGCTGCGCGGCGGCACCGAGCGTCTGGGACTGAAGCCGTTCGGAGCCGCGGGCGATGCCTTCGACCCGCAGCTGCACGAGGCGATCTTCCAGCAGCCGTCGGCCGATGTCGAGGTCGAGACGGTAGCCGACGTCGTCGAGACGGGCTACTACCTCGGCTCCACGCTTCTGCGTGCAGCCAAGGTCGTCGTCTCGACTCCGGTCAGCGCGTAACACACAACCTGGTAGAGCCCCTTCGACAGGCTCGGGGAACGACCCGTTCCCCGAGCCTGTCGAAGGGCACCACTGATCAACAAGGAAAAAATGGCCAGCCAGGATTGGTTCGACAAGGACTTCTACAAGGTGCTCGGCGTCTCGAAAGACATCTCCGAGGCCGAGCTCAAGAAGACGTATCGCAAGCTCGCGCGTCAGTACCACCCCGACTCCAACCCCGGCGATCCCAAAGCCGAGGCCAAGTTCAAAGAGATCTCCGAGGCAAACTCGGTGCTGTCCGATCCTGAGCAGCGCAAGGAGTACGACCAGATCCGCGCCATGGGCTCAGGGGCCCGCTTCCAGGCTCCCGGCCAGCAGGGCGGCGGATTCGAAGACGTCTTCGGCGGAATGTTCGGCGGCGGCGGAGGCGGCCGCGGAGGCCAGCAGTACACCTACACCCAGCCCGGTGCCGGCAGCCAGTACGACGACCTGCTCGGAGGCCTCTTCGGCGGATCGTCCGGAGGCTTCCGCGGTTTCGGCGGACCGACCCGTGGCCGCGACGTCACGGCCCGCGCCACCATCGACTTCCTCACGGCCACCAAGGGCGACACGATCAAGCTGCAGACCGCAGACGGGCGCCCGATCACCGTGAAGATCCCGGCCGGCGTCTCCGACGGCCAGAAGATCAAATTGCGCGGCAAGGGTGAGGGCAGTCCCGACGGGGGCGAGCCAGGCGATATCGTCTTGACCGTGACTGTGCGCAAACACCCCGTATTCGAACGCGACGGGTTGAACCTGCGCGTGAACGTTCCCGTGACCTTCGTCGAGGCGACGCTCGGGGCGACGATCGAGGTTCCGACCCTCGGCGGCGAGCCCGTCAAGCTCAAGGTCGCACCCGGCACACCCTCCGGGCGCGTGCTGCGGGTGAAGGGAAGAGGCGTCGAGACGTCGAAGGGCACCGGCGACCTGCTCGCCGTGGTGCAGGTGGCGGTTCCCGCGCACCTCAGCCCCGAGGCCCGCGAGGCGCTCGAGGCGTTCCACGCGGTCGAGCCGCAGGAGAACCCGCGCCTCGAGCTGCTCTCCAAGGCGCACGAGTAACCTCTCGCGTCGTCACCGCACCCTCACCGGGGGTCTCCCTCGCAACCCCTCGTACAGAAAGGCAGGCCATGGACGAGAACTCACCGATGTTCGCGATCGCCATGGCCGCCGAACTGGCCGGCATGCATCCGCAGACCCTGCGCCAGTACGACCGCATCGGGCTCGTGAGCCCCACCCGCACGGCGGGCAAGTCGCGTCGCTATTCGATGCGCAACGTGGTGCAGCTGCGCGAGGTCGCGCGTCTCTCGGCGGAGGGCGTGAGTCTCGAGGGCATCGCCCGCATCCTGACCCTCGAGAACCAGGTGAGCGCCCTCACCGGCCGAGTCCGCGAGCTCGAGAGCGCCCTCGCCGACGAACTGCTCAACCGGCCCAACCGCCGGGTCTTCGCCGCCGACGTGCAGGGCGACGTGGTGTCGCTCAAGCACGGAACGCGCACGGCGCGCCGCACAGAAGTCGTGATCTGGCGCCCCACCGACTAGCTGGTCTCGATACGCTCGTACCTCGCTACTCGACTGGCGCAGCGAGTGTGCTGGTCGGGTAGGCCGCTCGCGGCCGTCGCGAGGCCGACCTGTCAGGTGACCGGGGTCGACACGAAGAGAACTCGGTCGCTCCCCACCAACTCGTCGAGGGTGAAGACGCGGTGCAGGTCGTGGCCCGCAGCGATGGCCGCGGCCCGCTGAGACTCCGACTGCGGATCCAGGCGGCCCTGCATGAACCCGCCGAGCGAGCGCACCGCGCACGCCGCGATGATCCCCTCGGGAGTGCCGCCCGTTCCCATCACGGCGTCGATGCCCGAGCCCGGGGTGGCCGCCGCGATCGCGATCGACACGTCGCCCTCTCCCACCAGGTGCACGCGCACGCCGAGCCCGCGCAGTTCGGCGACGACGGATGCGTGCCGCGGCTTGTCGAGAACGCCCACGACGAGGTCGTCGATCGGCTTGCCGAGAGCGTCGGCGAGCCGCGTCGCATTCTGCGTGGCCGACGCGAGCACATCGAGCACCCCGACCGCCGCCGCGCCCGCGATGAGCTTCTGCATGTAGAACACGTCGCGCGGGTCGAACATGCTCCCGCGCGGTGCGAGCGCGATCACGGCCACCGCTCCCGGAAGGTTCTCCGCCGCGAGCCGCGTACCGTCGAGCGGGTCGACCGCCACATCGCACACCGGGCCCGCGCCTGTGCCGAGCCGCTCGCCGTTCGCGAGCATCGGGGCCTCGTCCTTCTCACCCTCGCCGATCACGACCGTACCGTCGAACGGGGCCCGGCCCAGGGCATCCCGCATCGCCGCGACGGCAAGCTCGTCGACGCCGTTCTTGTCGCCCGACCCCACGAGGGGCAGGCAGGCGGATGCCGCGGCCTCGGTCGCGCGAACGATGGCGGCCACGAGATCGTCGGGATAGTTGTGGGCCCCCACGACGGTGGTGGGGGCGAGGGGCGGCGTCGGCAGGGGCATGACTGAAAAGGGTAGCGTTGTCGCCCGTGAGCACTGCATCGATCGAGATCCGAGACACGGCATTCGACCACCCCGATTCCGAGGCGTTGCGAGCCGCGCAGCGCATCGAGATCGACGCGCGCTACGGCGGTGACACCGAGCCGGGAACCAAGCCGTCGGCATCCGATGTGCCCGTCTTCGTCGTCGCCTACGACGAGTCCGGAAGACCCGTGGGGTGCGGCGGCCTGCGACAGCTCGACGATGTCAGCGCCGAGATCAAGCGCATGTTCGTGACGCCGGATGCGCGCGGCACGGGTGTGTCGGTTGCGGTGCTGCGCGCCCTCGAGGAGCGGGCTCGCAGCCGCGGCTGGAGCACCCTGCGGCTCGAGACGGGCACGGCGCAGCCCGACGCCGTTCGCTTCTACGAGCGTGAGGGGTACACGCTCATTCCGAACTTCGGAGCCTACGCGGGAGCCGCCGAGTCGCTCTGCTACGAGCGCCGCCTCTAGACGGTCAGGCGGTCAGGCCGTCAGGCGGTCAGGCGCGCCCGGCGCTGCTCGCGCTCGCGCGCCCTGCGCTCGAAGCGGGGCTCCGCGCCGGCCGCCCGGGCCCCGAGCGACACGAGTTCGCGCACGGCCCAGCCGAGCAGCACCACGAGCAGAACGTTGCGGGCGGTGAGCAGCAGCGCCACCCCGGGATCTCCCGCGATGAGCGGCATGTAGAGGATCGGGAACACGAACGTGGTGAGCACCGAGATGGCCACCATGAGCAGCGCGGGCGTTCTCCAGGCGCGCCATCCGTGCGTGATTCCCACGGCGATGATCGGCGCCAGCCAGAGCATGTACTGCGGTGAGCCCACCTTGTTGAACACGACCACCGTGGTGGCGAGCGCCAGGGACGCGACAAGTAGCAGCCTCTGGGTCTGAGCGCCACGGTGCTTGGCCCACACCACGAGGGCGAGCACGCCGACGACGGCCAGCGCCATGGCCGGCGTCATCAGCGAAATGGCGATGTGGTCGTAGGGGCCGACGACCTCACGGGTGGCGATCTCCGTGTTGTTGATGATGTGGCTGCCCGGCCTGTTCAGGATCGCGAGCCAGAGCCACGGCGTTGTCACGGGAGCCTCGAGCTGAAGGCCGCGCGCGGTCTGCATCTGCGCGAAGCCGAGAAGGTAGTGCAGGCCGCCGAAGGCCCACACGATGGCGGCGACCCCCACCGAGAACACGGCTCCGGTCGCGACCGCGATGCGGCGGCGCGGAAACGCCCCGATGATGGCCAGGAAGATCGCGGCCGGCCACACCTTGATCCACGTGGCGAGGGCAAGAAGAACGGATGCGACGATCGGCCGGCGCGCGATCAGAACGAGGGCGATGATCACCAGGGGAGCGGTGATGCCCTCGAGGCGCAGCAACGCCACCGGGCTCAGAAGAGTGAGGATTCCGAGCCACCACCACGAGGCCAGCACGCCGCGGCGGGAGCGCCCGCGGTTGGAGAGCACCACGATCGACGCCGCGTTCAGCGAGGCGATGAGCACGAACCAGAGCAGCTGGTAGAGCTGGGGGCCCGCGATGTTCGAGATGGCGATCGGCAGGATCGCCCCGATCGGGTAGACCCACTCGAAGTGGATGCCCGGCCATTGGCCGAAGCTCTCGGCGGCGATGGCCCAGCGGCGGTACAGGGGCAGGTCGCCCTCGACGGTTCCGGCGACGATATTGGGCAGCAGGCCGAGCAGGTAGACGACGTGGATTCCGATGAAGCCCCAGAGCAGGTTGCGCGGCTTCTCGAAGATCTCGGGCTCCGGCAGAGCGGGTCGGATGAATCGGTCGTAGATGCCCTGCGGCGCTAGGCCTTGGATCGCTGTATCGGTTGTCGCCACTCTTGTGACCGTAGTGTCGAATGCCTGCGAGCGAGCAGGGATTCACCTTGCCGTTACCTGACCGTCGCTCGGCAGACACCGGAATCTCGACGACTGTCGTGTGAGGCGCACGATGTGATTCACGACTCACACTGCCGGTCTGACCGCCTGGATCGTGTAGCTCAGCGGGGCCACTCCCGCGAGGGCATCGAGGGCGAACTCGCCATCGGGTCGCAGCAGCATCTGGCCCGGGAGTGCTCGCCACGGCACGCTGTCGTGTTCGACGAGCATCGTGAGCCTGAGGCCGGCATCGAGGAGCGCCGTGACGATCTCGCCGATGCCGTGATTCCACTCGTAGGTCGTGGTCGCGGTGATAGGCTAATCCGTCTCGACGTAGCTGGCCTCGTCGTTCCACTCGAGCGGAGCCTTCTGCTCGAAGTAGGGGAAGCGCAGGTGCAGGTCGTCTGTCAGGCGCTCGTCCATCGTCCACAAGATGGGGTGGCCCTCGCGGATGAAGAGTCGGCCGCCCGGTTTCAGCAGGCCCGCGACGACCTCCGCCCACCGCTGAA
The DNA here is from genome assembly GCF_001422695.1 of Agreia sp. Leaf244. Taxonomy (NCBI): domain Bacteria; kingdom Bacillati; phylum Actinomycetota; class Actinomycetes; order Micrococcales; family Microbacteriaceae; genus Agreia; species Agreia sp. Leaf244. The sequence continues at coordinate 643,487 of NZ_LMLX01000002.1, read as the reverse complement.
CACTGGGCAGCCAGCAGAGGGCGCCGATGCCGGTGTAGACGAGGTCGAAGCTCTGCGGCTCGAGCACCGACAGTGCCGAGTAGACGTCTGCCTCGACGAAGTCGACGTCGTCGCCCGTCTCCGCCACGAGTCGGCGTGCCTCGTCGAGCGCGACGGGCGAGAAGTCGAGCCCCGTGACACGGGCGCCGAGTCGCGCGAGCGAGAGTGTGTCCGTGCCGATGTGACACTGCAGGTGCACGGTGCGCAGCCGCTCGACGGAGCCCAGCCGGTCGCGGTCGAACCCCACGACGTCGGAGATGAGCCGCCGATCGTCGATGTAGCGCTGCACCTGGTAGCCCACTCCGCTGCGGGTGGCGTGCGCAGACGCCCGATCATTCCAGTTGTCGCGGTTCGCGTCGAGATAGTCGGTCATCGTCGGCCTCTTCCTGCCGCCGTCCGGCGAGCCCGCCAGAATATCAGTCCGGGCGCATCCCTGTCAGGATGGGGGGATGCCCGATTTCTCGTTCGACGACCTCCGCCGCTTTCCCGACGTCGAGGCTCCCAACCTGTTCGCGGTCGACGCCAGCGACAGGCTGATTCTCGATGAGGCTGCGGATGCGCTTGCCGCGGCCGCTCCCGGGGAGGTCGCCGTGCTGGGCGATCGCTACGGGGCGCTGACGCTCGGCGCGGCCGGGCTGCACGGGGCCACGCGCATCCGGGTTCAGCAGGATGCATTGACGGGCGAGCGGGCCCTGGCCCGCAACGCCGACCGCACGGGGCTCGCCGACTCGTACGAGTCGATGCCGTTCGACGCCTCACTCGTCGAGGGGGCGACCGTCGTGCTCATGCAGCTGCCGCGAACGCTCGCCGCGCTCGAGCAGGCGGCTGCGCTCATCGCCCGGCACGCGCATCCGTCGGTCGTGGTGTTCGCGGGCGGGCGCATCAAGCACCTCTCGACCAGCATGAACGACGTGCTCACGACGCACTTCGCCGAGCTGCGGGTGAGCCTGGCGCGGCAGAAGTCGCGCGTGCTCGTGGCCTCCCAGCCCCGGGCCGGCGCCCACGCCGAATCCGACACTGCCGCGATGCGCACCGAGTTCCACGACGACGTGCAGCTCTGGGTCGCCGCGCAGGGCACCGCCTTCGCGGGCACGAAGCTCGACATCGGCACGCGCTTCCTGCTGTCGTTCATTCCGCAGATGGCGGCGCACCCCGACGTGGCCATCGACCTCGGATGCGGCACCGGCGTTCTCGCCGCAGAGATCGCCCGGGCCCGGCCCGAGGCGCGGGTGATCGCGAGCGACCAGTCGTCGTCGGCTGTCGCATCCGCCCGCGAGACGATGCGGCTCAACGGGCTCGATGCCCGGGTCGAGGTCGTTCGCGACGATGCGCTGCGCTCGCAGCCGGATGCGTCGGCCGGGCTCATCCTGTGCAACCCGCCGTTCCACGTGGGCGCGGCCGTGCACGCGGACGCGGCCCTCGGGCTGTTCCGCGACGCGGCGCGTGTGCTCGAGTCGGGCGGTGAGCTCTGGACCGTGTTCAACAGCTCGCTCTCGCACGCCGCGACCCTGCGCAAGATCGTGGGGCCGACCGACGTTGTCGGGCAGAACGCCAAGTTCACGGTGACGCGCAGCACGAAGCGCTGACCGGCCCCGCAGGCAAGGCTCAGGGAACGCCGCGGAGACCACCAGGTGATAGCGTCGAATCCAGCTCCGGGAGGCCAGATGTCGCGTTCGCTCGGCCTCACCGCGGAGGCCCGCTCGGCCGTGTTCGCGCCGCTCGCCGGCCCCGGCCGCAGCGAGCAGGTCGAGCAGCGGATGCGCGAGGCCATCGTGCTCGGGCTCGTCGGGCACGGCGAGCGTCTGCCCCGAGAAACGGAGCTGGCGCGACAGTTCGGCGTGGCCGTGTCGACCGTGCGCGAGGCGCTCGACGCGCTGCGCGGCCAGGGGCTCGTGCGCACGACCCGCGGACGAGACGGCGGCAGCTTCATCACCTCGAGCCCCGAGGGCCAGCGCGAACTCCTCGCGGCCCGCCTCTCGCGCTTCTCGAGGGCTCAGCTGCACGACCTCGCTCTGCAGCTCGGCGCGATCAGCGGCTCCGTCGCGGCCACGGCGGCCACGCGCGCCACGAGCTCCGACCTCGACAGCCTGCGGTCGATCGCCGAGTCGATCGACTTCGGCGACGAGGTCTCCGCCCGCCGGGGCGAGGCCCTCTTCCGCGTCGAGGTCGCGGCAGCCGCCCAGTCGCCCCGGCTCGTGGCCGAGGAGCTGCGTCTTCAGGCCGAGTTCGGTCCTCTTCTGTGGTTCGGCATGCGCGACCAGGCCCTGCGCGACACGGTTCGCGACGCGCAGCTCGCGCTCATCGATGCGCTCGCCCGGCGCGATTCGGCTCGGGCGCGGGCGATCGTCGACGAGCAGCTCGCGGCCCTGGCAGCCGGGGCGATCTCCATCTCCGATGAGCATGCGCACGCCGCATCCACCGACGCCGCCCCTCACGCGATCCTCACGCCCGACGACTGCGCATCCCTCGTCGTCGAGACGCTCGACACCGTCTTCGAGGCGCTCGGCCGGGCCCGCGACGCCTTCGCGACCACGCTGGCGGGCCTCGCGCATCCGATCACCCGGGCCGCCCTCGACGACAGCGTGCGCGCCCTCGCGGAGGCCGAGCTGAGCGCCGGTGCCCAGCTCGTGATCGGGGCCGGCTTCGTGGCGACGCCGGGGTTCGTCGATGACGCGGCCTGGCACCTCGCCTGGTGGGTGCGCCAGGCGGGAGACCCGCTCGTGCAGCGGCTTCCGCCGCGCCAGCTGGCCGTGGTCGAAGACCCCGAGTCCGAGTTCTTCCGCGACTACACCCGGCTCGAGTGGTGGCGCGGAGTGGCGTCGGGCGAGGCGAGCCACGTGACCGGCCCCTACGTCGACTACCTCTGCACAGACGAGTTCATTTTGACCCTCACCATGCCCGTGCTCGATGCGGCGGGCGCGCAGCCCGGCGTCGCCGGGGTGGATGTGACGGTGTCGGCCCTCGAGGCCCGGTTTTTGCCCGCATTCGCGCGGCTCGGCGAGCGCGTCACGCTGGTGAACGCGGCATCGAGGGTCGTGCTCTCGACCGACCCGACGATCGCGGCGGGCACTCTGCTGCCCGAAGTCACCGCGCTGCCCGGCGGCGGGGAGCGCGTGGCCTGCGGAACCCTGCCCCTTGCCCTCGTGCGGCACTGAGCGCACGATTCTGTTCAGCCGGCGCCCGAACTCGTCGTATAGCGGCGTGCTCGCGCTGTGGCTGCACCGAATCAGTCGGTCGAGGTTCCGCGCTTCAGGGTCTGGCCGGTGAAGAACGCGGGGTTCACCGCGCGCATCACGAACATGAGCACGACGCCCGCGAGCAGCAGGAACGCACCCAGGATGAAGACCAGGCCGAGGCCGCCGATGTTCGATCCGCTGCCGTAGTCGGGGTTCATCGAGTCGATGAGGGTGGTCACGAAAATGACCGCGAGGATGATGCCGCCGAGGAGAGGAGCGAGGAACTTGAAGAAGAACGACCGCGCGCCCGAGAAGGCCTCCTTGCGGAAGTACCAGACGCAGGCCAGCGCGGTGACGCCGTAGTAGAAGCAGATCATCATGCCGAGCGTCAGGATCGTGTCGGTGAGCACGTCGTTCGACAGCACCCGCATCACCGCGTAGAAGCCCCACGCCACGACGCCGGCGATGATCGTGGCGAAGCCGGGCGACTTGAAGCGCGGGCTGATCGACGCGAAGCGCTTGGGGAACGCCTGGTAGTGGCCCATGGCGAGCATCGTGCGGGCCGGGCCCACGAAGGTCGACTGCAGCGACGCGGCCGAGCTCGACAGCACGGCCAGAGACAGCAGGATGGCGAAGGGTCCCATGATGGGGCCGGCCAGCGCCGCGAAGACGTTGCCCGAGATGTCCTCGTTGCCGAGCCCGAGCTCGCCCGTTCCGATGCCCGAGAACATGAGCGACGCGACCGCGACGAGGATGTAGAGCACGAAGATGATGCCGACGGTCAGCGTCGCGGCGCGACCCGGAGTGGTCTTCGGGTTCTTCGTCTCCTCGTTCATCGTGAGGGTCACATCCCAGCCCCAGAAGATGAAGATCGAGAGCGAGACGCCCGCGGCGAAGGCAGAGAACGAGGGAACGCCGAACGGGTTGAACCAGTCGAGGCTGAAGGGGGTGGCGTCGAAGGCCGAGCCGTCGGCGAAGTGCACGATCGCGGCGATGGCGAACCAGACGAGCACCACGAGCTGGAACCCCACGAGCCAGTACTGCAGGGACTTCGTCGTCTCCATGCCCCGGTACGACACGTAGCAGGCGCCCACCATGAAGACCAGACAGGTGAGGATGTTGATGGGGATGTTGCCCGCCAGGTCGGCGATGTCGGGATTCTGGGTGATCTGCGCGATCGCCAGATAGAGGAAGTCGACCGCGACGCCGGCGAGGTTCGAGAGCACCACCACCGTCGCGACGATCAGACCCCATCCGCCGAGCCAACCGAGCCACGGCCCGAACGCCCGCGTGGCCCAGGTGAACGACGTGCCGCTGTCGGGCATGGCGTTGTTCAGCTCGCGGTAGCCGAGGGCCACGAGCAGCATGGGCAGGAAGCCCACGAGGAAGATGCCGGGCATCTGCGTTCCCACCGCTGCCGCCGTGGGGCCGAGCGACGCGGTGAGCGTGTACGCGGGGGCGATGCAGGAGATGCCGATGACCGTGGCTCCGAGCAGGCCGATCGAGCCGGCCGAGAGGCCCTTCGACGAGAGGCCCGTCTTCGCATCCGCTGCGTCGATGAAGTCGACGCCCGCGTCACTCCCTGAGCCGCCCCCACTCCCGTTCCCTGAGCCTGTCGAAGGGGCTGTGTTCTTGCGTGCCATGGTTTCGATCCTTCTGGTGAGGCGGCGCTAGTCGGCGTCGTTGGGAACGACGATGAGGGGAACGGGCAGGGAGTGCAGCATGCGGTTCGCCGTGGCGCCCAGGAAGATGCGACTCGGTGAGGCGAGCCTCGACGATCCGACGAAGGCGATCTCATCGTCTCGCCAGCCGAGCGCCTCGACCGCGGCCTCGACGCTCGGACCCTCCGCGACCTCGGTCGACAGGATGCCCTCCGTCTTCTCCCGTTCGGAGAAGTAGTCGAGCACGGTCAGCAGGTGCTCGTCGCTCGAGACCGGGCGGGACTCGCCGGCCCCCACCTCGACCAGAGTCACGAAGCGCAGCTCCACATCGAGGCCCTCGGAGATCGCCACCATCGAGTCGAGCAGGGCCTCCCAGCCGGGGCGGGTTCCGATGGCGCACGTGATGCGGCTGATGCGCTCCGGCGCCCGATAGCCCCGAGGTGCGAGCGCCACGGGAACCGGCGAGGCGTGCAGCAGGGCATTCGCGACGCTGCCGATCGAGAAGCGCTTGAGGATTCCCGATCGGGCGGCACCCACGACGATGCGGTCGGAGTCGAATGCCTCTGCCGCCTCGATCAGGCCCTCCGACGTCGACTCGGCCCACAGCACGTGGGTGGTGGCCGTCACGTCGGCGGGCACATTCTGGATGGCCTCATCCAGCCACAACTGCGCCTGCTGGGCGATGATGCCCTCGAAATCGGCGGCGGATGCCGGCACCTTCGCGGGCACCGCGGTGCTCTGCGGCAGTACGAGGCAGATGCGCAGCTCGGCCTCGGTGAGCCGCGCGAGCGCGATGCCGAGTTCGATGGCCTCGCGGCCTCGCTCGGTGGCCTCGTATGCCACGACGTAGTTCGCTGTGCGGGTCACTTCGGTGCTCCTTGCTTCTCGTTCCCTGGGCCTGCATTCCGTTCCCTGAGCTTGTCGAAGGGAATCTCTCGACGTCGCCCCTTCGACAGGCTCAGGGAACGGTGTGTTCAGGGAACGGGTGGATCAGTGGTCGTGGGTCAGGCCGCCATCGGTGCTCGGCGCATGGTGGTCGTGGCCATCGTGGCCGTGGTCGTGTCCGCCGTGGTCGTGCCCGGGGGCGCAGTGAGCGCCGGGGCTCGGCTCCACGTCGATTGAGGGGTTGCGGTCGAAGAACGAGACCGGCTTCATCCAGAACGACACGGTGTCGCTCGGCATGATCGGCCAGTCCTCCTGGCGGGTGATGTGGTGGATTCCGAACACGTACCAGAGCACCACGTCGGTGTTGCGCACGGGGCGCTCCGCCTCGATCCACTCGGGCAGGCCGTGGTCGATCGAGCTCTGGTTCACGAACTCGCCGGCCGGCCAGCGCTCGTTCTCGTCGTTGGGCGTGACCCACACGGTGTGCCCGATCACCTGGGCGCGCTCCAGCACGGCCGAGCCCGGAGCGAAGAACGAGGGGATGGCGCCGCCCGGAACCAGCTTGTAGGCCACCTGGTTTCCGATGGTGTTGCGCTTGTTCTCGTTCACGACCTTCCAGGCGCGCTGCGTGTTCCAGTCGAAGTCGTCGTGGCCCTCGACCTCGATCGGGGTGTTCGCCTGCACGAGCGCGAGTCCATGCGGGTTCTCGTCGGAGATCGGCACGATCTGGGTCTCAGAGCGGTAGACCGTGTTCTCGGTGCCGTCGATGTCGAGGTCCATGCGGGCCACGATGAAGTGCTGGTGGAACGGCGCGTAGGTGCGGTTGTCGACCAGCGTTCCGTTGGGGTGCGCCTGGCCCTCGTCGATGTGGGTGACCACCATGATGCCGGTGGCGCGCACCTCGCACTCGATGTTGCCGTCTTGATAGAAGCGCCAGTAGACGAGGTACTCGTAGTTGGCGACCGTCACGTGGAACGAGACGACGAGCCGGCGCATGCGGCGCACCTCGGCGCCAGCGTCGTGGTCGACGTGCTTCCACAGAACGGCGTTGTCCTCCTCGTGGATGCAGAACGCGTTCGGGATCGCGTAGGGCTCGCCTTTCGAGTCGTGCATCACGGCGTCGATGTAGCGGATCTCACCCAGGCAGTCGCATCCGAGTTCGAGCGATGTGGTCATGAAGCCGAGGCCCCACTCGCCGATGTCGAAGGCCGTGCGGCGGAAGTGGTCGACGCTCGGGTCGCGGTAGGGCACCACCATCTCGGAGAACGAGAGGCGGTTCGCGATGGAGCGCACCTCGTCGCCGTCTTTGTAGGAGATGGAGTGCAGGGTCATGCCCTCGCGGTAGTTGAAGCCCACCCGAAGCGACCAGTTCTGCCACTCGATGAGATTGCCGTCGACTGAGAAGCTGGGCCCCTCGGGCTGCACGATGTCGAGAGGCTTGAGCGGCGGGCGCTTGTAGTGCTCGCGGATGCGCTCGGGAATGAGGTGCGGCACGTACTCGCCCATGATCTGCGGCGTCTCGACCGTGAACGTGTCCTCGATCTCGAGCAGCTCCATGGTGTTCACGTCGATCACGCAGTGGAAGCCGTTGACTGGGCCGGCGTAGGGGTTGGCACCGGGCTGCGACTTCACCCAGGTGTCGCTCCAGCCGAGGCGGCGTCCCTTGTACTTCTCGGGGATCACGGCGGCGCCGTAGGTCCACGTGTCCATGAAGACGAGTTCGAGGTCGGTGATGCCGCGGTTGGCGAGTGCCGCGATGACCTGAGGGTTGGCGCGCAGTGCCGCGTCGGCCTCCTCCCACTCGTCGACGGTGAAGTTCGCCTGCACGTCGGGCACGTGGGTCCACTCGAGCAGGGCATCGGATGCGAGCGACACGACAGCGATGTACGTCGCGTTTTCGGCGCGGTTCAGCACCACGAGGCGCGCCCGGCGCTCGGGAACCGTGCCGTCGGCCTCGAACTGCTTCACCGCGGCCTTCGACGGTTCGATCATCTCGATCGAGGCGAAGCGCCAGCCCGGGCCGACGTCCTTCTCGCGTTTCAGAATCGCGGATGCGGCGCGGAACTCGTCGGCGCTCAGCGGGTCGAGCGGGTGGAAGGTCATGGCGTGGTTCCTTTTATCGGATCTGTGAGCGGACGGCGTCTTCGAGCACACCGATCCCCTCGAGCAGGAGAGCGTCGTCGATGACGAGCGAGGGGAGCAGGCGGATCACGTTTCCGTAGGTTCCGCAGGTGAGGATGATGACGCCCGCCTCGAGGGCCGCAGCGGCCACGCGTTTCGTGATGTCGGCATCCGGCTCTGTGGTGCCGGGCCGCACGAATTCGATGGCGAGCATCGCGCCGCGGCCCCGCACGTCGCCGATCACGCCGGTGTCGTCGGCCAGCGCCCGCAGCCGCGGCACAACGATCTCCTCGATGTGGCGCGCACGGCCGGCCAAGTCGTGCTCGCGCATCTGGGCGATGGATGCGACGGCCGCGGCACACGCGATCGGGTTGCCCCCGTAGGTGCCTCCCAGGCCGCCGGCGTGCACGGCATCCATCAGCTCGGCGCGACCGACGACGGCCGCCAGGGGAAGCCCGCCCGCGATGCCCTTGGCGAGGGTCATGAGGTCGGGCACGATGCCCTCGTCGTCGCTGGCGAACCAGGAGCCGGTGCGGGCGAAGCCCGTCTGCACCTCATCGGCGATGAAGACCACGCCGTTGGCCGTGGCCCAAGCGCTCAGGGTGGGCAGGAAGCCCGGAGCGGGCACGATGAAGCCGCCCTCGCCCTGGATGGGCTCGATGATCAGGGCCGCGACCTGGTCGCCGCCCAGCTGCTTCTCGATGGCCAGGATGGCGCGGTTCGCGGCGGCGACGCCCGAGAGGCCCGGCTCGTCGCGGAACGGGTACGACATGGGCATGCGGTAGACCTCGGGCGCGAACGGTCCGAAGTTGGTCTTGTAGGGCATGGCCTTGGCGGTGAGCGCCATCGTGAGGTTCGTGCGCCCGTGGTAGGCGTGGTCGAAGGCGACGACCGCGTTGCGACCCGTGGCCAGGCGGGCCACCTTGATGGCGTTCTCCACCGCCTCGGCGCCCGAGTTGAAGAGTGCGGAGCGCTTCTCGTGGTCGCCGGGAGTCAGCTCGGCCAGCAGTTCGGCGACCTCGACGTAGCCCTCGTAGGGGGTGATCGTGAAACAGGTGTGCGCGAAGTGGGTGGACTGCTCGGTGACCGCAGCGGCGACTGCCGGGTTGGATGCTCCGACGCTGGTGACCGCGATGCCGGCGCCCAGGTCGATGAACGAGTTGCCGTCGACGTCGACGACGACCCCGCCATCGGCATCCGCTGCGTAGACAGGAACGAGCGACGAGACGCCCGCCGATACGGCCTTGCGGCGGCGCTCGGTGAGGGCGGCCGACTTGGGCCCCGGGAACGTGCCCGTGATGCGCCGCTCCTGCGGCAGGCGATGCGTGATGGTCATGGTGTCCTTGTGTCGTTCGCTGAGCTTGTCGTTCCCTGAGCTTGTCGAAGGGGCCGTGTGGAGGTTCCCTTCGACAAGCTCAGGGAACGATGGGGCTACTCCAGCGACGACATCACGTGTTTGATGCGCGTGTAGTCCTCGACGCCGTACATCGACAGGTCTTTGCCGTAGCCCGAGTACTTGAACCCGCCGTGCGGCATCTCTGCCGTCAGCAGGATGTGCGTGTTGATCCACACGGCTCCGAAGTCGAGGTCGCGCGAGACGCGCATCGCGGTGGCGTGGTCTTTCGTCCACACGCTCGAGGCCAGGGCGTAGCGCACGTCGTTGGCGAGCTCGACCGCCTCCTCTTCGTCGCTGAACTTCTGCACCGTGATGACGGGGCCGAAGGTCTCCTCCTGAACGATGTCGTCGCTCTGCAGCACGTTCGTGACGACGGTCGGCTCGAAGAAGAATCCGGTGTCGCCCACCTGGTGGCCGCCCGTGGCGATGACGGCGTGGTCGGGAAGCGACTCCACCTTCGTCACCACGTCGGTGAAGTGGTTGATGTTGTTGAGCGGGCCGAAGTAGTTCTCGCTGTCGTCGGCGCTGCCGGTCTTGCGCTCCTTCGCCTCGCTCGACAGCGCCTCGACGAGCTCGTCGTGAATGGACTCGTGCACGAGCACGCGGGTGATCGCCGTGCAGTCCTGGCCGGCGTTGTAGAACGAGAAGTCGGCGATCGCCGCGGCGGTCTTCGCCACGTCGACGTCGCCGAAGACCACGGCCGGCGCCTTGCCACCGAGCTCGAGGTGGGCGCGCTTCAGGGTCTTGGCGGCACCGGATGCGACGGCCATTCCCGCGCGCACCGATCCGGTGATCGAGACCAGGCCGGGGGTGGGGTGGTCGACGATCGCGGCGCCGGTGGCCCCGTTGCCGAGCACGATGTTGAGCACGCCGTCGGGCAGGATGCCCTGGCTGATGCGGGCGAGCTCGAGGGTCGATTCGGGCGTGGTGTCGCTGGGCTTCAGCACGATGGTGTTGCCGGTGGCGAGGGCGGGTCCGATCTTCCAGATCGCCATGAGGAAGGGGAAGTTCCACGGGGTGACCTGGCCGACCACGCCGATGGGCTCGCGGCGAACGTAGGAGGTCGTGCCCTCGATGTACTCGCCGGCGCTCTTGCCCTCGAGCAGGCGGGCGGCTCCGGCGAAGAAGCGGATCTGATCGGCGCCGGCCTCGACCTCGTCTGTGCGGATCGTGTCACGGGGCTGGCCGGTGTTGCGGTGCTGCGCTTCGACGAGAGCGTCGGCGTTCGCCTCGATGGCGTCGGCGAGCTTCAGCAGCGCGAGCTGGCGGGCGCCGGGAGTGAGGCGCGCCCAGGGCTTGAAGGCGGCCTTCGCGGCCTTCATCGCGACATCGACATCGTCGGCGGTGGAGACGGGCGCCTGGGCCACGGTCTCGCCGGTGGCCGGATTCACGATGTCGAGCAGCTCGGAGCCCCCTGGCGTGACGAACTGGCCGTTGATGAAGTTCTGGAGCGTGGGCGTGGACACGGATCTCATCCTCTGCGTCGAGTGGCGGAACAACCTGGGCGGCTGGGGCCAGTCTGGCACTGCCCGCGCCGTCGCGGCGATCGAATCGGTAAAGATTTGATTCCGAATGTTATCACTCGGCGCTCGTGCTCCGCAGCGTCACTCCGCAGCGACGGCGATCCAGCGGTTGCCGACCCTGCGGGTGAGTTCCGGCGTGCTCAGCTCTGCCAGCTCGCCCGCCAGGCCGAAGATGCCGAGCGCGATGCTGCGCGCATCCGGATCGTCGTCGCCGGTGAAGCGGATGACGACCCTCGCCTCGCCGCGGACCACCGCGATGCTGGAGGCCTCGACGATTGCGAGCGTGCGTGCGTCGTCGCTGAGCTCGGGAAGCAGGCGCGCTGCCGCGACGCCCGGGCGCAGCGCGCCGATGGCGGCGGAGAACCGGTAGGAGGGCACGCAGCGAGTATGCCACCTGCGCTCGCGGAGAGTCAGGAGACGGTTGTTCCTCGAGAGCGCCGCTGGAGCCTCGCGACGGTGTCCTCCGCGAGGTCGGCGTAGGCCGCGGACAGCGCCGCCGAACGCCGAAGAGGCCCGTCGTCGCTCGCCATGATCAGTTCCACGAGCGTTGGATGGCCGTCCTCGAGCGTGACGACGACGTCGAGGTTCATGGGCAGGGAGGAGGGAAGCGCCGTCGTGTATCCACCCGAGCCCAGCTGCACCTGGATGACCCGGTCGGTGCGGTTGAACACGTGCGCTCGTCGGTCGAATGCGTACGCGGCGACGACATCGAGCGCCTCGAGCGGATCGAGCGGCGTCTCGTAGGAGGCGGAGAAGCGGAGGGGTGCATCCTCGGGGTGTGTCACCTCCCCACGATGCCTCGTGGGGTCTCCTCGTCGCAAGCGCCGAGCGCGGGACTTCGCGCCGAGCGCGCGGGCTCAGCCGGCGCGCACTGCGGAAACACCCGCGCTCGACGGCGGCCGGACGCGGCTACAGGCGGTAGAAGACCGGGCTGCCCCAGAGGCTGTGGGCGTGCTCGACGAAGCGACCGAAGTCGGGGGAGTGGATCACGCCTCCCGCGCCGTCATAGATTCCGATGTGCTCGCCGGGCCAGACCACGAGGTCACCGGCTACAGCTTCGCTCTCGGAGATCTGCGTGGCGAGCGCCGACTGGTGGTCGACGCCGCGGGGCAGGGAGATGCCGAACTGGCCGTAGACGTACTGGGTCAACCCGTCGCATCCGAAACTGTCGTTGGGGTCTGCGCCCCAGCCGTAGGGTACGACGCCCACGAACTGCTCGGCGTAGGCCACGACGGCCTCGCCGCTGTAGCCGCCCTGGGGTGCGGCGAAGGTTCTGGGTGCCGACGGGGTGGAGGGTGTCGACGGGGTCGATGCGGCCTCGACGGCTGCCGCAGCGGCGGCGAGTGCATCGGCGGCGGCCTGGGCCGCGGCGGCCTCGGCGTCGCGCTGGGCCTGCAGCACCGACATGTCGGTGGAGTTGTACGAATCGCGGGTGGCGGACAGCGCAGTGACCTGGCTGTCGGCGTCGACATCGATCGTCTGCGTGGCGGGCGCCGTCTCGTCGACGAAGGTCTGGCCGGCGTTGACCGTGGTGGCGACGGGGTTGGTGCCCGTGGGCATCATCGCGTAGGCCGGCAGAGCGGTGACGCTGGCCATGCCCGCCGCGACGACGAAGACGCCGGCTCGGGCGAGATTGCGGATGCCGCGGCTCTTCGGCTTGATCGCCGTCGGCTTGTAGGTGCGCGACTCCCGAGCAGCAGCCGCGAGGGCAGCCCGAGTAGGAGCCTGGAAGGTCGAACGGTGCTGCCCGGCGAGTGCAAGGGCTGCGGATTCTGCTGAGTGTCGTCCACTCATGCTTTAGTACCTCAGGGATCTGTAGAGCGTCGGGCAGGTATTCGGGTTCCCCCCGTGCGGATGCTTCCCGTACGCAGGTCGACGACGCGATCGGCGGGGGTGCTTTCCAACCCGGGCGACGGTACAGGGGCGCCCTGAGTGAAAGCTGGCAAATGTGAGCTGCGCTCAAACGGGGAACACGCCTCAGGACTCGAGCAGACCCCGGATGTCGTCGGCCGTGAGCGCCTGGCTGAACGCGGCCTCGTCGTCGAGCACCGCGTCGGTGAGCTCGGCCTTCTTGGCCTTGAGCGCCATGACCTTCTCTTCGATCGTGCCCTCTGCGACCAGTCGGTAGACCATCACGTTCTTGGTCTGCCCGATGCGGTGGGTGCGGTCGATGGCCTGCGATTCGGATGCGGGATTCCACCACGGGTCGAGCAGGAAGACGTAGTCGGCCTCGGTGAGGTTGAGCCCGAATCCGCCGGCCTTGAGGCTGATCAGAAAGACCGGGGCCTCGCCCTGCTTGAATCGGTCGATGATGTCTTTTCGCCGGCGCGACGAGCCGTCGAGGTATTCGTAGGGCACACCGAGCGCGTCGAGTCGTGCGGCCGCCTTCTGCAGGAAGGTCGTGAACTGGCTGAAGACGAGAGCGCGGTGCCCCTCGGCCACCACGTCGTCGAGCTGCTCCATCAGCGAGTCGAGCTTCGACGACGGGATGTTCGCGTACTTCTCGTCGATGAGCGACGCGTCGAGGCTGAGCATGCGCAGCAGGGTGATCGAGCGGAACACGATGAAGCGGTTCTTGTCGAGGTCGTCGATGAGGCCCAGCAGCTTCTGCCGCTCGCGCTGCAGCACCCCGTCGTAGAGCTTGCGGTGGCTCGGCGCGAGCTCGATCTGCAGCTCCTGCTCCTGCTTCTCGGGCAGTTCGGGTGCGACGAGCTGCTTGGTGCGTCTCATCATGAGGGGCCGGATGCGACGGCGCAGCCGCGCGATCAGCTGCGGGTTCTCGCCGCGATCGATGGGCCGAACGTAGTCTTCGGTGAACCGGCGCGACGACGGGAACAGCCCTGGCGCCGTGATGGCGAAGAGGGACCACAGCTCGAGGAGGTTGTTCTCCATGGGCGTGCCTGTGATAGCCAGCTTGAACGGAGCCTTCAAGTCGCGGGCGCATTGGTGGATGCGCGAGGTGTGGTTCTTGGCGAACTGCGCCTCGTCGAGAATGAGCCCGGCCCAGTGGCCCGAGTTGTAGGCCGCGAAGTCGAGCCGGAACAGGGCGTACGACGTGACCACTATGTCGGCGCCGGCCGAGATCGCGGCCACCTTCTTCTTGCTCTTCGCCTCGGTGGCGCTGATGGAGCGCACGACGAGGTGCGGCGTGAACCGCTGCGCCTCGGCGACCCAGTTCGACACGACCGAGGTCGGAGCGACGACGAGGAACGGGGCGCGCGTCTCTCCGGAGTCGGCCGCGGCAGGCTGCTGCCGGGCGTGCGCGACGAGCGCCAGCGTCTGCAGCGTCTTGCCGAGCCCCATGTCGTCGGCGAGGATGCCGCCCAGCGAGTGCGCGTGCAGAAAGACCAGCCACGAGAATCCATCGACCTGATAGGGCCGGAGTTCGGCTTTCACCGTCGAGGGAACCTCCACGGTGTCGACGCCGTCTGCCGCGTTGAGCCCCGACACGGCCGCGCGCCAGCTCGTGGCCTCGACGGTTTCTTCGGCGAGGTCTTCGAAGTCGGCCCAGAGACTGGCCTGGTAGCGGCTGATGCGCGGAGCGTCGGTCTCCCACTCTGCGATGCTGCGGGCCTCTTCGATGAGTTCGAGCAGTCTCTCGAATACAGGCTGCTCGAGCGAGATGTAGCTGTTGTCGACCAGCTTCAGCTTCTTCTTGCCCTTCGAGAGGGCGGTGAAGAGCGGCCCGAACGGGATGGTGCGCCCCTCGACGGTGACCATGATGCCGAGGTCGAACCAGTCTCGCTTGTCGGTCTCGACCGTGGTGACGGTGAGCTCCGGCGCCTCGGTGAGCTCGACGTAGTCGGGTCGAGTGCCCACGGTCTCGACCACCACGTCGTCGCGGCCGTCGATCTGGTCGATGACCTCGACCACGAACTGGGCCGCGTCGACCCCGTCGAACACGTTGCGGCTCGCGAAGGCCACGCTCGGGTCGGCCCCTCCCCACCCGCGCGCCGTGAGGGTGTGCGACAGCAGAGACAGGATGCGATCTTCTGCGGCGTCGTCGCGCAGCGCCCTGTCGGCCCCGGTCGACTGAAGGGGGAGCAGCCGCTCGCCGCCGTAGCGCCACCCCCACGAGATGCGCAGGCGACCCTTCGGCTCGAAGGTGGCCGTGAGCACGAGCGTGGCCTTCGCCTGCTCGGGAAGGGCGACCGACTCGTCGGTGCTGGTGACGGGCAGCAGGCGGCGCAGCCGAGGGTAGTAGTCGGCGAGGAACTCGGGGACCTCGTTCTTCGGCACCTCGATTGCGCGCGAGGCCGTGTCGAAGACCAGGCGGCGCTGCTCGTCGGCGAGCGGCGATTCGAGGGGCGCGAGGGCCACGCTGAACCGCGGACTGAGCGCATAGGAGTAGAGCCCGTGCGTGCCGATCGGCCCCACGGACTCGGCCGCCACCTCGGCGCCGTCGAAGTCGATCGACGTGGCCAGCGTGAGGTCGCCCGAGTCGCCGGCCGAGGCATCCAGACCCACGCTCGCCCGACGGGCGACCGCGACCGACGCGTCTTTCTTCACCCCGACGAGCGCGATGCCGAGCCGCTCGGCCTCGTCGAGCAGGTGCCAGAGCAGGGGGCTGGCGAACTCGTCGAGGTAGATCCAGTCGAGGTCTTGACCCGTGTACGTGGCCCGGCTCGCGCGCTGCACGGCAGCGAACTCGGCGAACCAGCGGTGCTGCGCGGGGTCGAGGTTCATGCGGTTGGCCTGATGCATGAAGGTGCCCCAGGTGAGGTTGTTGCGCACCCAGGCCCCGGTGGATGCGCTGCGCACCACGGGCCGCACGCCGAGCCGGCGGGTCGCGGCCACCGCGGGCGACGACCGCGGCGACGCCGACGTGGAGGTGGGACCACGCCACCGGTCGTGCGTGCGGGTCGCCCGCTCACGCAGCTCGAACTGCAGGGCCATGGGCACGGAGCCGGGGCTGTCGATCTCGGCGCTCGCGCCCGTGTCGGCGTCGGCACCCGCTCCCGCGATGCCGACGGCCGTGCCGAGAACGCTCTTCCAATCGGCGGCGACGGATGCCTCGGGCCGGGCGGGCGACGCCACCAGTGGCTTCATGGCGCGCGCGTTGGTGTCGACGAGTGCGGCGGCCACGTGCTTGCAGTCGATGCCGACGGGGCAGTCGCACATGCTGAAGATCGGACGGAAGCCGCGGCCGGTCGTGCCGAGGGTGACCGAGCACGCGTAGGGCTCGGGCGCGCTGCCCTGCACGAAGGCGCTGATCACCCGGGTGTCGGCGTTCCACGAGACGTCGACCACGGCGCCCTGGCGGAAGTAGGCCTGCCCGCGCTCGAACGCGTTGCGGCCGACGAGCCGGGTGATCTCCGTCGCATCGACGAGCGGAAAGATCGACTCGGGCATGCGTCCATGCTCCCACGCACCGCCGACACCGGAGGCTTACCCGATTCTGCTGAGCGACCAGAGGTGACAGAAGGCGGCGGCAGCGCCAGTTGAGTGGCAGCGTTGTGCCCTTCCGGCGCTCTGCGAAGGGCGAAATGACACCACTCAACGCCGCGCGACGGTCAGTTCGCGATCCATGTCGTGTCCGGCGGTGCTTGTGCGGGAATGCTCTGGCGCATCCGTAGCGTTGAGAGTAAAGTTGAGCCAGCAAGGCTCAAGTTTTGAGGCAGCCGGTCGGCCAGCCCCACGATAAATAGAAGGACAGACACAATGCAGGCAGGGCAGGCCCCCGCTCAGGAGGACGCGAAGAGCGCCCTCGAACTGTACGGCGTCAATCTCACCGAGATCGCCGCGAGCGGCAAGCTCGACCCGGTGATCGGGCGCGATGCCGAGATCCGCCGAGTCAGCCAGGTGCTGACGCGACGCACCAAGAACAACCCCGTGCTCATCGGCGAGCCCGGCGTCGGCAAGACCGCCGTCGTCGAGGGGCTCGCCCAGCGCATCGTCGCGGGCGACGTCGCAGACTCGCTCAAGGGCAAGCAGCTCATCTCGCTCGACCTCGCTGCCCTGGTCGCGGGCGCGAAGTACCGCGGCGAGTTCGAGGAGCGCCTGAAGGCCGTGCTCAAGGAGATCAACGACGCCGACGGGCAGATCATCACCTTCATCGACGAGCTGCACACCCTCATGGGTGCGGGTGCCGGCGAGGGCAGCGTGGCGGCATCCAACATGCTCAAGCCCATGCTCGCCCGAGGCGAGCTGCGCATGATCGGCGCCACCACGCTCGACGAGTACCGCGAGTACATCGAGAAGGACAAGGCGATGGAGCGTCGCTTCCAGCAGGTGCTGGTGGGCGAGCCCAGCGTCGAAGACACGATCGCAATCCTGCGCGGGCTGAAGGAGCGCTACGAAGCGCACCACAAGGTCTCCATCGCCGACTCCGCCCTCGTCGCGGCCGCCGCGCTGTCGAACCGCTACATTCCGGGCCGGCAGCTGCCCGACAAGGCCATCGACCTGATCGACGAGGCCGCCTCGCGCCTGCGTATGGAGATCGACTCGGCCCCCGTCGAGATCGACGAGCTGCGGCGCAGCGTCGACCGGCTGAAGCTCGAGGAGCTCGCGCTGAAGAAAGAGAAGGACGACGCGTCGAAGCAGCGGCTCGAGAAGCTGCGCGAAGACCTCAAGACCCGCGGCGCAGCCCTCAAGGAGCTGCAAGACCGGTGGGAGCGGGAGCGTGCGAGCCTCAACCGCGTCGGCGAGCTCAAGGAGAAGCTCGACGCCGCACGCATGAAGGCCGAGCGCGCCCAGCGCGAGGGCAAGCTCGAGCAGGCCTCGAAGCTGCTCTACGCCGACATCCCCGTGCTCGAACGGCAGCTCGCCGAGGCCGAGGCCGTCGAACAGGACGGCCCCCTGATGGTCAACGACCAGGTCACCAGCGACGACATCGCGAGCGTGATCGCCGCCTGGACCGGCATTCCCGTCGACCGGCTCACCCAGGGCCAGACCGAGCGGCTGCTCGGCCTCGAGGGCGAGCTCGGCAAGAGACTCATCGGGCAGAAGCGCGCCGTCGTGGCGGTGTCGGAGTCGATCCGGCGCTCGCGGGCGGGCATCGCCGACCCCGATCGGCCCACCGGGTCGTTCATGTTCCTCGGCCCGACCGGCGTCGGCAAGACCGAGCTCGCGAAGGCGCTCGCCGACTTCCTCTTCGACGACGAGAAGGCGCTCATCCGCATCGACATGTCGGAGTACGGCGAGAAGCACTCCGTTGCGCGTCTGCTCGGTGCCCCTCCCGGATACATCGGCTACGAGCAGGGAGGCCAGCTCACCGAGGCCGTGCGCCGTCGTCCGTACTCGGTCGTGCTGCTCGACGAGGTCGAGAAGGCGCACCCCGAGGTCTTCGACGTGCTGCTCCAGGTGCTCGACGACGGTCGACTCACCGACGGGCAGGGCCGCACGGTCGACTTCCGCAACACGATCCTCATCCTCACGTCGAACCTGGGGTCGCAGTACCTCGTCGACGGCTCGCTGACCACCGAGCAGAAGGAGGAGGCCGTGCAGGCCCTGGTGCGCCAGGCCTTCAAGCCCGAGTTCGTGAACCGGCTCGACGACATCGTCGTGTTCCAGGCGCTCACCCGCGAAGACCTCGCGCAGATCGTCTCGCTGTATGTCGATCGGCTGGCTCGCCGCATCGGCGACCGCCGGCTCGAGCTCGCCGTCACACCGGATGCCCGTGCCTGGCTCGCCGAGAAGGGTTACGACCCGATCTACGGGGCGCGTCCACTGCGTCGTCTCATGCAGCACGAGATCGACGACCGCCTCGCGACGGAGATCCTGCGCGGAACAGTGCGCGACGGCGACACCGTTCGGGTCGACCTCGACGACGACGGCGAAGGGCTCACAGTTACCGCGGAGGGCAACAACGCCTAGCGCCTCGCCCATCGTTTCGGCCGTGTAAAAAAGGGGGCCACCCGTCGTCGGGTGGCCCCCTTTCGGGTCTAGGCTCTCTTTCTGCGAGTCAGCAGACGTCGACCGAAACGAGGCATTCCATGACGAAGTCAGAGCCATCCGTGAACCCGTCCGACACGCCCACGCCCCGAGACCGGCGCCTCGCCGCGGCTCGCAACCGGGAGGACCTCGGCGACGAGCTCACGAGCGTGCAGGACTTCTCGCATGAGCAGGAGGGCTATCACAAGACCCTCAAGCCGAGGCAGCTGCAGATGATCGCCATCGGCGGCGCCATCGGAACAGGACTCTTCCTCGGTGCCGGAGGGCGGCTCGCGTCGGCCGGCCCGTCGCTCGTGATCGTCTACGCGATCTGCGGTCTCTTCGCCTTCCTCATCCTGCGGGCCCTCGGGGAACTCGTGCTGCACCGGCCGTCATCCGGTTCGTTCATCTCGTACGCCCGCGAGTTCTACGGCGAGAAGATGGCCTTCGTCGCCGGGTGGATGTACTTCCTCAACTGGGCCATGACCGCCATTGTCGACGTGACCGCCGTGGCCCTGTATGTGAAGTTCTGGTCGGCGTTCACCGACGTGCCGCAGTGGCTGCTCGCGCTCATCGCCCTCGCGATCGTGCTGAGCCTCAACCTCGTCTCGGTGAAGGTCTTCGGCGAGATGGAGTTCTGGTTCGCGATCATCAAGGTCGTTGCACTTGTGGCGTTCCTCATCATCGGCGCGATCTTCCTCGCGTTCTCCTTCCCTACGGATGTCGGCAACGGCGAGACGGGGATCTCGCTGCTCGTCGACAACGGCGGCTTCTTCCCCGCCGGCCTCGTGCCGACCGTGCTGGTGGTTCAGGGCGTGGTGTTCGCCTACGCGGCCATCGAGCTCGTCGGCACCGCGGCGGGAGAGACGGCCGATCCGAAGAAGATCATGCCCCGCGCGGTCAACACCGTCGTCATCCGCATCGCCGTCTTCTACGTGGGCTCGGTCCTGCTGCTGTCGCTGCTGCTGCCGTACACCGCGTACAAGGCGGGCGAGAGTCCCTTCGTCACGTTCTTCTCGAGCATCGGCAGTCCCGAGGTCGGGTCGATTGCCGGCAACATCATGAACTTCGTCGTTCTGACGGCTGCCCTGTCGAGCCTGAACGCCGGGCTCTACTCGACCGGTCGCATCCTGCGTTCGATGTCGGTGGCGGGAGCTGCGCCGAAGTTCACCGGGCGCATGAACGCGTCGGGGGTGCCGTACGGCGGAATCCTGCTCACCGCTGCCATCACCTTGCTGGGCGTGGGCCTCAACGCGATCGTGCCCGAGCAGGCGTTCGAGATCGTTCTCAACGTGTCGGCGCTCGGAATCATCAGCGGCTGGGGCACGATCATCCTGTGTCAGATGCGGCTGCAGAAGTGGGCGAAGGAGGGCCGGCTGGAGCGCCCGTCGTTCCGCCTGTTCGGGGCGCCGTTCACCTCGTGGCTCACGCTTGCGTTCCTCGCGACGGTGCTGGTGCTCATGGCCATCGACTTCCCGGTCGGAACGATCACGATCTCATCGCTCGTCGTGATCATTCCGCTGCTGATCATCGGCTGGTACGCCAGCCGCGACCGCATCCAGGCGATCGCGGCCGCGCGCGAGGGCCACACCGGTCCGTTCCCGGTGGTCGCGGAGCGACCGGGAATCGACAGCACGAAGGAGTAGCGGCCGGCCCCTGAGCTCGTCGAAGGGCCTCCCTTCGACGAGCTCAGGGAACGGGGCCTGCTACTCGTTGACGAGAACGATCTCGTCGAGGGGGAAGCGCTCGCGCGGAGCCTTCTCGCGGGCGATCGCGCCCTCTTCGCCGAGTGCCTCGGGGGTGTCGATCGTGCCGAGGGCGGTCACCGTGAGGGCGGTGAGGTTCTCGGGAATCGAGAACGCATCGCGCAGTCCCTCAGCGACGATGCCGCTCATCTGGTGAACGTGCAGGCCCTCGTGGTGCGCCTGCACCGACATGTGGGCAACGGCCTGGCCGAGGTCGTAGGCGGCCATGCCGCGCGGCTTGCCATCGGGGTCCGTGGTCTCGGCGATGTTCACGATGAGCACGGCGGCGTTGGGGGTCCAGGCCTGGTTGAAGCCCATGAGGTTCGAGACGATCGCGTCGAACGCGGCGGTTCCGCGGCGGGCGACGATGAAGCGCCACGGCTGCGTGTTGGCCATCGACGGCGACCAGCGGCCGGCCTCGAGAACGGATGCGAGTGCCTGCTCGTCGATCGCGACGGTCGGGTCGTACGAGCGCGGGCTCCACCGGGCGGCGAGCACCTCGAGGATCGGAGCGCTGGTCTCGTCGGCGCGGGTCACGGCTGTGGTCGTGGTGAGGGTCATGAGGGAGTTCCTTAGGGTGTGATTCTTCGCACCCTCCTCAAATGGCGGATGCGCGGCCCGGCATCCATTGCCTAGCTATGCAAACGCATAGATGTCCCCACTATTCCCGTTCGTCGAGCTTGTCGAGACGGTCCCCTTCGACAGGCTCAGGGTGCGGTGCTCAGCGCTCGGCGAGCAACTCACGCAGGCGCCCTGCGAACGCGTCGACGTCGGCCTCCGTGGTGTCGAAGGCGCACATCCAGCGAACCTCCCCCGTCGAGGGATCCCAGTCGTAGAAGCGGAAGCTCTCGCGGAGCCGGTCCGCGATCTCCGAAGCCACGATCGCGAAGACAGCGTTGGACTGCGTGTGCTGGGTGATCGTCACGCCGTCCAGCCCCTCGACGGCCTGCCGCAGCCGTTGGGCCATCGCGTTGGCCTGCGAGGCGGAGCGCATCCAGAGCCCGTCGCTGAGGAGCGCGATGAGCTGGGCCGAGACGAAGCGCATCTTGCTCGACAGCTGCATGTTCAGCTTGCGCAGGTACGTGAGGCCCTCGGATGCTTTCGGGTTGAGCACCACGACCGCCTCACCGAACATGAGCCCGTTCTTCGTGCCGCCGAACGAGAGGAGGTCCACTCCGGCGTCGGAAGTGAACGCCCGAAGCGGCACGCCGAGGTAGGCGGCGGCGTTGGAGATGCGCGCGCCGTCCATGTGCAGGGTCATGCCGCGGGAGTGCACGTGGTCGGCGATCGCTCGGACCTCGTCGGGCGTGTACGCGGTGCCGAGCTCGGTGGTCTGCGTGATCGACACGGCGAGCGGCTGCGCGCGGTGCTCGTCGCCCCAGCCCCAGGCCTCGCGGTCGATGAGTTCGGGTGTGAGCTTGCCGTCCGGCGTCGGAACGGTGAGCAGCTTCAGGCCCGCAACGCGTTCGGGCGCCGCGTTCTCGTCGGTGTGGATGTGAGCGGTCTGCGTGCAGATCACCGCACCCCAGCGGGGCAGCATCGATTGCAGGCTCAAAACGTTGGCGCCCGTGCCGTTGAATACGGGGAACGCCTCGACGCCGTCGCCGAAGTGCTCGGCCATCACGTGCTGCAGGCGGGCCGTGTAGAGGTCTTCTCCGTAGGCGATCTGGTGGCCGCCGTTGGCCGCGGCGACGGCGGCGAGCACCTCGGGGTGCACGCCGGCGTAGTTGTCGGACGCGAACCCGCGGTAGTCGAGGTCGTGAAGGCGCAGGGGAGTGGCGGTGTCAGTCGAAGGGGTCACCTTTCCAGTGTGGCGCACGGGCCGCGCACGGGCGTTGCGTTCGGCGCGTCTTTGTTGTCGCGTCAGGTCTCGATACCGAGGGTCGGCCACGTGGGGGTGCCCGTCCAGCCGCGCTCGCGGAGTTCCTGCTCGAGGGTGTGCAGCAGGTGGCCCGGGTTGCGGATGTCAAGAGCGACCGCCTCGATCGTCTTCCACTTGATGGCGTCGAGCTCCCTGCGCCTCACCACGTCGCGCTGCCATTGCGACCTGTTCGTTCGATGGCCGTCGCCCTGGTACTCGAGACCCACGTTGAAGCCGGGTATTCGCAGGTCTGGCTGCGCGATCGTGTCGCCCCGGGCATCCAGAATCGGTTCGTTCACGATGGGATCGGGAAAGCCCGCGCTCTGCACGATCAGTCGGAGGCGGGTCTCGTAGGGGGAGTCGACGCGCTCGCGGATGAGATCGAGCGCTGCCGAGATGAGCCGCCCGTGTCGCCGCGCCGGGTTGCTCGCCGCCTCGTCGCGCAACTGGTTCATCGTGACGAAGGGGGTTCGTCGGCCGTTCGGCTGTCGAAAGCCGCGCAGCAGGTAGTCGCCCGCGATCACGAGCTCGACGAGATCGAGCTGGCTCGCGAGGTCGAGCCAGATGCGTGCCGCCCGGGAGATGCGCAGTCCGCGGGAGTCGAGCCAGGGTGCGTAGTGCGCGCCGGGCGTCCATGAGTGTCCGATGACGCCGGGGCGTTGGGGTGCGCGGGCCGGTTTCGCCACGGTTGCGTGGATTGCGGAATCTCTTTGGAGTCGCCAGGGCAGTGGCACACCGTAGAGCCGAGCTGCCGTCGAGTGACTGATGAACAGGGTCGGGGTGGCTACGGCCTGCAGGGCCATGCAGCGGTCTCGAAGCGCAGTCGTTCCGGCCGGCAGGCGAGCCCCGTGGAAGGGTGCCTGCAGATCCGAGGCCCTGAGCTGCTTCGACGACGCCCCGAGCGACAGCGCCTCGCGGGTCGAGAAGGCGCGACCGACGACCGGGGGAGGCAGCGGCTTGCGTCTGATCACGCCACCACATTGCACCGGATCGGCGAAGCGTCGCGGAATCCATCCACAGGCCCGTCCTGCCCGGTCGAGCTTCGTTGAATTGAGGTGCAGTAAAGCGCCCATCGGGCAGTCATCGAAGGGCGCTTTGCTGCACCTCGCTCGAGCGCAAGGGGGTCGAGCGCATCCCGGCGGGAGGACTAACGTGGCCGACTTCACACCAACCGAGAGGACACGATGGCCACCGGCGAGAGCTTCGACGACACCACCCGCACCGCTGAGAACGAGCCCGAGACCTGGTCTCCGATGCCGAAGGCGGTGCTGTTCGACATCGACGGAACCCTCGTCGACTCCAACTACCTGCATGTGGATGCCTGGAGCCGGGCCTTCGAGAAGGTCGGTCACCCCGTCGAGGCCTGGCGCATCCATCGTTCGATCGGACTCGACAGCGCTCGACTGGTCGAGACCCTGCTCGGCGACGACGCCGACGAGCTCGGAAGCCGCGCGAAGCAGCTGCACGCCGATCTCTACGGCGACATGTACGACCGGCTGATTCCTCTTCCCGGAGCCGTCGAGCTGCTTCACGCGCTCGCGGACGCGGGCATCAGGGTCGTGCTCGCGACGAGTGCGCCCGAGGACGAGCTCCACGTTCTCACGGGCGTGCTCGACTCCGACGACGCCCTGCACGCGACGACCTCGTCAGACGACGTCGACACTGCGAAGCCCGAGCCCGACATCGTGAACGTGGCGCTCGAGCGGGCCGGGGTGCAGGCATCCGAGGCGCTGTTCGTGGGCGACGCCGTGTGGGACATGGTGGCGGCGGAGCGCGCGGGCGTGCGGTCGATCGGCGTGCGCACCGGCGGGTTCGGCGCCGACGAACTGACGGATGCCGGCGCGACGCGGGTGTTCGACGACACCGCGGCGATTCTGGCTGCGTTCAGAAAGCGGTGACCAGAGCCGGCCTGAGGGCGGCGCCCTTCAGATGAGTCGCAGGATCGCGTCTGCCCTGGATGCCGTGGCCGCGATCGCCTCGGCGTTGCGTTGATCGCTGCCGAGCGCCCAGAGCTCGGCTTCGGCGCGGGTCTTTCCATAGGCTTCGTGTCGCCTGATCAGCCTGTCCTGTCGCACCGATTCGCGCGGAGCCAGGAACCAGACCTGGTCGATCGCGGCCCGCGCCCGGGGCCAGGCTCCGCTCTCGAGCAGCAGGTAGTTGCCCTCGGTGATGATGAGCGGGGTCTCCGGGTGGATCGGAATCGATGACCCGATCGGCTCCTCGATCTCGCGCAGGAACCGCGGGGCGTAGACGATCCCGTCGTCGTCACCGACGTCATCAGCATTCGGCCGCCGCTGATCGCGGATGCGGCTCATCAGGCCCGCGTAGCCGCCCGCATCGAAGGTGTCGTGCGCGCCCTTGCGATCGCGGCGCCCCAGCGCGCGCAGCACCTCGTCGGCGAGGTGGAAGCCGTCCATGGGCACCAGCTCAGCGAGGGCGGGGCCGAGAGCGTCGATCAGCTGACCGGCCACGGTCGACTTGCCTGCACCCGGAGCCCCCGTCAGGCCCAAGATGTGGCGCCGGCCGGGGGTGGCGAGGCCACGGGCTCGGTCGACCAGCTCGTCGAACGAGAGGTCTTCTGCAGTCAGATCGATCACGCGGTCATCTCCGGAGGGCGTAAGGCGGAAGGGCGATCAGTGGTCCGACGCGCGGGGCCTCAGCCTAGTCTCCTCGACGTCGAGCATCGCCTGGGCCTGGGCGAGGATCCGCGAGGGGTATGCGCCCCGGCGCCGCGCATCCAGAAGCCGTTCGCGTTCGGCGAGCACCACGGCCAACCGCAGCTGCCGGTAGACGCGGTGGGGCGTCTCGCCGTCACCCGAATAGGTGGGCGACGCCTCGTGCGAGCGTTCCCAGGCGGCTTCGGCCCTGAGGAACGACGACTGGCGAACGCGCTCCACCACGTCGGGGTCGACGTCGTTCGTACTGTCGGTGGCCGCCGCGGGGTCGTCGAGCACGGCCAGGCCGGCAAAGCTGATCTCATCGAGCAGGGTGGCGAGCTCGCGCCGGTCCTCCGCCTCGTCGACGCCCTGGATTCCGAGCAGGCGGATGAGCCAGGGCAGAGTGCCGCCCTGCACGATCAGGGTCACCACGGCGACGGTGAACGCGATGAGGATCAGCTGTTCGCGGTACGGAATGGAGTCGGGCAGCGACTGCGCTGCCGCCAGGGTGACCACGCCGCGCATGCCCGACCAGCTCAGCACGATGCCTCCGCGCCAGTCGATGCTCTCGCGGCGCAGCTGCTCGAGGTCGCTGCGCCTGCGCTGGTACATGCGCTCTTCCCGCAGGCGTCGCCGCGCCGTCCAGACGCCTCGGTGGGGTGTCTTTCGATAGTGATAGAGCGCGAGCAGGTTCTTGTAGGTGAGCTTCTCGGCGTGTTCCGCGCGTCTCTTCAGCAGATACACGAGGGGGCCGATCCAGAGGAAGCGCACGAGCGTCAACGCGACGACGGCGATGAGACCGAGCCCGATGGCATCCGTCACGCTGAGCACCTCGGGGTTCTCGACGTCGTTGATGAGCGTGCGGATCTCGAGCCCGATCAGCAGGAACACGCCGTTCTCGAGCAGGAACTGGATCGTGCGCCAGTTGATGCGGTCGCTGATTCGTGCCTGCGCCGAGAATGCCGACGGCGCGTGGTGCCCGGTGTAGAGGCCGGCGACCACCACCGCGAGAACGCCGGATGCGCCGAGCGCCTGGGTGGGAAGGAACGCCAGGAACGGCACGGCGATGGAGATCGCGGTGTCGAGCACGGGGTCGTTGAGTTTGGTTCGCACGAACACCGAGACCAGGCCGGCGAGCAGGCCGATCACGATCGCCACGAAGACCGCGAAGAGGAAGTCGCCGATGGTCTCCCACGGAGAGAGCAGGCCGCCCGCGGCGGCGGCGGTGGCCGACCGAAGCAGCACCAGGGCGGTCGCGTCGTTCACGAGACCCTCGCCCTCGAGCACGGTCAGGATGCGCGGGGGCAGTCCCAGACGACGGCCGATGGATGTCGCGGCGACGGCGTCGGGAGGGCTGATGATGGCGCCGAGGGCGATGGCCGCGGCCAGGTTGAGGTCGGGCAGCATCGTGAAGAGGAGGAAGCCCGAGCCGAAGGCGGTGACGATGACGAGCACGACCGAGAGGCTCGTGATGGTGCTGAAGTTGCGTCTGAAGTCGACGACGGGCACGCTGATGGCCGCCGCATAGAGGATGGGCGGCAGCACCACGTCGAGCACGAGCTCGCCCTCGATGTGCAGTTCGGGGAATCCGGGCAGGAACGAGATTCCGACGCCGACGATCACCAGAATGATGGGAGCGGCGACTCCGAGGCGCTTGGAGAAGTACGCGACCGCGACGATGACCGCGATGCCGAATACTGCGTAGACGCCGAGTTCCATGGTCACTACAGGGTAGTGCGGCTATGTTCCGGCCACATTTCGCAGCCCGGGGGCAAACTACATGCCCAGGCTATATAGTTGATCAGTGCCAACTTCTCCATCACCCCACACCGGATCCATCCTCAAGCAGCCGCTCGCGGTCTGGGCGGTCGCCTTCGCCAGCGTCATCGCGTTCATGGGCATCGGCCTCGTCGACCCGATCCTGCCCGCCATCGCGAAGAGCCTGAAGGCCAGCCCCACCGAGACCTCGCTGCTGTTCACGAGCTACCTCGTCGTCACCGGCCTCGCCATGCTCATCACGAGCTGGATCTCGAGCCGCATCGGCGCCAAGAAGACGCTGCTCATCGGCCTCGCGCTGATCATCGTGTTCGCGGCGCTCGCCGGATTCGCGGGCAGCGTCGAGGGCGTCATCGGCTTCCGCGCCGGATGGGGGCTCGGCAACGCGCTCTTCATCTCCACCGCCCTGTCCACCATCGTCGGCGCGGCCAGCGGAGGAAGCGGAGCGGCGATCACGCTCTACGAGGCCGCGCTCGGCGTCGGCATCGCCGTCGGCCCCCTGCTCGGCGGCACGCTGGGCACGATCAGCTGGCGCGGTCCGTTCTTCGGCACCGCGGTGCTCATGGCCGTGGGATTCATCGCGATCGTCACGCTGCTGCGCGAGGACAAGACCGCCAAGCGCACGCCCACGAAGCTGTCGGCGCCGTTCACCGCGATGAAGGTGCCCGGCATCCGCTATCTCGCCGGAATCGCCCTGTTCTACAACATCGGCTTCTTCGTGCTGCTGGCCTACACGCCCTACCCCCTCGGGCTGAACGAGATGGGCCTCGGCTACACCTTCTTCGCGTGGGGACTCTCCGTGGCCTTCACCTCGGTGTTCGTCGCGCCCCTGCTCACGAAGCGCATGAAGCGCACGAGCGTGCTCAAGCTGGTGCTCACGATCCTCGCGCTCGACCTGATCGCTGGCGGCATCGTGATCGACTCGCAGGCCGGACTCATCGTGTGCATCGTCATCGGCGGGCTCATGCTCGGAATCGTGAACACGGTGCTGACCGAGAGCGTGATGGAGGCGAGCGACCTGCCCCGATCGGTGGCGTCGTCGTCGTATTCCGCGGTGCGCTTCCTCGGTGGTGCGTTCGCCCCTCCCGGTGCCGCCGCCCTCGCGGACGCGATCTCGCCGAGCGCACCCATGTACGCGGGAGCCGCATCAGTGCTGGTCGCCGTGCTGATCGCGTTCCTCGGCCGCAAGGCCCTGCGCCGGGTCGACTCCGCCCACGAGGAGAGCCCGCTCGTCGAGGCCGAGGCGATCACGGTGGGCGAGTCGCTGTAGAAGCCCGTTCGTCGAGCCTGTCGAGACGGGAACGTAAGCTCGAAACGCCCGTAGCCTGAGGTAGTGCCACGCCTCTTCCGCTCTGCTCCTCGCGAGCGCCTCTCCCGCGACGTCTACGTTCTCGGTCTCATCGCCTTCTTCGTGATGGTCGGCTTCGGTGTGGTCGTTCCCGTTCTGCCCGTCTTCGTGCGCAGCTTCGGCGTCGGCTACGCCGAGGTCGGCGCCGTGGTCTCGGCCTTCGCCCTCATGCGCCTGGTCGCGAGCCCTTTCGTCGGCAAGCTCATCGACCTGATGGGCGAGCGTGTGGTGCTCGCCGTCGGAATCGGCATCGTCGCCGTCTCGAGCGGACTCGTCGGGATCGCCGCGGACTACCCGCACCTGCTGATCCTGCGCGGCGTCGGCGGAATCGGCTCGGCCATGTTCACGGTCGCCGCCATGACCCTGCTGCTCGGCTCGACCAGCGCCGCGCATCGCGCCCGCGCCGTGGGCTTCTACCAGGGCGGCTTCCTCATCGGCGGAATGACCGGCCCCGCGATCGGAGGCCTCCTCGCCACGATCTCGCTCACCGCTCCGTTCTTCTTCTATGCCGGCACCCTCGCCGTGGCCGGAATCGTCGGCCTGGTGCTGCTGCGACCCCGCGCGCAGCCCGCCGACGGGCAGGCCGTGGCCGCGGGCGCTCCGGATGCCGACGGCTCGGTGAACCCGCTGGTTCCCCTTCGCGACGTGCTGCGGGATGCGCGCTTCCGCGCCGCCTGCCTCGCGAACTTCGCGCAGGGCTGGAACTCCTTCGGGGTGCGCAGCGCCCTCATCCCCGTGATCGTCGTCGAGGTGATCAAGGGACCGAGCTCGTTCACGGGTATCGCGTTCGCCATCGCCGCCGTCGCACAGACCCTGGCACTCGGCCCGGCTGCGCGCTTCATCGACCGCGCAGGGCGCAAGCCGGCCCTCGTGCTGTCGCTGGCCGCGGCTGCGGTGCTGACCGTGGCCATCTCGTTCACGGGCGACATCGTCACGCTCACTGTTCTGCTCAGCCTTTACGGGGTGGTCTCGGCGTTCCTCGGGATCGCGCCCGCGGCATCCGTCGGCGATGTCGTCGGCCGACGCGGCGGGCGCGGCATCGCCATCTTCTCGATGAGCTCCGACATCGGCGCCATCGTGGGGCCGCTCGCGGCGGGCGCGCTGGTCGACGCCTTCTCGTTCCCTGTCGCGTTCGGCGTGGGCGCCGTCTTCTTCCTGGCAGCGTCGCTCTACTCGCTCCGGATGCCTCGGACGGTGTCGGCGGCTCCCGCTAGCGTGGGTACGACGACGGAAGGTTAGGCGTATCCATGTTCCTTCTCGACGGCACGGTGGTCTACTCCGCCAGCGACCTCACCGCAGCAGCGGCGTGCGAATGGGCCCTGATGCGCAGGCTCGACGCCAAGCTCGGCCGCATCGACGCGGTCGTCGAGGCCGAAGACGACATGCTGCGGCGCACGGCGACGCTGGGCGACCTGCACGAGCTCGCGACGCTCGAGCAGCTGCGCGAGGAGGGCGGCGTCGTCGAGATCGAGCGCCCCGCGATCGACCAGGTGGCGGTCGCCGCCGAGCAGACCCTCGACGCGCTTCGCTCGGGGGCGGCCGTCGTGTTCCAGGGCGCGTTCTTCGACGGGCGGTTCCTGGGCTACTCCGACTTCCTGGTGCGCGACGGCGTCGACGACGACGACGCGCCCGCCTACTCGGTGTACGACACCAAGCTCGCCCGCAAGGCCAAGATCACGGCGCTGCTGCAGCTCGCGGCCTACGCCGATCAGCTGCAGCAGAACGGCATCCCCACGAGCGAGACAGTGCACCTCATTCTCGGCACGGGTAAGACCACCTCGCATCGGCTGCGCGACATCCTGCCCGTCTATCGTCGGCGGCGCGCACGCCTGCAGCAGCTCGTCGACGACCGCGTGGCCGATCCCGAGGCCACGCCGTGGGGCGATCCGCGCTACACGGCATGCGGGCGCTGCGCCGCCTGCGCCGAGCAGGTCGAACGCACCCGCGACGTGCTGCTCGTGGCGGGCATGCGGCTCACGCAACGGGCGCGCCTGCGGGCCGCGGGCATCCAGAGCATCGACCAGCTCGCGGTGGCCACGGGCCCCGTCGCCGGCCTCGCCCAGTCGACGCTCGAGTCGCTCGCGGGGCAGGCGCGCATGCAGCTCGAACCGCCGGCCCCGGGCCAGGCGCTGAGCTGGCAGATCGCCGATCCGGCACCGCTCGCCGCCATTCCGGTGCCCGACGACGGCGACATCTTCTTCGACTTCGAGGGCGACCCCCTCTATCAGGAGGGCTCCGCGTGGGGCCTCGACTACCTGTTCGGCCTCGTCGAACCGGATGAGACGTTCGTGGCGTTCTGGGCGCACGATCTGGCCCAGGAGCGGCAGGCGCTCATCGACTTCCTCGACTACGTGGCCGAGCGCCGGGCCCGGCATCCGCTGATGCACATCTACCACTACGCCTCCTACGAGCGCACGCATCTGCTCACGCTGGCCGCGAGGCACGGCGTCGGAGAAGACGCGGTCGACGACCTGCTGCGCCAGAACGTGCTGGTCGACCTGTACCCGATCGTGCGGCAGGGCGTGCGCATCGGCACGCACAGCTACTCGCTGAAGAAGCTCGAGCCGCTCTACATGGGCGACGCCGAGCGGGCGGGCGTGGCCAATGCAGCCGACTCCATCACGGAGTACGTGCGCTCGCGAGAGCTGCTCGCCGCGGGCGACGTGGCGGGGTCGGCGCGGGTGCAAGACGACATCGCCCGCTACAACACCTACGACTGCGTCAGCACGCTGAGGCTGAGGGACTGGCTGCTCGAGCGGGCCGCGTCGGTGTCGCGCGACTCCGTTCCCGAGGCCGGCGGCAGGCTCGACTTCGACCTCCCGGTGCGCGAGCCCGATCCGGTGTACCTCGAACTCGCCGCGTTGTCTGCGGCGGTGCCGCTTGCAGAGCGCACGGCCGACGACACGGCGCTCGCACTCGCATCCGCCGCCATCGACTACCACCGGCGTGAGCAGAAGTCGTTCTGGTGGCAGCACTTCGCGCGGCTCACGGGCCCCATCGACGAGTGGGCAGACACCCGCGACGTTCTCGTCGTGACCGACGCGGTCGTGCTGCGCGACTGGTTCCGCGAGGGCAGGCAGCGCAGCGACCGGCGGCGACTCGGCCTGCGCGGAATCCTCGCGCCGGGCAGCTCGATCAAGCCGGGGCAGAGTCCGTTCATTCTCTACGACGCGCCCTACCCGCCGATCCTGCGCGGGCGAGAACCGGGCGCCAGAACCGCCCACAGCAGGGTCACCGTCGTCGAGACCCTCGACGACGGCACGATCGTCGTCGACGAGATGCTCGAGAAAGACGCGCCCCACTACGACGAGCTGCCCGTCGCCCTGACACCGGGCACGCCCCCGCCGCCCGGCACCCAGGTCGACGCCATCAACGAGTGGGGCAGGGCGATCCTCGACGCGCATCCCGAGCCGCTCGTCGACCCCGCCTACGACGTGCTGCGTCGCAGGCCGCCGCGTGCGACCCTCGCTCCCGTGACCGTCGGCGCCGACGGTGTCGGCGACGTGGCCTCGGCCCTCGTCGAGTCGCTGCTCACCCTCGACCGCTCGTACCTCGCGGTGCAGGGCCCTCCGGGAACGGGCAAGACCTACACGGGATCGCACGTGATCGCACGTCTGGTGCACGAGCACGGGTGGAGGATCGGCGTCGTCGCGCAGTCGCACGCCGCGGTCGAGAACATGCTGCGTGCCGTGGTGGGTGCGGGCGTCGACCGGTCGCTGGTGGGCAAGAAGGCGTCCGCAGCGGCGAGCGCCGGCGACACCGAGCCTGCCTTGACCGTGCTGTCGCCCACCGACTTCGCGCGCTTCACCTCCCGCGACGGCGGCTACGTCGTCGGCGGAACGGCGTGGGACTTCAGCAACGCGTCCCGCATCCCGAGGCAGTCGCTCGACCTGCTCGTCGTCGACGAGGCCGGCCAGTTCTCGCTGGCCTCCACCATCGCCTCGTCCGTGGCGGCGACGCGCCTGCTTCTGCTGGGCGACCCGCAGCAGCTGCCGCAGGTGAGCCAGGGCACCCACCCCGAGCCGGTCGACGAGTCCGCCCTCGGCTGGCTGTCTGCGGGGCACGACGTGCTGCCGCCCGAGTTCGGCTACTTCCTCGCGACGTCGTGGCGCATGCACCCCGCGGTGTGTGCACCGGTGTCCGAGCTGTCCTACGAGGGCCGGCTGGTGTCGCACGCCTCCGATCGACGGCTCGAGGGCGTCCAGCCGGGGCTGCATCCGGTGCCGATCGACCACGCGGAGCGCTCGACATCCTCTCCCGAGGAGGCCGACGCCGTGGCCCGGATCGTCGACTCCGTTCTCGGCCGCACCTGGTCGTCGCGCGGCGTCTCGCGGCCGCTCGGCGAGACCGACATCATCGTGGTGGCGCCGTATAACGCGCAGGTCGAACTGCTCAGGCTGCGGCTCGCGGCGGCCGGGTACGAGTCGATCCCGGTGGGAACGGTCGACAAGTTCCAGGGCCGCGAGGCCGCGGTCGCCATAGTGTCGCTCGCCGCGTCGTCGGCAGACGACGTGCCGAGGGGCCTCGAGTTCCTGCTCCTGGCGAACAGGCTCAACGTCGCGATCTCCCGCGCGCAGTGGGCGGCCTACCTCGTGTATTCGCCAGCCCTCACCGACGCGCTGCCGAGATCCGAAGAGGCCCTCGCTCAGCTGAGCGCCTTCATCCGCCTGGTGTCCTGAGGCATCCGCGCCCTGTCGGCACATCCGCGCCCGGTCGTGCGGCAGCGCATGCGCCCAACGGGGGCGGATGCGAAGGGCGGCCGGCTAGTGCGGGTGCGACGCGGGCTTCGGGTGCCCTGGGATCGAATCGCCGCTCAGGTTGAACTCCGACGGGTCCACCTCGATGTCGCCGACATCGTCGGGGCCTCCCGTGCCGGGAAGCACGAGGATCTCCGAGGAGTCCATGTCCGTGTCGACGGCGTCGCTGTCGGTGACCGCCTCGTTCTCGAGCACATCATCGTCACGCTCGCTCGATGGGCTGTACGACGTGTCCTTCTCGAGGTCTGCTTCTGACGACAATCCATGGGTGCGCTTCTCGTGGGTCATGCCAGCCACGCTATGCGGACAGGCCGCTCGCAACCACCCCCTTGTCAGATCAGATCTCAATACTGCGTCGTGTCGCTGCCCCGTACCACCCGCAGCCAGCGGAACCCGTAGCCGTCGAGCGCGATCGTGGCCCGGCCACGCGCATCCAGCGCTACGGAATCGCCCGAGAGCAGGTCGTTCAGCACGTCGTCGTCTTCGGTGCCGAGCGTCAGCGCGACATCGGCGGGCTCGGAGCCGAAGTTGTGCAGAACCACGACGCGGCCGCCGTCCCAGCTGAGCGAGTGCACGAAGACCGCCGTGTTCGGCTGGTCGATCACCTCGAAGGCGCCCCAGCCGAACTCGGGCGCATTGCGGTAGTGCCGCACCAGGTTCTGGATGAAGCGCAGCAGGGATTCGGGGTCGCGCCGCTGATCTTCGACGTTGACGTGCGCCGGTGCGAAACCTCCCTCGACCACGGAATTGCGGAGGCGACGCTTCGACGCGCTGGAGAATCCGCCGTTGGCGCCGCCGTTCCACTGCATCGGAGTGCGCACCGCCATGCGGCCATCGGCGTCGAGGTTCTCACCCATGCCGATCTCCTCGCCGTAGAACAGCACGGGCGTGCCGGGCAGCGAGAACAGCAGGCTGTAGACCATGCGGATGCGCCGGGGATCGCCGTTGAGCATGGTGGGCAGGCGGCGCACCAGGCCGCGGCCATAGACCTGCATGCGCTCCTCGGGGCCGAAGGCGTCGAAGACCTCCTGCCGTTCGTCGTCGCTGAGTTTGTCGAGGGTGAGCTCGTCGTGGTTACGTACGAAGTTCGCCCACTGCGAGTCGGGCGAGCCCGCCGGGCGGGACAGCAGCGCCTCGATGAGCGGGCGAGCATCCTGCCGCGCGAGCGACAGGTAGAGGTTCTGCATGGCGATGAAGTCGAACTGCATCGTGAGCTCGTCTCCCTCCGAGCCGCCGAAGAACTGCTCCTGTTCTGCGCGCGCAAGGTTCACCTCGCCGAGCAGCACACCGTCGCCGCTCCGGCGACCCAGGAAGGAGCGCAGGGAGCGCAGGTACGCGTGAGGATCGGGAAGGAGCTTCGACCCGCCAACAACGCCCGACGCGTCGAGCAGGAAGGGAACCGCGTCGACGCGGAATCCGGAGAGACCGAGCTGCAGCCAGAACCCCATGACCTTCGCGATCTCGTCTCGAACCACCGGGTTGGTGATGTTCAGGTCGGGCTGGTGCTTGTAGAAGACGTGCTGGTAGTACTGACCGGTCTTCTCGTCGAGCTCCCAGTTGCTGTTCTCCTGGTCTGGGAAGACCGGCTCTCCGTCGTCGACCGGCTCGTCGCGCCACACGTAGTAGTCGCGGTACTGCGAATCCCTCGAGCTCCGTGCCGACCGGAACCAGGGGTGCTTGTCCGACGTGTGATTGATGACGAGGTCGGCGATCACCCGCATCCCGCGGTCGCGGGCGATGCGGATGCACTCGACGAGGTCGCCGAGAGAGCCGAGTCGCGGGTCGACGCCGTAGAAGTCGATGATGTCGTAGCCATCGTCACGATCGGGCGTCGGATAGAACGGCATGAGCCAGAGGCAGGTGACCCCGAGCTCGGCCAGGTAGTCGAGTCGGTGGGCGAGGCCGGCGAAGTCGCCGATGCCGTCGTTGTTCCAGTCGAGAAAGGTCTCGACGTCGAGGCAGTAGACGACGGCGCTCTTCCACCACAGGTCTGACGTGTCGGTGATCTTCATGGCTTGAGCCTAGGACGGCACCAGCTGTCAGCCCAGCGGAACGCGACTGTCGTTGAGCTCGGCCGCGTCGCCCTGCCAGAGTCCGACCACGGCCTGGCCGAGCGCATCCACGTGGGTGAAACCGGCGTAGGTCTTCTCGGGGTTGTCTCGCTGCATGTCGTCGTCGACGAGCGCCATGATCGAGAACCGCACGGCGGCCGCACGCTGGGGCGTCGGATCGCTCTTGCTGCCCGACTGCGCGCGGCGGAAGCCGTCTGCGACGGAGCGCACCCAGCTCTCGGTGGCTGCCTTCGCCGCGGTGTAGCTGGCGCCCCCGGCGGTCGGACGCTCGACCGAGTTCGACGACACGATCGCCAGCCGGCCGGCCTCGCTGGCGACGAGGGCATCGAAGAAGGCGCGCGAGGTGTTGCGCAGGGTGGTGAAGCCCGACTCCATCGCGGCCCAGTCGTCGTCGCTCTGGGCTGTGATGCCCGCCGCTCCGCGCCATCCCCCCACGAGGTGGATCAGCCCGTCGACGGCGCCGAACTGCTGCGAGACCGAGTCGGCGAGCTCCGTGACAGCGGCGAGCTTCGACAGATCGCACACTCGCGTCGTGGCGCCGGGCACGCTTCGCTCGAACGCGCTCAGCCTCTCGACATTCGACCCGACCGCGATGACGCGAGCACCCGCACCCAGCAGCGCCCGCGAGGTCGCAACCCCCGACGCACTGGTGGCCCCCGCGACAACGACGACCCTGTTGCGAACCTCCATGTGGCCCTCTCCTTGCGTTCGGCTGGCCTCGATACGGCCGCTGGCGGCCTACTCGACCAACGCTACTGGTGCGATGTTCCCGTGATGCCCTCCGTCGAGAGGATCACGTCTCCGATCTTCTTCGCGAGCGCCTCGTAGAACATCGAGAGGGGGAACTCGTCGTCGAGGATCGCGTCGGTCAGGGCGCGCGGGGGGCCGTCGAGGGGCAGGGCCTGCGGGCCGCGGGCCCAGACGGATGCCGGGTTCGGCGTGACCGTCTCGGTGACCAGCTCGTAGGCGGCCAGCCAGTGCGCCACCTTGGGCCGGTCGATCGAGCGCCAGTAGAGCTCGTCGATCTGCTTTCCGAGCGCGAGCACGCTGTCGGCGACCTCGGGCCAGTCGATGGTGAGCTTCGTGTCGGTCCAGTGCAGCACGTGGTGCTGGTGCAGCCACGCGAACAGCAGCTGGCCGCCGAGTCCGTCGTAGTTGCGCACGCGCGATCCCGTGAGCGCGAAACGGAAGATGCGGTCGAAGAGAACCGCGTACTGCACGAGCCGGGCGTGCTCGAGAAGGTGCGCATCGGCATCCGACAGCTCGGCCTCGCCGAGCGCCTCGAGGCGACGCTGGATGCGCACCGACTCGCGGAACGCGGTGAGGTCGCAGCGCAGCTCCTCGAGCGAGTACAGGAAGAACGGCATGCGCTGCTTGATCATGAACGGATCGAAGGGCAGATCGCCGCGCATGTGGGTGCGGTCGTGGATGAGGTCCCACATCACGAAGGTGCGCTCGGCCAAGGCCTGGTCGGTCAGCAGCCGGGCGGCGTCGTCGGGCAGCTCGAGCCCCGTGGTGTCGGCCGCCGCCCGCACGACGGTGCGGAATCGGGCCGCTTCCCTGTCGGCGAAGATGGCGCCCCAGGTGAACGTCGGGATGCTGCGGGTGGCGACGGTCTCGGGAAAGAGCACGGCCGAGTTGGTGTCGTAGCCGGGCGTGAAGTCGACGAAGCGGATGGGAACGAACAGGGCGTTCGAGTAGTCGCCCGCCTCGAGCTCGGCCACGAACTCCGGCCAGATGACCTCGATCAGCACGGCCTCGACGAGCCGCGACGCCGAGCCGTTCTGGGTCGTCATCGGAAAGACGACCAGGTGCCGGATGCCGTTGAAGCGGTGCCTCTCGGGGTGGAACAGCACGAGCGAGTCGAGGAAGTCGGGAACCCCGAAGCCATCGGCCGCCCAGCGGGCGAAGTCGGCGCGCAGGGCCTCGTGATACTCGGCGTCGTGGGGGAACGCCGGCGAGAGGGCCGCGATGGATGCCGAGATCACGGCGACGAGGTCGGCCGCGCGCTCGTGGTCTGCCGCGTCGGGCACGGAGCCGTCTTTGATCTGCAGCGACTGCAGCTGCGTGGCGGCGGCCTTGAGGCCGGTCCAGGCGGCGGAGGTCTCGGCCAGGGACGCGTCTTCGACGACCTCGGGTTCATCGCCGATCGCGGGAACGACGTACTGGGTGGTCGTTGTGGTGGGCATGGGGAACCTCCGATCCAAAGGACAGTGCTCGTGGGGCGCGGCATGCGCCGTGCTTCGAGGCTACGGGCGATCGAGCCGTGGTTTCGTGCCCGGAGCATCGATTTGCTGCGGCAGGGGCCGCCCGCGGTGCACGAATCCTGCACGCGACGCACGTCCCCCTTTAGGATGAACCGCATGAGCCAGACGCCGCCCACCCCGCCCTCCGTGCCGCCCGCCCCCGGATACGGGGCGCCGGTTCCGCCCGGCGACGGGTACGGAAACGGGTACGGCAACGCGACGCCTCCGTACGGCGCCCAGCCCGGCGGCAGCTATTCGCCCGTGCAGGAACCCCGGTACAACGTGCTCGCGATCGTCTCGTTCGTTTCGGCCTTCTTCCTCTCACTCGTCGCCGTCATCACAGGGCACATGGCGCTCGGACAGATCAAGCGCACGGCGGAGAAGGGGCGGGGGCTCGCGATCGCGGGCCTGGTCCTCGGCTACGCCGGAATCGTCGGCGGCATCATCACGATCATCGCCCTGGTCGTCATGGCCATCGCGGGCATCGGGCTCTTCGCGACCATCGCCACCAACTACGACTCCGACGACTACAGCTACACGTCCGATCCCTTCACCTCGACGGCCGCGCCCGACTCGCTCGGTGGAGACCTCACGTTCGAGGCTGGCAACGACCTCGACGCGACCACGGTCGCCCAGTTCGCCGACCCGTTCATCATCGACTCCGAATGGACCGTGGCCAGCCCCGACGACGGAAACGGTAACTGGTCCTACCTCGACCCCTCGGGCCTCTGCACCGTATCGTTCCACCAGGGCGGACTCGGCGACACGGTTCCCGTGACCGCGGGCGACGACCGCGCGACGACCACGAGCTTCCTGGCCGTCGTCCTCGACACCGACGACTCGACGATCGCGGGCAAGGCCACCGACAGCACGATCTCGTACAACTTCGAGGATGCCGGCCTCGTCGACACCCTGTTGATGCAGGGAACCGACGCCGACGGCTCGAACTGGAAGCTGGCGGGTCGAGCGTTCGGCGAGCTCGGCAGCGGACTCTACGTCGATGTCACCTGCAAGTCCGGCGGCGACCTCGAGTCCGTGTACGACACCGTGACGACGAAGGCTGCCATCACTGTCTTCTAATTCACTGGGGCGGGAGGCCTCCGTGGGAGGCCTCGCCCTCCTGGGCCCGATCCAGCTCGTGACGGCGGCGGGTGAGCCCACCCCCGTTCGCGGTTCGCTGGGCCGCGCCGTGCTGGCTTCGCTGGCGCTCGCCGGCGGCCGGCCGCGTTCCATCGACGGCCTGGTCGACGACGTGTGGGGCGACGAGCCGCCGCAGAATCCCCGGGCCTCCCTGCAGACACTCGTCTCTCGTATCCGGGCCCTGGAGCCGTCGCCGATCATCGAATCGTCGGCCGCGGGATACCGACTCGCGCTGGGCCGGCCGTCGATCGACCTGCTGGTCGCGGAGGCCGTTCTCGACGGCCTCGCGACTCCGGGCGCCCCCGAGACCGCGCTGGCCGAGGCGGAGACGGCGCTCGCGCTCTGGCGGGGCGAGCCGGCGGCCGACCTCCCTCCGACCGCGCCCGTCGCCGCCGCCCTCGCCCACCGGGCCGAGCGCGCCCGAGATGCGCTCCGTCGCATCCGGGCACGGGCCCTCGCGGCGCTCGGCCTGACCGACGACGCCTCGGCGGCCTTCGACGAGCTCGCCCAGGCGCACC
Source organism: Agreia sp. Leaf244 (assembly GCF_001422695.1). Classification (NCBI taxonomy): domain Bacteria; kingdom Bacillati; phylum Actinomycetota; class Actinomycetes; order Micrococcales; family Microbacteriaceae; genus Agreia; species Agreia sp. Leaf244. The sequence goes on along the minus strand of NZ_LMLX01000002.1, from coordinate 604,694 downwards.
CTCTCGACGAGAAGGCCCAGCTCGAGGCGATGAACGCAGCGGTCGACGCGGGGCGCTTCGCGTCAGCGCTTCAGCGCTTCGCCGACCACCGCGAGCTGCTGGCCGAGCGGCTGGGTACAGACCCGTCGCCGGCCCTCGTCGAGGCCAACGCGGCGATCCTCAGGGCGTCGAACGGCCAGAGCGTTCAGAGCGTTCAGAGCGCACCCCAGGGGCAGCAGGCCCGGATGCTCCGGCCGGCGTTCGGCATCGGCCTGCGCCAGGCGCCGAACGACATGGTCGGGCGAGACGACGACGCGCGTCGCGTGCTCGAGCTGCTCGGTCGTCACCGGCTCGTCACGCTTCTGGGCTCGGGCGGTCTCGGCAAGACGCGGCTGGCGCAGGATGTTGCGGCGCGCGCCGCCCTGGCGGGCTCGTCGGTCGCCGTGGTCGAGCTCGCGAGCATCGCGTCGGGCGACGATGTCGGGCTGCTCATCGCGTCGACGCTGGGAATCCGGGAGGTGCAGTCGGCGCGCCGGATCGGCGACCCGATCGTGGTGCCCGACGTGCGTCGACGCATTCTCGACGCCCTCGTCGGTCAGCCAGCGCAAGGCGGGCAGCCGACCCTTCTCGTGCTCGACAACTGCGAGCACGTCATCGACGCCGCCGCGATCTGGGCCGCCGACCTCGTCGCTGCGTCCGCAGAGCTGACGATCCTCTGCACGAGCCGCTCGCCCCTCTCCATCGCAGCGGAGCAGGTCTACTCGCTGCAGCCGCTTCCCTCGACGAGTGACGACGGTTCCGCGGCGGCGGCGGTCACGCTCTTCGTCGATCGCGCCCGCGCGGCCCGGCCATCCGTTCGTCTGCCGCTGACCGTCGTCGAGCGGCTCTGCGATCGGCTCGACGGTCTTCCCCTCGCCATCGAACTCGCGGCGGCCCGCGTGCGCTCGTTCTCGGTCGAGGAGATCGAGGCCCGGCTCGTCGACAGGTTCGCCCTGCTCACGTCGGGCGACCGCTCGGCCCCGGAGCGCCACCGCACGCTGCTCGCCGTGATCGAGTGGAGCTGGAACATGCTGCACGACGACGAGCAGCAGCTCCTCGTGCGCCTGTCGCGGTTCGCCGACGGATTCTCGCTCCGCACGGCGGAGACGATGATGCGCGCGGCCGGCCGGGAGGGCGCGGCCGCCGATGCGCTCGACGGTCTTGTGCTGCAGTCGCTTGTGGTCGTCACCGAGACGGCGCAGGGCACCCGCTACCGGATGCTCGAGACGGTCAGGGAGTTCGGGAACCGCGGCATCGGCTCGATCGTCGACGAGAAGGAGCTGGCGCAGCACGAACGCGACTGGGCGATCGGCCTGGCCCTCGACTCCGCGGAACTCTGGTTCGGATCGGGGCAGAGCGCGCGCCTCAGGGACAGCCCCGCGAGCATCGAGCAGGACAACCTCGTCGCCGTGCTCCGGCGCGCCATCGCCGACGGCGAGCAGGATGCGGCCGTCGGCGTGTACGCCGCGCTCGCCTATCTGTGGACCCTGCGGGGCGCTCACTCCGAGGTGCTCGCATTCGGTGCCCCCGTGATGGCGATGCTCGGCGGCTACCGGCCGGCCGCTGCCCTGGGGCAGCTCGCCGTGCTCGCGCTGGTGATCACTGCGGCGACCTTCGGACTGTTCCAGTTCAGCACGACAGTTCGGGCGATCGTGCTGCTGCGGAGACTCGTCGACCGCGTCGAGGTGGCGTATCCGCAGCTGCAGGCGATGGCCCGCCTGGTGCTCTCGATCGAGGACCTGTCGGCCGCGTTCTCCGCCGTGGAGGCGACCCAGGCGCATCCGGATGCCCGCACCGCGATCCTCGGCAACGTGATGGGCGCCCAGCTCGCCGAGAACGGGGGCGACGTCGAGGGTGCGCGCGTCTTCGCGCTGCGCGCCCGCGAGCTGGCCGAGCAGGTCGGAGACGAGTGGGGCTCGACCATGAGCGCCCAGATGCTCGTGCTCTTCAGCAGCGAGGCCGGCGACTGGCAGGGCGTTCTCGATTGGGCGCCGATCGCGAGCGAGGGTCTGCGCGACATGGGCGCCCTCAGCGATCTGCACCAGCTGACCTGGGCCATCGCCATCGCCCGGATCGGACTCGGCGAACTCGACGAGGCCGAGGTCCTGCTCCACGAGGTGATTGCGGTCGAGGGGGGCTTGGACGACGGCATGCTCGCGCTGAACGGGCGGGCGGGCCTCGCAGAGGTCGAGCTCGCCCGCGCCGCTAAGGCCGCGCGGGCCGGAGATCGTGCTGCGGCAGCCCGGCATCGTGCGCTCGGCACCGAGGGGTACCGCACGAGCGTCGACCGCGCGCGCTCGTCGGCTCAGCGCCTGCGCCCCGAGGCTCTCATCGCCCTCGCCATCCTGGTCGCCACGGAGTGCCAGGCCGCAAGCGATGCCGCTGCGGACAGCGACGCCACTGCGGACGGCGACGCCGCTGCGGATACCAACGCTGTCGCCGACGCGCGAATGCTGCGCGACCACGGGCGCGACCTGCGCATCCGGCTGCTCGTCGAGTTCCGCAGGCGGAGCATCCAGTTCGACAGGCCCGTGCTCGGAACGGCGACCGTGGCCATGGCCCGCTGGGCCCTCGACGCCCTCGACGAGCCCGAGCTGGCGGCCGAACTGCTCGCCCTCGCATCCGGCATCTCGCCGCGGCAGGACAGCCCGAGCATGCGCATCGAGCAGCACGTCGCACACGTGAGCGCGGCCGTCGGGGCAGACGAGTACGGCCGGATGCTCGAGGCATCCGGCCGTCTGACTCGCGACGAGCGCGTGGCGCGCATCTCCGAGCTGCTGTCGTCTCCCGCCCTGCGCTTGCAGTAATGAGCAGAGCGGACGCGCCTCTATGCCTTGCGCATGTAGGCGCGCACGGTGAGCGGAGCGAAGATCACCACGACGACCGCGGCTCCGAGCAGCGCCAGCCAGAAGTCGCCGCCGATCGTGCCGAGGTTCGCGAGGTCGCGCACCGCCGACACCAGGTGCGACACCGGGTTGACGTTCACGAACGCCTGGAGCCACCCCGGCATGGTGTCGCTCGGAACGAACGCATTCGACAGGAAGGTGAGCGGGAAGAGCGCCAGGAACGAGATGCCCTGCACGCTCGAGGCGCTGCGGGCGATCACGCCGAAGAACGCGAAGATCCAGCTCAGCGCCCACGAGCAGACGATCACCAGCAGGCCGGCGAGCACCACGAAGCCGATGCCGCCCTCGGGCCGGTAGCCCAGGATGAAGCCCACGACGAAGGTGATCGTGGTGGCGATCGTGTAGCGCACGGTGTCGGCCAGCAGCGCACCGGCGAGCGGGGCGATGCGGGCGATGGGCAGCGACTTGAAGCGGTCGAACACGCCCTTGTCCATGTCCTCCCGCAGCTGCACGCCGGTCACGACCGAGGTCGTGATCACGGTCTGCACGAGGATGCCCGGAATGAGCAGGGGCAGGTAGCTCGCCACGTCGCCGGCGATGGCGCCTCCGAAGATGAAAGTGAACATCACCGTGAAGATGATCGGCTGCAGCGTGACGTCGATCAGCTGCTCGGGGGTGCGCCTCACCTTCAGCAGGCCGCGGTAGGCCATCGAGAACGAGTTGCGCACGGTCTGGCCGACGCTCACGTGGTTGCGCAGCTCCCGGCTCACGCCGGATTGGATGGTCGAGGTGATGGTGCTCATGCGTTCACCCGTCCTTTCGGGGTCTCGGATGCGTCGGGCTGGGTCGCGGAGTCGGTCTCGACCCCGTGCCCGGTGAGGGTGAGGAAGACCTCGTCGAGCGTCGGCTTCTGCACGGCGAGCTCGGTGAGGCTGATGTTCTGCTCGCGCAGCGCGACGAGGAGGTCGGTGATGCGGTCCGGATCCTGCATGGGCGCGGTGATGCGTGCGGCCTCGGGCGACAGGGTCACGTCGACCCCGAGCACCGAGCGGATGGCGCGCACGGCGTCGTCTCGATCGGCGGGGTCGAGCAGGCGCAGCTGAAGCGAGGACTTCCCCACCGAGGCCTTGAGCTCGTCGGCGGTTCCCTCCGCGACGACCCTGCCCGTGTCGATCACGGCGATGCGGTCGGCGAGCTGGTCTGCCTCGTCGAGGTACTGGGTGGTGAGCAGCACGGTCGATCCCGTGCTGACGAGCCGCCGAATGGTGTCCCACATCTGCGAACGTGTGCGCGGGTCGAGGCCCGTGGTCGGCTCGTCGAGGAAGATGAGAGGGGGCTGCGAGATCAGGCTCGCGGCCAGGTCGAGGCGCCGTCGCATGCCGCCGGAGAAGTTCTTGAGCGGGCGTTTGGCGGCGGCCGTCAGCCCGAACTCCTCGAGCAGCTCGTTGGCCTTGACCCGGGATTCGGCGCGGCCGAGACCGTTGAGCCGGCTGAAGAGCACGAGGTTCTCGGTTGCGCTGAGCGTCTCGTCGACCGAGGCGTACTGCCCCGTCACGCCAATGAGCTGGCGCACGATCTGCGCCTCGTGCTGCACGTCGTGCCCGAAGACGGTGGCGTGGCCGGCGTCGGGTCGCAGAAGGGTTGCGAGCATGCGGATGACGGTGGTCTTGCCGGCGCCGTTCGGGCCGAGAACGCCGTAGACGCTTCCGGTTCGTACGCGCAGGTCGACGCCGTCGACGGCGCGGTTGTCGCCGAAGATCTTGACGAGGCCGGTGGCCTCGACGGCCCAGTCGGAGCTGGTTGCCATGGGTGGACTTCCTTTCGCTGAAGTTGTCTCCATCGTTCAGCGGCCCGCTGTCGTGGCGCTGTCGTGGCGCTGTCGCCTTCTGTCGCCTCGGCCGAAAGACAATCCGTTGCGATGCTCGGGCACGAATACAGTCCATGAGCCTCCTGCAGCAGAACCCCGCCGATGCCACGTTCGGCCGCGGGGGAGACGAGCCCTACGCCCGGGCGCTCAGGGATGGCGCCGCGGGACGCCTCGAACTGCGCGAGGCCGGGCGCAGTGGCTCGACGGCCCTGCTCGACCTTGATGTCACGAAGTGGAGCGCCGACGCCGACGAGGTCGACCGCTCACTGCTGCGGCACGCCCCCGGTCCCGTGCTCGACATCGGATGCGGTCCCGGCCGGATGGTGCGGGCGGCGGGCGAGTACGGTCTCGTGGCCCTCGGCCTGGATGTCTCGCCCGAGGTCGTCGCGCTGGCTCGCCGTGACGGTCTGGCCGTCGCGCTCGGCTAGGTGTTCGACCGTGTTCCTGCGGAGGGGCTCTGGCGCACCGCGCTGCTCCTCGACGGCAATGTCGGCATCGGGGGAGACGTCGCAGCCCTGCTGACACGCTGCCGCGAGGTGCTCGCCGAGTCGGGGCGGCTCGTCGTCGAACTCCACGCCGATGACGATCGCGACCACTCCTATACGGCGGCCCTCGTCGGCGCCGACGGTGCGCGCAGCGCCGCCTTTCCGTGGGCCGAGATCGGCCTGACCCGCCTGCGCGAGATCGCCCACGCATCCGGATTCGCCGTCGACCGATCCTTCACTGCGGGCGGCCGTCGCTTCTGCCGCCTGACCCGCGGCTGAGTGGCCACGCCGGCTCAGATCGCGGCCGAGGTGGAGCCCCATCCCTCGAGCGCCGCTCGAACGTCGTCGCGGGTCTCCACCTCGAGGGCCCGGGCATAGGCCTGCTCGAGAACCTCGGAGATCGACACGCGCCGGCCGGTGCTCGCGGAGATCACCGCCGCCTCGACCATCGCGAGACTCACGGTGTTGGAGTGCACCTCGCCGGACGGCACCACGCCCGAGCGCAGCGACGCGACGAACTCCGCCAGCGAACCGGCGATCTCCTCGCCCGTCGCGCCCGGGGCGCTCTCGCCGTCCCAGGTCGCGGTTCCGTGCTCCCCGCTCACTCGCCAGGTTCCGTTCCAGGAGGTCTCGTCGCCACCGCTGACCCAGCTGCCGGTGTAGACGTAGCGTGTGCCCCCGGCGAACTCGAAGATCGCGGTCGCCGCCGCGTCTCCGGAGAACCAGCTCCAGGCCGGGTTGAAGCTCTCGCAGAAGACCGACACGGGCTCGGAGTGGAGAACGTAGCGCGACGCATCGAAGGCGTGGATCGCCATGTCGACGAGCAGCGGGCTGTGCATCGTCTCGCGGAAGCCGCCGAAGTGCGGTGCCTTGAAGAAGTGCGTCGTCGCGATTCCCACTCGGCCGAGTGAACGCACCCGGTCTCGGAACGCGGCGAGGGTGCCGTAGTACCGCCGGGACTGGCTGGTCATGAGCAGCTGCCCCGTCACCTCCGCGGCGGCGGCGAGCGATAGCGCCTCGGCCACGGTCGGGGCGATCGGCTTCTCGCACAGCACGGGCAGACCCGCGAACAGGGCCTCGGTGTTGACGGGATGATGGGCGACCGGAACGGTCACGTCGATCACGGCCCGGGCCCCTGTGCGGGCGGCGAGTTCAGTGACGCCGCACCCCACCGGCACGTCGGCGAGCCCCGCATCGTCGAGAACCGCTCGAGCGAGGTCGGTGTCGAGGTCGACGAGCCCGGCGAGACGCACGTCGGAAGACGTCTCGATCGTCGCGAGCCAGGCCCGGCCCATCGCTCCGGCCCCGACGAGGACGACGGGAAGGGGGTCGCCGTCGTGCGGAATGGTCGCGAACGCGGTCATTCGGCCACGTCTGCGCGGAGGGCGCCCTCGTAGCCGTGGCCGGCGAAGAAGTCCTCCCTGTCGTAGCGCAGGAGGGTCGGCACCTGTCGCTCCGGGCGCACGGTGCGGGCCCATTCCACACCGTTCGCGATCACGCGGCGCACGTCGCTGTGGTGATAGACCGGATAGTCCTGGTCGCCCGGGCTGAAGAAGAAGATCTTGCCGTGTCCGCGTCGCCACGTGCACCCGCTGCGGAAGACCTCGCCCCCGCTGAACGTGCTGAGAAAGATGAGCTCATCGGGCGCGGGGATGTCGAAGAACTCGCCGTACATCTCCTGCTGCTCGATGATGATCGGGTGCGGCACGCCCTGGGCGATCGGATGCGTGGGGTCGACGGTCCAGACCAGCTCGCGATCCTCGTCGGAGCGCCAGCGCAGGGTGCAGCTGGTTCCCATCAGCCTGCCGAAGATCTTCGACCAGTGGCCGGAGTGCAGCACGACGAGCCCGAGGCCCGCGAGCACATGCCGGTGCACCCGCTCGACGACCTCGTCGGAGACCTCGGCGTGCGCGGCGTGGCCCCACCAGACGAGAACGTCTGTGCGCGCGAGCACCTCCTCGGTGAGACCGTGTTCGGGGTCGTCGAGGGTGGCCGTGGTGACGACGGCGGAGTCGCCCAGATTCTCTTCGATGCCCTCTTTGATGGCGCCGTGCATGCCGTGAGGGTAGCGCTCGGCGACGGCCGGTTCGAGCTGCTCGTGTCGGTTCTCGCCCCAGACGAGCACGTTCAGTGGGCCGGGGGAGGCGGTGGGGATCATGGGATTCAGCCGGCCGGGCCCAACAGTACTGCGAGCATGGCGGCCGCGCCGCCCACGATGAAGAGCATCGTTCCCAGCTGCATGGTGCGGGTCTTGTTGCGGTCCGCGGTCGGCACGTCGACCTCGAGAATGGGGCAGCCCGACCAGCCGATCAGTCCGATGCTCACGGCGACGAGGCCCGCACCGATCCACCACAGCAGCGCGAGGCCCTTCGCCAGCAGCGCCGGCCGCCATCCGCTCGACAGCAGCAAGCCCAGAGTGATTGCCGATGCCCCGACGGCAGCGACGAACCAGATGGTTCCCGTCCACATGATGCGCTGGACGTTCTTCTCGGGGGTCATGAGATCGTGGGTCACCTTGACATCATTCACCTGTGCGGGGCTCAAAACAAATTGATTTCTCACAACTATCGCGACGGGGCTAGAGAAAGCCGATGCGCCTCAGCAGTCGAGTGACGCCGGGCAGCACCCAGTAGGCCATGATCGGCGTGAGAACGACAGTCGTCAGCAGCACCTTGAGCGCGGTGGCCAGGTCGTTCCAGCCCGGCAGCAGCGTCGTGACGAGCAGCGTGAACGCCAGGTTCACCGGGAAGAATCCCAGCCAGATGCTCGTCGCCTGTTTCCATCTCGGCGGCGCGACCGTCGCAGAGGCCTGGCCGTCGGCATCCGGCGCCTGCAGCACCTGCGGCTGGTCGAACCAGCCCTCGATGCCCGTGCGCTTCTCGACGCGCGACTCGCGCACGAGTTCGCGCCCGCCCTCGAGCCAGGCGCGCCGGTCGGCCGACGACTCCCACTTCTCGAGCAGCGTCGCATCGGCGAAGCGGTAGAGCATGTGCCAGTGCACCGAGTCGGCGCCCTGCCTCACCCAGCCCGAACCGAGGAAGCCCGGATAGCGATTGGCGAGGTTCACCCCCGCCTGCACCCAGCGGGTGACGTCGGGGATCCTGTCGGGATCGACTGCGCGGGTGATGGACACGGTGATGGGAACGGAGGGCGATGCTTGTGGCTGCCCGAACGCGTTCTCCGACTCTTCTGGAGACATGCCCTCCAGTATCCGCCGCCGATGTTACGCCCGCATTAAGCGCGTCTCGACAGGCTCGACGAAGCGCGTCTCGACAGGCTCGACGAACGATCCGTTCCCTGAGCCTGTCGAAGGGCGCTCTACTTCTTGTCGTCCTCGTCGTCGTCGACCTCGTCGTACTCCTCGAGAATCTCGAGGGCCTCCTCGTCGAGGTCGTCGGGCTTGTGCCCTGCCGCGTGCCGCACGGCGTGGCGGCCGAGGATGAGCAGTTCGCGCGTCTCCATGGCATCCGCCAGCTCGTCGCGATCGAGGTCGTCGGCGTCGTTGATGACCTTCGTCACCATCTCGATGCCCATGTCGAACCAGCGCTCGGCGTTGTGCGCGTCGCCCGCGGCGTCGTAGCTGTCGCCCAGAAACGAGTACACCATCGGGTCTTCGGGCTTCTCCGCGCGCAGGGCCTTGGCGAGTTCGTTCGCCTCCGCCTCCTGGCCGGTGCGCAGCAGGCCCTCGATCAGGTAGACGCGCTTGTCGGGAGCGGCGTCACCCGGCGCATCCTGGGCCTCGCGCGCGGCCTCGTAGGCGCGCAACGGCAGAAGGGCGTCGTAGAAGCTCTCGGATGCGGCGATGAAGACGGCGGCGGGCGTCACGTCGTCGTCGTAGAAGGTCTCGGGGTCGCGGGCGAGCGCGAGGAACTCCTCGGCTACGGCGAGCGCCTTCTCGGGGTCGTCGGCTTTGAAGCTGGACTCGTCGATGTAGTCCCAGGTCACGGTCTTAGGCATGAGGCAACCTTAACGCCCAGACGCCGCCAGCTAGCATGGTCAGCGATATGCATACGAGCCCGCCGCCCTCCCGCACGCGCGCGTCCGCGGGCACCCCGGCCCACTTCCTTCCCCACCTGCAGGGTCTGCGGGCCATCGCCGTTCTGCTCGTGGTCGTCTACCACTTCTGGCCCGGCCGCCTGCAGGGCGGCTACATCGGCGTCGACGTCTTCTTCGTCATCTCGGGCTTCCTCATCACCGGACAGCTCGCCCGAGAGCTGGATGCTTCGACAGGCTCAGCACAAGGGGGCCGCATTAATCTGCCCGGCTTCTACGCCAAGCGGGTGCGCAGGCTCCTCCCCGCCGCGGTCACCGTGCTCATCTTCTCCGCGCTCGCGACGCTGTTCATCCTGCCCCTGTCGAGCCTCGGAGAGAATCTGCGCGAGATCCTCGCGTCGACCTTCTACGTCGAGAACTGGGCGCTCGCGGCCAACTCCGTCGACTACCTCGCGGCGGCCAACGAGGCCACGCTCGTGCAGCACTACTGGTCGCTGTCGCTCGAGGAGCAGTTCTACCTGATCTGGCCCCTGATGCTCCTCGGCGCATCCTGGCTCGCGGTGAAGTTCGGGTCGGGCAAGCGCTGGAACGCGCTGTTCGCGGTCGTCGTGGCCGTCAGCATCCTGTCTCTCGTGTTCTCGATCGTCTACACGCAGACCAACGCGGCCCAGGCCTACTTCGTGACCTTCACCCGTATGTGGGAGTTCGGCGCGGGCGCCGTGCTCGCCCTGCTGCCGAGGCTGCGCCCAACGAAGGCGTGGCTGTCGAACGTGCTCGGCTACGGCGGAATCGCGATCGTGCTCGGCTGCGGCTACTTCTACGACAAGTCCACGCCGTTCCCGGGCTCCGCGGCGATCCTGCCGGTCGTCGGAACGATGGCGATCATCCTCGCCTCGCACCGCGAGCGCTGGTACGACGCCGGCCGCGTCCTGAGCCTCCGCCCGGTGAGCTTCGTCGGCGACATCTCGTACTCGCTCTACCTGTGGCACTGGCCGCTCATCGTCATCGCCCCGTTCGTTCCGGGCTGGGGGCTCTCGACCATCAACCGTCTCGTGCTCTTCGTGCTCTGCTTCGTGATCGCGTGGCTCACGAAGAGGTTCATCGAGGACCCGACCAGGGCCTGGAAGCCGCTCGTGCGTCGCAAGCCCCGATTCACCTTCGTGTCGATGATCGCGGCGATGGCCGTGGTCACTCTCGTCGTCGGAGTCACGAGCCTCGTGCAGCAGCCGAAGTACGACGCGGCGGCCGCCGAGCTGCGTAGCACTCTCGAGACGATGCCCGACTGCTTCGGTGCGGCATCCGGGCTCACCGACGGTCTCGAGAAGATCGATTTCTGCTCGAATCCCGAGCTCGAGGGTCAGATCATCCCCAGCCCCGGGTTCGGCAACGCCGACCGGCCGCAGCACCCCGACTGCCTGGTCACTCTCAACGACTCCACGCTCACCAGTTGCGAGTTCGGCGACACGACGTCGGATGCGGCGCCCCGGGTGGCGATCATCGGCGACAGCCACGCGTACTCGCTGCTCGACCCGCTGATCGAGCTCGCCGAGACGAACGGCTGGCACCTGACCACGTACCTCAAGGGAGCCTGCCCCTGGAGCACGACCCCGATCGCGGGCGGCGACGCCTTCGCGGCCTCGTGCGCCGACTGGCGGTCGAAGCTCGACGCCGAACTCGCCGAGGTCGCTCCCTACGACGCGATCTTCACGGCCGCGCTCGCCGATCACACGGTCGAATTCGACAGCGACGAAGCGCGGGCCACGACCGCCGGCTTCGTCGAGGCCTGGACCCCGCAGCTCGACCAGGGAACGCCCGTGGTGACCCTCGTCGACAACCCGTCGTGGGAGACCGACCCCAACAAGTGCCTCCGCATCTCCGACCCGGCCGACTGCTCCGAGTCGATCAAGGAGGGTCTCGGCCAGTTCGACGGCCTGGCCGCCGCCGCATACGAGCTTCAGGCCGAGCAGAAAGACGTCACCCTCCTCGACTTCACGCAGACGTACTGCGATTCGTCGAAGTGCTTCCCTGTGATCGGCGGGGCGAACGTCTACCGCGACCAGGATCACCTGACGCGCACCTTCGCCTTCACGCTCGCCCCCTTCATCGAGAGTGCCATCGTCGCCGCCCTCGGTCGATCGACCGTGCGCTAGGAGCCGGGCATGGCCGGGGTGCTCACCGGGTTCGCCATCATCGGCTTCGTCATCGCGGTCGGCTATGTCGTGGGGCGCACGAACATCCTGCAGGTCGATGCGCAGAAGCCGCTCAACCGCATCGCGTTCTTCGTCACCAGCCCCGCCCTGCTCTTCACGGTGCTCGCGCGCGCCGACGTGAGCGTCATCTTCTCGTCGTTCCTGGTGGTCACGGTCATCACGATCGCGGTGTCGATCGGGCTCTACGTGGCCCTGTCGCGCATCTTCTTCCGCCGACCGGCCGCCGAGACCACCGTCGGCGCGGCCGCCGCGTCGTACTCCAACGCGAACAACATCGGCCTGCCCGTGGCCATCTACGTGCTCGGAGATCCGCAGTTCGTGGCGCCGCTGCTGATGCTCCAGCTGATCGTGATGGCGCCCCTCACGCTCACGGTGCTCGACACGGTGACGCGAGGCAAAGCATCCATCGGATCGTTTCTCACCCAGCCCGTACGCAACCCGATGATCATCGCGTCGCTGGTGGGACTGCTGCTGAGCGTCTTCGGCGTGACGTTGCCGGAGCCCGTGATGGCGCCGTTCGATCTCATCGGCGCCGCCACGATTCCGCTGGTGCTCATGACCTTCGGCATGTCGCTCGCCGGGCAGCGCCCACTCGCCCCCGGCACAGGCCGTCGCGACGTGCTGACCTCGGCTCTGCTCAAGAGCGTGGTCATGCCCGTGGTGGCCTATCTCGTGGGCCGGTTCGTGTTCGACCTCGACGCCATGCACCTGTTCGGGGTCGTCGTGCTCGCGGCCCTGCCGACGGCGCAGAACGTGTTCAACTTCGCATCGCGCTACGAGCGGGGAGTGGTGATCGCCCGCGACACGGTGCTCATCACGACCATCGCGTCGGTGCCCGTGCTGGTGATCGCGGCGGCGCTGCTCGCGCCGTAACCGGAATGGGCCGCGGGTGTTGCTGGTCGCGACGGGTGTTAGCGGGCGACCGGCAACACCCGTCGCCCCGGGTAACAGTCACTGGTGCCGGTCAGTGCCGACTACCAGAACATCGGGCGGTCTTCGTCTTCCTCTGTGTCGACGTCGATGTCGACCCACACCGGAACGTGGTCGCTGGGCGCGTCGCCCTTGCGCTCGTTGCGGTCGATGCCGGCGTTCGAGACCACATCGGCGAAGGGCTTGGAGCCGAGGATGAAGTCGATGCGCATGCCCTCGTTGCGCGGGAAGCGCAGCTGCTTGTAGTCCCAGTAGGTGTAGCCGGTGGGGATGCGCGGGCGCACCACGTCGGTGAGCCCGGCATCCATGAAGTCGTCGAACGCCGCGCGCTCGGGCGCCGACACGTGGGTCGACCCGTCGAACGCGTGGATGTCCCACACGTCGGTGTCGAGGGGAGCCACGTTCCAGTCGCCCATCAGCGCGAGCGGCTGCTGCGGGTTCGCCGCGATCCACGCGCGGGTGTCTGCAGACAGGGCGGCGAGCCAGCGCAGCTTGTAGTCGTAGTGAGCGTTCTCGAGCTCGCGGCCGTTGGGAACGTAGAGGCTCCAGAGACGAACGTCGTTCACCGTCACGCCGAGGGCGCGGGCCTCGAGGGGGAGCGTTCCGTCGTCGTTCTCCTTGCCGAAGCCGGGCATGTTCTCGAAGTCCTTCGTGACCTCGGTCATGGGCAGCCGCGACGCGAAGGCCACGCCGTTCCACTGGCTCAGGCCGTGCAGCTCGACCTCGTAACCCGCGGCGGTGAACTGTTCGAAGGGGAACTGGTTCTCCTTGCACTTGATCTCCTGCATGGCGAGAACGTCGACGTCCTCCCGCACGAGCCAGTCGGCGACCCGGTCGACCCGGGCCCTGATGGAGTTCACGTTCCAGGTCGCAATGCGCATGCGGCCCAGTTTATTCGCGCGAACGGCTCCCCTAAACTGGGGCGGTGACGAACGCGCGCCAGCAACTCATCGACTACATCTCCTCCGAAGCCGTCTTCCACGGCGACTTCACGCTCACGAGCGGCAAGAAGGCGAGCTACTACGTCGACCTGCGCAAGGTGAGCCTCGACCACCGCGTGGCACCGCTCATCGGCCAGGTCATGATCGACGTCATCAAGGACATTCCCGACGTGTTCGCGGTCGGCGGCCTCACCATGGGGGCCGACCCCGTGGCATCCGCGATTCTGCACCAGGGTGCGGCGCAGGGCTTGTCGTATGACGCCTTCGTCGTGCGCAAGGAGCCGAAGGACCACGGCCGCGGCAAGCAGGTCGAGGGCCCCGAGCTCGAGGGCAAGCGCGTGATCGTGCTCGAAGACACCTCGACCACCGGTGGATCGCCGCTCAAGGCCATCGAGGCGCTCGAGAAGGTCGGAGCGATCGTCGCGGGCGTCGCGGTCGTCGTCGACCGCAACACCGACGCGCGAGAGCGCATCGAGAAGGCCGGCTACCCCTACTATTACGCGATCGGCCTGGCTGACCTCGGTCTCGAGTAGAGCGTGACAGACCCGGTGGATGCCACGGGCGGCGCGGGCGCTCGGCCCGCGACGCCGAGATGGCTGGTCGTGGTCGTCGTCTCGCTCGCAGCGGTGTTCATCGTGGTGCTGTTCTTCGTGCTGGGTCGGTACCTGCCCTGGTTCGATGACTCGGGGGCCGTGGTGCCGACATCCACCCCGACGCTGTCGACGACGCCGACCGCGACCGCAGAATCCACGCCGACTCCCACAACCGAGCCCGTCGCGGAGACGGGTCCTGTCGCCGCAGGAGTCCACCCGTGGACCGAGCTGCGGGGAGGGGAGTGCCTCGACCCCTTCACCTCTCCCTGGGACGAGTCGTTCACGGTCGTGGACTGCGCGGCGCCGCACGCAGCCCAGCTGATCGCGCGGGTGTCGCTCAACCCCGACCCGGCCGCGGCGTATCCCGGCGAGGCCGCCATCACGTCGCAGCTCAACCTGGCCTGCACGGCTGCGACCGCGCTCGACTTCGCTGCGGCGGCGGCATACCCCGATGTGCAGTGGCAGGCGAGCTATCCGGTCTCGGACGCGCAGTGGGCTGCGGGACAGCGCGACTACTCGTGCTTTATCAGCCGATCGTCGGGCGAACCGCTCGCCGGGTCGGTCCAAGCCGTCGCGGCGGGTTGACCGACACGCATCGAGTTCGTTCCCGCTTGGTTTTAGTGGGCAGCGAAACAAACTCAAAATTCTTTTTCGGCAGTTCAGACGCCTCAGGAGCTCATGGCGTCAAGGAGCAAAACCCGTTTGACCACTCGTTTTGTGACAAACCAAAAAACGGAGGGTCTGTAACCTTTTCGTGGGGTCTCGGGATTGCCCCTCTTGGGGGCCTTGGCTTTTCTGGGAAACTGCCTATAGCCTGACGGGGACGCAGCATATTCGCAGCATCACCCCTTTCATCGATGGAAACACCGATGATGCTCCCCCTGCTCGCCTATTCCAGGAGAACAATGTCCCGCACAATCCTTTCCCGCCTCGGCGCGGGCCTCGTCGCAACGGCTCTCGTTGCTGGCGGATCGCTCCTCGTCGCAGCGCCGGCCTCCGCCGCTAACGACATCGTCACGCCCAACTCCGTCGTCGAGAACACCTGGGGCCCTGACAACACCGTCACGGTCTCCGGAACCGGCACCGCCGGCGACGAGCTCGAGGTCGACCTGCTGGACTCGAACGACCTGAGTGGCACGCCGAACTCCTACCTCTCCGACACCGCGGTCTTCGAGACCACGGTCCTGGAAGATGGCACCTACTCGATCACGTTCTCGCTCGAAGCATCTGACTTCTCCGCGTACCCCGCGCTCGGAGACACCGTCTTCGCTGCGATCTTCAACAACACGGCCGATGTAGACCCGATCTTCGTTCCGATCGCCGTCACGGCGTTCGCTCCTGCAGCTCAGAACGTCATCATCGACCCGATCTGCCTCACGGGCGACGCTGTCCGCGACCCGGGCGTGTCCGTCTACGCCACCGGCTTCGGCCAGGGCGAGGTCGTCACGTACACCGTGACCGACGCTGCCGGCACCGTTGTTCCGGGCGACGGCAACACCGTCACCGCTGACCAGACCGGTTCGGTCGGCCCCGCGTTCCTGACGCTGTTCTCCTCCACCGGAAACATCCCCGACGGCGTCTACACGATCACGTTCTCCGGTTCGGTCACCACCGCCGGTCTCGTGACCATCGGAAACTGCGACGCTCCCGTTGTCCCCGTCGTTCCTGCTGAGGTTGTCCCCGCTGCCCCGCAGCTGGCCAACACCGGTTCGTCCGACGCCGGCATCCTCGTCGGTGGCTCGGCTCTCCTGCTGCTCGTCGGTGCCGCCCTCGTGGTCGCCCGTCGTCGCCAGAACGCCGACGCGTAACCTGAATCACCCGCCGATCTGATCGGCACCCGAAGGGCCGAGACATTCCGTCTCGGCCCTTCGTCGTTCCCGTCGCCCTTTCCGTAGAGTGAGCAGCATGCGCCCCATCCCCGTGACCGCACGTCTTATGACCGCCCTCGTCGTCACCGGTCTGGGGTTCACGGGGCTGCTCACGGCCGCCCCCGCGAACGCGACGGTCCTCGAGGCCGCACCCGTCGCATCCGGGGTCTCAGCGGGCGTCGACGACTTCTCGTTCTCGTCGTACGACGCCGACTTCTATCTCGGCACCGACGCCGACGGCCGGTCGACGCTCAAGACGGTCGAGACGTTCGTCGCCGAGTTCCCCGAGGCCGATCAGAACCGCGGAATCCGACGGGCGATTCCGGTGGAGTACGACGGGCATCCGACCGATGTGCACGTCGAGAGTGTCGTCGACCAGAACGGCGAGCCGCGCGGTTTCGAGGCGGAGAGGAACGACGACGGGGACTTCCTCGTAGTCACCGTGCGCGCTGACGAGTTCGTGCACGGCGCGCAGACGTACACATTCACGTACACGCAGCACAACGTCACGAGACATGCCGACGACACCGACGTCGACGAGTTCTACTGGGACACGGTGGGCTTCGACTCGGCTCAGAGCTTCGGGTCGGCGACAGCTCGGCTGCACGTGCCGGACCCGCTCGCCGCCTCGCTCACCGGAGAGGCGAGCTGCTACGCCGGGCCCTACGCGTCGAACACGCCATGCCCTGTCACGACCGAGTCGGGCGACGGCGAGACCGTCATCACCGCGGGCGGAGTGCCCCTCGGAGCGCGCGAGAACGTGACCATCGCGGTCGGGTTCGCCTCGGACACCTTCGTGCCGCGCGACGACTCGTACCTCGGCGCCTGGCAGGGATGGGCGCAGCTCGGCTCGGGCCTGCTCGCTCTGGCCGCGGCAGTGCTCGCGATCGTCTGGCGCACCACCGGGCTTCGAGATGCCCGGGGCAGGCCGACCATCATCGCCGAGTACACGCCGCCGCAGGCCGACGTCTTCACCTCGGCCGTGATCCTGAAGCGCACGAGCCGCGCCGCGGCATCCGGATTCGTCGATCTGGCGGTGCGCGGCAACCTGCAGATCGTCGAGAAGCCGAGCGAGAAGATGTGGTCGAAGAAGCCGGAGTACTGGCTGCAGGCCGTGCACAGCGACGGCCTGACGGCGCAGGAGCTCGAGTTCTACCGGCTGATCTTCGACGATGCGACCGGCGGCAGCCGCGAACTCAGCAAGACCGACACGGCACTTGCGAAGGGCGTGCAGACGTTCCTCAAGACCGTGCGAGCGAAGGCCATCGCAGACGGCTACTACAAGAAGGGAACGGCGGGTCGGAGCCTGCTGCTCTCGGCGGTCGCCTTCGTGGCAGGCGTCGCCACGATCATCTTCGGCGCCATGTTGAACTCGCAGGATCGGGGAGGGGCGCTGCCGTTCATTCCCATTGCGATCGGCGTTCTGTGTGTCGGGCTGTCGTGGGTGGTTCTGGCCCGCACGCCCCTCACCGCCTCCGGTGCCGAGCTGCGCGACTACCTCAAGGGCATCGAGCTCTATCTGACGGTGGCGGAGGAAGACCGGTTCCGCATGCTCCAGAGCCCCGAGGGTGCTCTGAAGACCCAGGTCACCTCTCCCGATGGGGGACAGATCGTCGAGATCTACGAGAAGCTGCTGCCCTTCGCCGTGCTGTGGGGCGTCGAAGACGAGTGGGCGAAGGTGCTCGGAACCTATTACGAGAACCAGCAGACGCAGCCCGGATGGTACGGCGGAACCGCCGGTTTCAACGCCGGTTACTTCGCGGCCAGCGTCGGATCGTTCGCGGCCGCCTCGGCCGCGAGCTATTCGGGCAGCGCCGCCAGCACGTCCTCGTCATCGAGCGGGGGATCGGGCGGCGGCGGCTTCTCGGGAGGCGGCGGTGGTGGAGGCGGAGTGGGCGGCGTCTAGCCTGTCCAGCCCTCCGCGCGCGGGGCGTTGTCTCGGTAGCCTCGAACAATGACCAATTCTGCGAAGAGCGCCGCCCGCACCGCCACGAACAGTCGGGCGCTCGAGATCCTGGCCCGCACAGGCTTCGCCGTGCTCGGACTGCTGCACATTTTGATCGGCGCGATCGCCATCGGCCTCGTCGGCGGATCGGGGGAGTCGGCCGACCAGTCGGGCGCCCTGAGCGAGCTCGCGTCGAAGCCCGGGGGCATCGTCGTGATCTGGCTCGTCGCCATCGGCCTCTTCGCCCTGGCCCTCTGGCAGATCGCGCAGGTGTTCCTGCTCCACGAGCCCGACCCGAAGAAGAAGTGGGGCCGACGCGTCTCCGAGCTCGGCAAGGGAATCGCCTACGGCGCCGTGGGCGCCACCGCGCTGACGTTCGCTCTCGGGGGTTCGTCGAGTTCGTCGAACTCGAGCCAAGGCCTCAGCGCGAAGCTGCTCGCGAGCCCCGGAGGCGTCGTGCTCCTGGTGGTCGTGGGACTCGTGGTTGCCGGCATCGGCGTGGCCTTCGTGGTTCAGGGAGTGCTCAAGAAGTTCGAGAAGCACCTGGTCATCCCCGCGGGCACCACCGGAAAGGTCGTGCGTGGACTGGGGATCGGCGGCTACGTGGCCAAGGGCATCGCCCTGTTCGTCGTGGGCGTGCTGTTCGTGGTGGCCGCCGTGACCGCGGACCCGGAGAAGGCATCCGGCCTCGACGGCGCCCTCAAGGCGCTCATCGACCTGCCGTTCGGAAAGGTGATCCTGGTCGCGGTGGGTATCGGACTGATCGCCTACGGCCTCTTCTGTGCGGCCCGCGCCCGCTGGGCGAAGCTCTAGCCCTCTGTCGCAGCAGGCGCGCCCGTCCGGTGCATCCGCGCCTGGACGGCCGGGGGCGGAAGCGCCGCCGAGGCGCGGATGGCGCGGGTTAGATCTCGTCGGACTCGAAAGGTTCCGTGCGCAGAAGCTCGCTCACTCCCGACAAAATCTCGTCGGGGCGGAACGGGTACTTCTCGATCTCGGCCTGGTCGCTGATGCCGGTGAGCACGAGGATCGTGTGCAGGCCAGCCTCGATGCCGGCGACCACGTCGGTGTCCATGCGGTCGCCGATCATGCCCGTGTTCTCGGAGTGGGCGCCGATGCGGTTGAGCGCGGAACGGAACATCATGGGGTTGGGCTTGCCCACGACATAGGGCTCCATTCCCGTGGCCTTCGTGATGAGGGCGGCGACCGCCCCGGTGGCCGGCATCGGGCCCTCGGCACTCGGCCCCGTCGCATCCGGGTTCGTGACGATGAACCGCGCGCCCGCCGAGATCAGCCTGATCGCGCGGGTGATCGCCTCGAACGAGTAGTTGCGCGTCTCGCCGACGACCACGTAGTCGGGGTCGGTGTCGGTCATGATGAACCCCGCCTCGTGCAGCGCGGTGGTGATTCCGGCCTCGCCGATCACGAAGGCGCTGCCGCCGGGCATCTGCGACTTGAGGAAGCTGGCGGTGGCGAGCGCCGAGGTCCAGATCGCCTCTTCCGGCACCTCGAGACCGGATGCGCGGAGCCGGGCGCTGAGGTCGCGCGGCGTGTAGATGGAGTTGTTGGTGAGCACGAGGTAGGGCTTGCCCTCGTCGCGCCACTGCTGCAGGAGCTCGGCCGCCCCGGGAAGCGCCCGGTTCTCATGGACGAGGACGCCGTCCATATCGGTGAGCCAGCATTCGATCTCATCGCGTCGAGCCATGGGAGAGTCCTTTCGTCGCCTGCCCTCGACAGCCTAGCCGCGTCGACCGGGCGCGCTCAGATCCCTGATGAGATCCAGATCGACGAGCTGCCGGATGCCGACACGGGCACGAGCGCGCCCGTCGCGTCGGCCCCGGAGTCGGCCCGCACGACGATGGCGCCGTCGTCCGCCTGAGACACGACCGTGACCGTGGTCGACGGGCGGATTCCCGCCGCGGCGAGCGCCAGGAGCAGCGACGGATCGCGGTCGCTGATGCGCACGATCGTGCCCGAGGCTCCGACGGCGGCCTGGGAGAGCAGGAGCGCCGGCGACGAATGGACGGTGCCGTCCGCCGAGGGGATGGGGTCTCCGTGCGGGTCGCTCCTCGGATGCCCGAGGCGCGCGTCGATGGCGTCGAGGAGCCTCTCAGAGATGGAGTGCTCGAGCACCTCGGCCTCGTCGTGCACCTCGTGCCAGTCGTAGCCCATCTCGTCGACCAGCCACGTCTCGATGAGCCGGTGGCGCCGGATGACGCCCCGGGCCCGGGCGATTCCCTCGGCCGTGAGGGTCAGCGGTTTGTAGGGCTCGTAGTTCACGAGGCCCGCCGCGCTGAGCTTCTTCGCCATCTCGGTGACCGACGACGGGGCGACGCCCATGGTCGAGGCCAGAACGGAGGGCGTGACGGGGTCGGACTGCCACTCGGTGTGGTGGTAGATCGTCTTGAGGTAGTCCTCGGCGGCCGAGTCGGCGTTCGGCTGGGTTCGTCGGGCCGGCTCGGGGATGCTCATGATCGCTCCAGCCTATTGTCAGGCTCCGGTGAAGATGAGCACGAGCAGCGTGACGTTGAGCGTGACGAGCAGTGCCGAGGCGATGATGCCGGCCACCGTGGTGTACCAGCGGTTGGTGAATTCTCCGAGCAGCTGCCGGCGCGACGTGAGCCAGACGAGCGGGATCAGGGCGAACGGGATGCCGAACGAGAGCACGACCTGGCTGACCACGAGCGACCAGGTGGGGTCGAGCCCGACCCCCAGAATCACGAGCGCGGGGATGAGCGTGACCAGTCGACGCCACACGATGGGGATGCGCACGCGGAGCAGCCCGTGCATGATCTCGGCCCCCGCGTAGGCGCCGACCGAGGTCGAGGCGAGACCGGATGCGAGCAGTCCGACCGCGAAGAGCGTCGCGATCACTCCGCCCATGGCCTGGCCGATCGCCGCGTGCGCGCCCTCGAGCGTGTCGGTTCCCGCCACCCCCTGCAGCGAGGTCGCGGCGAGCAGCAGGATGGCGAGGTTCACGGTCCCCGCGATGGCGAGGGCGATCGACACGTCCCAGCGGGTGGCGGTGAGCAGGCGCTTCGTGGTCTGGTCGACGCTGCGGCTGACGAAACGATCGCGGGTGAGGGCGGAGTGCGCGTAGATGGCGTGCGGCATGATCGTGGCGCCCAGAATGGATGCCGCGAGCAGCACCGACGCGGGGCCGTCGAAGCGGGGCACGAGCCCGCCGACGACGGATGCGGCATCGGGCGGATTGATGACGACTCCGGCCGCGAAGCCCACGGCGATGATCACGAGCATCGAGATGATGACGCGTTCGAAGGTCTTCTGCCGTCCCGACCCCTGCAGGATGAGCACGAGCATCGAGACGGTGCCCGTGATCGCGCCGCCGAGAAGCAACGGCAGGTCGAACAGCAGCGAGAGGGCGATGGCCCCTCCGATGATCTCGGCGAGGTCGGTGGCCATGGCCACGAGCTCGGCCTGCGCCCAGAAGAGTCGCCGGCCCCAGGTGCTGCCGATGCGTTCGCCGAGCAGCTCGGGCAGGCTCTTGCCGGTCACGATCCCGAGCTTGGCGGAGAGGTATTGGATGAGCCAGGCCATGACGTTGCCGAGCACGACGATCCAGACGAGGAGGAAGCCGAACGCGGCGCCCGCCGTCATGTTGCTCGCGACGTTGCCCGGGTCGAGGTAGGCCACTCCCGCCACGAGGGCGGGTCCGAGCAGCCACACGAGGTGCGAGCCGCGGGGGGCTGCCGGCGTCGTCACCGGTGAGGGGGTGTGAAGCATTCCGCTACTGTAGCGAATTTTTAGGCGCGCCTAAAAATTCCGTTCGTCGAGCTTGTCGAGACGCCTGTCGACGGGGCCCTTCGACAGGCTCAGGGAACGAACGTTCCGTTCGTCGAGCTTGTCGAGACGCCCTCCGACAGGCTCAGGGAACGGCGGAGCGAAGCGGGAGGGTAGCCTGAGGGGATGCCCGATGAGCCGGTTCCCGCGTCGCCGAATCCGTCTGCCGAACTCACCACCAATGGCGTCGGCCCCTGGCAGGGCGATCTGCCCGACGACGACATCTACGACCCCGAGCTGCTCGCGGCGGGCGACTCGCGCAACGTGATCGACCGCTACCGCTACTGGCGCATGGACGCGATCGTCGCCGACCTCGACCTCACGCGGCATCCCTTTCACGTGGCCATCGAGAACTGGCAGCACGACCTCAACATCGGATCGATCGTGCGCAGCGCCAACGCCTTCGGCGCCGACACGGTGCACATCATCGGGCGGCGCAGGTGGAACAAGCGCGGCGCCATGGTGACCGATCGCTACCAGCATGTGCTGCACCATCCCGACGTCGAGACGTTCGTCGCGTGGGCAGCGGATGCGGGGCTGCCGGTAATCGCCATCGACAACGTGCCGGGCAGCGTGATCATCGAGACCTTCGCCCTTCCGGAGTCCTGCGTGCTGCTGTTCGGCCAGGAGGGGCCGGGTCTCTCGCCGGAGGCGCTCGAGGCCGCGCAGGCGATCGTCGAGATCAGCCAGTTCGGCTCGACCCGCTCCATCAACGCCTCGGCCGCGGCGGCGGTCGCGATGCACGCCTGGATTCTGCAGCACGTCTCTTTCGCGCGGCCGACGCCGGATACGCAGCCGACGCCGGATACACTGACGACGTGACGTCAAAAGGCTCGCGAATCGGGGTAGCGATCGCCATCGTGGCCCTCACGCTGCCCATCGTGGCCCTGGGCGTGGTCTTCACCGGGCTCGTCTCCACCCCGATACCCGCCTCCGAATCGGCCTCCGGCTCCGAGTCGGGCTCCGGCTCCGAGAGCGACCCGGGAGCGCCGATCGACAATCCGCTGCAGGGCCAGACCTTCTACGTCGATCCCGAGTCGCTCGCCGCGAAGGCCGCCGCCGCATCCACCGCAGCCGACCAGGGCGGTTCGGACTCGACGGTGGCGCCGTCGGTGCAGACCGAGGTGCTCGACAAGCTCGCGGCCACTCCCGCCGCGATCTGGCTCGTCCCCGAGAGGTATCCGACCGAGACGGTCGCCGCCACGGTGACCGCGACGCTCGACGCGGCCGCCGCATCCGGTCAGACGCCCGTCTTCGTGGTCTACGGCGTGCCGAACCGCGACTGCGGAAACCTCTCGTCCGGCGGGCTCACCGCTGCGGAGTATCCGCTCTGGGTCGCCCAGATCGCCGGTGCCTTCGCCGACCGCTCGGCCATCGTCATCCTCGAGCCCGACGCGCTCGCCCTGGCAACGCAGTGCGGCAACGTCGACGAGCGCATCGCACAGATCAAGGGCGCCGTCGACACCTTCTCGTCGACGCAGGCCGTCGTGTACCTCGACGGCGGGCACTCGACCTGGCTTCCGGCGACGCAGATGGCCGACCTGTTGAATCGCGCGGGCATCGCCGAGACGCGGGGCTTCGCCACGAACGTGTCGAACTACAACTCCACCGTCAAGGAACGCGCGTACGGCGAGAAGCTGTCGTCGCTGACGGGCGACTCGCACTACGTGATCGACACGGGTCGCAACGGCAAGGGGTCCAACGGCGAGTGGTGCAACCCGTCGGGCCGAGCCCTCGGCGTGGCCCCGACCGTCGTCACCGACGCGGGCCACCTCGACGCCGAGCTCTGGGTCAAGCCGCCGGGCGAGAGCGACGGCACGTGCAACGGCGGGCCCGCCGCCGGAACATGGTGGCCCGAAAGCGCGCTGGAGCTCGCCGACAATGCCGGCTGGTAGCCGCGCCCTTTGGTAGGGTGCAGCGTACCTTTGATGATTGGGGATCACTGTGGGGTTTGAGGCGCAAGACAGACGGATGGCCGTCATCATCGAAGACGATGCAGACATCCGGCACCTGCTCGAGAGCGTCCTCACCCAGGCCGGCTTCGACGTCATCGCTACGAGCAACGGCCACGACGGCATCCAGGCGGTGCGCGCCTACGAGCCCATCGTCACCACGCTCGACGTGAGCATGCCCGGCATGGACGGTTTCGAGGTGGCCAAGCGCCTGCGCACCTTCAGCCAGACCTACATCGTGATGCTCACGGCTCGCGACGAGGAGATCGACACGCTTCAGGGGCTCGAGGCCGGTGCCGATGACTACCTGACCAAGCCCTTCCGCCCGCGCGAGCTGCGCGCCCGCATCGACGCGATGCTGCGTCGCCCGCGGATCGCGTCGGCCGATGAGCCGGTCGCTGCGGCCGCTCCCGCAGCCGCGGTCGTGGCTCCTGTCGCCACGGCTCCTGTCGCCACCGCTCCGGCACCCGTCGCGGCGGCGCCTGTCGCGCCGGCGCCCGCGGCGCCTCCTGCCGCTGAGCCCATCACCAGAACGGGCGCTCATGCCGCGCCGGGCGTGCCGGATGCCGCAGAGCCGGCTGCCCGCGAGACGTCGGACGACGGCGGCGAGGGGTGGATCGAGCACAACGGACTCCGACTCAACCGCGAGATGCGCCTGGCGTCGCTCGAAGGCAAAGACCTCGACCTCACCCGCACGGAGTTCGACCTGCTGGTCGCTGTCGTCGAGTCGAAGCGTCGAGTGCGCACGAAGGCCGACCTGGCCCTGCTTCTGCGCGGCGAGAGCTATGTGACCGCCTACTACGTGACCGAGGCCGACAAGCGCGCCGTCGAGGTGCACATGGGCAACCTGCGCAAGAAGCTCGGCGACAGCCTCACGACGCCCCGGTGGCTCGAGACGGTGCGCGGGGTCGGCTACCGGCTCGCGGCGCCCGACGAGTAAAGACTCGTCGGCCCCTCAGAGCTCATCGTCTCGGCGCTCACGCGGTCGAGGTGAGCCCGAACCGCACGTCGAGTTCGACGCACGTCTCCTGCCCGACCTGCTCGAGCCGTGAGAGGTGCCGCGCGCAGCCCTCGAAGTCCTGCCGCTCGAGCGAGCTGTGCATCAGCGATGCGGTCGCCTCGATGACCTGCGCGCCGATCATCCTCGACGACGACCGGATGCTGAGGAGCACGACGTGGGTCTCCTCGGCATCGCGGCGGTCGAGGGCGTTCGTCAGCCTCCGGACACGGGTCTCCCAGAGGCTGACGAAATCGCGGGCGAAACGGGAACGCGCCCCCTCGTCCCGCCCCACCGAGGTGAGCAGGTCGTGGAGGGCGTCCTCGTCGAGAAGTCGACTCATACCTTGTACCCGTGCTGGCGCTTGACGAGCTTGGCGAACATGGTGAGCGTCTGCAGAACGGTGATGACACCGAGCACGGGCCAGCCGATCCAGAGGATCGTGGACTGCAGCATGATCGGAAGCTGCATCCAGATGACGACCATCGCGACGATGATGCCGGCGGCGACGAGCAGCGGGGTGAGGTACGCGTTGCCCGAGCCGCGCTCGGCCTTGGCCTGCTCTGCCCAGTTGTCGACCTGCTTGTTGCTGGCGAACTTCGACCAGGCCCGAACGAAGTGTCCGATGCGCACCCACATGTAGAGCTCGGCGGGGAACATGGCCATGGCGAAGAACGTGTCGCGCCAGCTGCGGTTCTTCATCGAGGCCGCGGTGCGCCAGTTCAGCGCGATGGCGACGACGGGCGGGATGAGCCAGACCGGGCTGAAGACGAAGGCGCCGATCGAGAGCGAGGCGATGAGCAGCAGGAAGAACAGGCCCCGGGTGACGATGTTGGCGACCATCGAGAGGTTCTCGAGCCAGCGCAGTCGCAGGTTGGGGTGGAAGGGCTGGCCCTTCGTGTCGCCGCGCTGCCCCGGCCACATGAGCTCGATGGCGCCGAAGTTCCACTTGACCTGCTGGGCGTCGAGGCCGCGCAGTGTGGTCATGCCGCCGACGTTGGCGCGGGCGCGGGCCGAGATCTTGGTGAGGTAGCCGGCGCTCTTGATCTGCAGCGAGAGCAGGGAGTCCTCGACCTCGCTGTCCTTGACCCACGGGGTGGCCTGGTGGCTGTCGGCCATGACCTCGCGCAGGGCCTTGATCGAGAAGATCGAGAACTGACCGCCCAGAACCGCCATGTTGCGGCCGCGCAGCATGTTCTGCATGTTGAAGGCGGCGAACTGGGCGCGCTGTCCCGAGATGAGGAACTTGGCCATGGTGCCCTTGATGGGCGCCTCGTCGATCGAGTAGATCGCCGAGATGCCGCCGATGCGGGTGTCGGAGGCGATCTCTGCCTCGAGCGACTCGACGGCGGTGACGTCTGCCGTGGTGTCGCCGTCGACGCCGAGCAGGTAGTCGCAGCCCTCGACCAGCGAGTAGCCGTAGTTGAGCGCGCCGACCTTCTTGTCGGGGTTCTCGCCGATGTCGTGGATGAAGACCTCGGTCTCCTGCGTGACGCCGTTGTCGGTGCGGCTGTGCGGGCCGGCGTACTCGCTGGCGATCTCGACGGTCTTGTCGGTGGAGTTGTTGACGACCACGTGGATGACGTCGGGGAGGCGGGTCTGAGCCAGCAGCGACTCGAGGACCTCCGCGATGGAGTCGGCCTCGTTGTACGCGGGAACGATGCAGCCGACCATGGGGCGGTAGCTCGGCAGGGCATCGACGATGTCGATGAACTCGGTGGCGTAGGCGGCAAGTGCGGGGTCGACAGCCGGCTGGGGCTTCACGTAGCGGTTCGTCTCGGTCATGAATGCAACTGTGCCCGAGCGACATCAGGCTTTCGGCAAGCCAATGACAAGGTCTCCACAAGATATGCTCAAGATTCGCGCACCTCATGCGAGGGGTGAGACGCGACCGTCTGGGGGAATGACGCATGATTCGCAGAAGCTGGAAGAACGCGGCCGCAGCTGCTGCCCTCGGCACGGCCCTGGTCGTGACCCTGAGCGGGTGCGGCACCGCCCCGTGGGCCGCCGGCGAGACATCCGCCGCCACGTCGACCAAGACGTCGACCCCGACGCCCAAGGCCACGATCACGTCGATCGTGAACGAGCTCGCCACCGGCTCCGCCCAGCATCAGCTGCAGGCCGGCGACGCGGCCCTCACCGCCAACTACTGGTCGACCCTCAGCATGGATCAGTGGACCGCCGAGGCGAACAAGCCCATCAGCTTCTCGCTGATCGCAGCCCTCGGAACCGATCAGGGACAGGGGGTCTACCTGTCGCGGGTCAGCGTCGTCGTCGCCGTGGCCGGGCCGAAGGGCTCCCTCGAGGCGCCGGCTCCGCTGAGCGACCAGGCCTCCGTCACGCCGGGCTACGACATCAAGTCGCCCTACAGCTACAGCCAGACGTTCATCCTGCCCGCAGTCGACCCCGCGGCCACCAGCGTGACCCTGTCGTTCACCTACGAGCTGCTCATCCAGACCACGCCGACGTCGGGCACCTACGCCAAGCAGACGGCCAGCGACCAGGTCACGATCGCGATCGCTGAGTGACGTCAGGAACGCTCGTCACGACGCGGCGCTGACCTCGATGCGGTTTCCGCCGGCCGCCTTCGCCGCGTCGATCGAGCGTGACACCTCGGCGATGAGCGCGTCGAGCGTGTAACCGTGATCGAAAGTATCGGCGACGCCGAGACTCGCGGTGAGTCTGATCTTCTGGGTGGCAGGAAGAGGATTGTCGACGAGGGCCACCTGGATGCGCTCGGCGTACGAGAGTGCCTCGGTCGCGCTGGCGACGGCGACGAGTATGAAGAAACGGCCGGCAGACGGATGACCGATGGCCGCCATCACCGGGACACTTCCGCGCAGGGTCTGGGCGAACGTGGAGATCGCCTCGTCGCCCGCGGCGCGCCCGAAGGCCGTGTTGACCTCGGGGAGTCGGTCGACGTCGGCACCGATCAGGGCCATGCCGACGCCGCGGGGAGCGGCCCTCTCGAGGTGGTCCTCGGCCATCTGAAGGAATGACTCGGCGGAGAGCACACCGGCGCGCGACAGGATGCCCACGCTGAGGTCTCCGACCGCGCTGCCTCCGCCCTGCTCGGCGCGCAGCACGGAGGCCGTGATCGCGGCGCTGATGATGAGGGCCATCGTGACGACGGACGCGATTCCCGAGTTGAAGTACAGGCTGAAGGGAACGCCCTCGGGCCCGGCGTAGAGAAAGGAGACCGCGCGGCCGATGGAGAAGACCGCGACGATCCAGAGCACGATTCCGAGCGAGCGCCCGTTGACGTTGCGGCGAAGCCGGCCGCGCTGCAGCTCGAAGGCGCCGAGCACGCTGAGTGCGCTCACCCCGAACCAGAGCACTGGCGCTCCGGCCCAGATGCCCTCGGATTGAGTGTGAAGAAGCGTGACGACCGCGACGATGGCGGCGATGGTGACGACGACCCAGAGCAGATGCCGTCGACCGTTGTGCAGCCGGGTACCGGACCAGAGAGCGCCGACGGCGCCGATATAGGCGACATTGCCGATGACGAGACCCCACCAGGCGCCCGGAACGACGGCCACGACCCCGAAACCGGCGGCCACGATGATGGCGCTGATGAAGCCCAGGCTCCACATACGACCGGTCGGGTCGTTGCGTGTGAACGAGGTGTTGAGAATGAACGAGACTCCGCAGAGCACCACTGCGAGGCTCGACATCGTCATGAGGGTGGTGATGTCGAGGGTCATGGGGTCACCTTAGATTCAGATGAAGCGTCGCCAGCCGCTTCGCGTTCCTTCATCGGAACAGTCATGATCGCCGTCGTGCCCTTGCCGCGGGCCGACTCGAGCCGCAGCTCGCCACCGTGCTGGTGCACGATGTCGCGGCTGATACTGAGCCCGAGGCCCGATCCGTGCACGGCCGAGTTGCGCACCGAGTCGGCCCGGTAAAAGCGGTCGAACAGATGGGCCTGCTCCGAATCCGTCATGCCTCGGCCGGTGTCGTGCACACGCAGCTCGGCGACATCCTCGGACGTCGCGGTGAGGCTGACATCGATGCGTCCGTACGGCACGTTGTACTTCACGGCGTTCGACAGGAGGTTGTCGACGACCTGCCGCAGGCGGAAGGCGTCGGCGTCGAACACCAGCGATTCGAGTTCGGGGGTCGTGAAGGTGATGTGGCTGATGGATGCGACGGGCGTGATCGACTCGATGCTCTCGCGAACGATCTGGGCCAGGTCGCAGGGCGCGAACACCATCAGCAGGGTCTGGGTCGATTCGCTCGCGGCCGTGAGCAGATCGGCGACGATGCCCAGCATGCGGTCGGCATTGCGCGAGGTGATCTCGAGCATCGCCCGGGTGCTGTCGGAGATGTCCTCGTCGAGGGCGAGCTCGGTGTAGCCGACGATCGAGGTGAGCGGGGTTCGCAGCTCGTGCGACACCGATGCCACGAGATCGTCGCGGGCCTTGACCGCCTTCAGCTCGGCCGTGATGTCGCGGAAGACGATGACCCCTCCGTCGTAGTTGCCGTGCTCGTCGATCACGGGCCGCGACGACGTGAGAATCGCCACCTGCGCTTCGCCCGGTTCGCCGAACCACACGGTTTCACGGTCGATCACCTGGCCCCGGAGCGCTTTCTGAAAAGGCCGATCCTCCTCTTCGTACGCGGTCGTGCGGTCTTCCCTGTAGACGACGGCCGGGACGATCGCGCCGTCTCCCACCCCGAACGGCGCGACCATTTCGCGCTGGGCGCGGTTGATCAGATTCACACGGCCGCTTCCATCGAAGCCGATGACGCCGAAGTCGACGGCGTCGAAGAGTTCGTCGAGCGTCTGCTTCTGCCTGCGTGAGCTCTGCAGGGCCTGGTCGAACAGATCGGCTTGCTGCTGGAGCAGGGAGCGTTGTGCCGCGGCACGTCGGGTCGTGGTGTAGACCGTGGTGGCGACGAAGCCGAGCACGATGGGGACGACGCCGAGTCGTGGGAGCACGGCGGGGTCGATCGCGGTACCGCCGTCGCGAATCAGTTCGCCTCCCCAGGTGAGTACGGCCGGAAGCACCACACTCGTGGCCGCGCCCCACAACCCGAAATGCATCGACATCCAGATCACCGGGAAGACGAAGAGCAGGGTGGCGCCCAGCAGGGGTTGATCCTGTCGGATCAAGGCGATGAACAGGATGTCGAGGACGGGAAGTATGGCGATCCAGGTCTTCGCGATGCGGCCCCACGGAACGGCGGCGGCCAATCCGGTCACGGTGAAGATGCCGATGACTCCCGCGAAGAACATCGGAGAGGCGAGATTCGAGGGATCGATGATGAACGAGATCGTCGCGAGCACCAGCGTCGCGCCCGTCAGAAGTAGCTGGGAGAGAAATACGGACCGCTCGACGGCAGCGCGGAGGGCCACCCCACTGTCCCCCGACACAGCTACCACCATCTGAGAGTAGCAACCGAGGGGTGGCTCGAATACCCAGCTGGTCTCACGGACTCGACGCGTAGTGTCGAACCCATGCGCACACAGTGGATGGCCGCCCTCGTCGGAGTGCTGTCGGCCCTCGCCGTGCTGGCCGTGGCCGAGGTCGTGGCCGTCTTCGTCTCGGCCTCGTCATCGCCCTTCTTCGCGGTCGGCCAGCTTGCCATCGATCTGGCCCCCGGCTGGCTCAAGGAGACGATGATCGGCCTCTTCGGCACGGGCGACAAGATCGCGCTCTTCGTGATCCTCGGCATCGTGGTCGTGGCGTTCGCCGCGCTCGCGGGAGTTCTCGAGCGCCGTCGACCGCCCCTCGGAGTCGCCGTGCTGGTGCTGTTCTCGGCGATCGCGGTCGTCGCGGTGCAGACCCGGCCCGAGGCCAGTGCCCTGTGGGCGTTCCCGACCGTGCTGGGAATGATCGCCGGAGTGCTGGTGCTGCGAACGGGCATCGGGCGGCTCGGGGCCTGGGTCGACGCGCCGGCGAGCGCCGCGGCAGGGATGCGCAGGCGGCAGTTCCTGACCTTCGCCGGGGTCACGGGCGCCGTCGCCCTGATCGCGGCCGTCGGTGCCCGCGCGATGAACGCCAGCACGGCGGCGGTCACCGCCATCCGGCAGGCGATCACGCTGCCCGCCCCGGCGACGCCGGCGCCGGCGATCCCCGCGGGAACCAGCCTCGACGTGGAGGGCATCACCACCCTCGTCACCCCGAACGAGCAGTTCTATCGCATCGACGTGGCTTTGCAGGTGCCGCAGATCGACCCCGACTCGTGGCAGCTGAAGATCACCGGGCTCGTCGACACCGAGGTCACGATCGGCTATGCCGAGCTGCTCGCACTGCCGCTCACCGAGCACGTCACCACGATCGCCTGCGTCTCGAACGAGGTCGGGGGAGGCCTCATCGGTAACGCGACCTGGCTCGGCTACCCGATCAGAGAGCTCCTCGCCAAGGCCGGGCCGCAGGCGGGGGCCGACATGGTGCTCTCCTCGGGTCCCGACGGATTCAGCGCCGGCACGCCGATCGAGGCACTCACCGATCCGAACCGCGAGGCGCTTCTGGCCGTGGGCATGAACGGAGAGCCGCTGCCGACCGAACACGGTTTCCCGGCCCGGATGATCGTGCCCGGCCTCTTCGGCTACGTCTCTGCCACCAAATGGGTCACCGAGATGCGGGTCACGCGCTTCGCCGATGCGGAGGGGTACTGGACTCCGCGCGGATGGGACGCGCTCGGGCCCGTGGTGACCGAGTCGAGGATCGACGTTCCGCTGTCGGGCCAGACCGTCGCATCCGGCACCGTCGCGATCGCGGGCGTGGCCTGGGCACCGCACACCGGCATCGCCGGGGTAGAGGTGCGCATCGACGACGAGGCCTGGCAGCAAGCCACCCTGGCCGCGCCGATCTCCGACGACACGTGGGTGCAGTGGGTGCTGCAGTGGCCGGCGACCTCGGGCTCGCACACGATCGCCGTGCGGGCGACCGACAAATCGGGGTACACGCAGACGCAGCAGGAGGCTCCGCCCGCACCGAGCGGCGCGACCGGATGGGACACGATCACGGTGACGGTCGGCAGCTGACCCTGCCGGGTTCCGACGCTCGGGCCCTGCCCCCGGCTCAGCCGATCAGTGAGGGGCGCAGGTCTCTCAGGGTGCGCGTTCTCGTCATGCGACGCGCGCCCAGCCACGAGAGAGCGAGTGCACCGAGAAGGAACGCGAGCAGCACGGCCACGTCGGCCCACGCCAGCGCGAGGTTGCCGCCGTACATGAGCTGCCGAATTCCGTCGACCGCGTATCCCATCGGCAACGCGTGGTGCAGTGCGGCGAGCGGGCCGGGCAGCGTCTGCCACGGGAACGTGCCTCCGGCGGTCACGAGCTGCAGCACCATCAGCACCAGCCCGAGGAACTGCCCGACGCTGCCGAGCCAGACGTTCAGCGCGAGGATGATCGCGGCGTATGTCACCGAGGTCACGATCATGAATCCGAGCATGCCCAGCGGGTTGGCCACGGAGTAGCCGAGGGCGAGGGTCACGATGCCGAAGACGGCGATCATCTGCACGGCGCCGAGGATGCCGGGCGTCATCAGGCCCGCCGCGGTCACCCGCACGGGCTTGCGAAGCGCCGTGAGCGCCCTCTTCGACAGCGGTTTGATGATCAGGAACAGGGCGTAGATGCCGATCCAGGCGGCGAGGCTGATGAAGAACGGCGCCATTCCCGCGCCGTAGGTGCTGGCCTTGGTCACGGCGCTCGTGTCGATCGCGGCCGGGTCGGAGATGATCGACGCGCTCTTCTCGCGCTCGGCGGCCGTCTCGATGGGCAGCTTGCCGAGGCCCTCGGTGAGGCCGGATGCGAGCTTGTGCGCCCCGTCGTCGAGCTTCAGGATGCCGGTCTGCAGATCGGAGGCTCCGGTTGCGAGAGCGGGCGTTCCGTCCGCGAGCGTGCGAGCGCCGGTGTCGAGATCGGTGATCCCACTGCTCAAAGTGGCCGCGCCCGAGGCGAGTTCCGGAGTCTTCGCGGCGAGGGTGCTTGTGCCATCGGCAAGCTGCTGTGTTCCTGCCTGGATCTTCGTGGCACCGTCGACAGCCTGGTTCACACCGTCCGTGAGCGAGGGCGCTTTGCCCGCCAGCTGGGCGGTGCCGGCGGCGACCTGTGCGCTTCCCGAGGCCAGGGCAACACTTCCATCGGCAACCTGTTGGCTTCCCTCGGCGAGTTGGTCGAGCTTCAGATCGAGTCCCTGCGCCTGCGTGTTCGCTTCGATCACCTTGTCGCCGAGAGGGTCGAGGTCGGCGAGCACGGCATCGATCTGTTCCTGGGAGAAACCGTCATCCGTCATCGTCTGCTGGATCTGGGCACGGATCACGGGAACACTGTCTGCCGCGGCCTGGGCGGCAGAGGCGACCGGCGCAGCGGCGTCGGCCAGCGCGGCGTTCCCTACTGCGACCTGTTGTGCCCCTGCTGTCAACGTCTGTGCCCCGGTCGCGACGTCTTGCGCGCCGGTGTTGAGGTTTGCGGAGTCGGTCGGAAGAGTCGAGACGCCTGTCTGCAGGGTCGTGAAACCGGCGAGCAGCTGAATCATTCCGGTGTTCGCGGCCGAAGCGCCCGCCGACAGAGTCTGCGCACCGTCGTTGGCGGCGGACGCACCTGTGCTCAGCGTCGCGGCGCCCGCCTGGGCGGTGTCGAGTCCGGTCGCGAGCTGCTGGGCGCCGTCATTGACGGTCGCCGCTCCCGCGCTCAGGGTCGCCGCGCCGTTCGCCGCGGTGGTCGTGCCGTCGGCGAGCTGGTTCGCGCCGTCGATGGCGGTCTCGAGGCTCGTGCCCACGTCGGCGAAGCCGTCGAGGAACTGCAGTGCCGCCTCTTTTCCGACCTTCTCGGCGATCGAGGAGCGCACCTTCTCGGCAACGTTGCCGGCGATGGTGGTGGCCAGGAAGCTGTTCGTGTCGTTGGTCGTCAGCTCGACCGAGGCCTGCTTCGGCGACGCGGTGATGGGCGAGGTGAGGTCGGTCGAGAAGTCCTTGCCCAGGGTGAGCACGAAGTCGAAGGTGCCGTCGCTGACACCCGTCTTCGCCTCGGCCGCGGTGGCCTCGATCCACTTGACGCTGTTGTCCTTCAGCAGCTCGTCGCGCACCTCGTCGCCGTAGTTCACGGTCGCGGTCGTTCCGTCGGAGTCGGTCTGCGTGGCTCCCGTGTCTTCGACGACGAGGCCGACGGGCACGTCTTTGAGGTTGCCGTATGGGTCGTTGTTTCCCCAGAGGTAGAGCCCCGCGTAGATGATGGGAACGCACATGAGCGCGACGAGCGCCAGGATTCCCATCCTCGATGAGGTGAGTCGGCGCAGTTCGGCGCGGACGAGCGTGACGATGGTCATTTCGTGTCTTCTTCTTCTGCTGGTGCAGGGATGTCGAGCTCGACGGGGTCGGGCTCGGTTTCAGGATTGGCTTGGGGCTCGGGCTCGGGGTCTGCTTCGGGCTCGGGTGGCAGCACGTGCTTCGGTGCCACCGTGGGCTCCGGTTCGGCGAGGGCGGCATCGAGCAGCGCCACAGACGCGGCTCCCGCGATCACGAGAACGGCGTAGCCGCGCTCGGCCAGACCCTCGGCGATGGGATACCACTCGAGCGGGTCGCCACCGTGCCGGTCGGGGGAGGTGAGCACGAGCGCCTCGACGTCCTCCCTCATGGCCGCGAGCTCGGCGAGCACGTGCAGGCGCACGGTCGCTGGAACGTGCTCGATGGGGGTGCGGGCGAACTCGCGTGCGCCCAGCGTGTCGAGCGTCTCGAGAACGGCCTTCGACGACGAGGGCAGCTCGGCGAACATCAGCTCCTCCTGCACGATGCCGTCGAGCCGCAGTCCGGCGGCCGGCTCCGAGATGTCGGGTGCGTCGACGACGGCCACGGATGCGCGCAGCTCGTCGCCGCTCGCGTCGGGGTCGCGGGTCACCGAGCCGTGCTCGGGGATCATGCGCCCGCTCGCGATCAGCGCGAGCAGCGTCGGCCGCTGGGCGGTCTCGGTGGCGATCAGCGTGACGGCGCCGCTTTCAAAGCCGACCGTCGTCGGGCGCAGCGCATCCGCACCCTCGCCCGCGGTCACGTCGACGAGGTCGATTCTCATTCGGTGTCTCCTGCGTGGTGGGATGCGTGGGGCTGGGCGTCGGGGGCGAGCTCGGGCGACGCGTCGATGAGCTCGGCGGCCTCGCGCCACGACAGCCCGGCGGTGCTGAGCGCGACGAGCATCACCAGCCGGTGGCCCTCGTCGCGCGAGATGTCGGCGCGGACCGCCTCGTCGAGTACCGACAGTGCGGCACCCTCGATGAGGCGGGCGAGTGTGGCCGGTTCGATGTCGGTTCGCAGCTGCCCGGCCTCGACTCCCTGGCGCACGAGGTCGAGAACTCCGCGGCGCACGGGCTCGAGGCCCTTGCCCACGATCTCGCGGCGCGGGCCGCGAATGGCGAGCTGCGCGGTGACGCGCACGTCTTCGACCTCGCTCCAGAGTCGCGCGCCGACCAGGGCGAGGGCGATTCGCGCATCCGAATGCCGGATGGGCGCGAGCGCCGCCGTGACCCGGGCGATGCCTCGGTCGTTCAGCTCCGCGACCAGCTCGTCGCGAGTGCTGAAGTGGCCGTAGATCGAGCGGCGCGACAGGCCGGCGGCCGATGCGATCGTCTCGAGCGACGCATCCGGGTCGTGGTTGAGCTCGGAGATGGCGGCATCGAGGATGGCGACCCTGTTCTCCGCTGCGTCGCGCCGGGGTGCGCGGGGCGGCCGGGAGGCGCGGCGGGGGGAGGTGCTGGTGTCGGTCACGGGACGATTCTAATAACTTGCACATCAATGTGCAAGTTATTTCGCGCGAGGACCGATCGACTCGGCGGAGTGGGTAATCGGCCGCGACGCAGTGAGTAGAGCCTGCTCAGTCGTCGCCGTGCGCATCGCAGCAGAGTGGTGTCACTGCCGGAGACCGGCACCTCATCACAGACACACCACATCACTGACATACCGACAAAGAATCGAGACGAGAAATGAACATCATCAAAGGCTTCCGCGACATGGGCGCGATGCTGAACGCCGCCCCCGGGCTGATCGAGTCCGCCAACGAGATGTCCGCCCAGGCGAAGGCCATGCAGACTCCTGCCGCCGGCGCCGCCGGAGCCTACGGCTTCGGTGCGCCCGTGCCGATCGAGCCGAATCCCGCCAACCTCGTGCCGATCGCCGGCGTCGACATCGAGCTGTGGGCGCGCATCGCCAAGGGCATCGCCCCCTACGGCTACGACGCGTCGAAGCTGCCCGCGGTCGCCGCCTCGTTCGGCGTCGCTCCGGCGGACTGGGCCGTCGCCGTCGAGGGCTGGAACACCCGTCTGGCCGCCGACCCCGGCGTCGCCCAGCGGTTCAACGCCCTGTACCGGGCCGCCTGATCATGGGAGTCTTCGCAAGCTACTTCAAGGTCATGAAGCTCACGAACGAGATGGAGAAGAACAGCGACGTGAAGGGCGATCTCGCCCGCATGCAGGCCGGCATGAACGGTGCGAATCAGACCCTCGCCACGATGACCGCCCAGCGTCGGTCGGCCGAGCGCGCCGCGGTCGACGGACCCGTCGACGGCCCGGTAGACGGGCGGGTCGACGGGCGGGCCGAGCGCATCGAGGCCGCAGCCACCGTGACCCAGTTCGTCCCGACCGGCATGGTGATCGCGGGTCGGCCCGTGATCGAGCTGAACCTCGTCGTGCTGCTGCCCGGCGGCATCCCGCTGCCCGTCGCGCACAGCACCGCCATCGACTCGGCCCAGGCGTCCCGCCTCGTGCCCGGAGCGCGGATCGTCGTCACGCTCGACCCGGCCGATCCCGCATCCCTGCGGATCGACTGGAGCAAGCCGTCACCCGTCTAGAGGTGCCGCGCGAGAAGAGTCAGCACCTGGTCGGCCGTGGGCACACCGGATGCGCGGGCGAGCTCTGCGCCCGATTCGTCGCGAACCACGACGGTCGGCGTCGCGACGATGCTCGCCCGCTCCGCGTCGTCAGGGCTCGACGCCACGTTCGACTCGCTGAAGTCGACCCGATCGCGCACGAACGGCTGCACCTGCTCGAGAACGCTGCGGGTCTGCGTGCACGCGCCGCAGAAGCTCGAACTGTAGAGGTGCACGGAGAGGGGCATACAGAGTGCAACGCCATCGCGGCCCCGGGATTCCCGATGCGGCTGGCGTACCATCGAGATATGAGCGGCGACAACCTCCTCGGCCTGCCCGAGACACTCCTTCCCGAAGACACTGCAGTGATGGAGGCGCTCGCGGAGCGCTCCCCGGCCACGGCGGCAGATCTGGGCGAACTGGTCAAGCAGTTCCCCACGTCGTCACTGCTCTGGGCGCTGCTCTCCGAGGAACTGTGGGCTGTCGGTGCGGTCCTTCCGTCGTATGCCTACGCCCGGGTCGGCTACCACCGCGGCCTCGACGCCCTGCGCAAGGGCGGCTGGCGGGGGCAGGGGCCTGTTCCCTGGTCGCACGAGCCCAACCGCGGCGTGCTGCTGTCGCTCTACACGCTGCGCCGCGCTGCAGAGGCCTTCGGCGAGGTCGACGAGGTCAAGCGCCTCGGAGACTTCCTTCAGATGTCCGATCCACGCGCGATCGACGCCATCGAGGCGACGATCCGCCCCGTCACCGACCAGCCGGTGACCGAGGCCATCATCATCCGCGGTCAGGACTGACGCAGCGAAGCATCCCGCGCGAAGCGCCTGCTGTAGGCGATCGCCAGAGCCCCGAGACCCAGCAGGCCGACGCTCAACCCGACGATGTACGCGATCACGCTGCCCCAGCCCGCGGTCGCCGGGTCGAGGAACGGGTACGGGTAGATGCCGCCAGACACGGCGCCCCGCAGCAGCGAATAGGCCAGCCAGGCGACCGGGTAGATCATCACGACGCCGAGTCGCCGCCAGGGCAGAGCCGGGCGCCCGGGCGACACGAGCCAGTCGAGAACGATGAGCAGCGGCATCCAGACGTGCATGACCTCGCTCGGCCAGCCGAGCGCCTGGAAGCCCTCGCTCGGGCCGTCGTCTCGCAGCAGCAGGTTGTAGACGCCCGCGGTGACGATCGCGTAGGCGAGCGTCGCCATGCGAATCGTCGTGAAGAGCACCGTGTCGCTCGGGCGCCGCAGCGCGAGAACCCCGCCGACCACGAAGACGACGATGTTCATGAGGGACGTCTCGATGGTGAAGTAGCTGAAGTACTCCCAGGGATCGAACACGTTGTTCACCACCCTGTCGGCGATCTGGATGGCCATGGTCACCAGCAGGCCGACGCCCGCCAGAAGACGTATCGCTCCCACCACTCTTCTGCTCATGGCACCCATTCGTAGCAGAACGCCCGCCGGGTTTGCCCTCGACCGCGGATCAGTCGCCCGCCGACCCGCCTCGGGTACCATGGGGTGGAACCTCTTCGCAGTGTTCCGGCCACTCCTCGTTCTCGAGGCCACTGACCGATAGGACTCTTCAATGCCAGCGATCGTTCTCATCGGCGCCCAGTGGGGCGACGAGGGCAAGGGCAAAGCCACCGACCTGCTCGGCGAACGCGTCGACTACGTCGTCAAGTTCAACGGCGGCAACAACGCCGGCCACACCGTGGTCGTCGGCGACAAGAAGTACGCGCTGCACCTGCTGCCCTCGGGCATCCTGAGCCCCGGCGTCACCCCCGTCATCTCCAACGGCGTCGTCGTCGACATCGAGGTGCTGTTCCACGAGCTCGAGGCGCTCGCGGCCCGCGGGGTCGACGTGTCGAAGCTGCTGGTCTCGGCCAACGCCCACGTCATCACGGCCTACCACCGCACCCTCGACAAGGTCACCGAGCGCTTCCTCGGCAAGAAGCAGATCGGCACCACCGGTCGGGGCATCGGCCCGAGCTACGCCGACAAGATCAACAGGGTCGGCATCCGTATCCAGGACCTGTTCGACGAGGGAATCCTGCGCCAGAAGGTCGAGGGCGCCCTCGACCTGAAGAACCACATCCTCGTCAAGGTCTACAACCGACGCGCGATCCAGGTCGACGAGGTCATGGCCGATCTCCTGTCGTACGTCGAGCGGCTGCGCCCGATGGTCGCCGACACGTCTCTCGTGCTCAACCGTGCGCTCGACGAGGGCAAGACGGTGCTGTTCGAGGGCGGCCAGGCAACGATGCTGGATGTCGACCACGGCACGTACCCGTTCGTCACGTCATCGAACGCCACGTCGGGCGGCGCGGCCACCGGCTCGGGCGTCGCGCCCAACCGCATCGACCGCGTGATCGCGGTCGTCAAGGCCTACACGACCCGCGTCGGCGCGGGCCCGTTCCCCACCGAGCTGTTCGACGAATCCGGCGAGTTCCTACGCTCGAAGGGCTTCGAGTTCGGCACCACCACCGGGCGCCCCCGTCGCTGCGGCTGGTACGACGCGCCCATCGCCCGCTACAGCGCGCGCATCAACGGCGTCACCGACTTCGTGCTCACCAAGCTCGACGTGCTCACCGGGCTCGAGGCCATCCCCGTCTGCGTCGCCTACGACGTCGACGGAGTGCGGGTCGACGAGGTCCCCGTGTCGCAGTCCGACTTCCACCACGCCGTTCCGATCTACGAGGAGTTCCCCGGTTGGACCGAGGACATCACGGGTGCCCGCGAGTTCTCCGACCTGCCGATCAACGCGCAGAACTACGTGCTGGCCCTCGAGAAGATGAGCAACGCCCGCATCTCGGCCATCGGCGTCGGCCCCGGTCGCGACGAGATCGTCGTGCGGCACGACCTGCTCGAGTAGCAGCCGTGGCGTGTGAGCGTCCGCCCTTCGGCGATGTCGTCGAGGGGCGCTTCATCTCGTTGGAGCCGCTGACCCGACGACTCCTGCCCGAGCTGTTCGCGGCCATCGGGCATCCCCAGGTCTTCGACGGCGGTTACGGCGGCGGCCCCGCCGCCTACCGCGACACGCTCGAGGGCTTCAGCCGGTTCGCCTCGTCGTACTACGCGTGGGATGCCGCGAACGTGCACGCGGTGCGGCTCGTCGGCGGGCCGCACGACGGCCTGCTGGTCGGCACATCGACGCTCGGCGACCTCGATCCGTCTCTCGGCTACGCGCACCTCGGCTGGACTGCCTACGACCCGCGGGTCTGGGGCACGGTCGTGAACGCCGAGACGAAGCTGCTCATCCTCTCCTCGGCCTTCGACAACGGGTTCGAGCGCGTGAAGATCCAGGCCGATGTGCTGAACACCCGATCGCGCGCCGCCATCGCGAAACTCGGCGCCACTTTCGAAGGGGTCTCCCGTCACGACATGCGGCGGGCCGACGGCGCCTGGCGCGACTCGGCGATCTTCTCGATCCTCAGCGAGGAATGGCCGAGGGTCAAGGCAGGCCTCCTGGCCCGGATCGAACGGCAGGGCGACGTGCCGGTGACGCTGCGCCCGGCGGCAGAGTAGTCCGTTCGCGCGGCACATTCTATGACGCTGCACTCAGGGTCGTTTCGTGGTGGACTAGTCGTCATGGAAGCTCTCTACACTGCAATTGCCCATGCATCCGGCGGGGGCCGCGACGGCCACGTTCGAAGCGAAGACGACCGCCTCGACTTCGACACCCGACCTCCCGTCGAGATGGGCGGGAGCGGCGAGGGAACGAACCCCGAGCAGCTCTTCGCCGCCGGCTACTCCGCCTGCTTCCTCGGCGCCGTGCACGCCGTCGGCCGCGAGCTGAAGCTCGACACGAAGGACGCGGCCGTGTCGGCCAGCGTCTCGATCGGCCCAAGCGCCGACACGGGCTTCGAGATCGCCGCCGAGCTCGACATCTACATTCCGAATGTGACGCCCGACGAGGCGCGGAAGATCGCCGAGACGGCCCACAAAGACATCTG
This sequence comes from Agreia sp. Leaf244, assembly GCF_001422695.1. Taxonomy (NCBI): domain Bacteria; kingdom Bacillati; phylum Actinomycetota; class Actinomycetes; order Micrococcales; family Microbacteriaceae; genus Agreia; species Agreia sp. Leaf244. The sequence goes on along the minus strand of NZ_LMLX01000002.1, from coordinate 564,503 downwards.
CCCCTACTCGAAGGCGATCAGCGGCAACGTCCCGGTGATCCTCAACATCGTCGAATAGCGCGCCCGGTCGTTCCCTGGGCCTGTCGAAGGGCCTCCCTTCGACGGGCTCCCTTCGACAGGCTCAGGGAACGGGCTTCACGACTCGGTAGAGTTTTCGGTATGTCTGACTCCGCCGCCACCCCAGAAGATGCCCTCCGACAGCTCGAGGGAATCCGCCAGAGCATCGACAACATCGATGCGGCGCTGATCCACCTCCTGGCGGAGCGGTTCAAGTTCACCCAGGGCGTCGGCGAGCTCAAGGCTGCCAACGGACTTCCCCCTGCAGACCTCGAGCGCGAGGCTCGTCAGATCAAGCGGCTGCGGGCGTTGGCCGAGGAATCGCACCTCGACCCCGACCTCGCCGAGAAGTTCCTCAACTTCATCGTGGCCGAGGTCATCCACCATCACCGACGCATTGCGGAGGACTCGGGGGAGTAGCCCTCGGGCCGCACTGCGGCGCCGCCCGCCCCCTGAGCGAGGTCGGCGGCAGCCCCGGCGATCCGCACCGTGAACCGGGTGCCCTCGCTCGACGAGGCGACCGTGATCTGCCCGTCGTGCGCATCCACGATCGACGCCACGATCGCGAGGCCGAGACCAGAGCTGCCCGCGGTGCGCGACCGCGACGAGTCGCCACGGGCGAACCGCTCGAACAGCTCGGGCACGAGGTCTTCTGCGATACCCGGCCCGTCGTCGCAGATCGAGAGCTCGACCGCCTGGCGGCCCTCGGCATCCGGCACCAGAGCGAGACGCGCGACGACGGATGTGCCGGGCGGGGTGTGCTCGGCGGCGTTCGAGAGCAGGTTCATCACGAGCTGGTGCAGCCGCTCCTGATCGCCCACGACAGGAGTCGGGCCGTCGGGGACATCGAGGGTCCAGGTGTGCTCGGGATACGCGGCACGCACGTCGCTGACCGCATTCACCACGACCTCGCCCAGGTCGACCTCGTCGAGATGCAGGTCCTGGCCCTCGTCGAGTCGCGCGAGCAGCAGCAGGTCGCTGACGAGGGAGCTCATGCGTTTGGCCTCGGACTCGATGCGCGCGAGCGAATACTCCGTCATGGCGGGAAGCTCGGCACTGTCCTGCCTCGTCAGCTCGGCGTAGCCCTGGATGGCGGCCAGCGGCGTACGCAGCTCGTGGCTGGCGTCGGTGACGAAGCGGCGCATGCGCGTGTCGGTCGCGGCGCGCACGGCGAGGGCGTCGTCGACGTGGGCCAGCAGCAGGTTCAGGGCCTCGCCCACCTTGCCGACCTCCGTGCGTGGATCCGTGTCGGCCGTGTCGACCCGGGTGGTGATCGCCACCTCGCCGCGGTCGAGGGGCATCGTGGCCACCGCCGCCGCGGTCGCTACGACCCGGTCGAGCGGGCGCAGGGTGTGCCGCACGATGAGGATCACGCCGAAGACCACGATGATGAGCGCGAGCACGGCCATGGTCGAGATCACGACCGTCTCCTGCAGCACGGCCGCGTCGGCGGTCGCCATCGAGACACCCGCGATGAGGGTGTTGCCCTTGCTGTCGAGCTGCGTGGCGAGCCTGTAGGTGCCGAGCCCCGGCAGTGCGACGGTGCTGCGGCTCTCCGCGGCCTGCGCGACCTGCTCGAGCCGCGAGATCACGGCGTCGTCGAGCCCCGTCGCCGTCTCGTCCGAGAACTGTGCGGAGTCCACGATCTCTCCGTCGCTGGCCAGGGCGATGATGGTGCCCGCGCCGTGGCCCGTGTAGTCGACGAAGGGCTTCACATAGGGCTTTCCTGACGAATCGGTGGGCGGGGAGTCGTCGTTGCGGAGTCGCTCGACCGTGTGACTGAGGCCGGACATCGAGCCCGACAGCTGCGTGTCGACGACGGTGGTGACCGAGGCGGCGAGCGTGATCACGCCGACGACGCCCACGATCGCGAAGACGGCCGCCACGACGGTGCCGATGCCGACGACGAGGCGGCGTCGCAGGGTCCAGGGGCCGCTCATTCGGCCGGCCGCAGCATGTAGCCCACACCGCGCACGGTCTGGATCATGGGGGATCGTCCGGCGTCGATCTTCTTGCGCAGGTACGAGACGTAGAGGTCGACGATGCTCGCCTTGCCGGCGAAGTCGTAGTTCCAGACCTGGTCGAGGATCTGGGAGCGGCTCAGCACGCGCCGAGGGTTGCGCATAAGAAAGCGCAGCAGCTCGAACTCGGTCATGGTGAGCTGCAGGGGCTCGCCGCCCCGGGTGACCTCGTAGCTCGTCTCGTCGAGCAGTAGGTCGCCCACCACGATGCGGGAGTCCTCTTCGGAGGAGGTGAGGATCGACCGTCGCAGCAGGCCGCGCAGCCGCGCCACGAGCTCCTCGAGGCTGAACGGCTTGGTCATGTAGTCGTCGCCGCCGGCGGTGAGGCCGATGATGCGGTCGTCGACGGAGTCGCGGGCGGTCAGGAACAGCGTGGGGAAGTTCTGCTCGATGTCGCGCAGCTGTCGCAGCAGCCGGATTCCATCGGTGTCGGGCAGCATGATGTCGAGCACGACGACATCCGGCCTCGTGTCGCGGTAGAGCTGCAGGGCCGTCGCGCCGTCGTGGGCGATGTCGACCACCCATCCCTCGTAGGCCAGGGCGAGGCTCACAAGGCTCGTGAGCACGACCTCGTCGTCGACGAGCAGCACCCTGATCGGCGAGCCGTCGGCACGGTACATGCGGGGCAGCTTGGCGAGCACGGCCCGCCGCCGCCCCGACGTCACCTCATCGTCGGAGATCGGAGAGTACGCCACCTCGCCATTATTCGCCCCTTCGGGGGTTCGCGCCCATGAAAGGCACCGATTCATAGACGGCTCAAATATTCGCACACACGACTCCGGTGAGCGGCACGTACCGTCGGCGCATGACCACCACGAGGCTTCCCACCCAGGCGACCCTGGGTATCCGCTCGGTTCGGATGCGGCCACGCTCTCTGGCCGCCCTGTGCGTCCGCCGCCTGCGTGACGCGCTCGCGTCGCGGGGCGTGCGGCGACCGCGGATGCTGAGGGGTCGTCGGCTGCCGTCGCCGATCGACGCCCCGCGCATCCGAACGACTCGCCTCGAGCTGCGCCCCCACCGCCGAGACGACGCCGATGCCTGGTTCGACCTCCAGTCGCAGGAGTCCGTCACGAGGTTCCTGCCGTGGCCGCGGCGCAGCAGACGCCAGTCGGCGCGGCACCTGGCCGACCGCACTCGGCACACTCGACTGTGGCAGGCGGACGACTTTCTCGCGCTGGCCATCGTCAGGGACGGCCGGCTGATCGGCGACGTCTCGGCTCATCTTCGAACGGTGGATGCCGGTGGCCGGACGCTCGAGATCGGCTGGGTCATCCATCCGGAGTTCGGCGGCAGGGGATATGCGACCGAGGCTGCAGACGCGCTGCTCGACTTCGCGTTCGACGAGGTGGGTGCTCGGTTCGTGACAGCCGTGACCGACCCGCGGAACGTTCGGTCGTCGTCGCTGGCTCGTCGTCTCGGGTTCGTCGAACTGCGACGCGAGGGTGACGAACTCGTCCTGGCGGTGGCCGCGGACACGCACCGCGAGAGGGCGGCCATCGAGCGAAGTGTCCGCCCGGATGAGGGCTAGAGGCGGTTGTCCTTATTGCGGGCGCGGAGGGCCCGGGCAACGATGAAGAGCGCCGCTCCGACGAGAAGCACCACGAGTCCGAGCACGATGTAGGTCGAGACGGTCAGTCCGGTCTGGGCAAGTTCAAGGGGCATGTCGGTCACCTTTCCAGTGGCTACTCTCTCACGTCTCGGGCCTGCGAAGGCGCGAGCGGATCATCGCAGGTCTTTGGGCAGACCCTTCGACACACGACTCTTCTGCGCCCGACGCTCCTTGGCGAACATGATCCACGACCAGACGGGGAAGATGAAGGTCAGGCCGAGGAAGACCGCCATGACGGGGGAGAGCTGGGTGTAGTTATCGGGCCGGGCGAGGTAGCCGAGTTCCTGGGCGATGCTCGAACCGATGAGGGCGAGGAGAGCGATACCGAGAACCGTGAGGATGATGGACAGGATGAGGAGGCCTCGCGCCGAATTGACCGGCTTCACCAGGCTGCCCGTGCTGCCCTTGTACACCCCGTAGTCGTGCATGCTGAGGCCGCGCCGCTGGGCGTCGTCCTTGGCCAGACCGCCGAAGCCCGGGGCGGAGCCGCCGCGCTTGTCGGTCATGATGCGACTGTTGCGAGATCGGTGCGGAGTTCGATCAGGTTGTCGAGCAGACCCTCGGACGAGAGTCCTGTGCGCTCGACCACGGAATCCTCTCCGGGCACGATTCTGCCCACGGCGTAGCCATCTCCGTCGGGCCTCACGAGCAGGATCGAGTCATGACCGTCGACGCGAGCCCTCAGCATGGCTGTGCCCTCGGGGTGCTGGCGGATATGCTCCCGCACGACGTCGAGCTGGGCCTCGGGGCCGCTGAGATCGGGGTCCTGTGCGTAGGCGAACCACGTGTTCAGTGTTCGCGGCTGCATGAGCAAGGAGACCGGGTCGGACTCGACGTGGACGATCGTGTCGGAGATATCGCTCTCCATGAGGCTGATCTCGGTCCACAGTGTGGCACGGCCCATGGCGTACGAGACGGGAACGGCGGCGTCGACGATCTCGATGTCGTCGTCGGAGACCGTGGCGAACTCACGCCCGAGCAGCGACGAGGCGCCCGCGAACACGAGCACCTCGGAATCCATCTCCTCGGTGAGGCGCAGGACCGTCGCGGTCATCAGGGCCGCCGGGGTCGACATGCGCTTGAGCAGGTAGGCGATCTCGGCATAGCCGAAGCCGATCGCTTCTGCATCGTTCTTGTCGGTCATCGCTTCCCGTTCCTTTCGTGGCCGTACTGACTGTCTACCATCCGAAGAAGTCCTTGACACCCTCGCCCATGTCACCGATGTTCTTGGCGACGTCGGTGGCGAACTTGTCGGGATCCTTGAAGGCGCTCACCACGGTGTCGCCGACCGCCTTGACTCCGTTGTCGACGAACTCCTTCACAGCGGGGATCTCGTAGATCGCGATCGCCGCGCTGCCGATCTGCGCGACCGTCCCGGCGGGCGGCGGCAGGAAGCACGCGACGCCCAATGCCGCCTTGGCGACGGAACCGGCTGCACCCCATCCGTCTCCCGAACCGGCTTTCTCGACCGCGTCATAGACGTTGAAGCCGACGCCGGCCCAGCCCAGGGCGCGACCGAGCCCGCCCTTGCCCAGGGACTCCATCGTCTCGCCCATGCCCTTGAAGAACACCGGGGTCTCCTCGAGGAAACCGGCGGCGCCTTTCAGACCGGGGATGTACTGGTTGAGATTCTTGAGGCCGAGGACGTTGCCCGTGTCGTCGAGCGCCCCGTACAGAGTGTTGACGTTGGCGAGGTCTTTCCACTTGGCAGCGTCGTAGAACGCATCGGCACCCTGCCGCATCATCAGGCCCAGACCGAGAGCATTCTTCGGCAGACCGATGTAGTTCTTGTACTCGCCCCATTTTCCCCATGCGTCGCGGAACGGCGAACCGTCGGAGAAGAATCCGCCGCCGCCGGAGTCGCCTGATCCTGTGGACCCACCGTTACCGGGCGTGCCTGGCGTACCACCGCCACCGCCGCCGCCGCCGGGGCCTCCGTCGACCTGGCTCGTGGCCGTCTGCTCGTCGGCGTTCTTGATGAGCGTGGTCGACCCGAGCTCGAGTGCGTGCACGACCGTGTTGCCGAGCTGCTTGACCTGCGAGTTCCAGCGCTGCTGGAATGCGCTCGCGTCGGGGCCCTGCCAGCTCTGCGTGGAGTTGACCAGAGACGACACGGTCTCGAGCGAGGAGCGGATCTGGTTCGAGCCCGAGGAGAACTGCTTCGCCAGTGCCCTCAGCTGATCCGGGTCGGCGCCGTAGAACCCTTGTGCCATCGTGATCCTCCGTGCTGCGTTCGAGCCTGTCGTTGTCGCTTCAGGCTAGCGTTCGCGCCCGCTCGGCTCGATGGGGAGAACTCCCCATGCGGTCGGCGGGACCGGCTGCGTCAGTACCTTGCGCCAGTGCCCCTGCGTCAGTACCCGACGACGTCGCCGAAGTGCTGCTGCAGGGTGGCCCGGTGCGTGCCGCGCAGCTCGTCGAGCGACACGTCGAACTGGCCCTGGATGCTGATGCCCGGCTCGGTCGAGTCGGTCACGCCGACCCGGATCACCGGGTAGCCGCGGCCCTCGCAGAGGCCGATGAACTTCACGTCGTCTTCGCGCGGGACGCTGACGAGCACCCGGCCCGTGGTCTCGGAGAAGAGCGCCGTGGCGATGTCGACGCCGTCGCGCAGCATCAGCTCGTCGAGGAACACCCGGGCGCCCACGCCGAAGCGCATCACGCTCTCGACCAGCGCGGTGGCGAGTCCGCCGTCTGACAGGTCGTGGGCCGAGGCGATGATCGACTGCTGCGCGCCCGCGGCGAGCAGCCCGGCGAGCGTGGCCTCGTTCGCCAGCGACACGGCCGGCGGGCGACCGCCGAGGTGGTCGTGGATGACGCCCGCCCAGGCCGAGCCGTCGAACTCGACGGTCGTGGTGCCCAGCAGGTAGATGTTGTTGCCCTCGTCCTGCCAGCCGCTCGGGATGCGCTTGGCCACGTCGTCGATCACGCCGAGGATGGCGACCACCGGGGTCGGGTGGATCGGCTTGGTGCCCGTCTGGTTGTAGAACGACACGTTGCCGCCGGTGACCGGGATCTCGAGTTCGAGGCATCCGTCGGCGAGGCCCTCGACGGCCTTCGAGAACTGCCACATGACCTCCGGGTCCTCGGGAGAGCCGAAGTTGAGGCAGTCCGAGACGGCGACAGGCGTGGCGCCCGTGGAGGCGACGTTGCGGTACGCCTCGGCCAGGGCCAGCTGCGCGCCCTGGTACGGGTCGAGCTGGCAGTACCGGCCGTTGGCATCCGTCGCGATGGCGAAGCCGAGCCCCGAGGTCTCGTCGACGCGGATCATGCCGCCGTCGTCGGGGAAGCTCAGAGCCGTGTTGCCCAGCACGTAGCGGTCGTACTGGTTGGTGACCCAGCTCGGGTCTGCGAGGTTGGGCGAGCCGAGCAGGCGCAGCAGCTGGTCGCGCAGCTCTGCCGCCGTGGTCGGGCGGGGGAGGGTGGCCGCGGTGTCGGCCTGCAGCGCGTCGATCCAGCTCGGGTACTCGACGGGGCGGGTGTAGACGGGGCCGTCGACGGCGACCGTGCGCGGCTCGACGTTGACGATCTCCTCGCCGTGCCAGTTGATGATCAGGCGGCCGGTGTCGGTGACCTCGCCGAGAACGCTGGTCTCGACATCCCACTTCTCGACGACCTTCAGGAAGCCCTCGAGCTTCTCGGGGGTCACGACGGCCATCATGCGCTCCTGGCTCTCCGACATCAGAATCTCTTCCGCGGTGAGCGAGGGGTCGCGCAGAAGCACCTTCTCGAGCTCGATGAACATGCCGCCGTCGCCGTTCGAGGCGAGCTCGCTGGTAGCGCACGAGATGCCCGCGGCGCCCAGGTCCTGGATGCCCTCCACGAGCTTCTCGCGGAACAACTCGAGGCAGCACTCGATGAGCACCTTCTCGGCGAACGGGTCGCCCACCTGCACAGCGGGGCGCTTGGTGGGACCGCCGGCCGAGAACGTGTCGGAGGCGAGAATGGATGCTCCGCCGATGCCGTCGCCGCCGGTGCGGGCTCCGAAGAGAACGACCTTGTTGCCGACTCCGCGCGCGTTGGCGAGGTGCAGGTCTTCGTGACGCAGCACGCCCACGCTCAGGGCGTTGACAAGGGGGTTTCCCTGGTACACCGGGTCGAACCAGGTCTCTCCGCCGATGTTCGGCAGGCCGAGGCAGTTGCCGTAGAACGAGATGCCCGAGACCACGCCGTGCACGACGCGAGCCGTGTCGGGGTCTGAGATGTCGCCGAAGCGCAACGCATCCATCACGGCCACCGGCCGCGCACCCATCGAGATGATGTCGCGCACGATGCCGCCGACGCCGGTCGCGGCGCCCTGGAACGGCTCGATGTAGCTGGGGTGGTTGTGGCTCTCGATCTTGAAGGTGACGGCCCAGCCCTCGCCCACGTCGACGACGCCGGCGTTCTCGCCCATGCCGACCATGAGGTTCTGCTTCATCTTCGGCGTGACCTTCTCGCCGAACTGCCGCAGGTAGATCTTGGAGCTCTTGTAGGAGCAGTGCTCGCTCCACATGACGGAGTACATGGCGAGCTCGCCCGACGTGGGGCGGCGGCCGAGGATCTCGCGCACCTTGGCGTACTCGTCGGCCTTCATGCCGAGGGCCGCGTACGGCTGCTCCCGGTCTGGAGTGTCGATCGCGTTCTGCACGGTGTCGGCGGCGGCACGAGCGGTAGCCGTGTGAATGGAGAACGTTGCAGCAGAGTCAGACACGCGAGAAGGGCTCCTTAGTGGGGCAGGCGGTGAGCGCCTCAATCCTACCGGCCCCGGGAATGCGCGGGCCCGGAGCGGGGTTGCGTCTGACGAAGTAGCGTTGAGGGTTGGACCCCGTCCGATCTCGATCGACCCAGCGCATCGATTGACCAGCGCGTCGATTGACCAGCGCGTCGATTGACTAACAAAAAGGTGACCCGTACCGCATGACCGTTTCCGACGCATCCACCGTCTCGCCCGGCCCGCTGACGCTCGCCGAGGTCGAACGGCTGCGCGCCGACTTCCCCATTCTCGGGCGCTCCGTCAACGGTCACCCGCTCGCCTACCTCGACTCGGGCGCGACAGCGCAGCGCCCCGTGCAGGTTCTGGATGCCGAGCGCGATTACGTTCTCGACCGTAATTCGGCCGTGCACCGCGGAGCGCACACTCTCGCCGCAGAGGCCACCGAGAGCTTCGAAGACGCCCGCGCCCGCGTCGCCGACTTCGTGGGCGTGCGCGAGAACGAGATCGTGTGGACCTCGAACGCCACCGAGGCGATCAACCTCGTGGCCTACGCGTTCTCGAACGCGAGCCTCGGCAGGGGAGCCCCCGAGTCGTCGCGATTCGCGCTCGGCCCCGGCGACGAGATCGTCACCACCGAGATGGAGCATCACGCCAACCTCATCCCGTGGCAGGAGCTGGCGGCGCGCACGGGGGCGACTCTCCGCGTCATCCCGATCGACGACGACGGCCTGCTCGTTATGTCTCAGGCAGAAGAGATCATCGGCTCGCGCACCCGCGTTCTGGCATTCACGCACGTGTCCAACGTCACGGGCGTGATCAACCCGGTCGAGCAGCTCGTGGCCCTGGCGCACGCCGTCGGCGCGCTCGTGGTTCTGGATGCCTGCCAGTCGGCCCCGCATCGGCCGCTCGACCTGGGTGCGTCGGGCGTCGACTTCGCCGTGTTCTCCGGCCACAAGATGCTCGGACCCACCGGAGTGGGCGTGCTCTACGGTCGCGGCGAACTGCTCGACGCGATGCCCCCGTTTCTCACGGGCGGGTCGATGATCACGACCGTCACCCTCGAGAAGGCCGAGTATCTTCCGGCCCCGCAGCGCTTCGAGGCGGGCACCCAGCGGGTGTCGCAGGCCATCGCCCTGGCCGCCGCCGTCGACTACCTGTCCGAGGTGGGAATGTCGCGCATCCACGACTGGGAGGCGGCCCTCGGCCAGCGTCTCGTCTCCGGACTCGAGTCCATTCCCGGCATCACCGTGCTCGGTCCGCCCCCGGGTGTGGAGCGTGCGGGGCTTGCCAGCTTCGTCGTCGAGGGCGTGCATGCCCACGACGTGGGCCAGTACCTCGACGACCTCGGCATCGCCGTGCGCGTCGGCCACCACTGCGCCCAGCCGCTGCACCGCCGCTTCGGCGTGACCGCCTCGACCCGGGCCAGCGCCTATCTCTACAACACGCCGGCCGAGGTCGACGCGTTCCTCGAGGGAGTTCGCGGCGTCACCGCGTTCTTCGGCGTCGTGCCCACTCAATACCCGCAATACCCGCAAGGAAGTCAGCTGTGAGCAGTTCGTTGGAAAGCCTCTATCAGGAGGTCATCATGGATCACTCGCGTTCGCCGCACAATCACGGCCTGCGCGAGGGCGGTTCGGCCGAGTCGCACCAGCTCAACCCGACGTGCGGCGACGAGGTGACCCTGCGCATCCATTCGCGGGGCGACACGATCACGTCGCTCAGCTGGGAGGGCCACGGCTGCGCGATCTCGCAGGCGTCGGCGTCGCTGCTGAGCGACGTGGTCGTCGACCTCGACCGTTCGGCCGTGCACGAGCGCATCGACGCGTTCCGCGAGCTCATGCGCTCGAAGGGCACGCTCGAGGGCGACGAGGAGCTGCTCGGCGACGCCGTTGTGCTCGGCGGAGTCTCGCGCTACATCGCCCGGGTCAAGTGCGCGATGCTCGCCTGGGTCGCCCTCGAAGACGCGATGGCGAAGACCCCCGCCGCCTGAGCCTGGGTTCCCTGAGCCTGTCGAAGGGCCGCCGCGGCCGCATCGCCGTAGCCTTGGATCCATGGCATCCACGCTCGACGAACTCGCCCGAACCCTTCCCGGCCCTCTCGAACTGCGCGACAGACTCCGCGCTTTGGCCGTGCTCGATGCGATCTGCGGCACTCGGCACCTGACCTACAGCTTCACGGCGTCGTTCTCCGAGGGCGTGGCTCTCGGCCGTTACGACAACGGGGCCGGTGACTACTATTTCGTCTTCTTCGACGGGGGCCAGACCTTCGTGCGCGTCTTCGACCACGAGTCCGATCTGAGTCCGTATGCCAACGACGGGCTGTGGCCCGGCCTCGTCGATGGTCTGCCCGCTCGACTCCAGCAGTATGTGCAGATGGAGAAGCTCGGAGACGAGGACTACCCGCTCATCACGCTCGCGATGTGGCATGACGGCACGGGCTGGAAGCACGGAAGACCGGCGCCGATCGATGGCGTCGAGCCGAAGCCCACGGACTGGCCCCTCTCGCAGGTGATTGCATGGTCGGCCGACGCCGTCGCCACTGATCGCGGGCGCTACTGGTCGCGTTCCCTCAGCGCGGCGGCTATCGCTCCGATCCTCGAGCTTCGGCCGCTCACCCGCGGAATCGCCGAATCGATCAACCCCGACGTCGACTGGCCGTTCGTCGAGCGCATCGCCGCCTACGTCGGACTTCCCCTCGAGGGCTGACGACGCATCCCGCCCTGATCCCGGACCGTCAGCTCGTGAGCAGAACCGTGCTCGATCGCCACTCGTGGCTGTCTACGCTCACCTGCCACACGACCGTCACCGCGTGCGGCCCTGTCTCAGGTGTCGTGTTCACGACGAAGGTGCGCTGGGCATCCGAGGCCGCGTCCAGTGTCGCGTCGACCGGCTGGTCTCCCTGCCACGCGTAGATCGTCTCGGGCGAACCCACCAGCGATCGTCCGTCGGCCGGATCCGCGACCGCGAACGAGATAGCGACGGGGGATGCCGGGTCGTAGGCGGCCTCGCCGGTCTGGTCTTCGGGCCCGGCGGCTGGATTGATCCACGAGTAGACGGACTCACCGGTCGGCGGCACGCCGGCGTCGTCGATGCGCAGACCGGAGTCGGTCTGTCGCACGATCCACGCGTCGGCCGCGTCGGCGGTCGCGCCGCTCACCACGGTGATCGCTCCCTCCGGCCCCTCTGCCGCGACCAGCTGCGCGGAGGCGAGCTCGGTCGCTTCGACGGCGGTGACGGTGCCACCGGTCGCCGCCAGCTGTTCGTACGTGTCGACGGAGCCGTAGAAGGCCTGCGATTCTGGCGACAGCAGGGGCCAGCTCGTCTGAGAGTCACCCGCGGCGATGGCGTCGAGATAGTCCCGGGCGAGCGCGATCTCGGGCGTCTCCGCGGTTGTCTCGGCAGGGGCCGGAGTGGAAGCCGGCGTCGCGCTTCCCGCCGGATCGGCCGTGCTCGACGGCGTGCTCGGCGAGGCCGAGCATCCGACGAGGGCCATCGAACCGATCAGCGAGATGGCGCCGAGAAGGGTCACGGTCTGAGTACTTCGTCGAGTAGTCATGCTTCGACGCTATCGTGCTGGCTGACCCCCGTTCGGGGGTACGGAGTGAACTCGGAGGCTACGCGCGAGCGAGCAGGCCCTCGAGCGCCGACGTGAAGAACGTGAGGCCGTCTACTCCCGAGCGCATCGCATCCGGGGTGTCGGGGCCGAAGCCGGGCTCGACCGCGTGCTCGGGGTGAGGCATGAGGCCCACGACGTTGCCGCGGGCGTTTGTGATGCCTGCGATGTCGTTGAGCGAACCGTTGGGGTTCACGTCGAGGTAGCGGAAGACCACGTGGCCCTCGCCCTCGAGGCGCTCGAGTTCGGCGGTCGAGGCGATGAATCCACCCTCGCCGTTCTTGAGCGGGATGGTGATCTCTTGGCGATCGGTGAAGCCGTTGGTCCAGTCGGTCGACGTGTTCTCGACGCCCAGGCGCTGGTCGCGGCAGATGAAGGAGCCGTGGTCGTTGCGGATGAGACCGCCGGGCAGCAGGTGCGCCTCGGTGAGCATCTGGAAGCCGTTGCAGATTCCGAGCACGGGCACACCGCGCTCTGCCGCCTGGATGACCTCGGCCATGATCGGGGAGTGGCTGGCGATGGCGCCGCAACGCAGGTAGTCGCCGTAGCTGAAGCCGCCGGGCAGCACGATGGCGTCGACGCCGTCGAGGTCGTGGGTGCCATGCCACAGCGCGACGGGTTCGGCGCCGGCGAGGCGCACCGCGCGCTGGGCGTCGCGGTCGTCGAGCGAGCCGGGGAAGGTGACGACGCCGATGCGCATCAGACGGAGGCTCCGGCTGCGACCTCGGATGCGCCGTCGGCGGGAGACTCGACGACGTGGATGCCGACGACGTCTTCGATGACCGAGTTCGAGAGCATCTCGTCGGCCAGGGTCGCGACCTCGGCGAGCACGGCATCGCTGACCTCGCCCTCGACGGCGAGCTCGAAGCGCTTGCCGACTCGAACCGACGTGAACTGCGACTGGCCGAGGCGTGTGAGGGCACCGAGCACGGCCTTGCCCTGGGGATCGAGAAGTTCGGCCTTGGGCATGACCTCGACGACGATTGTGGGCACCGGAGAACTCTTTTCGAGAAGTGACGGGTGGATTCGCCCCCAGTCTAAACGCTGGGCATCGGCTTCACGCCCGAGCGCTCCACTTGGCAGGCGGGCCGCCCGACCGTAGCCTCGGAGTCTGAGGTCAATGACGACTGGAGATCGTGATGAGTGAACCCGTGAGCCCCGCCGCAGCAGCCACCCCGACGGGGTACGCCACCGTCTCGGTGGCCGCCATCCTCGCCGAGACGGCCGGGCGCCGGCCCGACAAGACGGCCCTGATCGTGGGGGAGCAGAGCATCAGCTACTCCACGCTGTGGGAGGAGACGCTCGCCTATGCAGGAGCCCTCCGCGATCGAGGGGTCGGCCGAGGCGACCCCGTCGCCATCCTGATACCGAACGTGCCCGACTTTCCCCGTGTCTATTACGCCCTCCTGGCGCTCGGCGCGATCGTCGTGCCGATTCATGCGCTGCTGAAGGCCGAGGAGATCGCGTTCGTGCTGCGCGACAGCGGGGCCACCCTGCTCGTGTGCTCGGCTCCGCTTCTCGGCGAGGGTGCGAAGGGGGCGGCACTCGCGGGCGTCGATGTGGTGTCGCTCATGATGCCGCCGCACTCGGGCGATGAGCCGTTGGATGCCGTGGGTTTCGATCGCCTGGAGGATCTCGCCGCGCAGACGGTGCCGCCCGAGACCTACGTGGCCTGCGCCCCGGGCGACACGGCGACCATTCTCTACACGAGTGGAACGACGGGGTCGCCGAAGGGCGCCGAGGGCAGCCACTTCTCCCTGGTCGAGCAGACAAGCACGCTGCTGCTCGACACCTTCGACATGACGAGCGACGACGTGCTGCTCGGCTGCCTGCCGCTCTTTCACACCTTCGGCCAGACGTGTGTGCTCAACACCGGATTCCGTGCGGGCGCCACAATCGTGCTGATGCCGAAGTTCGACGGCGCCGGCGCGATCGAGCTCATCAAGCGGCACGGCTGCACGATCTTCTTCGGGGTGCCCACCATGTACATGGTGATCCTGGCCGCCGCCGGAACCGAGCCCGTCGACACGAAGCTGCGTTACGGCATCTCGGGCGGTGCCGCGATTCCGGTGGCCATCATCGACAGGTTCACGCAGCTCTTCGGCGTCGACATCCACGAGGGCTACGGCCTCACCGAGACCTCTCCGGTCGCCAGCTTCAACCAGCGCGGGGTCACCCCGCGGCCCGGAACGATCGGCACGCCGATCTGGGGCGTGGATGTCGAGATCGCCCGAGCCGAGAACGACGATGCGATCGAGCTGCTTCCTCGGGGGGAGCTCGGCGAACTGGTGATCAGGGGCCACAACCTCATGAAGGGCTACCTGCACCGCGAGGAGGACACGGCCCGGTCGGTGGTCGACGGATGGTTCCGCACCGGCGACCTCGGAACGAAGGACGACGACGGCTACCTTCGCATTCTCGACCGCAAGAAGGACATGATCCTGCGCAACGGCTACAACGTGTACCCCCGCGAGGTCGAGGAGGTGCTCGCCGGGCATCCGGATGTCTCGATGGCGGCCGTGTACGGAATCCCCCACGAGGTGCATGGTCAGGAGGTCGTAGCGGCGGTGGTGCTGGTTGCCGGAGCGACCGCGACCGGCGCGGAGCTGGTGGCGTTCGCGGAGAAGCACGTCGCGGCATACAAGTATCCGCGGGAAGTCGCGATCGTGGAGGCCCTGCCGATGGGGCCGAGCGGAAAGGTGCTGAAGAGAGAGCTGGTGGCGCGCCACGACGTGCGCTGAACGAGTAGCCCCGTTCCCTGGCCATTTCGTTCCCTGGCCATTTCGTTCCCTGACCCTTCCGTTCCCTGACCCTGTCGTTCCCAGACCATTTCGTTCCCTGAGCCTGTCGAAGGGCGTCTCGACAAGCTCGACGAACGGGGTGTCGATGGGTCTGGCGTCTCGACAAGCTCGACGAACGGGGGGGGGGGATGGGTCTGACGTCTCGACAGGCTCGATGAACGCGGTGTCGAAGGGGGTCTCGACAAGCTCGACGAACGGGGGGGCATGGGTCTGGCGTCTCGACAGGCTCGATGAACGGGGTTACTGGGGTCACCAGGGTCTGCCTGTTCGTTGGTGTCCGGCGGGCCTCGGTGATCGGTTCGGGTCTTGCCAGCTCGGTGGTCTGACGTGCGGTCTGCCGTGGATCATCACGAGTTGCCATGCCGAGGTGTGGATCGTGGAGTGGTGGAACGGACACAGTAACGCCAAGTTGTCGATGTCGGTCCGTCCGGGCGGATAGTCCTCACTCACCCACGGGGTCACGTGGTGGGCCTGGCACCGTGAGGGTGGCGCGGTGCAGCCGGGGATGACGCATCCTCCGTCGCGGGCGGCCAGTGCTCTGCGTTGCCTTCGGGTGGCCAACCGTTTCGTCTTGCCGTGATGCAGGACCTCGCCATGGTCACCGAAGACAGTGGTGATCGTGTCGCCATGGCAGCGGAGCTGGTCCACCGTGCTGATGGGGATGGGTTGGGTGCTGCCGTCGATCCACGCGGCCCCGCGCCCGGATTCGAGGTCGTCGAAGGTGACGTGCACGTTCACGGTCGGTGCCGCCCCGTTCAGCAGCGACGCTGCCGGCGAGACGGCGGCCATTTCGAGGAGGGTCATGACCGCGTCGAGGAGCTTCTGCTCCGCCGTGCGCGAGTCGATAATGGTGTGGTCGTCTGGGGTGCCGCTCTTCGCTCCTGAGGTCTGTCGCGAAGGATCGTTCGTCAGCGGGCCGTTTTCTTCGTCTCGGGTGACGCCCTGATTGCCGGTGATGCCTGAACCGGCATGACCGAGACCGGTTGCCTCCGGGCCCGCCGCCTGTGGTGGCGGATTCGGTGTGTCGGGCGTGCGCGGGCTGAGGNAGCGGCCATTTCGAGGAGGGTCATGACCGCGTCGAGGAGCTTCTGCTCCGCCGTGCGCGAGTCGATAATGGTGTGGTCGTCTGGGGTGCCGCTCTTCGCTCCTGAGGTCTGTCGCGAAGGATCGTTCGTCAGCGGGCCGTTTTCTTCGTCTCCGGCGATGCCCTGATTGCCGGTGATGCCTGCACCTGTATGACCGAGATCGGTCGCGTCTTGGCTTGCCGTGCGTGGTGGCGCATTTGGTGTGTCGAGGGTGCGCGGGCTGAGGATCGAGTCGACCGCGGCGAGGAACACCCCCAGTTGCAACGGTGGGAGCGCGTACCTGCCGCGGGCTATGCCGTCTGCTCCAATTTTCGGGTAGCTGAACCCGCGGAGCGACTGCTTGACGGCGTCGCGGGGTTCGGCTCCGTCGGGGTCGAGGTGTTCCCGGATGCGGATCGCGAGCCGGCCGATCTCCTCGACGGTGTACCGCCTCGGTGCTCTCCACAACGCATCCGCGTCGCCTGTGCCGCCGCCCGCGTCGACACCCGCATCCGCGTCGGTACCGGCGTCGGGGTCGGATGCGACATCGGGGTCGGTATCGGCTGCCGCGTCTGCGATGGTGGCGATCGCGGCGGCGACCAGATACCGTTCGGCCCGATCGGTGTCATCCGACCAGCCCGTACGGTTCACCACCTCGGACAGCGTTCTGCAGATCACCGCGGCCGTATCCACACCGACCCGGCCGGCGAAGAACGCCTCCTCCACGACCGGGAAGAAACTCGGATTCGGGGTTCCCGAGATCGAGATCGACGACCGCAACCGCTGGCCCAGGCTGATGCGGGTCGCCGCAGTGCGCTCCGAGACGTTCGTGGTCGCGGCAAGGAGCTTTCGCGCAGACGCAAAGCCGTGACGGTAGGCCAGACCGGCCGTGTCGAGTTCACGGCGGGACTCGTTCGCGACTTCCGCAGCCACCCAGGTTCGGGCCGCGTCACCGGCGCGACCGATCGCCTCCCAAGCGTGGGCCGCTTCGAGCAAGGCGTCACCGGAATCGGCGCCCGGCCCGGCACCGGCAGACACGGCTGCGCGGTTCTGGTCAAGGAGCTCACGGAGGCGCTCGGCGATGTCGCCGAGGGATGCGTCGTGGAGGTCCATACGCGAAGTCAAACAGTAGCCACTGACATTGGGTCGGGGAGCGCATCCGAGGCATGATCAGGGGATATGGGTGTGGATAACTTGGCCAGAACGGGGCTGTGGAGGAAAGGAGCGAGGCGAGCTCGGGCGGCCCTTCGACAGGCTCAGGGAACGGGTGGCCCTTCGACAAGCTCAGGGAACGGCGGCCCTTCGACAAGCTCAGGGAACGGGTGGCCCTTCGACAAGCTCAGGGAGCGGGGCCCTTCGACGGGCTCAGGGAACGGGGGGGGGGGGGGGGGGGGGGGGGGGGGGGGGGGGGGGGGTCGATACGCGCTGCTCGTGCCTCGCGAGCGCTACTCGACCGGCGCATGAGGCGTGGTGGGGCGGGACCCCTTCGATAGGCTCAGGGAACGGAGCCCCCCTTCTACAGGCTCAGGGAACGGATTCCCCCCTTCGGCGGGATCAGGGAACGGAGCTCCCCCTCGGCGGGCTCAGGGAACGGAGCCCCCCCCTCGGCGGGCTCAGGGAGCGGAGCCCCACTTCGACAGGCTCAGGGAACGGCCCCCGTCTCTACAGGCTCTACTCGCGAGGTGACGCAGCTACTCGGCCGACGGCGGCGCCGCCACAGGCGCCGGCACGATCCGGATTTGGTTGTCCCACGGGTCGGCGACCATGAGCGAGCGTCCGTCGTCGCGGGTCTGCAGTCCGTAGTGCCCGAGCCGCTCGCCGACCTGTCCGACCTCGTCAGACGTGGGGACCACGATCTCCACGAGCCCCAGTCCGAGCGCGAGCGGTCGTCGCCCTGCGCCCTTCGACTGCCACACGTTCATCGCCATGTGGTGGTGGTAGCCACCCGCCGAGACGAACAGCGCCGAGTCGCCGAAGGCCGTCGTCGTCTCGAATCCGAGCTTGTCGACGTAGAACTCCTTGGCCGAGGCCACGTCTCCAACAGAGAGGTGCACATGCCCCACGAGAGCGCCCCCGACACGCGGGTCGTCGACCAGCTCGGGGGTCACGTGCTGCTGCAGAAACGCGTTCGGGTCGAGATACACGGTGCCCATCTCGATCTGCCCGTGCGCCCAGCTCCACTCGGTGCGCGCGCGGTCCCAGTAGAGCTCCACGCCGTTGCCCTCGGGGTCGGTGAAGTAGAAGGCCTTCGATACGAGGTGGTCGGCGCTGCCCGTGAACGTTCCGGGCGCGTGGCGGGCCACCGAATACAGGGCGGCAGCCAGCGCCGCCTCCGTCTCGAACAGAATGGCCGTGTGGTACAGACCCGCCGACCGGGGCGCGGCGTGCTTCAGCTCGGGCGCGTGCTGCAGGATGACAGCGGGCACGCCGCCCCGCCCGAGCACGGCCACGTCGCCCTCCTGGCTCTGCAGCTCGAGCGCGACCGCGTCACGGTAGTACGCGATCATCCCGTCGAGGTCGCCGACGCGAAGCGTGACGGCGCCCATTCCGGTCTGGGCCGACAAGAGGTCGTTGCGTGTGCTCATGCCCTCTACAACTACACCATCGAGCGCGATATTCCTTGTACCTACAAGTAATGGCCACGCAAGAATCATCGAGATCGCAGCAGGTGTCCGGATGCGATCAGGCCGCCCGTAGGAACGGTCACGACGAGCAGAACCCCGGCCGCGGCGAGCAGGATGACCAGCAGCAGAACAACGGGCCCGGGATCCGAGGTGCTGCCGGCCTGCTGCTGAACGACGACGACCTGGGAGGAGCCGGCCGCCTGCGCCATCGAGGCGGGAACGGCCTCGGCCACGGGTGGCAGCGAAGGAGCGCGCAGGGCGCGCGGAGCCGTCAGTGCCGTCTGGGCGACCGAAGCGGCCGTCGACTCGGGCTGGATCGCCGATGCGGGCGGCGAGCACTCGGGGCTGTCGAAGCACACGGTCATCGGCAGTGCGGTCTTGTTCGCATCGACGCTTCCCCCTGAGCTGTACCAGTAGGCGGCTTGGCCGGTGAGGGCCTGGAAGTCCACGAAGTCCTGGGGGAACGATCCCCATCCGGCCTCATCGGTCTTCTGCGCCACACCGGTGGCGGGGATGCTCACCCGCACCCCGTCGTACGCCGGCGTCACGACGAAACCCGCCGCCGTCACATCCACCGAGGGCAGCGTCGCCAGCGTCACGACCGTGTCGCTGAGCGGAACCCACTTCGACATGTCGTCCATGTCGGTGCCGTAGCCGCCGAGAGTGGCGGTGAGCGTGCCCACGCCGTTCGCCACGAGCAGCCGCGGGTCGCTCACGTAGAAGAAGGTCATGCCGCTGTAGTAGGCCACCGTGAAGTCGCCATCCCACTGGATGTCGGCGTTGTCGGAGCCGGGGTCGACCCGCCCGACGCCTTGGCTCAGCACGACCTGATGGTTGCTGAACGTCTTCGTGGTGGGGGAGCCGAGGGGAGCTCCGGACGGCGAGGTCTTGAGCCCCGCCCAGGTCGCCGGAGCGAACGACCCGTCGGCCTGCTGCTTCTCGATGGCGACGTTGCCCTCGGACTGCTTCCACGACGACTCGGGAAGGGTCGTTCCGTGCCCGCCGGTGTCGGTGACCTTGCCGGCCGAGAATAAGTTGACCGTTCCGGGGGCGAAGGCCGAGTTGTTGCTCTCGTTGTTGACGCCCCAGCGGAAGGTGGCGTAGCTGACGTCGTGCAGGCCCTGCTGGTCGGGTGTGATCGAGAAGAACACGGCGGCCGGCTTCGACGAGCCGTCGTCGTCGACGAACAGCAGCGAGTAGTCGCCGGGCCCGAGTGCAGGGAGCGTCAGCTCGGCCGATGCGATTCCACCGGCCACGGTGAATGAGCCCAGGTAGACGGCGCCCGGGAAGAGCCAGACCTCCCCGGTGCGCGAGGCGCCGGGCCAGGGCAGATCGAGCTCGAGCGTCTGGTTCGAGGCGATGGATGCCGGCACGCCGGTCGCCGACGACGTCTCGTCGATGGCATGGCCGGCTTTCACCGCCGCGCGGATGGCGGCGACTCCGTCGAAGGCCGGCGCCACCGACCCGAGTACGTACGGATCGACCGTGAGTCGCGCCACGTCGGAGACGGCGGAGCCGGCCGGATTGCTCGCCGTGGCCCGGAAGAGCGCTCCGCTGTCGGACAGGCCGACGGAGGCGAGCGACAGCGTCGCGGCACCGTCTCCCACGGCGGTCCACGTCTCGCCCTCGTCGTCGCTGCGCTCCCACTGGTACGTGAGGGGAGCGCTGCCGCGAGCCTCGATCGCGAAGGAGGTGCCGAGGCGCGCGCTCGTTCGCGCATCCACCGGCTGTGTCTCGACGCTCGGAGCCGTGACCACCGGCGCCACGGAATCGAACGACACCTCGATGGGCAGCGGCCTCTTG
Organism: Agreia sp. Leaf244; assembly: GCF_001422695.1. Classification (NCBI taxonomy): domain Bacteria; kingdom Bacillati; phylum Actinomycetota; class Actinomycetes; order Micrococcales; family Microbacteriaceae; genus Agreia; species Agreia sp. Leaf244. Next base: position 544,219 of record NZ_LMLX01000002.1, on the reverse strand, counting down.
AAACCGTCGGTGCTCAGCCCGCTCGAGTACCAGTACGACGACTGTCCCGTGAGCAGCTGGTAGTCGACGTAGCTCTGCGGAAACGACCCCCAGGCCGAACCCGAGCGCACCTGCGGAGACGCCGACTCGGGCAGCTCGACCTCCACGCCGTCGTAGTCGGGAGTCGCGATCAGTCCGCTCTCGGTGACATCGACGCCGGTGAGGGTCGCGATCGTCACCTCGCGGGTGGGCAGCTGCTCGAAGACGTCGGGGTCGTCCATGCTCGTGCCGTAGCCGCTGAGTGTTGCGGTGACGGAGCCGACCCCAGCCGTCACCGAGAGGTGCGGATCGGAGACGGAGAACTGGGTCATGCCGCTGTAGAACGCGACCGTGAACGAGCCGCTCCAGGCGATGTCCGCGTCGTCGGATGCGGCGTCGAGGGTTCCTCCGCCGCTCGAGATCGCCACGCGGTGATCGCTGAAGCGCCCGCTCGTGGGGCTCGGGATCGGCTCGCCCGTCGGCGTGGTCGTGAGCCCGGCCCAGGTCGCCGTGGCGTAGGTGCCGTCGGCGCTCTTCTTCTGAATCGTGACGTCGCCGGAGGTCGCCGCCCACTCGGACTCGGAGATCGTGTCGGCGCCGCTCGTCTTCGGGGCCACCCCCGCAGACATGACGTTGTAGGTTCCCGGAGCGAAGGCGCGGTTGTTCGCCTCGTTGCTGATGCCCCAGGCGAAAACGGCGTCGTCGACGGTGAACGAGTCGGCGCTCGCGGGCAGTGCCCCGAACGCCAGCAGCGCGCCGGCCGCGAGGCTCGTGACGGCCGCCCCTGCGACCGCACTCGCCGCACGTCGCCGGGCATCCGCGCCCGCCGGGCGCATCCGCTGCCGGTCGTCGGGGCGCGCATCACTCGAACGGGCGCGGATGCCCCTCACTTCGCCTCCTGAGCGGCGGCGGCGGGGGCGGAAGCCGCCGCCAGCAGCGCGCGCTGGCGCTTGCGTCCCGACAGCACCGCCCACACCAGGAACGCGATCGACAGCACGACGAGCGCTCCCACGCCGATGATGACACCGGTGATGAGCGGGATGAGCTGCGCGGTGGAGTCGGCGGCTGCCACGACGGCGGGCTGCGTCACGTAGCTCGTGGTGGTGGGAACCGGGGTGGCCGCCTCCGCGGCGGCAGGCGCCTCGGCGACGGGTGCTGCGACGGCCGCAGCCGGATCCGAGCCGTAGAGATCGGTGAACGCGATCGGCGTGAAGGTCTCGTTGTTCGCGTTCGGAACGCCGTGGGCACCGATCGTGATGATGCCGCACTGCACCTCGGTGCAGTCCACCTCGGAGGCCGCCCCCGAGCGGTCGAGCGAGGTGAACGTGGCCCCGGGAATCTGGAGCGTCGCCGAGAACGTGCCGTCGCTCGCCAGGATGCCTCCGTTCGCCGCGTATTCGGTCGAGCTGCCCGGGAACGACACGAACGAGGCGTAGCCCACGGGGTTCGATTCGTCGTCGGGAACGTAGCGGTAGTCGGTGCCCGTCGAGCCGCCCTGACTCGGCTGCCAGCCGTCGCCATCCACCCACCCGAACAACACGTAGACCCCGCCGAAGCCGTTGACGATCGACTGGAAGCCAGACCCGGTCAGCTGCAGCTCGGTGAGATACGTCGGATCGGCGACGCCGGTCAGGTCGGGTCGACCCGCGACGCTGACAGACACGGATGCGCCCGCGGCCTGCACGGGATCGGCCGGCGCGAGCGAGGCCAGCGGTGCCACGACGAGACCTGTGGCGAGGGCCGCGGTTGCGATCAGTCCGGTCGCTCGAATTCGGGAGCGGAGGGTCATGAGGAGGCCTTTCGGGGGAGCGCGATGCGGGAGCGCGCAGTGGCGCGCACGGGAAGGATGATGGTGGCGCCGTTCTCGGGGTGCGTGATGACCTCGACCGGCTGGGCGTAGACGTCGGAGATGCGCTCGACCGTGAGCACCTCGCGGGGCGAGCCCTGGGCCACGATGCGGCCCGAGCTGAGCAGTGCGATGCGGTCGGCATAGGCGGCGGCGAGGTTGAGGTCGTGCAGCACCACGATCACGGCGTCGCCCGCATGGGCGCGCTCGCGGGCGAGCCGCAGCACGTCCTCCTGGTGCCGCAGGTCGAGGGCGGCCGTCGGCTCGTCGAGCAGCAGGATGCCGGTGCGTTGCGCCAGCACGCGGGCGAACGCACTGCGGGCCCTCTCGCCGCCCGACAGCGAGGGAACCTGTCGATGCCGGAAACGCTCGATGTCGGTGAGTCGGATCGCCTCGTCGACTGCCTCCTCGTCGTCGTGGTCGAAGGGTGTGCGCTGCCAAGGCGCACGACCCATTTCGACCACCTGCTCGACCGTGAACGGAAAGAACACGCCGTTCTCCTGCAGCAGTACGGCGCGCTGCTGCGACAACTCCTTCAGCTTCCAGTCGTCGAGAGGGCGTCCGGCGATCTCGATCGTTCCACGGGTTCGCGGCTGGTCTCCCGTCAGGGCGGCGAGAAGCGTCGACTTGCCGGCGCCGTTGGGGCCGATGAGCGCCACGATCTCCCCCGAGAAGACCCGGATCGATGCGTCGGCGAGGATCTGCCTGCCGTCGATCTCGACCGACACGCCCCGAGCATCCAGAGCAACGCTCGCCTCGCGCATCAGCCCCACCCGCCCGCACTGCGGCGCGCACGGCGCAGCAGCCAGAAGAAGAAGGGACCGCCGACCAGCGATGTGAGCATGCCGATCGGCAGGTCGGCCATGGGAACGGCGGTGCGGGCCACGAGGTCGGCCGTGAGCAGCAGCAGCGCTCCGCCGAGCACGCTGGCCACGAGGAGCGGGCGGTGCGCCGGGCCGATGATCATGCGCATGAGGTGGGGGATCACGAGGCCGACGAACGCGATGATGCCCGCGAACGAGACGGCGGCGGCCACCAGCAGCGCGGTCACGACGATGGCCACGATGCGCAGCCCCTCGACGTTGACCCCGAGGTGTCGGGCGCTGCGCTCGCCGAGCGAGAGCAGGTCGAGCCTGCGCGAGATCACGAACGCGACGATCACGCCGACGACGATGAGTGGCAGCACGATCCAGAACTGCTGCCAGCGTGAGCCGTTGAGGCTGCCGAGCTGCCAGAACACGATCTGCTCGCGCGCCGCCTGGTCGCCGAGAAACGTCATGAGGGCGAGGCCCGCGCCGGTGAATGCGTTGACGGCGATGCCCGTGAGCACGAGGGTCACGACCTCCGTCTTTCCGCCTGACCGGCTCATGAAGTAGACGACGAAGGTGGCGGCGAGGCCGGTGATGAAGGCGGCGACGGCAATGGTCCACTCGCCGAAGAACGCCCATCCGAAAACGATGGTGGCGGATGCGCCGAGCGCGGCCCCCGAGGAGACACCGATCACGCCGGGGTCGGCCAGCGGATTGCCGAACACGGCCTGCATCAGCAGTCCGGCGGCGGCCAGCGCCGCGCCGATCACGATCGACATGGCCACGCGGGGGAACCGGATGGTCCAGAGCGCGCTCTCGCCGTTCGGATGCGCGGGGAGCGGCCCGATCTCGAGCCCGACCGCGTGCATGATCGAGCCGAACACCTCGGCCGGAGACACGTAGAGCTGGCCCGTTCCCGCCGACACGAGCGCCATGACCGCCAGGGCGAGAGCGAGCCCCGTGATCAGCAGCACCCGGCGTCGGGCGGTGACGGTGCGCGGCATGGGATCGGCGGAGGCCTCTGGCGAGGGCCGGTCGGTGCGGGTCGCGTCGTCGACGGCGGTCACGCTACTCGGCCTTCGTCGGGGCGTAGATGGCGCGGGCGAGGGCGTCGAGAACCGCGGGGCTGCGCGGACCGAAGCTCAGCACCTCGGTATCGCTCATGTCGACGATGCGCCGGTGCTGGCCGGCGGGGGTCTCGGCCACGGCCGGGATGCGTTCGAGTAGGCCGTCGACGCCGTCGACCGATTCGAGTCCCTTGGTCATCATGAGGATGAGGTCGGGCGACGCATCGACCATGGCCTCAGCCGTCATCGGCCTCATGCCCTGCCAGCCGATCTCGGTGGCCACGTCGACGCCGCCGAGGCTCGTGATCAGCGAATCGGTGCCCGAGCCCGTTCCGAAGATGTAATAGATACCCGCGTTTCCGCGCACGTACAGGAACATGATGCGCAGCTTGTCGGCCTCGTTCTTCGGGGCGATCGCCGCGATGTCGGCCACGGTCTGAGCCGTCTCGTCCTGCAGGCGGTCCGCGAGCATCCGGCCCTGTTCGGGCACGCCGAGCGCGGCGGCGACGGCCGTGACGATGTCGCCGGTGTTCTCGAGGCTGCGGGTAGGGGTCATCACCACCACGGGGATGCCGGACTCGCGCATCTGCAGCACGACGTCCCACGGTCCGATCGACGAGTCGGTGAGGATGACGGTGGGTTCGAGCGCGAGAATGGCCTCGCCGTTGAGCTCGTGACCGTTCTGCGTGACGAGCGGCAGGTCCTTCGCCTCGTCGAAGCCGGTCGACGTGTCGCGCCCCACGACGTTGTCGCCGAGGCCGAGTCCGTAGACCGTGGCGGCGAGCGAGCCGTACAGGTCGAGAGCGAGGATGCGCGAGGTGTCGGTGATCGTGACCGGAGTGCCCTGGTTGTCGGTGACGGTCACGGGCAGCTGCGAGACGACGTCGTCGGCGACCGGGTCGATGGCCGTGTCGGTCAGGCAGGCGGTGGATGCGCCGACCGTCTCGCGGGGTGCGTCGGCGACGGCGAGTTCGGCCAGCGGGGTGGTCGATGCCGCGCAGGATGCCTCGCCCGATTCCGCCCCGGACGCGCCGGCCGAGCAGCCGGTCAGTGCCACCGCGAGCACGATCACCGAGCCGAGAAAGAGTCGGGGGATGCGCCGGGAGCGTGCGGTGGAGGACATGGTTGAGCGTCTTTTCGAACGAGGGAGGAGAGGGGTGTATCAACAAGCAGTCTACGAAAGTTAATTAGGAATACCTAACCTAATTAAGGCTAAGCTAACTCCGATCGAGCGCCTCGATTATGACGATGCCTCGATATCTCTCTGCGCGTGCCCTGCGCCTGATCCCACAATTCCGGAGTTGTCGTGAAATTCAGAACCTCTCGCCGCCCTCGTGCGGCACTGGCCGCGGCGGCCATCGTCGCCGTCGGCCTCTCGACCTTCGCGGCGCTGCCCGCGTCCGCCGCCGAGCTCGATGTCAGTGACGCAGTCCTGACCTGGGGCGTGACCAACGAGGCCAACAGCGGCGCCTTCTTCGGCGGCTGCAACTTCCTGTCGGCCGGCGTGGCCGGAAACACCGGTTCCTCGCGCGTCTGGACCGAGTCGGACGGCTTCTACTCCGCCTCAGCGGGCAACGTGGAGATCGTCAAGCCGAACGCTGCGGGCGACGGGACGACGAACCCCACCTGGGGAACGAAGTGCCAGAGCCCTGCGGGAACCAACGTGAACACCTCTGCGACGAGCTGGTCCGACACGAAGGTCACGATCTCGGCGGGCAGCGGGCACGTCGATCCTGCAACGGGAGAGGCGAGCATCCAATGGGATGGCGACTTCTCGGTCGTCTTCTACGGCGGTCTCACCTACTGGACCGCCAGCGACCCGCTCCTCACCGTCGATGCGGAGGGAAACGGAACGCTCACCGCGACGGCGTCGGGATATGGCGCCAGCATGCAGGACACGAACGTCTGGGAGACCATCGCTCCCCGTGAGATCACCCTGGCGAACCTCACCGGTGTAGTCGTGGACGAAGACGGATTCACGGTCACGCCCGACTACCTGGGCGTCTCCGCGCCGGCCGACGCGGGCCAGGTCGCCCCGTCGTCGTCGAACAGCGCGTACTGGGGGTCGTTCCCGAGCGACTTCGTCGACTTCCAGTTCCTGACCGGCCAGTCGTCGTACTGGTTCAGCAGCGGACTCTCGTCTGACGTCAAGAAGCCGGCCCTTCCTGTGACCGTGGGATACACGGCCACGGCCACGGCTCCGACCCCGACCGTGGTCGTCTCCAAGACGAACAACATCGACCCGCTCGGCGAGGTCGTCACGGTCAGAGGCACCGGATTCCTTCCCAGCGGCGCCGCGACCACGGGCACTCGCCCGCCGCTCGCCGGAAAGTTCACGGGTGTCTATGTCGGGTTCGGCAAGTACGCCGACGTCTGGCAGCCGACGGCCAGCGCAGCGTCATCCGCCCGCAGCAACTCCGACGTCAAGTGGGCCGTCTCCGCTGAGGACATCGCCACGATCGGCGGGGCAGGGGCTGGAGCCATCGAGGTCAAGCCCGACGGAACATTCGAGGCGACACTCCTCATCAAGAACAACTACGCTGGCGCTCCAGCCACGGGAAACTACGGCGTCTACACCTACCCGGGTGGTGGAGCGAAGTACGCCCCGTTCGAGACCTACACACCGATCGACTTCGCGCCGGCGAGCCGCATCGAGGGTGCGACCCGCTACGACGTCGCCGTCGGCATCTCCCAGAAGGCGTATCCCACGACGGCGAGCACCGTCTACGTCGTCACCGGAGAGAACTACCCCGACGCCCTCAGCGCAGCTCCGGCCGCGGTCAAGGAGAAGGCGCCGCTTCTTCTGACGACGAAGTCGTCCATCCCCGCGTCCGTCACAACGGAGATCCAGCGGCTCAAGCCGTCGAAGATCGTCGTTGTGGGTGGCCCCAACTCGGTGTCGGATGCGGTCCTCTCCCAGCTCGACACCCTTGCGACCGGTGACGCCGTGCGCATCTCCGGCGCCGACCGGTACGAAGCGTCGCGCAACGTCGTCGACTATGCATTCGGTGAGTCCGGGGCGACCCTCGCCTACGTCTCCACCGGCCAGAACTTACCTGATGCACTGTCGGCCAGCGCCGCCGGTGGCGCGGTCGGAGCACCCGTTGTTCTCGTGAACGGCACGGCTGCGGTGGCGGACGCTGCGACGAAGAAGGCTTTGACCGAGCTGGGCGTCACGAGCGTGAAGATCGCGGGCGGACCGAACTCCGTGTCGCCCTCCATCGAGGCATCGCTCGCAGCTTCCGACCGCACGGTCACGCGTCTGTCGGGCGCCGATCGTTTCGAGGCCTCGGCGAACATCAACAAGGACGCCTTCACCTCGAGCAAGCGCGCGTTCATCGCCACGGGATACAACTTCCCGGATGCGCTGGCGGGCGCGGCATACGCCGGCGCGGTCGGAGCTCCGCTCTACGTCGTGCCGACCACGTGCGTTCCGGCCCAGGTGATTGCCGATCTCGCAACCCTCGGGGTCGACCAGGTCACGCTGCTGGGTGGGCCGAACTCGTTGACCTCGGCCGTGGAGAAGCTCACAGCCTGCGTCTGATCCGCCGCTGACGAGCTCAGCCCGTGCACCCCACAACGGGAGGTGCACGGGCTGAGCTTTTGTCGTTTGTGAACAACAGGTTTCGTTTCGGGGTGTTCGTTGACTGCGATGGTCGGGTCGCGTTTGCTGGGAGTCACCCCTGAACAATTCCTGGAGAATCACACCCCATGCAGCCATCCTCACCACGGCGGCGCCCTGTGCGCGCCGCCGCGCTTCTCGTGTCGTCCACCATCGCCCTCGTCGGGTTCGCCGCTCTTCCCGCGGCGGCCGCACCCGGTGACGTGTCGATCGACGTCTACACGATGAACGACTTCCACGGCCACCTCGAGCAGAACCTCGGCAGCGGCGAGGCCGGCGCGGCAAGCATCGCGACCGCCTTCGACACCTTCAAGACCGCGAACCCCAACAGCACCCTCGTGTCGGCGGGTGACAACATCAGCGGCTCGCCGTTCATCTCGCAGGCGCAGCAGGACAAGCCGACCATCGACGCTCTGAACCTGATCGGCCTGAGCGTGTCGGCCATCGGAAACCACGAGCTCGACCACGGTCGTGCGGACCTCGAGGGTCGCGTCTCCGACCTGGCCGACTTCGACTTCATCTCGGCGAACCTGTTCAACAAGGGCACGACCGATCACGCGTTCGCCCCCTACGACATCCAGACCTTCGACGGCGTCAAGGTCGGCTTCATCGGGGCGGTCACCGAAGACCTGACCACGCTCGTCAGCCCTGCCGGCATCGACACCCTGGCCGTCGGCGGCATCGTCGACAGCGTCAACGCCGTCGCGCAGGAGCTCACCGACGGAACGGAGGCGCCCGGCAACGAGGAAGCCGACGTGCTGGTTCTCGTGATCCACGAGGGTGCCGCGTCGGCGTCGGCCAACTTCACCGACGTCAACACCGTCTTCGGCAAGATCGTCACAGGCACCGGTCCGTATGTCGATGCCATCGCATCCGGCCACACGCACACGCTGTACTCGCAGTCGGTGACGGTCGGCACCAAGACGATCCCCGTGCTGCAGACGGGCAGCTACGGCTCCAACCTCGGTCACTTCAACTTCCAGGTGAATCCCATCACGAAGGCGATCTCATCGTCGACCGGTGAGATCATCCCGCTGGTGAAGCCCGCCATCCCGGCGTCGGGAGGAAACCCCGCAGTGCCCGCGGCCTCGTTGTACGCGCAAGACGCCGAGGTGGCCGCTCTCGTCGCCGAAGCCAAGCAGACGTCGAGCATCATCGGTCGAGAGGTGATCGGCACGGTCACGGAGTCCTTCAACAGGGCCACGTTGACAGACGTCACCAAAGAGAACCGCGGTGGCGAGTCGACGCTCGGCAATGAGGTCGCCGACGGCCAGCTCTGGGCCACCCGCGACCTCGGCACTCAGCTCGCCTTTATGAACCCCGGCGGCCTTCGCACGAACATTAACTACGCGGCGAACCCGGGCAGCCCCGGCGACGTCGACGGCTCTGTGACCTACGAAGAGGCCGCAACCGTGCAACCGTTCGCCAACACGCTGTTCACGCAGACGCTGACCGGTGCGCAGATCAAGACGGTGCTCGAGCAGCAGTGGCAGACGGGGCAGACCCGCCCGTTCCTCAAGCTCGGCATCAACTCCGAGCTCACGTACACCTACGACCCCGCGGCCGCCGACGGATCTCACGTGACCGAGATCTTCTACCTGGGCGACCCCATCGCAGCGGACGACACCTTCAAGGTCGTGACGAACAGCTTCCTCGCCGCCGGTGGAGACGGGTTCCTCGAGTTGGCCAACGGCCAGGGCAAGGCCGACACCGGCCGAGTCGACCTCGACGCGTTCAGGGACTACATCGGTCAGAACTCGCCTCTGTCGCCCGACTACACCACGGGTTCGATCGGCATCGCGAACCTCGCCGACCCGGCCGGAACGCCCGTCGCCTTCGGCACGGTCGAGCCCGGTGACAGCTACGAGTTCTCGCTCAGCTCCCTGGTGCTGAGCGGCACTCCGGTGCCGGACACCTCGGTTCGGGTGCTCTTCGACGGCGTCGAGATCGCGACCGCCGACATCGACCTGTCGATCGTCGACCTCTACGACGAGCAGGGCCGGTCCACCGTGGCGTTCAGCATTCCTGAGGGCGCGGCCGACGGAGCCCACACCATCGCATTCGCGTTGAACGAGTCGGGCCTCGAACTGAGCTACCCCGCGCAGATCGGCGAGATCGTCGTCGATCCGGGCACCCCCGGTGTCTCGGTCGGCGACCCGGCCGCGGCCGCGCCCGGCGCGCCCGCCGCTCCGCCGGCGCTCGCCGCCACGGGTCTGGATGCGACGGTTCCGCTTCTCGGGGCCGGCCTGCTTCTCGCCCTGGGCGCGCTGCTCGTCGTGCGTCGTCGCCGCGGAGCGCTGACCCGCTAGCGCGATCTGAGAACGAACGAGATCAGGCCCGGGGCGAATGCCTCGGGCCTGATCACGTTGTGCCCTTCGACAGGCTCAGGGAGCGGGCGCTTCGACGGGCTCAGGGAGCGCGCCCTTCGACAGGCTCAGGGAGCGGGCGCTAGGAGCGCTGCGTCGCCTCGACCCAGGCGAGGTACTCGGGGCTCACCGTGCCGGTGACGTATTCGCCCGTGAAGCAGCTCATCTCGAGGTTCTTCACCTGGCTTCCCTCGAGGATGGCGCTCTCCATGTCGGAGATCTCCTGGTAGATGAGGTGGTCTGCTCCGAGCTCGCGCGCGATCTCGGGAAAGCTGCGGCCGTGGGCCACGAGCTCTTCGCGCGACGGCATGTTGATGCCGTAGACATGCGGGAAGCGCACGGGAGGAGCGGCCGAGGTGAACGTGACCTTGTTGGCGCCGGCGGCGCGGGCCATCTCGACGATCTCCTTCGAGGTCGTGCCCCGAACGATCGAGTCGTCGACGATCAGGATGTTCTTGCCCTTGAACTCGGTCGACATGGCGTTGAGCTTCTGCCTCACGCTCTTCTTGCGCTCGGCCTGGCCGGGCATGATGAAGGTGCGGCCCACGTAGCGGTTCTTGTAGAACCCCTCGCGGTATTCGACGCCGAGCTTCTGCGCGACCTGCATGGCGGCGGGCCTCGACGAATCGGGAATGGGCATGACCACGTCGATGTCGCCCATCGGGGTGAGGTCGGCGATGGTCGTGGCCAGGCGGTTGCCGAGCCGGAGCCGGGCCTCGTAGACCGAGATGCCGTTCATGACGCTGTCGGGGCGCGCGAGGTAGACGTACTCGAACGAGCAGGGCACGAGAACCGGGTTCTTCGCGCACTGCCGCGAGTACATCTCGCCGTTCTGCGTGATGAAGATCGCTTCGCCGGGCGCGACCTCGCGCACGACCTCGTAGCCGGATGCCTCGAGCACGAGCGACTCGCTGGCAACGATCCACTCGTCGCGCTGCACGCCGGCGAGGGCGTTCGCGTCGCTGCGCTTGCCGAGCACGAGAGGGCGGATGCCGAAGGGGTCGCGGAAGGCGAGCAGACCGTGGCCGGCGATGAGCGAGATCACGGCGTACGAGCCCTCGATGCGCTCGTGCACGTTGGCGACGGCGTCGAAGACCTGGTCGGGCTCGAGGTCGAGGCCGGAGACCTGGCTCTGCAGCTCGGTGGCGAGAACGTTGAGCAGCAGCTCGGTGTCGCTCGACGTGTTCAGGTGCCGGCGGTCGATGTGGAAGAGCTCCTGGTTGAGCTCGCGGGTGTTGGTGAGGTTGCCGTTGTGGATGAGCACGATGCCGTAGGGCGCGTTCACGTAGAACGGCTGGGCCTCTTGTTCATTGCCGGCGACGCCCTTCGTGGCGTAGCGCACGTGGCCGAGGCCCACGTTTCCGAGGAGGGAGCGCATGTCGCGTGTGCGGAACGCCTCACGGACCTGCCCCTTGGCCTTCGTGATGTGGAAGGTCGAGCCGTCGGCCGTGGCGATACCGGTCGAGTCCTGCCCGCGGTGCTGAAGCAGAAGAAGGCTGTCGTACACCTGTTGATTGACCGGACCGGACGAGACGATACCGACGATGCCGCACATACCGGGCGGACTCCAGACACTGTAGAGAAATAGGCCGTGCTCTATTCTACGGGAGCCCCGGCGACCGGTGCCCCGCGGTGCCCAGCGAGGCTAGGCGGAGCGCCCCTGGCCCGAGAAGATCGCGCGGAGAACCTCGATCGGCGCCTTCGGAACGCGGTCATCCGACACGAGTCCGTTCGTCTCCTGCAGGGTGTCGGCGAGCTGTGTGTAGCAGTAGCCCGCCAGGAACGTGCTCTCGTCGAGGGCGCCCACCACGGCGCGCAGCCGAGCCACGAAATCGTCGGCACCCGACGCGCTCGAGTACCCCCAGGCATCCGTGTCGGCGTATCGGGTGGCGAAAGAGATGCCGCCGAACTCGGTGAGCATCACGGGGCGTTCGCCGACCTGTTGGCCGTCGAGCAGCATCCGCCTGCCAGCCGGGCCGAAGCCGTCGAGCAGCCGATCTTTCGCGTCGTCGTCGGAATAGCGTTTCGCCAGCACGGCGCCCGACGACTCGTAGTCGTGCACGCTGATGATGTCCGAGTCGACGTGCTCCCAGCCGTCGTTCGAGATCACGGGCCGGGAGCCGTCGAGCGTGCGGGTGATCGAGACGAGGGCGCGTGCGAACGCGCGCATGGCCGGGTCGTGCTCGATGTGCTGCACGCCCCAGCTCTCGTTGAGCGGTACCCAGGTGACGATCGATGGATGCGACAGGTCGCGTTCGATCACGGCCGTCCATTCGGCGAGCAGGCGCGTCGCAGCGGTGCTCGAGAACTCGAACGCCCCGGGCGTCTCGGCCCAGACGAGGAGTCCGAGCCGATCGGCCCAGTACAGGAACCGTGGGTCCTCGATCTTCTGGTGAAGACGGGTGGCATTGAAGCCGAGCTCCTTGGTGAGCTCGATGTCGGCGCGAAACGCGTCCGGGCCCGGGCTCGCCAGGTGCGACTCGGGCCAGTACCCCTGGTTCAGCACGGAGCGCACGAAGTACGGCCGATTGTTGAGCAGGAAACGGCCGCCTCCCCATGCGGCTGAACGCAGGCCGAGGTAGGAGGCGACGCTGTCGACGGTCGCATCGCCGTGCCGCACGGTCACGGTCGCGTCGATCAGGCGCGGGTGCTCGGGCGACCAGAGGAGCTCCTCGTAGGCCTGCCCGTTCCGCTGCTCGAGCACCTCGACGACCCCGTGGATGCTGGTGGTCGCGGCGGGCAGGGTGAGCTCGCCCACGACGCGGCCCTCGAAGGAGAGCGCGATGTCGACGACGGTTCCCGGCTTCGGATCGCGGGCGAGGTCGATGCGCACCGCGACAGTGCCGCCCGGCACATCCGGAACCCAGTGCACGAGGCGAACCGCCACGGTCGGGGTCGCCTCGAGCCAGACGGGCTGCCAGATGCCGGTCGTGCGGTGGTACCAGATCGAGTGGGGATCGAGCCTCCAGTCCTGTTTGCCCCGGGGCTGCGCCACATCGGCGGGGTCGTCCTCCGCGCGCACCACCAGGAGCTGCTCGGCGCGTTCGACGTCGAGCGCCGAGGTGATGTCGAACGAGAAAGGCGTCTGGCCGCCCTCGTGCGATCCGAGGAAGACGCCGTTGAGCCAGACCATCGCGCGATAGTCCACGGCGCCGAAGTGCAGCATGAGTCGCCGGGCGCCGTCGCCGCCCGAATCGACGCCGCCGAAACCGGCATCGCGCAGATCATCCGCCTTCACGGAGCGGGCGTACCAGACCACGCGGTGGAACCCGGTGTCGCCGATGCCGGACAAGGTCGACTCGAACGGGTACGGCACGGTGATGGCGAGGTCGAAGTCCGCCGAGTTCTGCCAGCCCGCGTCGAGTCCCGAGTCCGCGTCGTCGAACGAGAAACGCCATGGGCCGTCGAGTTCGCTCCACCGCGCCCTCACCAATTGGGGGCGCGGATAGGTGCCGTCGTGGATGCCGGTGGGGCGATCGTGCGCGGCGGGGGAAAGGGCGTCACTGCTCATGCGCCCATCATGTCAGCAAATTTACTGCGCTGTAAATATGGAACATGACGCCAAGCAGTTCGGCCGCCCGCGGGTGCGGCCCGATGCTCGGGCTCAGGCGGGTGGCGCGCTCTCGCGCACGACGAGTTCGTAGTCGACCAGACGGTGCCGACCGAGCCCGTCGAAGCCGGCGATCCGTTCTCCCAGCATCTCGAGGGCGACGCGGGCGAGGGAATCGAGGTCGGGCGCGATCGACGTGATGCTCGGGAAGGTCGTCGCGGTGAACGAGATGTTGTCCCAGCCCACGATCGCGATGTCGTCGGGAATGCAGATGCCGCGCTCGTGGAGGGCTCGCAGGGCGCCCATCGCGGCGAGGTCGTCGCGGCACACGATGCCGTCGATCTTCAGGCCGGCGTCGATCGCCGCGCCGAGCGACGCGGCCGACGCGGCGGGTGTGATCTCGTCGCTGGCGATCAGCAGAGCGGGGTCAGCCGAGAGCCCGGACTGTTCCAGACCCTCCTGGTAGCCCACGATCCGGAGGCGCGAGGTCGACGAGAGGGCCTGGGCCTCATGGCCGAGGAATGCGATGCGCCGTCGACCGAGGGCCACGAGATGGCGCGTGGCGGCGGCCGCGGCCGAGACGTTGTCGATCATCACACGGTCCATGCTCAGCGGTGCCGGGCCCTCACCGAGAAGCACCATGGGCAGGTCGCCGTGGCGCTCGGCGATCTCGCGCGACGAGATCTGCGACGGTTGGAAGAGCATCCCGTCGACGAGGCCCGCCTCGCTGGCCGAGAGGACGGCGCGTTCGCCCTCGAGGGTTCCTTCCGTCTCCTCGAGGAGGAGTCGGTAGCCCGGACTGGTCTGCGCGGCCGCTCGGGACACGAGATTGGCCAGTTCGGAGAAGTAGGGGAGTCGCACGTCGGCGAAGGCGAGGGCGAGCAGGCCGGTGCGCCCCGTCGCGAGACGGCGACCCAGGGCGTTGGGGCGGTAGCCGAGCTCGTCGATGGCCTTCTGCACCCGCTCGCGCATGGCGTGCGACACATGCGGATGCTCGTGCACGACGTTCGAGACGGTCTTCATCGAGACGCCGGCGTGCTCGGCGACGTCCTGCAGCCGGACTCCAGCCATCGATCCTCCCGGATAACGCCGTCGCATCGCCCGACGGAGACGCCGGCATGCGTGGCTTCCGATAGTAGCGGCTCGGTCGCCGTCACGATTGCATCGCTGTAACCCGAACCCCCCTTGACCCAAAACTTCTAGCGCTGTAAGTTCGACGCGAAGTCTTCGTTCGGTCTCCGGAATCACCCGCGTCCGATCGAAGCGGCAAACCCTTGCCTCGCCTTGTTCGGCGATCACAACTCGAAGGAGAGTCTTATGAAGAAGGGCATCGCACGCAGGGCGGTCGCAGCAACGCTGGCCCTGGGCGTCGGTATCGCGCTGGCCGGTTGTTCCGGCGGCGGAGCGGGAGCGGGCGGAAACGCCGTTCCCGGCGAGGACTACACCGGACCGAAGGTGTCGATCACGTTCTGGAACGGCTGGACGGGCGGAGCCGCCCCGGTGCTCGTTCCGAAACTCGTGGAGAAGTTCAACTCGGAGCACGACAACATCGAAGTCAAGAACGTGCCGCAGGAATGGGGAGACATCTCGAAGAAGATGCCGCTCGCCGTCAAGGCGGGCAAGGGCCCGGACGTCGCGGTGGCGCACGGCGACGACGTCGCCACGTACGCGGCGCAGGGACTGCTGCTGCCGGCCGACGACATCGTCGACGCGCTCGGCTACTCGGCCGACGACTTTCCCGAAGGTCTGATGGATGCGGGCGCATACAAGGGTGCCCAGTACGGAATCCCGTGGAGCGTCACCCCGATGGGCCTGTACGTCAACAACGACGTGCTCCGGGCAGCCGGAATCGATCCCGCAACGGTGCCCACCGATAAGGACTCCTATATGGCGGCCCTCGAGTCGCTGAAGGCGGCCGGGGTCGCCGGTGAATGGGTCGACGGCTACGTCTTCACCGGCACATTCGAGTTCGAGTCGCTGCTCTGGCAGTTCGGCGGCGACCTGTACAACGACGACGTCACCGAGGCGACCTTCAACTCCGATGCGGGCGTGCAGGCGCTGACGCACATGGTCGACCTGATCGACAAGGGCTACAGCCCGCCGAACGTCGCTCAGGACGGCAACATCAAGGGCCTGCTCGCAGGACAGACGGCCTACAACTGGAACGGTGTCTGGCAGACGACCAACGAGTCGTTCAACGAGATCGACTGGACCGTCGCCCCCGTGCCCCAGATCGGAACCGAGAAGGCCGTGTGGTCGAGCTCGACCCACTGGATGTTCATGAACAACAAGGGCCAGGACAAGAACAAGACGGCTGCCGCCGCCACCTTCGTGAAGTGGATGAACGAGAACTCGGCCGGCTGGGCCGAGACCGGCGAGCTCCCCGCCGCGAACGACGTTCGCAACGACCCGACACTGGTCGAGACGTATCCCAACCTGAAGCCGTTCATCGACTCGCTTCCCTACGCGCACTACGAGACTTCCGCGCCCGGCATCACCGCGGCCAACGCCCTCATCACGACGGCGCTGAACGAGGCGGTCACCGGAAAGAAGGAGCCCAAGGAGGCACTCGATGACGCCGCCAAGCAGGCGAACGGGATCCTCAAGCAGAATGCAGCCAAGTACGGTGACTAATCTCGCCACCCGGCTCCCGTCCTCCCGGCGCCCCCGCGCCGCGAGGACGGGGGCCGCCCGGCACACGGGCACCGCCTACCTGTTCCTCGCTCCCTTCTTGGCGCTCTTCACCGTCTTCGTCGTCGCCCCGTCGATCTTCGGACTCTGGATCAGCGTCACCGACTGGAGTCCCTTCAAAGACACCCAGAACTTCATCGGGCTGCAGAACTACATCGACCTGTTCACGCCCGGCTCGATCACGTTCGGCGACTTCTGGCAGAGCATGGGAGCGACCGGCATATTCACGGTGCTCAGCGTTCCCTGCCTGCTGATCATCCCGCTGTTCATCGCGATCCTGCTCAACAACAACATCCGCGGGGGCACGGCGTTCCGCGCCATCTTCTTCGCGCCGTATGTGCTGGGCGTCGCGGTCATCGGCGTCATCTGGAAGTACCTGCTCGACACCCAGTCGGGCATGCTGAACCACATCCTGGGGATGCTGGGTCTGCCGAGCGACATCCCGTGGACGGTCGACGTCCCTTGGGCGTGGGTCTCACTGGTGATCGTGACCGTCTGGTGGACCCTGGGCTTCAACGCGGTGATCCTGCTCGCCGGCCTCAAGGCGATCAACCCCGATCTCTACGAGGCGGCGTCTCTCGACGGCGCGGGCATGATCCGCAAGTTCTGGAGCGTGACGCTCCCGGGCCTGCGACCGGTGATGCTGTTCGTGAGCACGACCACGATCCTGGCATCGGCCAACATGTTCGGACAGTCCTACATCCTCACCAAGGGCGGGCCCGCGAACAGCACCCGCACCGCGATCATGTACATCTCCGATCAGGGCCTCTCGCAGAACAACATGGCCCCCGCCGCCGCGATGAGCTACATCCTCTTCGCATTCCTCGCGGTGATCAGCGTCATCAACTTCCGCCTGCAGCGCGAGAAGACAGAGTAAGGACAGCGCATGTCATCCACCACAGTGCCGAAGACGCCCGCGCCATCGCGATCGCGCTCGGCGGCGTCGGCAGCGGGCTCCTCCGTTCAGACGCCGCGGCGCAGGCCGAAGGGAGTCGCGGCCCGCACAGCCGGCCTCTACGCCGTGCTGATCTTCGTCGCGCTGGCCATCATCCTGCCGCTCGTCTGGATCCTGATCACCTCGTTCAAGACCGACGGCGACGTCATCTCGAACCCCTACGGCATCGTGCCCGATCCTGCATCGACGGAGGCCTACAGCACGCTCGCCGAGGGGCAGCAGCCGATCTTCCTGTGGCTGCTCAACAGCTTCCTGGCGGCGACCCTGCAGACCGCGATCATCCTCGTCACGGCGTCGCTGGGCGCATATGCACTGGCCCGCCTCGAGTTCCGCGGAAAGAAGATCGTCTTCGGCGTGATCATCGGCACGCTTCTCGTGCCCCCGGTCATCTTCCTGATTCCCAACTACCTCATCGTTCAGAACCTCGGATGGCTCGACACCATCTGGGCCATCACCGTGCCGGGCGCCGCGGGTGCGTTCGGAATCTTCTTTCTCCGCCAGTTCTTCATCGGACTACCGGCCGAGATCGAGGAGGCTGCCCGCATCGACGGGGCCGGCGACCTGCGCATCTTCACTCAGATCGTGCTGCCGCTGTCGAGGCCTGCGCTGGCCACGCTCGCGATCCTGAGCTTTCTGGCCAACTGGAACGACTTCCTCTGGCCCATCTACGTGCTGCTCAGCCCCGAACGCCTCACTCTGCAGCCCGGGCTGTCGCAGCTGCAGGGAACCTACTCCACGCACTTCAGCATCGTGATGGCCGGTGCCGTCATCGCTTCGGTGCCCGTGCTCATCCTGTTCGGCATCGCGCAGAAGCAGATCGTCGAGTCCGTCGCGAGTTCCGCGGTCAAGGGATGACGCACCGCCCGTTCCTGCCGCTGGTCGCGCTGGCGTCGGCCGGGCTCATCGTTCTGGCCGGATGCTCGGCGGACGCGACGGGCGACGGCGGCTCGGGCGGCGCATCCGTCGACGGCGAGGCGTCGCCGGCGTTCGCCATCGACCAGGACTTCCCTGATCCCGACGTCATCACCGTCGACGGTCAGTACTACGCCTTCGCCACGAACAGCCGGGCGGTCAATCTGCAGTACGCCACGTCGCCCGACCTCGAGACCTGGAGCGTCTCTCTCGACGATGCGTTCCCCGAGCTCCCGGCCTGGGCGGAGACCGGTCGCACCTGGGCTCCCGACGTCGCGGCCCTGCCCGACGGCCGCTACGCGCTGTACTTCACGGCGCAGGAGCGCGAGTCGGGCCGCCAGTGCATCGGCGTGGCCGTGGCGGCTGCGCCCACGGGTCCGTTCGTGTCGGATGCGCCCGAGCCCCTGATCTGTCCGGTCGGCGAGGGCGGCGCCATCGATGCGAGCAGCTTCGTCGACGACGACGGCACCCGGTACCTCGTCTGGAAGAACGACGGCAACTGCTGCGGACTCGATACCTGGCTGAGGCTGTCGACGCTCACGGCCGACGGCCTGGCCGTGGTCGGAGAGCCGGTCGACCTGGTCAAGCAGACCGAGGAGTGGGAGGGCGACCTCGTGGAGGCTCCCGTGATCGTGCGCCATGGCGACGAGTACGCCCTGTTCTACTCGGCCAACGACTACGGCGGCGACGACTACGCCATGGGCTACGCGCTCGCCCCATCCATCGCCGGGCCCTACGCCAAGGGCGACGGGCCGTTGCTCACGACGGCGACGAGTGGCGGCCGCGCCCTCGGTCCCGGAGGGCAGGACGTGGTGGCGGCGCCGGACGGCAGCGATCGCATCGTCTACCACTCGTGGGATCCCGCCTATTCCTATCGGGGCATGATCGTCTCCCCGCTCGACTGGTCCGACGGCAAGCCCGTCGTCACTCCCTGACATCCCACCATCCATCGCACGACCTCAACGAGGAGGATCCATGAAGAAGATGATTCGAGCGGGCGCCCTGATCGCGGCACTCGCGGTCGTCGCCGGCGCGACACCCGCATTCGCCGCGGCGGAACCGATCGCAGCGGCACCAGCCGACCCGGCTCCGACATACAGAAACCCGCTGAACCTCGAGTTGCCAGACGGCGTGAGCGCGGAGCAGTGCGCAGATCCCGACGTCATCCGCTCGCAGACACCGGGCGATGACGCCTGGTACCTCTTCTGCACGCGCGACGCCCTCGTCACCGGCGAGGTCGACGGAGACGGCGAGCCCGTGTTCTACAGCATTCCGAGCTATCGGTCGACGAACCTCGTCGACTGGGTGTTCCAGGGCGAGGCCCTGCCGACCAAGCCGGCCTGGATCGGCGACGGCGACATGTGGGCGCCCGACGCGGCATTCGTGGGCGGCAGCTATCGCCTGTACTATACGGCGACCGAGACGACGGGGCCGGGCGGGGGACCCGCCATCGGCGTCGCGACCAGTGACAGCCTCGCCGGACCCTGGACCGACTCCGGCGCTGCCGTCGTCGAGCCACAGGCCCCGCCCGGTGGCAACCCGAACGACAGGCGCTGGACGTTCGACCCGGAGGTGCTCGTCGACGGCGACACCGCGTACATCTACTACGGCAGCTACTTCGGCGGCATCTCGGTGCGCACGCTTTCGGCTGACGGCCTGACCTCCGACCCGGCGAGCCAGATCGAGATCGCGATCTCCAACCGCTACGAGGGAGTGAACGTCGTCGAGCACGACGGCTGGTACTACATGCTCGCCTCCGCGACGAACTGCTGCAACGGTCCCCTCACGGCGTACTCCGTCTTCGCCGGCCGCTCGCAGAGCCCGACCGGTCCTTTCGTCGATCGCACCGGAACCTCGCTGCTCGCGGGCCGCGTCGGCGGCACGCCCGTGCTGCACCAGAACGGCAACCGCTGGATCGGAACCGGGCACAACACGGTCGTGACCGACCTCTCCGGCCAGCAGTGGATCGTCTACCACGCGGTCGATCGCACCGACCCATGGTTCCTCGACGGCAGCTACACGAAGCGGCCCGTGCTGATGGACCCGCTGGACTGGGTGGACGGCTGGCCGGTGACGCGAGGCGGCGAGGGTCCCTCCGATTCGCCGCACCCCGCACCCGTGACGGCACCCGGACAGGCGGCCGGCTACACGCCCGTGCTCGCCGAGGTGCAGCAGCCCGGCGAGCCGATCCCGGCCCTCTCCGACGAGTTCGACGGCACGGAGCTCGGCGAGCAGTGGAGCTGGACGAGGGAACCCGACCCGACGGGCCACGGCGTCGCCGACGGCGTGTTCTCGTGGCAGACGCAGCAGTCCGATCTGAACCTCGGCGAGGGAGCAGCCGGGCTCGTGACCGAGCCCGCTCCCGCAGGCGACTATGTGGTCGACACGAAGGTGTCGATCGACCTGCCCGCCGACGGCTGCTGCCAGAACTATGTGCAGGGCGGCCTCGTCGTCTACACGGACGACGGCCACTACATCAAGCTCGGCGTCGCGTCGATCTGGGAGACGCGGCAGACGGAGTTCGGAAAGCGGAGCGAACCGGGAAACCCCGGCTACGGCAACACGGTCGGCGGCCCGGTGGGGGAGCAGACCTACCTGCGTCTCGTGCGCGAGCACAGCGACACCGAGAACCTCTACACGGCGTTCACCAGCCTCGACGGCTCGTCCTGGGACGAGGCGGGGACGTGGACGACTCCGCTCGAGGAGAGCGCGACCCCGAGGATCGGTCTCGTCTCGATGGCCGGCGCCGGCTTCACGACGACCTTCGACTACGTCAGGGTGTTCGAGCTCGCCGTCGACCCGGTCGTGACCGAGCCGACTCCCGCGCAACCCGCCCCGGAGCCGGGATCAGCGTCGACGGCGCCCACGGGGGAGGCCGCCCTCGCCGCGACGGGCCTCGACGCGGTGCCGCCGCTCGCCGCAGTCGTCGCGCTCCTGCTCGCGGGCATCGCACTCCGCCTCGGCGGAACGCGTCGCGCGCGATCCACCCACCGGGCGGAGGGTTAGGACAACAGGGCCTTGAGCGTTCGGGCGTTGCGCACCGCGTTGCCGTCGCCGTCATTGTTGAAGTAGGCCGAGACGTCCCGGCCCTGCGACTGCCACTCGCGCACGCGATCCGCCCACCAGGCGAGATCGTCATCGGAGTACGACCCGGCGTAGAGCGTGCCCGTGTCGGGACCGTGCAGCCGAACGTAGACGAACGGGGCTGTCGCTCGGAGAACGCACGGCAGGCCGGCTCCGCTCATCACGCAGAGTGCGGCGCCGTGCCGCTCGAGCAGTGAGTAGACACCCTCGTCGAACCAGCTGGGGTGCCGCGGCTCCACGACCACACGCATCCACTCGGGCAGCGTGCCGAGGAAATAGTCGAGACGGGCGTCGTCGCGTTCGAGGCCGGGCGGCAGCTGCACCAGCAGGGGGCCTCGGCGGTCGCCGAGCGCGTGCATCGCGTGTCGGATGCGCTCGGGCCAGGGCTCGGGGGAGTAGAGCCGGCGGCCGTGGGTCAGGCCACGCGGGGCCTTGACGGCCAGCTCGAATGCCGGGGGCAGTCGGTCGTGCCACCCCGCGAAGGTGGTGTCTCGTGGCCAGCGGTAGAAGCTGGCGTTCAGCTCGACCGTGTCGAACTCCGAGGCGTAGGCCGCGAGGCGCCGGGCCGCCGGCAGCCCGGGCGTGTAGAGCACTCCCTGCCAGTGGTCGTAGCTCCAGCCGCTGGTGCCGATGCGGAGGCTCACGCCGGTGGGGCGTCTGCGATCTCGACGGAGAGCAGGCGGTACTCGCGGCTGCGGCCCGTTCTGGTGGCCGAACAGGTCGACAGCAGCGGCTCCGACAGCGTCTCGGCGAGCATGACCTTGATCGTCGCGGCCGGGTACTCCAGCTCGATGCGCCAGACGCCGTCGGCGAACTGCGCCGAGGTCGGGCCCAGGATGTCGATGCGCTCGTCGTCGAGGGTGGCCCTGGCGTGGTGCTGGGCGGCCTGCACGGCGTTCGGCAGCGAGCTGCGGCCGCGGAAGAAGCGCTCGTCGACCCGGCCCTCGAGGTAGCGGGTGACCAGGCCGACCGCATCCGCCCCGTCTGCCCGGCCGTAGTAGAGGCCGTGAGGCAGAAGCACCAGGGTGCCCGCGAAGCGGTCGCCGCCGAGGTGCGAGCACTCCCATGTCTCTTGCGGAAACGCCTCGGCGAGGGTCTTCACGACCTGCCGGCCGCGCACGGCGCAGCACTGGTCGTGTCGCGCGTGGGCGCAGACCGCGACGATCGGCTTGTGCGACACGACCCCGGTCGACCCGTCGAGCGGAACGTCGAGCAGCTCCTCGGCCGTCTCCACCCATCCCCAGCGCACGCCCTCGGAGCCGGGCCGGGAGTCGACGTAGGCCCAGCGGTAGCCGTCCTGCGGCGCCCGCTTGCCCGTCCTGCGGATCGCGAGCGGTCGCATCCCCGCGCCTTCGACCTTCTTCACCAGCGCCCGGCCCACCTCGACGGGCAGCGTCGACTCGAGAAAGGCGTGCTGGCCCCAGGCGCCTGAGATCTCGACGAGGAACCACTCGGTTCCGCGCGATCCCGTGCCCGGCAGCGGATCGCCGCGCTCGCGGGAGCGATCGCTGCAGGGCCGCCAGTCGGGCAGCACGGCCCGCGCGCTCAGATCGGTCACGCCTCGAGCACCAGAATGCCCTCGCGCACCAGGCGGCGGCACACGACGATCGAATCCTCGTCGTCGAGACCGGGCAGCGACCCCACGGAGGTGGACTCGCCGAGCAGCAGATGCTCGAGCGCACTCAGTGTCGTGGCGGGCAGCGTGAGCGTTCGGGTGCCCGCGACGAGGCTCACGCTGTCGCCGCGAGGCATGACCGAGCCCGCAAGACCGAGCCGCCAGCGAACGACGGATGCCGTGTCGAGTCGGGCCAGGCCGGCTACGGTCGCGAGCGGCCTCACCGGCTCGGGTCGGGTGATGTTCGTGAGCCTGCGGGCGAGGGATGCCGCGGCCGCGGCAGGCGTGACGGGGTCGCTCTGGATGGCGGCCACGAGGTCGGCCAGCGTCTCGGCGAGAACCTCGGCCAACGCATCCGGGTCGCCGAGGTCGAGGCCGAGCGGCAGCGAAGAACGAAGGGATTCGTCGGCGCGCGTCTTCGCTATGACCTGCGCCACGAGATCGGCACGGGTGAAGGCGCTCATGCCGATCGTGAGGTGCACAGACGTGTCGCCGAGGGCCTCGGCCGAGTGGATCCATCCCCTCGGAAGATAGAGCGCATCGCCGGGCCGGAACACCTCGTCGATGACGGGTGCGTTCTTCGCCTCGGCGGCGACGGCCTGGGAATGCTGCGACCACGGCTGGTCGGCGAGGGGATCGGGATGCACGGGGGAGTGGATCCTCCAGCGCTTCTCTCCCGAGATCTGCAGAACGAACACGTCGTGCACGTCGTAGTGCGGGTCGAAGCCGCGCGACGACGCCGGGGTGATGTAGGCGTTGACCTGCACCGGATGCCCAAGGTCGGCCACCAGACGCGTGGTGAAGTCGATGATCGGAGGCCAGGTTCGGTGCAGCCCCTGCAGAACGATGGTGGCTCCGCCTGCGAATTCGGCGAGCACCTTGTCGGAGGAGACCTGATCGGAGATCTCTGCCCCGAACCCGCCCGACGCGGTGAACCGGTCTTTGGCGAGCACCTGTCCCTCGACGGCCATGCGCATAAAGGGGGTGCGGAGGCCGTGCTCCGAGACGAGCTCGTCGACGGCCTCGGTGGAGAAGAGGTCGGAGAACTCGTTCTCGAGGCTGTCGGCACGGGAGAGCAGGGGACGTCGACCCCAGTAGTCGGCGGCGAATAAGTCGGCGTCGATGCTGATGCAGCGAGAAAGCGCGGGTCGGTTTCCCGACCCGCGCTCGGCCCTCGCTTCGTGAGGGCTAGGGTTCATCACGCCGATCCGTCGGCTCCGCCGTCGTGTCCGCCGGGGTTGGCTCCGCCGTCAGCGGTGCCCTCTCCCTCGTCGGCCGATCCGTCGGCTCCGCCGTCGTGGCCGTCGGGGTTCGCGCCGCCGTCTGCAGTGCCTTCGCCCGCAGAGGCCGCGCCATCCGCGCCACCATCGTGACCGCCTACGTTGGCTCCGCCATCGGCGGGGCCTTCGCCTGCGTTATCGGTTCCTGATGTGATGTCCTCGTCGTTGATACCCATCGGTTCTCCTCCCACGGTGGATGTCTGGCCACCATCGAGCATCACGCTACTCCGGTCGACCGACAGCGCGGGAGGGGTGGACAGATGTTGCTACGACAGTTGTATGCGGCGCAAGTAGGGAAGAATGAACGGCATGAGCAACAGCTATGCCCAGGCCGGCGTCGACACCCACGCCGGAGACCTCGCCGTCGAGCTGATGAAGGCGGCCGTGTCGAACACGCACGGCCCCCAGGTCGTCGGCGGTTTCGGCGGTTTCGCCGGTCTGTTCGACGTGTCCGCGCTCAAGCAGTTCGATCGCCCCCTGTTGGCCACATCGACCGACGGCGTGGGCACCAAGGTCGCCATCGCGCAGGCGATCGACAAGCACGACACCATCGGACAGGACCTCGTGGGCATGGTCGTCGACGACATCATCGTCGTCGGAGCCAGGCCGCTCTTCATGACCGACTACATCGCGTGCGGAAAGGTCGTGCCCGAGCGCATCGCCGACATCGTGGCGGGCATCGCCCGGGCCTGCTCCGACACGGGAACGGCGCTGGTCGGCGGCGAGACGGCCGAGCACCCTGGCCTGCTCGGCCCCGACGACTACGACGTCGCGGGTGCCGCCGTGGGCGCCGTCGAGGCCGACGCGCTCCTCGGAGCGCACCTCGTCGAAGACGGCGACGTCGTGCTCGCACTCGAGTCTTCCGGGCTGCACTCCAATGGATTCTCGCTCGTGCGCCACATCCTCTCGTCGCGCGGCATCGGCTATACCGACACCTCGGCAGAACTCGGTGGAGTCGTCGGCGAGATCCTGCTCGAACCCACTCGCCTCTACACGTCGCCGCTACTGCGCGTGCTCGGTGAGCCTTCGCTCGTCGGCGCCGTGCACTCGCTGTCGCACGTCACCGGCGGCGGCATCGCAGCGAACCTGGCGCGAGTACTGCCGCAGGGATCGTGGGTCGAGCTGGAGCGCTCGACCTGGTCGCCGGCCCCCGTGTTCCGTGTCCTTTCCGACCTCGCGGGCTCCACTCTCGAAAGTTCCGAGGGCACCTGGAACCTCGGTATCGGCATGTTCGCGATCGTTCGGGCGGATGCGGCGGGTGCCGTGGCTGCGGCCCTGACGGCCGACGGCATCCCGACGTGGCGCGCGGGCGTCGTCACGATCGGTGCCCGAGACCTGGCCGGATTCGAGCAGGGCGCGAAGGGCGTGGACGGCGGCGCCGTGCGCCTCGTCGGAGCCTTCGCGGGCTGATCGGCGAGCGTTCACGGCATATATGCGTGCAGAAGAATGTAACAGGTCAATAACGGCACCTTGAGATCCGCTGAGTGCGGGCGCTACTGTCGGTGAGCACGCCAAACCGGGTGTGCCTGATCAGGAAGGGAGTTGATGGCAATGGACAAGAACGATGCGATCGCGACACGCGATTCCCGCACGGTATCCCTTATCCCGGCGCTCCTCCCTTCGGTTCTCATCGACTGATCCCGAAGACGACCAGCGCCTCCACTTCTCTCGGAGGACACTCTCGTGTTTCGTTCAACAACCGGTGCCGACCTCGGCGCCGTTCTCTCCTTCTCGTCGCCCGGCCCTGAGCCGTGGGTCGACGCCCTGCAGTTCCTCGCAGGCCAAGATGCCGGCACCTACCGTGACGAGTGGACCTGGCTCGCCTTCCTCGACGGACGCCCGCTCGCTCGCGGCATCTGGTGGGGTCCGGCCTCGTCTGCCTACCCGACGCGGCTCGACTGCCTTCTGGTCGACCGCAGCCTGCCGCATCCGGAGGTCTGGAGCGGAGCGCTCGTGCGCTCGGCCACCCGGGCCTTCGCCGAGGCGGGGTCGCCCCTGCTGCCCGAGGCGGCTCACGTTCCGCGTTACGCCCTGGCCTCGACGAGGCGGGTGTGACCAGAAGCGACGGATGTTGCCGGTCGCCCGGCAACATCCGTCGCGACCGGGCACACGCACGGCCGACGGGCCCGGCCGAGCTGGGTCAGGCGGTGAGCCGCGTCAGGAGCTCGCGGTACCGGGCCGCGGTCTGTTCTACGATGTGCTCGGGCAGCGCGGGGGGAGGACCGGCCGACGCATCCGTCGTGTCCCATTTCGCCGCCAGCCAGTTGCGAACGATCTGCTTGTCGAAACTGGCGAGGCGATCGCCCGCAGCGTACGCCTCGGCATCCCAGTACCGACTGGAATCGCTCGTGAGCACTTCATCGGCGAGGGTGATCTCGCCGGAGACGCGATCTGCACCGAATTCGAACTTGGTGTCGGCGAGGATGACCCCGCGAGCCTCGGCGATGGCGGATGCCCGTGAATAGATCTCGAGAGAGAGGTCGCGCAGGCGCTCGGCCGCCTGGGCGCCGACGAACTCGATCGTTCGCTCGAACGTGATGTTCTCGTCGTGCTCGCCCAACTCGGCCTTGAACGCGGGCGTGTAGATGGGCTCGGGCAGCCTGTCGCCGTTCTCGAGTCCGGCAGGCAGCGCGACACCGCAGACCGACTGCGACTCGAGGTACTCCTTCCAGCCGGAGCCGGAGAGATAGCCGCGAACGACGCACTCGATGGGGAACATGTCGAGGGGCTTCACCAGCATGGCGCGCCCCGCGACCTCGACCGGCACGTCGGCCTGGTCGCCGACGAGGTGATTCGGTATTCCCGACAGCTGGTCGAACCACCAGAGGCTGAGGCTCGTGAGCAGTTCGCCCTTGCCCGGAATGCCCGGTTCGAGCACGTGATCGTAGGCGCTGACCCGATCGCTCGCGACCACGAGCAGCGTCTCGGCGTCGTCGATGCTCACGGCGTCGGTCGGAATGTAGAGGTCGCGCACCTTGCCGCTGTAGACGTCGGTGAAGCCCTCGATCTCGATGGTCACGAGGTGGCCACCTTCGAAGCGATGTCGGTGCGGTGCTGAGAGCCTTCCAGCCCGATCAGGTCGACGGCCTCATAGGCGCGGCGCCGAGCCTCGGCGAAGTCGGACGCGGTGGACACCACACTCAGCACGCGGCCCCCGGTGGCGATGAGCTCGCCGTCGCGCACCGCGGTCGCCGCGTGGGCGATATGCGTGCCGGGCACAGCCTCAGCCTCGACGAGACCGGAGAGCACTCGGCCGGTCACGGGCGTGCCCGGGTAGTTCTCGCTGGCAACGACCACCGTGACTGCGACATCGCTCGAGAAGGCGGGGCGAGGCTGGTCGACGAGCGTGCCGCTCGCCGCGGCGAACAGCAGTTCGCTGAGGGGCGTCTCCAGGCGAGGAAGAACGACCTGAGTCTCGGGGTCGCCGAATCGGGCGTTGAACTCGATGACCCGGATGCCGTCATCGGTGAGGATCAGACCGCAGTAGAGCAGGCCGATGAACGGCTTCTCCTCGGCCGCGAGCTGGCGGATCGTGGGCAGAGCGATCGTCTCGATGACCTCGTCGACGAAGGCCTCCTCGCTGCCGAACCGCTCGTCGAGCCAGGGGAGGGGGGAGTAGGCGCCCATGCCTCCGGTGTTCGGGCCCGCGTCGCCGTCGGACAGTCTCTTGTAGTCCTGCGCCGGCGACAGGGGGCGAACGGTGTGCCCGTCGCTGAGGAGGAACAGCGAGACCTCCTGCCCGTCGAGGAACTCCTCGATGAGCACCTCTCCGTGGCCCAGCCAATGCCGCGAGTGCTCGATCGCCTCGTCGCGGTTCTCCGTGACGAGAACTCCCTTGCCTGCCGCAAGACCGTCTGCCTTGACCACGTAGGGCGCACCGAACTCGTCGAGGATGCGCTCGGCGTCGGCGAGGGTGCCGGCGCGCTCGGCGCGACCCGTCGGAACTCCGGCCTCGGCCATGATGTGCTTTGCGAAGGTCTTGCTGCCTTCGAGCGCGGCGGCTTCGCGGCCGGGGCCGAAGACCGGGATCCCGCGGCTTCTCAGGGCATCGGCCACGCCGGCCACCAGAGGAGCCTCCGGCCCGACCACGACCAGATCGATGTCGCCGTCCTGGGCGAACTCCACCACCGCCTCGGGATCCTCCGCGTCGATGCCGACGACCGGAACCACGAGGGCGATACCCGCGTTTCCCGGCGCCGCGACGACGTCGTGTTGCCCGGGCTCTGAAAGAAGCGCGGTGATGATGGCATGCTCTCGCGCGCCGGATCCGAGGACAAGAATCTTCACAGCCCACAGCTTAGCTTCGGCGGCGCCGGCGCCCGATCGAGAGAGATCGACGCAAGCCGCCCGCGCACCCCGACGGTCGTTTCGTCGCGTCTGCGATCCGTTTAAAACTTTTCTCCCTTTCGACGTAATAGATACAGGCAGGTCGACTCTCTTATCTATGAAGGCGGTTGATGACACCGCCGACGAGACAACTTCACAGAGCTTCGTACGGCGGCAGCCCATCCCCCCCCTCGGGCCGCCGTCGTACGAGAACACTTCGTGCGGCAGCCCGATTTCCCCCCATCTCGCGCTGCCGCACGAAGCCCATTTCGCACGGAGCACCGTTCACCCCCCGACTCGGTGCTCCGTGCGGGAGCACTTCGTGCGGCGGCCCGACTGTCCCCCCAAGCAGCGCCGCCGCACGAACAATGCTCGTGCGGCAGATCACTCATCCCCCCCCAGAGTGATCTGCCGCACGACAACCCTGTGCCGCATGACTACCTCCGCCGCCTCGGCGTCTTACGCTGGAGGCATGGCAAAGACTCGCATCCGGCCGCTCGACGGCGAAGCGGCCATCGCCGCCGCCACTGCAGACGGGGCCACCGCCTCCCGCGATGCGACGGCCACGGCCACGCGCTACCTCCTGCAGTGCCTGGCCGACGCCGCTCAGGGAAACACGGTCGAGGTGCGGGTGCCCCCGTTCGGAGCGGTGCAGTGCATCGAGGGTCCCGGTCATACCCGTGGCACCCCGCCGAACGTGGTGGAGATGGATGCCACGACCTGGCTCGAACTCGCGACCGGCCGCCTGACGTGGGCGGCGGGAATCGCCGCCGCGCGCATCCATGCCTCTGGCCAGCGGGCCGACCTCACCGGCTACGTTCCGGTGGAGCGCCCGTAGCCCCTGAGCGCACGGCCGCGATCGCCTCGACCTCGACCAGCTGGTTCGGGTAGCCGAGCACCGTCACGCCGAAGAGGGTGCTGGGAGCGTCGTGCTCGCCGAAAGCCTCGCGCACGACATCCCAGGCGGTCACCAGATCGGGCTGCCGCGTCGTCGCGACCAGGACCCGCGTAGACAGCACGTCGTCGAGCGTGGCCCCGGCGGCTTCGAGCGCGGCCGTGAGGTTCTCGACGCAGAGCCGAGCCTGCGCGGCGATGTCGCCCCGTGCAACGACCTCGCCGTGCTCATCGAGGGGACACGCGCCGGCCAAAAACACGAGGCGTGCATCGGCCGGGGCCGTCGATGCGTAGGCGTAGGGAGCGGACGGGGCCAGCGAATCCGAGCGGATGAGCGAGACGACGGTCATTCCGCCAGCTTAACGACGCCGCCCGCGCGACAAGCTCAGAAGCCGACGGCCATGCGGATGCCGAGGGCCAGCATGACAACGGCAATCACGGCATCCAGAATGCGCCACGAATTCGGCCGCGCGAAGAACGGGCGAAGAAGGCGGGCGCCGAAGCCGAGGACGCTGAACCACAGCAGGCTGCCGGTCATCGCCCCGGCGGCCCACCACCAGCGCTCGTCGGCGCCCTGCTGATTGGCCACCGATCCGAGGAAGACGATCGTGTCGAGGTAGACATGCGGATTGAGCCAGGTGAGGGCGAGGGTGGTGAGCGCCGCTGTCTTCAGCGAGATCGACCCCTTCTGCCCCGACGGCTCGAGAGCCTGCGGGCGGAAGACCCGGCCTGCGGCCATGAGTCCGTAGACGATGAGGAATCCCGAGCCCAGGATGCGGATCACCACGAGGGCGATCGGCGCCTTCTCGATCACCACGCCTATTCCGAGGACTCCCGCCGCGATGAGCAGTGCGTCAGACAGGGCGCAGATCGCGACGACGACGGCGACGATCCGCAGGCGCCCCGCTATCCCGAGTCGCAGCACGTAGGCGTTCTGCGCGCCGATCGCAATGATCAGGGCAAGTCCTGTTCCGAGGCCGAGGAGTGCGGGCAGAAGGGTCGAGTCGAGGGGCATTACTCGACCGTACGAGTGATGGTGGGATTCGTACAGCTAATGTTTCTTACAACGGATTAGGGGAGCTTATGTCAGGGTTTCAGTACGACCACCTGCAGACTCTGCTGGCACTCGCGGAGGAGGGCACCTTCGATGCGGCTGCCCGTCGGCTGAGCCTGACCCAGTCGGCGGTCTCCCAACGCATCAAAACCCTCGAGCAGTCGGCGGGTCGCATTCTGGTACAGCGGTCCAATCCCGTTCTGCCCACCGACGCGGGCGCCGTGCTGCTGAGACTGGCGAGGCAGGCATCGCTGCTCGATGCCGACGCTCGCAGCGCACTGCACGGTCGTGGTGCCGAGGACTCCGTGTTCCCCATGGCGCTGGCCGTCAACGCGGACAGCCTCGCGACCTGGTTCCTCGAGGCCGTCGCCCCGCTGGCCCGATCAGGCGACGTCGTCTTCGACATCCATCGTGAGGACCAGGAGCACACGACGTCGCTGCTGCGATCGGGAACGGTGATGGCGGCGGTCACCTCGACCGCCGACGCCGTTCAGGGCTGCTCGGTCGAACCCCTGGGTGCGATGCGCTACCGCGCGGTGTGCACCCCGGGGTTCCAGTCGGATCATGCGATCGCGTCGGGAGACCTCGCGGCATTGGCCAGGGTGCCGCGCATCGATTTCGACAGGCGCGACGACCTGCAGGCGACCATCGTGCGCGGGGTCGCTGATTCCGGCGCGACGCAGCAGGCCCGCCACTTCATTCCCACCTCAAGCGACTTCGCCCAAGCTGTGCTGCTCGGCTTCGGCTGGGGGATGCTGCCCGAGCAGCAGTGCAGCGTCGAGCTCGAGACGGGCCGGCTGGTCGAGATCGCCCCCGGGCAGTACACCGAGGTGCGGCTGTTCTGGCAGCGGTGGAACCTCGCATCCCCGCTCCTCGACGCGGTCACCGATGCTGTGAGAGCGGGCGCGAGGGACTCGCTGCGCGAATTCGGCGCGGCCTAGCGAGGTCTCGTCGACAGCACGATCGACGTGTCGTACTCGTCGGAGTACTCGACCCGGCTCACGAGCCCCGCACTCTCGAAGAGTCGCACGGACTGCGGCGCCTGTTCCTCGCTCGCCTCGACGAGCACGTGACCGCCGGGCGCGAGCCACTCCCTCACCTGAGCCGCGACGAGTCGCTGCACATCGAGGCCGTCGCCGCCTCCGTCGAGCGCGAGCCGGGCCTCGAAGAGGCGGGCCTCCGGAGGCATCGACCCGATCGCGAGCGTCGGAACGTAGGGCGTGTTGCACACGAGCACGTCGACGCGGCCGCGGAGCTCGTCGGGCAGGGGCTCGAAGAGGTCGCCGCAGACGACCAGTGCCGGCGCGGGGAGATTGCGCCGTGCGGTGGCCACGGCGGCCGGGTCGATGTCGGCCGCGTAGAGTCGCGCCGTCGGCACGGCCGAACCGATCGCCAGGGCCAGGGCGCCCGACCCGCAGCACAGGTCGAGAACCACCGGATGCGCGTACTCGCGCGCCAGGGTGACGGCGCGAGCCGCGAGGAACTCGGTTCGGCGTCGGGGCACGAAGACCCCGTCGTCGACGAGAACCCGGATGCCGGCGAACTCGGCCCAGCCCAGCACGTGCTCCAGTGGGACCCCCGACACCCGTCTGGCCAGAAGCGCGTCGAGGGTGGCCGCATCCGGTGCCGCCTCGAGGAGCAGGCGCGCCTCGTCTTCGGCGAACACGCATCCGGCCGCGCGCAGAGCGAGCACTGTGCCGTCGACGTCCAGCGGGCCGTCGACGTCCAGGGTGCGGTCGAAGTCCATCACCCGATTATGGTCGTCGGCGCACGGGGATCACCCGGCAATGTGGGAGACAATGGGGTGTGGCTCTTCCCGACGACTCGACTTCTCCCGCTTCCTCCTCCTCGACCCACGACGTGGTGGTGCGGCGATCGCCCCGGTACGTGCGATTCATCGTGGTGGGGGCCGTCGTGGCCATTCTCGCCACGCTCGTTCTCACGTTCGTGTTCCCCGAGCAGCCCAACTACTCGCGGGCGCAGGTGTTCGGCTTCGTCGGGATCATCCTGGTGACGGTGTTCGTCGGAATCGCCGCCGCCATCGCCGTGGTCGTCGACCGCGTCTCGAGCAGGCGCGCCCGAACGATTGTCATGACCACCAGCGAACGCGTCGAGGCGCCCGCCGAGCAGAACGTTGATGCCGACCAGAATGCTGCTGTCGACCAGATCGCTCCTGTCAGGGAGACCCGCGAAGACTAAGCGCGCTTCTGCTGCCGCTCGTCGGAGTCGAGGAGTTCGGGATTTACGATGATGACGTCGTCTGTGTCGGACTCGTCGTCGTCTTCGTCGATCCACTTGGAGTAGTCGGGCTCACCGTCGGAGGGGTGGCTCAATTCGCGCTCGAGCGCGGAGTAGTTGGTGTCGGGACTGAAATACTTCAGCTCGCGAGCAACCTTGGTGTGCTTAGCTTTTTGACGGCCGCGCCCCATGCGAGACCCCCTCACCTTTCGGGCCGGGGGATGAGAACGCCACCCGGGAGTCGAATAACTTACAAAACTTGCGTCAGTTTAGCACCTACTGCTGCTGGGCCTTCGCGTGTCGCCGTTCCTGCCGCGGCGTGCGAGCGACCGGTCGCACCGGCTCGCCGCGACGTTCCGACCCGGGCAGCGGGCGCGACCTGCGCCCGTAGATGACCTCGGAGGAGTCGAGGAGCCACGGAACAAGGGCGATCGTGACGCCGTGCACCAGCATCAGGCGCTTGCGGATGCGACGCGCCTTGTGGTTGTGCAGGAGCGTCTCCCACCAGTGGCCGACGATGTAGATGGGCGTGTAGACGGTCACGACCTCGGAGCCGTGCAGGGCGCGTCGCTTCTCGATGTACTGGCAGAGCGGCTCGGCCACGTCTCTATAGGGCGAGACGATGATCTTGAGGGGAACGGAGATGTTCATCTCCCCCCAGGCCTTCTCGAGGGCATTGGTCGACTCGTCGTCGATCGACAGATGCACGGCCTCGATGCTGTCGTGCTGCGCCGCGATCGCGTAGTCGAGCGCCTTGAGCACGGGCTTCTGCATGCGGCCGACGAGCACGATGGCGTGGTCGCCCTCCGAGCCGAAGGTCGTGGTCGCGTCGACCTCGATCTCCTTGTTCACGTCGCGGTAGTAACGGTTGACGCCCAGCATCAGTATGTAGAGCACGGGCATGATCGCGAAGACGAGCCAGGCCCCGTGCGTGAACTTCGTGATGGTCACGACGATGAGCACGACGGCGGTGAGGAGTGCGCCGAACGCATTGATGGCCAGGCCGCGCCAGACGGCGCCGCGGTTCGAGCATCCGGCCTTGAGCATGCCCCACCAGTGCTTGACCATGCCCGTCTGCCCGAGAGTGAACGACACGAAGACGCCGATGATGTACAGCTGGATCAACTGGGTGAGGCTGGCCTGGTAGACCACGAGGATGAGCGTCGCGAACAGGCCCAGAATCAGCACGCCGTTCGAGAAGACGAGCCGGTCGCCGCGCGTCAGCAGGGCCTTCGGTGCGTAGGAGTCCCTGGCCAGCACCGAGCCGAGGAGGGGGAATCCGTTGAAGGCGGTGTTTGCCGCGAGCAGCAGCACCGCTGCGGTGGCGGCCTGGATCACGTAGAACAGCACGGAGTTGTTGCCGAAGACGGCCGAGGCGATCTGTGCGATCAGGCTGCGCTGCGGCTGCCCCTCGCAGTTCTCGAAGCCGATGAGATGGCACGCGTTCTCTGCGTAGTGCACTCGGGCGATCAGGGCGAGCGCGACCAGGCCGGCGAACAGCACGATGGCGATGCTGCCCATGAGCACGAGGGTGCGCTGGGCGTTCCTGACCTTGGGGGTGCGGAAGGCGGGCACGCCGTTCGAGATGGCCTCGACGCCGGTGAGGGCGCTGCAGCCGCTCGAGAAAGCGCGGAGGAGAAGAAGGATGACGGCGGCCTGAGTGAGCCCTTCGGCCCTGACTCCGTAGTCGGCCGATTCGGCGACGGGGGCATTGCCGAGGATGGCCTGACCGAGGCCCACGACGATCATCAGCGCGACGCTGCCGACGAACAGGTAGGTGGGGATGGCGAACGCCTTGCTCGACTCGGCGACGCCGCGCAGGTTGACGGCGGCCAGCACGATCACGAAGAAGACAGCGATCTCGACGCGGTAGGGATTGAGGAACGGCAGGGCCGAGATGATGTTGTCGACTCCCGAGGCCACCGACACGGCGACGGTCAGCACGTAGTCGACGAGCAGGGCCGATGCCACGACGAGCCCGGCCTTCTCCCCGAGGTTCTTGTGGGCGACCTCGTAGTCTCCGCCGCCCGAGGGGTAGGCCTTGACCAGCTGGCGGTAAGACGCCACGACCACCACGAGCAGCAGCACGACGGCGGCCGCGACCCAGGGCGCGAAGCTCAGGAACGCGAGACCGCCGATGAGCAGGATCATCAGAAGTTCCTGCGGCGCGTAGGCCACAGAGGAGAGCGGGTCGCTGGCGAAGATCGGCAGGGCGAGCCGCTTCGGGAGGAGCTGTCCTTCGAGTTTGTCGGTCGGGAGGGGTTCGCCGATAAACCAGCGTTTGGCCGACTTGACTTCGTTAGTCACGAGTGAGAACACTACTCCGCGCGATGATCATG
Source organism: Agreia sp. Leaf244 (assembly GCF_001422695.1). Classification (NCBI taxonomy): domain Bacteria; kingdom Bacillati; phylum Actinomycetota; class Actinomycetes; order Micrococcales; family Microbacteriaceae; genus Agreia; species Agreia sp. Leaf244. The sequence continues at coordinate 509,553 of NZ_LMLX01000002.1, read as the reverse complement.
TCAATGCGCTTGAGATTCGGCCCTGTAAGCGGCGCGTACCGCCAGTGCCGCGCGAGCCTGGTCGAGCAGCGGATCGTAGAAGGACGCCCGGTACGCCGCAGCCGTCGAGACCGAGACGAGGAAGTTGAGCGAGGAGACGCAACTCAGGAACACCGCAGTCTTGAGCATGCCGGTGCGCACGGGAAGCTCGATGCCGAGCACCTCCGCGTTGCCGGCGTTCGCACCGAGCCAGAGGTTCAGTACCTCGTCGCTGAAGGCGAGTCGGCCGAGAACGACCAGGAAGACGCAGACGAGTGCGGCGAAGATGGCGACCTGGAATGCCTGGGCCAGCACCATGACGACGGCGAGGTTGAACCGCTCGAGTCGACTCAGCGGCGGTCCCGTGGCCTCGACTCCGCCGTCGAGTGCCGACAGCTCCCGCCGCATGATCGGAACGGTGAAGAGGAGCCCGAGCACGAGGAAGAACACGGCGACGCCGAGCAGCCGCGATGCGCTCATGCTGCCGGTCACCTCCCAGAGTGCGCGGGCGAAGAAGGCGAACACCACGACGAGCATCAGGATGGGCAGGGCGCGTGTCGCGAGCTGCCCGAGGGCCTCGAACTGCCGTAGGGCGGCGCGCAGGGCCCACGAGAGGAGGGCGCCGACGCCCAGCCAGGTCGCCGCGAGGGCGGCGACCACGACGCCGGCGTTCTGCGCGACCGACGCGACGGGGTTCTCGTGTGCGACGAGACCGAAGTAGAGCGGATCGACCACGAGATAGAGGAACAGGGCGACCAGCGCCACGGGGGTCTTCGCGCGCGTTCGCGAGCGCAGGACTCGAGCTGTCACCACGGCGAGAACGGAAGGAACGACGGGAACCGCGACGACGAGCGCCAGCGCCACGAGGGCCCATCCCCAGTCGCCGACCGAGGCGGAATCCGGGTCGATGTCGACCTCGAGCACGAATGAGCTGAGCACGTCGATCGCCACGGCGAAGACGAGGAACGGAGCGGTGCGGGGCAGGAGATGCCGCGCCCGCGCATCCGGCCTCACGAAATACGGCAGACCGTTCAGCCGCAGCCAGCGCTCGGTGTCGCGGTCCCCCATGGCCCCTCCCATAAGATTGTGGCTTATCCACCCGCTGGCAGCCGGCCGGTGGGCGACTTACGGAAGCCGTTATGCCCACATCTCCTCTTGATTCTGTCATTGCCCTCGCCAAGCGCCGAGGATTCGTCTTTCCGACCGGAGAGATCTATGGCGGCACGCGCAGTGCCTGGGACTACGGGCCGCTGGGCGTCGAGCTCAAAGAGAACATCAAGCGCCAGTGGTGGAAGTTCATGGTGCAGAGCCGCGACAACGTCGTCGGCCTCGACTCTGCTGTGATCCTTCCGCGCCAGGTCTGGGAGGCCTCCGGCCACGTCGAGGTCTTCAACGACCCGATGGTCGAGTCGCTCGCGACTAATAAGCGCTACCGCGCCGACCACCTGCTCGAGGCCTACGAGGCCAAGCACGGGCATCCGCCGGTAAACGGCCTCGCCGACGTGCGCGATCCCGACACCGGAAACGTCGGCCAGTGGTCGGAGGTCAAGAAGTTCTCGGGAATGCTGAAAACCACCCTCGGCGTGCTCGAAGACGAGAGCGGCATGGCCTACCTGCGCCCCGAGACCGCCCAGGGCATCTTCGTCGACTTCGCCACCGTTCTGAACACCTCGAGGCAGAAGCCGCCGTTCGGCATCGCCCAGGTCGGCAAGGCCTTCCGCAACGAGATCACCCCCGGAAACTTCATCTTCCGCACCCGCGAGTTCGAGCAGATGGAGATGGAGTACTTCGTGCAGCCCGGCACCGACGAGGAGGCGCACCAGTACTGGATCGACCAGAGCTGGGAGTGGTTCATCGGCCTCGGTATCAACCCCGAGAACATCCGCCAGTTCGAGCACCCTCAAGAGAAACTGTCGCACTACTCGAAGCGCACCGTCGACATCGAGTACCGCTTCCAGTTCCCGGGCAGCCAGTGGGGCGAGCTCATGGGTGTCGCCAACCGCACCGACTTCGACCTCAAGACGCACTCCGAGGCATCCGGAACCGACCTCTCGTACTTCGACCAGACGTCGAACGAGCGGTGGATCCCCTACGTGATCGAGCCGTCGTTCGGTCTGACCCGGGCGCTCATGGCGTTCCTGGTCGACTCGTACCACGAAGACGAGGCTCCGAACTCGAAGGGCGGCGTCGACAAGCGCACGGTGCTCAAGCTCGATCCGCGCATCGCGCCCGTCAAGGCCGCCGTGCTGCCGCTGTCGCGCAACGAGGCCCTCTCGCCGCTCGCCCGCAAGGTGGCGCAGGACCTGCGCCAGAGCTGGAACGTCGACTTCGACGACGCCGGTGCAATCGGTCGTCGCTACCGCCGTCAAGACGAGATCGGCACGCCGTTCGCGATCACGGTCGACTTCGAGTCGCTCGAGGACAACGCCGTGACCGTGCGCGAGCGCGACTCCATGGCGCAGGAGCGCGTGTCGCTCGACCGCCTGCAGGCCTACCTGGCCGAGAGGCTCATCGGCGCCTAGCCGGCGTCGTCTTCGTCGCCCTCGTTCGCGTTGCCGTCGAGGGTGCCGAAGAGGCCTCGCCCGTGCAGCACGAGGGCGGCGAAGGCCTCTTGGTAGGTCTCGGGAGCCTGCTCGCCGTCGCCGGCGTACTTGGCCATAAGAAGTCCGAGCAGCCCTTTGGCAGGACTCGAGATCTTCTTCGCCCGGTGCTCCGGCGACTCGGGGTCGAGGTTCTCGTCGGGGTTCGGCGGAACATAGTGCGGCAGCGTCGTCGGCCAGTCCGACACCGGCCGCGGCGTCGTGCGGTTGATGGCGTTGAACATGTCCATCGACTTCGCGTCGCGTTCGGTGAGCGGCTCGAGGCCGTGCTGGCGCGACAGGGTGGCGATCAGCGCGCTGTGCTGCATCGGGTCGTTGATGATCGTGTTCTTCGCCGTGTACGCCGAGATCGCGATCGCGGGTACGCGACCGCCGAGCCGGTCGAATCCGAAGTCCATCTCGCCGGGCCGTCCGTCTCCCGGGGGAACCGCGGACGGGGGCGTGGCATGGTCGAACGTCCCCCCGTGTTCGTCGAACGTGACGAACAACATGGTGTTCATGGCGTTCGACCCCGTCGGGCTCTTCGACTCCTTGATGGCGGTGTACAGGTAATGCAGCAGCGCATCGCCCGCCCGCACGTCGCTGACCGCACCATCCTCGACCATGCCGCCGAAGCCGTCGGGCCCCTCGCGCAGTTCGCCGTAGGGCGGGTGCATGTCGTTGTGGTTGAAGACCATGCGCGGCTCGATGAAGGAGTACGCGGGCAGGTTGCCGCTCTCGACGTCGAGGTAGAACTGGTCGAGGGTGCGGAAGTTGGTCTTCCAGTACTTCTCGGTGGCCGGGGCATGCAGCACGCCGGTCATCGACACGAGCTGGGCGGCGTCGTAGTAGACCCGCCAGGGGATTCCGGCGTCTTCTAGCCGGTTGAAGATCGTGGGGGAGCCGGCCCGGTCGTCGTCGAGCCATTTGTCGTAGCCCCCGTCGCCTTGATTGGTGACATAGCCGTGCGAGGTGCCGGCGTGAAAGAACGAGCGGTTGCAGAACGTCTGCGATGGCACGGCGCAATGCCAGTGGTCGTAGACGGCGAAGCTCTTGGCGAGGGTCGAGAACACGGGCAGCATCGCGGGCGAGAAGCCGCCCATCGCCGCGGAGTACTCGGCCCGGCTCGGACTCTTCTTGCCGCCGGACAGCCGTTCGTAGTTGGCGATGTAGTCGGTGACGAACCCCTTCATCGTGGGCTTCGCTCCGAGGGGCGGGGTGTTGTGCAGCTCGGGGTCGACGGTGCCGAAGAACTGCGTGTTGACGTGGGGGTACGCCTCGCCGGGGTCGGGCTGGGGGCTCGACATGATGACGTCGGTCGACCCCGTGTAGACGTGGGCCTTCACCTCCGGATGCCCGTGGGGCGCCGGATTCGAATAGTCGCCCTGGTGCAGGCCGTCGAACGACGAGCCGGCCGGAATCTCGTCGTCGCGATAGAGCCAGCCGAGCAGGTTGTCGAACGACCTGTTCTCGAACATCACCACGACGACGTGCTCGAACGCCTTCTTCGGCGTGGCCTTGTCGGCCACGAAGTCGAGCTCCGGACGGCCGGCGCCGACCGCCGTGCCGATCGCGGCTCCGCCCGCTCCTCCGGCGACGGCGCCGGCGGCGAGAATGCCGGCGCTCTGCAGGAAGGCCCGCCTCGACGGTGAGTTCGGCCCGGCGAAGGTGCCGGATGCCGCAGGCTGCGACGAGCGGGAACGCTTGCCCGGGAAGGGTGGCATCTCACGGGTCGATTCTCACGAGGCGGACGGTGTGCTGTCATCGTACCCAGTGCGCACATTCGGGGAAATGGTGCCTCGTGCGAGATTCGCCCTTGACGTTGCCGCAGCGTCAACCTCTAGCCTCGGTCGTGTGCCGATGATCTCGGCGCACGAGACACGGCACACCGAGAGCAGGAGAGAGCGAGAGGGCGACGAGATGTCGAGGGCACCCCGCACGGATTGGTCGATCCAGGAGATCGCACGGCTGACCGGAACGACGAGCAGGACGCTGCGCCACTACGGCGACATCGGGCTGCTCCCACCGACCCGCATCGCGTCGAACGGCTATCGCCGCTACGACCAACCGGCCCTCGTGCGGTTGCAGCGCATCCTGCTGCTGCGCAATCTCGGGCTCGGCCTGACGGCGATCGCCCGGGTGCTCGACGAGGAGCCCGACGCAGTCGGAGCCCTCACCCGGCACCGCGACGATCTGGTGCACGAGAAGAACAGGATCGACCGGCAGATCGCCTCGATCGACACGACCATCCGAAAGATGAGACGAGGAGAAGGACTGATGGCGGAGGAGATGCTCGACGGGTTCGCGCCCGAGCAGCACGAGACGGAGGTCTCGGAGCGCTGGGGAGCGGCGGCGTACGCGTCGGGTGCGGACTGGTGGAATGCCAAGTCGGCCGACGAGAAGCGTGAATTCCAGGCGGCGCAGGCCGGGATCGCTGCCGACTTCGCGTCGGCTGCGGCGGCCGGGCGCCCGGTGGAGAGCGCAGAGGTGCAGGCGATCGTCGAACGCCACGTGGCGTGGCTGAGCCAGGTGCCCGGCACGCCGGGCTATCCGAACGGCCCGGAGACCGACTACCTCGTCGGACTCGGAGAGCTCTACGTCGTGGACCCGCGCTTCGCGACGGCCTACCAGGCCGGCGGGCATGATGCGGCGAGGTTCGTTCGCGACGCACTCGCGTTCTACGCCGAGAACGCGGCAAGGCGTTGACGAGAGATCCCGGCGCCGCAGGGGCGCCGGGATCTCTTGAGCGTCAGCGGTCGAAGCGCTGGCCCTCGGGCTTCGCCGGGCTCGCGAACCAGACGATGAGGATGATCGCTCCGATGAGCGGGATGAGGATCAGCAGGTACCAGGCGCCGCTGCGGTTGGTGTCGTGCAGTCGGCGCCAGGCCAGCGCGAGGCTCGGGATGATCGTGGCCAGTGCCCACAGGCCAGCGATGATGTTGATGACCGAGGCGCCGGCCGACATCGTCATGGCACCGTTCTGGTCGACGCCGTTGCCGCCGAGGGCGAGGGACAGCATGTTCAGAACGAAGCTGATGATGATCACGATGAGGGTCCACCACCAGTACTCGCTGCGGCTGGCCCGGCCGGAGAAGGTGGCGTACTTCTTGAAGAAGCGCTTGGCGGCGGCTCCGATGGGGGCGCCGTAGTACGGCTGGTCGAGGGGCGGCTCTCCGCCCTGGGAGTAGGGCTGGGCGGCGGCGGGCTGCGACGAGTTAGACATGAATTCTCCTGAACGAGGATGAGCGTGATCGTCGCCGAGCATAGGGCACAGCGTGAGTCGCTCGAAAGGGGGCTTGCACGAGGCCCTCATGGGCCGGTTCAGGAATCCCCACCACAAAGAGTCAGCGAGCGCTAGCCCCCTGGGGCGATCCGGCGCCGCGGGCTGCGCGCTTCTATCCTGCGAAGGCGATAGTTTCGCCCCTTTCCAGACAGGATCACCGATGGCTTCCGCCCGCTCCCTTCCCTACCCGCTCGGCTTCTCGCTCATCGGCGGCCGCCGCAACTTCGCGCTCTACTCCGAGACGGCCGATGCCGTGTTCGTGTGCGTCTTCGACGACAACGGCGACGAGACCCGCGTCGAACTGCCCGAGCGCACCGGCCACGTCTTCCACGGCTTCGTCGACGGCGTCGACGTCGGCACCCGCTACGGAATCCGAGTCGACGGTGCATGGAACCCCGAGGCCGGGCTTCGCCACAACGTGAACAAGCTGCTGCTCGACCCGCACGCCACGGCGATCGAGGGAGGCTACGACTGGGCGGCCGACAACCAGTCGTTCTTCGGCCACGACATGAACGAGCCGCAGACGCGGAACGACACCGACTCGGCGCCGCACAGTCCGCGCTGCGTCATCACCGATCCATCGTTCGACTGGGAGGACGACCGGGCCCCGCTCACGCCGCTCGCGGAGTCCGTCATCTACGAAACCCACGTGAAGGGCTTCACCAAGCTGCACCCCGACGTGCCCGAGGAGATCCGGGGCACCTACGCGGGCCTGGCGCATCCGGCTGCCCTGAAGCACCTCACCGACCTCGGGGTCACCGCCGTCGAGCTGATGCCCGTGCACCAGTTCGTGCAGGACAGCCACCTCTCGGAGAAGGGCCTGCGCAACTACTGGGGCTACAACTCGATCGGGTTCTTCGCGCCGCACAACGAGTACGTGTCGGATGCCGCGGGCCAGGCGGGCGGTCAGGTCACGGAGTTCAAGCAGATGGTCAAGGCGATCCACGCCGCCGGCCTCGAGGTGATCCTCGACGTGGTCTACAACCACACCGCCGAGGGCAACGACCTCGGGCCGACGCTGGGCTTCAAGGGCATCGACAACGCGTCGTACTACCGCCTGGTCGAGGGCGACGAGGCGCACTACTTCGACACCACGGGCACCGGCAACAGCCTGAACGTCTCGCATCCGGCCGCGCTGGGTCTGATCATGGACAGCCTGCGCTACTGGGTCACCGAGATGCACGTCGACGGGTTCCGCTTCGACCTCGCCACGACGCTCACCCGACAGGGCGGCGACGCCGAGATCCACAGCGCCTTCCTCACCCTGATCGCGCAGGACCCGGTGCTGGCCCCCGTGAAGATGATCGCCGAGCCGTGGGACACGGCCGGCTACCAGGTCGGCGGCTTCCCGGCCGACTGGTCGGAGTGGAACGGCAAGTTCCGCGACGACGTGCGCGACTTCTGGAACGGCACCGACTCTGTGCTCGGCACGGTCTCGCAGCGCATCCTCGGGTCTCCCGACGTCTATGAGGCGTCGCGACGCTCGCCCCTGTCGAGCGTCAACTTCGTGACCGCCCACGACGGCTTCACCCTGCACGACCTCACCTCGTACAACGACAAGCACAACGCGGCGAACGGCGAGGACAACAACGACGGCGAGAGCGACAACAAGTCGTCGAACGGGGGAGCCGAGGGGCCGACCGACGACGAGTCGGTGAACGCCCGCCGCGACCGCAAGAGGCGCAATCTGCTCGCGACGCTGCTGCTCTCTGCCGGCGTGCCGATGCTGCTGGGCGGCGACGAGATGGGTCGCACCCAGGGAGGCAACAACAACGCCTACTGTCAGGACGACGAGATCTCGTGGTTCGACTGGGCCAACGCAGACGCCGAGCTGCTCTCGTTCACACGGGAGCTCGTCGCGCTGCGCCGCGAGAACCCGGCGCTTCGGCCGGTCTGGTTCCGACAGGCCCCCGAGGTGCAGTCGGAGGTGCCGGATGCGATCGCCGCCGACGCCGTGGAGATCGTGCGAAGCGACGGCGAGAACTTCGACGACCACGACTGGGACAACCCGAACGCGCGCACCGAGACGCTCGTGTTCACCCACGACGGCGCTGACTCGTTCGCGCTGCTGCTCAACGCCGCCGAGAACGGCGTCGAGTTCCAGGTGCCGCCGGCACCGGGGGCCGAGTGGGAACTGGCGGCGTCGAGCGACCCCGGTCAGCTCGTCGAGGGGCCGGTCACGACGCTGATCGCCTCGGCGGGGTCGTTCACTCTGCTGCGCTCGCGGGCCTGAGCGGGGCTATTCGAAGCTGACCCCGTCGATCACGGCGGGGTCGGCCGGCTCCCCATCGCTGGAGCCGTTCGTGGTGCCGGCATCGGCAATGCCGGTGATCACGTCGAGCCCGCTCGTGACGGTGCCGAGCACGGTGTAGCCGCCCGCGGCATCCGAGGGGATCATCGACTCGTCGTAGACGATGAAGAACTGGCTGCCCATGCTCTCGCCGTCTCCGCCGATGCGGGCCATCGCGAGGGTGCCCGCGGGGTAGACGTCGTCGGCGGGCGCGTTCTCGATCGGCCCGTAGGAGTAGCCGGGGCCGCCGGAACCGGTGCCCGTCGGGTCTCCGCACTGCAGCACGTAGATGCCCTCGGTGACGAGTCGATGGCACGACGTTCCGTCGAAGAAGCCCGCCTCGCCCAGCGCGAGGAACGAGGCGACGGCCTGGGGAGCCGCAGCTCCGTCGAGCGTCACGCCGACATCCTGGCCGTTGATCTCGATCGTGCCGGTCCAGTCTCGCCCCTGCGCAAGAGAGGGTGACGGCACCCCGCCGGCCTCGCCAGACGACGACGGCGCCTGCGTGGAACCGAGCTCGGGGGTCTGGAGCTGGTCGCGAAGCCCGGCGAGGTTCGTGACCAGCAGAATGAGGGTCAGCGTTCCGGCGACGAGGCCCGCGTAACCGATGACCACACCGGCGATCGCGAGTCCGCGCCCCTTCTCACCGGTGCGTGCGATCTGGTGCAGCGCGATGTGGCCGGTGATGACGGCCGCCAGCGAGACGACGAACGCCGAGACGAGCGACACGATCGCGAGGGGGTTCGTTCTCCTGCTGGTCGGAGAGTACGGTACGGTCATCGGGGCTCCTCGGCGACGGGGCGGATTCCAAATCGACCGGCGCGGCCATTCTGGCAGAGTGCACGCCCATCAACGGGAGCGTGATGTTGCAGAGCGGCCCGATCAGTAGGGCGAAGGCGAGCGTTCCCACCCCCACGTTGCCGCCGAGAACCCAGCCGACGAGCAGCACGGTGGCCTCGACCCCGAAGCGGCCCACCCAGATCGGCCATCCGAGACGATTGTGGATGCCCGTCATCAGTCCGTCGCGCGGGCCCGGACCCAGCCGGGCACCGATGTAGATGCCGCTGGCGACCGCCAGCAGAACGAGCCCGGCAGAGAACATGCCGGCCTGTGCCCAGATGTTCGGCATCGCGGGAACCACCCACAGGCTCAGCTCGATCATGGGGCCGAGCAGCAGTACGTTCAGTACCGTTCCGAGCCCGGGCCTCTGGCGGAGGGGAATCCAGAGCAGCAGCACGAGCACGCCGATGATGTTGGTCAGCACGCCGATGCCGAGGCCCGTCTGGGCCATCAGCCCCTGGGCGAAGACCGTCCACGGATCGACGCCGAGCGCAGCCCGGATCATGAGGGCGTCGGCGAACGCGTACAGGGCCAGGCCGGAGATGAGGCGGGCGATGCGTCGGGCCAGCAAAAACGTCATGTCTGCATCCAATTGCAGAATTGGCTTTAGAACAAGAAGCCAATCTGGCTAAAGTGGTTGCATGACTGATGCGCTCCTCGGTACCCGCGCCCTGCGTTCGCTGCTCGGCGAGTGGAAAGACGGCGGCGGGCCCCTCTATCAGGCGCTGTACGACCGCATCCGCCTTCTCGTTCTCGACGGCCGCATCCCGGCGGGCACGCGGCTGCCGGCCGAACGCGAGCTCGCGCAGGCCCTCGAGGTGAGCCGCACCCTCGTGACCAGCGCGTACCGCGAGCTGCGCGAGGGCGGCTACACCACGAGCATCCGCGGCTCGGGCAGCGTGACCCGGGTGCCGGGGCGGGCGAATCTGGCGGTCGACGCCGTCGGCGGTTTCCTCGACTTCACGAAGGCGATCATGCCGGCGAGCCCGGGCATAGCGCTGGCCACCCAGCGGTCGATGGACGACTTCGGACGCTACCTGCAAGGGCCGGGGTACAACTTCGAGGGAATCCCGGAGCTTCGCGAGGCCGTCGCCGCACGCTACACGGTCCGCGGCCTCCCCACGACCCCCGATCAGATCCTGGTGACGACGGGCGCCCAGAGCGCCATCGCCCTCCTGTCGCGCGTGCTCCTCGCGCGCGGCGACCGCGCGCTCGTCGAGCTGCCCAGCTATCCGCACGCATATGAGGCCCTCGCCCAGGCAGGCGCACGACTCGTGCCTGTGAGCGTCACCCCGGGTGAGGGCTGGGACGAGTCGGCGTTGGAGCAGCTCATGCGTCGCACGAACCCCGCGGTCGGCTACCTGATGCCCGATTTCCACAACCCCACGGGCGAATCCATGTCGGCCGAGCTGCGCGAGCGCACCATCGATCAGGCGACGCGGGCGGGCACGACGCTGCTCGTCGACGAGACGTCGGGCGAACTCGACATCGACCGGGTCGGCAGCCTCCTGCCGTTCGCGGCCTACGCGACGCCGGGAGACGAGCGCAGCGTGGTGACCATCGGCTCGGTCGGGAAGACCATCTGGGACGGCCTCCGTGTGGGCTGGATCCGCGCCGAGCCCGGGCTCATCCGCACGCTCGCCGCCGCCCGCCCGTCGAGCGACCTCGGAACCCCCGTGCTCGAGCAGCTCATCGTCACGCGCATGCTCCCCGACATGCCCTCGATCCTCGACGGGCGCCGCGAGCAGTTGCGGGAGGGACGAGACCGTCTCGAGCAGCTCGTCGACGAGCGCTTCCCGTCGTGGAGTGCGCCCCGGGTCGCCGGCGGCATCGCGAGCTGGGTGGGGCTGGGTTCCGCGGTGTCGTCGCAGCTCGCCCTCGCCGCCCGTGCCGAAGGGCTGCTCATCACGGCCGGGCCGCGCTTCGGGCTCGACGGCGCACTTGAACGGTTTCTTCGCATCCCGCTCGGCTACCCCACGGCGCAGCTCGAACAGGGCATGGATGCGCTGGTCCGGGCCTGGCAGACGATCATGCGCAACCCGATGCCCGGCGCACAGGCGTTCGGCGACGTCGCCTAGCTGATCTCGCTCGACGGGTCAGGCGTCGGCGAGGGGCGGATCGGGGACTTCGGTCGGTTCGTCGAGGTCGGGATAGTCGGCGGTGTTGTTCGACGCCACAGGCCTCGGTGCTTGAAGGTGGCTGGTCCTCTCGCGGATCTTCTCCACGAGTTCGGGATCTACCGGATCTTCGGCAGACGTCTCGACCTCTTCGACGATGAACTGGCTGGCAGGGCCGAGCAGAAGCTGCGTGTGAACGAGGGTGCCGGCATCGTTGATGCTGGGCACCTGCAACGTGTCACTGGATTCCTGCCGAGCGAGTTCGCTTGCGTACTCGAGGATGGCATCCGCCACTTGGTCGCCAGTCGTGACGCCGCCGCCGCTGTAGAGGATACGTTTCATCCTCTGATCTTCGCCGGGATCGCCCCGACCCACAACGCCTTGCGCTGGTGCGCTGTTCGCCGTAAGCATTGCCTCGCGGGTGCGGTCGGAGCGAGGCCGGATGTCATAGTTGACACAGTTCGCGAAACGGTCGCCGCGCCGCTCCACAGAAGGTACCCCTGTGCATTTTCTCGCCATCCTCAGCATGAAGAACCGCGCGCTCATCGCGCTCGTCACGATCGTGGCGGCGGTGTTCGGCGGCCTCGCGCTGACGAGCCTGAAGCAGGAGCTCATCCCCTCGATCGAGTTCCCTCAGCTCGCGGTGCTGACGAACTACCCCGGCGCATCTCCCGAGGTGGTCAACGACGACGTCTCCGTGCCCATCGAGACGGCCATCCAGGGCGTCGCCGGCATCGAGACCACGACGGCGACGTCGAGCACCAACCTCTCGATCATCAGCGCCACCTTCACCTACGGCACCAATCTCGCCACCGCCGAGCAGAAGATCAACCAGGCGATCAACCGCATCAAGTCGACTCTGCCGGCAGACCTCGACCCCCAGGTGCTCTCGGGCGGCATCGACGACTTCCCTGTCGTGCAGATCGCGGTAACGCCCGCCGACGGAGTCACCGACACCAAGGCGCTCGCGGGTCTCCTGCGCGCCAACACCCTCCCCGACATCACCGATGTGGCCGGGGTGCGCGACGCGCAGCTCGTGGGCGACATCGGCCAGAGGGTCACCATCACGCCCGACACGGCGGCGCTCGCGCTCGCGGGCCTGTCGTCGCAGGCGATCCGGAATGCCGTCAGCGACAACGGCCTGCTGATCCCGGCGGGGTCGCTCACCGAAGACGACAAGACGCTCTCCGTGCAGGCCGGCACGAAACTCACGAGCGTCGCAGACATCCAGGGCCTGCCGCTCGGGGGAGCCGTCAAGCCCGGCGGCGGTGTCTACACGATCGCCGACGTGGCCACCGTCGCGCTGACCGACAACCCGGTCACGTCGATCTCGCGGGTCGACGGCAAGCCGGCGCTCACCATCGCCATCACCAAGCTGCCCGCGGCCAACACGGTCGAGGTGTCGAACGCGGTTCAAGACCTGCTGCCGAAGCTCGAGTCGGCGCTCGACGGCGCCACCTTCACGGTGGTGTTCGACCAGGCCCCCTACATCCAGCAGTCGATCCAGTCGCTCACCGAGGAGGGCCTGCTCGGGCTCTTCTTCGCCGTCGTCGTGATCCTGGTGTTCCTGCTGTCGATCCGGTCGACGCTCGTGACCGCGATCTCGATTCCCACCTCGCTGCTCATCACCTTCATCGGCCTGCAGACGGCCGGATACTCGCTGAACATCCTCACCCTCGGCGCGCTCACGATCGCGATCGGCCGGGTGGTCGACGACTCGATCGTGGTGATCGAGAACATCCGGCGCCATCTCGCCTCGCCCGACGGTGTGGCGCGTATGCAGGGCGGCACCGATCGCGCGGCCACCGCACGCGCCGCCATCATCGTCGAGGCCGTGCGCGAGGTGGCCGGTGCCATCACCGCATCGACCATCACCACCGTGGCGGTCTTCCTGCCGATCTCGTTCGTCGAGGGCACCACGGGAGAACTCTTCAGACCCTTCGCTTTGACGGTCACCATCGCGCTCCTCGCCTCGCTCGTGGTGGCGCTCACGATCGTGCCCGTGCTGGCCTACTGGTTCCTGCGCTCGCGTGCGCCGAAGAGTCATGCGCACGACATCGCATCCGCCCCTGTCGTGCCGGCCGACCCGGCCACCGGGCTGGAGTCGCGGCGTGCCCGTCGGCAGGAGCAGCAGATCGCCGAGGAGGAGAAGCCCACCGCGCTGCAGAGGCGCTACCTGCCGATTCTCGAGGGCACGCTGAAGCGGCCCGTGATCACGCTCGTGTCAGCCGGGTTGCTCCTCATCCTCACCCTCGGGCTCACGCCGTTCATGAAGACCAACTTCCTGGGCTCGTCGGGCCAGAACACCTTGACCGTCACGCAGACGGTTCCGGTGGGCACGAGCCTGGATGCGCAGAACACGGCCGCGGAGTCGGTCGAGAAGGCGCTGCTCGGTATCACAGGCATCACGACCGTGCAGCTCAGCATCGGATCGAGCGGCTCGGCCCTGCGGGATGCGTTCGTGGGCGGCGGTGCGGGCGCGATCACCTACTCGATCACCACCGACGAGAGCGCGGATCAGGACGCCCTCGCCGAGACGGTTCGAAAGACGCTCGAGAAGACGAGCGACGCCGGCGACATTCAGGTTGCGGCTTCCGCCGGATTCGGAACCTCGAGCGACATCGCCATCGACGTGACCGCGACCAGCGCGGCCGACCTGCAGACGGCATCCGATGCCGTTCTCGCGAAGGTCTCGAAGCTCGACGCGATCACGCAGAGCGAGAGCAACCTCAGCAACTCGAGGCCCTACATCGCCGTGACGGTCGACAGGGTCAAGGCCGCGGAGGCCGGGCTCAGCGAGACCATCGTTGGCGGCATCGTGTCGCAGGCCATGCAGCCGCAGACCATCGGCACGATCTTCATCGACGACGCGAGCTACTCGATCTACATCCAGTCGCAGACGTCGCCCGCCACGGTCGACGAACTCGCCGCGCTGCAGGTGCCGACCGCGGCAGGACCCGCCCGACTCGACTCGCTCGCGACCGTCGCGACCGTCGACGGACCGGCATCCATCACCACCGTCAAGGGCGTGCGCACGGCGACGATCACCGCGACCCCGGCCAGCGACAACCTCGGCACGGCCAGCGCCGAGGTGCAGGCCGCCGTCGACGACACGAAACTGCCGGCCGGCGCCACGGCCACGCTCGGAGGCGTGACGAGTGACCAGGGAGACGCGTTCAGCCAGCTGGGAATCGCCCTGCTCGTCGCCATCCTGATCGTCTACGTCGTGATGGTCGCCACGTTCCGCAGCCTCCTGCAGCCGCTGCTGCTGCTAGTCTCCGTGCCGTTCGCGGCGACCGGCGCGATCATTCTGCAGCTCATCTCGGGCATCCCGCTCGGCGTGCCCTCGATCATCGGTGTGCTGATGCTCATCGGCATCGTCGTGACCAACGCGATCGTGCTCATCGACCTGGTGAACCAGTACCGCGTGAAGGGGCGGTCGGTGCGAGAGGCGCTGGTCGAGGGAGCGAGCCGCAGGCTGCGCCCGATCCTCATGACGGCGCTGGCCACGATCTTCGCGCTGCTTCCCATGGCCGTGGGGCTCACGGGGCATGGCGGGTTCATCTCGCAGCCGCTCGCGCTCGTGGTCATCGGGGGACTCGTCTCATCGACCGTTCTGACGCTCGTCGTGCTGCCGGTTCTGTACTCGGTCGTCTACGGAGGGTTCGAGAGGCGCAAGGCGCGCCGCATGGCGTAATACCTGAAAATGTGCTGGGGAAGTTGTATCAGTTCTCCTATGATCGTGATGAATTCTCGTCAGAACCAAAGGAGCACATGATGACAACGCCCCAGCCCGGATACTCCAACGCAGTTCCTCTCTCGCAGCCGCTGTACGGAGCCTCGCTCGGCGATGCCGTGCGTCGCTTCTTCAAGAAGTACGCCACGTTCACCGGTCGCGCCAGCCGCAGCGAGTACTGGTGGTGGGCGTTGGTGTCGTTCGTCGTCATCACTGTGCTGCAGTCTCTCGCCTTCATCACCGGCGGCCCGGGCGGGGTCTCGGCC
Organism: Agreia sp. Leaf244; assembly: GCF_001422695.1. Classification (NCBI taxonomy): domain Bacteria; kingdom Bacillati; phylum Actinomycetota; class Actinomycetes; order Micrococcales; family Microbacteriaceae; genus Agreia; species Agreia sp. Leaf244. Next base: position 494,424 of record NZ_LMLX01000002.1, on the reverse strand, counting down.
GACGGCACCACCTATGAGGGCCCAGGTGCGGGCTACCTGATCTTCAACATCATTCTCTTCATCTACTCGCTGGCCGTGCTTGTTCCCACGCTCGCACTGCTCGTACGGCGTCTGCACGACGGCAACTTCTCGGGCTTCTTCGCCTTCCTGCTGCTGATACCGTTCCTCGGACCGATCATCATCTTCGTTCTCGCTCTGCTTCCCTCGAAGCCCGAGGGTGCGCGCTTCGACGCGTAGCGACACGTTCTCACCGCGACATGCGAGGCCCGGACGGGCCTCGCATGTCGTCGTTAACGGCCGGATCGCTCGATGCGAGTGACAAAGCGACGCGCGACGTGTAACGTTGACAGGTCGGCTCTAGACACCGCGATTTCGTCGCGGAAGGGTTTGTAAGTCTGGTGGGCCGGTTTTTCTTTGTCAGTGTATGGACGCACTGGCCAGCGGTCATTCGTGACGTATGCGAATATCCCCGCTGCTCATAAAGAAATTGTCAACGTATGACACGGCCCCGGATTGCAGAAAATTCCGGGTTCTAGCGAGATAACAGCCAATTCGGGTTGTTCTTTCGCCATGCAATCTAATAAAACCCGGAAAGTACCATGCCTAAATCCAACAAATCCGGCGGCTTCAAGCCTGCCAAGAACTACGTGCCGAACGGCTCCAAGTCGGGCAGCAAGTCGCCCGGCCACCGCGGCTACCAGGCTGCCCCCGCATCGGGTGCGCCCAAGAAGGCCCGCTGGAACGCCGACGAGCGCGCAGCCCGCGCATCCGAGCGTCCCTCCTACAGCAACGAGCGCCCGTCGTACGGTGACCGCCCGCAGCGTACGGAGCGTCCCGCGTACGGAGACCGCCCGCAGCGCTCCGAGCGTCCGTCGTATGGCGACCGTCCGCAGCGCAGCAACGACCGCCCTTCTTACGGTGACCGTCCGCAGCGCTCCAACGACCGTCCCTCCTATGGTGACCGTCCGCAGCGCTCCAATGACCGTCCTTCTTACGGCGACCGTCCGCAGCGCAGCAACGACCGTCCGTCCTACGGTGACCGTCCGCAGCGTTCCGAGCGTCCCTCCTATGGTGACCGTCCGCAGCGCAGCAACGACCGGCCCTCGTACGGTGACCGTCCGCAGCGCAGCGAGCGTCCCTCCTACGGCGACCGCCCGCAGCGCTCCAACGACCGCCCGTCCTACGGCGACCGGCCGGCACGCACCGAACGTCCCTCGTACGGCGACCGCCCTCAGCGCAGCAACGATCGCCCCTCGTACGGCGACCGCCCCGCTCGCACGGAGCGTCCGTCCTACGGCGACCGCACCGAGCGTCCGTCGTACGGTGACCGCCCGGCTCGCACGGAGCGTCCGTCCTACGGTGACCGCCCGGCTCGCACCGAGCGTCCGTCTTATGGTGACCGCCCGGCTCGCACCGAGCGCCCCTCGTACGGTGACCGCCCGGCTCGCACCGAGCGTCCCTCCTACGGTGACCGCCCGCAGCGCAGCAACGACCGCGGCTCGGACTTCTACCCGAAGCGCGACGACCGCCCCACGGTCGGACACGCTCCTGTAGACGACGTCGTGCTCGAGCGCCTCGAGGCCCAGGCCACGACCGCTGTCGAGGTCGAGGGTGTGTCGTTCAAGGACCTCGGTCTGGGCGACAACATCGAGCGCCAGCTGCAGTCGATGGGAGCGCTCAGCCCGTTCCCGATCCAGGCTGCGACCATCCCCGACGTTCTCGCCGGAAGAGACGTGCTCGGCCGCGGCAAGACCGGCTCCGGCAAGACCATCGCCTTCGGAGCACCCGTCGTCGAGCGACTGATGGAGAACGGTGGAGCGAAGGGCCGCAAGCCCGGTCGCCTGCCCCGCGCCCTGATCCTCGCCCCGACGCGTGAGCTCGCCATGCAGATCGACCGCACGGTGCAGCCCATCGCCCGCGCCGTCGGCCTCAACACGACCACCGTGTTCGGCGGAGTTCCGCAGTTCAAGCAGGTCTCCGCTCTGCAGCGCGGCACCGACATCGTGATCGCGACCCCCGGTCGCCTCGAAGACCTCGTGGAGCAGGGTCGCCTCGACCTCTCCAAGGTCACCATCACGGTTCTCGACGAGGCCGACCACATGTGCGACCTCGGATTCCTCGAGCCTGTGCAGCGCATCCTGCGTCTCGTCGCAGACGGCGGACAGCGCCTGCTGTTCTCGGCGACCCTCGACAAGGGCGTGGCCCAGCTGGTCAACGAGTTCCTCGTGAACCCGTCGGTGCACGAGGTCGCCGGTGAAGACCAGGCCTCCTCCACGATCGACCACCGCGTGCTGCTCATCGAGCAGCGCGACAAGCGCGAGATCATCCAGCAGCTCGCCTCGGGCCCCGGCAAGACTCTCGTCTTCGCCCGCACCCGTGCCTTCGCCGAAGAGCTGGCCGACCAGCTCGACGACGCCGGCATCCCGGCCACCAGCCTGCACGGAGACCTCAACCAGTCGCGTCGTACCCGCAATCTGCAGCTGCTCACGAGCGGCCGCGTCAACGTGCTGGTCGCGACCGACGTCGCTGCTCGCGGTATCCACGTCGACGACATCAACCTGGTCATCCAGGCCGATGCCCCCGACGAGTACAAGACCTACCTGCACCGCTCCGGCCGCACCGGCCGCGCGGGCAAGAAGGGCACGGTCGTGACGCTGATCAACCGTTCGCGCCAGCGTCGCATGGACGAGCTTCTCGGCCGCGCGGAGATCACGGCCGACACGGAGCACGCCCGCCCGGGCGACCGTCTGATCGACGACCTGCGCAGCGTGTAGTCACACCCCGCACCATCTGCCACAGCGGCAATGCGAAGCGCCCCCTCCCTTCCGGGATGGGGGCGCTTCTGCGTTGCCGGAGAATCCGCTCCTTTCCGGCGTATCGGCTGCCGGTCGTGCGGCCGCGGATGCGCCGAAGGGGCGCGGATGCGCCGCCGCGCAGGCCGTCAGCGGGCGTCGAGGGGGATGAGCGGCTTCTCTGCCCGAATCTTCATCTGCTGCACCGACCAGCTGTTGCCGTCGGGATCGTCGAAGAAGAAGAGCGTGCCTCCGTCGCGCTCGGCATCGATGATGGAGAGATCGCTGACCTCGACGCCGCGTTCGAGAAGCTCGGAGCGAGCGGCGGCTGCGTCGGAGACGACCAGCTGCAGACCCTTCATCGACCCGGGCTCCATCTGCGACATGCCGAACACGATCGAGCAGCCCGAGCCGCGAGGCGTGAGCTGCACGACCCGCATCTGCGGCGTTATCGTGTCGTGGTCGAGTGCGAAGCCGAGCTGGTCGCGGTAGAAGCCGATCGATCGCTCGACGTCTGCAACCGGAAGCACAATGACCTCGAGTGTCCAGTCCATGGGGTTACCCCTTCTCTTCGATGGCGGCCTCGTCGGTATCGACCTGCTCGCCGCGGAACTGCGTCATGTAGAGCGAGTAGTACGCGCCCCGGGCTTCGAGAAGCTCGTCGTGGCTTCCCTGTTCGACGATGCGGCCGTTCTCCATCACCAGGATGGTGTCGGCGTCGCGGATCGTGGAGAGGCGGTGCGCGATGACGAAGGAGGTGCGGTCTGTGCGGAGGGCGGCCATGGCGTGCTGCACCAGGAGTTCGGTGCGGGTGTCGACCGACGACGTCGCCTCGTCGAGGATGAGCAGGGAGGGGTTCGCGATGAACGCGCGCGCGATGGTGATGAGCTGGCGCTCACCGGCAGAGACGCTGCCTCCGTCGGCGTCGAGCACGGTGTCGTAGCCCAGGGGCAGCTGGCGCACGAAGCGATCGACCATGGTGGCCTGTGCCGCCTCGACCACCTCCTCGTCTGTGGCGTCGAGCCGTCCGTATCGGATGTTCTCCCGGATGGTGCCTTCGAAGAGCCAGGCGTCTTGAAGCACCATGCCCACGCGCGAGCGCAGGGTGCCTCGCGAGAGCTGCGTGATATCGACGCCATCGAGCAGGATACGCCCGCCGGTGAGTTCGTAGAAGCGCATGACCAGGTTCACGAGCGTCGTCTTGCCCGCGCCGGTGGGGCCGACGATGGCCACGGTGTTGCCGGGCTTGGCCTCGAGGGAGAGCGACTCGATGAGCGGCTTCTCGGGGTCGTAGCTGAACGACACATCGTCGAAGCGAACGTGTCCGTCGGTGCGTGCCGGCAGCTCGGCCGTGACCTCGTCGGGGCTCTGCTCGTCGGCGTCGAGAAGCTCGAACGTGCGCTCGGCCGATGCGACGCCGGACTGCAGCATGTTCGCCATGCCCGCGATCTGGCCGAGGGGCTGCGAGAATTCGCGCGAGTACTGGATGAACGCGGTCGCGTCGCCGAGGGTCATCTGCCCGGATGCGACGCGCAGGCCGCCGACGACGGCGATGAGAACATACGACAGGTACGACACGAACGTCATGGCGGGCATGATCATGCCCGACACGAACTGCGCGCCGAAGGATGCGGAGTAGAGCTTCTCGTTGCGTTCGTCGAACTCGGCGACCATTTCTTTGTCGCGACCGAACACCCGCACGAGCTCGAGCCCCGAGAAGGACTCCTCGATGTGCCCGTTCAACGAGCCCGTGTTCTTCCACTGGGCCGCGAAGAGCTTCTGCGACCGGGAGCCGATGACGCCCGCGATGACCGCGGACAGGGGAAGCGCGATCAGTGCGATGAGGGCCAACTGCCACGACACGACGAACATGACGATGACGATGCCGATCACCGTGAGGGCGGATTGGACCAGTTGCGAGAAGGCCTGCTGCAACGCGGCCTGGATGTTGTCGACGTCATTCGTGACGCGCGACATCGTGTCGCCGCGCTGGCGCGAGTCGAAGTAGCTGAGCGGCAGCTTGTTGAGCTTGACCTCGATGTCTTGACGAAGGCGGAATACCACGCGCATGACGAGGCCGTTCAAGATGTACCCCTGTGCCCAGTTGAGCACCGAGGCGACGATGTACATGAGCAGAACGATGATGATGAGACGGCCCAGCACCATGAAGTCGATGCCCTGGCCGGGAACGATGTTGGATTTCTCGAGGAGATCGGCGAAGTCGTTGTTGCCCGAGGCTCGGGTCTCGGCGACGATCTGCGCGAGCGGAACGCCGGCAGGCAGCTGGGAGCCGATCACCCCATTGAAGATGGTGTCGACGGCCTGCCCGAGGATCTTGGGCGCGATGACCGTGAGCACGACGGAGATGACGACCAGACCGACGACGATGCTCATCTTGGCCCGTTCGGGGCCGAGCAGCCCGACCAGCCGTTTGGCCGAGGGCCAGAACTGCTGCGCCTTCTTGGCCGGCGCGCCCCCGAACATGTCGCCGTCGGCTTCAGTGGGAAGGTACTCGACCTCGAGCTCGTCGATGACCGTGGGCGTCTCGTCGGTCGACGAGCTCTTCTTCGTGTTGCGCGCCATGATCAGGCCACCCCTTCGATGCTCATCTGGGATCCGACGATCTCGCGGTACGTCTCGCTTTCGTCGAGCAGTTCGTCGTGGGTGCCGCGCGCCACGATGACCCCGTCGTTGACGACGAGAATCTGGTCGGCGGCCCGGATCGTGGAGATGCGCTGGGCGACGATGATGACGGTCGCGCCCCGGGTGGCCGCGAACAGGGCCTCGCGCAGACGGGCGTCTGTGGCGACGTCGAGTGCGGAGAAGGAGTCGTCGAACAGGTAGACCTGCGGGTCTGCCACCAGCGCCCGGGCGATGCAGAGCCGTTGCCGTTGCCCACCCGACACGTTGGTGCCGCCCTGCGAGATGCGCTCGTCGAGACCCTTCTCCTTCGCCCGCACGAAGTCGTCTCCCTGTGCGACCTCGAGGGCCTGCCACAGCTGCTCGTCGCTCGCGTCGGGACGGCCGAACCGCAGATTGGATGCGATGGTTCCCGAGAACAGATAGGGCTTCTGCGGCACGAGACCGACGAGGTGGGCTATCTGGCGTCGGTCGAGGTCGGAGACGGGAACCCCGTCGATCGTAACGCTGCCGCCCTGCGGGTCGTAGAGCCGGGGGATGAGATTGAGCAGCGTGGTCTTGCCCGCCCCGGTCGATCCGACGATCGCCGTGGTCTTGCCCGGTTCGGCGACGAAGGAGACGTGATCGAGAACCGGGCGCTCTGCTCCCGGATAGCCGAACGTGACGTCGGTGAACTCGACACGGCCGGCGGTCGGGATGCGCGGCGCCGGCTGCACGGGCGCGGCCATGCTCGGCTGCGTGGAGAGCACCTGGCTGATGCGCTCGGCGCAGACCACGGCACGGGGGATCATCATGACCATGAAGACGCCCATCATGACAGCGGTGAGGATCTGCAGCAGATACTGCAGGAACGCCGTGAGGGAGCCCACCTGGATGTCGCCGGCGTCGACTCTCTGGCCGCCGAACCACAGCACGGCGGCTGTGGCCAGGTGCAGGATCATCATGATGGCGGGGAACATGAGCACGAAGAGGTTGCCGACCTTGACCGACACGACCGTGATGGCCTCGTTGGCGCGCTGGTAGCGCTCGGACTCGAACGGCTCGCGCACGAAGGCCCGCACGACCCGGATGCCCATGATCTGCTCGCGCAGAACACTGTTGATTCCGTCGATGCGGTCTTGCATCAGACGGAACAGAGGCAGCAGCAGGAAGACGAGGAAGCCGACGATCACGAAGAGCAGCGGCACCGAGACCCACACCAGCCAGGACAGCCCCGCGTCTTCACGGAGGGCGAAGATGATTCCGCCGATGCACATGATCGGCGTCGAGACCATGAAGTTGAGCAACATCAGAACGAGCATCTGCACTTGCTGCACGTCGTTCGTGCCGCGGGTGATCAGGGTGGCCGTTCCGAACTTGGCGACGTCGATGGCGCCCAGGGTGTCGACCTTGCGATAGATCTCGCGCCGCAGGTCGCGACCGACGGCCATGGCCGTGCGGGCGCCGAAGTAGATGCCCGCGATCGCGGTGGCCACCTGCACGATACAGGCGAGCAGCATGGTCATGCCGGTCGACCAGATGAAGTCGGTGTCGCCTGTCGACACGCCCTTGTCGATGATCTGCGCGTTGAGGCTCGGAAGGTAGAGGGCCGCGAGCGTCGAGACGAACTGGAAGACGACGACGGCGATCACCCAGCCCGTGTAGGGCTTCAGGTGATGGATGATGAGGCGGATGAGTTCCACGGTGGTTCCTCACGAGGGCGACAGGAGTGAACGTGCTGTGCGCCCATCGTAGGAGGCACCGATGACACTCGTGTAGAACGGTATTCCTAGTTGGAATGATTTACAAATGCGCGCCGAACCGACGAGGCATGGTCACGGGTGTCGACGCGCTCGCCGATTGCATCCAGAGGGCGAGTCGGCGCTCGCTCGGAAACCGCGAATCGATCCTCGGGGACCTGCCGTGGGCCGAATGGAAGGCTGCGACCGCATGGCGGTACGCGTCGTCGTCGGTCCAGGTGCTGCGGTGCACGATCGGTGCCCGCGATCGTCGGGCGAAAAGCCCCAGGATGCGGCCGGTCGCGGCTGGATGGTTGCTGCGGGTGAAGACGGATGGCATCATCGCCTGTCCTTTCGTCACATTCTGTGAAAGGGGAGTCGGATCGGCCCCTCACTTAAAGAGACTCCCTCACCGCCCGATCATGACGCGAAGACGATGACCACGACGGCGGTCGCGGCCCAGAATCCCACGATGAAGAACCAGTCCCTGGCGCGGAAGGCGATCGAGTAGCGCTCGGTGCGTGTCGGATGGGCGCCGAACGCGCGCGAGTCCATGGCCAATGCGACCCGCTCGGCGTGCCTGATGGCCCCCGCCAGCAGGGGGACGACGTAACCGGCCGTGCGCACGAGCCACGCGATCGGACCCCGCCCATCCGAGATGCCGCGCACTCGATGCGCCTGCCTGATCACCTCGAGCTCGTGACCGAAGCGGGGCACGAAGCGGAACGCGGCAAGGGCCGTGTAGCCGAGCCTGTAGGGCACACGCAGCTGCTGCACGAGAGATCGCACGAGGTCGGGGCCGGTCGAGGTGAGGCCGCCGATGAGTGCGAGCAGAACGATGGCGGCGAGCCTCAGTGCGGTGGCCAGCCCGATGAGCCAGCCGCCGACCGTGAGGCGAAGCGGCCCGGCATCGACGATCACGGATGGATCGGCCGACGCCGCCGGATCGGCCCAGATGCCGAAACTCACAGACATGACCCCCACCGCTGCGGGAACCGCGAGGAGCAGGAGCAGCAGCGTGCGGGCACGCAGGTGCGCGCCGATCACGAGAAGCGCGAGGGCGACCAGACAGAAGACGAGGGGCGTCATGACGTCGCGTGTGAAGAGCAGCAGCGCCATGGCCGGCAGGGGCGCCGCGATCTTGGAAAGCGGATTGAGCCGGTGCAGAAAGCGCCACGGGCCGAAGTCGGCGGGCGCGGCGTAGGGGTCGATCGGCGGTTTCGACACGGCAGCGCGAGACGGGGTCACGAGGTCGGCCCCGAGGGCAGGTCGCGGAGCCGTGTGACCGATCGCCACGACGGATGCCGCTCGAGCTCGCGAAATGCCCGGGCCAGCGGCGGCCTGCGCAGCCCCGCTTCGTCGAGCGCATCGGATGCCAGGACAGAGGCGGTCGGGCCGAACGCCGCGACCCTGCCCGAGTCGAGAACCAGGATGTGGCTGCTGTGCTCGGCGACGAGCTGCAGGTCGTGCGTCACGACGAGCACGGTCGTGCCCTGGGCGTTGAGTCCGTCGAGCAGGGTCAGCAGCTCAGACGCCCGCGCCCTGTCCTGCCCGAAGGTGGGCTCGTCGAGCGCGAGCAGCGGGGCGCCGTCGATGAGCGCGGTGCCCACGGAGAGGCGCCGCTTCTGCCCGCCGGAGAGCAGGAACGGATGCTCGTCGCGCAGCTCCTGCAGATCGAAGCGATCGAGCATGCCCGAGACTCGCTCCTCGACGTCGTCAGCCGCGATGCCCTGGAGCCGCGGTCCGTGGGCGAGCTCCTCTGCGACCGTGGACTTGATGAACTGGTGCTCCGGGTTCTGGAAGACGAAGCCGACCGTGCGGGCCAGCGTGCGCGCGTCGGCCTTGGCCGGGTCGAGTCCGAGAACGTCGATGCGACCGGCCGGCGCCCGGATGACTCCCGCGATGGCCTGCAGGAGGGTCGTCTTGCCCGCGCCGTTCGTTCCGACGATCGCCACGAACGAGCCGCGTTCGATCGTCACGTCGATGCCGTTCAGGATGCGGGTGCGCCCGCGATCGAGGTCGAGTGCGGTCACCCGCACGGCCGGCTCCACGGCTGCGGGCGCTTGTGCGACGCCCGTCCTACCCGCCGTGCCCGTCGCGCCCGCCTCGGGGACCGCGCCTGCGACGACCGGCGCGGGGAGGGCATCCTGCGCGTCGAGCGCGGCCGTCAGCTCGCGCGGAGTGAGGGGGAGGGGGTCGAGTCGGATGCCGGCTTCTCGGAGTCGCAGCGCCGCGAGCAGGGCGACGGGCAGCCAGACGCCGAGGCGCATGAGCTCGTCGACCCGGTCGGCGAGCACCTGTCTCGTCGGGCCCTGGATCGCGAGTCGCCCGTTCCTGTCGAGCACGATCACGCGGTCGACGAGCTCGATGGCCGCGTCGAGGTTGTGCTCGACGAGCACGATCGCGTGGTGGCCGCTGTCGACGAGGCTCCGCAGTACCGCGTAGACCTCGTCTATTCCGGCCGGGTCGAGGTTGGCCGTCGGCTCGTCGAGCACGAGCACGGCCGCCTTCATCGCGAGGGCGCAGGCGATGGCGAGCCGCTGTCGACCGCCTCCCGAGAGCGTGTCGGGGTTGTCGCCTCGACGCTCCCACAGGCCCACCTGGCGCAGGCTCTGTTCGGCCCGCGACAGCACCTCCGCCCGGTCGAGCAGCAGATTCTCGGGGCCGAACGCCACCTCGTCGAGCAGGGTGCCCGTGACCATCTGCGAGTCCGGATCCTGGAACACCATCGCCACGCGTTCGCTGAGCCGAGCCACCGTCTCGTGAGCCGTGCGCATCCCGCTCACGGTCACCGTGCCCGTGAGCTCGGCGGGAACCGCGTGGGGCACGAGCCCGTTCAGGGCGAGCGCCAGCGTCGACTTGCCGCAGCCCGAGGGGCCGAGCAGCAGCACGACCTCGCCCGGATCGACGTCGAACGTCACCTCGGTCGGGGTCGTGATGTCTCGACCGTCGTGCCGGATCGACACGGACTGCACACGCACCGCGGGCGTGGCGTGCGACTTCTCCGATGCCGCGTCGTGCGGGTCTGCGACCGTCACGCCGCGGGGGTGCTGCGAGCGCGCTCGGAGCGCAGGCCGCGGGCCACGCCGGTGCGCACGAGTGCGGCACCGAGCAGTACCGCGAGAGCCGTGAAGACGACGGGCGCGACGAAGTAGCCCGACATCAGCACGGCGCCCGAACCGGCATCGAGGGCGTCTTTCGCAAGAGTTCTGTACATGCCGAGGGCGCAGACGACGCCGGCGACGGCTCCGCCCACGAGGAACAGCCAGGTGCTCCAGCGGCGATACCTCGTGATGAGGAACGGCAGCTCCTGGAAGGCCCCGATGGCGATGGCGATGAGTGTCGCCCAGAACCCGAGGGGCTGCAGGGGAGCGGTGACGAGACCCGCGATGCCGGCGGTCAGCACCGCTACTCCGCCGCGCCTGATCACGTATTGAGCGACGACGCCGGGAACGAAATAGACGCCGATCGTGAATCCGTAGAGAAGCGGTGCAAGGGCCGCGACCGTGCCGCCGATCCAGGCGTTGAGCGCGAAGACGAGACCGCCGGCGACGCCGATCGCGGCGCAGGTCAGAAGCAGCCGGGTGCTCACGTTTCTCATCGATCCTCCGCCTCCAGCTTAGGGCAGGGTAACCAAACCACGCTGCCGGGCGGAGACCGCTCAGGCGAGTGACAGCATGGCGGCGGCGGCGAGCGCGAGAACCAGGCCGACCGCCTGCAGCGGGGCTATGCGTTCCTTCAGAACGATCGACGCCAGAATGATGGTTCCGGCCGGATAGAGGGCCGTGAGCACCGAGGTCACCGAGAGTTCGCCGAGGCGGAGTCCCGCGAGGATCAGGCCGTTCGCCGCCGCGTCGGCGACGCCGCACGCGAGGGCGGGGGCAAGAGCGGCGCCGAGGCCGGCTCTGCGGCCGGCCTCATCGGGCCGGGCCGTCGCATCCGTTCGCCGGCGGGCGACGAGAAACGCCGCCAGTACGATTGCAGCCATGATCGCGCCGTTGACGGCACGGTTGAAGAACAGGGGAACGAGCCCCGAGTCGCTGGGCGCGGCGTCGATGGCGACCAGGAAGACGCCGATCGTGGCGCCCGAGCCGATGGCCATCAGGATTCCCCGAAGGCTCGGACGCGCGGCATCCTTCTCGGGCACGAATCCGACGAGAATGACGGCGACCAGGGCGAGCGCCAGTGCGGCGTAGCCGATGGGCTGGAACGCTGCGCCCCGCGCGAGCCCGATCGAGAGGGGAACGATGGCAGAGATCACCGCGGTCAGCGGCGACAGGATGCTCATGGGCCCGATCGCGAGACAGGCGTACAGCAACGAGATACCGATCGCGCCCGAGACGCCGGAGATGCTGCCCCACAGCACCGCCTCCGCCGACCAGGCTCCGCCCACGAACGGATACACGGCGATGAGTACGACCAGCCCCGAGCCGGCTGCGATCCCCGTGACAGCGAACGGTGAGAGGCGCCGCGAGGCGATGCCGCCGAGGAAGTCGGCAGCGCCGTAGACGAACGCGCCCGCGAGGCCGAACAGGGTGACGAGCATGGACGTCGAGCCTAGCGCTGTCGGATCTGCACAGACACCGGCGCTCGCGGGCTCGGGGTCGGCGGGCGCCGGTACACTTCAGGGCGTGACGTGGAACGCAGACATCCCCTGGGACCCGGAGGCCGAACCGCCACCACTCGACGACGAGCCGCCCTACGATCCGTACTACGACGAGGGTCCCGTTCGAGAGGCTCCGGTTCGACAGGCCCCCCTTCGACAGGCTCAGGGAACGGCCGCTCCGTTCGTCGAGCCTGTCGAGACGGCCGCCCCCGAGACCGCGGTCGAGGCCCTGCAGCGGGTGTTCGGGTACGAGACCTTCCGCGGCGACCAGGCCGCGATCATCCAGAACGTCATCGACGGCGGCGACACCGTCGTGCTCATGCCCACCGGCGGCGGCAAGTCGCTCTGCTACCAGATCCCGTCGCTCGTTCGCCGAGGCACCGGCATCGTCATCTCGCCCCTCATCGCCCTGATGCAAGACCAGGTCGACGCGCTCACCGCCGTGGGGGTTCGCGCCGCATTCCTCAACTCCACGCAGGATGCCGCAGAGCGGGCGCGCGTCGAGAACGCCTACCTCGGCGGGCAGCTCGACCTTCTCTACGTCGCGCCGGAGCGGCTCTCCAGCGAGGCCACCAAAAGATTCCTCGCGCAGGGCGAGATCGCACTGTTCGCCATCGACGAGGCCCACTGCGTCTCCCAGTGGGGCCACGACTTCCGCCCCGACTATCTCGCCCTCTCCGAGCTCGCCGAGCGCTGGCCGCAGGTTCCGCGCATCGCCCTCACCGCGACGGCGACCGAGGCGACCCATGCCGAGATCACCGAACGCCTGGGCATGCAGCAGGCGAAGCACTTCGTCGCCAGCTTCGACCGGCCGAACATCCGCTATCGCATCGAGAACAAGGGCGAGGTGCGCAAGCAACTCCTCTCGCTCATCAAGGGAGAGCACCCCACCGATTCGGGCATCGTCTACGCGCTGTCGCGCAACACGGTCGAAAAGACCGCGCAGTTCCTGGCCGACAACGGACTGAAGGCGCTGCCCTATCACGCGGGCCTTGATTCGCGGCTGCGGGCGTCGACCCAGTCGCGCTTCCTGCGCGAAGACGGCATCATCATCGTCGCCACGATCGCGTTCGGCATGGGCATCGACAAGCCCGACGTGCGCTTCGTCGCCCACGTCGACCTGCCCAAGTCGGTGGAGGGCTACTACCAGGAGACCGGCCGGGCCGGCCGCGACGGACTGCCGTCGACGGCCTGGCTCGCCTACGGGCTACAAGACGTGGTGCAGCAACGCCGCATGATCGACGAGTCGCCGGGCGACCTCGCCCATCGCCGTCGGCTGTCGGCCCACCTCGACGCCATGCTCGCCCTGTGCGAGACGGTGCACTGCCGTCGGGTCAACCTGCTCGGCTATTTCGGTCAGCAGTCCACGCCGTGCGGCAACTGCGACACCTGCCTCGAGCCGCCCGAGTCGTGGGACGGCACCGTAGCAGCCCAGAAGCTGCTCTCCACCGTCGTGCGCCTGCAGCGCGAGCGCAACCAGCGGTTCGGCGCGGGCCAGCTCATCGACATCCTGCGCGGCAAGGTCACCGACCGAGTGACCCAGCTGAATCACCAGAGCCTCTCCACCTGGGGTATCGGACAAGACCTCAGCGACCAGCAGTGGCGGGGCGTCGTGCGTCAATTGCTGGCGCAGGGACTGCTCGCGGTGAACGACGACGGCTACGGCACCCTGGTCATCACCGAGGCGAGCGGCGAGGTGCTGGCCGGCAGGCATCCGGTGTCGATGAGGCGCGAGGCCGAACGTGCTGCCCGCAGTGTTCGCTCGTCTGGCTCGTCGAAGTCGAAGGCGGCGACGGCCGAGCTCGCGCCGGCAGACCAGGAGCTCTTCGAAAAGCTGCGGGCATGGCGCGCCGGCGAGGCGCGGGAGCAGGGCGTGCCCGCCTACATCGTCTTCGGCGACGCGACCCTGAGGGCGATCGCCACCGAGCGGCCCACCTCGCTCTCGCAGGCCGGAGGCATCACCGGCATCGGCGAGGCCAAGCTGCAGAAGTACGGCGAGGCGCTCCTCGAGGTCGTGGCGGGCGCAACCGTATCCTGAATCGAGCATAGATACACCCTGTTCCGCAGTGCATGCCCTCAGGGCTATAAGTACTCTGTGAGACTGGGCGCATGCTCACCTTTCTCAGCCGTGCCCTGCTCGCGCCGGTCGCCCGCGCCGTCTACAGGCCCAGGGTGATCGGACGCGACAACGTGCCGAAGACGGGGCGGGTGCTGCTCGCGAGCAACCACCTGAGCTTCATCGACAGCGTCGTGCTCACCCTCGTAGCGCCGCGCAACGTCTCGTTCCTCGCGAAGTCCGAGTACTTTGCGGGTGAAGGCGCGAAGGGGTGGCTCTCGCGATCCTTCTTCTCGGCCATCGGCGCCGTTCCGGTCGACAGGGGGGCGGGCCAGGCCGCCCAGGACGCGCTGGATGCGGGGCTCGCCATTCTGGAACGCGACGAGGCGTTCGCCATCTACCCCGAGGGCACCCGCTCGCGAGACGGACGCATCTACAAGGGGCGAACGGGTGCGGCCTGGCTGGCGATGAGCTCGAGCAGCCTGATCGTTCCGGTCGCCCTGATCGGCACCGAGAAGCTGCAGCCCGTCGGTTCGAGCATTCCTCGGCTGCATCGTGTGTCCGTCGAATTCGGGCGTCCGATCGACGCGTCGGAGTTCGGACAGGCCACGTCGGCCCGCGCGCGACGCAAGCTGACAGACGTGCTGATGGACGACATCCAGCGCATGTCGGGCCAGGAGAAGGCCGGGGTCTACAACGAGGCGCCAGCCGCGTCGACCATCGAGAAAGTCAAGCGTGCGTTGGGGCGCAACAGACCCTCCTAAGGTGGGGTGAGCGTGATCGACACGACAAGACGGGGGCTCGCATGCTGAGGAACAAGAGACGACACAGGGCCGCGATCCAAGAGCCGCAGTCGGACATCGTCGTCCCCGGCAGCACCGCTCTCCCGCCCGTCCGTATCAACGCGTTCCGCATCGGGCTCGTCGGGGGTCTCGGCGTGCTGGTGTCGATCCTCATCGGCGGGGTCATCGGCCAGCTGACGACCGTGCTGATCTACGTGGGTGTGGCCTTGTTCCTCGCGCTGGGCCTCGACCCCCTCGTGTCGTGGCTCGAGAAGAAGCTTCCGCGCTGGGCGGCGATCCTGGTGGTCTTCGCGGCGGTCATCCTCGGGTTCGCAGGTCTGCTCTTCACGATCATCCCCGTGATCGTCGACCAGATCTCCAATCTCATCACCAACTTTCCCGACATCGCCACGCGACTGGTCAACAGCGACTTCGTGAAATCGGTGGAGCAGCAGCTCTCCGGGGTCGTCGACTTCGACTCCATCGCCAAGAGCGTGACCGACTTCGTGAGCGATCCAAACAACTTCGTGAGCCTCGGCGGCGGAATCCTGGCCGTGGGCGTCGGGGTCGCCAGCGGAGTGACGGGCGCGACGATCGTGCTGATCCTCACGCTCTACTTCCTCGCGTCGCTGCGTTCGATCAAGCGCGTCACCTATCGCTTCGTGCCGGCCAGCAAGCGCGCCGGCTTCATCGACGTGTCGGAGGACATCACGTCTGCAGTCGGTCGCTACGTCGTGGGGCAGTTCACGCTCGCCGCCGTGAACGGCGTGCTCAGCGCGATCTTCCTCTGGATCATCGGGGCGCCGCAGTTCGTGCTGCTCGCCTTCATCGCCTTCCTGTTCTCCTTGATTCCCCTCGTCGGAACCCTCACGGGGTCGCTCATCATCGTGCTGACCTGCCTCTTCGCGTCGCCCTTGACCGCACTCGTCGCGCTGATCTACTACCTGATCTACATGCAGGTGGAGGCCTACTTCCTCAGCCCGCGCATCATGAACCGCGCGGTCTCGGTTCCCGGAGCGGTCGTCGTGATCGCGGCGGTCGCCGGCGGCACGCTCGGCGGCATCCTCGGGGCTCTCGTCGCCATCCCGGTGGCCGCGTCGACGATCATCATCATTCAGAAGGTCGTATTCCCGAGGCAGGAACTGAAGTAGCCCCGGGCCACGGGGTCTCGACTGCGCGTCGGCCGGCGGTCGGCTACCAGGTCGTCGTCGCACCCGGCCCGGGAACCATCGCTACGTCGGCGCATTCGAGGGTCGAGCCCGAGGCCGACACGAATTCGACGGACACCTCGTCTGAGTTGCCATCGACGTAGAGCACGCTGGGCCCGAACTCGCTGGCCCGATGGGCGGTTCCCCACTCGCTGAGGGCGGCGAGCACCTTCTTGAGTTCGGATCCGGCCTCCGTGAGGTGGTAGCTCGACCGCTCACGCGAGCCGGCCTCCTTGTAGCTGCGGCGCTCGAAGATGCCCGCATCCACCAGGGTCGTCAGCCGCGCCGAGAGCACGTCGGTGGGAACGCCGAGCCTGTCGCGGAACTCGGAGAACCGGCTGTCGCCCTGGAACGCGCTGCGCACGATCAGCACCGTCCACTTCTCGCCGAGCACCTGCATGGTGCGGGCGATCGAGCAGCGGGGTTGGGTGGCGGATGCGTGCGGCATGGCCCCACGATACGTCTTCCGCATCTGAATTGGAAATTCCAAGTCAGGCGGGTATGGTGGCGAAATGACCGCTTCCGAGACCGCACCCGCTCGCACCCGCCGACAGTGGGGCAAGAGGGGCAGCTTCTGGGCCGCCGCCTCGGTGCTCGCCCTCTGCCTCTGGGCCAGCGGCGCCCCGTCGACGCTGTACCCGAGCTACGCCGCGGAGTGGGATCTCTCTCCGGTGGTGACCACGTCGATCTTCGGCACCTACCCGGTCGCCCTGTTGCTCGTACTCCTCCTCGCCGGGGGCATCTCCGACTCGATCGGCCGCAGGCGGGCCATGCTGATCGGAGTGGGCCTGATCGTGGCGTCGGCTTTGGTCTTCGCCGTCGCCCCGAACGTGGGCTTCCTCTTCGCGGGCCGAGTACTGCAGGGGGTCGGAACAGGCTTCGCCCTCGGCGCGGCCAGTGCCGCGCTCGTCGAGAACAACCTCTCGAAGAACCCTCGCTTCGCGTCGGTGCTCACCACCGTGTCGACATCGACAGGGCTGACCCTCGTGCTCTTCGTAAGCGGGGGCCTGGCCCAGTACGCACCGTGGCCGCTGCAGCTCAGCTTCTGGGTGCTGTTCGTTCTCGCTGGTCTCGCCTTCGCCGTGGTGTGGTTCATGCGCCGCGACAACCCGCCGCGCGCCGTCGGCCCCGACGGGCGGCCCGCGCGCTGGAAGCCGTCGGGCATCCACGTGCCCCGGTCTCTGCTGCGCACCTTCATCGCCTCGACGCTGGGCGTGGTGGTGGCCTACAGCGTGGGGGCGATCTTCCTGTCGCTGGGGTCGTCGATGGCGAGGGACCTCACCGGCACGACGAACCTGCTGATCGTCGGCGCCCTGCTCGCCATCTCGTCGGTGGCGATCGGCGTCACCGCGCTCCTGCTGCAGAGGGTTCCGGCACACGTCTCCCTGATCGCGGGTGCGGTCATCAGCATCGCGGGCCTCGGCGTGATGGAACTCACGGCCGCGCAGGGCTCGATCGCCCTGTTCGTGGTCTGGTGCATCGTGGGCGGGGTCGGCTACTCCTTCGTCTTCACCGGCGGGCTGACACTGCTCAACCGCACCGCTCTTCCCGAGCACCGCGGCGGAACGCTCTCGCTGCTCTACCTGTTCTCGTATCTGCTGCAGGCCATCACGGCGGTCGTCGCCGGTGCACTGGCGACGGCCCTGGGGCTCAACGCGGCGATCGACCTCGTCGCGCCCGGCGTGGCCGTGCTGTGTATCGCGCTCATCGCGGCCACCACGGTGGATGTCGCGGCGCGGCGACGCGAGGCGCGTCTCGTCGAGGTGTCGGCCACCTGATCGATGGCGTCGTGACGTTGTGGGGGAGCGCCTGCGTTCCGGGCGTTCGGCTGTAGACATCATCAACGCGCCGCCTCGGTCTGCGAGCACTGTTTGTAGGGCAGGGACGGTCGATTGTCGTGCTCGCTCGGGCGCTCGTAGCGTGGATGCAGAAGTCACGACAGCACGGAAGAGGCCAATGATGGTGGACGCGGTGAAGAACGAGACGAGCGGCGACAGCTCGATCCAGCTTGCAGACCGGATCGAGGAGAGCGAGAAGCTCGACGAGACGACGACCGGCATGGCGATCGACAAGGCGGATGCCCGCATCGACACGGCCGCGCTCGGCCAGTACCTGCTGGGCACCTGGGCGGATGCGCGCATCGCCGCCCGCAAGCTGACCGGCAGACCCGAGATGCAGCGGGTCGACGGCCAGTCGCTGAAAGAGCACCGCGACACCGTCTTCCACCAGCTCGAGCTGCTCGTCGAGCACGGGGGAGTGCACAAGGCCTTTCCGAAGAGCCTCGGCGGAGAAGACGACCACGGCGGCAACATCGCCGGCTTCGAAGAGCTGGTCACCGCCGACCCCTCCCTGCAGATCAAGTCGGGCGTGCAGTGGGGCCTCTTCGGCGCCGCAGTTCTGCACCTCGGCACGCAGTACCACCACGAGGCCTTCCTGCCCGCGATCATGAGCCTCGAGGTTCCGGGGGCGTTCGCCATGACCGAGACGGGGCACGGCTCCGACGTCGCCGCGATCGCCACCACGGCGACCTTCGATGTGGGCAGCCAGGAGTTCGTGATCGACACTCCGTTCCGCGGCGCGTGGAAGGACTACCTCGGTAACGCCGCCGTGCACGGCACCGCGGCCGTGCTCTTCGCCCAGCTCATCACCGAGGGCATCAACCACGGCGTGCACGCCTTCTACGTTCCCTTGCGCGACGCCGACGGTCAGTTCCTGCCCGGCGTCGGCGGTGAAGACGACGGGCTCAAGGGCGGCCTCAACGGCATCGACAACGGGCGCCTGCACTTCACCGACGTGCGCATCCCGCGCGAGAACCTGCTCAACCGTTACGGCGATGTGGATGTCGACGGCACGTATTCGTCGCCCATCCAGAGCCCGGGCCGCCGCTTCTTCACGATGCTGGGCACCCTCGTGCAGGGCCGCGTCTCGCTCGACGGCGCCTCGGTCGCCGCGGCCAAGGTGGCGCTCGCGATCGCCGTGCGCTACGGCAACGAGCGCCGGCAGTTCACGGCAGGCAGCGACACCGACGAAGAGGTGATCCTCGACTACCAGGTGCACCAGCGCCGGCTGATTCCGCTGATCGCCACAACCTACGCGGCGAGCTTCGCCCACGAGCAGCTGCTCACGAAGTTCGACGGCGTCTTCTCGGGCGCGACCGACACCGACGCCGACCGCCAGGATCTCGAGACCCTCGCCGCCGCGCTCAAGCCCCTCTCCACCTGGCACGCGCTCGACACGCTGCAGGAGGCCCGCGAGGCCTGCGGCGGCGCGGGATTCCTTGCAGAGAACCGCCTGGTCGGGCTCAGGGCCGACCTCGACGTGTACGCCACCTTCGAGGGCGACAACCATGTGCTGCTGCAGCTCGTGGCCAAGCGCCTGCTCACCGACTACAGCCGCCGCTTCGCCAAGGCCGATGTCGGCGTGCTCGCGCGCTACGTCGTGGAGCAGGCCGCCGATCGCACGGTCAGCGGCACGGGACTGCGCACCCTCGCGCAGAACCTGTCAGACCGCGGATCCGTGGCCCGCAGCGTCGAACAGCTGCGCGAGACCGGTGCGCAGCGTGCCCTGCTGACCGACCGGGTCGAGACGATGGTGGCCGAGGTGGCCGGCAGGCTGCGCCCGGGAACCAAGTCGTCGAAGCAGGTCGCCGCAGACCTGTTCAACGCCAACCAGAGCGCCGTCATCGACGCGGCCAGGGCTCACGCCGAACTGCTGCAGTGGGAGGCGTTCACCGACGCCCTCGACGAGATCGACGACGAGGGAACCCGTATCGTGCTCACCTGGGTGCGCGACCTCTTCGGCCTCGGGCTCATCGAGAAGCACCTGGCCTGGTACCTCATCAACGGCAGGCTCTCGCCGAAGCGCGCGCAGGCGGTGACGGCGTACATCGACCGCCTGATCGCGCGCCTGCGGCCGCACGCCCAAGACCTGGTGGATGCCTTCGGGTACGGCCCCGAGCACATCCGCGCGTCGATCGCCACGGGCGCCGAGGCCGAGCGCCAGAGGGAGGCGCGCGACTACTATGCCGAGCAGCGCGCGAGCGGCGAGGCCCCCATCGACGAGAAGACCCTCTCGAAGAAGCAGAAGGAGCGCATCTAGCGCCTCGCCGCCCCCTCAGCGCACCAACACCCTCGTTCCCTGAGCCTGTCGAAGGGGGCAAGCTGGGAACATGACCAGCAACAACCACGGCGTCGCCGTGCTCGTGCTCGAGGGGGCGAAGCCGCTCGACGTCGGCATACCGGCGCAGGTCTTCTCGAACCGCCCGAGCATGCCCTACGACGTGCGGGTGTGCGGAGCGGCTCCGGGCCTGGTGACAGGTGGAGACGGGCTCTCGTATCACGTGGCCGATGGGCTGGAGGCCCTCACGCAGGCGGACACGATCTTCGTGCCGGGCTATCGGATGCCCGCCCAGATCGATCCGCCGCCTCACGTGCTCGACGCGCTATTGGCCGCCCACGAGCGGGGCGCGCGGCTCGCTGCGATCTCCACCGGGGCGTTCGCTCTCGCGGCGACCGGGCTGCTCGACGGCAAGCGGGCGACCACCCACTGGCACTACACGCGGGCGCTGGTGAAGAAGCATCCGCTTGTGCATCTCGACGAGGACGTGCTCTTCGTCGACGAGGGCGATGTGCTCACGTCTGCCGGTGCGGCATCCGGAATCGACCTGTGCCTGCACCTCGTACGCCGAGATCACGGCGTCGCGCTGTCGAATCACGTCGCCCGCCGTCTCGTGGCGGCGCCGTATCGAAGCGGCGGGCAGTCGCAGTACGTTCCACGCAGTGTGCCCGAGCCGCTCGGCGACCTCTTCGCGACCACTCGCGAGTGGGTGTTGGCCCACCTCGCGGATCCGCTCACCCTCGACATGCTCGCCCGCAACGCCCGGGTCTCCGCGCGCACCTTCTCGCGCCGCTTCGTCGAAGACACCGGCTACACGCCGATGCAGTGGATGCTGCGGGCACGGGTCGATGTCGCCCGTGAGCTTCTCGAGAGCACCGATCTCGGCGTCGAACAGATCGCCGCCCGGGTGGGGCTGGGAACCGGAGCCAATCTGCGGCTGCACTTCCGACGCATCCTGGGCACGTCGCCGACCGAATACCGTCACACCTTCTCCGCCTGAGGTCGTATCCCGCGTGTGGCGAGATCCTTTCGAGTCGCGTCGTTCCAGCCACTGGTGAAGGTGCGCCGGCCCGCCGAACATGGGAGGCGGAATGAAAGGAACCTTCCATGACTCGCATTGCCATCAACGGATTCGGCCGTATCGGGCGCAACACCCTGCGCGCTCTGCTCGACCGCGACAGCGCGCTCGAGGTCGTCGCCATCAACGATCTCACCGCCCCTGACTCGCTCGCCCACCTGCTCAAGTACGACAGCGCGCACGGTCGCTTCGACCGCGCCGTCGAGGTGGACGGGACCGACCTGCTCGTCGACGGTCATCGCATCCGGGTGATCGCCGAACGCGAGCCCGCCGCCCTGCCCTGGGCCGAGCTGGGTGTCGATATCGTTCTGGAGGCCACAGGTCGGTTCACCTCCGCCGACGCCGCCCGAGCGCACCTCGCGGCCGGCGCCAAGCGCGTGCTGGTGAGTGCACCCTCGGACGGCGCAGACGTGACGCTCGCGTTCGGCGTGAACACCGGTGCCTACGATCCGGCGCGCCACGTGATCGTCTCCAACGCCTCGTGCACGACCAACGCCCTCGCGCCGCTCGCCGCGGTGCTGGACGACCTGGCCGGAATCGAGCACGGCTTCATGACGACGGTGCACGCCTACACGCAGGAGCAGAACCTGCAGGACGGTCCGCACCGCGACCTGCGGCGTGCACGGGCCGCGGGCGTGAACATCGCGCCCACCACGACCGGTGCCGCCAAGGCCATCGGGCTCGTGCTGCCGAATCTCGAGGGAAAGCTCTCGGGTGACTCGATCCGCGTGCCCGTTCCGGTGGGATCGATCGTGGAACTCAACACGACCGTCTCGCGCGACGTCACCCGCGACGAGGTTCTCGCCGCCTACCGCACCGCCGCAGCGGGCGCGCTTGCGGGCATCCTCGACTACTCCGAGGAGCCGCTCGTCTCGAGCGACATCGTCGACCAGCCGGCGTCGGCGATCTTCGACTCCGCCCTCACCCGCGTCGACGGCAGGCACATCAAGGTGGTCGCCTGGTACGACAACGAATGGGGCTTCTCGAACCGGGTGATCGACACGCTCGAACTCATGGCGCGGGCGGCGTAGTCGTCGCGGGCCGAGGTAGTACCCCGGTACGACACGCTCCGGTCAAGACCGTCCTCTCGGGCGATTCGCCACACTCCGTCCACTTCTAACCTCGAAGAAGTGGAGGAGGGTCGGCCTCCTCCACGTCTGCTTGTACACGAACACAGACGTACAGACGTGAATCGACAGGAGATCGACATGATCGAAGCACAGTCCCTCACCAAGCGCTACGGCCAACGAACAGCGGTGGATGCCGCCACGTTCACGGTGCGGCCGGGCAAGGTCACGGGCCTCCTCGGCCCCAACGGCGCGGGCAAGTCCACCACGATGCGCATGATCGTGGGGCTCGACCGGCCAACGTCGGGCAGCGTCCGCGTGAATGGCCACTTCTACGCCGAGCACTCCGCCCCCCTCCACGAGGTCGGAGCCCTGCTCGACGCGAAGGCCATCCACTCGGGCCGCTCGGCTTACAACCACCTGCTCGCCCTCGGAGCCACCCACGGCATCGGAGCGGCCCGGGTGCGCGAGGTCATCGACCTCACCGGCCTGCAGGCCGTGGCCGGCAAGCGCGTGGGCGGGTTCTCGCTCGGCATGGGGCAGCGCCTCGGTATCGCCGCCGCCCTGCTCGGCGACCCGCAGACCCTCATCCTCGACGAGCCCATCAACGGTCTCGACCCCGAGGGCGTGCTGTGGGTGCGTGGACTGCTCAAGCACCTCGCCTCCGAGGGGCGTACCGTGCTGCTGTCGAGCCATCTCATGAGCGAGATGGCCATGACCGCCGATCACATCATCGTCTTCGGCCGAGGCCGCGTCATCGCAGACGCCCCGGTCGCCGACGTCGTCGGCCAGGGCGCGGTCACGTCCGTGCGCGTCTCGAGCCCCCAGGCGGCCGAGCTCGCCCGGCTGCTCGCCGCCCCGGATGTGCAGGTCACCTCCGCGAGCGGGTCGACGCTCGACGTGGCCGGCGTCTCGGCGGCGACCATCGGCGGCATCGCCGCATCCAACGGTCTTGTGCTGCACGAGCTGACCACCGTCACCGGCTCGCTCGAAGAGGCCTACCTGCGCCTCACCGCCGACGAAGTCGAATATCACACCCAGTCCGTCACCCCGGAGGTCGTCCGATGAGTACCCTTGCCCAACCCGCCCTCGCCCGCTCGAGCCACATCGACGCGTCGAACCGGGGTCTCAGCGCTCCCGGCATCGTGCGCAGCGAGTGGATCAAGCTGCGCAGCCTGCGATCGACCTGGTGGTCGTTCTCGATCATCGTTCTGATCCAGGTGAGCATCGCGGTGCTCTTCGCGCTCACGACCAGCCCGATGGCGACCGAGCCGACGACCCAGCAGGTGACCCAGGCCGCCGTGAGCATCTCGACGCTCGGAGTGCTGTTCAGCCAGCTCGTGATCGCGGTGCTCGGCGTGCTCGTCATCAGCGGCGAGTACTCCACGGGTCAGATCCGTTCGTCGTTCATGGCGGTGCCCAACAGGCTTCCCGTTCTCGCCGCCAAGGCGCTGGTGTTCGCGGTCGCGACCTTCGTGGTGGCGCTCGTCGCCATCGTGATCAGCTACATCGTCACCATGCCGATCCTCGCCGGCAACGGCGTCGAGGCAGCACCACTGGAGCCGAGCCTCTGGCTGTCGTTCTTCGGAGCCGCGGGCTACCTCGTGTTCATCGGGCTGATCTCGCTCGGCATCGGCGCGGCACTGCGCTCGACCGCGGGCGGAATCGCCGCGAGCCTCGGACTGCTGCTCGTGGTTCCCACCATCTTCCAGTTGATCCCCGCCGAGTGGGCCGGGGTCGTGGCGAGCTGGCTGCCCGGAACGGCGGGCCAGAGTCTGTACTACACGGGCTCGACCTTCGAGCCGTGGCAGGCGCTGCTGGTTATGCTCGGATGGGTGGCGGTGACCCTGATTCCCGCGGCCGTTCTGATGAAGCGAAGGGACGCGTAGCACTCGTGTCGACCGATCCAGCCATGGTGCCCCCGGCCCAGGCTGGATCGTCGCGCGTCATGAGGCCGCGCAGGGCCGAGGACTACGACCCCCAGGGGCTGGGCCTCCCGAAGCCGCCCGGCTTCATCCGCACGTTCTTCCGACGCAATCCGTGGATCATCGACGCCGTTCTCATGGGGGTGTTCTACTACGCCTCGATCGGCTCGGTGGTGGCCTCGTCGAGTCAAGTGCCGCTGCCGGCGACCCTGGTGTCGGCCCTTCTGTCGCTCGGCACCACCGCCGCGATCCTGTTCCGCCGCTTCATCCCCCGGATCCTGGCCGCCGTCTCGTGCGCCCTCATGGTGGCCGTGTTCCCCGGGAACACGGGCTCCTCGGTCGGCGGCATCGCCCTGGTCATCGCGCTCTACGCGCTCGCGGTCTACCGATCGGCGCGATCGGCGTGGCTCTGGACGATCATCGGAACCGCCGCAGCCACCCTCGGTGCCGTCGTCGGGGGCCTGCTCGATGTCGCCGTGCTGCTGGTCGCCTTCTTCGGCTACGGCATGATCTTCGTGATCGCCACCCTCATCGGCATCACGGTGGGCAACCGGGCACGGTACATGGATGCGCTCCTCGCCCGCGCGGCCCAACTCGCTCGCGAGCGAGACGCGCAGGCGCAGCTGGCCACGGCATCCGAACGCGCGCGCATCGCCCGCGAGATGCACGACATCGTCGCCCACAGCCTCACCGTGATGATCGCGCTGGCCGACGGCGCGACACGGGCCGCGACGAGCGACCCCGGCAGGGCCATGGATGCGATGGGGCACGTCTCCGAGATCGGCCGCACGTCGTTGACCGACATGCGCCGGGTGCTCGGCGTGCTCACCGAGGCCTCGGGCGACCAGCCCGCCGGAGGGTCGTCGGCCGCCGTCCCGCTGGCGCCGCAGCCCACCTTCGACGAACTGCGTCCCCTCGTCGACTCGTACCGCGCCGCGGGGCTGCCGATCACCCTGACCGTGTCAGGCGCCGTGCACGACGACTCGGTGGCCCAGCTCACCGTGTTCAGGGTCGTGCAGGAGGCTCTGACGAACGCGCTGCGCTACGCCCGCACACCGTCGCGGGTCGAGGCGGTCGTCGACTTCACGACTCCGGGTCTGACCGAGGTGACCGTCCGCGACGACGGGCTCGCGCAGGCGGCCAGCGGCTCGGCCGGCGGTTCGGTCGGCGGTGCGGCTGGAGGTGCGGCTGGAGGCTCGGCCGGCGCCGCGGCGATGTCCGCCTCGATGGGCTCCGGCCGCGGGCTCATCGGCATGCGCGAACGCGTCGCCCTCTACGGCGGCACCGTCGAGGCCGGGCCGGTCGAACCGCGCGGCTGGCGAGTGCACGCACGCATCCCCTCGGCTGCACCGCAACCGACCACCTCGCCTTCCCACCCAGAGAGCCCGGCCACATGACCTTCGCCCCCGATTCCGCTGCCCCCGTCGATCACCCGACCGTGCGCATCCTGCTCGTCGACGACCAGGCCCTGCTGCGCGTGGGTATGCGCATGGTGCTGGAGTCGGAGCCCGGGTTCGAGGTGGTGGGCGAGGCGGGCGACGGCCGTGACGCCATTCGGCAGGCCCGCAGCCTGCGACCCGATGTGATCCTCATGGATGTGCGCATGCCCGTGCTCGACGGCATCGAGGCGACGCGCGAGATCGTGCGGGAGCAGCCGGCGAGCCGCATCATCATCCTCACCACCTTCGACCTCGACGAGTACGCGTTCGCGGGCCTGCGCGCGGGTGCGAGCGGCTTTCTGCTGAAAGACGCGCGGCCCGCAGAGCTCACCTCGGCGATCCGGGCGGTCGCCTCGGGCGACGCGGCCGTGTCGGCGCGCATCACCCGAGAGCTGCTCACGATGTTCGGAGACAGCCTTCCGGATGCGCCGGGCGGGGCCGCGCAGGCGGCCTCGGCTTCTCGGCTGGCCGTGCTCACCGAACGCGAGCTCGAGGTGCTCATCGCGATCGGCGAGGGCCTGTCGAACATGGAGATCGCCGCGAGGTTCGTGCTGTCGGAGTCGACGGTGAAGACCCACGTGGGCCGGATTCTGCAGAAGCTCGAGCTGCGCGACCGGGTGCAGGCCGTGATCCTCGCCTACGAGACGGGCCTCGTGGGGCGCTAGCTCCGACGCCTCGACGAGCTCAGGGAACGGGTTCCCTAAGATCGAGAGCATGCGCACCCTCTACCCCGACATCGATCCGTTCGACTCCGGCCTCCTCGAGGTGGGCGACGGGCAGTCGATCTACTGGGAGACCTCCGGAAACCCCGACGGCAAGCCCGTGGTGTTCCTGCACGGAGGTCCTGGCGCAGGCTCGAGCCCGGCCCACCGGCGCCTCTTTGATCCCCGCCGCTACCTCATCGTCGTGCTCGACCAGCGCGGGTGCGGACGCAGCCTGCCGCACGCCAGCGACGCCTCCTTCGATCTCGCAGCGAACACCACGTGGCACCTCGTGGACGACCTCGAACGACTGCGCGAGCACCTCGGGGTCGATCGCTGGCAGGTGTTCGGTGGCTCGTGGGGCAGCACCCTCGCGCTCGCGTACGCCGAGACGCACCCCGAGCGCGTGACCGAGCTCGTGCTGCGCGGGATCTTCACGCTCCGTCGCTCCGAGCTCGCCTGGTTCTACGAGGGAGCCGGGGCGAACGAGGTGCTGCCCGATCTGTGGCCAGGCTTCCTCGCGCCGGTGCCGGTCGAGGAGCGGGGCGCGCTCATCCGGGCGTATCACCGGCTGCTCAACGACCCCGACCCGACCGTGCACGGGCCGGCAGCCGTCGCGTGGGCGACGTGGGAGGCATCCGCCATCACCCTGCTGCCGCGACCCGAACTGGTCGCGGCGTTCGCCGACCCCACCTACGCGCTCGCGTTCGCGCGCATCGAGAATCACTACTTCGTGAACGAGGGCTGGATGGAGGATGGCCAGCTCCTCGCCCGCGCCGGTGTGCTGCGCGAGATTCCGACCGTGATCGTTCAGGGTCGCTACGACCTGTGCACTCCGGCCGTCACCGCCTGGGATCTGCACAGGGCCCTGCCCGAGGCCGAGTTCCGTCTCATTGCCGACGCGGGCCACGCCTTCGACGAGCCGGGAATTCTCGACGCGCTGATCGAGGCGACCGACCGCTTCGCCGAGTGAGCCGCCCCGTTCGCTTCGATCCGTGAGCCGCCCCGTTCGTTGAGCCTGTCGAAACGCCCTTCGACAGGCTCCCCTTCGACAGGCTCAGGGAACGAGGGCGGTCATTCGTCGTCGACGAAGCCGCCGATGGCCTGCTGCAGGGCTTTCGCGAAGGCGTGCGCGCGGTCGGGTTCGACGGCATAACGGATGCCCCCGGTCGCGACGGGTGACTCGGCCAGCGCTCCCGAGGCGGCGAGCTCGCCCAGCACCGCGATCGTGCGCTCGGAGGCGTACTCGTTCGACAGCCGGTGCACCTCGGCCGAGAGCTCCTCATCATCGTCGCCGAACAGTCCTTCGTCGTCGGGGTCGTCGTGGTCGGGCCGTGCGTCGTCGAAGACGAGGTTGAGTGCGTCGACGGATGCTCCGGGCAGCAGCTCGGGCGACAGGGCAACGCAGAGCTGGCCGATGACCCGGATCGTGACCTCCGATCCCAGCTCGGTATCGGCATCCAGCTCTTTGGTGAGCCACCACGTGAGGTAGTGGCGGATGAACTCCACGCGCAGCTCGAGTGCCGTGTCGCCGTCGGCGCTGTCGGTGCTGTCGGCGCTGTCGGCGCCGAGGGCGTCGAGGCCATCGACGCCCGGCCCCGGTCGCAGTGCGGTGCCCTCGGTAGTGACTATGCGGGTCTCGTGGAGGGCGTACCACCAGGCCGAGAGCGGCTGCGAGTCCCACATGCTGCCGCCGGGAACCTGACGGTGCTCGGGCAGGCCCAGCATGGAGGTCGCGACGGAGATGTCGGCCGTGCGCAGCGCTCCGGTCGCCGTGAGGGTCTTCTCGGCCCCGATCCAGTCGAGGAAGGGAGCGATCGCGGAGATCGGTGCCCAGCGATCGAGGGACGCGAGCTGCGCATCGACCGGGGCGGCCTGCACGGTCTCGAGGCTCTCGACCAGGAGCGTGAAGAAGCCCGACGCGGCTCCGCCCTCGTCGCCCATCAGTTCGTGCACGATCTCGGAGCTCTCCTCGAGCTCGGCGGTCGTGCCCGTCCACCGTTCGGTCTCGATGAGGAAGTCGAGCAGGTGGTCGAGCACATCGACGACCGAGGCGCCCTCCCAGATGGGATCGTCGAGCTCTGTGTCGTCGGCCTCGTCGAAGTGGTCGAGCAGGGCGTCGAGGGTGTCGGGCACCGGATGCGCGAGGGTGCGCTTGCCGGGAAGGGCTGCGGTGATCGAGGCGGTGCGAGAGAAGGAGGCGAGCATGGCCTCGGGCGTCGGGTGGTCGTCGAGCCCCTCCGCGTGCGTCTTGTACCAGCTGCCGAATGCGAGGGTCAGGGCCGAGATCGCTGTGGGGGAGGTGCCGACGGAGCGGGACACCCCGGTGCGCTTCTTCGCGCTCGATCGCTTCTTGCTCGTGGGCATGTGCTGCTCTCCATCGGTGCTCGTGGTGGGGTTGTTCCATCGTAGGGCGGGGGCTGAAAGGACCAGGCTCGACAACTACAACATCGTTCCCTGAGCCTGTGGAAGGGCACTGAGCCGGTCGAAGGACCCTGAGCCTGTGGAATGCCCCGCTTCACCACGGCCGGCCCGTTCGTCGCTGGTCGGTCGGTCGTGGTGTTCGCTGGCGGTCGAGCCAGGTGGGTGGTCTGACATGCGGTGTGCCGTGAATCATCTCGAGTTGCCACGCAGATGTGTGAATCGTGGAGTGATGGAACGGACAGAGCAACGCCAGATTGCCGATGTCGGTGCGCCCGGCAAGAAAGGAGTCGCTCACCCAGGGGGTGACGTGGTGGGCCTGACATCGCGACGGCGGAGCGGTGCATCCCGGCATCACGCAGCCGCCGTCTCGGGCGGCGAGGGCTCTGCGTTGTCGTCGGGAGGCCAATCGGTGGGTCTTTCCGTGCTTCAGGATCTCGCCGTGGTCTCCGAACAGGGTGGCGATGATGTCGCCGTCGCAGCGGAGTTGGTGCACAGCGCTGATCGGTATCGGTTCGGTGCTGCCATCGATCCATCCCACTCCACGGCCCGATTCGAGGTCGGCCAGCGTGACATGAACGTTCACCGTGGGGGCCGACCCATTGAGACGTGATGCGGCCGGGGATGCTGCAGCCATGTCGATGAGAGTCATGACCGCGTCGAGAAGCTTCTGCTCCGTAGTTCGCGGGTCGACGGCGGCGTCGGCGTCTGAGATCGATGTTCCGGGCTCGCCATCCCGACCCGCATCCGAATCTGTCGGCTCTGAGCCGGTGCGAGGTTCTGTGGGGTCAGGCGTGCGCGGGCTGAGAATCGAGTCGACCGCGGCCAGGAAGACGCCCAGTTGCAGTGGCGGCAGGGCGTACCTTCCGCGCGCCATGCCGTCGGCTCCGACTTTCGGGCGACTGAAGCCGCGGAGTGACTGCTTGACGGCGTCTCGGGGTTCTGCTCCGTCGGGGTCGAGGTGCTCGCGTATGCGGATCGCCAGCCGAGTGATCTCCTCGACCGTGTACAGCCTCGGCGCCCTCGCCAGCGCATCCACGTCGGAATCGGAAGCCGCGTCAGTGCCAGCGCCGCCGATGGTGGCGATCGCGGCCTCGACCAAGTGTCTCTCTGCCTGATCGGTAGCGTCTGACCAGCCGGTGCGGTTCACGACCTCGGAGAGGGTGCGGCAGATCGCCGCAGCCGTATCGACGCCGAGGTCGCCCGCGAAGAACGCGGACTCGACCACGGGGAAGAAACTCGGATTCGGGGTACCTGAGATGGAGACGGACGAACGGATTCGTTGGCCGAAGGCGATGCGCGACCCTGCCGTGCGCTCGGAGACATTCGTTGTGGCCGCGAGCAGTTTCTTCGCCGAGGAGAACCCGTGTCGGTAGGTGAGGCCCGAGGTGTCGAGTTCGCGGCGGGACTCGTGTGCGATCTCTGCGGCGATCCAGGTGCGGGCGGCGTCGCCGGCTCGGCCGATGGCCTCCCAGTCGTGGGCCGTGTCGAGCAGCGCGTCACCAGAGCCGTCAGCGCCGACCGCCGCACGGTCGTCGTCAAGGAGCTGCCTGAGGCGCGCGGCGATGTCGCCGAGAGATGCGTCGAGGAGGTCCATACGAGAAGTCAAACAGTAGCCACCGACACTGGGTCGATTCGTCCATTTCACGTGTGATCAGGGATTTGCCCCGTGGATGGAGCGACAAGATCGACGCCTGTGGAGGAGGAGCGCCGTATGGTGGTGCGGGTGATGTTGGATACCAGCCCGCTGACGGCCCCCATCGACCACCGCGAGCTCCGAGCGTTTCGCCGCACGCTTCCCTCCTCGGTTCGACCGGGGATCGTGTCGCTCCTTCTACCCGTCGCCGTGATCCTGCTGTTCCCCGTGCTGCTGATCGCCTTCGACCGAGACTGGTCGTTCGGCGACGACCTCAGCTCGCTCGATCTGGGTGGACGGGCCGTGCCGTTCCTCGTGATGCCGCTCATCGGGATCGTGCTCTTCGTGCGGTCGGTGTGGCGCCGCAACGGCGTGAGGCAGTTCCGCATCCACCGCTTCGCCGAGGCGAACTCGTTCACCTATGCGGCGAGGGAGGATGGTCCGCGGCTGCCCGGCATGATCTTCGCTCGGCAGGGCGAGACGTCGGCGTTCTCGGCCGACCTCGTGCGAAACGAGGGCGACCCGTCGTTCGTCGTCGCCAATCACACGCTGGCGACCGGCTCCGGGAAGAGCCGCAGGGAGTATCGCTGGGGTTATGTCGCACTCCGGCTGAACACGCCGCTGCCCCACATCGTTCTCGACGCCCAACGGAACAACTCCTGGGGCACGTCGTCGTTGCCGCAGGCGCTGGCCTCCAGGCAGCAGCTGTCGCTCGAGGGAGACTTCGACCGCCACTTCGCGCTCTACTGCCCCGAAGGCTACGAGGCGGACGCCCTGTATCTGTTCACCCCCGACATCATGGCCCGCATGATCGACAGCGCCGCTCTCTTCGACATCGAGATCATCGACGATTACCTGTTCATCTACAGCCCCGACGAAGTCTCGACGCTCGAGCCCGCGCGCTGGCAGCAGGTGTTCTCGGCCGTCGAGGTGTTCTCTCGCCGGATTGCGCAGTGGGAGCGCTGGAGGGACGACCGGATCGAGGTCGATGCGCCGGCGACGGGGAAGAGCGACGCCGTGCCGTACTCGGCGCGCCGAACGGGTGTCGCGAGCCAGGGTCGACGCCTCGCGCGTCGCTCGAATCTGTGGCAGATCGTCCTCGTCATCCCCGTGCTCATCGTCTTGTACGGCATCTTCAGTGCCATGTTCCGGTAGCGGCCGAACGCACGCGGCCAGGGGGCAGTGCGCCACGCGACGGCAAGACCGACGCCAAAGCTCGGTATCCTCGATGGGGGCTTTCCCCTGAAGCTAGGAGCGCGTGTGACCCACATCGATGAGCCGAGGCGCGCCGGGGCCAGGCAGCCCGTCGCGACGCTCGACGACTCCGTGCGCCTCGTCAGCGACGAGCGCTCGGGCGCGCACGCCGTGCTCATTCTCGATCGCCGCGTCTTTCCCGAGCACACCGAATGGGTGCGGGCGGAGACGCCCCTCGAGGTCGCCGAGGCGATCCGCGCGATGGTCACGCAGAGCTCTGGCCCCCTCTATGCGGCCTATGCGGGCCTCGAACTCGCCGCCCTGCAGGCCCGCGGCCTCACGGTCGACGCGGCACGCGCATCCCTCGCCGCCGCAGGCCACGCGCTCGCCACGGCCCGGCCCACCAACGGGCACCCGCGCGAGGCCGTCGATCTCGTGCTGCACGCGATCGAGGAGGCTACCACCACGGCGGAACTCGTAGAGCGAGCCATCGCCGCCGTACGAGAGGGCCTCGACGAGTACCACGAGCGCAGCCGCCGCCTCGCCCGGCACGCGGTCGCTCTGCTGCCCGACGGCGCGAAGATCCTCACGCACTGCTGGATGGACTCCTACCTGATCGAGCTCGTCGGCGCCGCGAACGAGGCCGGCAAGCACTACGACTGGGTCGCCACCGAGACCCGCCCCTACCTGCAGGGCGCCCGACTCACCGCCCACACGCTGCGCGAGCTCGGCCAGAACGTCACCCTCATCACCGACGGAATGGGCGCGGCCGCCCTCGCGCCGGGCTCCTCGCTCGGCCCCATCGACGCCCTCGTCACCGCCGCCGACCGGGTCAGTCTCGACGGCAGCATCGCCAACAAGGTCGGAACCCTGGGCCTGGCGATCGCCGCGAACGCCTTCGACGTTCCGTTCTACGCGCTGGTGCAGACTCCGGATGCGACGCTCGCGTCGGGCGCCGACATCGTGATCGAGGACCGCGACCCGGCCGAGGTGCTGTCGACGCTGGGAACGCGCACGGCATCCGGTCTCGTGACCGACGCGTGGTACCCGGCCTTCGACGTGACCCCGCCTCGCTTCGTCACCCGCATCGTGACCGACCGCGGCGACTTCGCCCCCGGCAGCATCGCCGACTACTTCGCCGGAGAGAACTCGTGACCTTCGACTACGCCCTGCTCACGAATCGCGACGAGGTCGTGGGCTACCTCTCTCACGTCGGTCTGCTCGGCTCGCTCGCCGGCGATCCTGGCGACGTGACCGTGCGCGAGGTGACCGCCGGCAACATGAACCGCGTGTTCATCGCGGCGGGCCCGCTCGGCAGCGTCGCCGTGAAGCAGGCGCCGCCTTTCGTGCAGGCTGCCGGGCCCGAGTGGCCCATCGACCCGGCGCGCATCGGCGCCGAGGCGCGGGCATACGAGCTGCTGGGTCGGCTGGTTCCGGATGCGGTGCCCTCGATCGTGCACGTCGACCTCGACCGCTTCGTGATGGTCATGGAGGACCTGTCGGCCCTCGAGGTGCTTCGCGACGAGCTGGTGCGCCAGGTGCAGGATGCGACGGCCGGGCGGGCCGTCGCCTACATCGACTACGGCGCGGTCGGCGACGTGGTGGGCCGCTTCGTGGGCGAGCTCAGCCTGGCGACGAGCGTGCAGGTTCTGGGCGCGTCGGCTCACGCCGAGCTCGTCGCCTCCTCCGCCAATGCCGAGCTCTGCCGCCTGACCACCGAGGTGGTGCTCGACGAGCCGTTCCGCGAGCACGAGCACAACTGGTGGCATCCGTCGCTTGCGGAGCGCGTTGCCGCCCTCTACGAAGACGCTGAGGTGCAGGCCGGCGTGGCGCTGGTGCGCGACCGCTTCGAGAACGCCTCCCAGGCCCTGCTGCATGGCGATCTGCACTCGGGATCCGTGATGATCGGAACGGCGCCCGAGAAGACCCAGAAGGTCACCGTCTTCGACCCGGAGTTCAGCTTCGTGGGGCCGATCGGTCTCGATCTCGGGCTGTTCTGGTCGAACCTCGCCATTGCATCCATCGCCGCTCGGGCCGCTGGCCACGAGGGTCTCGCCGCCGCCCGCGAAGACGCGATCGAGGCGAGCTGGCAGGCCTTCGTCGACGTCTGGGACGACGACGACTCGGCCTCGTTCGACGACGACTTTCTCGAGAGCGTGCGCTCGGATGCCTGGCGCTTCGCCGGCGTCGAGGCCATGCGCCGGGTGGCCGGCTGGTCGCACGCCGCCGACCTCGAGAGCCTGCCATCCGGCGCCGCGCCCGTCGCCCAGCGCGCCGTCTTCGACACGGCCCGGCACTGGATCGTGACCGGAACGGCCGTGCCCCTCACCCTCACCGACGACCCGACTTCGCCCGAGAACCCAGGAGCAACACCGTGACCGACACCGCATCCCTCTCGCTGACCGCACGCACGCTCGTAGTCGACCTCGAGGGCACCACGAGCGCCGCCGGGTTCATCCTGGGCGACCTCTACGACTATGCGCGCCCCCGCCTGCAGAGCTGGCTCGACGCGCACGCGAACGATGCCGCCGTCGCCGAGGCGCGCGCCCAGGCGATCGCCGACGCCGGGCTGCCGTCGGGCGCCGACACGGAGCAGGTCGTCGGCGTGCTGCACGACTGGATGGCGCAGGACGTGAAGGCCACCCCGCTCAAGACGCTGCAGGGTCAGATCTGGGCCGAGGGCTTCCGCCGCGGCGAGATCAACTCGCATTTCTTCGAAGACGTGATCCCGCGTCTGCGCGCCTGGCACGCGAACGGCGTGCAGATCGCGGTCTTCTCGTCGGGTTCGGTCACCTCGCAGGTGCCGTGGTTCCGGCACTCGCCCGACGGCGACCTCACGCCCCTGATCACCGACTACTTCGACACGGTCAACGCCGGCCCCAAGAAGGTGGCATCGTCGTACGACACCATCGCTGCGCGGCTCGGCGTCGGCGCGGGCGAGATCGTCTTCTTCACCGACAACCCCGACGAGGTGCGCGCCGCCCAGAACGCCGGATGGCAGGTGGTCGCCTTCTCGCGCGAGGGCGAGCCGTTCTTCGGGGCCGACTTCGGAACCGCCCCCGTGGTCTCGTCGTTCGAGCACGTCGAGGTCACGGCGCCATGAGCGTGTTCGACAGCGCCTTCGACCAGGGGCCCGTGACGGCCGAGGTGCTCGACCGTGCCGGCGCCTCGCTCGCCGCCGAGAGTGCGCGCTTCGCCGCGCGAGGGTGGATGCCCGGAACGGCCGGCAACCTGTCGGTGACGCTCGGGCGTGACCCGCTTCGCCTGGCAGTCACGGCATCCGGTCTCGACAAGGGCGAACTGACGCCGGCCGACATCGTGGTCGTCGACGCCGACGGCATCGGGGTGCTCGGCGAGGGCGGATCGGAGCAGCGCCCCTCCGCCGAGGCCGGGCTGCACGCGCGCATTGCCGCAGTCACAGGTGCGGGAGCGGTCGTTCACGTTCACGCGCTCGCCGCGGTGACCGCGGGGCACCACTGGCCCGAGGGCGTCGTGCTGCGCGACCTGGAGATGCTGAAGGGCATCGGGCACTCGGCGCACGGCGAGACGGTGACGATTCCCGTGATCTCCAACGGACAGGACATGACCGTGCTCGGCGACGCGTTCGAAGCGCTCTACGTGCGGCCCGCCTCGGGAGAGAACGATGTGCCCGCCCTGATCGTGGCCGACCACGGCATCTACGCCTGGGGCCGAGACCTGCGCCAGGCGCGCTGGCACCTCGAGCTCACCGAGGCGCTGCTGCAGATCGCGCTCGCCAGGCGGTAGTCGCCGCGACCTGGAGTCGGCTCAGTCCGCGATGCTCGGAAGGGGCGTCAGGCCGAGGAAGGCGCCGGCGACCACGGCGC
Source organism: Agreia sp. Leaf244 (assembly GCF_001422695.1). Classification (NCBI taxonomy): domain Bacteria; kingdom Bacillati; phylum Actinomycetota; class Actinomycetes; order Micrococcales; family Microbacteriaceae; genus Agreia; species Agreia sp. Leaf244. Next base: position 459,200 of record NZ_LMLX01000002.1, on the reverse strand, counting down.
AGCCCAAGGCGACGACCAGGAACACCCCGACCCACACGATGCCCGGTATGTGGGTGAGGCGTGCGAGCTGGTCGGCATCCGAGTTGCGGGCGCGGCCGCCGCGTCGCACGCGCTGCAGCTCGATCGTGGCCCGCAACGCGCCCAGCAGCATGAACGCCACGACCGCGGTGGCGACGAGTGCACGCCAGCGCTCGTCGAGCAGCTAGGTCGCGGCGAAGACGAGTGCGCCCGAGACGAGAACGCTCCACAGGCCGAACCAGTTGCGCACCTGAACGAGCACCAGCACGAGTGCCGCCAGCAGCGCCCACAGCATGCCGGTCGCGTAGCCGGCCCCGAGCATCCACGATGCGCCGAGCCCGAGAATCGCGGGAGCCGTGTAACCGGCGAGCAGGGTGGCGATCATCGCGGGTCCGCGAGGTCGGCCGCGGCTGACGGTCACCCCCGAGGTGTCCGAATGAAGCCGGATGCCCGACAGCTTTCGCCCGGTCAGGGTCGCGACGAGCGCGTGGCCGGCCTCGTGCGCGATGGTCACGGCGTGACGCGCGAGCCGCCAGCTCGGAGGAAAGAGCACGACCGCTGCCGCGACGGCGATGGCGATCCAGCTCTCCGCTGCGGGGAGGGCGGGCTGCTGGGACGTTACGCGTTCCCAGAACGCGAGCAGTGCATCCACCCGACGAGCCTAGGCGACGGGGCTGTCGAGTCCCTGGCCGAGCTGGGTATTACAGGATGAATCGGCGACGCGCCGTCGAAAACTGGGTCGACTCGCCGGAGAACTTCAATCCGTCCTGTTGAACGGATTTCGCCGCCGCTCAGAACTCGAAGCGGGTGGCCGTCGAGGCGAGGATCGCGGCGGTCTCGGCCGACAGCGCCTCGACCGTGTCGAGTGCCCGGCGCTCGAGGACGAGCGCCCGGCCGGCGCGCAGCACACCGCGGGCCGCGCCCTCGCGCAGCACGGGGTCGAGCGTCTCGATGTCGCTGGCCTTGGCGAAGCCGATGATGCGCCGGATCGCCTTCGCCCCCGCGTAGACGGCGGCGTCCTGCCGAAACTCCGCGAGAAGTGACTCGAGCACCTCGTCGCCCCAGACGCGCGGATCGAGCCGCGACGGCCACAGCGACCGGAACTCGGCCTCGAAGGCGGTCCACAGCGACGCCGGCAGCGCGAGTATCTCGGACGCTCGATCGGGCGAGCCCAGCGCCAGCGCCCGGGCCGCCGCGATCACGAAGTTGCCCCAGAGCGCACCGAGGTCGAAGCCGGTGGGCCCGAAGAAGCCGAACTCGCTGTCGAAGGCGCGAACAGAAGCAGAGACGCCGTCGGACGCGTCGCGAACGAAGACCGATCCCGTGTGCAGGTCTCCGTGGATCAGCGACTGCGCGCTCGTCATGAACCTGTACTTGGCGATGCCGATCTCGGTCAGCAGCGCGCGGTCCGCGCGGAGGGCGGCGACGTCGGGCTCATTGGCGGGCAGCACGACGTTGTGCGGGTGGTCGATGTACGGCTCCGTGAACACCAGGTCTTCGGTGATCTGGCACAGCTCGGGGTTGATCGACGCAGCGGCCAACCTCTTCTGCTCGAGCGGGTCGAGCCCGAAGACCGAGGTGTGAAAAGCGGTGCGCGCGATGTATCGCCCGATCTCCGCCGCCGCGAACCCGTGCACCCGAGCCTCGTTCAGCTCTCCGCGCCAGACGGCATGGTCGCTGAGGTCCTCGATGGCGAGCACATAGTGCGCGGAATCGAAGTCGTACAGCGCGGGCACGTGTTCGGCATCGGCCGCCTCGTGGGTTCGCAGCACCAGGGCCTCGCGGGCGCTGCGCTCGCGGGTCATCGGCCAGCTCGGGTCGGTGCGCACGTGCGGCAGCGACTGCTTCAGCACCATCGACGAGCCGGAGTCGTCGTGCACGATGAACACCAGGTTGAGGTTTCCGTCGCCGACCTCGACAACGTCGAGAGGCCCGTCGGTGCGGATGCGCGCGGCGAGCGCGGGTCGCTGGGCCAGGTAGGCGGCCACGGTGTCGACGGAGAGCTGGCTGAAATCGGTCATGACAACAAGTTTCTTACGACGAGGTGGTGCTGCCGGCCGTCACGACGGTGCGGCGGCGCGAGAACGTGAAGCTGAACAGCAGCGCGATGAGCAGCACGATTCCCTTGCCGAAGTCCTGCGCGTAGTAGGGCAGGCCCACCATGGTGAATCCGGTGACCATCACGGCGATGAGGATGGCGCCGAGCGCCGTCCCCCACGCATTGGGCCGGCCGATGCCGAGAACCGAGACGCCCACGAGGGCGACCGCGACGGCATCCAGAAGCAGGGAGTTGCCGGCCGACACGTCGCCCTGCCCGATGCGTGCCCCGAGCAGCAGGCCGGCGATCGACGCGAGAAGGCCGCAGCCCATATAGGCGACGGTGCGGTACAGCTGAACCCGGATGCCGGCGAGCCGGGCGGCCTCGGCGTTCGCGCCGACCGCATAGAGCGCGCGGCCCCAGCGGGTGCGCTCGAGGATGAACCAGAGCAGCGCCGTGATGACGACGAAGATGATCACCGGAACGGGCACAGGGCCGAGGCTGCCCCTGTCGAGCCACAGGTAGTCGGCGGTGAACTTGCCCGGGGCGGTCGATCCGTCGGAGAGCGACATCTGCGACGAGATCGACTTGCCGTCGACGATCAGCAGCTTGAGCCCGACGATCACGAACGAGGTCGCGAGGGTGGCGAGCAGGTCGGGGATGCGGGCGACGACGATGAGGAACGCGTTGAGCCCGCCGATGAGGAGGCCGCCGAGCAGCACGACGCCGATCGCGACGACGCCGACCTGATTGCCGATCACCATCGTCCAGGCGGCGATCGACACGGCGAAGCCGGCCGAGGCGCCCACAGAGAGGTCGATGCCTCCGACGGTGATCGCGAGCATCACGCCGAGGCCGGCGATGGCCGTGGGGGCGATGAATTTGAGCATGCCGAACACGTTGTCGACGGTGCGGAAGTTGGGTTCGGTGATCACGAAGAACGCGATGAGGGCGACCGTCACCCCGATGAAGCCCCAGCGCACGACGAAGGCGGCCCCGCGCTCGGCGATCGACGTGGTCTTGGAGGTGAGGGGAGCGCTGGTCATTTCGGGTGTCCTTCGTCGTGCGTGCTGCGCTGGTCACGGGTGCGGGCGCCGAGGAAGGCCCCGACGATGCTCGCCCTGTCGGTCTCGTCGGCGTAGGCGTCGAGCTCGACGACCCCCGCCACGAGAACGATGATGCGGTCGGCCACCTCGAGGATCTCGTCGACGTCGCTCGAGAGCACGATCGCCCCGGCGTCGCCTGTCGCGACGAGCTCCTTGAGCCTGTCGCCGATCTCGCGCCTGGCCGAGATGTCCACCCCGCGGAACGGTTCGTCGAGAAGAGCGAGGCGTGGCCCCGCCGAGAGCCACCGGCCCACGACCACCTTCTGCTGGTTGCCGCCGGAGAGGTCGTCGATCGACGCGTTCGGTCCCGAGGTGACGACGCCGAGCGAATCGATCACCTCTCGAGCGCGCGACGTCTCGCGTGACACACGGAGGGTGCCGAGCGCCGACGAGATCTTGAGGAACGGGATGGAGATGTTGTGGGCGACCGACCAGCCGGGAAGCAGGGCTTGCCGCTGGCGGTCTTCGGGAACGAGCACGACGCCGCTGCGCAGGGCGTCGGACGGCCGCTTCGGCGCGTAGGGCTCGCCGTCGAGCTCGAGGCTTCCGGATGCCGGGCGCGCGAGCCCCGCGAGCAGCTCGGCCAGCTCGGATTTGCCGGCCCCGATGAGTCCGAGGATTCCGAGCACCTCGCCGGTGCGCACCTCGAGGTCGAGAGGAGCCGCGGCCGGAAGGAGGGGGACGCCGTTCACCCGGGCGACCACGCCCTGGCCGCGGCGGACATCCACCCGCGTCTGTTCGAGCTCGGTCGCGCGACCCAGCATGTCGTGCAGGATCTCGTTCCAGGCGAAGGGCCGCTCGGAACTGTGCTGCACGAGCCCGTCGCGCAGAACGACCACGCGGTCGGCCAGGGCCTCGATCTCGCCGAAGCGGTGCGACACGTAGACGATGGAGAGGCCCGTGTCGCGCAGCGCGCGCAGAACGTCGAAGAGGCGGTCGGCCTCGGCGGCGGTGAGGGCCGAGGTCGGCTCGTCGAGGATGAGGAGGCGGGGCGTTCCCCGAAGCGCGCGGGCGAGAACGAGCAGCTGGGCGTCGGAGATGCTGAGCCGGGCCGCGTCCTGCGCGAGCAGGGAGTCGGGCCAGTCGAGGCCCAGGGTGGCGAGGGCGGCGCGGGCGTCGAGAAACGACTGCTTCGTGTTGCGGAGAGGGTGACGCGAGGCGTTCGCGAGGTCGTCGAGCACCACGTTCTCGGCGATCGAGAGGCCGGGAACGATGCCGTCGGCGACCTTCTGGTGCACCGTCGAGATGCCGTGGGTCTTCGCGAGAACGGGTGAGGAGAGGTGCAGAACGGTTGCGTCGACCGCGATGTCGCCGGAGTATCGGGGGTTGGCGCCCGAGAGCGCCTTGATGAGCGTGGACTTGCCCGCGCCGTTCGCTCCGAGGAGCGCGGTGATGCGGCCGGGGAAGAAGTCGAGCGTCACGTCGGTGAGCACGACGTTCGAGCCGTAGGCCACGGAGACGCCCGAAAGGGAGACGACCGGCGACAGCGTCGCCAGCTCGCCTCCCTCGGGGATGGACGAATCGATCACGAGTTGGCGGGAAGCCAGTCTGCCGTGACCTGGTCGGAGAGGTCGAGGCTCGGCTCCTTCTCGCGCAGCGAGGTGACGTTGTCGATGGAGTTGTCTGTGAGGAACGACTGCGTGATCGTCTTGGCCGGGAACTGCACGTCGTCTTCGTCGAGCTGGCCGGCGAGCTTCAGGGCGAGCGAGCGAACCACGGCGGCGCCGACGGCGGAGGGGTCGGTGGCCGAGGTGGCGACCCAGGGGCTGCCGTCGGCCGTGATGACCTCGATGTCGGCGTTCGAGATGTCGATGCCGTAGACCTTGACCTTCGAGCCGAGGTTGTTCTGGGTGACCGCCTGAACGACACCCTTCGTGATCTCGTCGTAGGGGGCGAAGATGGCCTGCACGTCGGGGTTCTGCTTGAGCGCGGCGTCGACGAGCGGGATGTTGTCGGTCGCGGTCGACTCGGAGACCTTGCCGGTCGAGAACACCACGTCGAGCTTGTGGTCGGCGACGTACTGCTTCCAGACCACGTCGCGGCGGTCGAGGGCCGCATAGCCCGTGGCCGAGACGTAGCCGACCTTGGCGCCGTCTCCGACATCGTCGATGAGCTGGTCGAGAACGCCCGAGGCCATCGACTCGTCGGACTGCGAGGTCGTGACCACGCCGGTCGCGTCGGTCAGGGCGAGGTCGTAGACGACCACGGGGATTCCGGCGTCGACGGCCTTGGTGACGAGCGGCTGCAGGGTGTCGGTGTTGCCGTGGTCGACGATGATCGCGTCGGGCTTGGATGCGATGGCCTGCTCGAGGTCGCTGGCCTGCTTCGCGTTGTCGTTCCGCGCATCCGAGACCGTGAGGTCGATGTTGGCGGCCTTGGCCTGGGTCGCGGCTCCCGCGCCCCACGCCTCGAAGTAGTCGCCTGCTCCGGACTGGCGCACGAGGGCGACCTTCACCGGGTCGCCGTCGAACGGCGCGGGCAGTGCGGCGGATGCCGTGGCCGGTGCGTCTGTCGACGCCTCCGAGGTGGTGCCGTTCGACTGGGCGCAGGCCGACAGTGCGAGCACGGTCGTCGCGGCGAGCACGAGTAGGGGGATGCGGCGCGTGATGGCCATGGTTTCTCCTGGAGGCGCTGAGATGGTGCGATCGGGTCGGGTGGGTCGAGCGGGTCGGACCGGCGGTGCAGCCGGGCCGGAGTGCGATGGTTGAGAGTCAACCAGCAACGCCTGTGCGCTCTGCTCCGTATGACTTCGTATTACTTCCGTGGCGACGCCCGTGGCCGGATCGTTACGATTGAGCCATGACTCTTCTGACCGTGTGGGACGAGAACAACGCCTCCACCCCCGAACTCCAGACCCGCGATGCGCAGGTCATCACCGACGTGCTCGCCACGCTCGGTGCCCGTTTCAGCCGCTGGGAACTCAAGGAGCTCTCGGCCGAGCCCACCCAGGACGAGGTGCTCGCCGCCTACCGCACCGAGATCGACGCGGTCAACGCCGCCCAGGGCTACACGCTCGTCGACGTGGTCTCCATCGTCGACGACGACTCGCCCGAGTACCTCGAGCAGGCGGCGACGGCCCGCGGCAAGTTCTTGAGTGAGCACCAGCACGACGACGACGAGGACAGGTTCTTCGCCCGGGGCAGCGGTGTCTTCTACCTGCGCGCCAATGGCAAGGTCAACGCCGTGTTCTGCGAGGCCGGCGACGTGATCTCGGTTCCCGCGAACACCACCCACTGGTTCGACATGGGCACTCGCCCCCAGTACGTCTCGGTGCGCTTCTTCCACGACGACGACGGCTGGGTCGGAAACTTCACGGGCAGCGAGATCGCGAAGGACTTCGCGACGTACGACGAGCTGGCGAGCGTTCCCGCGTAGTTCGCTCCCTGCCCTTCGACAGGCTCAGGGAACGACCCGTTCCCTGAGCCTGTCGAAGGGGCCCCGTCAGCTGTAGGCGCTGGGCGTCGGGAACGCGCCCGTGAGGGCGAAGTCGCCCACCTCCTGCGCCTTGTAGACCACGGGGTCGTGCAGTGTGATGGTGCGCGCGTTGCGCCAGAACCGATCCATCGCCGCCGACTCGCTGGTGGCGCGTGCGCCCATCAGCTCGAACGCGGTCGACGTCACATGCAGGGCCGTGCGCGTCGTCACGACCTTGGCCGCCGCGATCTCCACCGCCGCCCTTCCGCGCTCATCGTCGCCGAGCTCCCATTCCTTGTTGGCCGCGTCGACGAACAGGTTGGTCGCGCTCCACGTCAGTGCATCCGCAGCCCGTGTCTGGGCCGTCAGCTCGCCGATCGTCTGCCGGATGTACGGGTCGTCGATCGCGCGCTCGACCCCCGATGTCGCCCAGGCCCGCGTCTTCGTGCGCGCGTAGTCGGCGGCCTGCGCGAGGGCGCCCTCGGCGAGCCCGACATGGATGTGGTTCATGGCGAGCTGGAAGGCCAGGATCGACAGCGATCCATAGGGTCGGTACAGCTCGCCGTCCTGCTCGTTCGGGCCGAGGACGTGCGAGTGCGGAACGGCGACGTCGGTGAACGACACCGATCCCGACGCGCTCAGTCGCTGGCCGATGTTGCTCCAGTCGTCGTGGTGGACGACTCCGGGGGCAGTCGCATCGATGACGATCGCCAGGCGCTCGCCGGTGTCGACGCGCGTGCCGCTCGCCGTGACGCGGTCGGCGAGCTGCGCGCCGGTCGCGAAGAATTTGCGCCCGGTCACCGTGAAGCCGTCGGCCGTCGGGGTGAGCTCGAGGCCGGCATCCCGCGGGTTGCCCGCGCCGCCCCAGAACCATGCCCCGCTCGACAGGCCCCGGTAGAGATCGTCGATGACGTGCTGGTTCTCGTTGAGCCGGATGCGCCACGAGTTCACGAAGTGGTACGCGATCACGTGACCCAGTCCGGCATCGGCGCGGATGATCGGGCGGAGCGCTCGCAGAACGGTGTGCCAGTCGAGCCCGCCGCCGCCGAGTCGCGTCGGAACGAGGGCGGGCAGCAGGCCGGATGCGCGCAGCGCCGCGATCTGCTCGAAGGGCGCGCGGCCGTCGGAGTCGGCCCTGGCCGCGTCGGCCGCGAAGCTCTCGGCCAGAGTCTCGGCCGCGTCCAGCGCGGCCTGCTCGGTGGTGATCACTGTGATGGGGTGTTCGTCGGACACGGCTTCGGCTCCGGTCGGGTGCGGTGGGTGAAAACGGTTCATTACCACTATGCCGTGCTCCGTCGGCAGGGGACTGCCCGGGTGCCTTTCGAGGCGCTAGTTTCTTTCTTATGACGTTCAATGACAACGCCAAGCTCGACACGAGCCGGGTATCCAAGCGCGGCCGCAACACCGGCATCGCGGTGGGCGGCGGCAGCGCGGTGGTGGTCATCGGGCTCTTCCTGCTCTCGCAGGTTCTGGGCGTCGACCTCACCGGCCTCGCCGGCGGCGGCCAGGCGGGACAGGGCACCCAGACCGAAGAAGACCTGAACTGCGACTACGGCTCCGATGCGAACGCGAACGTCGAGTGCCTCATGGTGGGCGCCGAGAACTCGCTCAACGACTACTGGATCGATGAGGCCCCGGCCCTCGGTATCACGTACACCCCGCCGGCCGACTTCGTGCTGTTCACCGCGGCCACGAACACCGGCTGCGGCCAGGCCTCCAGCTCGACCGGACCCTTCTACTGCCCGCCAGACCAGTCCATCTACATCGACACCTCGTTCTTCGACGAGCTGCGCACGCAGTTCGGCGCCAGCGGCGGAACCCTCTCCGAGATGTATGTCGTCGCGCATGAATTCGGCCATCACATCCAGAATCTCGCCGGAGTGATGGACCGCACCGATCGCACCGACACGGGGCCGACATCCGACTCTGTGCGCACCGAGCTGCAGGCCGACTGCTTCGCCGGCGCCTGGGTGACCGCGGCATCCACGACCGAAGACGTCGACGGCGTCACGTTCCTCAAGCCGGTGACGGATGCGCAGGTCGCCGACGCGTTGAACGCCGCCTCGGTCATTGGTGACGACCGCATCCAGGAGATGGGCTCCGGGCAGGTGAACCCCGAGACGTGGACTCACGGATCGAGCGAGCAGCGCGAGAAGTGGTTCCAGACCGGGCTGAAGAACGGCGCCGGCAGCTGCGACACGTTCTCGATCAGCGGGTCAGAGTTGTAGCCATGAAGCGCGAGAGGGTCACGACGCACATCGATGACGTGCGCCGTGCCGACGCGAGCGACGCGAATGCGATCGCCGAGGTCATCCACTACTCGACCGAGGACTCGATGCCGTGGCTCAGCGGCCGCAACACGATCGAGGAAGACCGCTGGTGGACGTCGAATGTGCTGCTGCACAAGACCGATGCGTGGGTCGCGACGGTCGACGGCAACATCGTGGGCGTCGTCGCCCTGCACGACGGATGGCTCAGCCAGCTCTTCGTGCGCACAACTGCGCAGGGCTTCGGCGTCGGGCACCGGCTGATCGAGGTCGCCAAGCGGGAGAGCCCGCAGGGCCTGCAACTCTGGGCATTCCAGCGCAACGCGGTCGCCATCCGCTTTCTCGAGAGCGTGGGTTTCTCGCTCGTTCGGGAGAGCTGGTCGACCGGCCGGCACTCCGCGGGCGACGCTGCGGGCGAGCCCGACAAGCTCTACCGCTGGGTTCCCTGACCGCGCGTTGAGGTGCGCGTCGCGATCCGGATGCCGACGGTCGCGATCACGACGACGGCCGCGGCCACGATGGCGGCAATCATGGCGGGCTGTGACACCAGTTCGCCGGTCGTGCGCGAGACCGCCACCCACGCGAGCCCCCACGCGAGCGACGCCGCAGGGGTGAGCCTGCCTCGGCCTCGGATCGCGAGGAGCACTCCCACGAGCGCGGCGACCGCCAGCACGATGACCGCCCAGGTGTCTTCGCCCCAGCCGAAGCCCTCGAAGCCCGCGACCGTGAGGCCCGCTGTCAGGTTGGCGGCCGTGGCGATCGAGACCCAGCCGAGGTAGAGCCCCATCGTTCCGTCGAGCACGATCGTCTCGACCAGCCCGGTCGGCCGGCCATCGACCAGGAGCAGGAACGTGCGGGCGAGCACGGCCAGCAGCAGCACGATCACGACGCACGAGAGGGCGAGCTGGTCGAACTGCACGCTCAGGATCCACGCGGCGTTGAGCACCAGCGAAGCCGCCACCCAGTAGCCGACTAAGCGCTGACGCGGTGCCGACGCCTGGGCGGGCAGCAGCTGCCACACCGCGTAGGCCAGCAGGCCGAGGTAGATCACCGACCAGATGGAAAACGCGGGGCCGGCGGGCGCGATCGGGGTGGAGTCGGCGCCGAGCGCTCCGCCGGCGGCGTTCTGGATGGGCGTTCCGCCCGCGGCTCCCGAGCCGATGAACGCTCCGACCACGGCGATCACGGCGCTGACGGCCACGGTGATCTGTCGGGCGCGATCCGAGCGTGTTGCGATGGATGTCGATGACATGGGGGCCTTTCAATTCGTCAGCCAGCTTACTAATTGACGGTAGCCTACATTTGGACAATGAGCGAGGAGCCGACGTCAGAAGCCCGGGGGGCTTCCGCTGCCGGCCCGACCATGCACGACTGGCCCACGGGGCGGCTGCTCGCCACCGCGTCACGGCTCGTCGAACACGCCTGGATCGAGACCCTCGATCGGCTGGGACTCACGCACGCCGGGCTCGTCGTCCTCCATCTGCTGCAGGAAGGCCCTCGCAGCCAGACGGATCTGGCCCGGCTCGCGCGGGTCGAGAACCAGACGATCTCGCGCACCCTTGAGCGACTGCAGCGCGAGGGCTTCATCGAGCGCCGCGCCGACGCGAGCGACCGGCGTCGACACGTCGTGACCGTCACGCCCGCCGGTGTCGACGTGTGGAAGTCGGCACACACCCTGGAGCGGGACATGATGCCGACCGTCGACGATCCCGAGGCGTTCCGCGCAGCGCTGCTGTCGATCATCTCGGCGTCGGCGGCGAAGCGATGGGAACCCGAGGCCTGAAGCGCAAGCCCTGTGGGCGCTCAGTCGATCGTGCCACTCTGGAGGCACCGCATCCTCCCGAGTAGAAAGAAGCTCATCATGGCAGCACGACTCATCTTCGGACTCGGCGTGGGCCTCGCCGCAGGCTACGTTCTCGGCACCAAGGCCGGACGCGCGAAGTACACCGAGATCAAGGCACGCGCCAGCGACGTCTGGCACGACCCGCACGTGCAGAAGGCGGTCTCCGACGCCGGCGACCTCGTGCGCGAGGCAGCACCGGTCGTTCAGGAGAAGCTCGTCGATGTGGCCAAGGCCGCGAAGGACAAGGTCACCGGGTCGTCGTCTTCGACCGACACGTCGTCGCCCTCGACCTCTTCGGCTTCCTCGGCCTCCTCCGCCCAGGCGAACGACTGAGGGCGAGACGCATGGATGCCGACGAGAAGCGCCACGACCAGCTGACCACGGCGCCGAAGTCGACCGAGGCCGACGCCGAGCCGCGCATCGAGGTGTCGAAGCATGACGGGGCCACCCGTATCGACATTCGGGACGACGCGGCGTTCCGGCCCGGAGCGGGCGCCGACGCCGATTCGTAGACTGGGTGCATGAAGGTCAATCCGTACTACTCGAAGAAGCCGCAAGACACGCACGTCTTCCATGACGAGCGCACGTGCCCCGAGGGCTCTGCGATTCCGCTCGAGAACAAGAAGTTCGGAACCAACGGCTACCCCCGGTGCCCCCGCTGCGCCGCTCTCGCGGGCAAGTAGCGCGGGCGGTCACGACCAGTCGATGCGGTCGAAGTCTCGGCGCAGCCTCGTGCCGCGTGTCTGACTGACGCTGGCGATCCAGTTCAGCCGGCCCAGCAGGTGGGCCCTGAAGTCGGGGTGGCCGGCCCTGTTCTGACTCGCCGGGCCGTGCACGACGCAGTTGTGCAGAAGAGCCTTCAGCTCGTCGAAGGTGGGTCGATCGACGGCCGGGCCGTCGTTCACGACGAGGCCCGTCACGCTCTGGCGGGCTCCCCGCGCGGCGATGCGGGTCTTCGACCGGTTCAGCACGTGCCCCTCGGCTCGCACGATCCGGTCGACTCCCGAGATGAACGAGACGGCCGCCCGCCCGCGCAGGCCGGAGCCGCTGAATGCCAGGTCGTCGGCGTAGCGGGTGTAGATGGCGCCGGATGCCGCGGCCCAGCCGGTGAGCCGGGAGTCGAGACGGCGCACGGTCAGGTTCGACAAGGCCGGCGACGTGGGGGAGCCCTGCGGCAGGTGCGACCGAGAAATCGCGTCTCGGAGAGCCGCGCGCTCTTCGGGCGAGCCGCCCGGCGGCATCCGGGCACCCACCCACGTCGGCACCGCGTGCGTGCACAGGCCCGTGAGCGCGTGGGCCACCGCCTCGGGGTACCCGGCCTGCCGGAACACGGAGTAGACGCGCCGGGCCGGCACTCGGGCGAAGAAGGTGCTGAGGTCGAGCGTGATGAGCGTGTGCGCGCCGACATGGGCCGATGCACCGGAGATGGCCGAGCGGCCGGGAACGAAGCCGTGTGCGGCGTCGTTCAGGGGGAGCGGGCCGAGGATGTCTCGGAGCACCCGTCGTTGCACCCGTCGCATGCGCGGCGTCGGAACCTCGAGCAGCCGGGGTGCTCGCCCGGGGCGCACGAGCCAGTCGTAGCTGTAGTGGTGCAGCCGGCCGCGCCGGGTTCGGCGGTTGAAGTGCGCGATGTCGGTGAGCCAGTCGAGCTGCCCTGACGTCACCTCGAGAAAGTCGGCGAGCTCGCCGAGGCCGTCGATGGATGGCACGGCCGCCGAGGTGGGGGCCATGCGCGCCGGCGCGGTTTCGAGATGCACAAGGGAGATCTCGCGCTGCGACTCGTGAGCCGATTCGAGCGCACCCTGGAATGCGGAGCTGTGTTCGATCCAGCGGGCGAGCTCGCGATGCGCGTCTCTCGGCGGGCGTCGATAGGCATCGAGAACCCCGTCGACGAGCGGCCACAGCCAGCCCGGACGTGACCCGAGTGCCCGGCCGCAGGCATCCACCAGCGGGTCGAATGCCCACTCGGGCGATGCGAGCAGGGCGTGCGAGAGCCCGGAGGCGAGGGCGGTACGCGTCACGCGGCCCCCGGCAGGATGGGGATGCGACGAACTGCGGGCGACCGATCGATCGGTGCGGGCACCCGGCCGCGCGAAGCGCGGTGTGGTGCCCGCGGTTGTGCGTTCTGGCTGGGAAGTGTGCCCCGGGGTGGCCCCGGAGAGAACGATCGTCTCGCGACGCCGTTCACCTCGCCCGCAGTCCGTCGCATCCACCCACGCTAACGGCAGCCTCCGACGCCGTCGAGCGCGGTTGTTCTCTTTGGCCACTGAGGTGCGGGAAAGATGTCTCGACGCCACTGCGATTGGTCGGCGCGGTGGTGGTCTCCCTGGTACTCCAGGGAGAGTTTGAGGTGGGGGTAGCAGAGGTCCACTCGGGCCAAGAACTTTCCCTTGGCCGAGAAGACACGCATGTTGACTGTCGGATCGGGCAGCCCCACGAGAATGATCGCGACACGCAGAAGCGATTCTCTCGGAGACTCCGCCCTGTCGGAGAGCATCCCGAGTGCGCGTCGAAGATTCCGGATGCCGCGGCTCGACGTGCAGGTGGACACGGCCCGTTCGAGCGCAGCTCGTGTCGTCTGAGGGAGCCGTCGAGCGATCAACTTGTCGCCAGCGGCCACGAGCTCGGGGAGGGTGAGTAGCGAAGCGAGGTCGCACCAGGTGCGTTCCGGTGTCGTGACGGGGAATCCGAATCGCTTGTCCCAGTCGCCGGAGCCGAAGGTCGCCGGGTCCGATGATTCCTTTTGCATCGACCGCACGCCGCGTCGCAAGAACAGAGACGTGCAGCTCGCGCGAGGTACCGAGCCGAAGCGGAAGAGGGATTCTGAAAACGGCCTCGGTGCACGCGGACTCATGCGCACATGGTGCCAACTTTCGAGTTCCCGCCGCTCCAGCTCTCCACAGGGAGCGTTGAGGTGCGGGAGATGGCCGCTTCATCGCGAATCGAAGCGGCCACACCCCGCACCTCGGCGTGCTCGGGGCGGTCGGGAATAGATCGCGCTCTGCTTTGTTGAGTTGAGTCGAAGGCACTCAAGTTTCACAGGAGGTTACTTTGCCCGATCGCTTCGACCCCAACTCTTCCCCCGACTCCGACGGAGCCGGGAGCAACTCATTCGACGAATTCCTCGCCCGCTACCTGCAGGGTGAGCGCGCCGCCCAGGCCGGGCGGTCCATAGACATCAGCCGACTCATGAGTCGGCGCACCCACGAGGTCCTCGCATCCGCGGGGCGCTTCGCCATCGAGCACGGCCACCGCGAGCTCGACGCGCTGCACATTCTGCGCGTGCTCGCCGAGACCGAGCCCGCGGCCGAGGTCATCGCCCGCCTCGGCGTGCGCCCGGCCGACATCGCGGACGCCGCAGAGCAGCGCCTGCCGCAGGCGCAGTCCGGCCAGGCCGACTCGGCCCCCGTGTTCACGCAGTCGGCCCAGCGCGCGCTGTTCCACGCCTACCAGGTGGCCCGCGCCTCCGGCTCGACCTACATCGACCCCGAGCACCTCTTCTTCGCGCTTGTGATCAGCCAGGATGCTCCTGCCGGTCAGGTACTGTCGGCCGCGGGCATCACGCCCGAGGCCCTGCAGTCCGGCCTGCGCGAGACCCTGGGCGAGCAGGCGCCGAGCGTTCAGTCCGACGCGCCCGACGCATCCACGACCCCGATGCTCGACAAGTTCGGAACCGACCTCACCGCCATGGCCCGCGACGGCGGCCTCGACCCCGTGATCGGCCGCGCCGACGAGATCGAGCAGACCGTCGAGATCCTGTCGCGCCGCACCAAGAACAACCCCGTTCTGATCGGTGAGGCCGGCGTGGGCAAGACCGCGATCGTCGAGGGCCTGGCCCAGCGCATCGCATCCGGCAACGTGCCCGAGCAGCTGCGCGACAAGCGCGTCGTGTCTCTCGACTTCCCGGCGATGCTCGGAGGCACCCGCTACCGCGGCGACTTCGAGGAGCGCCTCACCACGCTGATGGACGAGATCAGCGCCCACAAGACCGAGCTCATCGTGTTCATCGACGAGCTGCACACGGTCGTGGGCGCGGGCGGTTCGGGCGAGGGCGGCATGGATGCCGGAAACATCCTCAAGCCCCGGCTGGCCCGCGGCGAACTGCACGTGGTCGGTGCGACCACGCTCAAGGAGTACCGCTCGATCGAGAAGGATTCCGCCCTCGAGCGGCGCTTTCAGCCCGTTCACGTGGGCGAGCCCTCCATCGAGGACGCGGTCGCGATCCTGTCAGGGCTCCGCGGAGCCTACGAGGAGCACCACGGTGTGCGCTACACCGACGAGGCCGTCCGCGGCGCCGTCGAGCTGTCGGCGCGCTACGTCACCGACCGCTTCCTGCCAGACAAGGCGATCGACCTGATCGACCAGGCCGGCGCGCGACTGCGCCTGAAGCTCGGATCCCGCATCGACACCTCCGCCTTGCTCGAAGAGCTGAGCGAGCTCGAGGCGGCCAAGAACTCGGCCGTCTCCCTCGAGCACTACGAGGAGGCGTCGAGCCTGCGGGACCGTATCGAGTCCGTGCACGAGAAGCTGTCGGCCGCCAAGCCTGCGGCATCCGTTGTCGAGGCTGTCGTCGACGAGGCCGAGATCGCCGCCGTGATCTCTCGGGCGACCGGCATCCCCGCCGCCCGCCTTACCCAGGTCGATCGGGAGCGCCTCGCGGTGCTCGAAGACGAACTGCACGACCGTGTCGTCGGCCAGCACGACGCCGTCTCGGTCGTCGCCAAGGCCGTGCGCCGCAACCGCACCGGCATGGGCGACGCCAACCGGCCCGTGGGCAGCTTCCTGTTCCTCGGCCCGACCGGCGTCGGCAAGACCGAGCTCGGCAAGGCGCTGGCCTCGTCGCTGTTCGGCGACGACAAGGCGATGGTGCGCTTCGATATGAGCGAGTTCGGCGAGCGTCACACGATGTCGCGCCTCGTCGGATCCCCTCCCGGATACGTCGGCTACGACGAGGCAGGGCAGCTCACCGAGCGAGTTCGGCGCAACCCGTACTCCGTGGTGCTCTTCGACGAGATCGAGAAGGCTCACCCCGACGTCTTCAACCTGCTCCTGCAGGTTCTCGACGACGGACGCCTGACCGACGGCCAGGGTCGCACGGTCGACTTCCGCAACACGGTCATCATCATGACGTCGAACATCGGCTCGGAGTTCCTCGCGAGCCGCGGAGGCCCCATCGGCTTCGCCGCACCCAACGCCGCCGACGGCTTCGGCGACGACAAGGCGCTGCGCGACCGGGTGATGGGCAAGCTGCGTGAGGCCATGCGCCCCGAGTTCATCAACCGCATCGACGAGATCGTGCTGTTCACGAAGCTCGACCGGCCGCAACTGCGACAGATCGTGGCCCTGCTTCTGGATGCGACGCGGTCGCGTCTCGCGGCACGGAACGTCTCGTTCGACATCAGCGAGTCGGCCATCGACTGGATCGCCGAGAACGGCTACGAGCCCGAGTACGGCGCTCGCCCGCTGCGCCGGGTGATCCAGCGCGAGGTCGACGACCGCATCGCCGAGCTGCTCGTCGGCTCTGCGGTTCTGGATGGCGGCGGAGTCTCGGTCGACGTCATCGACGGCCGCCTCAGCGTTGTCTCGGCCACCGCGGAGGTGCCGCTCGCGGCATAGTCCGAGAGGCCGAGATACTACGAGAATGCCCAGTCCGCGCAATCCCTGCGGGCTGGGCGTTCTCGCGTGTCACAGTGGCGGCAGCCCTCTTCGGGCTCCTGACGAAAGGTCGCCATCATGGCAAAGAAAGTCATCGAGAAAGCCGGGTTCAACCCGATCCGCACAGCTCACGACCTCGGGCTGCGCAGCGAGTACGCCTACCTGGCGGGCTTCGCGTCGATCGGTCTCGCCCTCGTCGCCTGGCTCGCGTCGCGGGCCAAGAAGTCCGACGACAAGGCGCAGTCCGACCGCTGGGGAATCTTCATCGGCCACTGGGCGCCGACGTTCTTCGCGATCGGCCTCGCGCTGAAGACCGAGGAGTAGCCGGCAGCATCCGCCCCCCTTCGGCGCATCCGCTGCCGCTCGAGGTGCAGCGCATGCGCCGAAGGGCCGCGGATGCCGCGTGCCAGGTCAGAACAGGGGCCACGGCACCGCGGGCATGTGGCCGCGTGGTGCCGGGAACCGCCCGCGCGACAGCAGGCGCTCGCAGCGGGCGTCGAGGGCGTCGAGCTCGAGCGGGGTGATGAGCTCCGTCAGCTGATCTCCGAGTTCGCCGTAGAGCGCGGATCGCACCTGTTCGACGGTGGCGAGCTCGTCGGGCCGCAGTTCGTCGTCGACGAAACCCCAGAGCACGGTGCGCAGCTTGTGCTCCTCGTGGAACGTGAGGCCGTGATCGACGCCGTGCCGGTGCCCGTCGGGCATCGCCAGGATGTGGCCGCCCTTGCGGTCGGCGTTGTTGGCGATCACGTCGAAGATCGCCATGCGCCTGAGCGCGTCGCCTTCTTCGTGGATGAGGGTGACCTCGCGGTCGTTCTCGTCGGTGCCGTCGAGCACCCGCCGCCAGCCCGTGTCGGGAACCGTTCCCGCCTCGACCAGGTCGACGGCATCCTGATCGGGGTCGACGTCCTGCCAGAGCTGCACCATGCCCACGCCCATCGGGCCGTCGCGCAGCCAGGTGCGGGGAACGACGTTCCACCCGAAGGCCTCGGAGACGAGGTAGGCAGCCACCTCCCGCTGGGCGAGGGTGCCGTCGGGAAAGTCCCAGAGCGGATTCTCGCCCGCCACAGGCTTGTAGACGACGACGGTCTCGCCGAGCTGGGCGAGGAAGGTCGCGTTCGACGCCGTCGTGATGCGCCCGGTGATCACCAGCTCGGCGCCCTGGGCACCGTCGGGGTCGGGCGCCGCGGTCATTCCAGTCCCGGGAGCGGATCGCAGACGTGCCCCTCGGGATCGATGGGCATGCCGCACCGCGGGCACAGCGGGCGACCGGCGCCGACGACCTCGAGAGTGCGCTTGGCGAAGGCCCGGGCCGAGCCTACGGGGATGCGCACGAGCAGCATCTCGTCGGGCTCGATGTCGGTGAGGTCGAGCTCGAGCTCGTCCTGGTCTTCGTCGATCTCGATCTCGACGACGGGGAACGCCTGGATGACGACCTGCGCCGTCGACGGATCCCAACCGAGGCTGAGCGTGCCCGTGCGGAACTCCTCCTCGACCGGGTCGAGGGGGTCGTTGTCTACCAGCTCGGCCGGGGTCGTGGCGGGCACGCTGGCCGGATTGCCCTCCTGGCTCATGAGCTCGTCGAGGATCTCCTCGATCTTCTCGGCGAGCGCGGCCGACTGCTGCTTCTCGAGGCCGACGCTGACGATGCGTCGGCCGGTGCGGGCCTGGAGGTAGAAGGAACGGGAGCCGGGCTGGCCGATCGTGCCGACCACCACCCGGTCGGGCCAATCGAAGCCGTGGACGAGGGGAGGCATGTATCTAGTCTACGAGCGCTGAGCGGGGTCAGGCCGGTCCGGCGCCACCGCCGACGGGCGCGTCCGCAGGGGCCGGCGCGGTGCGCAACCACGACAGGTCGCCCGATTCGGTGTTCGTAGCGTGCACGCTCGGCGAATCGGCGCCGTAGCGCACGATCGAGACGGATGCGGGGCCGACGCTGATGCGCTGGAACAGGTCGAGGTGCATTCCGTAGGCGTCGGCGAGCACCGACTTGATGATGTCGCCATGGCTCACGGCTGCCCAGACGGCGCCGGGGCCGTACTTCTCCTCGAACTCCGCGTCGAGGCGTCGGATCGCGGCGACGGCGCGCGACTGCATGGTGGCGAGCGACTCGCCCCCGGGGAACACCGCCGCGCTCGGGTTGGACTGCACCACCTTCCACAGCTTCTCCGTGCTGAGCTGCTTGAGCGTGCCGCCCTGCCAGTCGCCGTAGTCGCACTCGGTGATGTCGTCTTCGACGACGAACTCGGGGGAGCCCTGCTGGCGGTCGAGGATGAGGGCGGATGTCTGGCGACAGCGATCGAGCGGGCTCGAGACGACGGCGACGAGGGGAACCGACGTCAGTCGTTCGGCCGTCGCGGCGGCCTGCTCGCGCCCGCGATCATCGAGATCGACGCCCGCGGTGCGCCCGGCGAGGATGCCGTCGACGTTCGCCTGGGTGCGGCCGTGCCGCACGAGAATGACTGTGCCCATGGCTTCAGCCTACGGGCGTGATCAGGTCGTCTCTCCCGGAACCACGTGTACGACCGATGACAGCGCTGGCGTCTCGCCCACCTTCACCTGATCTCCTCCCAGGCGTGAGAGTTGCTGCACCTGCGACAGCAGGAGGGTGGGTTGATCGATGGACACGGAGCTGAGTCTCGGAGAGATGAGCTGACCGACCACCGTCTTGTCGACCCCGATCACCGAGAGCGACCTGGGCACGTCGAGGCCGAGTGCGCGAGCCCCGGCGAGAAGTGCGATGGCGACGTCGTCGTTGTAGCAGCACACGCCGATGGGCTCATCGCCGGCCTCGTCGACAAGGCTCTGAAGTGCAGCCGTAGCGCCGTCGAGGTCGAGCGGCACTCGGACCCGAAGGGGCTCCGGCACGCCTCGATCGATCGCCTCTCTCCGGATGCCCTCGAGACGCGGGGGCCCGAACGGATCGAGGCGACCGTCGAGCAGACCGGCGTAGGCCAGTCTCCGGGGGGAGCGTCGGAGCAGTTCTGCCACCTGCATGCGGCCGATGTAGATGTCGACGGGGTCGGCGTCGTCGCCCTCGGTGATGAGCTTGCGATCAGGGAGGACGAGGGTGCCCGAATCGGCCAGACGCGCGCGCTGTTCGGTCGTGAAGACACCGAAATCGATCACCGCGCTCGGACGAAGATCGAGCACGGAGGTCAGAGCGCTCGCGGTATCGAGGCCGGCGAAGCGCACGACGACGCTCATGCCCGTCGTTTCCGTAGCGCCCGCGATACGGTCGACGGAGTCTTGGAGGTGGGGACCGAAGGTGGCATTCGGCACGACGATCACGATGATGTCGCTCATGCCCGTCACGAGCGCCCTGCCAGCGCGGGATGGTCTGTAGTCGAGGGCGGCTGCAGCCTGGCGGACCTTCTCGCGCGTCTCATCGGGGAATCTGTCTGACGCGCCGTTCAGGATCTGGCTCACCGTCGATCGCGAGAATCCGGCATGTCGGGCGACGTCGGCGCTGGTTGCGCGGCGGGTGGGCTGCTGAAGCTCGGCGGGCATGGGTCCATTTTCACACACGACCGTTGACACGCGACACTGCAGCACTTATCTTTGCTGTCACGTGTCAGTGACACGTGACAGCGCACAGCAAACGCAGCGACGAAGGAGTCAGCAATGCCCATAGATCCGACAAGAAGCTCAGCGGAGCAGGCGAGGGCCGCGGTCGCCTTCAGCGCCGAGGAATCCACGACAGCGGCACTGGCAGCCGAGACCGTCGGGCAGGCGATGACATCGACCGGTCAGCGGCTCAGCATTCGGGAGAGGCTGGCCTACGGAGTAGGAGACATCGGCGGCAACTTGATCTTCGCGCCGATCTCCGCGTTTCTTCTCTTCTACTTCACCGACACCGTCGGAATCGGTGCTGCGATCGCTGGAACGCTCCTTCTTTTCGGACGGGTCCTCGACGGCACGATGGACCTCGTGCTCGGATCGTTCATCGACCGCACCTCGACGCGCTGGGGAAAGGCTCGGCCCTGGATCCTGTTCAGCACACCGGTGGTCGTGATCTCCTTCATCCTCCTGTTCAACGTGCCGGCCGGTCTCGACGACGGCGTCAAGGAGATCTACGCGTTCGTCATGTACTTCCTCTGCCTGGGAGTGGGTTTCGTCGGCTCGAACCTTGCGTATCACACGCTGCTCTCGGTCATCACGACGAACTCCAAGATGCGGGTCTCGCTCACCGTCATCCGCACGTTCTTCGCTCTGCTCACGACCCTCGTGGTGAACTTCGCCACCATCCCTATCGTGCTGTCCTCGGGTGGAGGCCAGGCGGGCTGGTCGCTTGTGTCGATCATCTACGGTGCTATCGCCGCGGTGACCTTCCTCATCGTCTTCTTCGGTACCAGGGAGCGTGTGACCTCCAGTATCAAGGTCGAGTCCGGGGAGAAGATGCCGTTCGTCAGCACTGTGCGCCTGCTTGTGAAGAACCCGTACTTCTTCCTCGTCTTCGGGTTCTTTCTGCTCAACTTCCTCCTCACAGGCACCAGCGGGGTCGGCATCTACTTCGCCAAGGACGTCCTGGGCGACGCTGCGTCGTACAGCTTCCTGGGCCTCATCCAGATCCTTCCGCTGCTCATCGGCATGTGGTTCATGCCGCCCCTCATCGCGCGTTTCGGAAAGCGTCGGCTCATCATGATCGGCGTGGTCGTCACCGTCGCGGGAGCGCTCATCTCCCTGATCGATCCGTCGAGCTTCTCTCTCATTCTGGGTGGTGGACTGGTGCGCGCCGTCGGTGGCGTTCCTATCGCTGCGGCCCTCTTCGCCCTCGTGGCCGATGTCGTCGACTACGGCGAATGGAAGACGGGGGTGCGTCTCGACGGCATGACCTATGCGGCGGCAACGGCAGGCCAGAATTTCGGTGCCGGTCTCGGTGTGGCCCTTGTCGGCTGGCTCCTCGCGGCCGCGAACTACGACGGTCAGGCCGCGACCCAGCCCGAATCGGCGGTGAACATCGAGATCTTCCTCTACCTCTGGATTCCGCTGATCGCCGCTGTTCTGATGGGCGTGATCATCTATTTCCTCAACATCGACAAGAACCTCTCGCAGATCCAGCGCGATCTCGCCTCGCGCCGAGCCGCGGCAGAGGCCGCGGCGGCGGCCGTGCCCGAGTGATGACCGCGCGGTCGTCGACCACGTCTGCCGCCCCCGGGCTCGGCTGGGCGGTCGTCGGCACCGGCCAGGTCTCCAGGCTGCTCGGGGCCGACCTGGCCCGGGTGTCCGGAGCTGTCCGGTCGGCAGTGCTCTCGCGATCCATCGGTGCAGCCCGGTCGCTGTGTGATGAACTCGGCTTCGCGTCGGCCTATGACGACATCGACCGGATGCTGGCGGACCCGACCGTCGACATCGTCTACATCGCGACCCCGCACGCCACACACGGCCGGCTGGCGATTCGGGCCCTCGAAGCAGGCAAGCACGTGCTCATCGAGAAGCCGATCGCCGCGACCGCCGCCGAGGCGGCGCAGATCTCGGCGGCGGCGTCGGAGAGTGGACGATTCGCGATGGAAGCGATGTGGATGAAGTTCACCCCCTCGTATCGGGCGATGCTCGACAGTGTGAGCGCCGGCGCGATCGGCGACGTGCGCAGCGTGCGTGCGTCATTCGGCCTCCCATTCGGACACGCCGGCGACGCCAGGTGGTCGGCCGATCGGGCGAGCAGCACACTGCTCGATCAGGGCATCTACCCCGTCACGCTCGCGCTCGACGTGCTCGGCGAACCCGAGACGATCACTGCTGACGGGCGTGTGCGTGCCGATGGAGTCGACCTGGCCGAGCACATGACGTTCGGGTACGCCGACGGTCGCTTCGCCCAGCTCGGCGCGTCGATGGTCGAGTACCTGGAGCCGACCGCATCGATCAGCGGCACGACGGGTTGGCTCACCATGGATGCGCCGTTCTGGGCATCCAACGGGTACACGACGTGGTCGGGCTCGATACCGGATGCGCTCGGCGGCCCTCCCGCGCGCGTCGTGCGGGCGAGGCAGGGGTACGGCTTCGTTCCGATGCTGGAGGCCGCGACTGAGGCTGTCGCAGCGGGCCTGACGGAGCATCCCCAGCATCCGATATCGCAGAGCCTGCTCGTGATGCGTCTTCTCGAGCGCATTCGGCGAACGATCTCATACCCCCGACCACAAGAGACATCGACTCTGCATAGATGACGAAACACAAGGAGACACCATGAAGCGCACCCCTTTCACCGACGGCTGGCAGTTCCGCGAGAAGGTCAATCCGTTCGCCGAGATCGGAGGGCCGGCCGCTCCGTACGTCGACGTGTCGGTGCCTCATGACGCATTGATCCGTACAGAGCGTGATCCCGAGGGCGAAGCCGCCACGGCCTATTCTCGAGGCGGGTCCTACCAATACCGCAAGGTCTTCGCGACGCCGGACGCCCGCGACAGTGTGCAGATCGAGTTCGAAGGGGTGTATCGCGACGCGATGGTCTACATCAACGGAGACTTCGCGGGGCAGCGCCCGTTCGGATACTCGGCGTTCACGATCGACGCAGGCCCGTTCCTCCGCGAGGGAGAAGAGAACGAGATCATCGTGGAGGCGCGCGCCCATCGGGACTCCCGCTGGTACACGGGTGCGGGCATCTATCGTGATGTCTGGCTGTGGACCGGCGGAGACATTCGGATTCCCGGCGATGGCCTGCGACTCTCGACGCCGGATGTCGAGGAGGGCGGCGCTGTCGTGGAGGTCGTCGTGACGGTCGAGAACGCGGGATCGCGTGCGCGGACCGTCGACGTGGCCGTTCGCCTCGACGGCCCGGACGGCGAGCAGGCGGCGAGCGGGATCGCTCGCATCACCGTGGGGCCGGGTGGGTCGGCGCTCAGCCGACAGCGGCTGTTCGTGCACTCGCCGAGACTGTGGAGCGAGAACACTCCGGAGCTCTACGCAGCTTCGGCGACTCTTGTGCACGGTGACGAGACGGTCGATACTGCGGCGGCCGTCTTCGGCATCCGGCGTCTGCAGCTCGACCCCGTCCATGGATTGCGGGTGAACGGCCGGAGCGTGAAGTTGCGCGGTGCTTGCGTGCACCATGACAGCGGGATCCTCGGTTCCGCGACCTTTGCTGCTGCCGAAGAACGTCGGGTTCGTCTCCTCAAAGAGGCGGGCTTCAACGCGATCCGCTCGTCGCACAACCCGCTCAGCACGGCGATGCTCGACGCGTGCGACCGACTCGGGGTGTACGTGATGGACGAGACCTTCGACGTGTGGACCTCGGCGAAGAGCGACTTCGACTACTCGCTCAATTTCTCCGACTGGTGGGAGCGTGACGTCGAGTCGTTGGTCGCCAAGGACTTCAACCACCCCAGCGTCATCATGTACTCGATCGGCAACGAGATACCCGAGACCGGTTCGGCGGTGGGCGGAATGCAGGGCAGGGCCCTGGCGGAGAAGATCCGAACCCTCGATCCGACCCGCTTCGTGACCAACGCGGTCAACGGAATGCTCGCCGTGATCGACGACGTGAAGAAGATGGCCGCACAGGCGGCGTCGGCGGGGCAGGCCGAGCACGGTGATGGTGACGCGGCAGGGATCAACACCCTCATGGCCGGACCCGGCGACTTCATGAACCAGATCGGCGCATCCGCCTTGGTCACCGAGAAGACGGCAGAGTCCTTCGGAGTCCTCGACGTGGCAGGCATGAACTATCTCGACTCACGGTACGAGATGGACAGCTCCCTCTTTCCCAACCGAATCATCGTCGGAACCGAGACGTTCCCGACGCACATCGACCTGAACTGGGCCAAGGTGACCGCCTTCGGCCACGTGATCGGCGACTTCACGTGGACGGGCTGGGACTATCTCGGCGAGGTCGGCATCGGCCGTCCGCAGTACCTCGCTCCAGGCGAGGCCCCCGCCTTCGGAGCGCCGTACCCCTGGATCGCGGCCTGGTGCGGTGACATCGATCTGGTCGGCTTCCGCCGCCCGGCGTCGTACTACCGCGAAATCGTGTTCGGTCTCCGAACCGCTCCCTACATCGCCGTGTCACGGCCTGGCCACGAGGGCGCACAGTTCTATGCGGGACCGTGGACGTGGAGCGACAGTATCGGCAGCTGGACCTGGCCGGGTCATGAGGGGGACGATCTGACCGTCGAGGTCTACAGCGATGCCGACGAGGTCGAGCTCAGGCTCGACGGCCGCTCCCTGGGGCGGTCGTCCACGGGGGCTGCCAACCGGTTCAAGACCGAGTTTCGCGTGCCGTATGCGCCGGGGGAGCTGACCGCTGTCGCATGGAGAGGCGGGGCCGCGGCAGAGACGTTCACGCTGACGACGGCGACCGGCCCACTCGCGCTCGCCGTCGCATCCGACCGCCTCTCGCTCGCGACCGACGGAACCGGCCTGGCCTTCGTCGAGCTCGAGCTCGTGGGTGCCGACGGCACTCTGTTCACCGCTGCCGACCGCGACGTGCTGGTCACCGTGTCGGGAGCCGGTGTGCTGCTTGCGCTGGGAAGCGCTGATCCGGCACCGACCACCCTCTACGGGGAGTCCAGTCACCGCACGTTCGATGGGCGAGCCCTCGCGGTCATCCGGGCAACGGGTCCCGGCCCGATCGTCGTGTCGGCCAGCGCAGAGGGATGCGACGTCGTGACCTTGGTGCTCAACCCGGAGTAGCTCAACGGGGAGCAATCGGCACTCGCCCAGCCGTCGGAGGCACAAAAAAGTCCCACCTCGCGTAGAAGCCGCGGGATGGGACAGTGCCTCCGACCGGCGTCGATCCGGTGACCTTTCGATTTTCAGTCGAACGCTCTACCAACTGAGCTACAGAGGCGAGTGACCGAAGTCGCTCACAGACAAAAAGCCCTTCCTTTCGGTTGGGCTTGTCGCCTTGGCGACCCTGACGGGACTTGAACCCGCGACCTCCGCCGTGACAGGGCGGCGCGCTAACCAACTGCGCTACAGGGCCTTACTGGTGAAACTGTTGAGTTGTCGTGCTTGTGCTGCGTTTTTCGTACTCGTGATTCTGCTGCTGTTACCAATGTGACCCCAACGGGATTCGAACCCGTGCTGCCGCCGTGAAAGGGCGGTGTCCTAGGCCTCTAAACGATAGGGCCGTTGGTGACAACTCAACGAGTATGCCACACACTTCTCGCTCTCGCCAATTCGGCCGGACGTCCACCGCCCCAGATGCGACTCGACGCGGAATGTACCGGGTTTCAGGCCCCCAAGCAGTCATGATCTCAGCAGGACGAAACGCTCTGTTGTTAGAGTGACACCTGTTGCCACTGTTACTCGAGTGACCTAAGTTCGCTCACCACCACCCGGGGGACCATTGAACGCCACGACCAGTCGACGTCGACGCCGCGGCCCTTGGGGTCTCCGTCACCTCCTCGGCTCGATCACGGTCACGGTCGCCCTCGTCGCCACGGGCTCCGTGCTCTCGGCCCCCGCGTACGCCGACGAGTACCCCACGTGGGAGGACGTTCAGGCCGCCCAGTCCAACGAGTCGAGCAAGCAGGCCGAGATCCAGAATATCCAGGATCTGATCGCCGCGCTGCGCGATGCGACGGCCGCCGCCGAGTCCCTCTCGATCCAGCGCGGAACCGAATACCAGGAAGCGCAGACCAAGTACGACACGGCCGCCTTCAAGGCAGACGAGCTCGACAGCCAGGCCGCTGCCGCGCAGGCGACGGCGGATGCCTCGATCAAGCAGGCGGGCCAGCTCGCCGCGCTGATGGCCAAGTCCGGCGGCAACGGCCTGTCGGTGAACCTCTTCACGAGCGAGTCGAGCGAGGCCGACGGCCTGCTCTACCAGCTGGGAGCGATGAGCCAACTCACGGGCTCGGCATCGAAGCTCTACGCCACGGCCGAGCAGGACAAGAACACGGCGCAGTCGCTGACCGACCAGGCGGTCGTCGCCCGCGATGCGCTGCAGTCCCTCGCCGAGGCGGCCGAGGCCGCGCGCGACGAGGCCGTCGCAGCCCAGCTCGCCCTCGAGGCGTCGCTCGCCGCACAGCAGACGCACGAGGTGCAGCTCGAAACGCAGCTCGCCGTTCTCACCCAGAACCGGCAGGCCACGGAGGCCGACTACAACGCGGGTGTCGAAGCGCGTCGCATCGCTGAAGAAAAGCGCATGGAAGAAGAGCGCGCGGCGGCTGCGGCAGCGGCGGCCGCGGCAGCGGCATCCGGTGGCGGCGGCGGCGGTGGCGGCGGTTCCAGCAGCGGCCCCGGCCCGGTGTCCAGCGGATGGGCCAGCCCGTTCCCGGGCTCGTACTCCACAGACGAGTACGGCATGCGCACGAACCCCGTCACGGGAAACTACACCCTGCACGCGGGGCTCGACCTCAACTACAACAGCGGCACGTGTGGTGCTCCCGTCTATGCAGCGGCGGCCGGTGAGGTCAGTTATGCCGGCTACAACGGCGGCTACGGCAACTTCGTCGAGATCAATCACGGCGGCGGAGTGCGCACCGGTTACGGCCACAACACGAGCCTCAACGTGGGATCGGGCCAGTACGTGGCGGCCGGCGAGATCATTGCCTACGCCGGAACCACAGGCAACTCCACTGGATGCCACGTTCACTTCGAGGTGCGCGTCGGCGGCGGCGCCGTCGACCCGCGCCCGTGGATGGCCGACCGCGGCGTCTACTTCGGCTAGTCGCCTCACGGCTCCGCCCCTCGACGAGCTCGGGGAACGGGCTCTGCGACAGCGGCCCCTCGACAGGCTCGGGGAACGGGCTGTACGACGAAGGCCCCTCGACAAGCTCGGGGAACGAGCGTCGAGGGGCCTCCGGTCGTGCGGGCCTAGTGGCCTTCGGTCTTGAGCTTCTCGATGCCGTCGAGCACGATCTGCTCGGCCGCGGCGGCGTTCTGCCAGCCCTCGGTCTTGACCCACTTGCCGGGCTCGAGGTCCTTGTAGTGCTCGAAGAAGTGCTCGATCTCCTTGCGGGTCGACTCGGGGATGTCGTCGATGTCCTGGATGTGGGCCCAGCGCGGGTCCTTCGCGGGAACGGCGATGACCTTGGCGTCGGAGCCGCCGTCGTCGGTCATGTTGAACACGGCGACGGGACGAACCGAGACGCCCACGCCCGGGAACAGCGGGTACTCGAGCAGCACCAGCACGTCGACGGGGTCGCCGTCGAGTCCGAGGGTGTTCTCGAAGAAGCCGTAGTCGGTGGGGTAGACGAACGACGTGAACAGCACGCGGTCGAGGAAGACGCGCCCGGTCTCGTGGTCTACTTCGTACTTGTTGTGGCTTCCCTTGGGAATCTCGATGATCGCGTCGTAAGCAGCCATGCCGGCGGTTCTCCTTCGTAGGTCGTGAACTGCAATAACGTTACTGGATGCCCCCCGAGACTCCCTCCGAACGCCGACCCCGGTTGACGCCGGCGATCGCAGACGTGCGCCGGGCTGTGCGCGACTCGCTCGAGGCCCTCCCGCCATCCGGTGACGCACCCTTGGTGCTCGTTGCCCTGAGCGGCGGGCCCGACTCGCTCGCACTCGCCGCCGCAACGGCGTTCGAGGCGCCCCGCCGGGGCATGCGTGCCGGCGCGGTCATCGTCGACCACGGGCTTCAGCGCGATTCGGCCCTGGTCGCCGCGAGAGCGGCCGAGCAGGCGCGGGCGCTGGGGCTCGATCCGGTGCTCGTTCGACTCGTCGAGGTCGGTTCCGGGCCGGGCTCGGGCGGGCCCGAGGCTGCGGCCCGTGACGCCCGCTACACCGCTCTGGATGCCGCCCGTCGCGACACGGGGTCGGTCGCGGTTCTGCTCGGCCACACCCTCGACGACCAGGCCGAGACCGTTCTGCTCGGCCTCGCGCGCGGTGCCGGCGCATCCAGCCTGCACGGGATGGCGCCCGTCTCGGGGGCCCTGATGCGCCCGCTCCTCGGCATCCGGCGCAAGACCACGGTGGCCGCGTGCGTCGACGCGGGGCTCGAGCCGTGGACCGATCCGCACAACGTCGACCCCACCTACACGCGCGTTCGCGTGCGCGAGACCGTGCTGCCGACGCTCGAGAGCGAACTGGGCCCCGGCGTCGCCGAGGCTCTGGCCCGCACGGCCGAGCAGCTGCGGGAGGACTCGGACGCGCTCGACCGCATGGTGGAGGAGACGATCGAGGAGATCGTGGAGCACGCCGAGGCCGGTATCGCCATCTCGGTCGGGGCGCTGGCCGCGAACCCGGCGGCGCTGCGCAACCGCATCATCCGCTTCGTCGTGCTCAGCGAGTTCGGCGTCAGCCTCAGCCGGGCGCAGACCCTGGCCGCCGCAGCTCTCGTCACCGACTGGCACGGGCAGAAGGGCGCAGACCTGCCCGGCATTAGAGTTGTCAGGGTCGCCGGGAAGCTCGTCTTCCAGGCAGCAGCCGACATCTATGTGAAGGAGCCCCGTGCTTTCGAGTGACATCGCCGACGACCTCACCAGCGTGCTGTACACAGAGGCGCAGATCCACGAGCGGATCGCGCAGCTCGCCCGCAGCATCGAGGCGGACTACGCCGGCGAGGACGTTCTGCTCGTGGGCGTGCTGAAGGGCGCGGTGATGGTCATGGCCGACCTCGCACGCGAGCTCTCCCTTCCGCTCAACATGGACTGGATGGCCGTGAGCTCGTACGGCGCGGGCACGCAGTCGTCGGGTGTCGTGCGCATCCTGAAAGACCTCGACACCGATCTCTCGGGCCGCAAGGTGCTGATCGTCGAGGACATCATCGATTCCGGGCTCACGCTGTCGTGGCTGCTCGGCAACCTGCGCACGCGCGGTGCCGAGAGCGTGGAGATCTGCGCGCTCTTCCGCAAGCCCGAGGCGGCGAAGATCCAGGTCGACGTCAAAT
Source organism: Agreia sp. Leaf244 (assembly GCF_001422695.1). Lineage (NCBI taxonomy): Bacteria > Bacillati > Actinomycetota > Actinomycetes > Micrococcales > Microbacteriaceae > Agreia > Agreia sp. Leaf244. The sequence continues at coordinate 430,087 of NZ_LMLX01000002.1, read as the reverse complement.
ACGTCGGCTTCGACATCCCCAACGAGTTCGTCGTCGGATACGGCCTCGACTACGCGGAGCGCTACCGCAATCTGCGCGACGTCGCGGTGCTGGCGCCGCACGTGTACTCCTAGCCCGCATTCGTTACGCCCACGGGGGCTCTGTTTACGCCCACGGGGAACATGCAGACGACGCGCAGCGCCCGCCAGCTACCCTTGCCACTACCTCGATTGCTTTTGATCGAATACATCCCTCTCGACATGATGAAGAGACATGAACGCTAAAAAGATCGTCCGATCTCCCATTCCGTACATCCTGCTCGGTGCGATCGCACTGTGGATCGGCTTCAGCCTCATCACCGGTGGCGGCTACAAGCAGATCGACACGCAGGAGGGGCTGCAGCTGTTGAAAGACGGCAAGGTCTCCTCGGCCACCATCATCGATGGCGAGCAGCGAGTCGACCTGACCCTGGCGAACGCCGACAAGGAGTACGGCACCCAGGTGCAGTTCTACTACGTCGCACCCCGGGGCACCGAGGTCATCGACGCGGTCAACGACGCCGCGCCGGCCAAGGGCTACAACGACGAGGTGCCGCAGACGAACTGGTTCCTCTCGCTCATCGGCATCCTGCTCCCCGTGCTGCTCATCGGTGCGTTCTTCTGGCTCATGCTCTCCGGCATGCAGGGCGGCGGATCCAAGGTCATGCAGTTCGGCAAGTCCAAGGCGAAGCTGGTCTCGAAGGAGTCGCCGAAGGTCACCTTCGACGACGTCGCCGGCAGTGACGAGGCGCTCGAAGAGCTCGAAGAGATCAAGGACTTCCTGAAGGAGCCGGCCAAGTTCCTCGCCGTCGGCGCCCGCATCCCGAAGGGCGTGCTGCTGTACGGCCCTCCCGGAACCGGAAAGACCCTTCTCGCCCGTGCCGTCGCCGGTGAGGCGGGGGTTCCGTTCTACTCCATCTCCGGATCCGACTTCGTCGAGATGTTCGTGGGTGTCGGCGCGAGCCGCGTACGCGACCTCTTCCAGCAGGCAAAAGAGAACTCGCCGGCCATCATCTTCATCGACGAGATCGATGCGGTAGGCCGTCACCGCGGCGCCGGAATGGGCGGCGGCCACGACGAGCGCGAGCAGACGCTCAACCAGCTGCTCGTCGAGATGGACGGATTCGACGTCAAGACGAACGTCATCCTCATCGCCGCCACCAACCGTCCCGACATCCTCGACCCCGCTCTTCTGCGTCCGGGTCGCTTCGACCGCCAGATCGGCGTCGACGCGCCCGATCTGCAGGGCCGCAAGAAGATCCTCGAGGTGCACGGCAAGGGCAAGCCGCTCGCCGCCGGCGTCGACCTCGAGGTCGTCGCCCGCAAGACCCCCGGGTTCACCGGTGCCGACCTGGCGAACGTGCTCAACGAGGCCGCGCTGCTCACCGCGCGCTCCAACGCGCAGCTGATCGACAACCGCGCCCTCGACGAGGCCATCGACCGCGTCATCGCGGGCCCGCAGCGGCGCACCCGCATCATGCGCGACCACGAGAAGCTGGTCACGGCCTACCACGAGGGCGGCCACGCCCTGGTCGCCACGGCCATGAACAACACCGACCCGGTCACCAAGATCACGATCCTCCCGCGTGGTCGAGCACTCGGCTACACGATGGTGCTACCCCTCGAAGACCGCTATTCGGTCTCGCGCAACGAACTCCTCGACCAGCTCGCCTACGCCATGGGCGGTCGCGTGGCCGAAGAGGTCGTCTTCCACGACCCGACCACCGGCGCATCGAACGACATCGAGAAGGCCACCGCCACGGCCCGCAAGATGGTCACCGAGTTCGGCATGTCGGCCGACATCGGTGCGGTCAAGCTGGGAGCAGCCTCGGGAGAGATGTTCCTCGGCCGCAACATGGGCCACGAGCGCGACTACTCCGACCGCATCGCCGAGAAGGTCGACGACGAGGTGCGCCACCTCATCGAGGCCGCACACGACGAGGCCTGGAGCGTTCTCAACGAGAACCGCGACATCCTCGATCGCCTCGCCCTCGAACTGCTCGAGCACGAGACGCTCGACCACGACCAGCTCGCCGTGATCTTCAAAGACGTGAAGAAGCTCACCCCGCGGCCGCAGTGGCTCTCGAGCGACAAGCGCCCGGTCTCGCAGCTTCCTCCGGTGGCGTTCCCCACACCGAAGGCGCCGGTCGACGCGGGTGCCGTCGACGGGGGAGTGCAATCCGACCCCGAGCCGGAGCAGAAGCCCAAGCGTTCGCCGCAGGCCCCGCCCCGTCCGGCCACGGCCTGACCCACCGACCACGTGACGACGTTCGACCGGGCTCGTATCGAGGCGGCCGTGCGCGAGATCCTCATCGCCATCGGTGAGGATCCCGTGCGTGAGGGGCTCGAGCGAACCCCCGCCCGCGTCGCCGACGCCTACGCCGAGTTCTTCTCAGGCCTCGGCGTCGACGCTCAGGCGATGCTCGGAGACACCTTTCCCGTGGCCGACGAGTCGCGCTTCGAGCCCGTGCTGGTGCGCGACATCGAGTTCCGCTCGGTGTGCGAGCACCACCTGCTGCCCTTCACCGGGGTGGCCCACGTCGCCTACGTGCCCTCGACGCGCCTGATCGGCCTCGGTCGAATCGCGTCCGTCGTCGAGACGCTCGCGTCGAGGCCCCAGCTGCAGGAGCGTCTCGGAGACGAGATCGCCGCCGTGATAGAAAGCGGCGTCGACGCCCGCGGCGTGCTCGTCGTACTCGACGCGCGGCACGACTGCGTGCGAACGCGGGGCCCCCGTCAGACGCACAGTTCGACCGTCACTGTGTCGAGTCGCGGTACGCTGTCGCAGCCCGCCGACCGCGCGGAGCTGATGAGTCTGATCGGAGCCGCGACGTGAGCAGGGGGGACGTGACCAGGGGGCATGTGACGGGCGACGAGCCGGGCGTGCGCTCGGGCGAGCCGCCTGCATCCGTTCGTCGTCGCATCCGGTCGTCGACGGCCGCGCCCGGCGTTCCGCTCGCGGGCGAGCGCACGCTGATCATGGGAATCCTCAACGTCACTCCCGATTCGTTCAGCGACGGCGGACGGTGGAACACTCTCGATCAGGCACTGGAGCGCGCCGCGGAGCTCATGGCCCAGGGCGCCGACCTCATCGACATTGGCGGCGAGTCCACCCGGCCGGGTGCGCAGCGGGTTCCCGTGGCGGAGGAGCAGCGTCGCGTGCTTCCCCTCGTGCGCGAACTCGCCCGAGGCGGAATCCCCGTGAGCGTCGACACGATGAACGCGTCGACGGCGCTGGCCGCGGCCCACGCCGGCGCGGCCGTCATCAACGATGTGTCGGGCGGGCTCTCCGATCCCGACATGACGGGCGTCGCCATCGAGACCGGGCTGCCCTTCGTGGTCATGCACTGGCGCGGTCACAGCGCCGAGATGGCGGCCAGGGCGAACTACGCCGACGTGGTCTCCGACGTTCGCCGTGAACTCGAGTACAGGGTCGCCGAGCTGATCGTGCGCGGGGTCGACCCGGCCAAGATCATCGTCGACCCCGGCATCGGCTTCTCGAAGAACGCCGAGCACAACTGGGCGTTGCTGGGCCACTACGGCGACCTCGCCTCGCTCGGGTTGCCGGTGCTGGTCGCCGCGTCGCGCAAGGGGTTCCTTGCGCCGCTCGTCGCCGACGGCGCGGCACCGGATGCCCGGGACGCGCCATCGGCGATCGTCGCGGCGATCGCGGCGTCGCAGGGCGCCTGGGCGGTTCGGGTGCACAATGTCGCAGAGACGCGGGCGGCGCTCGACGTGGCCGACGCCTGGAGAAAGGGAGCGCAGTCGTGACGCGAGACACCCCGATCGACGAGCTCGACACCCTCACCCTCACGGGCCTCGAGGTGTTCGCCCACCATGGCGTCTTCGACTTCGAGCGCCGAGACGGCCAGACCTTCCTCCTCGACCTCACGGTCTGGCTCGACACGGCCGGGGCCGCGGCCGGCGACGACCTGGAACAGACCCTGCACTACGGCGAGCTGGCCGTGGAGGTGGCCGAGGCCGCCGCCGCCGAGCCCGTCGACCTCATCGAGACGCTCGCCGAGCGCGTCGCGTCGCTCGTGCTCGCGCATCCGGTCGCGCAGCGCGTTCGCGTCACCGTGCACAAGCCCGACGCCCCCATTCCCGTGCCCTTCGGCGACGTCTCCATCACGATCGTGCGGCCCCGCGGCCCGCGAGTTCAGGCGGCGCTGTGAACGCGCCGCTGTTCGAGGGTGCCCGCGCCGTGCTCGCCTTCGGCAGCAACCTGGGCAATCGAGGCGAGACCATCGTCGAGGCGATGGCCGAGATCGCGCAGCTGCCCGGGGTCGAGACCATCGGCGAGTCCAGCCTCTACGAGACGGTCGCGGTGAAGCTGCACGGCATCGATCCCGACGCGCCGGCCTATCTCAACGCCGTGTCGATCGTGTTCACCACACTCGAGCCGCACGACCTGCTCGCCGCCCTCAACGAGATCGAGCTGCGCCATGGTCGGGTGCGCGAGGAACGCTGGGGCGACCGCACCCTCGACATCGACCTGATCACCTACGGCACGCTCGAGCAGTCCGACGAGACCCTCACCCTGCCTCATCCCCGCGCCTGGCAGCGCGACTTCGTGCTGGCGCCCTGGCTCGAACTCGACCCGGATGCGACGATTCCCGCACGTGGCCGGGTCGACGAACTGCTCGCCTCGACCGATGACACGGCCCGCCGAACACCCTCGGAGACGATGTGAAGCGCACCCGACCGTTCTCCCTGATCTCACTGGCGTTGGCCGGCGCGATCGTGGGATTCCTGCTGCAGATCGGGCTCGCCTCCGGCGGGCGCCCCATCCTCGTTCCGCCCGTGACCCTGCCGATCACGCTGGTGGCGGCCGCGGCGCTCGTGCTGGCGTTCGCCATCCCGGTGTACCGAGCCATCCGCGGTCCGGTGCGGCGCGAGGTCAACCCGTTCCGTGCGATGCGCGTGGTGGTGCTCGCCAAGGCATCGAGCCTGGTCGGCAGCCTGGTCGCTGGCTTCGGCCTGGGATGCACGATCTACGTGCTGTCGCGCACGATCGTTCCGGAGGTCTCGTCGCTCTGGCTGTCGATCGCCAGCGCGGCCGGCGGCGTCGTTCTGCTGGTGGCCGGCCTGGTCGCCGAGCAGCTCTGCGCGCTTCCGCCTGACGACTTCACACCGGAGGCCTGACATGTCCGACCACTCGAACGACGCCGTTCCCCTCGACCCCGAACGGGTCGGCTCGAAGCGGGTCGAGGTCGGCGGCGACTGGCGTCGCGTGAGCCGCAAGTACATCGGCGTCGAACTCGTCGGTGTGGCGCTGTTCGGGCTCGTCGCGATCGGCGCGACGCTCGTCTTCTCGCTGACGCGGTGGTTCGCCCAGCCCCTCGGCTGGATCCTCGTCGGCGCGGCCGTCGTGACCACCCTCGTGATGTTCGCTGTCGCGCCGCGTCGCGTGCGCTCGATCGGCTACCAGCTTCGCGACGACGATCTCCTCTTCCGGCGCGGCATCATGTTCCACCGCGTCGTCTCGGTTCCCTACGGACGCATGCAGCTGATCGACATCAACCGCGGCCCGGTGGCCCGGTTCCTCGGACTCGCCGAACTGCGGTTCGTCACCGCGGCGGCGGCGACCGGCGTCACGATCCCCGGGCTCGTCGACAGCGACGCCGACGCCCTCCGCGACACTCTCGTCTCCCTCGCCGAAACGCGGCGGGCGGGGCTGTGACCGAGCCCGTCGCTCCGCCGCTGCCCGGCGGCGGAGAGTGGCTGCGGCTCCACCCGGCGACGCCTCTGCTCAAAGGGGGAATCGCCCTCATCGCGGTGATCGGCTTCATCCTCGCGAACGTGCGGGAGCGTCTCATCGAGGCGTTCGTGGGCGGTCCGGACGGCGGCGACCTGATCGAGGAGCTCTACCTGCGCGGGCACCTCGGCTGGGCGATCGCGATCGTGCTCGGCGCCCTGCTGCTCGGCGTCGTGGCGTTCTTCCTGTCGTGGCGCATGCACACGTATCGCATCAACGACGAGGCGGTCGAGGTGCGCAGTGGCATCCTCTTCCGCACCCACCGACAGGCCCGCCTCGATCGCATCCAGGGCATCGCCATCACGCGGCCGTTCATCGCTCGACTCTTCGGTGCCGCCCGGCTCGAGCTGAGCGTCGCCGGGCAGGACGCGAAGGTGCAGCTCGCCTACCTCAAGGGCAGCGACGTCGATCGGCTGCGCCACGACATCCTGATGCTCGCGTCGGCTCGCAGGGCAGAAGAGGGCGTCGCGCCGGGTACGAGGGCGGGCGGTGCCGCCGGGTCGCCGGATGCCGCGGGGCCGGATTCGCTCATCGGCCGGCGGGTCACGGAACTGCTGGCTCCCGAGCTCGACCCCCAGGAGGCTCCGCCGGAGTCGGTGGTGCGCATCTCGCCCCTGAGGCTCGCCGGTTCGCTGCTCGCCAGCGGCGCCACGCTGTTCGTGCTGCTCGTCGCCGTCGTCCTGATCGTCGTGACGGCGACCGGCCGCGAGCTCGGATTCCTCTTCCTCTTCGTTCCCGCCTTCATCGGTGGCGCCGGGTACTACGTGCGCAAGGTCACGCGCTCGCTGCGGTTCTCGATCGCGGCGACTCCCGACGGGGTGCGCGTCGGCTACGGGCTGCTCACGACGTCGAACGACACGCTTCCGCCCGGGCGCATCCACGCGATCGAGGTCTACCAGCCGTTGCTCTGGCGCCCCTTCGACTGGTGGGCCATCCGCATCAACAGGGCCGGACACGCGTCGAGCGGCTCGGGCAGCCAGCCCGCCACGACCATGCTCCCGGTGGGCACGCGCGGCGACGTCGACAAGGTGCTCGGCCTGCTGCTGCCGGGGCTGGCGAGTGCCGACACCCGGCACCTCATCCTGGCCGGAATGGTCTCCTCGGGGCCGACGCCCGGATTCGCGGTCGACTTCGTTCCGGCCCCCCGGCGCGCACGATGGCTGCGCCCGTTCTCGTGGCGTCGCACCGGCTACGCCCTCGCGGGCGACACCGTTCTGCTGCGCAAGGGTCTCGTGTGGCGACAACTCGTCGCCGTGCCGGCGGCACGCATCCAGAGCCTGCATCTCGACCAGGGCCCTCTGGCGCGCGCCCTCGATCTCTGCACGCTGACGCTCGACACGGTCGCCGGGCCCGTGTCCGCGTCGCTGTCGGTGCTCGACCGGGCAGGGTCGCTCTTTGCGTTCGACGCCATCAGCCGCGCGGCGACGGCCGCGGGCGCACTCGAAGACGGATCGCAGCGCATCGCGCTGCCCGCCGAGCCCCAGCCACCACGACCGGAGAGCGATCGATGAACCCCGCAGAACGAAGTGGACGCCTCGGTATCGGCATCATCGGTGCCGGACGCGTCGGACCGGTGCTCGGAGCGGCGCTGGCCGGCGCCGGGCACGCCCTCGTGGGAGTCGCTGCGATCTCCGAGGAGAGCCGCGAACGCGCCGACGCGATGCTTCCCGGGGTGCCGATCCTCGAGATCCCGCAGCTCATCGAACGCAGCGAGCTCGTCATCCTCGCCGTTCCCGAATCGGAGCTCGCCGGGCTCGTGCAGGGCCTCGCGGTGACTCGCACCTGGCAGGCGGGGCAGCTCGTGATGCATACGGCTCCCGGCGTCGGCGTGAGCGTGCTCGCTCCCGCCCTGGCCCAGGGTGCCATTCCTCTGGCCGTGCACCCGGCGATGCAGTTCACCGGTTCGAGCGTCGACATCGCCCGGCTCGTCGGCACCTGGTTCGCGGTCACCGCGCCCGCACCCGTGCTTCCGATCGGGCAGGCCCTGGTCGTCGAGATGGGCGGCGAGCCGGTCGTCGTCGCCGAGAAGGATCGCGCGGCCTATGCCGAGGCCATCGAGACGGCCACGTCGTTCTCGAGCGCCATCGTCGACCAGGCCACGGGGCTGCTGTCGTCGATTGGCGTCCCCGCTCCCGGGCTCGTGCTGGGGCCTCTCGTGAGGTCGGCGGTCGAGAATGCTCTTCACCGTGCCCGTGGCGACGACGCGGCGGCGCCGTTCGACTCCATCGGCGGCTGAGGTCTTCAGGTCGGGCATCGAGGCCGCGGCGAGGCACTAGCATCAAGGGTGGCGGCGAGCGGAACCTGCGCCCGTCGTCTTGAGTAAGGAGTCCCGGTGACCGAAGTAGCCGATTCGATCGCGGGCGTTCGAGCCCTGATCAGCGAGTCGAGGGCCGCCCTTGTCGCCGCGGGAATCTCCGAGCCGAAGGTCTCGCTCGTTCCCACGATGGGCGCGCTCCACGATGGGCATCTGGCCCTCGTGGCGAGTGCGCGCGAACGGGGACACATCGTCGTGGTCTCCGTCTTTGTGAACCCCACCCAGTTCTCGGCCTCCGAGGACCTGCAGCGCTACCCGCGCGACCTCGACTCCGACATCGCCATTCTCGACTCGGTCGCTCGCCCGAGCGACAGCGCCACCATCGTCTTCGCGCCCTCGGTCGACGAGATGTACCCGAAGGGTCCGACGCAGACCACGGTCACGGCGGGCCGTTCCGGGGCGACGTTCGAGGGCAGAAGCCGCGCCGGTCACTTCGACGGCGTGCTCACCGTGGTGGCGAAGCTGCTCAACATCGTGTCGCCCGACACCGTATTCTTCGGTCGCAAGGATGCGCAGCAGGCGTTCCTCGTGGGCCGCATGATCGCCGACCTCGACTTCGCCACGGCGATCGAGGTCGTCGAGACTGTTCGCGAAGACGACGGCCTCGCGCTGTCGAGCCGCAACCGCTTCCTCGACGAGAAGGAGCGCCGCGCATCCCTCGTTCTCTCGCACATGCTCGAGGCCGCCGAATCCGCCGCAGACCGGGGTATCGACACGGTCATCGCTGCGGCGCAGTCGGTGGCGATGGGCGAGCCGCTCGTGCAGGTCGACTACCTGGCCGTCGTCGACCCGGCAACGTTCCTGCCCGTCGACGACGACTTCCGCGGACGGTCGATCGTGCTCGTCGCGGCCCGCGTGGGCACGACGCGACTGATCGACAACGAGACCATCTACTTGGGCTGAGCGTCGAGCTATCCGCTCCCATCCGGTCCATCCGCGCACGGACAACCGGCAGCGGTTGCGCCGATGAGGGGCGGATGCGACGCGGTCGTTGGGTAAACTCTGAGGCGACACGAGGAGAGATTCGCCCGCATGAGTGACGCACCCACCCACAGCCAGCTGACCGATGACGAACAGCGGGCCGAGGTCGCGGAACAGAAGCTCGTGCGCTTGGCCAAGCGCGACCGACTGATCGCATCCGGTGCCGAGGCCTACCCCGTCACCGTTCCCGTCACCACGACGATCCCCGCCCTGCGCGAGAAGTACGGCGACCTCGTGGCCGACGACACGACCGGCGACATCGTCGGCGTCGCAGGCCGCATCGTGTTCGCCCGCAACACCGGCAAGCTCTGCTTCGCCTCGCTCCAGTCGGGCGACGGCAGTCGAATCCAGGCCATGGTGTCGCTCGCCCAGGTGGGCGAGGAGTCGCTCGCCGAGTGGAAGGAACTCGTCGACCTCGGCGACCACGTCTTCGTGTCGGGCGAGGTCATCTCGTCGCGACGCGGAGAGCTGTCGATCATGGTCGCCGACTGGCAGATCGCGTCGAAGGCCCTGCTGCCGCTGCCCAACCTGCACTCCGAGCTCAGCGAGGAGACGCGGGTGCGCAGCCGCTACCTCGACCTGATCGTGCGCGACCAGGCCCGACAGGTCGTGCGCACGCGGGCCAAGGCCGTGGCCTCGTTGCGGCAGACGTTCGCCGAGCGCGACTACATCGAGGTCGAGACCCCGATGCTGCAGACCATGCACGGCGGCGCGTCCGCCCGGCCCTTCGCCACCCACAGCAACGCGTTCGACACCGAGCTGTTCCTGCGCATCGCGCCCGAGCTGTTCCTCAAGCGCGCCGTCGTCGGCGGCATCGATCGCGTCTTCGAGATCAACCGCAACTTCCGCAACGAGGGCGCGGACTCCACGCACTCGCCCGAGTTCGCCATGCTCGAGTCGTACGAGGCCTACGGCGACTACAACACCATGGCCGACCTCACCCAGACCCTGATCCAGAACGCCGCGCTCGCGGTGGCAGGCTCGCACGTCGTGACCTGGGCCGACGGCACCGAGTTCGACCTCGGTGGGCAGTGGGACCGCATCAGCATGTACGGGTCGTTGTCGGATGCGGCCGGAATCGCCATCTCACCTGAGACGCCCGTCGACGAACTTCAGGCGCTCGCCGACCGCGAGGGCGTCGAGGTGCACCTGCCGAACCACGGCAAGCTCGTCGAGGAGCTGTGGGAGCACTTCGTGAAGGGCGGGCTCACGAGCCCCACGTTCGTCATGGACTTCCCGCTCGAGACCAGCCCGCTCACCCGCGCGCACCGCTCGATCCCCGGAGTTGTCGAGAAATGGGACCTCTACATCAACGGCTTCGAGTTGGCCACCGCCTACTCCGAGCTCGTCGACCCCGTCATTCAGAGGGAGCGCTTCGTTGCGCAGGCGAAGCAGGGGGCGGCCGGCGACGTCGAGGCGATGCGCCTCGACGAGGAGTTCCTGCGTGCCCTCGAGTTCGGCATGCCGCCGTCCGGCGGCCTGGGCATGGGCATCGACCGGCTGCTCATGGCTCTCACCGGTCTCGGCATCCGCGAGACCATCCTCTTCCCGCTGGTCAAGTAGGGTCGGCACCATGAGCTTCTTCGGCGGCAACAAGAATCCCCTCGACGACGACAAGAAGAAAAAGCCGGGCGAGGTCAGCAACTCCCGCCTGCTGGTGTGGATCGTGGTCGGCGGCGTCGCGCTCTATCTGATCGGCACCGGGGTCTACGGCATCATCACCAAGGGCGGCTGAGTCGGCTGACGGATCAGCGCCCGGGCCCCTGCACGGCCACGGCTGCTAAACTCGGCGATCATGGATGACATTCTCGCCGGGCTGGGCGCCCTCGCCCCCACAGTGCTCGTCGGGCTCGTCTTCTGGCTCGTGATGTTCGTGATCCTCCGCGCCGACAAGCACGAGCGCCGTGCCTTCTCGAAGATCGAGGCCGAAGAGCGCGCCAAGCTCGCCGCGGCGCAGGACGCGCCCGCGGGCGCCGGTTCGCCACGCTCCTGAACCGCTCGTCCCACCGACGGTTCTGACGAACCCTCACCCTCTCTCCGACACGCTACGGTTGTCGTCGGGGCAGTAGTCGAGGGGAGCCCGGGTGTTCGGAATCAGTGCGGTGGGCTGGGTTCTGATCTTCGGCGTGCTCATCGATTTTCTCGTGCGCGTCACGGCCATCATCGTCGTGCCCCGCAACCGACGCCCGGCCACCGCGGTGGCCTGGCTCATGGCCATCTTCTTCTTGCCTTACATCGGCGTTCTCACCTTTCTGCTCATCGGCAGCTACAAACTGCCCAAGAAGAGGCGTGACAAGCAGCAGGCGATCAACCAGTTCATCCTCGAGACGACCGAGGGCATCGACCTGGTCACCAAGAACCACGCGTGGCCGCCGTGGCTCGAGTCCGTGGTCGAACTCAATCGCAACCTCGGCGCGATGCCCCTCGTCGGCGGCAACAACGCCAGTCTCATCGGCGACTACGCCGCGTCGATCGCGGCCATGGCGGCCGACGTGGGCAAGGCCCGTCGCTACGTGCACGTCGAGTTCTACATCATGTCGTACGACACGGCCTCGGAGGCGTTCTTCGACGCCCTGGGAGCCGCGGTCAAGCGCGGCGTGACCGTGCGCGTGCTGCTCGACCACATCGCATCCATCAGGTCGCCGCACCACCGCAGGACGACGAGAAAACTCACCGACCTCGGGGTGCAGTGGTCGTTCATGCTGCCCGTGCAGCCCCTGCGCGGCAAGTACCAGCGGCCCGACCTGCGCAATCACCGCAAGCTCCTCATCATCGACGGCAAGATCGGGTACATGGGGTCGCAGAACATGATCGACCGCAGCTACAACAAGCGCGGCAACATCCGTCGCGGCCTCAAGTGGCAAGACCTCATGACGCGACTCGACGGCCCGATCGTCGCCGGCCTCAACGCCATCTTCATCACCGACTGGTACAGCGAGACCAACGAGCTGCTGATGCGCGAGACCGACCCGATCACCCCCGACGTCATCGAGGAGGCTCCCGACTCGCTCGACTGCCAGGTCGTCCCGTCGGGCCCGGGCTTCGAGGGCGAGAACAACCTCAGGCTCTTCCTCGCGCTTCTCTACTACGCGCAGACCCGCATCATCGTGACCAGCCCGTACTTCGTGCCCGACGAGGCGATGCTCTACGCCATCACCACCGCCACGCAGCGCGGCGTCGAGGTCGAGCTGTTCGTGTCGGAGATCGGCGACCAGGGTCTGGTCTACCACGCCCAGCGCTCGTACTACGAGGCGCTGCTGCGGGCGGGCGTGCGCATCTACATGTACCGGGCCCCGTACATTTTGCACGCCAAGCACTTCACGATCGACGACGATGTGGCCGTGATCGGCTCGAGCAACATGGACATGCGCTCGTTCAGCCTCAACATGGAGGTCTCGCTGATGGTGCGCGGCCGATCGTTCGTGACCGAGATGCGCGCCATCGAAGACGGCTACCGCAAGCTCAGCCGCGAGCTCACCCTCGACGACTGGCTGACGCAGCCGCTGCGATCGACGATCCTCGACAACCTGGCCCGCCTCACGAGCGCCCTGCAGTAGAGCGCCCGGCAGTAGCTCAGCGGCGTCGGGGCAGCAGCCGCACCGTCGGCAGTTCGGGCGCGGGCAGGGGCGAGCCGGTGTAGCGGTGACCATCACGGTCGCCGTGGTCGCCGTGCGTGCTGGTGAAGCGCGGGCTCTGCGCATCCGGTTCGCCCTGGCCGATAGCCTCGGCCTGCCAGGCGGTGCGGTACTCCACGATCTCCTCGTGGGTGCGCCCCACGAAGTTCCACCACATGACGATCTGCTCGCCGAACGGCTCGCCGCCGATCAGAACGAGTCGCGCGTCGTCGTCGCCCGTCTCGATGGTCAGACCGGATGCGCCGGTCTCGACGAAGGCGAGCTCGGTTCGGGCGACGTGCGTGCCGTCGATGGTGACGGAGCCGGTGTCGACAAGGACTCCGTGCTCGTCGAGCGGATCGATCGGAAGCGTGATGCGGGTGTGCCGCGGAATGTCGAGCTGTGCCGCGACGATGCGGGAGAAGGTCGTGGCCTGAGCGGTGACGCCGGCCACGGTGCCGAAGAACACGGCGATGCGGGCTCCGTCGAGGTCGGTGACGACGGCGTCGTGGCTCTCGAAGAAGGGCGCGACGTGTCGGGACGCGTCGGGGAGGGCGAGCCAGAGCTGCACGCCGTGCAGAAGAGTGGTGTTCTCGGTCGACACCTCGGAATGGCTGATGCCGCGCCCGGCCGTCATGAGATGAAGCTCCGAAGGCCGGATGAAGGCATGGCTGCCCACGCTGTCGCGGTGCTCGATCTCGCCGTCGAAGAGCCAGCTCACGGTCTGCAGGCCGGTGTGCGGATGCGGCGGCACGACCATGCCCGCGCCCGTGCGCACATCGGTGGGACCGTAGTGGTCGACGAAGCACCAGGCCCCGATCATGCTGCGCTCTCTGCTCGGCAGCGTTCGGTGCACGGTCATCGCGCGAGGGCCACCGAGGGGGACCTCGCGGGGAGCCAGGATGGTGACGCGTCGCGGTTCGGCACCGAGGAGTTCCTCGTCGTCTCCGATGAGGAGCTCATCCGGATGCTTCTCGAGGTTGCTCACAGCAGGAATCCTATGCCTCGATGCGCCCGTATCGACCGCTGGTGCCGGATGCGCCGCCCTGTCAGCATGGAGCATGGACTTCCTGGCGAACAGCCCAGAGCTTTTTCCGCTGATGCGCGGAGGCGGGGCCTTTCTCGTCGCCGTCGGGCTCGGCATCCTGGTCGGCAGCCTGGGCTCACGGCGCTTCCGCATCGTGTCGCTCATTGCGGGCGCCGCGTTGGGTGTCGTGGTGATGGGCGTGGGCGGCGCGACCAAGGTCATCTTCGACGGCATCGGTTACCCCGAGTGGTGGCAGTGGGCCGTCCTCGGCGTCGCGTTCCTCGCCGAGGGGTATCTCGTCAATGTGGTGGTCGAGAAGAATCCCGATCGGGACTCCCGAGAGTTCTGGATGTGGATGCTGTTCGTCGTGGGCGCGCACTTCCTGGTGCTGACCGCCAGCCACGGCCCGATCTGCGGCGCCCTCGGCCTCGTGTGCATGGCGAACGCGTTGATCGGGCTGCGCAGTAAGAAGGTTCCGTTTCGTGCGTTCTGGGCGATAGACGGGGTGCTGAAGATCGCGGCCGGCACGGGGATGGTCGCGGTGAGCTACGCCTGACGAACGGAGCAGGCCCAGGGAACGGATCGTTCCCTGGGCCTGTCGCGTCGTTCCCTGAGCCCGTCGAAGGGCCTGCCGTTACGGCGTGGGCATGCCGCCGTTCACGTTGAGCGTCTCGCCAATGACGTAGCTCGACTCGGGCGAGGCCAGGAAGACATACGCCGGAGCGAGCTCGGCGGGCTGTCCCCAGCGGCCGAGCGGGGTCTGCTCGCCGACGTCGGGCAGCTTCTCGGGCGGCTGGCCACCCGCGGTCTGCAGGGGAGTCCAGATCGGCCCGGGCGCCACGACGTTGACGCGGATGCCCTTGGGTGCGAGCTGCTGGGCCAGCGCCTTCGAGAACGCGTTGATCGAAGCCTTGGTGGTGGCGTAGTCGACCAGCATCTCGCTGGGCGAATAGCCCTGGATCGACGAGGTGTTGATGATGGTCGATCCGGCACCGAGGTGGGGGAGGGCGGCCTTGGTGATCCAGAACATCGCGTAGACGTTGGTCTTGAACGTCTCGTCGAACTGCTCGTCGGAGATCTCGTCGAGGGACTCGCGGAACTGCTGCTTGCCCGCGTTGTTCACGAGGATGTCGAGACCGCCCAGGCCGTCGACGGCCTGAGCCACGAGGTCGCGGCAGAACGCGGAGTCGACGATGTCGCCGGGGATGGCAACAGCTGTGCGGCCCTCGGCCTCGATCAGCTCGACGACGCGCTTCGCGTCGGTCTCCTCCTCGGGCAGGTAGGAGATGGCCACGTCGGCGCCCTCGCGGGCATAGGCGATCGCGACGGCGGCTCCGATGCCGGAGTCGCCTCCCGTGATGAGGGCCTTGCGGCCGGTGAGGCGACCGGTGCCCCGGTAGCTCTTCTCGCCGCGGTCGGCCGTGTCGTCGAGGTTCGCGTCGAGACCGGCGCCCTCCTGGTACTGCGCTTTCGTGTCGATGTCGGCGAACATCTTCGTGGGGTCCTGGAGTGTGTACTGATCAGTCATGTCTCAAGGCTAGGTCGGCCGTGCGAGTCGGCCGGGGGCGGTTGCGCAGTCGTGGCGAGCGTGTTTCACTCCCGCACGGTGCGGTCTCCGGCCCGACCGGGCACGAGGCGGTGCCCAGTCACGCCTAGGGCGAACAGAGCAGTATTCGCGTCCGACGCTGATTAGCATCAGTACATCGAGCGCCATCCCTGCCCTGGCGTTCAAGGAGACAGACATGTTTGAGAGATTTACCGACCGAGCTCGCCGCGTCGTCGTTTTGGCCCAAGAAGAGGCCAAGATGCTCAACCACAACTACATCGGCACCGAGCACATCCTGCTCGGACTCATCCACGAGGGAGAGGGCGTCGCCGCTAAGGCACTCGAGTCGCTCAATATCTCGCTCGATGCGGTTCGCGAGCAGGTTCAAGACATCATCGGCCAGGGCCAGCAGCAGCCCACCGGCCACATCCCGTTCACCCCGCGTGCCAAGAAGGTGCTCGAGCTCTCGCTGCGCGAGGCCCTGCAGCTCGGCCACAACTACATCGGCACCGAGCACATCCTGCTCGGGCTCATCCGCGAGGGCGAGGGCGTCGCAGCCCAGGTTCTCGTGAAGCTCGGCGCAGACCTCAACCGGGTGCGCCAGCAGGTCATCCAGCTCCTCTCTGGCTACCAGGGCAAGGAGCAGGTCGCCGTTGGCGGAAACGACGCCACTCCCGACAAGGGTTCGCAGGTTCTCGACCAGTTCGGTCGCAACCTCACCCAGGCCGCGCGCGACAGCAAGCTCGACCCCGTGATCGGGCGCGAGAAGGAGATCGAGCGGGTCATGCAGATCCTGTCCCGCCGCTCCAAGAACAACCCGGTTCTCATCGGAGAGCCCGGCGTCGGCAAGACGGCCGTCGTCGAGGGCCTCGCCCAGGCGATCGTCAAGGGCGATGTTCCCGAGACGCTGAAAGACAAGCAGCTCTACTCGCTCGACCTCGGCTCGCTCATCGCCGGAAGCCGCTACCGCGGTGACTTCGAGGAGCGCCTGAAGAAGGTCACCAAAGAGATCCGCACGCGCGGCGACATCATCGTCTTCATCGACGAGATCCACACCCTGGTGGGTGCGGGTGCCGCAGAGGGCGCCATCGACGCCGCGTCGATCCTGAAGCCGCTGCTCGCCCGAGGCGAGCTGCAGACCATCGGTGCGACCACGCTCGACGAGTACCGCAAGCACTTCGAAAAGGATGCGGCTCTCGAGCGCCGCTTCCAGCCCATTCAGGTGGCCGAGCCTTCGCTGGCTCACACGATCAACATCCTGAAGGGCCTGCGCGACAAGTACGAGGCCTTCCACAAGGTCTCGATCACCGACGGCGCCATCGTCTCGGCGGCCAACCTGGCCGACCGCTACGTCGCCGACCGCTTCCTGCCCGACAAGGCGATCGACCTGATCGACGAGGCCGGCGCCCGCCTGCGCCTGTCGATCCTGTCGGCCCCGCCGGAGCTGCGCGAGTTCGACGAGCGCATCGCCGGGGTCCGCGGCCAGAAAGAGGCCGCGATCGAAGACCAGGACTTCGAGAAGGCGGCCAGCCTGCGCGACGAGGAGAAGAACCTCCTCGGCGAGCGCCTGCGCCTCGAGAAGCAGTGGAAGTCGGGCGACGTCAAGACATCCGGAATCGTCGACGAGGGCCTGATCGCCGAGGTGCTCGCCCAGGCCACCGGCATCCCCGTTTTCAAGCTCACCGAAGAGGAGTCCTCGCGGCTCGTCTTCATGGAGCGCGCCCTGCACCAGCGCGTCATCGGTCAGGAGCAGGCCATCGAGGCCCTCTCCCGCACGATCCGCCGCACCCGTGCCGGTCTGAAAGACCCGAAGCGCCCCTCGGGCTCGTTCATCTTCGCCGGCCCCACCGGTGTCGGTAAGACCGAGCTCGCCAAGGCGCTCGCCGAGTTCCTGTTCGACGACGAAGACGCCCTGATCTCCCTCGACATGTCGGAGTACGGCGAGAAGCACACGGTGTCGCGACTGTTCGGTGCTCCTCCCGGATTCGTCGGCTTCGAAGAGGGCGGGCAGCTCACCGAGAAGGTGCGCCGCAAGCCGTTCAGCGTGGTGCTGTTCGACGAGATCGAAAAGGCTCACCCCGACATCTTCAACTCGCTCCTCCAGATTCTTGAAGAGGGGCGCCTGACCGATGGCCAGGGTCGTGTCGTCGACTTCAAGAACACGGTCATCATCATGACCACGAACCTCGGAACGAAGGGCATCTCTGGCGCTCCGATCGGCTTCCAGAGCGACAGCAACGTCGAGACCACCTACGAGCGCATGAAGGCGAAGGTGAACGAGGAGCTCAAGCGTCACTTCAAGCCCGAGTTCCTCAACCGCGTCGACGACACCATCGTGTTCCCGCAGCTGTCGAAGGGCGAGCTGCTGCAGATCGTCGATCTGTTCATCAAGCGCCTGCGCGACCGCCTGCTCGACCGCGACCTGTCGATCGAGCTCACGCAGTCGGCCAAGGAGCGCCTCATCGAGGTCGGCTTCGATCCCACGCTGGGAGCACGACCGCTGCGTCGCGCGATCCAGAACGAGGTCGAAGACCGCCTCTCCGAGCGCATCCTGCACGGCGAGCTCAACGCGGGCGACCACGTGCACGTCGACTTCATCGGCACCGAGTTCGTGTTCACCACGAGCCGTCGCCCCGGTGTCGACGACGAGCTGGCGCCCGCCGGCGAGATCGCGGCCTCCTCGGCGGCCGCGGCCGCATCCACGGGCCCGACCGACGCTCTCTAAGAGATAACTGCAGCGAACGCGAATGCCGCGTTCCGATGCCCCCACGGGCATCGGAACGCGGCATTCCACGTTTAAGACACAGCCCGATGAGTCCCTACACTGGGCGCATGCCGAGCTCTGTGCAGTTGCGCTACTACCCCGCTCGCCGGATCCTGGTTCGCGGGCATCCCGCGGAGATTCTCAGTACGGTGGCCGGAGTGTTCGTCGGCCGAGGGTTCCACCCCGCGACCGCCATCGACGAGTCGACCATCGAGCTGGAGATCGGCTCGGCGGCCCGTGAGTTCTGGCTCAGCGGCTCGATCCTGGCCGACGCTGCACGGTTGATTCTCCCGCCCCGGGCCAGGGCGCTGGTCGTGCACGGTTTCGCCGTCGCCCAGGTGATTCCGTCGGAGCAGGCCGACGCAGACCATCCCGAGACCTGGCTCACCGTCTCGGCTGTCAGCGGCCTCGAGACCCACAGCGACGTCGTCGACGCCGTCGAGCACTGCATGGCCGGCTTCGCGAGCGTCGGCCTGCTGCTGGATGCGGGCGAACCTGTCAGCGCCCTCGAGTTTCCCGCCGATTCGGTCTGCCATCCGAAGGGCTTCCGCGCGTGGCGGCGAAAGCCGCGGCGTGGCTGAGCGTGAGGGGCGCCGAGAGGGAATGGCGCGCATGCCTCTGGCGTTGTGTCGCTGTGGCCCACCGGTCTGAGAGAGAAGGCGCACCGTGGATGTTCTGAACTGGCTGTTCAACGCACAGCTGCACATCGGCGACCAGACGATCCTGTGGCGTGAGGTTCTCGGCAACGTGTTCGGGCTGCTCAGCGCGCTGGGCGGGATGCGACGCAAGGTCTGGGCATGGCCGGTCGGCATCGTGGGCAACGCCCTTCTCTTCACCGTCTTCCTCGGCGCCGTGTTCGGCACCCCCAATCCGGTGAACCTCCTCGGCCAGGCCGGTCGGCAGGTGATGTTCATCGTCGTGTCGATCTACGGCTGGGTGCGCTGGCAGCAGGCGAAGCACGACGGCGGAGCAGCGGTGAGCCCGCAGTGGGCCGGGTGGAAGAACAGGATCTGGCTTGTGGTGGCCTTGGTCGGCGGCACGGCGATCGTGACGCCTGTGTTCCAACTGCTCGGGTCGTACGAGCCCGTCTGGGCCGACGCATGGATCTTCGTGGGCTCGCTGCTCGCGACCTACGGCATGGCCAAGGGCTGGGTCGAGTTCTGGCTGATCTGGGTGGCCGTCGACCTCGTCGGCGTTCCACTGCTCGTGTCTGCCGGGTACTACGCCTCGGCGTTCATGTACGTGTTCTACGGAGCCTTCACGATCGTGGGCTTCATCGTCTGGGCACGCATTCGTCGGGGCGAGAAGCTCACGATCGAGACTCGTTTTCCCGATCCCACCGTGCACACCGAGTCGTGACCGGCGACGGATCGGTACGCGAACCCGCGTCATGATCTGCACCGGTGCGTGTCTCTTCAGGTGAGGGCATACAGCCCGGTCGGCACGCGGGTACAGCGCGACGGATCAGCAGAAGGCTGGGCATGAAGAAGATCATCAGAAAGCTGGGCGACCGTCGGGCGTCGCATGTCGAGCGACGCGTCACGCCTCGAGAGCTCGAACTCCTCGGTCGTCTCCTCGCGCGCGAGTCCAAGGCCTGATCACGTCGACGCCCGTGCGCGCCGACGAGAAGAGTCGGCGAGGGCGCGCTGTGCACGCCGCAGGGCCGAAGTGGCAATAGGCTGGTTCGATGCCCGAAGTGACGAAGCCTGCCCCCACCTACACGGTGCGGCGCGCGCAGACGAGTGATGTGCCGTGGATCAAGGAGCTCGTGGAGCCCCTCGTTCAGCGACGAATCCTCCTGGGCAAAGACCTCGTCGTGTTCTACGAAGCGGTGCAGGAGTTCTACATCGCCATCGACGATGAGGGCAATCGCATCGGCTGCGGCGCACTGCACGTGTTCTGGGACGACCTCGGTGAGGTGCGCACTCTGGCCGTGGCCGACGCCTGGCTCGGCAAGGGCGTGGGTCACGCCCTTCTCGAGGCCGTCGAGGGAGAGGCGCGACGGCTGGGCCTCACCCGGCTGTTCTGCCTCACCTTCGAGGTGGGCTTCTTCGAGCGCAACGGCTTCATCGCCTCGCCGCTCGGCCTCGTCGATCCCGATGTGTACTCCGAACTGGTGCGCTCTCCCGATGAGGGCGTCGCCGAGTTCCTCGACCTCGCCCGCGTCAAGCCGAACACGCTCGGCAACACGCGCATGCTGAAGCACCTCACCACGTAACATGCCGAACATCTGCGGCGGGTAGCCTGCTGCAATGTCTCCGTACCAGGTCTGCGTCTGCTTCATCACCCGGCGCTCAGAGCAGGGTGTGCGCCAGGTGCTGCTCGGCCGCAAGAAGACGGGCCTCGGGCTCGGCAACATCGTGGGCCTCGGCGGCAAGATCGAACCCGGTGAGACGGCCCTGCAGGCCATCGTGCGCGAGATCGAGGAGGAGTCGAGCCTGATCGTCGAGCCGACCGCGGTGAGCGAGGTGGGCTTCATCCGCTACGCCTTCCCTTTTCGCGAGAACTGGAGCCAGGACTCGACGGTCTTCGTCGTCGATGCGTTCAGCGGTACGCCGGCGGAGTCGGACGAGCTCGTGCCCGACTGGTACGACGTGACCGAGCTGCCGCTCGACGGCATGTGGGACGACGCGAAGTACTGGCTGCCCCAGGTGCTCGACGGTGAGACCGTGCACGCGAGCTTCACCTTCGGCGAAGACCTGAAGACCGTCTCCGAGTCGTCGTTCGACGCCGCGTAGGCACCCGAAACGGGTATCCTCGACAGTACGTCCGGATGCTCGTGGTCCGGCCCGCATTCCCCGTTCGATCAGCGTTGATTGGCACCCTATGACGAGCCCCTGGCTCGCGCAGCCCCAGGCCGCGCCGGCAGCTCCCCGACCCCTGGTCAGGGCCTCCTGGAATCGCGCCCTCGAGCGGCACCTCGATCCCGAGCTGCTGCTCGCCGCCCTCGAGGTCGCCGAAGACGAACTCGTCGACTACCGGCTGGCGCATCCGCTCGCCTCGGTGCTGCCCGTCATCCGCCGCCTGCTCGTGCGCGACGCCGACGACGACTCGGGCATGCTCGTGGCCGTGGGGGATGCGATGGGTCGCCTCCTGTGGGTCGACGGCGACCGCGCGCTGAGGCGTCGGGCCGAGGGCATGCTGTTCGTCGAGGGAGCGGGCTGGGCGGAGAGCCGCGTGGGCACATCGGCGCCGGGCACCGCGCTTGAACTCGATCACGCCGTGCAGATCTCGGGGGGCGAGCACTTCAACCGGCTCGCGCACGAGTGGAGCTGCACCGCCGTGCCCGTGCACGACCCCGAGACCCGGCGCATCCTGGGGGTCATCGACATCACCGGCGGGCGGCAGGCGGTCGACCCGCATACGCTTCCGTTGATGGAGGCGACGGCGGCGGCCGTGGAGTCCGAGCTGATGGTGCAGAGGCTTCGAGCCCAGCACGACCGCATCGGGGTGCGCCGCCGGCCGCCGCGCCCCGTCGCTCCTCCGGCGAGGCCGTTGCTGCGCGTGCTGGGCCGCGACACGGGTGAGCTCACGTCGCCCGCCGGTCGGGTGGAGCTGTCGGCGCGGCACACGGAACTGCTCGCGCTGCTGGCCTGGCACAGGCAGGGCCTCTCGGCTGAGCAGCTCGCGTCGCTGCTCTACAACGAGGGCGAGTCGCCCGTGACCCTGAGGGCCGAGATGGTGCGGCTGCGCAAGGCGCTCGAGCGAGCGCACGTCGATCTCGGGCTGGAGTCGCGGCCCTACCGACTCACGAATCCGCTCGAACTGGATGCGCAACACGTTCTGGCGCTGCTCGATCGAGGGGCGCATCGCGTCGCTCTCGCCACGGCCACGGGCGCGGTGCTGCCCGGATCGTCGGCCCCGGGCATCGAGCACATCCGTGCGGAGGTGCGAGCGCGCCTGAGGGAGGCCGTGCTCACCGACGCGTCCGTCGACGTGCTGCTCGAGTACGCGCAGACGGCAGACGCGGTGGACGACGGCGAGGTGTGGAGCGCCCTGCTGCGTCTGCTGCCCCCGCGCTCCCCGAGGCGGGCCGGCATCGTGGCCCACCTCGAGTCGCTCGAGGCCTGAACGCGCTCGCCGTCGCATCCGGCCGCCGTGCAACGGCCTGCAACGTCGCGAAGCGTAGCGTCGAAGGAGTCTGAACCACAGGCATCCGACAACGACGTCGAAAGGCACACACGCATGACTGTCTACGCGAACCCCGGAACAGACGGGGCCGTCTTCACCTACAAGCCGCGCTACGACCATTTCATCGGGGGTGAGTACGTGGCTCCCGCCAAGGGCCAGTACTTCGAGAACCCCACGCCCGTCACCGGTCAGAACTTCACCGAGATCGCCCGCGGCACGGCCGAGGACATCGACCGGGCGGTCGACGCCGGCTGGAAGGCGTTCGACGCCTGGGGCAAGACCTCGGTGGCCGAGCGCGCCGTGATCCTGAACAAGATCGCCGACCGCATGGAGGAGAACCTCGAGCTGCTCGCCGTGGCCGAGACGTGGGAGAACGGCAAGCCGGTACGCGAGACGCTGAACGCCGACATCCCTCTGGCCATCGACCACTTCCGCTACTTCGCCGGTGCCATCCGCGCGCAGGAGGGCGGCATCTCCGAGCTCAACAACGACACCGTGGCGTATCACTTCCACGAACCTCTGGGCGTGGTGGGGCAGATCATCCCGTGGAACTTCCCGATCCTCATGGCCGTGTGGAAACTCGCCCCCGCGCTCGCGGCAGGAAACTGCATCGTGCTCAAGCCGGCCGAGCAGACTCCCGCGTCGATCCATGTCTGGCTCGACCTCATCAAGGACCTGCTGCCCGCTGGTGTGCTCAACATCGTCAACGGCTTCGGCATCGAGGCGGGTGCCCCGCTCGCGTCGCACCCGCGCATCCGTAAGATCGCGTTCACGGGCGAGACGACCACTGGCCGACTGATCATGCAGTACGCCAGCGAGAACCTGATCCCCGTGACGCTCGAACTCGGAGGCAAGAGCCCCAACGTGTTCTTCGCCGACGTGGCCGACGAGCAGGACTCGTTCTACGATTCGGCGCTCGAGGGCTTCACGTTCTTCGCGCTGAACCAGGGCGAGGTCTGCACGTGCCCGTCGCGGGCGCTGGTGGATGCCTCGATCTACGACGGCTTCGTCGGCGACGCCCTTGAAAGGGTCAAGCTGGTCAAGCAGGGCAACCCGCTCGACACCGACACGATGATCGGCGCGCAGGCGTCGAACGACCAGCTCGAGAAGATCCTCAGCTACATGGACATCGGCAAGCAGGAGGGCGCGAAGCTGCTGATCGGCGGCGAGCGCAGCGATCTCGGCGGCGAACTCTCGGGTGGCTACTACGTGCAGCCGACCGTGTTCGAGGGCACTAACTCGATGCGTATCTTCCAGGAGGAGATCTTCGGGCCGGTGTTGGCGCTCACCAAGTTCAACGGCTACGACGAGGCCATCGAGATCGCGAACGACACGCTCTACGGCCTCGGCGCCGGGGTCTGGAGCCGCAGCGGAACCCAGCTGTATCGCGCGGGCCGTGCCATCCAGGCCGGGCGTGTGTGGTCGAACACGTACCACCAGTACCCGGCCCACGCGGCGTTCGGCGGCTACAAGCAGTCGGGCATCGGGCGCGAGAACCACCGCATGATGCTCGACCACTACCAGCAGACGAAGAACCTGCTGGTGAGCTACGCGAATTCACCGCAGGGGTTCTTCTAATGCCGCTGCCGGTTCGGATCGTGTCGTGAGTCCCCGGGTCGAGGTGACGGGTGCCGCAGCCGACATGCTGCGGCACCTCGCCGAACAGTACGGGCCGCTGATGTTCCATCAGTCGGGCGGATGCTGCGACGGGTCTTCGCCGATGTGCTACCCCGTGGGCATGTTCCGCACCGGGGGCTCCGACGTGCTCCTGCAGACGCTCGAGATCGACGGCCTCGCCCCGATCGAGTTCTACATGTCGGCCAGTCAGTACGAGTACTGGAAGTACACGCACCTCACGGTCGACCTCGTCGATGGGCGGGGTAGCGGATTCTCGGTCGAGGCTCCGGAGGGAAAGCGCTTTATGATCCGCTCCAGGCTGCTGACCGACGGCGAGCTCGAGGAGTACGGGGTGGAGGCGCGGGCCTAGGCCTGTCGGGCGGAGATTCCGCTTGTCCGAGCGTCATAGGAGCTTGGATAGGCGAAATCTCCGCCCGACAATGCCGTCCTACGGGCTTGGCGGCGACATCGCCGACAAAACGGGAGGAAATACGTGCATCCGATGGCCTATTCGGGTCGGATGCGCGAATCTCCTCCCGTTCTGCCTCGACAACTCGCATGCCTGCTATCCGACGCGACCTGGAGTGCATCGACCGTCCCGTCGGGCGGAGATTTCGGGTGTCCGAGCGTCATAGGAGCTCGGATGGTCGATATCTCCGTCCGTTCTGCCGTCTTGGCCGTTGTGGCGTCGGGCGCGGCGCGGGGTCAGTCTGCGGCGAGTGCGCGGCGCAGAAAGTCGACCAGGTCGGCGGACGCGCGGCGCGACACCCGCATGATGCCCGGGTAGGTCACCCAGCCGTGGGGCGCCTCGGCATAGGTCTTCACCTCGACGGGCGTTCCCTCGGCGGAGAGCCGCGCGGCGTAGGCCAGCGCCTGGTCGCGAAGCACGTCGTGCGCCGACACCTGCACGAGCGCGGCGGGAAGTCCGCTCAGCGATGCCGCGTGGATGGGCGCCACCGACGGGTCGTCGTCGGCCCCGTGCTCTCGCGACGCGCCCAGGTAGTAGCGGAAGAAGGCATCCATGTCTGCGCGATGCAGAACCGGCTTGCGGGCGTTCTCGCGCATCGACGCGTCGTCGAGCATGGTGTCGGTGACCGGGTAGATCAGGCCCTGGGCCCGGATGGCGGGGCCGCCCGCATCCCGAGCGAGCAGGGCGACCACGGCCGAGAGATTGCCGCCGGCGCTGTCGCCGAAGACGGCGAGCCGCGACGGCGATGCGCCCAGCTCGCCGGCGTGCTCGGACGCCCACCGCACCGCGGCCAGGCAGTCGTCGACGGCGGCGGGGTAGGGATGCTTCGGGGCCAGTCGATAGTCGACGGCCACGACCACGGCGCCCAGCTCGGCCGCCACCCGCGACGGCAGCCAGTCGCAGACGTCGAGGGCGCCGAAGAGGGTCCAGCCGCCGCCGTGGAAGTACACCGCGATGGGCAGGCCGGACCCGGCAGCGGCTCCCGCTCCAGCTCCAGCTCCGGCTCCGGAGACGGCGCCCGCGCTTCTGGGCGTGTACACGCGCACTCCGAGCGGCCCATCAGCGGTGGGGATGGCGAGGTCACGCGCGTCGACCCGTGCGTCCCTCCCTCCGAAGAGCATCCGTCTGACCGGTGCCGGAATGCTGCGCATCGTCTGGTTGTGCTCGATGTCTGTCGGGCTCATGGTGGCGATGTGCATGGAGCCGAAGCGGTCCATGAACCAGCCCCACGCGCGCACCCGCGCCGGGATCCTCACAGGCTGCGCGGCCGGGCCGTCGTTCACTGCGCCGACGAGTCGGTGAGCCGCGGCGAGCGGGGGACCTGCCGGGCCTGTGCGACGCCCGCGCTGAACACGGACAGGGCCACGTCGCTGCGCGAGAGCCCCAGTCGTTTGCGCAGCGCGCCGTGGGCGGCCGGCGAGTCGATGAGCTCGGAGTGCGGGGAGATGGCCACGCCCTGGCGATGTGCGTGCAGCCACAGCCGCTGTAGCACGCGACCGGCTTCGAGGGCGTGCGGCTCGGTCACGCCGATGCGGCTGTCCATCGCCTCGGTGATGCTCAGGATGTCGTCGATG
Organism: Agreia sp. Leaf244; assembly: GCF_001422695.1. Lineage (NCBI taxonomy): Bacteria > Bacillati > Actinomycetota > Actinomycetes > Micrococcales > Microbacteriaceae > Agreia > Agreia sp. Leaf244. The sequence continues at coordinate 404,275 of NZ_LMLX01000002.1, read as the reverse complement.
CCGGCCGCGCGCGAGTTCGCCACGAGCACGTGGTGCGTGGGCGCCCCCGGCTCGTCGGGCACGCCGGTGGGCAGCGGGGCGTCGCGTCCGAGTCCCTCGAGGAAGCGGGCGACGGGGCCCGCGAGGGCGACGACGGGATCGCGGAGGCGGGCCGTGCGCGTGAACGGTGCGGCGATCCGGGCGAGCGGGCGGGGCATCACGAGCATCTCGTCGGTCATGCCGTCGAGGCCGTAGCGCGGGTGGCGCGGGTCGAGACGCAGCCAGTGCAGCAGCTCGTTCGCGATCGTGGCGCGCGAGGCGGTGAAGGCGATTCCCAGCGTGCTGAGCTGCCTCATGGCGCGGTCGTCGAGCGAACGCACACTGAGCCAGGGCGGCAGCTGCAGGGAGTCGAGGTTCGAGAACACGTCTGGCCGGCCCACGAGAGCGCCGCGGTAGACCCGTCGCTCGCGCACGTCGTCAGGGGTGAAGGAGCCGGGGGTCGAGGCTCCGGCCATCGAAGAAGCCGCGTCGGGCGACGTCGGCGTGGGCGTCACTCGAAAGACCGGCCTGTCGGCATCCGCGGGGCCGCGCACCGGGAGCGAGTCGAGCTGCGACAGGGCCGGAAGCACCTCGACATCGATCGCGTAGCCGGCCTCGGCCGCCCCGATGGACACGCTCTCGATCCACGCCCCCAGCGACATGATGACGTCGCGAAAGGTGGGGTCGCCCGCCGGAAGCGTTCGAGACGGCACGATGGCCACCTCGATGCCGCCGTCGACGACGCGCGGCGACCACGGCTGGGTGTTGTGCGGCGAGGGCGATCGGCTCGCCAGCAGCACCAGCTCGTGCAGCAGCTCGGGCGTCGCCGGGGTGGGGTCTGTCATGCGGATCCTTCTATGATCGGGCGCCGGTAGAGGGTCGAGCCGTGCAGGGGTGTGCCGCCGAATCGCGAGAACTGCCGGGCCGATCCCTGGTTCTCGAGGCCGACGGTGGTCGTGCGCAGTCGCTGGTATCCGCCGACAGCGAGGTTCGCCTGCAGCTGCCGGCTGAGCAGAGTCAGGATGCCGCGCCCCTGTCGCGCGGGCTCGGTGCCCTGGATGATCAGGATCGCCTCCCGGCGGTATCGGCCGCGGGTGAGAAGCAGTTCGAGCTGGCGCAGCGCGGTGAGGCGTCCGCCCACCTTCTGCACGAAGGGCGAGATGTCGGGGAGCACCAGGATGAAGGCCGCGGCCTCGCCTGTGGCGTCGTCGCGGGCGAGCAGCAGCAGCCGCTCGTCGAGCAGGAACGAGAGCCCGTCGGTGGCCGCCGCCATCTCGGCCGGGGTGATGCGCGTGTAGTACGGCAGCTGTTCGAAGGCGGCGTTCAGCACGCCGAGAAGCTCGGGGATCAGCGTCTCGGTCTTCGACTTGTCGCCGTATTCGAGCCGGATGCCCGCGGCCGCGAACTCCCGCGCATCCGGCTCCACGACGGGCACGGCCCCGACCTCGACGCTCCAGGTCTGCGCCTCCTGCGTTCTGGTGAAGCCCGCCGCCTCGTAGACCTCCGGCACCCAGTCAGGATTCCAGGCCGAGTCGACGAAGCCCCGCTCCGCGAAGCCCGAGGTGATGACGCCGGCAGACTGGTTGGGCAGAAGCGAGACGGGACCCAGAATCTGCTGCTTGCCGGCGGATCGACCGACCTCGTCGAGGTGCGCGAACAGGGCCGACGCCGCCTCCGCGCTCGCGAAGTCCGTGGCTCCGAACAGCTGCGATGCCACCCCGAACTTCGCGTCGAGGCGCGCGTCGGTGTGCACGGTCGAGCGGCCCACGACCCGGCCATCGTCGTCGTGCACCAGAACGAGGCGCACCGGTTCGGGGTGCGGACTCGTGCCGCGATGCCAGGAGCGGATGGTCGACTCCAGCAGAGGCACGGCGAGCTCGCGAGGCCAGAGCCTGTTCGGCAGATCGACGAACTCTCGCAGAGCCCGCGTGTCGGAGACCGTCTCGATCCTCATGAGGCCGGCCCCGTGGCATCCGGTGCCGGCGCCGGGCCCTGGCCCGTCGACGCGCTGCCCGTCGACGCGCTGCCCGTCGACGCGCTGCCCGTCGACTCTGGCGCCGTGTGCAGCCGGATGTAGCCGGCGGTGCCGTTGCGGGTGTCCTTGGTGATCCACTGCATGAGGTGCCGGTGGCCGGGCATGCGCGCGAACGCCAGTAGGTCGTCGCGGCGCTCGAAGAACGCGAGCGTGCCGAGCGTGAACGGGAACTCGTAGTACGTCGTGAACCACACGTAGCCGCGCATCGTCACCATGCGGGCGATCATCGGATAGTAGATGCGCGACAGGGCGATGAGCGCGGTCGGCCCCGTGTACTTGGTGGCCCCCACGAACATGGCGTGCGCGTCGGCGATGGGTCGGGTAGGGCTGGTGCGCTCCGTCTGTTTGGTGGGCTTCGTCGGGCGGCCCTTCGGCCGGTCGGTGGATGCCGCGTCGACCCGGGGCGGCTCGGTTCCGCGGCCGGCCTCGACCGACGTGGGGGTGAAGCGCTCGATGTGGCCCATGCGGCCGTCCTCCGCGCGCCACACGCCATTGGTGTAGCCGTGGGGCTCGGCCTCGAGGATGCGGCCGGTGGGATGCTCGCCGTCGAGTCGCAGCCAGGGCTCGAGGTGGGTGGGCGCCGTCACGAGCGCGTGGTCGAGCTGGTCGCGGTCGACGAAGTACGAGGCCACCCCGAGGATGCCGGGAGATCGTCGGTAGCTCTTCTGCCAGAGGAAGCCGGGGGAGTCGGCGAGGTGAGCCGCCAGTTCGCGCCGGGCGGCACGGGCGCGTCGCGCATCCGAAGCCCCATCGAACCGTCGCTCGACGACCATCATCGCGCCGGCCCGGCCCTGGGGAGGGGCGAGCGAGAAGTCCATGGAGCGCATCAGCCTGCCCGGTTCATCGCGTCGGCGACGAGGTCGTGGGCACTCCGCCGCGGTCGGCCTCGTCGACGAGATAGACGTTCTTGATCTTGCGGGGGCCGCCCTCGAACACGCCCGTTCCGAAGGGGTGCACTTCGATGCGCACGTCGGATGCGGTCGGATCCTCCTCGAGCGACTGCGCGATGTCGCGCGAGACGGAGGCGAGGTGCTTGAGAACGCCGGCGGCCGAGCGTGCCTTCAGTTCGTCGGTGGCCTCGGCGTCGAGAGAGGCTCCCTCGCGCAGCTGCAGGTGGATGACCGGTCGCTGCTCGAGGTTGCCGATGTCGAGCAGGCTCAGCTTGAACGACTCGATCTCGCTCGCGTGCGGGTTGTCGAGGTAGAGGCCGTTCTCCACGTCGAGCGGGTAGATGTTGGCGCCCATGTACGAGATGGTCGAGTCCTTGCGGCCGAAGAGCAGCACGAACGGAAGTTTCATGCGCTGGGTCGAGAAGGCGCGCTCGAAGGCGAAGCCGAGGCGGGGGTACTTCTCTGCGTAGGCCTGCATCTCGGGGAACGTCACGATCTTCGCCTCGTCGCCGATGTTGTAGCGCAGCTTCGGGCTCATGATGGCCGTGGAGTTGAGCGTGACGAGCAGCTCGTTGTCCTCCGTGGTCTCGAGGTAGGTCTCGAGGGGGTTGTACTGGAAGATCATCGGGGTGCGCTGCTCGCCCTCGCCGAGCACGTCGCGGCGCAGCGGCTCGTTGGCCACGAGGGCGCGCCGCAGCCAGACCGAGAGGTCGCTCTCGCCCGACATGCCGATGGTCAGATCGGATGCGCCGTAGCCGGAGTAGACGCGGGTGAAGCGGTCTTCGAGGTAGTCGCGGAGACCCTCGGTGAGGGCCTCTCCACCGACGAAGCCGTTGAGATTGTAGGCGTCCCAGTCGAAGCCCTCGCTGTCGAGGCGATCGCGCAGGTGCTTGAGGAAGGGTGGGTAGGCGCTGATGAGGTAGACGTAGCCGGGGCCGAAGTGCTTCAGGGTGTCGACGATCTTGTCGATGTCGGGGCCCGTGTTCTTGACCATGGCGATCTTCGACATGGCGAGGCCGGTGTTGGTTCCCGTGGCCCAGGCGCCCATCGAGAAGGCGTTGATGCAGAAGAGCTTCTTCGTGCCGAACAGCAGCGTGATGTAGCCGGCCACGTTCTTGTGCACGGTGTCGAGCTCGCGCTTGGAGCGCATCCAGTTGTAGGGCGTGCCGCTCGAGCCGCTCGATTCGTCGACCACGGTGCCGACGGTGATGATCTCGCCGTTCCAGCAGCGCTCCGCCTCGGGGTACCTGTTGACGTAGTCGCTTTTGGAGGTCGGCCGGTAGTTCGTGAGCTGCCACCAGCGGAACGAGAACTTCTCTTCGTCGAGGTAGTTCTTGTAGGCGGGAACATCGAGGTAGGCCTGCTGGCAGACCATCCACGCGTTGAGCCTCGCGAAGCGCTCCATCGACGGGTGGTAGTGCCGCGCGGTGAAGCGCCAGAGCGCCGGATGCAGCCGGTAGATCGCGTAGGTGGCGGTGACGATGGCCGTGGCGATGCGCAGGGCGGCCTGTCGAAGTGCACTCGTTCGTTGCGGTCTGGGCACGGGGGTCCTTCGATCGGAGACGTAATTCACCCTACAGCCGCGCCAATGCGCCCGTCAGGGCGCCGGTGCTCGTAGCCTAGGGTCATGTCGACGATCAAGAATCCGGTCGGACCTCAGCCGAGCAAGGTCTACTGGCGTCGGCGCGTGCTGGTGCTCGTGGGCCTGGTAGCGGTGGTCGCCATCATTGTGCTGATCATCGTGCGGCCCGGCTCGTCCTCCACCGTCGGAAGCGCGACCACTCCGCCCGCATCGACGGCTGCCCCCGCCGCGACGACGCCTCCGGCCGAGGCGAGCGAGCCGCAGAACGTCGATGCCGCCGCACCCGCCGACGGTGAGACGCCTGCGTGCGACGCCGCGAGCATCCAGGTCACGCCCGTGACCGATGCCGACACGTACGCCGCCGGGGTCAACCCGCAGCTGTCGCTGAGCGTGACGAACACGGGCGCAACGGCCTGTTCGATCAACGTGGGCACCGGCCAGCAGGTCTACAAGATCACCAGCGGCGAGGAGCAGTACTGGATCTCGACCGACTGCCAGACGGAGCCCACGGACATGCCCACCGTCATCGATGCCGGCGCCACGCTCGCCTCGACACCGTTCGCGTGGGACCGCACCCGTTCGGCAGCCGACACGTGCGCGTCGACGGATCGTCCGCAGGTTCCGGCGGGCGGCGCGTCGTACCACCTCGACGTGTCGATCGGCGGCTTCGCCTCGTCTGCGAGCAAGCAGTTCATCCTCGGTTAGTGGCTGCGCGGGTCGGCCGTCAATGACGGGCTCGCGTTCACCTCGTCGGATTAGCATCGGCGCATGACCCGGCAGAGCGACACCGACACCCACGGCCTCGACGTGCGCACCCGACAGGGAATCGTGCGCGGCGTGCGCCAGGCGGCGATCGAGGCGTGGCGCAACATTCCGTATGCCGCGGCGCCCGTCGGCGAGTACAGGTTCCGCGCGCCGAGGCCGCCCGCCGAGTGGACGGGGGTTCGCGACGGCTCGACCTTCGGTCCGGTCGCCTGGCAGTCCCGAGAGGGCCACTTCGTGGGCGCCGCGAAGAACCAGGCGATGAGCGAGGACTGCCTCAGCCTCAACGTGATGAGGCCGGCGCGGGGTGCTGGCTCCGGCTCCGGCTCGACGGCCTCTCCTGGCTCGGCTGATTCTGCTGATGGCCGCCTGCTTCCGGTCATGGTGTTCATCCACGGCGGCGCCTACGCGGTCGGCTCGAGTGCTGAGTATCCCCGCAACGGCGAGGCGCTCGTGCGCGACGGCCGGATCGTCTACGTGAGCATCAACTACCGGCTCAGTGCGCTCGGCTACCTCGACTTCTCACGGTTCTCCACGCCCGAGCGCCCGATGGAATCCAACCTCGGTCTGCGCGACCAGGTCGCCGCCCTGCAGTGGGTGCAGCAGAACATCGCGGCATTCGGAGGGGACCCGGAGAACGTGACCGTGTTCGGGGAGTCAGCGGGCGGCAATGCGGTGACCACCCTGATGGCCACGCCATCCGCTCACGGCCTCTTCGCCAAGGCCATCGCGCAGAGCGCGCCGACGAACGCGATCTACCCGCCCGAGCTGACCCAGCGCTGGGCCGACGAGTTCGTGGCCTTTCTCGCCGACCGCATCGAGCCGGGCGGCGTGGAGTCGACCTCGGTCGACGATGCGGGAGAGCTGCTGACCCGGGCCGATCCGTCCGACCTGGTCGAGGCGGCGACCGCGCTGACCCTGCTGACCCCCGACCGCGACCCGGGCACCATTGCGCTGTGCCCCGTGATCGACGGCGACTTTCTGCCCGAGCGCCCCCTCGACGCCTTCAAGTTCGGTCGCGCGGCGCGCATCCCGCTGATCATCGGAACCAACGACCGCGAGGGGTCGCTGTTCACCGGTCGGCTCGACATCCTCGCCACCACGCCCACGCGCATCCGGGCGATCTTTTCGCGCACCAAGAAGAAGGCCCGCAAGGCGATCAAGGCCGAGTATCCGGGGCTGCCGGCGAAGCGCCCGGCCGCCGACTTCGCGGGGGACTACGCGTTCTGGTACCCCACGGTGAAGGTGGCCGAGCGTCACTCGAGGTTCGCGCCGGTGCACTTCTACCGCTTCGATATCGCGCCGCGCCTGGTGCGTCAGCTCGGCTTCGATGCGACCCACGGCCTGGAGCTGTTCGCGTTGTTCGACCGCATGAACGGCTGGTTCGGACGCGCGATGGGCGCGTTGGGCGGCCGACGAGCGTTCATGCGCACGGGCGACCGGATGCGACGGCACTGGATCGAGTTCGCCCACAGCGGGCGGGTGCCCGGCTGGCCCGCCTACGACGAGCAGACCCGCAGCACCATGATCTTCGACGAGGTCGACCGGGTCGAGGACGATCCTCGCGGTGCCCGCCGGGTGGCATGGCAGGCATTCGTGCCCCACGTGTGAGCGAACCGCATCCGCGCCTCTTCGGCGCATGGGCGCCTGTTCGGCCGGGAGCGGATGCGCCAAACCGGCGCGGATACGACGTCAGTCGTCGTCGCGGTCTGTCTCGACGAGGCGCAGGGGGTTGGCGGGAGGCGGCACGATAAGCCCGCGCCTGGCCGGCCCCTTCTGCACGGGGAACGAGCCGGTAGAGGGATGTGCCGGGCTGACCCGCGAACCGGCCGCGGGCTGCTTGTCGAAGGCCACGCGGAACGCGCGGCGGATCTGCGTTTCGTCTGGGCCGAGGATGTCGGTGAAGCCGAGCCTGCGGGCCTCGGTGACGCGGATGCTCGAGGAGGCGACGGGCCGCACCTCGCCGGCGAGGCTGATCTCGCCGAAAGCCGCGAAGGTATGCGGCAGTGGGAGATCGCTGTTGGCACTGGCGATCGCCAGGGCGATGGCCAGGTCGGCCGAGGGATCGATGAGGCGCACGCCACCGACGGTCGAGACGTAGACGTCGCGGTCGCCCAGTGGAATGTTGAGCCGTCGTTCGAGCACGGCCAGCAGCATGGCGACCCTTGAGCCGTCGACCCCGTTCGTGACTCGTCGAGGGTTGGGTGCGGTGGTCTTGACCACGAGGGCCTGGATCTCGACGGGCATCGCGCGTCGGCCGTCGAGGGCGACGGTGACGCAGGTGCCGCTGACCGCCTCGCCACTGCGGCTGAGGAACAGACCGCTGGGGTCGGGCACCTCGGCGATGCCCTCGGAGGTCATCTCGAAGCAGCCGACCTCATCGGTGGGGCCGTAGCGGTTCTTGAGCGCGCGCACGAAGCGCAGGCTGGTGTGGCGGTCGCCCTCGAACTGGCAGACGACGTCGACCAGGTGCTCGAGAACGCGCGGGCCCGCGATGGAGCCGTCTTTCGTGACGTGGCCCACCAGGATGACCGGAAGCGACCGCTCTTTCGCGACGCGGATGAGCGCCGACGCCACCTCGCGCACCTGCGTGGGGCTGCCGGCTGCGCTGTCGATGGAGTTGCTGGCCACGGTCTGCACAGAGTCGACGATGACGAGGTGCGGCTGCACGGCGTCGATCTGGCCGAGCACGGTCGACAGGTCTGTCTCGGCGGCGAGCATAAGAGTGGGGGAGAGGGAATGGGTGCGCTCGGCGCGCAGCTTGACCTGGCTGACTGACTCTTCGGCGCTCACGTAGAGCACTCGCAGGTGGTCTTCGGCCGCCTTGGCAGCGACCTCGAGCAGGAGGGTCGACTTGCCGACGCCCGGCTCACCCGAGAGAAGGATCGTGGCGCCGGGAACCAGACCGCCGCCGAGCACCCGGTCGAACTCGTGGATGCCCGTGGCCCAGTGACTGGCGGCCTCGGTGGAGATCTCGGTGATGGGCTGGGCGATGCGGGTCTCGCTGAGCTTCGCAGCTTTGACCGTGCGGGCGATGCCCTCGTTCTCGGCGCTCGACACGACCGTGCCCCAGGCCTGGCACTCGCCGCAGCGACCGACCCACTTGACGCTCTGCCAGCCGCACTCGGTGCAGCGGTAAGCGTTCGGGGTCTTGGAAGCCATGCCTCCACGATAGACGCGACCGACGACATCCGGTCACCGCCTGTGGAGAGTGGTAGGAGCGGCGGCTCTAGGCCTCGGGGTCTTCGCCCCAGCCGTCATCGTTGCGGCCCTTCGCGGCGAGGGCGGCGGCGCGCTCCGCCAGGCGCTGGCGCACCTCGGCCTGGGCCTCTTCGACGAGCTTGGGGTCGAGGGGAGCGTTCACGTTGTGCGGGTTGCCGTGGTACTTCTCGATGTAGGTGTCGAGCTCGGGGCCGGAGGTCCACGAGGTGATGAGGCAGTAGCGCGGCTCGGGGCCCTTGTGCCAGACGGCGTGCCAGAAGCGCTGCGTGTCGACGATGAGCTGGGCGCCGGCGGGCAGCGCGATGCGCACCTCGGTGTCGGGGTCGAAGCGGTTCTCGCGCAGGATCATGAACGACTCGGCGTCGTCGGAGAGGTTGAAGAAACCGCGAACGATCCAGCCGGTGCCGTCGGGGTTGAGGCGGTTGTTGTCGTCTTGGTGCAGGTTGTAGAGCGCGTTCGCGTAGGTGTTGGGCTGCAGCTCGATCACGCGGCAGCGGCCGATGTTGGCTCCGGGCTCCTCGGCGCGGGCCTTCAGGATGGGCGCGTGCTCGACATTGGCCTGAACCCAGACGCCGTCTTTGTCGGTGCGCGGGGGCGTGTGGTTCCAGAATCCGTTGCACTCCATCTCGCCGAAGGCGGAGGCCAGAGGGGCGAAGCGGGTCACTCCGGAGGACTTCCAGTCGACGTATTCGAGGTCGAGCCACTCCTGCGGATCGGCGGCCTGGTCGTAGCGGTCGAGAACCACGTAGCCGGTCTCTTCGAATGCTGCGGAGCGGATGTAGCTCATAGAACCAGAACCCTTTCAGTGGGAGGGCGCGCGGGATTTGTCGCGCCCAACTAAGGCAAGGCTAACACCTCGGATGCGCCGGATTTCGGCCCAGAACGGCTCGATCGGGCGGCATCCGCGAGATTCCGGGCTTCGATTTCTACACGCTGTAGATTCGCGCGAACCTCTGGTCTGCATTACACTCGTCCCCGGTACCGTGTCCGAGCGGCCGAAGGTGCAACTCTCGAAAAGTTGTGTGCTTGAAAGAGCACCGTGGGTTCAAATCCCACCGGTACCGCCAGGAAAAAGCCCCCGCATTCCCCGTATTTACAGGGAAGTGGGGGCTTTGTCTTTGTCTATAAAGGGGCTGTACCCCGCAATTTCCCCACATTTGCTTTTTCCCATGCAGAGTTGAGCGATTCGGCAACGCCGTCCAGGTCGTCAGGGAAGAGATCCGCGTACGTGTCCAGCGTCATGGCTGCGGACGCATGCCCGAGCATTCTCTGAACTGCCTTGACGTTCGCGCCGGCACTGATTGCTAACGACGCGGCTGTATGTCGTAAATCATGGATGGTGACCCTCGGCAAGTCCGGATCCAGGTGTTGTGCTTTTTTGACTGCGGAGATGAACCATCCGCGAACGCCGTGCGGTGAGCGAACGTGATCGATGCCGTCGCCAAAAACGAGCTCGTCGCGGCGCTTGTTGGCCAAACAATGCCGCACGTGGCTGTCCAAGAAAGCCGGATACGGGACACTTCGGTTTGAGTGGCTTTTGGGAGTCCCCACGTGAATTGTGCCGCCGACGTCCACCGCGTTCTCTTCGACATTGAATCGTCGACGTCCAAGGTCGACATGTCCGACGCGGAGGCCTGTCAGTTCTCCCCAGCGAAGCCCGGTGTAGGCCAGAAACAGGACTAGGGGCGCTTTGTCTGAGGCAAAGCCTGCGACTGAATCAACCTGCTTGTGCGTGAGGTACACCCGCGGTTTTCCGACCTTCCGGGGCAAGTTGACGCCGCGCGCCGAGTTCGACGGAATCCGCCGATCCTTTACGGCCACATCCAGGATGGCCGCGAGAACGCCATATGCCCGCAGAACGGATGTTGCGCTGAGCCCTTTCTCCGTTGTCAGGGAGGAAACCCAGGCCTGGACCCGGCTGTGCTGAACCAGACCAACCGGTGTCCTGCCCCACGAGGGTGAGACGTGAAGGCGCCAAGCGATCTCAATGGGCTTCAAAGAAGAAGGTTTCAGGTGAGTCTGTCCCGCGAGCCAGCTTGTGCCCAGGTCCGAAATAAGTGCCTTAGACGCCTTGGCGTCTATGTACTCACCTTTCGCCACTGATATCTGCACGCTCGCCAAAAAGAGATCAGCCTCACGCTTGGTGTCGAAAACTTTTTCACGTGACCGTCGCTCAGGGTCTCTCCATCTGACCTCGTACCGTTTCTTGCCCGATGAAGCGTCGATCGGCCTAACACTTCCAGCCATACGGCTCCTCTTTCGCTTGGTTGGTTCCGATTTAACATACGTCTTGCCGCCGACGCTCCTTGAGTTTTCGGACTGGAGTGCGTTTTCAGCGAGATCCCCCGTGTATGTCGGTGCGCAAGGAGATACCGCGCTCACGTTGACTCACACCGAGTGGGTTCGTGGACATCGGGAAGAAGTAGGAAATGTCCGAGATGACAAAAGAAGGCCTCAAATTAGAGGCGCGTGAATTTTTGACGATTGGCGACGCGGCAGAAGTCATGCACAAATCACGTGGAGCCTTAGCCGCGATGAGGACGAGGGGCACAGGGCCAAGATTTCTCAAGATAGGCCGCACGATTCTCTATCGGGTGACTGACGTCGCTGAATTTCTTGAGCAGTCCGTTTCCGATCAGGCAGATCCGAGGTGGTGACGGTCAGGGCCTTTTTCGGAGGGAACCAAGGTGATCTTCCGCCTACCGGGACTGGATATGGGTTATCACGCCACTAACCACGCCTTCAGGCTCGGAGCCGAGCTGAATCTGGGTGATCGCGCCAAAGTCGTGTTTCTTTGGATGGCTCACATATGCCTCGATTCTGACGACTCTGCCATTGAGCCCCGCAGGTATTTCGGAGGATTTATTTCACTTGCGACAGCGCTGGGTTTCAGTGCACCGGATAATGCCTCCGAGGGCGCTCGACGAGCGGTGAAACGCGCCATCAAGGAGTTGGTGGACAAGGGCGCAATCAAGCGGGTTAGCCACGGCAGAGCTGGACAGAATGCTGTGTATGAACTCCTCATCCCGAGCAAGCCTCGAGAACGTCAGACAACTGTCCGATCGATTCGTCCGCTGGCGCCAACCTTCGCCTCTTTGGAAGTCATAGAGGGCGACGCTGGAAGGGAATCATGGGAGACCATGAATGCCTTCTGAACCGCGTCCGCCCATCCTCGTGGACGAGACCGATAGAGGGGTGCAGTTCGACTAGAACGGGACGAGTCCGAGTCGTTTCGCCGCTCCGATATATTCATCGCCTTCTTCGAATGTAACCGTGACCGTCGGGTACAAAAATTTGGTCCCCTCAGGGTGCAAACTATTCGCCCCTGAGGGGACCAAATGATTGTCGCCGAGAGGGCAAAAGATTCGCCCCCTTAACAGAAGGAACCAGTAGAAATCATCTCTTCATCAAAACTGATCACATGGAACGAATGTCGACCGGCTGTTAAGACGGTACTGCGCGACAAAACTTGAAAGTCATCCTGGTATGTCTCCGCGATCGACGGCGGTGTAGCAGCCGCATAGATCGCAGACGATCATCCATGTATCGTCGTAGCCCGGCCAGAGTTCTAAGAGGCGAAATCGGTGGTCGCATTCGCTACGCTCCATCTGAAGAGTTTGTGCCCCCCAGGAAGCTGTTCGCCAGAGCATTTTTGCCCTAGTCGATTCACCCGTTTCGGCAAGCAGCGCGGTTCAGTTCAGCTTTTCAAGCCATTCGGTGGCCTCCTCTACCACTGGCGCGAGCATGGCTTTAATGCCGGAGTCCTTTTGCGTTCGGGGGTATCCGAAGTCGATCTGCCGGAGATGCGGGTGACTGAGCGCTACCGCGGGGAGCGGCTTCTCTCTGATTCGGACAACGGCGTAGCCGGCATCTAAGAGGGCCGCAGTTTTGGCCAAGTCGTGATCTGTCTTGCCGCGGTGGTAATACTCGCCGTCGTATTCAATGGCGAAGCGCTGGCCGTGGGAGGTTCCGAGGATGTCTAGCGACATAGAACGAAGTTGGCCGCGCTTCTTCACGAGCACTCTTGCGCCGTTTCGCAGATCCCCCAGCTGTTCTTGGAAGGCGGCGAAGAATGACATCTCGATGAGGGATGTTTGAGCGCCTATGCACCTGGTGCATCCCGTTCCGATAAATCGGTTGCTCGGTGTGGACTGCCACTGGTGGCCGGCCGCGCATTTCCACCAGATCCTCTTGTTGCTTCGCGCGGTGACTTGTGTGGGCTTCAAGTCGCCGTTGGCTGCCTGGTCCCATTCCTTCACTAGCGAGGGCCGGGCGGATGCGAAGTCGTTGAACCCGGCCAGGACGCGATGGCTCGAGCAGTATGGGCATCCGCTGCCTTCATTTCTCATGGCAACCGTCGTGATCCATCTGTGGTCGTGTTTGGCGCATTTCCAGTGTCTACGCGCGGAGCCGTTGACGAAAACACGGTCAGGTGTGTCTGCGCCATTTGCGTTGTAATCCCACTCCTCGAGGAGATCAGGGCGTTGAGACGCGAGGTCGTTTAGGCCTGCTATGACGTGCGTGCCAGAGCAGATCCCGCAGCTACCTGCGGTTCTTGTGTTGATCGGCCCGCACCAGGAATGTCCGCGGGCGGCACATAGCCACCACACCTTCATCCCAGAGCCGTTCGTGACCTGGGCGGGGGAGAGGGGTGCGTTTCGCGCGGCGTCCCATTCGGCGGCGAGCTCTGGGCGTCTCGTCGCGAGGTCGTTGCTGCCGGGCTGGAGGGCGCGTCCGCTGCAGGCGGGGCAGCCACTGCCTTTCTTCCGTTCCGAGATCGCGGCACGCCACCTGTGCCCGCATGTGCCACATAACCACTGCGCCCTGTAGCTGGAGCCCGGCATCATCGTTGTGGGACGACGCTTTCCGTTGCCCTCGGGATCCCATTCGGCGGCGAGGGCAGGATTCTGGGATGCGAGGTCATTGAAGCCGGCGAGCACGCGCCGTCCAGTGCAGGTCGGACAGCCTCGTGTTTGCCGGTTACCTGTCGACGCGCGCCATGTGTGCCCGAACTTCTGACAACGCCAATAGAAGTTCCGTGGGGAGGCAGCCGTCACTTCCTGTGCTGTGAGACCGCCGTTGGCTTCGACGTCCCATTCGGATGCAAGTTGCGGGTTCTTCGACGCGAGGTCATTGAAGCCAACCGCGATGATGTGGCCGCAGCAGACTGGGCACCCGACCCCGTTCGCGCGATGACCGATTCGAGAGTTCCACTCATGGCCGTGTGCGGTGCAGCGCCAGTGCGCTTTGGAATGGTTTCCCGTGCTGAACTTCTCGGGAGGCGGGCCCTCATTGGCGTACGTATCCCACTCGTTTCGCAGTCTGCTGTCTGTCTGGGCGGACGCGAGCATGACGGGCTACCTGCGACGCTTGGTGTACTGCGCGGCGCGATGCATTCGCATGTGGCGTTCATATTCGCTTTCCTCGGGATGGCCCCCGCCGATGGCTGCCAAGACCACGAATGTCACGATCACGATGACTGCGATGACGATCAGAATGCTTAGGCCCAGCTCGTTCATGGTGTTCCTCTCGATGCCCGACGCCCAGCTGGCGCTACCTAGTGAGCACATGCACAACTAGTTGGGCAGACTTTTGTGCATCCTACGGGCTGGATAGGACAGTGCCCGTTTCTCCTGCCAATGCCTCGCCAGAACAACTAGCCCGGCGCGAAGAAGGCCGGCGTCACGTGGGCGCTGCTATTCGCCTCGCTCGAGTTGAGGCGGGGCTGACTCAAGAAGCCCTTGCGATCGAGTCGGGCGTGACCCGCAACATGCTGATTTACGTCGAGCACGGCACGCGGCCTCTCGCGTACGACCGGCTCTTCGATATTGCAGCGGCGCTCGGAGTCGATCCGGCGTCCTTTTTCCCCGCGCCAAAGCGCTAGCGGAGCTCCCGCTGCCTCGAGCTCCGGGGGACAGGGGAATCACGCCGGAGAACAGATCGTCACTGTCGCGCGGTTGACTACTCGGTTAGCATCGAGCGTCTGCAGTTAGGCCTACAGTGATCCGATACAGCTCCAACGCGGATTCGGAAGAGGCCCCCGGTCAAGGAAGTGTGGATCATGTGGATCGTCTAAAAGCCGCTGCCGACCTTCGCCGAGAACGCGCGGAGCGTCGCTTCGAGCGCAATATTCGACAGTTCTGGCAACCCACTCTCGGCGACATTCAAGAATGGCTAGACGAGGACAAGGCGGAGCGCGAACGCGGCTATCGACGAGAGGGAGCTGTTCTACGCGCCCGGCGGCGAGAGCGCGAAGCGAGAGACATAGCCTCGGGTCGAATGGTTGTCATTGGCGGCAACGCTGACACCGGGGAGATGACACTCGCCAAGCTCTATGAGAGCGAGCCTCGGAGCGAATAGTCAACGAGCATCTCGGCATCATGGGATCCTGTGGTGTTGAGCCGAACCGCGGGCTGATAAGCATTCGAACGTCTTTCGTCGCTGTGCTCGCGGGTGTCTCATAACGAACGACGAATACCGCCATTTATGCAGGAGGTTATGCGACGTAGATATGGGACTTATCGCCTCGCGAGATTCTGCCAATCCCGAGAAGGGAAAATTTCGCGAAGTCAAACGTCTCGTATCCCTAGGGTTGCAAGACAGTCGGTTCACTTCGTAGTCGGAGGCTTCGTTCGTATGCGAACGACCTGTTCTAGCTAATCGTCAATCCGACGGGGCATTTCTGTAATGATCAGACATGGTCGAAGACGATGCTCTACGAATCAGGCTTCAATCCGAATTCAGTAGCCCCAATGTTGTAAACATCCAGAGCGTTCAGGTAAAACGGGGACCACGCGCCTGGAAAACGGCCTCACTATTGCGGCTAGGCAATAGAGCGACTGGCGAAATTACTGGCACGCGTTTAGTTGTACAGACATGGACGCGCGCAACGGATTACGGCAGTTACAGGTTCGAGGAAAAGGCTCAGTATCGCTGGTATTGCGAAGATGAAGAGGTCAACGCAATCCGCGACATGCTGACAGCGCAGCTGCCCCGCGACGGAGTTTTCACTGTGGTTGAGGACGATTCCCCAGCGGCGGTAGTCGCCCGATTGACCACGGGAGGAGCTGAAGATGCAGTGGAACTGGTTTCCGAACTATTAGCCATTCCGACAGTGAGAGACGCTCTCAGCGGAAGTGATGCTGTTACGGCGGGGACTGCGCTCGTCGACCGCATTCGGAAGATCCGTTCTCTCGATCGCCTTGAGAAGGTGGCTTTGGATCCGTCGAGCTCGGAAGGCGACCTGCAGCGGTCTCTGGACCGACAATGGTGGCTTTTCGGGGGGCGTTATATTGGGCAACACGAGCGTCGTTCCTTTAATGCTCTCGATCAATTGGACCTCCCTCTGATCCGGGCGGACGGGTCGCTTCATGTTGTCGAACTGAAGAAAGCCCATGTTCCTGCGCTCATCAAGTCGCACCGGAACCATCTGATAGTCGGTCCAGAAGTACACGAGGCGACTAGTCAAGCAATGAACTACTTGCGGGCTCTTGACGAGAGCTCGGCGCTAATTAGCCAGGACTTCGGGTTTGATGTGCGTCGAGCCGACGCGACAGTGGTGATCGGTCACTCAGCGCATCTAATGCATACAAGATCGGCGGGTGAAATCTCGCAAACCCTGCGGACATATAACAGCCACTTGTCTCGCGTTCAGGTAGTCACCTATGACGAGTTATTGACGGGCGCACGCTCCGCGCTCGAGCCCGATACGGGAGTGATTGGAGCTCAGCTTCCAAAGTCAGATGACGACGTTGACGCTTGGCCGGAAAACGACCTGTCCGCGGATGACCCTTTCTAAAGGTTCCTTTCCGTACAGCTCTTCCGCGACTCATGACATCGCCCTGGCTCTAGCTGTCCGTAAGCACAAAGATGCAGCCAAGGCCAACCACGATGACGGCGCGCTCTCTGAATCTCAAACCGACCTGTGCGCTCAGGGATTCGTACCGAGGTAGGTTGGGGCAACGATGTTCAAGCTTGACACCGGACAGCGCTTCACGGCGTCAACGACTGTTGATTGCGTTCCCACCCAGGCTGCGACGTCCGGGTCCACTTCCGAGAAAAATTGATCGAACTCCTGCAGGCGAAAAGCAAGTCCCGTTGTCGTACTAAACACCGGTTCCCAGTGTGCAAGCCTATTTCGAAAGTCGTTCAGCTTCTGCATTCGGTCATGCACGTAACCGCGAGACCGACCGGGAAAGATGCCGCTTAGCATGGGCGTCCAGATCGTGTCGACGCGGACCGAGGCGGTTAGCATCATCCAGAACCCAAAAGTGAGGTTGGCGATCGTATGACCAGCGGTTGGAGGTGTGGTCTTAGCCCTAGCTGCCCGCACCGAGCTGCTCGACCCGGCATTAAGCTTGCGCTGCTTTTCCCGCGTCAAGGGGATGCCTGCTTGCCGCCCCCAGAGTGCGCTGCCGGGCGACGCCCAGTCTGGAAAGTGCGCGTTAAGCACGTCCGAGTAGCGGTTGCGAATCAAGACCTCAAAGTGGCCTAGATCGCGTAGGCAGGATGCGGCGACCTCGGCGTTCCAGTTGTACAGGTCTAGCGCGTCCGGAAGGCTTCCCGAAGTCGCGTTGAGATATACCATCAGCCGAGGGTGAGCGAGCCACCGGTCTGCTGCCGTCTGCGAAAGTTGCACCGTTGCATTCTCCCAGACTGGTGCCGAATTCATAAAGGTGAGATACTAATGTCTCCGATGGTCTCAGACCTCTGGCTTAGCTAGGCACCACTCGGATTCAGATTCAGGCCTCCTGCGATTCGTGTACACGAATCGCAGGCCTCTTTGTGTTTTGGATGGTGCTGTAACGCGCACTGCCTCTTCAGGCTAATGGAACAGATTTATCGTTTCCGAGCCGCCACATCCCGCCCTCTTTTCGTGAGCCCGCGTAGCCAGTCTTGGAACGCATGCGATACACGACGCCCCAGCTTCTAATCGCGTGATCGAGCGATCACGGACGCCCCCATTATGTTGACTCGGTCACGATGGCCCATTCTGTGATCGCTTTGTGAAGATTCATTCACCGTGGATAGACGCGGGTCAGGCTCTGACCGAGATCACCTTGTTCTCGGGCGGCCTGGATGCAGTACCACCCTTCGTATACTGCGCAATCCAAATAGGCCTAGTAAGCACCCGGCCGTTCTCGTCGATGCCAAGAGAACGGTACGGCTGATGCCGCCAATGCCCACTCACACTCCACGCTGAAGCCGAATGAAGCTCCGGCGCCGGGTTGTCGGCGCCGTAGACACGTGCGTGATCGGTGCCGGCTTTGACGCGTACGACGATCAGACCTGTCGGCTGGTCCGCAGCGCGCGCTTCGCTTTGCACACGCGCGCTTCGGTCATGTTCCGACTCGGTCACTCCACCCTGCGACATCAATGCCCACACGGCCACGATCACTTGCTGCTCTGGATGGGTCTCATCCCATGCCGCCACGAACGGAACTCGGCTCGCGAGTTGGTCACCCAACTGCTCAGTAGTCTTACCCTTGGCGAGAGCGTATGTTCGTAAACGCCATACAGCCTGACCCTGACGAAACCAAAGGGCGCGGATGTGTCGATCTCTGCCATCCGGACGCTGCATAACAATAGGACGCTCGAATACCCAAAGCGCATTAATGTGCACCGGAAGTGGACTTAACTGCTCGGCTCCGTCAAGGCTGTCAACAGCAAGTCGCAGTAGGTCCTGGCTGAGCAAAAATACCTCCTCCGGTCGATCAGGCCCATCACCCAGTGATCGGCCAAGGCCGTTCGCTTGTTCCGGCGATATAAGTGGGGCAGTTGAGAGACGTGGAGGTAGGCCCGTACCTTGAGCGGGGATCGTCTCCAATGACAGTGCGTCTAAGTGGACGGCATTGAGGTTGCTCTCGAGAGCCTTCATCGAATGCGCGCTCCATGCGTGCCCCTTCCGGACGTCGATAGCGAAGTAGACGGTCGGCGGCGTCCGGTCATGCTTGTGATACCAACTGTCCAGCTCTCGCAACGGCGCTACTATTGAGCGCGTGTCGAGGCCGACTTTCGATCCCCAATTCGGATCCTCGATCGTGCGCACCCCATAGTGTGAACGAGGTTCGCTCTCGTGGAAAACGACAATTGGCGAATCGGTTTTCGCGACGCCAGCTGTCTGCAGGGACTGATAAAGCTGCGGAATCAGGCCCCGCATATCAGCTGCACGTTGTTCACGATTGAAGGGAACATGACCTCGGCCGTACTGCATTGTCGGGCTTTTTGCCGCCGGCCTTGGTCGGTCGCCGCTTCGAACGCTCACAAGCGCAGCTCGAATGCGACGATCCACGCTCGGCGTGAGCGAGCTGGTCGCGCTGAGGCCGTACTCGCCAAGGCTGTCTAGATAGGCCAGCACGGTGTTGACATCAACCTTGAGAACATTCGCTACATCAAAAACACGTGACCTGCTCAAGATTTCCCATCCCTGGTCAAACCATTAAGTTACCTTGGCGTCGCACAAGCCGGTGGCGATGGCGACCGTGGACACTCACCACTTGCCAATTTGACCACGCCGCTCAGAAACGACGCCACAAGATTGCCGACTCAGAATTGACGTAGTTGGCGCGGGGTCGTCTAACGGGCACCTGCTCGGGCGGTGGGGCAAGAATTGACTTGAGCCGCTACGGTGAGGTCGTAAGTGCACGGGCTGCGTATGTGATTGATGTCAATTCGAAAAGCCGTAAGGTCGCCAGGCGGCATGGGGGAAAAATGCTTGTCGTTGTTGATGCGAACATTATTATGAAGGATCCAATCCTCCGGGATCGCAAATGGCAGGTAGCGACGACTGCAATCGATGCAGGCCGACTACGGCTGGTCTTGCCCGAGGTTGCCCGTCTAGAGGTTATTGGCGGTTACCGTCGCGGCCACGAAGAAAAAATGCGTCAAATCAAGGGCGTGGTTCGCAAGTCGACGAACCGAGCAAAGGACGCAGCGAAAGCCTTGCTTCAGGTATACATAGACGAACTCACTTCGTACGAATCCATCCTGGACCGCCGTCTTCGGGAGATTGGATTCGAAATCCCCGGAGTACCTGTAGATGGACACCTCGAGGTGACCGAGCGGGCTGTGAACCGCCTTGCTCCATTTGATGAAAATGGTGGCGGGTATCGAGACACATTGCTGTGGCTCACTGCTATGGGACAGATAGCAGAGACGCCATTCGACAACCTTGTCCTGGTGTCTGACGACGGAGTGTTCTCCAGGCGGCGGCTTGCTCTCGCCGAAGAGCTGCGACGTGAAGCCGGCGCCGAGTTGACTGTATCGAGGTCGATCGCTGGCGTCGAGTTTCCAGACGAGTACGAGGACATCGAACTTGACCTATCAAGCCTGGACATAGACATTTCCCAGATCGTTGACGCGATTACCGTCGGCCTTGATGGGATGGACATAACGCAGTGGAGCCCTCCGGGCCCCGATCATGCCGAGGTCAAGATTGTGGGTCGGGTAGATCTTGATTTGGATTCTGCGGAAGTCAAGAAGCGGTACGGCTCGGACGTGTACGAGATGAGCGTGGCGGCGGTCACAGACGTTGACGTGGAAATCCTTATAATTGTCGACAGCTACGACGGAACGGACTTTTCGCAGATGGCCGGGCGATGGGATCTAGGCATTCAGTGGCGAGGTGAGACTGAAGGATCAGGCGGATACGCAGCTCGTCTCAGTGACAACTTCACCCTCGAGGTGTTGTGGTTGAACGATCGCAGCAAAAGACCACGTCGCGTTTAACCCGGCATCTCGTCTGGGCCTTGATCCTCATGTAGGTGGCGATGTCGAGATTCTGTCCAAGCCGCGCAGACAGGTGAGGTGTGTCGAGCCGCGGTTGCGACTGTCGGGTAGTACAACGAAAGCCATGAGATCTTCTCCTTCGAAAATTTCTCGTGTCACGCACGCCTAGGCTTCCTTCGCCGCGTAGGTATTCTTCCAGGGCTGGTGTGCTGGCTAGGCCTTGCCGATGGCCGGGTTGTTGTCTTTGGTCGGAATGAAGGCACGTTGCGGAGCGTGCGCCGGGCGCCTTTCGGCGCGTCTTTGAAGTCTGACCTCATCTCGTTGTGCAACCTCGGCTGATAGCTGGTCGACGGGCAGCTGCTCGCGCAGGGCCGCCTCGAGGCGAAGCTGGTCGAGTGTGGCCGTGCGCGCTTTCGCTGTGGCGACCGCCGCCTCGTTTGTGCGCTTGGTCTCGGGGTCGTCGGATCCGGCCGTGCGCTCCGCGACGCGATGACTCTTGGCCAGGCTCGTTTCTGCAACCGTGATCTTCGCCGCCAGGTCCCGCTCGTGGCCGAACGGTCGAGCGACACGATCCGTCCACTCGGCAACCGTGCGGTCAGCGGGCTTCGCGGCCACGGACACCTCGTGCTCAACTGCCACTTTCGACTCCTCAAGTGTGTTCTCAATGCGCCCACGGACGATCGCCTCAGCGAGCTCCACGCGAGCTTTGTCGTCGCTCGAGGCGGCGACGACGACCTCGTTGGCGCGCTTGCCTCGAGTCATACCGACGTAGAGGCCGGCACCTGATACGCCGGGGCCGGTGATTGCGACATCGACGGTGGTGCCTTGGATTCCGTGAGCGGTCGACGCGTATGCAAGGTGAGCGGAGTCCGCTAGGTACTCGGCGTCGAGCGTGACGACCTCGTTGCCCAGTTCGCCCTCTCGCATGGCCCGGACGGATCCGTCACGCTTGAGGGAGATGATCGTCCAGTCGTCGCGGTTGGCGACGCCGGCTTCGCGATCGTTCTTCCTGGTCTGGATCCGGTCACCGACCATGAGGCGCTGGTCGTGCTGGCCAAGCGCCGACCGACCTTGCTCGAGCTGGCCTCGCTCTATGCGGAGGCGCTGGATCTCGTCGTTGATGGCCTGGGCCTCTTCGTTGGTCGACGTCGTGATCGCGATCGATTGCCCGAGACCGTGAGCGGTGAACCACCGGTCGACCAGAGTGTCGCGGGCGGCCCGATCATCGTCCACTCGCACGATGAGGCTGCGCTCGGCGAGCTCGTCGACCACGGCGGTCGCGTCGACGAGATCCTTCGGGTCACGCAGACGCAGCGAGAGCGCCGCGTACTCCACATCCGAGTTACCGGCCGCCGTCCGGAACCGGTGAACGGCAGACAGTTCAGCGGTCGACGGTGCGAGGCGGTGAGCGAGAGCCATCGCGCCCGAGTGACCGACCGGGTTGAGCTGGAGATGGTCACCGACCATGGCGATACCGGCACCCGTGGACGCCGCAACCTGGGCGACGGCACGCGCCGTGTAGAGATCCATCATCCCGGCCTCGTCGACCACGATCCGGTCGCCCGGGCGCAGCACGAACTCCTCCGGGACACCGCGGTAGATCGACCCGGTGGTCGGCTCGGTGTCGCCCGGGTTCAGTTTCGTCCACTGCTCGCCCTCGGGCGTGGTCTCCCACCGCCACCCGTACGCACGGATTAGAGCGTGAACGCTCGAAGAGTCACCACCGATCGCCTCGCCGGCCACGTTGGCCGCCTTCTTCGACGGAGCGACGACCAGCAGTCGCCGGCCCTGCTCGTCGAGTGACCGCTTCACGACCTGGAGGATGGTGGTCTTGCCCGTACCTGCAGGACCGGTCACGGTCACCAGACCGGCCTGGCCAGCGATGAGCTGCGCGGCTTTGAGCTGACCGGCGTCCAGCGGGTTCTCGCTCACCTGGGCGGCGATCGCTCCCACCACGTCGACCGGAACCTCGGGGCCATCGACGGCCAACTCGGCAAGCTCGGCCTCGAGGTCGAGCTTGACCTGCACGGTCGCGGTTGAGCGGAGCGACTTCACATGAGCGGGCACATACTCGGCGTCCGACAAGCTGATCGTGTGAGCGCCCACCGCCCGCTCGGTCACATCCTCGAGCAGCTCGTCCAGGGTTGAGCGCTCAGCGACCACACCGGACGCGGCGACCATGTAGGCCGCTCCCGCTCGAAGGTCGAACAGGCTGAACCGGTCATTTGAGCGGGCCGACCGGGCGTCCGCCCAGGCGACCGCCTGAGCGGCAAGACGGTCACGGTCAAGATCGGCCACAGTCACCCGCTTACTCATCGTGGGCGTGAGCCGCCCATCCTTGAGCCGCTTCCCGAGGCGCGGATCTAAAGCGGCGATCTCATCTCTGACCTGCTGCGCCCACGTGAGCTCGTCCAGATCGCCCGGCTTGTTTGGGCGATCCTTCGCCCACGCCCACGCATCAAACGCCGCGACGTCCTGCGGGGACGGCTCACGGTCAGGATTCAGCGCCCGCCACTCGGCCTCGCGTGCTGAGCGGTTCGCCTCGATCTGGTTTGACCGGCGGCTCATGGGCCGGACCAGGTGAGCCAGCTCGGTGATCTCGCCCTGAGCGTTGAGCGTCAGACCGTTCTTGTTGAGCGCCGCGATCCACTCGGGATCCGTGCGAGCGGCCAGCTCACCCTCACCATTCACGATGGGCTGGAACTTCATCATCACGGCAGAGTCGACATTCGACCATTTGCCGTCCGCGCCCTGCACCTTGGCGTTGAGCCACAGGTGCCGATGAGAGTGCGGATCCAGAGAACGTGACCGCTCATGGTTCAGCTCGACGACCTCGACCCGCGCCAGCGACTCCATCACCTTGGACCCGGCACCGCGGCGAGCGTTGAGCTCCGTCTGCCACTTCACCACAACACGGTCACGCAGCCGGTCCTGCAGGCGACTGAACTCGAGCGCAAGCTCCGGGTTCAGCATCGCCGCGATCGAGAACGACTTCGGAGTGTTGATCGTGGAATCGAAGATCAGGTTCGCCTTCTCCGACATGTCAGCCCGGCCACGCGTCTCGTCCGTGAGCGGGTCGCGACCATCGATCCAGGCACGCAGTTTCGACGCGGTCAGAGTGTCCCCGCTGATCTGCCCATCCTCGACCGTCCACCTGGTCACCGTGTCGCCGGCATAGTGCGCAGCAGACTCCACAGCCTCATGCGCAGTGTGCGCATGGGCCTGTGACGCGTCACAGGTGCCCTCGAATGCATAGGCGACGGCGGACCCCACACCGCGGCTCCGAGAGCCTCTACGCCACACCCGCACCCCGCCTCGCATGGCAGTTAGCTTACCTCTATCGGAGATAGAGCATACGTGCATACACTCTTATTCTTTTGTTCCTTTCTCCTCCGCTAACCTCCACCCCCACCTCTCACCCACTTTCGTTTGCTCCTTCTGTCTGTCACTCGCGCCCGTCACCGCTCGAACATTCGCTGCTATGCCTTAAGTCGTTCGCGCAACCGGAGTTCCGACCTGGTAAGAAGGCCCGAGGCCTGAAGGGCGGCCACGACGAAAAGCTTGCGAGCGGTGCTGTCGCCTAGCCGGTCCGAGTAATCGATCGCCTCTTGAATTCAAATTCAAGCGGCGCTTGACCCGTTAGTAACGGATGCTTCGCGCGATCGCCAAGGAGACATGTAGTGTCCGGAGATCTGGGGGAGGCGGCCACGACAGTACACTGACGCGCATGAGCCAGATCAGCAAGCAGGCTCGGGACGCGATCCTTGCCGCTCGGGTTGGTCAGTACATCCAACGCCAGGCTGACGAGGACACGGAGGATGCGGCCCAAGGCAAGATCCTTGGGCTTCTGAACGGGTGGCGCAAGGCAATGGCGAACCGCGACGGGGTGATGGCAAGAAATGACGGCTCCGATCTCCGGGTCGACGAGTTGCGAGTGCCGAAGCTTGAGAAGGAACGACGCAGCTCTCAGACGCGTGATCATCCACCCGAGCATGTCACCGCTCCAGAGCAGGCAGACCACGCGATCGGGCTTTACCACAATCTAATGACGGGGCTTGATGCCATGATGGTCGACGACGATCGCACGGGCCTCCAGCTTCATCTGACCTCCGAATACGTCGTTATCCGAGCACTCATCGAAGCCGCAACCACAGCCCTTTGGATCCTTGGACCGGACAATAGCGACACCCGTGTCGAACGCGCCCTTCGGCTCCGCCACGACGAACTCATGTATTCGAAAAACCTTGCGAAGAACTATGCTCGCTACTCCCATGCTCTCGACGGGGACGAGTACCGTGAGCAGGAGAAGTACGTAACCGGTCAGGTGATCGATCTGAAGACCCTTACCGTGGACGCTGGCCTAGATTTTACGAAGGTGGCCGCCAAGCTCAGCCCGTCCACGATCGCCGCGGAGGGCGGCGTATACGTGCCCGAGCTCGGAGGGGCGATGACGTACTGGTATTGGTCAACTGCTAGCTCGCTGGCACACGGCGAACCTAGCAACATGCGCACTCTCTCCGACATGAAACTCATCGGCGTTGATCACCGAAACGCGCTTATAGCGCACGTCGAGCCGAGCGCCATGAGCATCCTCCAGCACCTCGAAGCCGCCCACGCCCTTATTACAAAAGCGCACCAACTTTGGAACGAGCGCGCCCGCGCAGATGAAAACTAGCCCGTGGACTATTGGGCATCTTTCGCCCTCACTTGACCCCGGCACTGATCCCCCATGACCTGCTCACATGTCGCAAGGCTCGCCGGTGCCGGTACGTAGTCAGAATGATCGTGAGGCCTGCGCTCCGTTTGGCCAAGCTATTTCGAGCTCGGCGTAGAACCGACTCAACTTGGTGCCACCGGCGGAGGGGCCAGATCGCCCGGAACCTACTGAGAGCGCGGGAGGTAGCCAAGGCCAAGCGCGACAAATATTGCTGCCAATAATCCGAAGTAGGCCGACAGGAATCTTAGGAGTATCCCTAGTCTTTCGAGCTCCACTTTTTGCAAGGTAGCGAAAGGAGTAAAGCGGGCCTTGGTGGGATCACTGAACAGGATATTTATGAGTCGGCTGGTAACCGGAGGCTTCGGATTAGTTGTCCACAAGCTATTAACGCCAGCAGCGTAGGGCGCGAGCCAACCGGCACCGTGACCGAGGAAGGCATAGACGGCTGCAAGTAGTCCAAGCGCTACGGGTAACGTGCTTAGAAAATGAAGCGAAAGGGCGAAGGCGACCTCCGGGTCCGATTCCTCCGAAATCTTGGACAATGCTAAGAGCGACATTGCAATGCCCCCCAGAAGTACGACAACCGTTGTGACTACGATTGTTCTCTTTGCTCTGAGGTATCTGAGCTTGAGCCTGTCGGCACGAGTTTGGGCCGACTTTTGCAGCGTTGTCATAACCAAATTTCCTGGATCGGGAATAGCGGTTTCCATCGAAAAACCTTCAGTTCATGGGCGGTTGCCTGATCGTCGCTTGCAAAATGCATCTGAGTGCTGCCAGGAGCAAGGAAGGTCGCAAGCATATTCGCAAGGCAGGGACAGCCTGGGTTCGCAACGACGGTGCTGCCATGAATTGGCGGAGCTGACGTATTGATCGGTCCTTTGCTCCGGTGACGTTTATCCGCAAATAACTTGGCCCCGTCTTTGCCCTTATTCAGCGCTTCGTGGACGACATAGAGTCAAATCGCTTCAAGCTGTCTAGACGCGCATATTGCAAACACGCTTCGGGTAGACGCGACGGAAAAACGTTCCGCCGCGAGCCCCTAGACGGCGTGCACAGAACCAAGGCGCTGGGCATGATGGTTGCATGGAGTTAGCCCAGGTCTCATCTACGCACGACGTTATGTGCCTCGCGCACATTAGCGATACGCACTTACTGAGACAGGTTATGGACTTCGCCGAGGAGGGCGACTGCACGATCTGTCGATCGGACGGTCTAGCCCCGGAAGGTCAAGTCATAAGCATCAACCGCGTGGCTCGTGTCGTGGAGAAGGTAGCCCAAGACTCTTATGACCACGAAGGCTGGATGTCGGACGGCATACAAATACTGGAGCCGCTCGATACGGAAGCGGTAGTGATGGCGCTCTTGGCAGATGCAATTGCACCTGAAGCGCTTGATTCCGCTGTGGGTCTTGTGGCGCCACTCATCCAAGAGGATCTTGACTGGTTTGTGCCGTTCAGCATGGACCGCGATGAGGGCATCGAGCACGAATGGGACAGGTTTGAAGAACGCGTGAAGCACGAGTCTCGGCTACTGCTGCGCCCACGCGGTCAAAGCCCCCAGTCCGCGCCCGAGAGAAACTACGAATTCATTGAGTCGCTGCTTTTCCTCGCTGAGGAGCGCGCAGGCCTCATTCGGACGCTGCGCAGAGATACAAAGTTGTATCGGGCGCGCGCTGAGCGGGACGCTCACGAGTTCGAGCGGAGCGCAAAAGAATCACCGGCTCGGCAGCTCGGTCCTGCACCCAGAGAACGTGCCAGTGCTGGACGGATGAACGCGCAAGGGGTGCCGATGTTCTATGTTGCGCTCGATCAGGAGACCGCATGCGCTGAGGTCGCCTCTCATAGCCCTTATGACGAGGCTGTCGTCGGCCAGTTCGTCTTACAGAAGCCGCTTCGTGTGCTCGATCTCACCACTGTTCCGGAGCCACGGAGCATGTTCGATCACACAGCTACGGACGAACGTCTTAACGCGCTCGGCGTGTACAGAGAGCGCATAACACGCCCGGTCATCTTGGACGGAAACCACCCCGTTGACTACGCCCCAACGCAGGTAATCACCGACGCGTTCCGGCATTGGCCTGAGCAATCGCTCGACGGCATCATGTACCCGTCGCGGGTGAGTGAAGGTGGCAAGAATATCGTCCTGTTCTACGGGGATCGCATGTGGTTCGAGTCGCCCTCGGAGAAGTCCTCACGTTTCGAAGCATTCATTCGAAAGACTGAGCACGGCCATGAGGCTTCACTTTTTCACATAGATCCGGCGACCGTCCGGCGGTTCCGCGTGAGGCGTGAAATTACTGTCACCAAAGCCGCGCCTTGGAATCTTGACGAAACGACCGGCTAGGGGCGGCTGCGCCTTCGTCTCGGGTCTGAGAAAGGGCCTGTCTTGCACCACTGGGCCGGAAGGATTGTCACGCTCGGCCCGGTTTGAGGTCGCAGTGAGGCCAAGCCCGCCAGAGAGACCTGAACTGGATGAGAGGAAGGGAGCGTCGTCGACCTCTGCTGCCTACATAGCCCGGCCACGGAATGTCATGGGGATTTCTCATGGGAGGTCTTATGCGCCTACGCGTAAATGCTTCACGTAGCAGCAATTCTCCTAGTAGCCTCAAAGAAATCTGTGTGCTTCGCAGTCGCAATGCGTCTGAACGTTTATAAGGAAATAGGCAATGATGCTTGATCGTCTGAAGTCCGCAATCTCGGACGGCAAAGCTGTGGTCGTGGCAGGAGCAGGCGTCGCCATATCCTCCACAGAAAATGCAGAGTCGGCCGGCTGGATTTCGTTGATCGAGAATGGTGTCGGCTACCTTCGTATCCACGATCCAAATTTTGTTGATGAGCGGGCAGCGGCCGTGGCTTCGGCAATCAAGTTGGGCACGGAGGGTGGAAGTGCTGATGATCTGATTAGCGCCGCTGGCCTCGTGGCGAACCGAATTAAGAAACTCGGAGATCAGGCTTACGCGTCCTGGCTACGACAGACGATCGGTGCCCTAGTGTGCGTGAACGACGATCTCATTTTGGCGATACTCAACCTCGGGGCGCCTGTGCTCACGACTAATTACGACACTCTGATCGAATCCGTGGGAGACAGAACTTCCGTTGATTGGACAGAGCAATTTGGACTTCAGTCCCTACTGAACCGGGATTCGAACTCGATCGGTCATCTCCACGGCGTCTGGTCGAAGCCCGAAAGCGTCGTACTTTCCGAAGCTGACTATCAGAGGGTCCTCGGCAGCCCCAGCCTTCAGGCAATGCAACATGCAGTCTCTGCGATCCAATCGCTCATATACGTGGGCTTCGGCGCGAGCATGGATGACCCAAACTTTTCTAGTCTTCTTGAGTGGCATCGCGCAACGTTTCCAAATTCGGCTGCTCAACACTTTCGGCTGTGCCGAAGTGAAGAGTATGAGGTGCTCTCCCGGCTGCACGCCAATGACAATATTGAGGTAGTCGAGTACGGCGACAAGCACGCGGACCTGCCAAGATTCCTGGAGTCCCTTCGTCCTGCAGACTCAGATTCTCCTACTTCTGACCACGGCCTCGTTCGCAACGTCGCACAAGAAGCCCGGACTTCTATTGAGGAAGAGATTCGACGTGTCACGATCATTGGGGAGAAATTCGACGATTTGTCGGCCCGTCCGTATTCGGACCTGGTCATAGAGCCAGCCCTTATACCCTTGCGGCACGATCAGTGGCGCGTGATGCATAGCAAGCCTGAAAGTGAACGGGTGGCGCCCGTTGACCTCGAGGTCGAACTCGATCGAGAGGGAATCACGATTATCGCAGGGGAGGAGAATTCAGGACTATCGACCACCCTCCAATGGTTCATCCTCAAACGGGGCGAAAGGCGTGGCACAATCCCGGTAACTGTGAGATTTCCTTTGCTTACAGCGGGCTCTCGGCCGGTTGAAAGAGCGTTAAGGAAAGAGGTTAGGTCTCAAGGATTTAACCTTAAACCCACCGATCCCATCCCCGCAGTCGAGCTAATGATTGACGATTTCGCTCCTTTTGCGGCCAGACTGGTAGACCGCGCGGTCGCTGATCTCACGAGTGGCCAGTACAGCAGAGTTGTCATTGGCTGCAAAGAAGGCGAGGAAGAGGAGCTTCGAGAGAGGTTCCAGAACGCCGGAGTGGAGACGCGACTACTCTATGTGGGCCGCTTCAACCGAGGCCGGGTAGTCAAACTGGCTAGCCTT
The DNA here is from genome assembly GCF_001422695.1 of Agreia sp. Leaf244. Taxonomy (NCBI): domain Bacteria; kingdom Bacillati; phylum Actinomycetota; class Actinomycetes; order Micrococcales; family Microbacteriaceae; genus Agreia; species Agreia sp. Leaf244. The sequence goes on along the minus strand of NZ_LMLX01000002.1, from coordinate 375,130 downwards.
ATTTCCCCTATGCGATCGGAAGTTCTTGCGGCGAGCGTCATCACGATACTGAAAGCTGAGGGGCTCCCAAGGACGCCCTTCACAATTGCGCTCTTGATGCAAATCTTGTTCCAGGGTCAGTCGGTAGTGGCTAACGCTTCACCGACCACGATTTTGGACCAGTACGTGAGCCTGCTCCTTGGCCGCGGAAGCGAACACGAGGACTCACGATTCGCGATCGATTCTGTCCAATATGAGGCGATTCTGGCCCACGTGGCATCGCGTTTCGTTTCGATGAAAAGCGCTGCTCTTCCTGAACCTGAGGTCTTGACCACACTTCAGACCTTCTTGGGGCAAGTTGACTGGCCGGATACACCCAGATCGGTTCTTGACAGTTTGATGGCCCGGAAGGTTCTTAGCCTCCGAGAAGGGAACGTGCGTTTTACGCATGCCAGTTATCTCTATCTTTTCGCGGCGAAAAGTGGGCTGAAGGATTCTCAGTTGCTAACCACAATGGTGGAACGACCACTTTATTTTTCTCCCATTCTTAAGAACTACTCCGCTCTCGCGCGAAGTGATGCCCAACTTCTGGAGAGTTTGGTGCCTCTCCTCAGCGAGTGGGAAAACCGTAGTTACCGTGGACGCGCGTATCAAGACACTCTGGTCATTGATGCGCCAGAAGAGTTGGAGAAGAGCGTCCTCGAAACGGATGTCCCCGTCCTGGAGACGGCCCCGAAAGACACCAGTACGGACAGAGAGGCGCCTTCAACAGACGACGAACTAGACAGCTTTGACGCAGAGGTGAATGAGCCCTTTTCCCTTGTGTCAGAAAGAGAGCTACCGGATTTTGTGCGCTACACGCTGGTTCTTTCCTTGGTGTCCACGGTTCTGCGTGACAGCGACCAGATAACGGACCTTTCCCTAAAGAAGCAGACCCTTGCAAGCGTCCTCTCCGGCTGGGGAAATTTAGTCAATATGCTTGAAGAGTCAGACCTGTTTCAGGAAATGGCTGAAGCAATCAAGGAGCAGATCTCCAATGTCGCCGAGGTCGACCCCGAGATAATGAGCAGCCTCATATCCGATCTGATGAGAGAAATGCCTGCTGCTGTCACCTACGGAGGCGTTGCCGGAAATCTATCATCGCGAAAGCTTCTTCTTACTCTGGGACGCCTCGTGGATGACGACGAGTTCTCATCGGATCGACCGTCGATGGCCGCAACCGCGATGTTCTATCTGACCACGACTGATCCAGGTTGGCTCGCGTCGGTCAAGGCTATCTTTCTGGCTAACGTCGGCGTTCAGTTGTTCAGCGAGTTCCTGTGGATGATGCTCTTCATGCGCTATTTGGAGTCGAGTAACGCAATGGAATCCCAGGAGATTCTGGATGTTTTGGTCGAGGTTCGATTGCATCATTACAATTTTTCGAACCGCGCGGCACGAGGGAATGGCAAGAGTCAACTCACCCGATCAATTTCGCAAGCGAAGCTGCGATACCTATCGGGTGGCTTTGAAGATTCGGGCGAGTCCCAGGAGGAACTCGATGACTAGTAGCGCGCCTCGATGAAGTAATCGTGGGGGAGGGTGACATTCGCTCGGTCCGAAAATCTGACTCCGCCCACAGGCCAGCAAAGACAGGTGCTTATTTGGTGACACCCGAATGGACACCGACTCGGAAGGCGAGTGCCTTTGTCAGTTTGCGCTCCGTGAGCTGTACCGAAATGCTTCGCCCATCCGATTAAGTCATCTGATCGGCATCGCCGCTTTTCGATCCGATGGTTCTGAAACTTCCGGCAGCCACAGACGCAAACACCTCCCATGCCTGTCTCAAGTCAAATGCTTCCTCTGCTTGTAGGCTCACGCCTCGAGCGCCTGTACGCCGAGTGCGTCCGCGGATTAGGAGAAGCCGTGTGCCGAACAGCAGCGGTCCCGATCGTTGTTGGGCCTCATCGAAGAACGTGGTGTCCGCACATCCGGTTCCGTCGTCAAGGCTGATAAAAACCACACGTTTGCCGCTCCGCATTGGTGGGGTCTGCGTGGCTACGCGCACTCCGGCGACGATGACCTCGGTCTTGTTGGGCAGTGACACCAGGTCGGCGGCGGGGGTGACGCCGAGTGAGTCAAGCAGGGGCCGGTAGCTCTCGATGAGGTGCTCGTTGAGTTCGGTCGAGAGGATGTCGAGCTCCGCGCCGATCCGTTCCTGCGCGGTCGGCTCCGCGTGGCCGACCTGAACGTCGTCGACGGTGTACAGCTCGAGCTGGTTCTCGTGTTCGCCCGCCTTCGGCTTGCGCCTGGCCGTGAGTTGGCGGGCATACGCGATCACGTCGCCGCGGCTTGCACCGCCACTTAGATTGTCGAGCGCCCCGACGGTTGCCAGGCTGACCAGGAGTCGCCTCGAGGGGGTCGCACGGGTGTAGAAGTCGACGATGCTCTCGTAGGGCTGGCCGGCGAGGATGCGGTCTTTTTCGGGCTGGGTGATGCCGTGCACGTCGGTTAGGGAGTATCGGATTCCTTTTGTGCCGTCGGGTGTCCGCTCGACAAGGTATTCGTCCGTGGACGCGTTCACGTCGAGCTGCAGAATTGAGACCCCCATGCGCCTCGCCTCGGCCATGAGAAGGCGACGTTCGTACATGCCGGGGTCGTGCTCGAAGACGCCGGCGAGGAACTCGACTGGGTAGTGCGTTTTCAGCCAGGCGCTCTGATAGGTGGGCAGAGCGAACGCGGCACCGTGGGCTTTGCAGAAGCCGTAGCTCGCGAACCCGGCCAGCACTTTCCAGATCCGATCGACGTCGGCGTCCATGAAGCGGCGCCGACCACGCTCGTCGACGTTCGCTCGAGTCTTCCGCCGGAAGTACTCTTCAATACCCGCGGCTTGCTTCTCCATGGCCCGGCGCAGCTCGTCCGCCTCGGCGAGCGAAACCCCCATGCAGGTGTGGAAGATCCGGAGGATGTGCTCGTGATAGAGCACGACGCCGAATGTTTCTTTGAGGAACGGTTTGAAGCTGGGGTGCAGGTAGTCGGGATCCTGGAACCCGTGTTTGGTGTCGATGAACGGGGCGACCATGTTCCCCTTCATCGGCCCGGGCCGGAACAGGGAGATGTCGGCGATGAGGTCTTCGTAGCAGTCGGGCTGCATCTTGCCGATGAGCTCGCGCTGGCCGGGGCTCTCGATCTGGAACATGCCTAGTGTGTGGGCAGTGCGGATCGCTTCGAACGTCGGTTCGTCGTCGTGCGGGATCGCGTCGAGCTTCACGATCCCTCCCGGGCTGACATAGGGCGCGTCGACCGGGAGTCCGCCGGCGGCCGCGGCGTCTGGCCCGTTGACCCTCTCTATCTCGCGCACGGCGTATGCGAGCGTCGATTGCATGCGGACGCCGAGGACGTCGAGCTTCAGAAAGCCGACGTCGTCGATGTCGTCTTTGTCGAACTGGCTCATGGCCAGGCCGATACCGCTCGGCTGGGTGGGGGTGTAACTGAGAAGGTTGCTGTCGCCGAGGATCACACCGCAGGGGTGCTGCGAGATGTGGCGAGGGAGTCGATCGAGTCGACCAACGACGTCGACGAGCAGATCCATCCGCGAATCGTTCCGGACGAGCGCGGCGATCTCTTGTAGCTCGGGTTTCTCGTCGAGGACGGCGCGGAAGTCTCGGGCTTCGAAGCGCCAAATGTTGTTCGCGACGAAATCGATCTGCTGCTCGTCGAGACCCAGCGCGAGACCAGCGTCGCGCGCTGCCCCTCGAGCGCGGTACGTGTTCTGCATCGACAGGAGTGTGACGCGGTGGTCGCCGTACCGGTCAAAAATCGCCCGGTACACGTCGTGACGGCGGGCCGATTCGATGTCGATATCAATATCGGGCAGGGTGGAGCGTTTGTTGCCGAGGAACCGTTCGAACAGGAGGTCGTGCTCGAGCGGGTCGACGTTCGAGATCCGCAACAGATACACGACCAGGCTGCCGGCACCGCTGCCGCGAGCCTGGTTGCGGATCCGCATCCGGCGCATCATCTCCGACACGTCGGAGACGGTGAGGAAGTAGCTCGAGAACCCGAACGCGATGATGTTCTTCATCTCGTCCGCTAACCGGCCATGCACCACCTCGAGGGCGGTGTCGCGGGCGTGCGGGTAGCGCTCCGGGATGGCGGCCAGACACTTCCTCCACAGAACCTCAGCGGGATCCCCGGTGATGTCGAGCGCCGTGAGCTCCGGCACCTTCGGCTTCTGCCATGCCACATCCGACACCGGATCCAGCACGCAACGTTCAGCAAGCGCATCGGTGGCCGTCAGGAGGTCTCTGCCGGCATGGCTGTCGAGCGTGGAGAACTCGATGATCTCCTTCGCGATCGCGCGCATCTTGGACTCAGGTTTCAGCCACGCCTGCCCGTTCGGTTGTGGGGTGAAGGTCCCGAGCGGTTGCAAGCGCCCCGCTGCGTCGAGTACGTCTCCGGTGAGCGCGTCATCGGGAACCGCGTAACGAACTTCGTTCGTCAGCACGGCTGGCACGAGGGCGGCGTCGGCGAGCTCGAGCATTGCGGCCGCGTGCTCGACGCTGCGGGGGTGCCCAGGCGTCGTGAAATGGCACACCACCTCCACGACGACAGCGCCCGGGAGTAGACGCTTCCATGCCTGCAGTTTCGACCACGCCGCGGACTTGTCATGGGCGGCGACGGCGCGTCCGACGTCGGAGTCGGCACCGATCATGACTGTCGCGACAGGGCGTCCGTCGGAGAAGACGAACGACGGCAGACGCCTAGCATGGATCGCGGCTGCCCTATTAGCCGTGCCCGACAGGACGCGCCGGCCTCGCTTGGGGGAGTGAGCGGCACTGATCAACCGCGACAGACCAGCCCAACCGGCCCCGTCATTGTGCCCATGAGCGAGCACCGTGACGCTCGACGGGCGGGCGTCCGTCGTCGCGTCGTCGAGCTGCAGCTCGACACCCACAATCGGGTTTACGGCTGACTCAATGCACTGCCGGATGTGCCGGACCGCCCCGTAGAGACCGTCCCGATCCGTGATTGCCGCAGACCGTGCGCCAGCCTCTGCAGCGCGCTCCACAAGCTCTGCGGGGCCACGGGTGCCATGGTGAACAGAGAACGACGACGCCACGTGAAGATGCGTGAACGTCACCGTCCCGAGACCTGGTCGAGCGCCCAACCGCCCTCGCCGTGGCAGACGTCGACCAGCAAGATCGCGCCATCTGGACTCTGCACTTCAACCCGATATACCAGGCGCTCGAGCAAACCTCCCGAAGAGCCTCGCGGTGCGCGAACTGGCCCCGCCCACCAGGCGTTGCGGTCGATCCACCGCTGGGGTTTGCGGATCACCACGAATGTCTCGCCGTCCCAGACCAGCGACGCTGGGGTGCCGTCACCGGTCGTCGCTACACTCACCAACGCCACCACACCACCGCCATTATTCGAACGTGTGTTCGAATCTAGGTCAGGACCTCCGACACCACAATCTGGAACGGCGTGTCGTCACCGTTGGGACGATTTACGTCGGAGATGTACGCGGACTTCTACGGCTGTCTCGTCGACGTCAAGCCATAGGGCCGCGACTTCCCTCGCAGCGCCGCGGAGCTCACCTAACGTGCGCGCCTGACCCATCGCTTCAATTCGGACGTCTCCTCCGACTGGTGACGGGCAATTGAGTTCAGGGATAGAGAATGTCCACCACCGGCCGTCACGGTGGGCGAAAGCCTCGTAGACCGGTGCGGTGTCGTGGTCGATAGCGGAGGGCATGAGGACCGTCCTTCAAGGACTCCGAGCGAACTCGAAGAGATCACTCTAACTCGCTCGGTTCCCTACTAGAACGGCGCGTCGTGCTTGTGGTCAACTATTTGACTTCTAACGAAAACGATGGCCTTGTTCGCAGCATCGAGGAAGAGGCCGCGTGACATACCCCCGGCGCCATTGACCAAGTTCGCGAAAGTAATGATCGAGCTGGTTCCTACAGGCACAAGGCCAGTAAGACTGCTCTCGTATGGGGGTGAAGGCGCTCGGTTGGCCAGGATCAGGGCGGCCTCGATTTCGTCTGAAGGTTCATCGGGATGAGGGTCCCTCATCGGCCAAAGGGCAACATCGAGACTCCACCGGTCGTCGTTGTACTTAGATATCCCTTCATAGGTCGCCATCGCGTGAACGGGCCCAGGCGAGCCGTTAATCGTTTGCGGGATTAGAGAGCTGGGGTAGTAGCCGAGGTCTTTCAACTGACGTACGAGGACTTTCACATGGTCGTACGACGGGGTGCCGAAGGTGAAAGTTCGGCTGAAAGACGGAGTCTTGGGCGCAGTCACAAACCCAGGGTAGATGAGCAGAGTTCACACGACCAGGAGGGCACTCAGACCATAAACGACCGTTTCTGACTGCCAGTTCCGGCCGGGGTCTCAGCAGCAACTACGATGCCTCCCAGCGGCGGTCGAACAACGACCAGCCGCGCCTCAGGAGTCGGAACGAGGCTAGGAAGGGCTCCGCGACAAGCTCAGGGCTACCCGGAGCTTTCCCTTGCCAATACCGGTCTGGGGGTCCGCGTCGCCGAAGGTAGTCCGTTGGAAGAGTGTGAACTTGATCGGTAAACGGCGGTGTTCTGTGATCGATAATTGGCGCGTCGAATTTATAACGCATCTCCCAGTCGTGGGTTCAAGCAATTCTGTACTATGAGAGCTTGTGTCGTGGAAGAGCGACGGCGGCATAAGGAAAGGTGGTGGGAGCGTGGTTCATTCACGATCCCGGCGTCGTCCTCTACTTGTGGTCCTGGTGGGCTGCCTTGCCTTGGTTCTGACGCTCCTCTCTATGCATGCTTTCGATGCACGAACGGGGACGATCCCGCAGCCGGCCGCTGCAATGTCAGCTGCCTCGTTCGATGTGAACGACACGGGTTCGGCGACGATTTCCTCAACGGAGCAACCTCCCGTCACAGTCGGCGAGCTATTGTTGTGCGCCGCCATGGGGCTTGTCTGTGCGCTTGGTGCCATCGCTTTCGCCCGACTCGCGCGGTTTTTGCGAGTGGTTCGCGGTGCAGGGCAGCGCATACGGCCGTTGCTGTTGGGTCGGCTGCCTCGACCGTGCTCGATTCGCCCTGTGGCTTTTACCCTCGATCAGCTGAGCGTTTCACGCGTCTGACCATGCCCGGAAGCGGCCTGTATGCCGCCCGTCATGTTGTTGGATCCCGTCACAGTTACTCTGCGCGTCCTCTGTGGACGTCTCTGTGTCGGCCTCTGGCTCTCGAGCCGGATGTTACGCGTGGAAGCAAACCAATTGGAAAATACAGAACACCCGTCGAGCCTTACCCGGCGTCAACTCCGTCACTTTGAGCGGCTCGGGGGCGCCCAGCCCTTAGACGACATGCTCGTTCCAGCGCCCAAGGCGCCTCCCGCTCCCGCCCGAACCCGTCGGGAGGCTCTCAGTCTCGAACGTTCCGCTGTGCGGCTCTCGGGCGCGGTGCCAGAGGAGGTGAGTCCTGGAAGTGCTGTGATTTCATCCGAGGATGTGAAGTCGGCTCCTTCGTCAAAGTCAAAACCAGCACGCGATGTCCCGGTGGATCACGGGGCGGCTTCGTCATCTGTTCCGCGACAGGTATCGCCGCCTGCGCGAATGCGCCGAGGTCGCGCAGTGGTCGCGATGACGCTAGCAGCTCTTCTTGTCGTGGGTACGTCTCTTGCCACGACTATCCCGCGCCCATCTGTTGTGGCGGCGCCGCTCGAAGCCATCCAGTCTTCTCAAGCGATGGCCGCCTCTCCGTCTGTTACGGGCCCTTCAGCGACGCGCGATGGATATACGGTCACGGAAGCGAAGAAACAGGCTGTCGCTGCGGGTATATCCGTGGCGGATACGTTCATCAACAATCCGAGCTCCTCGGTGCAGTGGCCTTTCCCGGTGGGGGTGCCGATCAGTGATTACTTCGGTCCTCGCTCGTCGCCTGGAGGCATTGGAAGTACGGACCATAAAGGGGTCGACTTCACCCCGGGTGAGGGGGCACCGATCAGCGCGGTCGCCGATGGGGTCGTTCGACTTGTCCAGGCCACTGATCAAGGCGGGCTGGGGGTTCATGTCGTTATCGATCACGTCATCGATGGGCAGAACGTCAGCAGCTGGTACGGGCACATGCTCACCGGTTCACCCACCGTCGAGGAGGGTCAAGTTGTTGTAGCAGGCCAGCAGATCGGATCCGTCGGCAACACAGGGGTCTCCACGGGCGCTCACACGCATCTTGAGATCCACGTCGGGTCGACGCCCGTTGATCCGTACGCGTTCATCAGCAGCAGAAACTAAACGAGAAGATCCCCATGACACAGAACCCGAAGAAATCACCGCCGACTCCACCTCGTGACCGTGCGATGCGAGGGCGAACCAAAATTGCCATCTGGGGTGGGGTGTTTGTGCTCGTCGCCGCCTTGGTCTCCATCATCGCCGTCAGTGTCACCTCCTCCGTCAACCAGCGCACCGCCTCAAGCGCGGAGACCCAGGTGGTGAGAGAGAACAGCCACATTCTGGATACGGCGGAGGACGGAAAGGTCACTCTGGTCGAGTTTCTTGACTTCGAGTGCGAGGCTTGCGGCGCCTTCTACCCCTACGTGGAGCAGCTTCGTGAGGAATACGACGGTCGAATCACCTTCGTGACCCGCTACTTCCCAATCCCGGCGCATCAGAACTCACGCAACGCTGCGATCGCCGTCGAAGCTGCCGCGCAGCAGGGAAAGTTCGAAGAGATGTACCGCATGATGTTCGAAACCCAGAAGACGTGGGGCGAGAGCCAAGAGCCCAAAACGGAACTGTTCCGCAGCTATGCCGAAACGTTGGGTTTAGACATGGCGAAGTACGACGCCGCGATCGCGGACCCCGCCACCACCGAAAGGGTGCAACTCGATTTCAATGATGGTGTTGCTCTCGGAGTGGAAGGGACCCCGAGCTTTTTCCTCAACGGTGAGCAGATGACGATTGAGTCCATCGACGACTTCAAAGCTCAGCTCGATGCCGCGTTGGCGAAGTAGAGCCTCGGCAACTCTTGGCCTTGTTCTGGCTTTGAGTTTGCTGACCGCCTGCAGTAACGATTCCCTTGCCGACCAGTACACAGCGGGTGATAACAAGGGCTACATCGCGGGCGACGGGTCCGTTCTCGAGATACAAGAAGACGAACGAGGTGAACCGATCGTGTTCTCGGGAACCGGCGAGAACGGAGAGCCGATCACCTCTGCCGGCTACACCGGCGATGTCTTGGTCGTAAATTTTTGGTACGCCGCTTGTGCGCCCTGCAGGCTGGAAGCACCAGACCTCGAAGACACGTACCAAAAAGTGAAAGACCAGGGCGTCGAGTTCCTCGGCGTCAACGTGCGCGACCAAGCAGCAACAGCCAAGGAGTTCTCGGCCACGTTCGGGGTGTCCTACCCGTCCATCATCGACATCAATGGTGATGCGCAACTCAGCTTTGCCGGCGACGTTGCACCGAATGCGGTACCGACGACACTGATCCTTGATCGTGAAGGCCGCGTCGCCGCACGCATTCTGGGACGTGTCCTAGAGGTGTCGATTCTCGAATCCCTCATCGACGGTGTTCTTCAGGAACAGGCGTGATCCCCGAACTCGTCTTCAGCGGCCAGCTCGCAGCCGCCGTTCCCCTGGCCGCGCTTGCCGGACTGGTATCGTTCGCGTCCCCATGCGTTCTCCCCCTTGTCCCGGGATATCTCGCGTACGTCAGCGGGTCGGCCGACGAAGCTCGCTCTCGATCTCGTGCCGTAGTGGGAGCTGCGCTCTTTGTCGTGGGATTTGCCGTCGTCTTCATCGCCTACGGGGCTCTGTTCGGAGCTCTCGGAACATGGCTGGTCCAATGGCAGGACACCATAACTCGGATCCTCGGAATCGCGGTCATCTTGATGGGAATCGTGTTCGCCGGCTACATCCCCGGCCTGCAAAAAAACGCCCGCCTCCCTTTCCGTCCTGCCATCGGGCTCGGCGGCGCACCACTTCTCGGAATCGTATTCGGGCTGGGGTGGACTCCCTGCTTCGGCCCCACACTCGTCGCCATTTCTGCACTCAGCCTGGAGAGTGCCTCCGCGACGCGAGGAGCCATACTCGGCCTTGCCTACTGCCTAGGTCTCGGCATCCCGTTCCTGCTCATAGCGTGGGGTTTCAGCTTCGCCCTTCGCGCCAACGAATGGCTCAAACGCTACCTACGACCCTTGAACGTGGCAGGCGGAGTCCTCATGGTTGCGCTCGGAATTCTTATGGTGAGCGGTCTCTGGACGGCGTTCATCTACCAAATCCAAGGATGGATCGGTGGGTACGTCACCCCCATCTGATCGGTCAGGTGTGGACGGCATCCTCGTGCTCGGCATGGCTGGCCGGTTCCAGCTGGAAGGTCGAGTGTTCGATCGAGACAGGGAAGTGCGTCGCTACACATTTCTGAAGATCGTCCAGAACGGCCGGCGCGGTTCCATCACGGAAACACTTCTCATCAACGACAACGTGGGCGCTGATCACGGGAAGGTTCGTCGCGACCTGGCTGGCATGAAGATCATGCACCGCGATTACTTGCGGAAGGCCCAAAATATGTGCCCGAACATCATCGAGGTCGAGAGCCGCCGGGGTTGTCTCCAGCAGGACACTGATTGTTTCTTTGAGCAGTTTCAGCGTGCGCGGAATGATCAGGGCACCGATCAGCATCGCCACGATCGAGTCGGCTCGGTAGAACCCGGTGAGACTGATGACAACGGCGCTGATGATGACCGCAACCGATCCCAGAGCGTCGTTGACGACCTCGAGGAACGCAGCACGAAGGTTAAAGTTCGCCGACCGCCCTCCTGCGAGAACAGCGATCGATGCGACATTCGCGACCAGGCCGATGATGCCGAAGATGATCAGCTCGCCTGACGCGATCTCGGGTGGAGCAAACAACCGCTGGATACCCTCAACGAACACAAACAATCCGACGGCCAGCAACACCGTTGCCTGGCCTAGCGCAGCGAGGACCTCCGCCCGCGCAAAACCCCACGTTCGCTTCGCTGATGTCGGCCTGCTCATCAGACGCGCCGCGACCAAGGCCATGGTGAGCCCGAACACGTCGGTCAACATATGTGCTGCGTCGATGAGCAGCGCAAGACTTCCGGTGATGATCGCGCCGAAGACCTCGGCGCCAAAGATCGTCGCGGTGATGACGAGGGCGATGGCGATGCGGCGTGTGTGCACGGCCCCGGCCGGTGCGTGCGAATGATCGTTTCCCATACGAGGATGGTACACATTTCAGTGAACCGTCAGGGGCTTGGGTGATAGTTGATAACGGATATCATTCCGGTATGGAGACTCTCACCGCCGTCGATGCGTTGGCCCGCTTCGGCCATGCCCTCTCAGACCCGCTGCGATCGCGCATTTTGGTGGAGCTCTCTGCAGGCCCGGCATACCCGGCGGAACTGTCAGATCTCCTGGACGTTACCCGCCAACGGATGTCGAACCATCTCGCTTGCCTGCGCGGATGTGGTCTCGTCGTCGTTGTTCCTGAGGGGCGTCGGGTCCGCTACGAGCTCGCCGATTCCAAACTGGCACACGCACTCACCGATCTGCTCGGAGTTGTTCTCGTCACGGATCCCGAGCATGTTATGACCGAGAAAACCGCCTAACCGTCGTCGCCCGGGCGGTCACAAGAATGAGCAGAGGCGCGATACTGAGGACCACGGCGAGCCCGCGTCCGATCTGAGCGGCAGGAGTGATGCCGTTCGCGGTTTGGACGGTCTCGATCATCGTGCCGGCGGTGAACGGTTTCAGCTCGGCGATCGTCGCACCTGTGGGACTGATGATGGCGCTTGTTCCGACAGTAGAAATATTCACGACGGTGCGCCCGTATTCGATGGCGCGCAACCTCGCGATGGCCAGCTGCTGCACGCTTTCGTCGGTGCGGCCAAAATCGGCATTGTTGGACTGAGCCAGGATCAGTTCTGCCCCGTCGTCGATCAACTCGCGCATCACCCGATCGTCAGTGATGTCAAAACAGATCGCCGATCCCGCGGCAATGGGACCTAAGTCGAGGATTCCATCGCGTTGTCCGGGGACATACTCGCGTTGGATCATGCCGATGAGATCGGGCGCCAGCTTCTCCCAGAATCCTCGGTCGGGAACATACTCGCCGAACGGTACGGGATGCTTCTTGTCGTAGACGTCGACGATTCCCCGGTCGGGATCGACAGCCACGGTGGAGTTGAAGTAGCGTCCGTTTCGCTGAGTGATCGTTCCGAGGGTGAGCGGTGCCCCCAGGCGCTTCGCGATCATCGCCACCCTGTTCTTTTCTGTCGCCGTCGAGAACGGATCGAACTCGCTCGCATTCTCGGGCCACACGATCGCATCCAGGTCTTTCGCCTCCAGGCCAGAACTGGCGTCCAGTTGTGCCTTCAGGAGGTCACCTGAGCTGCGTTCCGAGAAGTATCCGGCGGGCCCATTCCCTTGAACCGCGGCGATCCGGAACGACCCTACGACCTGGACAGGAAACACCGGAACAAGAAGAAGAACCGTTGCCGCGGCCAACAGGACAGTGGCGACGGGCGCGACTCGCTCCCGTTCACGAATACCCGACACGGCGCCGGCGACGAGCAACACCAGCAGGAACGACAGGCCTGCCATTCCGGTCCACGACACGACGTCCGCGAACGGACCCCCGGACTGCGACATGGCAACCCGACCCCACGAGAATCCGCCGTACGGCCATGACCCCGCGACTTCTTCCCGGCCCACCCAGAGGCCCGCAACAACGGTCGGCACCAGGACCAATCGCGCCCATCGCCCTGGCCAGGCACGAGGCACGTGCCGGTACGTCGCCGCAGCCAGACCACCAAAGAACGCCCAGAACAGCGACTCGGTCACCGTCAGCGCCAGCCAAGGCACAGGCCCCAAATACTGCCCCACCCATGCGATATGGGTCAGGTAGAACGAGATGCCGGCAGTAAAGCCGATAAGGGCACCCCCTCTGACGCTCTGCCCCTGCAATGCCGCTAGCAACACCCCCACCCCCACAAGTGTGAGAGGCCACACATTCAGGTCTGGGAAGCCCGCATCCATCAGGGGCCCCGCGAGCACAGCGCTCAGCACTGCCGCAAGCAGCGGGAAGGGTCGACGGACGGTGGGTAGCATGGACGTTGACCGTAATGGGGAAGTCCGAGAGATCACCGTCCACCTGGGACCGTGGGGATTGATACTCTAATTCTTCCGAGCCCGGGGATTGAGAGGTCGCCATCATGCTGACCGCATCCCGTGACCTGCGTCGCATTCGTTGGATTCTGATCGTGGGAACGGTCGTCTTGTCCGGGGTTGCCGCTCTTTTGTTCGGCCACCTGACAGATTCCATCTCCAGCCTGCCCGCCGCTTCAGCCGTTTCTGAGGCGGCTGAGATCGACCGTGTCCATGTCGTGCCGGACGATCCATCCGGTGATGGGGTGGTGCAACAAGTTGTTGATCTGCTGTCGGGCTGTGCGGCTCTTATCGTCGCCTTGGGCGTTGCCTTCTTGTTCGTCGCCATCCGACGGAACGACGACTTGTCCCGAGTCGCGACGCAGCTGAAGGGTGCAGTAGGAACCCTGCGGGGTGTGGACGACTCAACGGCTCGAGTCCTCGAGCTGACGCAGCTCGGTATAGCCCGAATCTGAGCACGACGGGTAAGTTCGGCGACCTCGTTGCCGCCCACCTGTCGATGATCTCAGCCTCAATATGGCTGAGGTCCACCTTGAGTCGGAGTACCACATGCATGCGAATACTTACGACGTTTTCGCCGATTTCTTCCACCCAACCGCTGGACCGACCCGCGAGCGGGACCTAACGTGAGCGGGAAGAGCGGGACACCACAGCGATCTAGCCGTATTCGTCTGATCGGCGCTCCCGCGTTGCTACTGGTCAGCACACTCGTTGTCGCCAGCACCCTGGCCATCACCGCGTGGTCTCGACAACCGGCCCTCCTCATCGACGCGGGGCCTATCGTTGATGTCGGACTGCCCATAGTCAAAAGCCTGATCAACCTGGCCTCCGGGGTCGTTATCGGCGCCCTGGTTCTGGCCTGCTTCGCTCTCCCTATCGGCAAACCGGCCTACAACACATCCTTGGACCTCGCTGCAGGCGCCGCCTGTGTGTGGGCCGTGCTATCTTTCGCCGCATCGGTTCTGGCGTACTTCTCGCTCGCCGGGCCGGTGTCCGCGGAAATCTTCCCTGCAAGTTTCGGTCAATTCTTGACCACCGTCACGATCGGCCAAGCGTGGCTGAGCACCACTCTGGCTGGGGCCATCCTGGCTGTGCTCTGTTTCGCGACACGCGCCCCCTGGCTCGTCGCTATCGCAACGATCATCGCGTTCGCCTCGCTGATCCCCCTCGCTCTGCAGGGCCATGCTGCCGGCGCCGGCAGCCACTCCGCCGCGTCTTCTGCACTCTGGCTGCATTCGGCAGCCGCGGCCACCTGGGTGGGTGGGCTCGTCGTGACGACCATCCTGCTCGCGAGAACACAACGCAGCGAGGCCGTAGTCCTGCTCCGTCGGTACTCGAGTGTCGCGTTGATCAGTTTCGTACTGGTCGCCGCATCCGGGCTGATCTCGACCGTCATCCGATTCGACCAGGTCTCGCAACTGTGGACGACCGACTACGGAAGGATCCTGCTGATCAAGGTTGCGGTTCTCCTCGCGTTGGGTGCGGCGGGCGCAGTCAATAGGCGGATCCTGATCCGCAGTATCGAGACCGCTCCTCGGATTTTCCGCACCCTCGCCTGGTTGGTGATGTCGGAACTGGTGCTGATGGGTGTGGCGTCCGGCACTGCAGTGGTTCTCGCCAGGACGCCGCCACCCATCAGTGAAACGATCGCCGTCAGCAGATCCGAAATTCTGACGGGTCAGCCCCTGCCGGTACCGCTCACCGTGGCACGATTCTTCGACACCTGGACGATCGACCCGATCTGGGCAATCGGTGCCGTGTTCGGAATCGTGCTCTACCTCGCCGCCGTTTCTCGACTTCGTCGACGCGGAGACCGATGGCCTGCGAGTCGCACGATCTCGTGGATTATCGGCCTCGTCATTCTCATTTACGTCACCAATGGTGCCCCAGCCGTATACGGGACGTACTTGTTCAGCCAGCACATGCTGGAGCACATGACCCTCGGCATGATCGTGCCGATCTTTCTCGTCCTCGGCTCGCCTGTGACGCTGGCCCTGCGTGCCATTTACCCGCGCAAAGATGGCAGCCGAGGCATGCGAGAGTGGCTTCTCGACCTCACCCGTCTTCGTCTCACAGCTGTCCTGACGCACCCTGTGGTCGTCGCTGTGCTGTTCGTCGGGTCGACGATCATCTTCTACTTCACGCCATTGTTCGGGTGGTCACTCGAGGACCCGGTCGGGCACCAGTGGATGATCGCCCACTTCCTCATCGTCGGGTATCTCTTTGCGTTGACAATGATCGGAACCGACCCGCTCCCGTACCGGTTCCCTTATCCGCTGCGGCTGGTCACGCTCCTCGTGGTCATGGCCTCCCACGCGTTCTTTGGGCTCAGCATCATCACGTCCACGGACCTGTTCCTTCCCGCCTGGTACGGCGTCATCACCGAAGGGTGGACAACCAACCCCCTCGCCGATCAACAGGCTGCCGGCGGCGTCGCCTGGAGTGTCGGTGAAATCCCCACCCTCGTGTTGGCGATCACCATGGTCACGTTGTGGTCGCGTTCCGACGCCCGCGAAACCAAACGCCTGGATCGGAACGCTGATCGAACCGGCGACAAAGATCTGAGCGAATACAACGCCATGCTGGAATCCCTCCAACACCGCAAACCAACGCGATGACCGGCGACCCGAGCGGCCCCGTCTGGGTACCGACCCAAGCTCCTGATCTCAGTGAGTTCCTGGCCCCCAATGTGCAACCGATCCCCCTTCTTCCCGCCATCGGAATAGTGCTGTTCGTTGCCTACAGCTGCGGGGCCCTTCGACTCTGGGCGACGGGCCGACGCTGGTCTGTGACCCGCACCATCTGTTTCCTCTCCGGCTGCAGCATTCTGATAGTCACGATGGGCGCTGGCCTCGAAGGGTACGGCTACCGCCTGTTCTCTGTGTTCATGTTCCAGCAGCTCACCCTGATGATGGCTATCCCTCCGCTGCTCGTCCTCGGATCGCCCGGAACCCTGCTGCTCAAGACCATTCCTCACCGAGGCGTTGGCATCCTCATCCAACGTGCCGCGCTTATGGGATTGCGCTCTCGCGGGGCTCGGTTGATCCTGCACCCGGCGGTCATGATCCCTCTGTTCCTGTTCACCTTCTACGGTTTGTACCTCAGCGGAATTGCCAGCACGCTGCTTGAGAGTTGGAGCGGACACGTCGGATTAGAACTGCTATTCCTGGCCAGCGGAATCCTTTTCACCATTCCCCTCATCTCGGCCGACCCTCTCCCCGCCCGCCAATCGCACCTTGGTCGACTCCTCGACCTGTTCGCCGAAATGCCCCTGCACGCATTCTTCGGAGTCATCGTTATGACCGCCACAATTCCGCTCGTCACCTACTTCGCCACCCCGCCCTCGTCTTGGGGAATAGACCCGATTCAAGACCAGCTCATCGCCGGGGGCCTCGCCTGGTCCTACGGAGAACTGCCCACACTCATCATTGTTCTCGTTCTCCTAACCCGGTGGCATCGGGACGACACAACCCGCGCCACAGCCGCCGACAGGCGACACGACAGACACGGCAACGCCGACCTCGACGCCTACAACGACTACCTCACACACCTCAACCAACGCGCCACCCGCTCACGCACGACGAAAGAAACCCCATGAAAACCCGCACAAGCATCCGCTACAGCGCCGCCCTCGTCGCCCTCACGATCGTCGCCGTGCTCTTCGGCGCGGCCCCGACCGCGACAGCGCACGACGCCTTAGCCTCATCCACCCCCGCCGCTGACGAGACTGTCGCAACAGCCATCGACCAGGTGCAGCTGAACTTCAACGAAGCCCCCTTGGCGGGCTTCGATGCGGGCATCGCCATCGCGGTCCTTGACCCTGCCGGAACCGATATCTCTACCGGCAATGTCGTTGTCGAGGGTGCCACTCTGACCAAATCGATCACCCCGACCACCGCAGGCAGTTACCAGGTGTTGTGGCAAACAGTGTCCGTCGATGGACACCCGATTTCCGGCCAATATGCCTACACGTACACGGTCGAACCCGCGCCCCTCCCGGCCACAACAACACCGCAGGAAACATCGACACCATCACCCACCCCGGCGACCTCAACGTCAACGTCAACGGCGGCACCAGCAGACGTTCCCCTGGACAGCGATGACGTGTACGCACGCATCTTCCCCGTGGCGCTCCTGGGCGGAATAGTTGTGGTCCTCATCGTCGTCGCCATCGCGATCGTCGTTTCCGTCCGTGGACGTCGCCGCCAAGACGAAAAACCAACCCGATGAAACGGACACAGCAAAAACGCATCCCCGTCATCCGCCCGGGCCTGCCTCCTGCCATCCTGGGCGCTCTCTGTCTCCTGGTCGCCCTCGCCCTGATTGGGACCGACTACTACCTCTATGTGCGCTACGTCGTCAGCGTCCTTGCGCTCATCTTCGCCGTCATCAGCGTCCAGTACCGCAAATGGTGGTGGGCTCTGCCGGTTCTCCCGCTTGCCGTCCTCTGGAACCCGGCGTGGCCGCTGAGCTTCACCGACCAAACATGGCAACTGCTGATATTCCTCGGATCCGCCGCATTCCTCGTAGTGGGCATCTGCTTACGCAGCCCAGACGATAAAGAGATGGCCGCAAAACGTTCCGTGAGCTAACGATCGGTGATCGTTCGTCGTTCCTTCATCCGTTGCCGCCTTGACTGAAACCCCGCGGTGGCCCCCAAGGCCAAGCAGACGACAGCAATCGACACGGCTACCTCCCACCACGCATTTCGGGTCAGCAGATTCGCGAAGAGAACCAGCAGGCAGGTTCCGTTCAACCCAAGAGCCACGTATGCGAACTGGGCGGAGCTCCACCGTCGACGCGGCTCCCTGTCGGAGGAAGAAAGAGGCACGACATTCCCTTCGTGATGGCAATCGAATGCCCCAGAGAGTACACGAAACGGTTTACAATCACTTCGACGGGATCCCTCCTGTCGGAGAGGCTGCGACACGTATGAGCCTCGTCCTGGCCCGCAGCCGCCACGTGATCCGCGCCGTCCTTATTGGTTTTACGATCTGCGTGGCCGCCTTGTCCGCGATAGGGCTGCACGCAGCGTCCGTTAGTCACGACATCGATGTCGCCTCAGCGACCGCCCTTCTTGACGCTGCTGACCCCAGCGATACGACGGAGCACGACAGTAACGGGCTCCGGGAGTGCCTCAGTATCGCCGTGACGTGCGTGGGACTTCTCGGACTCACGCTCTGGTGGCTCGCGCACGCTCGGGGCGCACGCCGAACACCACTGATCTTTCTCTGTGGCACTGCCCCGACCGGTCCACATCCGGACGGCCAGTTAACCCGTCTATCTCTTCACGACACGGGAGTGCTCCGGATCTAAATTCTACTTTTCTGAATCTTCGCCCTAGATGGGCACACCTTTATGAAGCGGAAAGTAGAACACACATGGCAACATCTATGCCCAGGCCAGGTCGCGGAGTACCGCGGCGCCGGCCCCGAAGCGTCACTGCCCTGGTCGTCGCAACGACCTTGCTGATCGGACTGACCACTACCCCTGCAGCGGTCGCGGCAGAGGATTTTCCGAGTTGGTCCGAGGTCGAGGCTGCTCGCTCAGACGAGTCCGCGAAACAGGGTCAGATATCTGAAATTACGACCCTGATCGCACAGATCGAAGCCGACCTCGCTCAAGCACAACAACTCTCCGTTGATCTCACCGATGAGTGGGAGATCGCACAGCTCGCTCTCGATGAAGCGGGCGCGGAAGCACGCGACCTCGGGGAGCAGGCCTCTGCTGCACAAGGCGAGGCAGACAGCGCCCGCGCAACAGTTGGTCAACTCGTCTCCTCGCTTGTCAAAGTGGGGGGAGCTGATCAACTAACGGCTCAAGTACTGCTGTCTGGTGATAACACGGAAGATTTCCTGGGACGACTTGCCACCGCGTCTCGCCTGTCGCAAAGCGTCAACGACATGTACGTGGCAGCGGAAACCGCTAGCAACACCGCGCAAGCACTCACAGACCAAGCCGTCGTTGCCGAATCCGAACGGGCCCGGTTGGCCGACGATGCGCAAACGGCTATGGATGCCGCCATCGCCGCCTCCCAAGAAGTGGAAGCGCAACGAGCAGCCCAACTACAGAACTCCGAAACCCTCAAAGCCCAGCTGGCTGTACTCACGGAGAATCGGCAAGCCACCGAAGCTGACTACACGCGCGGAGAAGAGGTCCGCCGTGCTGCAGCCGAAGCGGCTGCTGCAGCGGCCGCGGCTGCCGCCTCGAACGGCGGGTACCCGCAGCTCGATAGCGGCCAGCTCTCAGACCAGGGTTGGACGCGACCCGTCAGCGGCCGAATGTCCGACGGGTACGGCCCCCGAATTGCGCCCACCGCGGGGGCAAGCACGTTCCACAACGGTGCCGACCTCGGTGCCGGATGCGGCACCCCCGTCTACGCGGCAGCTGCTGGCACCGTGAACTACGCCGGCTGGTTCGGAGGGTTCGGCAACTGGGTACAACTCAGCCATGGCGCCGGCGTACAAACCAGCTACGCCCACAACAGCCAACTTCTCGTCGGTTCGGGCGAATCGGTCGTTGCGGGCCAACTGATCTCCTTGGCCGGCACTACAGGCGTCTCCACCGGCTGTCACCTCCACTACGAAGTGAGCATCGATGGCTCACGCGTCGACCCAGCGGCGTTCATGGCTGCCCGCGGCGCACCGCTCAGGTGACACCCATGACTGTACAGATAATTCTGAACCATGTGAACTACCCTGTGGTCATGGACGCCAGGATGAGTGTCACCTCAACACCATGTTTGAAGGCGGTGTCTCTCGCATGACTTTGTATCAAGAGAGGCTTTATCCAGCTCCATCGATGTTCGTGTTCATCGCACTGGTCATCCCGGCCAGCATCGTCGTATTCATACCGATTAAGCCGCAGGGCGGAATCACTGGGCTTGGTGTCGGCATTACGGTCGGGCTCGTTCTGTATTTGGGCGTCATTGCCTTGTTCGTGGTCACGGCACCCAAAATCAGCGTTTCCTCGACCGTTCTTACTGCGGGCCGTGCCACCATTCCCCGAGAATTCGTTGGTGACATTCAGAGTTATCGGGGTGACGCGGCCACAGTGCAACGCGGAACCGCTCTCGATGCTCGGGCCTGGTTATGCATCCGAGGGTGGGTAAAACCGGTCATTCGTATATCCATCGTCGACCCGAACGATCCGACGCCGTACTGGCTGATCTCCACTCGCCACCCGGATGCCCTTGAACGCCTCCTTAGCTCACCCCACCTTGCCGACACCAACTCGCCCGCTCCGAAGGAGAATCTGCCGTGAAATGCCCGATCGACGAATCAACTCTGGTCATGTCCAACAGGGAAGGAATCGAAATCGACTACTGCCCCCAATGCCGGGGCGTCTGGCTTGACCGAGGCGAGCTCGACAAAATCGTCGAGCGCTCCACCTCCACCCAAACGGAACCGACATATGGCCGAGACGACCGCGGGAGCCATGACCGGGCCAGCCGACGCGGACATAGTGACGACCGCAGTTCACACGACGGCCAAAAGAAGCGAGGCCGTGAATCCTGGCTTGGGGATCTCTTCGGATAACCACGAACAACCCACACATCACGGAGCCTGACGGACAACTCTTGAGGACGCCCATTATCGCGGGGACGCACCGTGGTCTCCTCGACTCACCTCAACAACAGGAGTAAACAATGTTCATTTCCCGACAGGGCCGTCCCGCTGTTGCACTCGGCGGCGCACTCTTTCTAGGAACACTATTGGCCGGATGCTCTTCTGTGGCGGAAGTCACCACAGACCAAGCGGCGGCCGCCGCGTGCAGCATCATTACCCCGGCGATCAAGCAGGTGGCCTCCGATGTTCAGAACGCAGTCGCAGACATTCCCATCGATGCGACGGCCGCCGAGAAGAACCTGCAGGCGGCGAAAGTCCTTCTTGATGCGGGAGGAATGCAGATACTCGTCGACGATGCGACGAACACGAAATACAACGCCGCTATGAGTGCGGCTAGCACCGCCGTCGACGGGCTCATAGAACAGGCGCAGGAGATACAGGCCGGACAAGCACCAGATACAACCCGAATAGACGAATTGGATACGCAACTCGAAACAGCCCTATCCGACGCCACCGCTGTCTGCTAACCGACCCGCTGCCCCCATCGAGCACTGTGAGACATCTGCTCCGACGTTGCACATGAGGCTCTCACTGGCGATGTCAGTAACGATGCACGAGCCAGCCCTAATCGTGGGGTAGCCGTCCAAGGACTCAGGCGAATTGACGCGCCCGAGGACGCGCCATGATCCGCGTGTTCATCGTTCTCGGGGAACGTTCTCTGTGGCGTGGCCACACGCCATAGCGCTAGAACGAGGCGCTCTCACGGATAGCGGACACGGATATGACTGCCTATCCGCAGGGCTCCCCGGCGAGGCGATCACTCGTCGGCACTCTGGCGGCGGGAACGAACCATGACCACAACGATCCATGCGAGCACGCCGCCGACCGCGAAGACGTCGGCAAGATTGAAGATTGCGAACCACGACACCGCCAGATAGTCGACCACTTCACCTGTCAGCGGAGCGCTATCCGGAGCGCGCGACACCCTGTCGATGACATTCCCGACGCCGCCTGCCAGAACGAGCGAGAGGAGAAGCGTGTCCACCAGATGATTACCGCGCCATACGAGGACCGCGAGCCACCCTGTCAACGACATCAAGATCCCGATGAGAATGACACCGACCAGAGGTCCAAACTCGGCACCCATGCCGAAAGCGACACCCGGATTGAACGCCAAATCGAGGCTAAAGGTTGGAAGGATTTCGATGGGCGGGCTATCCGAGAGGACTTCGATAGCCCACTCCTTGACAAATTGATCGGCAACCACACCGATCGCAACGATGAGTATCGCGACGAGGGCGCCGACGAAACGCCGACGGGGAAGGGTAGATCGCACGTGGGCCACTCGACGACTATACATAAACTCCTGAACCATCATGTACGCGCTACTCGGCACAGCAATTTGTGCAGTGACGACGTCACATTTGAGCTGGTCAGCCGATACCAGCAGGCCAAGCTAACTCCGTCGCCTCGATCGAACAGACTCCCGGGGCCACTTTCCACCGGCCACGGTATGAATGATGTTCCCCAGGCTCGGCAATCCCCACCTCGGACCCGGACCAGGGTCTGGCGTCTATCTCACTCTTGACCGAACCTGGCTGGACCAGAATTATCGGGCTGACCAACGTCGCGTAAGACTCGTCTTCGACCATCGACATGACGGCCGGCAACCTACTTCACGAGAGACGGCAGCACCGCGCGGCCACGTGCTGCCCGGAGTCCGTTGGCGATAACGACTACCTCCGCGACCTCGTGCACCAGCACAACACCAGCCAGTCCCAGCACACCGAATAGGGCGAGCGGGAACAGCACGATGATGATTGCCAGAGCCAACACAATGTTTCCGGTCACGATCCGGCGACCCCGGCGGGCATGGGCGAGAGCCTGTGGGATCAACCGCAGATCCGTGCCGGTGAACGCAACATCAGCCGATTCGATCGCCGCGGCCGACCCGGTCGCTCCCATAGCGATTCCAACATCCGCTGCGGCCAGAGCAGGAGCGTCGTTGATACCGTCCCCGATCATCGCCGTCCGCTGGTCTGCCCGATAAGCCTCAATCCCCGCGGCCTTGTCGACGGGCATCTGCT
Organism: Agreia sp. Leaf244; assembly: GCF_001422695.1. Classification (NCBI taxonomy): domain Bacteria; kingdom Bacillati; phylum Actinomycetota; class Actinomycetes; order Micrococcales; family Microbacteriaceae; genus Agreia; species Agreia sp. Leaf244. Next base: position 352,335 of record NZ_LMLX01000002.1, on the reverse strand, counting down.
CGGCCCGGTACTCGGCGATCCCCGCCTGCCCCGCGAGAGCTTTCGCGGTCCGCTCATTGTCACCCGTGAGCATCACCGTACGGATGCCTTGTTTACCGAGCTGAGCGATCGCCGCGGCAGCTTCGGGCTTCAGCTCGTCACGGATACCGACGAGCCCGACCGGTTCGCCGTCGACCTCGACGACGATGACCGTCATGCCTTCGCCCTCTAAGTCCTCGCAGCGGGCCGATAGTGGGCCAGGAATCACCCAGCGGGGGCTCCCGATCCGAACATGGGAGGCGCCCATCCTGCCGGAAACACCCTGACCCGGGAACTCCGTTATGTCCGTGGCAACTGGCGGTTGCGGTTGCTTTGCGAGGATGGCAGCGGCGAGCGGGTGTGTACTGTGCGCCTCGAGTGCGGCCGCCACGTCGACCACCTGAGAGGGATCGGCTGCACCGTTCGTCTCCACGGTGACCACCTCGGGACGGTTCCGCGTGAGCGTGCCCGTCTTGTCGAATGCCACAAGCTGAATGGCGCCGAGCTGCTCGAATGCCTCACCAGATTTGATGACCACTCCGAAGCGGCTCGCCGCCCCAATCGCGGAAATGACAGTCACAGGTACCGCGATTGCCAGAGCACACGGCGACGCTGCGACGAGGACGACCAGCGCTCGCTCAGTCCAGGTTGCGGGATCTCCCACGATCAGCCCGAATACAGCGACCAAGCCGGCGACGACCAGAACGATCGGCACAAGCGGGCGGGCGATCCGGTCGGCGAGCCGAGCACGGTCGCCCTTACGGGCCTGAGCTTGCTCCACGAGTCGCACGATCGTTGTCAGTGAGTTGTCGCGGCCATCCGCAGTTGCTTCGATCTGGAGGCTGCCGGATCCATTGATCGCACCCGCGGGCACGGAATCGCCTGGCCCGACTTCGATAGGGATGGACTCGCCGGTGATCGCCGATGCGTCGATGCTGCTCCGTCCCGACGTCACTACCCCGTCCGTCGCGACTCGTTCGCCTGCTTTCACGATCAGGATGTCGAGTTCCTGGATCTCCGCCGCGGGTACCTGTTCGGGTCCCGACAGACGCGAGATCGTCGCGGATTCAGGAATCAGTGACAGCAAAGCGCGGAGGCCATTCCTCGCCCGATCCATTGCCCGGTCTTCGAGCGCCTCTGCGATCGAGAACAAGAAAGCCAGCGCTGCAGCTTCACCGACATGACCGAGAAGTACCGCGCCGACCGCCGCGATCGTCATCAGCAGCCCCACTCCCAAACGGCGGTGAAGGAGTCTGCGAACCGCTCCGGGAACGAAGGTCGATCCGCCCGCGATCAGACTCATGGCTAACACGATTGTGCTTACCAGGTCGAGGCCAGTCCACTCCAGGACGTACCCCACGGCCAGAAGCACACCGGCGGCGAGAGGAATGAGAATATTACGGTCCTTCCACCACGCCGACAGTTCATCACCATCGCCATGGTCGTGTTCATCATCCGAATGTTCGTCAGGACCATGCTCGTCATGGTCGTGGTCGTGGTCGTGGTCGTGGCCGTGGTCGTGGGCGTGACTGTCGTGCTCATCACCTTCGTGTGCGCACTGCGTCGCCTGGCCAGGCGTGCGCGGTGTTCCGAGACTCAGCGCTGTCCGACCACCGATGGACAGATTGGTGGGCTCGTCCGGCCCGCAGCATTCCTTGCTCACGCTTCGCTTCCGTTTCCACAACACAGCGGCACGTCACAGTTCTCGTCCGCGCACCCCGTTCCGTCCTCGACCGCCAGAACAGCATCCACCAAACTGAGCAGGGACCTGGTCAGGTGTGGGTCCGCAATCTCATATCGGGTCTGACGGCCCTCCGGGACCGCCGCGACGATTCCACATCCCCTGAGACACGTCAGATGGTTGGACACATTCGAGCGCGTCAGATCCAACTCACGAGCGAGCGCAGCTGGATAGCCAGGCTCCTCAAGCAGGCTCAACAGAATTCGGGACCGAGTTGGATCTGCCATCGCGCGGCCGAGCCTGTTCATGACGTCAAGATGGGAGGCAATGGTCAGCATACGATGACTATACAGCATTTGCTGTACTCTACTGTGTGATTGGTAGTGCTTTATGGCGGCGTTTTGTGATTGCTTTTTGGCGCACACGCTTTGTGTCTAGGCACAATGTTGACCAGGTTCAATTCGTAGAGTCGCGCAATATCGAGACCAGTAAGTTCATCGATCTGCTTTTGTGGCGCCTGTCGGAACACGCGCCCTGTGGTGATTCTTCTTCTGTTCATTGAAGGCTTCGGAGCGCTGGTGTCACACTCGAGGCATCCCCGCCAGAATGCCGCTCGGCACGACTGCCAGCCTCTGACCTCGGCCCTCGGGGCTTCTCGATGACGCATTGACTTTGGTACCCCCATGGGGTAATAATCGGTGTACCCCACGGGGGTATTGAGATTTTCCTTGGAGGAGCATGATGAACGCCAGCAACGAACTTGGTCTCACGGACGCGAGCAGTGGATGCAGTTGCTCTCCAGCCGGTCACGCGGAGACGCGGGCCGCCGACGAGCAGGAAGACTTGGTCACTGCGGATTATCTGGTGACAGGTATGACGTGTTCGCACTGTGTGGCCAGTGTCACTGAGGAGCTTTCGGCCATCGATGGCGTCGAGGGTGTTCAGGTCGACCTTCATGTTGGGGGTGAGTCTCGGGTCTCGGTTTCGAGCACAGCGCCGATAGCCGCCGATGCGGTCCGTGCGGCTGTCGAGGAAGCTGGCTATCTCTTGGTGTCTGCAGACTGATGGGCACAACCGATGTAGAGCTCGATATCGCCGGTATGACGTGTGCTTCGTGCGCGAACCGGATCGAGCGCAAGCTCAATAAGGTTCCGGGCGTTGAGGCCACGGTTAACTACGCGACCGAAAAGGCCCGTATTCGGACGACTGCGGAACTCTCTCCTGCCGAACTGATATCTGTCGTCGAATCGGCCGGCTACAACGCCTCTGTCCCCGCTCCGGCAGCGATGAACACCATCGATGTGAGCGAAGTTTCTACTTCGGAGGCAGACGAGCTGCGCCGTCGGCTGATGGTGTCGACGATGTTGGCTGTGCCGGTTGCGGTCTTGTCGATGATTCCTGTGCTGCAGTTCACGAATTGGCAGTGGTTGGCGCTCATGCTCGCTGCCCCGGTGGCCGTTTGGGGAGCTTGGCCGTTCCATCGGGCAGCCTGGATTAACGCCCGTCACGGCGCGGCAACGATGGATACACTCATCAGCGTCGGTGTGCTTGCCGCGTTCGGCTGGTCGCTCTACGCCTTGTTCTTCGGCAACGCGGGCGAGCCTGGCATGCGAATGGCATTCACTCTGCTCGGCGCCGGACACGGCGAGGAGATCTATCTCGAAGTCGCCGCAGCGGTGACAGTCTTCATTCTCGCGGGCCGCTATTTCGAAGCCCGCGCAAAACGCGACTCCGGCGCGGCACTGCGAGCCCTGCTCGAGCTCGGCGCAAAGGAAGCCGTTCAGCTTCGAGACGGTCACGAAACCCGAGTCGCCGTGTCGTCGCTCGTCCCAGGGGACGTGTTCGTGGTGCGGCCCGGGGAAAAGATCGCGACTGATGGTCTGATCGTGGATGGTGCGTCCGCAGTTGACCTCAGCATGCTGACCGGCGAATCGATGCCGGTTGAGGTAAGTGTTGCGGATCGTGTGGTCGGGGCGAGCGTCAACGTTGGTGGCCGCCTCGTCGTCGAGGTGACCCGGACCGGTGCTGATACCGAATTGGCGCGGATGGGCCGCCTTGTTGAGGACGCCCAGACCGGCAAAGCGGAGGTGCAGCGACTCGCAGACCGGGTATCGGGGATCTTCGTACCCATCGTGATCGGCCTCGCGGCAGTCACCTTCATCGGGTGGCTGGTCGTTACCGGCTCCGTAAACGCAGCGTTCACCGCTTCGGTGGCGACGCTAATCATCGCGTGCCCTTGCGCTTTGGGCTTGGCTACCCCGACGGCGTTGCTGGTCGGCACGGGTCGCGGGTCGCAGCTCGGAATCCTGATCCGCGGCCCTCAGGTGCTCGAGCAGACCCGGCGAATCGACACCATCGTTCTCGACAAGACGGGAACCGTCACCACCGGCCACATGGCACTGCTGGATGTCATTGCCGCACCGGGAGAAAACCCGGACGAGATTCGCGAGATAGCAGCCGCCGCTGAGAGCGGATCAGAACATCCCATCGCCCACGCCATCACCGCCGCAGTCGACACACCCCGAGTAGCCGAGTCGTTCCAGTCCCACAGCGGCCACGGCGTGCAAGCAATCGTCGACGGACGCCTCGTCACCGCGGGACGCCCCAGCTGGCTGGCAACCGAATGGGGTATCACAGCTGACCCGACACTGGTCGCGGCCCAGAACGCTGCGGAAACAGACGGCAAGACCGTGATAGCCGTCGCCTGGGACGGATGCGTGCGAGGGATCGCAGTCATCGGTGACACCATCAAGCCCGGCAGTGCTGCGGCGATCACGGAGTTCCGAAAGCTCGGTCTGACACCTATTCTCCTGACAGGCGACAACGCAGGAGCCGCCCACCTCATTGGTGCGGCCTCGGGCATCAGCGACATCCGCGCCGGGGTCACCCCCCAGGGAAAGCTCGACGTCATTCGTGAACTCCAAGCGAGCGGGCGGACAGTGGCAATGGTTGGTGACGGAGTCAACGACGCCGCAGCCCTCGCGGCCGCTGATCTGGGCATTGCGATGGGATCCGGGACCGACGCGGCGATCGCCGCTGCCGACATCACCGTCATGCGCGACGACCTCGGAGCAGCCGCGGACGCGTTGCGTCTTGCTCGACGCACGTTCGGCATCATCAAAGGCAACCTGTTCTGGGCATTCGCGTACAACGTCGCCGCGATTCCGGTAGCGATGCTGGGCCTGCTGAACCCGCTGGTCGCGGGAGCTGCGATGGCCTTCTCGTCCGTGTTCGTCGTGTCCAACAGTCTCCGGCTCCGCCAGTTCACCCCACGCAACCCCACAGCAGGATCTCGGTAGAGGGAGATACTGTGAAGGGAATAGGAGGTGGTGACGAATGAGCCTGATGACTCTTCGCGCCACCGTTCTGCGCCCAGCTGCCGTGCAACGAACCGTCCTCCTTCTCGGAGTCGTCGTCGCCATCGTCGCCGGCCTCCTCGCGATGCACACCATCGCGACCAGCATGACCGGTCACAGCGATCCGGCCACTGCAGCGATGGCCGTGACCGCCGATCCCCACGCAACAGGAACGCACTCAGGCTTGACGGAAAACGAGTGCGCCGGTGACTGCGCACCCAGCCACGACATGACGGCGATGGTCTGTGTACTCGCCTTGCTCATCGGCGGCGCACTCCTCCTCATCGGCCTTCTCCGCGGCGTCCAATCCCATCCGCACACGATGCAACTTCGACCCCTGTTCGATGCCATCCGTGTGCTGCGTTCGGTGACATACCGCGATCCGCCCGATCTTCTCAAACTGTCCATCAGTCGGACTTGATTCACCGCGCCGCCGACCTCAACGCGGCACGCCCTGACTCACTTTCCCCTTTGACTGAATGGATATCACCATGTCTCGAATTCGCACCACCCTCATGCTCACCGGCGCCCTCGCCACCGCAATCACGCTCGCCGGATGCTCTTCTGGCTCCGGCTCGATGTCCGGAATGGACCACGGCTCCAGCAGCACCGCCGCACCTTCCAACGCGGAGGCGGGGAATTTCAACGATCAGGACGTCATGTTCGCCCAGATGATGACCGCCCACCACCAGCAGGCGATCGAAATGTCCGACATGCTGCTGGCCAAGACAGGCGTCGACGACAACGTCACCCAGTTCGCCGAAAAGATCAAAGCTGCCCAGCAGCCAGAAATCGAGACCATGACCGGCTGGCTCGAGTCGTGGGGCGAATCAACGGACAGCATGTCCGGAATGGACCATGGCAGCGACGGCATGATGAGTGACGACGACATGAACGCACTCGAGCAAGCCGACGGAGCTTCCGCCGGCAAGCTGTTCCTCGAACAGATGATCCAGCACCACCAGGGCGCCATCGACATGGCTCAAACCGAAGTCGACTCCGGAGAAAACCCGGACGCCGTCGCTCTCGCGAAGAAGATCGTGACCGACCAGACCGCTGAAATCGCGGAAATGCAGACCATGCTCGCGTCCCTGTAGCAATCAAATGGGGTCACCGCGGCAACAAATGCCGCATCGTCGCGGTGGCCCCTAGTTAGTCCTGCCAGGACACTCACACTTGGTTGTCCGTAATCAAAGCGTTACCCTAGGGCGGTATGCCCGCACGTTCAGACACGACAGCGAACAGGATGTGACTATGGAACACGCGCTCCGCGTTACCTCGCCGCACCGGTCGTTTTGGACCCGATTCGCGATCGTCTTCCTGGCCATTGCTGCGGCGTGCCTCGGACTTGTCACCATGCACTCGGCGACATCGCACGCACACGGAAGCCACGACGTCTCTCACGCGCACTCCAGCGTCCTAACCGGAGAGGCCGCTGCAGGTATTCCGACGGAAATGCCGGATAACAACTTGGGGCTTTTGGCCAACTGTGACAGCTGCGCGCTCGGCACCGCGGCCAAGGCGTCCAGCGCACTCGTGCTGCTGCTACTCGCCTGGGTCATGTTCCAGCTCGTGACCAACCCCTCGATGTTTGAGCGCTTTGTCGAGCGCAGCCGGGTCATCGTCAGTACGGCAGCATCGGGTGCGCGGAGGTTCACGCCACCACCCCTGGCTCTCGGCATCAGCAGAACGTAGAACGCGGACCGAACTCTCGGCCCGAACACCTCCCACCCGAACAGGGATGGACTCCGCGTGCGCCTCCTAGCTACTAGCTTCTGGCGCTGACGCTTCTTCTACGTCTCCAACGAAATGTGCTCTTTGACTCACCCGATCTCTCCCTCCTCGCCCTACCTCACCCGCCGAAGCCTTCGGACACCCGCACCACAGCCCACCCCAGAACCACAGTCCCCAAATTCATCTGAGACACCCAGTTCGGATACACAAACCCGCCGACGCGACCTTCGCGGCACAACACCAGCAGACCCGTCAGCCGGACGTCGCCATCGCGCAACCAGTGCAGGCAAAAGCCCTGCCGTTCTGTCGACTATTCCGGTCCCCGCAGCCAAACCGACGACCAACGTCAAGCGCCGATCGACCTACCAGGCAGGCACAGTGGCGCGGCCGACACACACCGAAAAGCCCCGGCGGAAGGCCCCCCTCTTTGCCCGTCAGGTTAAGGTCGGCGCCGCGATGACTTTCATCGCTCTGCTGGGACTTCCTCTGGCACTTCCCGCGCTAGCGGCGCCTGGGGCCGACAGCCCCATCCCTGTAGCCGGCGAAACCCCAACCACGCAGACACTCGTCGTCGACGCTACTGCCGCCGTCTCAACTCGCGACGGATACTCCGTCACAACCCCGCCACCACCGCCACCGCCACCGCCGCCCGTGATCGTGACCGCCCCGGCCGCATCGAACCCGTTCACACGGACGGCCGACACCTTCACCAACAACCCTCTATCGCCGATCCAGTGGCCGTTCACAACAGGCGTGCCCATCAGCGACGGATTCGGTTACCGATCAGCGCCCTGTGGTAGCTGCTCGACTAACCACAAGGGCTTGGATATGAATCCAGGCGAAGGAACCCCCATCCAGGTGGTCGCCGACGGAGTCGTGTCGGTCGCTCAGGCCTCCGACAACGGAGGCTTGGGGGTCTACGTCGAAATCGAGCACGTCATCGACGGCCAGCAAATCACCAGTGTGTACGCACACATGCTGGAAGGATCCCTGCAACTGAGCAAAGGCCAGACGGTCACCGTGGGCCAGATCGTCGGACAAGTCGGCAACACTGGCACCAGCACCGGAGCTCACCTGCATTTCGAAATTCACGCCGACGGAACTCCCGTCGACCCCTTCGCCTGGCTAACCGAACACGTTCTGCTATGACTTCGCGCTCGCCGGTCACGGAGTGAGATTCGAATGAACCACATCCTCAAAGCAGTACTTAGCAGCGTCTTCCTCGCGATGGCACTCTTTCTGACATCTCTCCCTTTCCAGCTCGCCGACGCTCACCAACCCATCCCACAACTCACAACACAGGGACCACAGGGCATCCAGAGCTTCGAGCTCCACGTAGGGCGGGGCCTGTGTTGACCGGACGACAGGACATCCTATGAAAACCCGAACCCGCGCCATCGCTGCCGTCGCAGTCACCCTCCTAACCGGTGTCTTGGTGACCGGCTGCGCTTCCGAGAGCTCCACCACGGCTGACCCGATCACCGAATTCGAGCACACGCATGGACTCGGCTACGACCCTGACAGGGGAATCGTGTTCGCCGCCACCCACACAGGCGTCTGGGAACTACCCACAAGCCGGCTTCCCTCCTCGTTCGGGTCAGGAAGCCTGATCAGTCCTCCGGGTAACGTTCCTGTTCTCATCGAGAACCGTCAGCAAGACACCATGGGCTTCTTCGTCACCGACACCGGCCTCATCCTCGGTTCCGGGCATCCGGACCCGGCCGATGCCACTGCTCCTGCCAACCTCGGGCTCATCATGAGTGACAGCGCAGCCAGGGAATGGACCACCGTATCCCTCGCAGGAGAAGTCGACTTTCACGACATCGCCGCCGTCCCGACCCCGTCCGGTGCTCTGCGGATCTACGGGTATGACGCAACCCACGCCAGAATCCTTACCAGCGACGACGGCGGGTCGACATGGTCAGACGGCGCAGCGGTAGAGCTCCGAGACATGACGATTGACCCCAGCAACCCCGATCGGACCTATGTCACAACGGCGAGCGGCCTGCAGGTGAGCGATGACGTCGCCCGCACTTTCAGTCCCGTGCCCGACGCACCGGCATTGGTGCTCATCGACGCCACCGACACCGGCTACGTCGGTATAGATGTCGCAGGCACCGTGTGGCACACCACTGGTGCTGGCTGGGTGCAAGGCGGCGCCATCGTCGGAGATCCGCAGGCCCTGACTTTCGTCGGGGGTTCCGAGCCGTGGCTGCTCGTCAGCGACTCTCGAGGGGTTTTCGCAACACGCGACTTCGGTGTGAGTACAGTTCTGCTCGCGAAGTCGCCGTGATGTGTGAATCAAGATTCGACACCTGTCTATAGAGACAGATTGCACGTGCGGCGTACCGTCGGAAGAAACCCAATCAAGCCCCGTCGAAGGAGAAGCAATGTCTGTCATCGAAGAAATGCTGAATACCTATCCCCGCGATCTCGGCGCTAACAAGGAACAACTCGCCGCCTGCATCGCCGCGTGTCTGGAGTGCGCTCAGTCGTGCACAGCCTGCGCCGATGCGTGCCTCGGCGAAGACATGGTGAGCGAACTCACCTCCTGCATTCGAACCAATCTTGACTGCGCTGATGTCTGCGCAACCACCGCCGCTGTCCTGTCCCGGCACACCGGCTCCAACGACGCCACCGTTCGGGCTGTCATCGAAGCGTGCCGCGCCGCCTGTGCCAGCTGTGCGGAGGAGTGTGACAAGCACGCAGAAATGCACGAGCACTGCCGGATCTGTGCCGAAGCGTGCCGGCGCTGCGAGCAGGCCTGCACCGAGCTCCTCGCCACCCTCTAAACAGCTTCGCCGTCCAGCCACGCTGGATGCGTACGCGCATGCGCATCCGAGCCATCGCAGGAAGATAGCGGCGCGCGGCCCAGATCAGTCAGGCCGCTACGAGCGAACCAGTCGAGCGATCGCGTCTGACGCTTCCTTGATTTTGGCCTGGCCCTCGTCGCCGCCCAACTGCACTGCGTCGACGACGCAGTGCTTCAGGTGGTCATCGAGCAACCCCAGCGCGACACTCTCCAAGGCGGATGTCAGGGCGGAAATCTGCGTCAGAATATCGATGCAGTACTTCTCCTCGTCGACCATTCGAGCGACACCTCGAGCCTGGCCCTCGATGCGTTTCATCCGCGCAAGATACTTCTCTTTATCGGAGATGTAGCCGTGATGCGAGGAGGCGACGTCAGTCATCGTGTGCTTCTTCCTGGTATCCCGATCATCAAGACGCGGTGTCTGACAGGCGGGCGGTGGGTGTCGTTCGGTTCAGAGCTGCACGAACGCTCGTGTCGGGGTCCAGTTGCAGGCGGCGCAGGAGCTGAGCGTTCACTGCCACAACGATCGTAGACAACGACATCAAGATTGCCCCCACCGACATCGGCAGAACGAACCCGATCGGGGCTAGGACTCCCGCCGCTAACGGCACTGATATCAGGTTGTATCCGGCTGCCCACCATAGGTTCTGCTTCATTTTCCGGTAACTGGCCCGCGACAACTCGATGACGCTGAGCACTGAGCGGGGATCATCGCTGGCCAGGATGACCCCGGCCGACGCGATCGCCACATCCGTGCCGGCGCCTATAGCGATTCCGACATCAGCCTGAGCCAACGCGGGAGCGTCGTTGACGCCATCCCCGACCATCGCAACTCGCCGATTCTCCGCCTGCAACTCTTTCACCTTGTTCGACTTGTCTTCCGGACGCACCCCAGAGAAATACCGGTCGATACCCAACTCGGCGGCGACGGAATGAGCGACAGCTTCCGCGTCCCCGGTGATCATCACCACCTGCACACCCTGGGCTCGGAGCGCATCCACGGCCTGCCGGGACTCCTCCCGAACCTCGTCAGCGAGCTTGAGTGCGCCGATGACGGCACCATCAGACAGGACGTGCAAGATGATCGCTCCGTCTTCCCGCCACGAATCCGCGATGCTGAGCTCGGCCTGGTGTTCCTGTTCCAGCAGATTCGGGCCTCCTACTTGGATCCGGGCGCCCTCGATGGTCGCGGTCACTCCCACTGCCGGGGAAGAGGCGAAGCTCGTGGCCGTGGGTGTAGGAAGATTCCGGGTTTGAGCTGCTGCGATGATGGCTTTGGCGAGGGGATGCTCCGAGTCTGCCTCTGCCGCTGCGGCAAGGGCGAGAACATCTTCTTCTGTGCGCCCCGAGGTCGTTTCGATGCTGGTGACAGTCGGTTCACCTTTGGTGAGCGTCCCCGTCTTGTCGAAAAGCACTGTGTCGACGGTGCGCATGCTTTCCAGCGCGAGCCTGTCCTTGATGAGTACGCCGCCGCGGGCGGCGCGTTCCGTGGCGATCGATACCACCAGCGGGATGGCCAGACCGAGTGCGTGAGGGCAAGCGATCACCAACACGGTGATGGTGCGAACAACAGCCTCATCGGGTTGGCCAATCACCGTCCACACAATCGCGGTAATGATCCCTGCGCCCAGGGCGAACCAGAACAACCAGCCCGCTGCAGTATCAGCGAGTCGCTGCGCTCGAGACGACGAGTTCTGCGCATCGGTGACGAGCCGCTGAATGCCCGCCAATGCGGTGTCCTCACCAACAGCACTGATCTCGATCCGAACCCCGGAATCGGTTGCGACCGTCCCGGCGACGACAAGGTCACCGTCACTTTTGCGGACGGGGCGTGATTCACCGGTGATCATCGACTCGTCCATGCTGGCCGATCCCGAGACGATGCGGCCGTCAGCCGGCACCCGACCACCAGGCCGGACGATGACGACGTCCCCGAGCTTCAACTCCGAGGGAGACACCGAGACGGTACTGTCGCCGTCGACACGTTCCGCTTCGTCTGGCAACAATGCTGCAAGAGAATCGAGGGCGGATGTCGTTTGGGCCAACGACCGCATTTCGATCCAGTGCCCCAGAAGCATGATTACGATCAGCAGGGCCAACTCCCACCAGAAGTCCAACTCGTGATCGACGAGTCCCAGCGTGGCTCCCCATGACGCGAAGAACGCTACCGTGATCGCTAACGCGATCAGCAGCATCATTCCCGGTTTGAGGGCCCGCAACTCGCTGACGGCGCCGGTCAGGAATGGTCGACCGCCCCACACATACATCACCGTGCCCAGGACAGGAGAAACCCACCCCACCCATGCGGCATCCGGCAGGGTGTAGCCGAGGATCATCGCGAACATCGGTGAAAACGCCACCACCGGAATGGCGACGATGAGCATGATCCAGAACAAACGCCGGAACTGCCCCACATGGTCACCGTGCCCGCTGTGTCCAGCATGGCCCCCGTGGCCTTCGGGCATGTCGTGCTCGGCGGGTAGCGCCGACTCTTTCAGCGGCGTGGTGGTTGCGTGCTGGTGTGCGGAATGGTTTTCCATGAGGCCTCCTAGCCAAACCTATTATACCCCCTAGGGGTAGTCAATGTAAGAGACCGTCCGGTGTTTCTATTCCCGCTCTTCAGGGGTGGGCGGAGCTCCCATCGGACGACGCCGGTCTGGTCAGGGCGCTAGCGGTGGCAAGAAACGGTTCTCGATTTGCTTACGAAGCCGGGTGAAGGGAGCTTCGATTACCCAGAAGACGAGCTGCGCCACGAGGACCGATACAAGCAAGGAAATCGAATCCGTGACGATCGGGGTGTCAAGTAGTGGACCGATTAGAGCCAGCACGAGCTTGTGCAGGAGATAGAAGGAGAAGGACAGCACTCCCATACGCACCAAAAGTCGACTATTCAACAACCGGCCGATCCGAGTCTCTGAGCGAGTGATGACGAACCAGAAGATCGGGATGAGAGTGATGCATTGCACGGTCGTGGAGATGCTCAGCCGGAACGAGAGCGCCGGAACCGCGGCGCTTGCCGCGAAAATCAGGACAGCGACGATGGCGATCCATCCCAGGTGTTGTGACATCCAGCGTCGGATGCGGGAGGCGAGACGGGTGGCGTCGCCCATGACGGGATTGATCAGAAGCGCGAAGGCTGCTCCCCACAGGATGCTGTCGAGGCGTGTGTCAGTAGAGAAATAGAGCCGATCGAAATCGGCCCCGTGTAACCCGAGATAAATTCGCCATGCCGGGATGACAAGCGCGACCCCGACGAGAGCCCACCCGATCCAAGATCGTCGCGCGCCGCAGCGGTAGGCGACGAGGAGCGCTACGGGAACGACGAGGTAGTACTGCTCCTCGACGGCCAAGGACCACATCTGACTCGTCTGAGGAGGCAAGCTCTCGTATCCGGCCGCAACGATGTAATAGTTCGTGAAATTGAAGACTTCGGACAACACGCCCCATCCGCTGACTGAGGCCGGAAGAGCCCCGGAAGCCGCGAGAATCAGCGAAACGCTGATCGCGAAGTAGGCGGCCGGCAGGATACGAAAGGCCCGGCGCAGGTAAAACCGGGACAACCCGATTTTTCCCGACCTTTCGAGCTCCCTGCGCAGCAACGTGGTGATGAGAAAGCCACTGAGAAAGAAGAACACCGTCACTCCGGCATATCCAGGCCACTGGCCCTGGTCCGTGCGGCCGTGCCCGATGAAAACGATCAGGACTGCCAGGGCCCGGAGCCCGTCTAACGAGGGGATGCGGGAGGCGGTGTTTATGGAAGGAGCTGGGGAAGGTGAGGTTGTGTGCGGCATGGGGCCGCCGATGAAAAGCACGGAGTAATCCTTGACTTGAGAAACCAGAAGAGGGCATCGGCTGAGCGATGCGGGCGCTGACGCCGTAAAGGGCCGGGGACTGACCGGACAGTCTTTTGCGCGAGCGGGTACGCCAAAGCGAGCCCACAGAGAGGGCTCGAGGTGCTTCTGGTTCTAAGTTCGGTTGATCGAAAGTGCAGCCAGAGATGGCCCAGGAAGATCTCGCCGGGTATGCGGCGCACCGACGGGATCCTGCGCCGGCTCTCTCAGATGCACAACGATTGCCGCGGGTACGTCGGCGACGCTGTCCGCGTTCTCTGTTACGCGCGGCTGTACGGTGCCGTCGTGATCGCGTTCGAAATGTTCGTGATGGGGCGCCGCTGGGCTTTCGCCCTCTGCAGTCGACAACTCGAGGGCCGACCCCGTCACCGGGTTGGTTATTCCCGCAACGTGAAGCGCCCCGTCCGGCGACTGCGGCGGCGCGAGGTGCACAAGAGCCGTGGTGATGATCAGAGCCAGGATCGTGACCAAGAGAACAAGCGGGCCCACCTGTCGGGCAGGGTAGAGCGCAGCATTGCTTCTCATCCCGACCTCCAACCTACGGTCAATCGTCGCTCACAACATGGGCACCGACAGAATCCCCGCCCAATCTCCTACACAACTCTCAGGAGCATCGCCCACCAAGAGCACATCAGCCGGACAACAAACTCAAACCGGCTAAGCGCATCGAAAAGTACATCAAGTCCTGGAACCGCACGCCCAAGGCGTAGCGCAACTCGAAAAAGCACCCTCCTGCGCGAGGGGAGAATTCCTCTCGAATAAGTCTCGAAAAACAATAGTTAGATGAGGCACAAAGCCAAAGCCTGAATATCAGCCTGCAGCGGGTGTGATTACCTTTTCGCCCGCGGGTGTGAGCGCGTGCCAGGTGCCTTTGACACCTTGTCCTTCGACGTCGCCGGGGGCGGCGTCTTTAGAGAAGGTGTAGATCGGCATGCCATTGACGGTGATCTGTTTGGCACCGTTCACGCCGGTGATCGTGCTTATGGTGCCGGTGATGCCGGTGACGGTCGGGGTAGCTGAGGTGGTGGTGATGGCGGGCCAGGTAGTTGCGCACACGTCGGTGCAGCTGCTGGTTCCGGAATTGGGTACATCGGTGTCGAAGGCGTAGGCGGTGAGTCCTTCGCCGTTGACGATGATCGTGCCGAGGCTGCTTGTCGCGGTTGCAGCGTCCGACTCCGCCACTGTCGGCACAGATGAAGTGGGGATGCTCGATGGTGCCGAGCCTGAGGCCGCGGAGGTATTGCTGGCCGAGCAACCTGCCAGTGCAAGCGTGGCGAATGTGGCTGCCGCAAGGGTGAGGGCAATCTTCGATTTCATCGGGAGGTCTCTTTCAGAGTGAGGTGAGGTGTGGTGCGGGGTGGTTCAGACGGTCTTCGCTGCAGGGGGCATGAAGAGAACGCCGGTGAGGGCGCTGCCGTGGAATGTGCGGACGGCCACGACTGCCCAGGCGGTGAGAAGTGCGGCGAAGGCGAATACGGCGGCGACCTGGAACGCGACTGATCCGGTGTGCAGGGCTACCCCGGTGAGGCCGGTGACGCAGGTACCGACGGGAAAGGTGAACGACCACCATGTCAACGAGAACGGGAGGTGTTCGCGTGCGGTTCGCACGGTGATCGCTAGGGCGAGTGCTGCCCAGAGGGCTGCGAAACCGAGTACGGGTACCCCGTAGATCACGCCGAAGGCCTGAAGGGCGTCGGCGAGGGATGTGGTGGTAGCGAGGTGGGCGTTGCCGCCGAGCAGGTTCACGGCGGTGACGGATTGGCCGAGCGGGCCAAGCACGATCCAGAGCGTCGGAACCATCGCGGCCGCACCGATCTTGTGCGTGGTGAGGCGCGACCAGATGAGGGTGATGACGATGAGAGAAGCGAGGAGGCTGAGGCCGAACATCCCGTAGCAGGCCAGCAGCATGGTGAGCCTGGCCTGGCCCTCGGGCAGGTACGGGATGAGCAGGGCGCCTGTCGACGCAGAGACCATGGGCGGCACGATGGGCATCAGCCAGCCGCCAAACGCGCTGTCGGCCGAGACCGTGAACTTCGTGAAGGTCAGGTACGGCACCGCGACAGCGGTTGCCAGGCCCATGATCGTGCCGAGGGCCCAGAGCACGGCGTCGATGGCGACGGCGGTCTGTTCGCCGAGAACGTCCCGGCCGAGGAGGATGGTTCCGGCCCCGACGGTGAGGAGGGCCATCGCGGGCGCCCCGTAGAAGTGGGCCATGACGGGGTTCAAGTGGTGGGTGCGGGCCGTCTCCCTGTTCGTGACCCAGTGCATGACCGTCGCGGCGGTGAGCGCGACGAGCAGCACGCTGGCGATGACCCACACCACTGTCGCCGCAGCGCGAAGGCCGGCGAACTGCAGGGGGAGGGTGGCGGCGGCGTTGGCTACGATTCCTGTGCCCATGACCGACGCGTACCAGTTCGGCGTGATGTTCCGGAACATGTGCATCGGGTGTTCGAGCTCGCGCATAAGCATCCGTGACGGGGTGGCGGGTCGGACGGCCTGGGCGGTTGACATGCTTCAACCCTCCTCTTCGCGGGGCGACCGCAGAAGACCGTTAGGCTTGTGGGGTCACAAGCAGAGCTTGTGGGAACGGGACGATCGTGAGCGACTTCGAACTGCCTGATCTGAAAAGTCTGCAGACTCTCGCGGCCGTGGCAGAGTTCGGCAGTCTCACGTCTGCTAGCACGAACCTCGGGGTGACCCAGCAGGCGGTCTCCTCGCGCATCCGCGCCCTGGAAGTCCGCACCGGATCCGAGCTCGTGACCCGGTCGGCCCGTGGTTCCCAGTTGACCGAGGCGGGCATGCTGGTGGCCGGTTGGGCGCAGGATGTGCTGGATGCTGCCGACCGGTTCGAGGTGGCGGTCAGAGCTCTCCGAGACGCACGTCATTTGCAGCTGCGGGTCGGCGCGAGTCTGACGGTCGCCGAGCACCTCATGCCGGAGTGGTTGGTTGCGTTCCAGGCGGGGAGCGGGCATCCGGCTGCCGTCGATCTGGCCGTGGCGAATAGTCGTAGTGTTGTTGAGCAGGTGCGCGCGGGTGCCCGCGACATCGGGTTCATCGAGACCCCCGACGTGCCTTCCGACCTCGAATCGCGGGTCATCGGGTTCGACGAGCTTGTTGTCGTGGTCGGGGTGAACCATCCATGGGCGCGGCGTCGACGCGCGGTCAGCGCAGCAGAGCTCGCCTCGACCGCCCTGGTGGTCCGTGAAGAGGGTTCCGGCACGAGGCGCACGCTCGAACTCGCCCTCGGAGCGCTCGAGTCACCGCTGGTTCCGGATGCTCCCGCTTTGGTGTTGCCAACAACGACCGCGATCCGTTCCACCGCCGCCTCGGGTAGTGCGCCCGCGGTGCTGAGCTCACTCGCCATCCGCGACGACGTGACGCTCGGTCGCCTCGTTCGGGTTCGTATTGCGGGACTGGCGCTGAAGCGTCCGCTCACGGCGGTGTGGGCGCGCAGCACAACCGGCCTGCCGGAGAACGCCGAGCGACTGCTTCTGATCGCCCGGACGCATGCACGCTGAAACGACAGGGGTCGCGGGGAGAGCATCGAAGCTTGATCGCCTGGAAGAACCGCATGTGGCAGCCCTGAACGCACTCGTTCGACGGCTGCGCACAGCCGACCACGGCGCCCGGGTAGTGCCATGGGTCGACCCCGACAGTGGTGGAGTGCAAGCACGAGTGCTGGTGCTCTTCGAGAGCCCGGCGAATCTGACGGCGAGCGCCAACTCTTCGGCTTTCAGTTCAGAAGACAACGTGAACCCTACGTCGCGGTCATTCAAAGCCGCGCGTCTAGAGGCTGGAATGTCGCGTGGCGACTACGTGCGGTGGAACGTGGTCCCTTGGCCACTGTTCGACGCAGCCGGCGGGCGCCGCGTACCCAACGCCGACGACCTCAACGACGCGCAACCTGCTCTTGCTGCCATCATCGCTTTGATGCCGAGCCTGACCTCGATCGTGACGTTTGGTGCGACAGCGCTGACCGGGATCATGCGGTACTACACCCTGCATGCTCAACCGGTCATCGTGCCCGTGTTGGCGGCGCCGCACCCATCACCCGCGAACGGGCACCGGCGGGCCGAGAACCACGTGCGCGCGGTCAACGCGCTGCGCCGATCACTTCGCTGAGTCGACGCCATCGGGTCTGCTGACGATTCGGTTTCTGTCGTCGCGCGGCGCGCGGAGATACCCAACGCGGACGCCCTCGCCCGCTCGAGATGTCTTCAACCAATGCGTGTCAAAACGCATGCGATCCAAAACAGCCCGACTCCTGATCCCCGCCACCGAGCGACCACAGAACACCGCCCTGTACCGATCAACTCCACACCGCTAGATGGAGCGGTTTCCACGAACTCGCTGCGACGTCGCCAAAATCCCGTAAGACTAGTTCGCTCTAAAATCCCGTAAGCGGCCCCCCTTGCGGTACAGTTCTGATTACCAGCCCTTGGAGGAACCGTGCCACGCACTCTGGTGTGGATTTGATCGATACGTGGCGGTGTTCTGTGATCGATAATTGGCGCGTGGGGCCAGTGACTACATGTCGTCCTTCGTGACGGGTGGTCGCCTTGCCCGCGTGCCATTTCGTCCACGCGAAGCTGTCCTGGTGGGAAAACAATTTTCTACTTGACGGTCAGGTGTCAAACGTGACAATTTATTTACATACGGTGAGACTCCTGTCCCACTGTCGGGATCCGAGCCCTAAGCTCGGTTTTTTTGTGCCGATTTCATGGGTCTGAGCGCGCACAGTGCCCTCACCTGCGCTGTGGCCGACTGAGGCGGATGGCTATCCCGGGAGTCCTGGACGTAGGGCTTGTGCTGCTCGATCGAGAGCGTCATCCAAGACGCGGAAATAGGCCCAGCGACCGCGTTGCTCACGCATGGCCAGGCCGGCGTCGACGAGTTGCTTCATGTGGTGCGAGACGGTCGGCTGCGACAGTCCGACCGGTTCTGTGAGATCGCAGATGCAGGCCTCCCCGTCCTCGCTTGCAGCGATCAGGGACAACAGGCGGATGCGCGTCGGGTCACCGAGGGCCTTAAATGTGCGGGCGAGCTGTTCAGCTTCTTCCGCACTCAACACCCCGCCTGTCACCGGGCTGCAGCACGCAGCGCCGGCCTCGGTCGCCAGCAGGGGAAGAATGATCGTCATGACCCGATCTTCTCACGTCGTATTGACATCTGTCGATAGATCGATCAGTCTCGATGCATCGAACATTGTCGATCTATCAGGAGTTGTCATGCAGAAGAACGAGCTGCCCGTCGTCGTCATCGGGGCAGGCCCCCAGGGTCTCGCCGCCGCCGCGCACCTGGTCGATCGCGGCCAGGCCGTGCTGCTCTTCGAAGCAGGCAAAACCGCAGCTGCAGGGGTTTCGGAGTGGGGGCACGTGCGATTGTTCTCGGAGTGGGGTGAGCTTGTTGACGCGGCAGCGGCACGGTTGCTCGGGCCCACCGGCTGGCAGACTCCGACGGCGGGATATCCCACGGGTGCGCAGTGGATCAGCGGGTACCTCGCCCCTCTTGCCGCGGTCCTCGGCGAGCACATCCGATACGACTCTCGCGTGGTTGGCGTATCTCGTCGTGGCCGCGACCGTTTGGTCGACGCGGGCCGGGCAGAGCAGCCCTTCACCGTGCATATCGAAGCTGCCGATGGCACCGAGTACCGGGTGGATGCACGTGCGGTGATCGACGCATCCGGCACCTGGTCAAGTCCGAACCCCGCCGGGGCCGATGGATTGCCCGCGCTCGGAGAGAAAGCGGCCGCAGATCTGCTTGACTACCGCATCCCGGACTACCGAATGCGGACGGAGTACGAGGGCCGACACAGTGTCGTCGTTGGATCTGGCCACTCGGCAGTCACCTCGGTAATCGCGCTCGGCCGGATCGCCCGTCGCGACCCGGCGACGAAGGTCACGTGGGTTCTACGCCGAGGGGTGGTCGGGAACACCTTCGGCGGTGGTGCGGCTGACGAACTGCCGGCCCGGGGTCAGCTGGGCATCACGGCGAAAGAGTTCGTCGACGCCGGCCTGATCGACATGGTGACCGGCTTCCGCGTCGAACAGATCGCCCGTGACGGTGACCAGGCGGTACTCACCAGCGAGGACGGCCGCAGCCTGGCCGCAGCCGATCACGTCGCCGTGCTCACCGGTTTCCGCCCAGACCTCTCGTTCCTATCGGAACTTCGCCTCGAGCTGGATGCGACCCTGCAGGCACCGATCCGGATCGCGGCAGAAATTGACCCGAATCTTCACTCGTGCGGTTCAGTCGCAGCGACCGGGGCCCGTGACCTCGCTCAGCCCGAACCCGACTTCTACCTGGTCGGTGCAAAGTCTTATGGGCGCGCCCCGACCTTCTTGGCCATGACCGGGTACGAGCAGGTGCGCTCCGTCGTGGCCGCGCTGGCCGGTGACCATGAAGCGGCCGCCCGGGTCGAGCTGCAGCTCCCGGATACCGGGGTCTGTGGCGGGGCGGGCTTGTTCGACTCAGCCGGCACCGGAATCGGCGGGAGCTGCTGCGCCCTGCCGGAGAAGCAATTGATCCAGCTCGGCCGCGCCCCGGCATCCGTCTAGCGGGTCAGCAGTTCCGCCTCGATGCGCGCCGCGACCGCCTCGCGCATCGGGCGCACCGCCTCGGCATCCCAGGATTCGGGATTGGCGAAAGACCACTCCAGCACTTCACCGCGGGGCGTCGACGGCAGCGCCAGTCCGGGCTTCATGAGCACCACAATGTCTGCCTCGTCAAGGTCGGCCGGCGTGACGGCGCGCGGCACGTTGCCGGAGATATCGACTCCGAGCTCCGCGACCGTCGCGGCCACCGCCGGGTTGACGACGTCAGCCGGCGCAAGTCCAGCTGAGCTCGCGTTGAACCGGTCGCTGCCGAGGTGCCCGAGAAGGGCTGCGCCGAGTTGGGAGCGGCCGGCATTGTGCTGGCAGATGAGCAAGACGGTGGGTGTGGCGGTCATGATTTCTTCCGGGTTAGGATGCGACCAGGCGGGGCGCCAGGTCGTCAATTCGGTGCTGCAAGTCATCGAGGACGGCGTCGAATGCGGCATCGGTGCCGATCCGAACAGGGTCAGGGATCGACCAATGCGCCCCCTCGCGCAGGCCCAATTCTTCGTGCGCGTTGTCGCACACGGTCACCACGAAGTCGCCGGCAGCGAGCACATCGGGCAAAGCTTGGGGACGTACGCCGGGAAGGGTCAATGAGTGGCGGGCGGCTGTGGCGATCGCGCCCGACGCGATCTGCTCGGCCGGGTGAGTGCCGGCCGATGCGGCGGGGATGCTGCTGACCCTGTTCCACAGGGCAACGGCGAGTTGCGAGCGGGCCGAGTTCGCGGTGCAGACGAACAGCACCCTCCGCGCTGACCCCACCGCACCAGGCACGAGCCCCTCCAGAGCGTGCTCGGTCAGCCGCACATAGGAGCGCCGCTTGTCCGCCTCGGAGCGGTGCCGGGTGAGCATACCCACCGACTCGAGCACGTTCAGGTGGTGGGTGACGAGGTTCGAGCGCATGGTCAACGAGTCGCTGATCTCCGATGGGGCCAGCTCGCCGACGGTCAGCAGGTCGACGATGCGGAGGCGCGCAGGATCGCTGAGCGCGGCGTGCTTCGCAGCACGCCACTGCAACTCGTCATTTCGCTCAATATTCATTGTTTCAATCTTGACTGAACTACCCTGCGCGAGTCAAGATGAGGTCGACATGAAAACCTCTCAGACCCACACCCCGCACTTTCGGCCGCATCTAGCGCGCCGGGTCGCTGCCGAATTCGTGGGCACCGCGCTGCTGGTGACCGTGGTTGTGGGATCCGGGATCGCCGCGCAGCAACTCTCGCCCCGCGACGTCGGCCTGCAGCTGCTCGAGAACAGCATCGCGACCGCCCTCGGCCTGGCCGTATTGATCCTGATGCTCGGCCCGGCGTCGGGTGCGCACTTCAACCCCGTCGTCTCGCTGGTTGATTGGCTCATCGGTCGCCGCACGAAGACCGGATTACCGACCAGAGACCTTGCCCCGTATCTGTTGGCGCAGATCGGAGGAAGCATCACGGGCACACTTTTGGCCGGCATCATGTTCGACACCGCGCCCGCCTTCTCGACCACCGTCCGGGCATCGGGCGGGCACCTGGTGGGCGAGGTCGTGGCCACGGCGGGCTTGGTGCTGCTGATCTTCGCTCTCGCCCACACCGGTAAGGGTCACGTCACCGCGGCCGCGGTCGGTGTGTATATCGGGGCGGCGTACTGGTTCACCAGCTCGACGTCGTTCGCGAACCCCGCCGTGACGATCGCCCGCATGTTCACCGACACCTTTGCCGGCATCGCTCCGGCATCCGTCGCCCCGTTCATCCTGGCGCAGCTGCTCGGCGGAGCCCTGGGGCTCGGTCTGCTGTTTGTGTTCTACCCGGCCGCCACCCACACCGCTCGCGATGTCGTTGTTACTCATCCTGTCAAAGCCCACTGAAAGGCACCCATCCTCATGCATCTTGTAGCAATCGGCGGAAGCGACGCCGGAATCTCCACCGCACTCCGCGCCCGCGAACTTGACCCCAGCGTTGACGTGACCGTCGTCGTCGCGGACTCCTACCCCAACTTCTCCATCTGCGGGATTCCGTACTACTTCTCCCGCGAGGTGAACCCGTGGCAGTCCCTCGCACACCGCACCCACGCGGACCTGGAAGCGACCGGTATGCAGCTCCGGCTCGACACCCTCGCCACCGGCATCGACGTCGCCGGCCAACAGCTCACCGTTCGGGACGCGAACGGGCAGGAATCGACCATCGCGTACGACGAGCTGATGGTCGGCACCGGAGCATCCCCGTCGACCGCGGGCATCGCCGGCGTCGGCCCCGGCGGGCTCGGCCCAGACGACGGTGTGCACGTGCTGCACTCAATGGGCGACACCTTCACCCTCGAGCGCTACCTCGACGGGCACCAGCCCGAAACCGCGATCATCGTCGGCGCCGGCTACGTCGGCCTCGAAATGGCCGAAGCCCTCACCATCCGCGGCCTCCGCGTGACACAGCTACAGCGCGGCCCCGAAGTGCTCTCCACCCTCGACCCCGAACTCGGCTCCCTCGTCCACGACGAACTCGCCCGACACGGCGTCGACGTCGTCACCAACGCCCGCGTCGAAGCCATCACCCGCACGGACGGCCGCCTCACCGTGACCGGCTCCGAAAACGGCCAGGGCTACGCCCGTAACGCGGACGTTGTTCTCCTGGTCGTCGGCGTCCGCCCGAACACCAGCCTGCTTACCGGCGCCGGAGCTACCACCGGGCCCGGGGGCGCTGTCGTCGTCGACGAGCAGATGCGCACCGGCCTGCCCCACGTGTTTGCTGCAGGTGACGGTGTGGTCACCCACCACCGTCTTCTCGGTATCACCTACCTCCCGCTCGGCACAACCGCGCACAAGCAGGGCCGCGTCGCCGGAGAAAACGCGATCGGCGGCAACACGCGTTTTGCTGGCAGCCTCGGAACTCAGGTGGTGAAAGTCTTCGACCTCGTAGCCGCCCGTACCGGCCTCCGGGACCATGAGGCCATCGCTGCCGGCTTCACACCTCTCAGTGGCACCGCAATCGCGGATGACCACAAGGCGTACTACCCGGGATCGAAACCGCTCAGCATCCGCATCACCGGCGACGCTGACACCGGGCTCCTGCTCGGGGCGCAACTCGTCGGAGCGCGCGGCGCCGAAATCGCCAAACGCGTCGACACCTACGCCACCGCCCTGCACCACAGCATGACCGTCGACGCGATGAGCGACCTCGACCTCTCCTACACGCCCCCGCTCGGCTCACCATGGGATGCCGTCCAGGTCGCCACCCAAGCATGGACCCGAGAGCTCCGAGCCACGACCCTAGCCCGGACCTAACAGCGGCAGTCAGAAACCCCCGATATTGCGCAGGACCAGAGGAAGCCGGATACTGGTCCTGCGCCTTTGTTGCGCGGAAAAACCTTGGTCGGCCATCGAGCCGGCCTTTTTTGTTCCCGGCTCAACCACAGATCAGCGGAGAACCGTTCGCAGTATCGGGCGCCGCCTCATGGATGGCATCGAACCCGAGCTCGTCGAGCGAGCGCGGCACACGATCGAACACACCCCGGGGTTTCTTGCCGTGCCTTCATTGCAGCTGCGATGGGTCGGCCACCGACTCCAGGGCGCTGCCACGATAGCTGTCGCTGACATGCCGATCTCAGCCGCCGAAACGATCGTGCACGACATCAGGCACGAGATCTCACATACCCTTCCGAACCTGGATCATCTGACCATCTCGACGACAGTGGAGATCACGAGGTAAGGTTCGTGGATCCAATTTGGTCGATAGCCCTCAGCGCAGCCAGCAGCGTCCTGCTGCGGTCTCAGTCTCACATTTGAGGCGATTATGCTGCCTCTCGTGATGACCACCAACGTGCTGGGACTGGTCCCAGCGTCGATTCCAAGCCCGCCGCCGGAATGGGCCTCGTTCTCTTTGGGCCCGTTGACCGTTCACGTGTACGCGCTGTGCATTCTCAGCGGCATTGTGGCTGCCCTATTTATTACCCAGCGGCGGCTCTCTGCCCGAGGTGCAGGGAACGGGGTCGTGCTCGACATCATCATGTGGGCCGTACCGATCGGCATTGTGGGTGCACGTTTTTACCATGTGTTCACTCACCTCGGCGACTACTTCTACCCGGACGCGAACTTGTGGTTGGTATTCGCCATCTGGGACGGCGGCAACGCCCTCTACGGTTCGCTGCTGGGCGGGGCAGTCGGCGCCTACATCGGGTGTCGGCGACACAACATCCGCTTCTGGTCTTTCGCCGACGCCGTCGCCCCGGCTTTGCTCGTAGCCCAGTCGTTGGGACGCATCGGAAACTACTTCAACCACGAATTGTTCGGGCTCCCGACCACGCTGCCGTGGGGGCTAGAAATCTTGCCGACCGACACAATGTTCCCGGACGGTCTGCCGGCCGGGACCCTGTTCCACCCGCTGTTCCTCTACGAGATCATCTGGAACCTGACCGGATTCGCCGTCCTCCTCCTGCTTGAGCGCCGACTTGCCCTCCGCTGGGGCCGCACTCTCGGCCTTTACCTCGTCTGGTATGGACTCGGCCGCAGCTGGCTCGAAGCGATTCGCATCGACCCGACCAGCGATGGGTTCCTTGGGATCCCTGCAAACATCTGGGCATCCTTCGCTGCCATCGCTGTCGGCACGATCATCTTCATCATCCAAGGCCGACGCCACCCCGAGACCGAAAAGTCCATCTTCCGAGTTGAACCCGCGCTGGCTACAAGCGACACGGACCCCGCCGCAGAAGCCTCACCGCGAAAATTCGGCACTGACACTCACATCCTCAGGCCCTAAACCGCATACCCAAGTGACGGAGTATCTCCTGTGGCAACTCCCGCCTGGTAGATGCGTTCGATGTCTGCCCCAGCCGGTGGTGCGCATGGGGCGGAGGTTCACCGACTCGCTCGGGTCGGGCGAGTTTGAATCGGCTATTGCGTGAGACCAGAAAGGGACGCATACTGGTGTCACGCCTTTTGTGCGTGGAAAAACCTGGTCGGCCATCGTGCCGGCCTTTTTTGTGCCCTCCCGGCCGCACGTCGACGGCGCAGAGAACCTGCTCAAGATGTTTGACTTCACGGCGCTGCCACCCCTCCAGCCACAATGAGCCGATTGGTCATCGACGATCACCCGCCGGCCGATGCCGGCTTTTTTGTGCCCGGCCGGGCTATGAGCAATCTGATGCTCCCTGGCCCCCTCCTTGCTAGCCACCGCTCCTTTCTGGTCGTTGGCTTCTCAGCTCACCTCGCCACTCGGCGAGGTGCCATCAGGGCGCGTTCGCGCGTCCGTTCTCGCGGAGGTCTCGCATGACGAACCTGCTGCCCGAGTCCACGGAGGAGGTGAACCTTTTGATCGCTTTTGTCAGCGCAACTCCCCAGCTGTTGACGATTGTTGTCTTTGCCCCACTTGTCTATGTCGTCGTCTTCGGTAAGAGCAACAAACCGGCTAAGCGCATCGAGAAGTTCATCAAGTCGTGGAACCGCACGCCCAAGGCGTAGCGCAACTCGAAAAAGCACCCTCCTCCGCGAGGGGAGAGCTCTGTCCAAAAACGTCTCGAAAAGCAATAGCTTTTCGAAACACCGTGTCAATGCCGGAACGACAATTAGCCCGTTGCGCCATTCCACGGCGAGATCTGTCTTAGAAAGGCGTCTCACCGCAAACTGTCTCAGCGTAGCGACTGATAGGGGTTTCTGAGTCAGAATGACCTTATGAGACTTCTGGGGTACACGCGGGTTAGTACGTCGGGCCAGGACGCCCAGCTGCAACTCGATGCTCTCGTCGCGGCCGGCGTTCAAAAGCGAGATGTGTTCGCGGACGTCACCTCCGGGAGTAAGACCGCGATCGAGCGTCGAGGGATGAAGAAGCTCCTCGAGCACGCGGAGTCCGGCGACACGGTTGTGGTGTGGCGAGTCGACCGCCTCGGCCGCTCCCTGATCGACGTTCTGAATACCGTGAACTTGCTACGCGGCCGCGGTATCCACGTGCGCTCAATATCTGACGGCATCGATCCGGCGACGTCGACGGGCCGGCTGATGCTCAACATGCTGGGCACGCTCGCCGAGTACGAACGCGAACTGATCGTCGAGCGAGTCAACGCCGGGATTGCCGCCGCCAGGCAGAGCGGCACCCGCTTCGGCCGGCCCCTATCTGACCTCGTAGTCATCGCCGACAAACTCGCGGTCGCGGCCGATGCTCGAGCGAAGGGACGCACGGCCGAAGACGCCGCACGGCTCGTCGGCTGGAGTCGAGCAACTCTCTACCGTCACCAGCACGCCGTGGCCGGCCGCGAGAGCCACACCGTGTAGCGATGAAATGAACGGCGACGAGCTATGGCGAATCCTTCGACTTCCCATCGAAGACCAGATACCCCTCGCCGTTCTCATCCGCGATTCCGGAGTTGAATTGCGAACACTGCAGCGGTGGCACCAGCTGTACCGGGACGGCGGCGGCACCGCTCGCGACTCTCACCCTCGCACGGACACCGGCACCCGCCCCACTGCTGCCGAGAATGTGACGTTCATTGAAGGGCTCGAACTGACCGGGCCTCGCCCTGCCCTTGCGAAGCTGCGCCGCCTCGCTGTTGATGAAGCAGAACGGTCGGGGTGCTCGGCGCCGAGCTGTGCCACTGCCGGGCAGAACGTCCGGGCGCTGGATCCAGCGCTTGTCATCCTCGCTTTGGAGGGACCGACCTCCTATCGCAACAAGCATGAACTCGTGTTTCGTCGCCGGGCAGAACGTCCGAATCAGACCTGGCAAGCGAACCAAACTGAACTCGACGTCCTCATCACCCGTGTCGGCGGAAAGCCGGACCGGCCCTGGCTGACGATCGTGATGGACGACTACTCGAGTGCAATATGCCTATACACCGTGTTCACCGGCGCACCCTCGGCAATCGACATGGCCCTCGCTTTGCGCCAGGCGATCTGGCGCCGTCTGATCACGCCGGATTCGGATCCAGTCGACGTTCATCAAACATTCTGAGTGCGAAGCTGAGTGCGAGCGTGGCGGCCGCGGCGGCAGGGCCAATGTCGTTGACCAGGTCGCCACGCAGCAGCGAGTACTTACCCCCGGTCGGAGGTTGGATAATGGTGTTCTGGTCGAGACGCATGGTGGCGAAGCCGCGGGAACCGAGCGCTGCGGCGCTGCCGCTGCGCCAGATGTGGTTTACGCCGCCCTGTACGAGACCGTCGTCGTGCGCTGCTTGGGCGACGCTCTCAATGATGCTCGTGTTGTTGATCCGGCACTTATCCACCTGCAGCCCCGGTTTCAGCACGTCAGAGATGGGCTGCAGCTGCGCTTGTCGCTTAAGCAGGAGTTCGATCATCTGCCCTTTCGCGGTGCGCGCGGCGTCTGTCGACGCGAACGCCTCTCGCACCATGACCAGCTGGGTTCGTACATCGTCTGCCAGGAACTGAAGCGCCCGAAGCTGACGCTCCGAGCGTTCCGTAGGTGTCAATATCCAGGCGGCATGAGAAGCCGCCAACAGTGACGTGCGGAGCACTGTCAGGTAGGCCGTCGGATACAGCGTGCTTGTCTCCCTCATGGCGGTCAGCGTGAAGTCCAGATGCTCGGTTGCCGCGGCAAGGCTGTAGCCGACGAGATTCGAGATGCTGAACGCTTCGAAGGTGGCATCGTCGCCAGTTAGGTCGCTTCCAGGGTCAATTGTGGCCGGTGCACCCTTGAATAATTGCTGCCACTGGGTCGCTGCCTCGGAGATCCTTCCAAGCCGGGCCTCCCAGGCTTTGTACTCATCGGTCTTGATGTTGTCCACGGTGCCAACTCCTGGTTCGGGGCGAGTGCGACTAACGCTACGCGTCTGTGCCGACGCTGCCCTTTCTGATTTGTGTATAGGCAGATTGAAAGGATCTACCGGCGAGTTCGAGCTGCGAGGGCGAACTGGAAGCAGTATCTATTGAGTGCTGCGTCAGGTCCGGAGCGGCTGAGTGCAGCAGCGGGAAGCTCACGTGCTCTCAGTAACTCCTTGCGACGGGTTTGCGAAGTCCAGCACGCGACGGTTGCCTACATCCTCCGTGCTCCTAGCGGCGTAGGAAGCGGCCTACCGCCGCGGTCGAGGAGCTGGATGCTGGAGCCCATTGGGATGCGCCCCGGCGGTTCGGGCTCGACAATCGAGAAACCGTCACCGGGACCAATACTTGCCCAGTCCGAAAGATCTGGTTCTGCCGCTGGGGAGAGTCGCGCCAAGTCTGTGAGCAGGTCGGGTAGGTCTTCAATTTTCTCGGTGACTGTCGTGCCGTAGCGATCGGGTGCTCCGGAACGGCGCAGCTGGTGGAGGGCATCGCGGTCACAGATGACCACGTCGCAGAGGGGAACGGCGACGCTGAGTGCGTCGATGTCGCGCAGCATGTTCCATGTCCAGGGGCGGCTCGGATTGCGAAACAGATCCCGCTTCATATCGACGGCAATCCGCATCGTCGGTACACGGTCGCTGAACGACATCATCTGGGCGCGGGAGTTCGCTTTGCTCCCGGTCGCAATAGAGCCGAGAGACAGGCGGTACTCGTTCAGGATCGTCTGAAGTGTAACGCCGTACTCGTGCATGATTTCGCGGGCAAAGAGTGCCACGCGCAGTTCTTCACGGGACTTGATCTTCACGGCCTGATCGACGTACGACTCCTCCCAATCCAGCCGGTTGCCCACGTTGCTCTCGAAATAGCGCGGATCGACGTAGCCGAGCTTTTCAAGAATCGGGATCTCGGCGTCAGCGGGGCCGGCCATGAGAGCGAACTCGCAGTATTGGTTGAGCTGACGCGTCCAGTTCGGATCGACTGACTTCACAACGCGCCCATCAGGATCGACGACGGTCATGAAGCCCTCTATGCCAGTGAACGACCAGTGCACGCCGAGGCCAAGCATCTGAAGCGGTGCTGGGCGGAAGGTTGGGCGTCCGATTGTTTCATGTAGCGCCGTCAGGAGCTGATGGCGCACCAGGTCGGACTGCTTCCGAATTGTCCGCCCCATAGCGATAGGAGCCATGACGCGCGCGATTTCCTTGCGCTGTGCAGGGTCAGCGATGCGGATGGTCTCTTCGTAATGCGTTGCCGATAGCGGGAAGGCGACGCCTGCCTCAGCGGCGGTTTTCAGGGACTCGAGGAGGGCGACATCGGACGGCTTGAAGGGCCGACCCACGTTGGCTCGAGCAAGGCGAATCCACACCCACTGATCGAGATAGACCGAGGGCTTCGCTGTCTTGAACCGTCCGTCTGTGCTCGTGTGTTCCACCTAGAGAAACTCCCGCAGTCGAGCGACCGCCGCCTCGGCGGTCGCGAATGCACCTAGTCCGAAGACCAGGTCCGCCTGGAACGAGTCGTCGGTATGACTCAGCCGGTACCTATCGGATCCCTGCTCGATGCGACACGGTGTTTCCTCGAGCGTGCCGTCGATCTCATGGACCACCCAGTAGTGGTCGTCTTCGATACCGCGCGCTAGGACCAGCACGGTCTTACTGTTCCTGCTCGAGCTGACCCGAGCGGATGATCTCGAAGATGTTGTCGCGGTAACGGGCGGGGACGCGGTGCCTAACGCCCGCCTTCATCTCCGTGACAAGTTTCTTGATGGACTCGGCGTGGTGGAAATCCCCGCCGGCCGCGAAATACGCGCGGAGCCATTCGTTGACATCGTAGGGATACCCTTCGGCGTAGAAGGCACGAACCAGCTGCACGACCGCTTCCTTCCCCCGCCCTGAACTGAGGCCGTTGTATTGGTGGGAGATCATCATGGTGCAGGCCTCGACCATCAAAGGGTCGGGCAATTCCCTCGCCGCACCGGCGTGCAGGTCAAGCGCGCCGTGGCCATCGAGCCAGGTTCGGACGATGTCGAGCGGCCACCAGACCAACACGAAGACTCGGCTCACCGCTCCGGATTTGACCGCAGTTCGCATTGATTCGAGGGAGCGCTCGTCGCGCGGATGTAACACCACGACGGCATGGTCGACGCTCTTTCCCTCGCACGCGAAAGCACCGAGCTCCGAGACGTCGAACACAATGCGCGTGGCCTTGTCTGGGGCGATGAAACGAGCCGCTTCGAGGTCGACGCTGCCGTCACCTCCGTATTTTTTCATTTCGGTCATGGCGAGGAGATAAGGTTCCTCGCCAAGCCAATCGCGGATCGCGGCGCTTTGCGACACCATCGCAGTGGCTTGCTGCGCCCAGTCTTCCCGCGTCATGTACGCCAATTCGGTCATGGACATATCGTGTCAGAGACCCCTGACGTCCAGGCTTGAGCGTCATACTCGGTCATCCACTCCTCGTCGATGTGCGATGTAGAGGATCCCATCCGGGTGGTCCATCGCTTCCGATGAGGATGCTCAGCATGGCTTACACCTCCAGAAGACCAGGCTCAATCGCGCGCAGCAAGCGATGCATTCCCGAGGAAGGATTATCACTTGGAAACTTCGTGCCGTCGTTTCGATGTTTTGCATCCAAGTCGATCGCGCGCATGGTTGCGGCGGCACGAAGCGGCAGATACACGGCGTGGTCGAGGTGCTTGTCTGCTACGCCGTCGTGATCCCTACGTAAGCGGCGTGCGCCATCGTTGTCTAGAAATCCTTCGGTGTTTGCGTGATGCAAAATTAGCCATAACTCGAAATTTGGGTTGGAGATTGCAAGCTGAATTCCGTGGTTTTGTGCCAACAACTTTGCTTCGTTCAAATGCGGGTGATGCTTTGGCCATTCGACGTCGAACACACACCAAATTTGGTCAATCTCGTCGTTCTTTGATTGAGCCTCCACGGCAAGTTCGACTAGCGTCAACGGCACCCCCCGTTGACTGGCAATCTGGAGGTCAACCGCATTCGCGGTCTTGACTTCGGGCAAGCTCTTGAGCGCGTTGAGGTACTCAACTTCGGTGACCTCGCCTTCAGTGAATATCAAGAATGTTCGCCGTTCCGGCAGCTTCGCGACGGGGCGTTTGAGCCCAGAAGGTTTAGGCGTCCGCGCCAAGACGATCTCCCCCAGCAAAGCCCATCGCCACAAGCACCTGATACTTGTCAATATCGGGCAGCGCCCCAAAGCGACCTTGAAGGTAGCCGCGCTCAAGGTTGTGCGATCTTCGAACTCGATCCCCGGCAAAATCCGACAACGCGCGCAAGGTCGTCATGCCATTCGACTGTTTTTCAGTGAGCCATACTTCGTCCCGATTGAGGTGGTTCAACAGGGTCGTGTCGTGGGTTGTGAAGATGAGCTGCGCGCCCATTCGATTAGTTGTCGGATCTTGAAACAGGGCGATCAGCTGTGCAGTCAGTGTTGGGTGGAGACTCGCGTCTATTTCATCGAAAAAGAGCACAGAGCCACGCCCGAGAGCCGTCAGCGTTGGCCCGATGAGGTTGAACCATGTTTGAGTGCCTGCCGACTCCTCGAAGAATGCAAATGATGCGTTCTCGCGATCAGTGCGATGTACCATCCGCACCTGATCTCGCGGACGAAGCCCGCTCGCCGTATTGTCCTTGGATAACGTGCTTTCTTCGGGTTCCTCGAACTCGACATCCGAAATCCCCAAATCAGCCATCTTCAGCAAAGCCAAAGCGCGCGCGCGGTTAGTTGTAAGCACGTCGTCCTCGACGAACATTTCGAGTTGCTCTTGATCGGCCTCCTCGAACCAGCGCTCGGTTCGCGCAGAAGGAACGACGAAAGCACCCGGCCCCCCAAAACCCCTACGCCTACGTCGCAGTGATTGGCCGAGGAAAGTGTAGGAGGCTACATCGTCTGCGAACGCGACTATGAATGAGTCGTTAAACCGTCGCGCCGCGGAAAGGGCGAGCGTCGATGGGGTCAATAATTCCCGAGTTCCCGCTGCACCCTTGATGCCTCGGGCAAACTTAATGCTGTTCTGCTCGCGCTCAAAAATATTGCGACGGCGTTTCTCTGGATAGTAAGAGAGAGCTTCATACTCAACGCCCTCAGTTCCGATCTCGAGCTGGTACGAATACCGTACGCCGTCAACGACGGAATCGAGATCAAAGGTCGACTGCGACGTCATCCCATCTTCGAAAGCAAAAGGCTCTCGGGGAATGACGTTTTCCCAAAGACGAAGAGATGATTTCACGGCACTGCTTAACCACGAGATCGCGGAGATCACATTCGACTTCCCTGATGCGTTCGGTCCATAGAGACCGGCAACCGTGAGTACCTTTTCGTTTAGGAGTTCAAAGGATCGAGCCGCATCCCGATCTTCGTCGACGGCTATCAGTGAAAGCTCGACCTCCCTAAAAATTGAGCGGTGGTTCGCCACGGCGAACTTCAGAAGCATCGCGACATCCTTACATGCATAGTGTGAGTATAGGGGCGATTCTGTCATTTTATGACGATAAGCAGCGTCTAATCGCATGAAATGTCGCGGTTGCGCCTTGAGTGATCTTTACAACTTTGCGGTTGCCGCCTCCGAATACACTCAATCGACACAGCGATTCATCAAGATATATCGCCGATAGTTGAACTCATGTCGCAAGGGGTGGGTGATCGCTCGTTACGGCTTGAGTACTTTGTGTTTGTAGATCCAGAGCGCGGGCCAATCGGACTCTGACGTTACTGGATCGATCAGATACGGATCCAGCCGTACATTCGCCCTTTGACCACATCATCCAGGTATCAGAAGGCGACGGGGCGGCATTGTGTTCGTGAACCGTTGTTGCGGGTGCTGCACCCCGCAAAAACCCCCCAACTCGCGGTCATTCCTCGTTTTCGGGTGTCAGTCTTGTCATCCAACAGAGCCGATTTTCCGGCGATTTCTGGAATTTTGAGGCTGTATCAACCCCCCGACAATGAGTTCAAATCCCACCGGTACCGCCATGATCAAACCCCCTGCTTCTCCTTGCTCAGCGAGGAAGTCAGGGGGTTTCGTCGTTCCCGGTTGCGAATATCGACGAGTGGCCGAGCGCCATCTCGGCCAGAATGACCTGAAAGGCATTCCCGCACCAGGCCCCGGAGGCACACCGTGACCACATCGGTCCGATCCGTCATCACACGCATCCCCGCGACCCTCATCCTCGCCGCCGTCGTCCTCGTCATCGGAGTAGCAGGCCAGGGCCTCTGGGTGTCGACGCCGAAGCAGCCGTGGTGGGAGTCCGTCGCCTACGGCCTGCCCGCGCTTCAAGATGGCCGGTGGTGGACGCCGTTCACGGGCACCTTCTTCGTGATCACCCCCTGGACCTACGCGGTCGCGATAGCGGGCTTCGTCTTCGTGGGGCTGTTGGAATGGCGCCGCGGAACCAGGGTCGCGATGACCTACTTCTGGGTCGGCCAGATCGTCGCGGTCCTCGCCACGGCGGCGTTCCTCTGGGCGGCCAGCCTGCTTCCGTGGCCCTGGGCCGTCGATCTCGCCGGCATGCTGGATGCCGGCCCATCCGGTGGCACCATGGCGTGCTTTGCCGCCTGTGTCAGCCTGTTCCCGTCGCCGTGGCGACAGCGCGGCTGGCTCATCGTGGTCGGCTATGCGGCCATCGGCGTGCTGTTCCTCGGCACGCTCGCCGATCTGGAGCACGCGTT
Organism: Agreia sp. Leaf244; assembly: GCF_001422695.1. Taxonomy (NCBI): domain Bacteria; kingdom Bacillati; phylum Actinomycetota; class Actinomycetes; order Micrococcales; family Microbacteriaceae; genus Agreia; species Agreia sp. Leaf244. The sequence goes on along the minus strand of NZ_LMLX01000002.1, from coordinate 318,858 downwards.
CGCGGTGATCCTGGTGCTCGCCGTCGACAGGTCGTTTCACATCAAGCGGGCGAGCCTCCGCGAGCGGCGGCTCCTGGCCTTCGCCGGGGGCCTCGCGCTCGGGGTCATCCAGATTCTGACCCTGCTGGTGCCGACCAACGGGCCCTTCGGCCCGACCGCCCCGGGAGACGGCCCCTTGCTGGAGGCCACGATCGACGCCGTGGTGATCCTCTTCGTCGCCAACGGCCTGCGTCTCGGGCGGCGCTGGGCCTGGGTTCTGACGATCGTCTGGGCGCTCGTGAACCTCGCCGTCGCCGGGCTCTATCTCACCTTGTCGATCGTGGTGGATCCCATCGATCTGCCCCTGGGCCTCGGAGACGTTGACGTCTTCCTCGCCACAGCCGTGATCTGGGCAGCCTTCCTCCTGTACCTCATCGCAACACGCCACTCCTTCGGGTCTCGCCGTAAACGTCCGCTCGGCTCTGGCGAGGAGCGGCATGGACAAGGCGCTCCAACGGCCGACGATGCCCGGCAGATCATCACGCAATACGGCGGAGGCAGCCTGTCGTGGATGACGACGTGGGAGGGCATGGAGTATTTCCGCACAGAGCAGGGGCTCATCCCGTACCAGAAGCATGTCGGCGTGGCGCTCGTGCTCGCCGACCCGCTGGGACCGGAATCGGCGGCCGCAGCGAGCATCGCCGAGTTCGTGAGCGCGGCTGAGCGCGACTCCCTCATCCCGTGCTTCTTCAGCTCGAGCCGGCACACCCGCGACAGCCTTCCCTCCGGATGGCGTGACCTCATCATCGCCGATGACACGATCGTCGATCTCCCCGGTCTGGCCTTCACGGGCAAGCCCTGGCAGCACGTCAGGACAGCGATCAACAAGGCTGACCGTGAGGGCATCACGTTCCGCATGACCACCCTGGCTGAGGTGACCTGGGGAATCCGCCAGCAGCTCCGCGCCATCTCCGAGTCGTGGGTCGGCGACAAGGACCTGCCCGAGATGCGGTTCACGCTGGGCACCCTGCAGGAAGCGGAAGACCCCGAGGTGCGGCTCGCCCTCGCCGTGTCGCCGAACGGAGACGTCGACGGCTTCCTGAGCTGGCTGCCGATCTACGGGCCCGAGGGAACCCACACGGGCTGGACCCTCGACCTCATGCGACGGCGCGACGGCGGTTTCGGCGCGGTCATGGAGTTTCTGATCGGATCGTCGGCGCGCACCTTCGCCGAGGAGGGCGCGTTGATCGTCTCGCTGTCAGGCGCTCCGTTGGCGCATCAGGCGACCGATGACGAGGGCACGATCGCGCACCTGCTCGGTCAGCTCAGCGGCATCCTCGAACCCGTCTACGGATTCTCGTCGTTGCACCGGTTCAAGCAGAAGTTCAATCCGCGCACCGAGCCGATCTATCTCCTCTACCGCGACGAGGGCGACCTCACCCGCATCAGTGCCGCGCTGACACGCGCGTTTCTGCCCGATGCCACGCTGCGTCAGTTCGCGGGCGCGGGCATCGACATGCTGCGACGCGAGTGACCGGATGCGGCAGGGCCGCGCGGTCGGGCCGGTACGCGGCCGGGCGTCGGTCGGCACGTGGCCGGGCTCCAGACAGCCGCGCCACGCCGCTGCACTTCTGGCCGACGCATGCCCGCAGGTCAGGCCGGCGCGCCGCCGCCCGGCAGCCCGGCCGCGCCGAGCCGCGTGGCGCCGCGCGAACGGGCGCGCTGCTCCTCGAGCGCTGCAGCGAAACCCGACTCCCAGTCCTCGGCCACGTCGATGCCGAGGCGCCGCGCTTCCTCCACGGAGAGCTCCTTCGGAAAGCCGTGCGTGTCGGACAGGCGGAACACGTCGAGGCCGGTCAGCGTCGACCCCTGATACTCGGCGAGGGCGCGGAGCCCGCCGGTCAGCGTGCGCCGAAACGCCGTCTCCTCCTTCACGAGTACGGCGATGACCTCGTCGCGCGCGACGGCTACCTCGGGGTAATCCGAGGCGTACAGATCGGCGATCACGGGAACGACGGTGGAGAAGAAGTTCTCGGACAGGCCCAGCGAGAGCGCGAACCTGATGGCACGGCGCAGCAGTCGCCGCATCACGTATCCCTGCTCCTTGTTCGACGGGCGCACGCCGTCGACCGCGAGGAAAGTCGCTCCGCGCAGGTGATCCGCGATGATCCGCATCGCCGCCGTCTCGTCTTCGTAGCGGCGACCCGTCAGCTGCTGCAGCGACTCGATGATGGGCCACAGCAGCGAGATGCGGAACACATCATCGGAGCCGATCGAGGCCGCTGCGATCCGCTCCAGGCCGCCGCCGAAGTCGACGTTGCGCTTGGTGAGCTCCTCGAACGAGCCGTCGTCTCGCCGCCGGTACTGCATGAAGACCTGATTGCCGATCTCCATGAACTGCCCACCGTCGCTGGCCGGATGTGCCAGGCCGTACGACGCATCCTGATGTTCTGCGCCGAAGTCGTAGAACACCTCGCTGTCGGGCCCGCAGGGGTCGCCGATCGGTGTGCCCTCGAGCGATCCGCCGCGCGACCACCAGTTCTCGCCGCCGTCGTAGAAGAAGATGCGCTCGCCGGGCCGCACACCCCGGGCGTCGCCATCCGCCTGCGAGCCGATCTCGGCGATGCCGTTCGAGACGCCGCGCTCGGCGAAGACCGACGCCCAGATGGATGCCGCCTCGTCGTCGCGCGGGATTCCGTTGGCGGGATCGCCGATGAAGCAGGTGACGTAGATCTTCGCCGGATCCAGGCCGACCACGTCGACGAGGAAGCCGTAGAACTGGCGGATCTGCGTCTCCTTGAAGTAGTCGCCGAGCGACCAGTTGCCGAGCATCTCGAAGAACGTCGTGTGCCGGTTGTCGCCGACATCGTCGATGTCCTGGGCGCGCACACACGGCTGGCTGTCGGTGAGGCGCACGCCGGCCGGATGCTGCTGCCCGAGCAGGTAGGGAAGGAGCGATTGCATGCCGCTTCCGTTGAATAGGGTCGACGTGTCGCCCCTCGGAACCAGAGGCGCCCGCTCGATGACGGTGTGCCCCCTCTCTTCGAGGTACGTCAGGAACGAGTTGCGGATGTCATGGGCGTCCATCGTCCAAGCGTTCCACACGAGCCGCCCGATCGCGTAGCTGCGCCCGTTCCCTGAGCCTGTCGAAGGGCCTGCCTACGTTCCCTGAGACTCTCGAGGCATCCGCCCAGTCCCTAGCGGAGCACAAATCGGTCGACACGCCATCGCTCGAGCTGTGAGAGCGGCATGTTGCTCTAAATGTGCGTCTGTAGGTTGCAGGAGCACGACGTGGTCGACGAGTCCGCCAGCTAACTGAGGACAGTTTCGTTCCACCTCACTCCACGGCGCGGAGATCTGGGGGCCGAATCGCCCCAAAAGCCCTGCCCGAGCACTCTGTCCTCATTTAGCGCCAGCTGCGGCTACGCAAACGATGATCGGAGTTCGCCATCAGAACTGCGGTCTAGCGCGAGGCCCTTCGGCTAGCTCAGGGAACGCTGCTGTCACGTTCCGTTCCCTGAGCCTGTCGAAGGGAGTGACGTCGATACACCCGCACGTTCCTCGAGCGGCTACTCAATCAGCGTCCGTGCTCGTGCCTCCGGAACCCCCAGCAAGAGCAGGCTCGTCAGCGCGGCCGCCGAGGCGTCGAGGGTCTCCCGCGACAGCGCACTGTCGGCAATGGTGAACACTCCCGACCACGCGACCTGGCTGAGAACATCAGCGGGCAGGTGCCGGCCGAATGCCCCGCTGCGCTGCCCTCGCTCTACAAGGTCGGCGAGAATCTCGTCCACAGGGCGCAGAAGAGAATGGATGTCGGCTCCGAACTCCCCGCGCCGCAGCGCGACGAGCACGCGGTACCGGTGCACGAGAGGCCAGAGTCGCTTGATGAAGTCGGCCCACTCCGCGTCGGCAGCGCGGTCGGTCGCGGCGACGTCGGCAAGGATCGCAGACATCTCCTCGACCGCGCGACGGGTGAGCGCGTGCACCAGGTCCGATCGCGACGGGAAGTGGCCGTACACCGTGCGTCGAACAACGCCCGCAGCCGTCGCGATCTCGCCCATGCCCGCGTCAGGATTCTTGCCCAGAACGTCGATCGCCACGTCGAGGATCCGCTGTTTCGTGTCGCTCCCCGGGTCACTCACGCGACGTCGCCCCACATGTCAGCTGCATAAATCCATGATTGCACACTGGTGTGCAATTGCGTAGTCTGCACACCAGTGTGCAATCCCATGAGCACGCAAACGAGGAACTCAGGAGACAGACAATGACCGCATCTACACCCGCCCCGGAAGACATCCGCCCCTTCCATCTCGCGATCCCGCAATCCGAGATCGACGACCTCACCCGACGACTGGCCACGACCCGCTGGCCCGATCCGGAGACGGTTCCCGACTGGTCGCAAGGCGTGCGAACAGACGAGATGCGATCGCTGGTCGAGTACTGGGGGAGTGGATACGACATGCGCCGCGTCGAGTCGAGGCTGAACGCGTTCCCTCAGTTCGTGACGACGATCGACGGGCTCGACATCCACTTCATCCACGTCAGGTCGGAGAACCCCGGCGCCATGCCGCTGCTTCTCACGCACGGGTGGCCGAGCTCCGTGCTCGACTTCGTCGACCTGATCGAACCGCTCACGAACCCGACCGAACACGGCGGCACCGTCGGCGACTCGTTCGATGTCGTCATCCCTTCGCTGCCCGGATTCGGCTTCTCGGGCAAGCCGACCGACACTGGCTGGAACGTCGAACGCATCGCCGACGCGTGGGCCGAGCTGATGCGCCGCCTCGGCTACGAGAGCTGGTTGGCGCACGGCGGCGATTGGGGAGCGGCCGTCACCACCGCCATGGGAGCCGCGCGACCGCGCGGGCTGCGCGGCATCCATCTGAGCACGCCGTATGCGTTCCCGCAGACGATCCCCGACGTGTTGACCGACGACGAGCGCCGCGCGGTCGAGGGTCTCGCCCTCTATGGCGGGCCACTCGGGGGTTCGAATCATGTGCAGGGCACGAAGCCGCAGACGATCGGATTGGCGCTCGCGGACTCTCCGGTCGGTCAAGCGGCGTGGATCTACGAGAAGTTCCAGTCGAAGACCGACAATCGCGGCCGTGCCGAGGATGCCCTCAGTGTCGACGCGATGCTCGACGCGATCTCGCTCTACTGGTTCACCAACAGCGCGGCCTCGTCGGCGCGCATCTACTGGGAGAACAGATCGGCCACGATGGCCGGCCCCAAGCTCTCGCTGCCGGTCGCCGTGACGGTGTTCCCTCGCGACATTCCGCTGCTTCCGAAAAGCTGGATCGAGGATGCCTACAGCGATCTGATTCGCTACGGCGAGGCCGAGAGGGGCGGCCATTTCGCTGCCCTCGAGCAGCCGCAGATTCTGGTCGATGAGCTTCGTATTGGTCTGAGGAGCCTCCGCGTATAGGCGTGACTGGATGCCTGCCGTCGGGTTCTGCGGCCCGTTCCGGTGGGTGGATGTAGGCAACCGAGTGCGCCCGACGGGTTGGTCGATCGCGTGCGGTGCCGTCGAAAATCCCAGCCGGCCTGCGCCGATACGGCAGCGCCGAGTACCTATGTCGCGCTCAGGCGAGCCAGCAGCAATCTCCGACGCTTTACCTCTGGCGAAAAAGTTGTATCGAGGACTCTCGCGTGGACCCTGATGGTCTCACTCGCCGAAGAAGAGCGGTTCGGAGGAGATCTCTATGTACCAAGCGTCCAGGTCGAGGAACCACGTCGATACGTCGGCGCGCAGCGGATACGAGTTCATCCTCATCTGCAGGGCCGCTGCCCATCGTCGCGTGAGTTCCTCAGGGTCGACCTCTTTATCGAGGGGGCGTCCTTCAAGGGATGGGCTCTCTGCGAAGGGCATTACTCGCCACGTCAGAGCGGCTAGACCATGGCGGCTTCCCCACGCATTGAGCGTGTTGGCCAGTGCCTCTTCGAGGCCAAGAGACAGTGTGAGGCCCACGTTCTTGTTCATGTGAAGTCCAACTCGATTCAAAGAGAAGAGGGAGCGAGTCCCCCCTGCGTTGTACTCGATCAACAGCAGGCACGGTAGTGCCAGCTGCCCCCCAGCATTGAGACCTTCACTCATGCGATCGAGTAAGGCTCATTCTTACTTCAATGTCTCGATTAAGCAAAGTGCACGGAAAATAACGGAACGCGAACTTAGTCAGAGTTTCGATCCCCGTGAATTCTCGTGCGGTAGTCCCGCTGGTGGCTCCGTTCAGCGAGACGGGGTCGAGGGCGAGGCGCTTGTAGAATGCACGATTCGTGTTATAGCGGGTGCTGTCAGGAATGCTCCCCGACCACGTTGATCAGCACCAACCTCGCGCCCCCAACGTGACGCAATCGCGCACGGTCGATGACGCAAAAACGCAGCGTCGCGCTACGAAATCGGGCAGTGCAACTGCGTGCGCTCGCCACTTCTGTCGATGGTGTGCAGCGCCATCGACCTGCCGCAGAGAGGGCAGTGCGGGTCGGTCGGCGCCACGTAGGGATCCTCCGGTCGGCCGATTCCGACCTGCGCCGGCCCCGTGAACGAGTAGACGATGCGGTTGAGGTTGTTGATGAACCCCGGCTTTCCGTCGAAGGGGTTCATGGGGTTGGGCTTGCGTGCCGGCCTGGTCAACTGATCCTCGAATGCTTGGCGCTGAAATGATTAGTGCACTAATCATATCGCGGAATGCCCGCCTCCCACCGCACGAAGCGGGGGAGACGGGCATCCGGAACCAGCGCCGGAGGGCCTGCCGACTAGGGCAGATCCGGGTACAGCGCCGGGGTGGTGCGGTAGTGCGTGGCCTGCTCGAACGCGTACGCGAGGCCGATCAGGGTGCCCTCGTCGTAGTTGTGGCCGAGGAACTCCAGGTTGACCCCCGCGTTCGGAACGGCGTTCACGCCGTCGTCGGTCGACGTCTGGCCCATCGGAACCGTGACGGCGGGCATGCCCGTGTTCGGGCTCAGCCGCATGTTGCTGCCGTTGGTGCCGTAGGGCGTGCCCGACGGGTACACGATCGAGTCGAGGTCGAGCGAGTCCATCAGGGCGGTCACGTTCGTGCTCGCGTTGGCGATGAACGCGGTGTGCGTTCCGGTCGGGCCTGCCCAGTTCTGGTAGGTCTCCTCAGTGATCGCTTCGCGCTGAACGTAGGTGCTCTTGCGTGACGGCACGAAGGTGCCAGAGTCCACGATCTGTGTCAGGCTTCGCGCCGTGACGGCCGGCGACAGGTGGTTCTGCACGTACACGGCGAGGTCGTGCTTGAACTCGTTCGTGCTTCCGCTGCCCTCGCCCATCACGGTCGTGAGCAGTGCCGCGTCGGTACCTGTGAGCTCCACCACGGTGGCGCCCTGCGCCTCGAGCGTGGCCTTCGCCGCCGCCCACAGGCGCACGTCGGTGGGGTTCGCGCCGATCATGGATGCGGAGAAGCCGATCCGGGTGCCGGCCAGTGCCGTCGGGTCGAGGTACTGCGTGTACGAGTCGGGAACCAGTCCTGTCTGCTCGGCCGTGATCGCATCGTTGGGGTCGACTCCCACCACGGCGTCGAGCGCGACGGCCGCATCGGTGACGCTGCGTGCGATCGGTCCGCCGGTGTCCTGGCTCAAGGCCAGCGGGATGATGCCGTCGCGGCTGGTCAGGCCGACGGTGGGCCGGATGCCGACGAGCTGGTTGTACGTCGAGGGGATCCGGATCGAGCCACCCGTGTCGGTGCCGAAGCCGATGCCGGCGAGGTTCGCCGCGATCGCAGCTCCCGTTCCTCCGCTGGAGCCACCGGCCGTCTTGCTCGTCGCATACGGGCTCGCCACGAGGGTCGACGTTCCGGCGGGCTGGAACGACGAGTACTCGGAGGCGAAGCCGAAGGCGAACTCGTCGAGGCTGGCCTTGGCGAGGATGATCGCTCCCGCGTCGCGCAGGCTCTTCACCATGAACGCGTCGTCGGAGGTCTGGTTCGCGTCCCAGCAGCCGCAGCCGCCGGTCGTGACCATGTCGGCCGTGTCGTAGTTGTCCTTCACGGCGATCGGAATTCCGAGAAGCATGCTCGTCATTCCCTGCTCGGCGCGCGTCGCATCCGCAGCCGTGGCGGCCTCCAGCGCGACGGTGCTCGTCGTGATGATCGAGTTAAGTGCGCGGCCGCTCTCGGCCGGATCGATCTTCGCCTTGTCGTAGGCCGCGATGCGGTCGAAGTACTCCTGAGTCAGCGCGACCGAGGTGGTGACCCCGGCGTTCATCGCGGCCTGCATGTCGATGGTCGACGCCTCGATGATGTCGAAGGGGCCGTCGTCGTAGATGATGCGGCTGGAGACCGCGGCGATGTCTGTCACCGTGATCGTGCCATCGGCATCCACATCGCCCGTCTGCACCGAGGCCCACTCGGGCGACGAGCTCGTCGCTCCGAGGCTGTCGGCGAGCAGCTGCAGGTCGTCATCGGTGACCTGGGCGTCGCCAGTCAGGTCGAGTTCGGTGTAGTACGGCGAGAGAAAAACGGCGGTCGCGGGTTCTGCGACAACGGGATCGGCGCTGGCCGGAGCGGCCGCGAGAGTGCCGACGGCGAGCACCGAGATGATGCCTGTCGCTGCGATTGCCGTGTGGCGAACGCGTCGTGAGATCACGGGGGTGTTCCTCTGCGAGAAGGGGGATCGGGCGATCCCGGATGCGGATTCGGGGGTGTGGGGTCGGCGGCTCATCGGGCGCTCGCAGACCGGCGACGAAGCGCCACGAAGCCGACGCCGAGGAGGGCGATGGCGAAGACGGCCAGGGCTCCGGCGCCGAAACCGGTGATGGCCAGCGAGCCGTCGCCGTTGTTCGACGAGGCGGGAGCGGCGGTCGGGGTGGACGTCGTGTCGCCGCCCGATGTCGGTGGCGTCGTTGTCGGCGGCGTGGTCGGCGGCGTGGTCTCGACGGGAACGGCCGCGATGGTCACGGGCGCGGTCGCGGCGTCTGCCAGAACGGTGGTCGCGCCGACCGTGTCGACGAGTGTCACGGATGTCGTGAGGGTCGCGTCGCCGGCGGCGAGGCTCATGAACTGCAGGGATGCGGCCAGGTCGCCCGCGAGGGCGGGTGACGTTCCGAGACGGCTGTGCAGGATGGTGACACTGCCGGCAGCCTCCTCGACGCTGTCGAATCCACCCGCCGGACCCTCGGATGCGCTGTCGTCGACATAGTCGAGCAGAGCCGGGTCGAACGTGACCGTGATGGCGTAGCTGTAGGCGTCTACCGTTCCGGCGAGTGCGACAGAGACGTCGACGGCCTTGCCGGCCTCGACCTCGGGGGTCGCGGTCATCGTCACGGTGGTCGTGGGGGCGGCGAGTGCGGGTGACGCCGCGACCATCGAGAGGCCGAGGGCGATGCCGCCGGCGGCGAGGACTGCTCGCAGGCGAGATGCGGTGTGTTTCATCAGGACGTGGTCCTTCTTTCTTCACTGTGGGGATGCTGATCGACCTATCGACGGGCGCGACGAAGAGCTCCGTGTGCGGGCCAGTTCCGGCACGTGGCCGGGGGTTCTGTCGAGCAGGGGGAGCGGGTCGCCGACGGGATCGGGTGCGGTCAGCGGGAGAGTGGTGCAGGAACCATCACAGTATCCGCGGGCACGATCCGCACCGTTTCGCCGATGTTTCGTGCTGGTAACAAAGTCGAAGGATCATCGCACCGGAGGGCCGATCGAGGCCCCGATGCCTCATCAACGACCCGAATAGCGCCGGTCTGTGCGCGACGGCGGGGTGTACGCGCCGCCAGGGTCAGCGTGTTCCGAGCGCGGACGCAAGTAGTCTGCTGCCATGGAAGAGTCTCCCTCCGCGCAGGTGCGCCGGCTGGTGGCCCGCACCATCGACTCGCTCGTGAGCCAGGGCGTGCACGACGAGGCGCTCGGCGTGATGCGCGAGCCGCGTGGATTCTCGGTGTTCAAGACCGCGCCCATGATCACCCCCGCGGGCCGGGCCTGGCGACTCGGTGTTCTGCTGGTCGATCGCGACGGCGGTGTCTACGAGACGGGCGACGTGACCCGGGCGATCGAGCCGCTGCGGGCGGTCACGAACCGGTCGGCCGAGGCCGAAGCGAGACGCGACGATCGCCGCGCAGCGGCACGGGGCAAGTTTCCCGAGGGCGAGGTCGTGAACCACCGCTTCGTTCCGCTCGCGCTCGACGACGAGAGCCTGGATGCCGGCTCGGGCCCGTTGCAGGTTCGCGACGGCATGGTCGTCGTGCAGTGGGATCGCTCGAGCCCCGGCCACGGAGTCTCGACCCTCGACCGCTACCTCGCCGACCGCGTCAGCGTGCTCACGTTGGATTGACGCTTTCGGCGAGATGCTGCTCGCGAGGTGGCACTTCGGTCGGCCCGAGGTGTCATCTCAGCGGAGTGCTGTGCACCGAATCGTCACCTCAGCGAAGTGCCGCGCGGTCGAACCCCGCCGCGTCGTAGATCGCGTCGATGGCCTGCATCTGCGCCACCGAATCCGCGCCCTCGGTGAGCAGCCGCTCGCCGCTCGCCAGACCCTCGACGACTGCCGCGAGCTGGTGGTCGTAGGTCTCGAGCCCGGCCACCGTGGAGTTGCGGGTGATGCCGTCTCGGGTCTCGCTGATCGTGTGCCCCTTCGACGGGAACACGAGGTTGTCGACGTGCAGGCTGCCGAGGGTGCCCACCACATCGAGAGAGGAGTTCAGCTCAGAATCCTCGACCATGCTGCAGGTCATGCGGGCCGTGACGCCCGATGCGAACCGCAGCGACGCATCCATGCTGAGGTCGGCGCCCATCGAGTTGACCGTCGCCGTCGCATCCAGAACCTCGGGCTCGCTCGCCATCAACGCGCGCAACTGGTGCAGCGGGTAGCAGCCGAGGTCCATGAGCGAGCCGCCACCCACGGCCGGATCGTGGCGGATCGACGCGGGGTCGAACGGAATGGATGCGGTGAAGTCGGCGTGTGCCGACACGATCTCGCCGAGGCGCCCCGACGCGACGATGCGGTCGATCTCGGTGCTCAGCGGGTGGTAGCGGTCGTGGAACGCCTCGATGAGGCGCAGGCCCGTGTCGGTGGCGGCCGTGGTCATGAGTTTGGCTTCGTCGGCCGACATGGCGAAGGGTTTCTCGCAGAGCACGTTCTTGCCCGACTCGAGGGCCGCGATCGACCAGCGGGAGTGTTCGGACGGGGGCAGGGCGTTGTAGACGAGGTCGATCTCGGGATCGGCGAGCAGTCGCTCGTAGCCTCCGTAGGAGCGCGGGATCGAGTGAGTCGCCGCGTAGGCGCTCGCCGACGACTCGCTGCGGGATGCGACGGCCACGATCTCGACGTCGTCACGTCGTCGTGCGGGGATGATGATGGCGTTCGGGGCGATGCCGGCCGCGCCGAGGATTCCGATTCTGAGCATGGGTCCAGCGTGACACATGGCGATCGGGATCGCCCCCTGAAACGGAGTCGCCCTTCGACGGGCTCAGGGAACGACAGGCTCAGGGAGCGGGCGCGGCTAGACGCCGAGGGCGTTGAGGGAGTCGTCGACGATCGTGAGGCCCTCGAGGCCTGGCAGTCCGCTGATGGCGGTGTCGATCTTGCGGGCGGCCTTGCGGCCCTCTTCGCCGCCCATGAGGTGGCCCATCACGTGCTTGACCTCGTTCTTCTCCATGATGCTGGAGCCGACCGGTGCCCAGAAGTTGCTGAGGGCGAAGCGGGCGAACTTCTGCGCCTTCGTGCTCTTCGCCAGACGCTCGCGCGCCTGCGAGGTGTAGAACGCCACGTGGCGTGCCTCCTGCTTGGCGATGCGCTTGAGCAGCTCGGCCAGCACCGGGTCTTCTTCGAGTGCGGCCATGCGGTTGTAGGCGGTGATCGCCGACCACTCGTTGGCTGCACCCCAGGCCATGTGCACGGCCACGAAGTCGGCGCCCACGACCTTGCCGATCACGGACTGCTTGATGGGGTCGAGCTTGTCGCGCCAGCCGAGCTTGAGTCGCTTGGCCTTGAGCTCGTCGAAGTCGACGTGGATTCCGTGGATGCCGAGAACGGTGGCGAGGGCCTCGCCGTGCCAGAACTCCTCGCGGTTCCACATGGTCATGAACGCGCCCATCTCGGCCTCTTTGTGGGAGGGCGTGGTGAGCAGGTCACGGGTGTAGCAGACCGTGTGATATTCCACATCGGCCATATAACGCAGGGTGCGCAGGGAGCCCTCGGGCAGAGGGTGCTCGCGGAATCGCTCGAGGTCGAGGTCGTCCCAGTTCACGCTCACCGAGGTGGCGGTGTATTTGTCTACGTCGAATGCCATGGTGTGAGGAGAGTTTACTCTCCGGTTCCCTTCGCGAATTGCGGTAGTGCGGACGCTCCGCGGGCGCCGCGTTTCCAGTTGTGGATGCTCCATCTTCTTCGGAGCGCCTCACGCGAGAGATTGGTGTCGGGGTTGATCGCGGTGGGGTTGCCGAGCAGTTGCAGCCACACCAGGTCGGCGTGGCTGTCGCCGTAGCCGTACGACTTCGACAGGTCCATGCCGTGCGTCTCGGCGTAGCGGCGCAGCCAGGCCGCGCGCGCCTCGTCGACCAGCGGTGGCTGGGCCAGGTAGCCGGTCAGGATTCCGTCGCGCTCGTGCATCGATCCGGCGATGACGTCGTCGAAGAGCGAGGCGAGCGGCGAGGCCAGGATGCCGATGGATCCGGTGACGAGAACGGTGCGGTGGCCGGCGGCGCGGTGCTCCTCGATGCGCGCGATGGCCGACGGCATCGTGTGCCGCAGCAGCGTCTCGCGGTATCCGCCGGACACGACCTTCTCGAGCCGCTTCGCGGGCATCCCGCTGTAGCGGCGCAGGAATGCACGGATGAACTCGCCGCGATCGCGGTGCTCGGCCTTGAGGTAGCCCGGCAGCGAGGTGAGCAGGCTCGCCACCTCGCTGGGCCAGGCCGCCTTGCGGAAGCCGGCCGAGCGCACCCACAGGTACTGCTCGACGATGTTGGAGTCGACGACGGTGCCCTCGAAGTCGAAGACGGCGAGAACGTCGCTGCGCTCGGGGAGCGCCTTGGCCACGCGCTCCGACGCGGCGGGCCGCAGCGAGAACGCGCGGGTGAGAGCGGTGATCGACGGGAAGTGCACCCTCTGCAGGTAGTCCTCCCAGTCGATGGCGGTCACGTCGAATCCGATGTCGTCGCGCAGCTCGGCGGGCAGGGAGTTGTGCAGCGCCCGGGTGTTGCGGTCGTCGAAGATGATCTCGGTCTGCACGTAGGCGCGGTAGAGCTCGACGAAGGTACGAAGGTTCTCGAGGTCGTCTTTGCGCTTGAGGGCCTTCTTCACGTGCACGCGGGTGCGCTCGGTCGAGGGGAGGCGCTCGAGCGCCCTCTCGAGTCGGGCGTTCCAGATCTCCTGGTTGTGCAGCACCCGGTCGACCTTGCGGGTTCCGGGGAAGGTCCAGTACGGAACCTCGATGTGCCCGTCGCTCTCGTGCGGCAGAGGATTGGCCGTGAAGAACTCGTTCATGTTCGTGAACATGCGGTGGATTGGCAGCGGGTTCCGGGCGCCGGAACTCACGTGGTAGTACGCGGAGTCGACCTCGGACTCGGGCGTCGGCGGGGTGGCCGCGACGGCGAGGATGACGTTCACCACGTAGTCGACGGGAATCACGTCGAGCACGGTGTCGGGCAGGGCGGGGAACTGTGTGAGGTTGCCGCGCGCGTAGGCGAGCACCAGCGGGTCGGCGACCTTGAAGCCGTCGATCCAGCCGGGGTAGGGGTGCCGCAGCGCGCTCTCGATGATGGCCGGGCGCACGACCGACAGCCGGTGGCCGGTCTCGCGCCACAGCTCTTCGGCGGCGCGCTCGGCGAACGACTTCGTGAGCGTGTACACGTCGGTCCAGCCGAGACTCTGCGCCCGGCTGCGGCCGTAGTCGACGAGGCGCTCGCGCACCCACTCGACGCGGCCGGTCTCTGCGGCCGTGGCGACCGCCTGCGGGCCTTCCTTGCCGTGCACGGCGCGCGCATCCGACATGAAGGTGCGCAGTGTCTCGGGTTGGCGCGATGCCATCTCGACCCGCACCCGGGCATCCCTGGCCGCGGTGAGCTCTGCGCGCCAGTCGACCTCGTGCTTGAGGCGCCCCTCGGGAACGATGCCCTTGCGCAGGCCGCCGACGTAGGCGGTCGAGACGTGCACCACGTGGGCGTCGCTGCCCGATTCGGCCAACGCCGTGTAGAGGGCGATGGCCCCGCCGAGGTTGGTCTCGAACGCCTGGTCGATGGGCGGGTCGAACGACACGGTGGATGCGCTGTGGATCACGACGTCGAGATCGTCGGGCAGAGCGGGCACGGTCGCGAGGTCGCCCTCGATCACCCGCAGTCGCTCGCGCACGGCGCGCTCGACCTCGGCCTCGCCGACGCGCTCTCGCCACGGCCCGAATACCGGCTTGCGCAGCAGTGTGCGCAGGCGGTCTTCGGCCGTCGTGCTGCCCTTGGTGCGGATGAGCAGCGAGATCGTGGTGTCGGGATGCGACGAGAGCAGCCTCTCGACGATGGCCTGGCCCACGAAGCCCGTGCCTCCCGTGATGAAGACGTGCGCGTTGCCGAGGTCGCCGGTCACGACTGTGTCGGTCACGTTCGGGCCGCTCACGAGCGCAGCTTCCGGGCGACGGCGTCGCCGATCTGCGGGGTCAGGCCGGGAAGTTCTGCCACTCTGTTTCCGATCGTGGTTGCGCGCTGGAGTCCGTCGGCACCGCCGAAGACGGTCTGTTCGAAGAAGGTGCGGTCTGCATCGGAGCGGTCGACGGCTCCGATCGGCCAGGCGGCGAGCGCGAGGTGAGCGGACGCCTGCCTGACGGTCTTGGACGAGTCGGCCAGCCTGCGTCGCGCCTCTTCGGCGAAGAACGATTCGTGCCGGCTCTTGATACTCCGGATGGTGTCGATAGTGGTGCTGAGCGTCGGGTGGCCGGCGAGGGCATCCAATCGGGCGTATGCCGTGCCCATGACCCATTCGTCGACGAGGCCCGTGGTCATGTGCACGCCGGTGAGCGGAACACCCTGCCCCATGGCGAGGATGGCGCGACGGATGGGGCCGCGGCGCTCGGCCGCCTCCGACCGGTCGGAGCGCGGTGCGCCCTCATCGCCGACCTGGGCGCCGGTGCTGCCGTTGGCCACGAGGATCTGGTCGATGGCGTCGGCGATCCAGAACTTCTCGAAGGCCCAGGTGACGAGGAACGCGGTGACGCGCGCGTCTTTGTGGGTGGCGGTCACGAGCAGGTTACGCAGCTGCTCCATCGTGGCGCTCTCGAGACGACCGAGGTAGCGCAGCAGATGCACGGCTTCGGCCGAGAGCTGCGCGCCGTCGTAGGCCTCGAGCTGGAGCTCGGGACGGAGATTTCCGCGGGCGGTGCCGGCGAATGCCCGCACGTCGAACCGCGCACTCGAAGTTGCATCTGTGGATGTCATGAAAGCCCTGCCGACTGGTCGAAAACCCGCGTGCGTAAACGACGCCGTGAAGAGCAGACTAACCTAACCCCATGGCTGTAGCTCTCGTTACGGGAGGAACGTCTGGCATCGGTGCTGCGTTCTCCCGATCCCTCGCCGCGCAGGGATATGACCTTGTTCTCGTCGCTCGGAGCGTTCCGCGACTGGAGGAGATGGCCGAAGAGATCCGCGCCCTCGGCCGCTCGGTCGAGATCCTCCCCGCCGATCTCGCGGATCGGGCCGACGTGGCGCGGGTCGCCGAACGGCTCGAAGACGCCTCCCGTCCGATCGACATGCTGGTGAACAACGCCGGGTTCGGCGTGCACACGTCGCTCATCGACTCCGACGTCTCGGCCCACGACAAGGCCTTCGAGGTCATGTGCCGCGCCGTGCTGGTGCTGTCGGGTGCCGCGGCACGCGGGATGCTGCCCCGCGGCTCGGGAAAGATCGTCAACGTCTCGAGCACGGCCGGTTTCGTGACCATGGGCGCCTACTCGGCGCTCAAGGCCTGGGTCACGTCGTTCACCGAGGGACTCGCCGTCGAGCTGCGCGGCACGGGGATCGGCGTGACGGCGCTCTGCCCGGGCTGGGTGCACACCGAGTTTCACGAGCGCGCCGGGATCAAGGCGTCGAGCATTCCAAACTTCTTGTGGCTCGACGCCGAACAACTTGTCACGGCATGCTTGCGCGACGTCGACCGGGGCAGGGTAATCTCCATACCGACTGTTCGGTACCGAACCCTCATCTGGTTGGCTCGCCACGCACCGAGGAGTGCGATACGCGCAGTCTCCGGGTCGATCTCATCGAGTCGAAAGAAGCCGGTCACCTAGATGGCTGCAGAAGAACCCGCCCCTTCGGGGCCCGCCAAGGTCGTTGCCGGCGTGCGCGACCGTTTCAACTCGCCCAGCGTCGCGGCCGCCCGCTTTCTCGTTCAGCGCGGGCTGCTGAAGCCCCTCATCTGGTCGCTCACTCGCGTCACCGTGATCGGTCGCGAGAAGCTCAAGGACCTGTCGGGGGGCTTCGTCGTCGTCGCCAACCATTCCAGCCATCTGGATGCCCCGCTGATCGTCGGCTCCCTGCCCCGCCGGCTTGCGCGGTACCTGGCCACGGGTGCGGCCGCCGACTACTTCTTCGCCGTCTGGTGGCGGCGCGGCCTCACGGCATTGTTCTTCAATGCGTTTCCGGTGAAGCGCATGGAGTCGAAGGCCAAGTCGATGAGCGCCCGGTCTCTGCTGTCGCGAGGCATCCCCATCCTCATCTTCCCCGAGGGAACCCGGTCGAAAGACGGCGAGGTCGGCACCTTCAAGCCCGGTGCCGCCGCGCTCGCGGCATCCTGCGACGTGCCCACGATTCCAATGGCGCTCATCGGCGCCCACGTCGCCCACCCGCGTGGTGCCAACTGGCCCCGTCGAGGGCGGTACCCGGTCGGCGTCGTCTTCGGCGAACCCCTGAGGCCCGTCGCGGGCGAGACCCCCGGCCACTTCGCCGAGCGCACGAAGCAAGAGATCCTGCGCCTGCACGACCTTCATTCGGCCACTATCCTTGGCCAGTCCCCCCGATCAAGAGGAGCCCTCAAGTGAGCGATGTCAAGCACATGAAATGGTGGGGCTGGGGCGTCGACGGCGTCGCATTCCACCACGAGAACAAGCCGGGTTTCGCCCCCTTCGTGAAGAAGAACCTCGGTCTCGACCTCACCAAGACCAAGGGCGAGCCGCCGGCATTCGACGACATCGATGTCCCCTCCAGCCGTGCCCCGGAGGCCTTCGTCCTGCTCCTGACCGGCATCGTCGGGGATGAGCACATCGAGACCGCCGACATGTCGCGGGTCGTGCACACCTTCGGCAAGAGCATCCGCGACCTCATCCGCGTTCGCACCAGCGCTTTCCCGCGCGCCGTCGACGTGGTGGTGTACCCGGCCAACGAGGCCGAGGTGCGTCTGATCGTCGACGCGGTCGTCGCGGCCGACGCCGTGCTCATTCCGTTCGGCGGCGGCAGCAACATCGCCGGCAGCCTCGAGCCCCTCGCCGGCGAGGAGCGCACCGTGGTGTCACTCGACCTCGGCCGGCTCAATCGCGTCATCGAGGTCGACGCCGACTCGAGCCTCGCGCGCATCCAGGCCGGCGCCCAGGGCCCCGACCTCGAGGCCGAGCTGAACGCGGCCGGCTGGACCCTCGGACACTTCCCCGACAGCTTCACCCACTCCACCGTCGGCGGCTGGGTGGCCACGCGCTCCTCCGGCATGCAGAGCGACAAGTTCGGAGACATCGCCGATATTGCCAAGGGTCTGCGTGTCGTTCGCCCCGGCGGCGTGCTCGTTCTGCGGCCGCTGCCCAGCACCTCGACCGGGCCCAGCGTGCGCGAGATGATCCTCGGCAGCGAGGGGCGCCTCGGTGTCATCACCGAGGTCACCGTGCAGATCCACCGCATCCCGGCCAAGCGCGAGATCCTCGCCTACCTCTACCCGACCTGGGACGCCGGACTCGCGGCCATGCGTGAGATCTCGGAGAGCGATGCCACGCCCTCGATCACCCGCGTCTCCGACGGCAACGAGACGCTGTTCTCGTTCGCGACGTCGAAGAAGAGCAAGGGTTTCTCCGGCCTCGCCACGAAGGGCCTCGGCGTCTTCCTGAAGGCCAAGCGCTGGGACACCGAGAAGATGTGCCTGTCGTTCGTCGGCAACGAGGGTGGCGAAGAGCTGGTCGCGACCAACCAGAAGATCATCGCCGGCATCGTCAAGAAGCACGGCGGAATCACCGTGGGCAAGGGCCCTGGCGTGCTCTACGACCAGAAGAAGTTCGACACCCCGTACATCCGGGACTGGTTCCTCGACTGGGGAGGCTCCGCCGACGTGTCCGAGACCGCGGCGCCCTGGGCCAAGCTGCCCGAGCTCTACCGCAACGTGATCGCCAGCGCCAACCACGCGTTCGACGAGATCGGGGTCAAGGGCTGGATCATGGCCCACCTGTCCCACTCCTACACCTCGGGCGCCTGCCTCTACTTCACCTTCGCCTACCTCGACACGGGCGACGCGATCCCCAACTACGACGTGGTGAAGGGCGCGATTCAGCAGGCGTTCATCGACGCGGGCGGAACGCTGTCGCACCACCATGGAGTGGGCCTCGAGCACGCCCCGTGGATGGAGCAGGACATCTCGACCGAGGGCGTCAAGATCATGCGCGGACTGTTCGGCTCGGCCGACCCGGGTCGCCACTTCAACCCGGGCAAGGTTCTGCTCGACGAATGAGCCGCGCCCGTCTCGGCGGGCCCGTCGGCGCGGCGGGCCTCGTCGTCGCCGGGCTGGCGTGCCAGGAGGTCGGGGCGGCCTTCGCCGTGCTGCTCTTTCCGAGCGTCGGTGCGCTCGGCATGGTGGCGCTGCGCCTCACCTTCTCCGCCCTGATCTTGCTCGCCATCGCGCGCCCCTCGGTTCGCGGCCGCAGCCGCGGCGACTGGATGACGGTGGTGCTGTTCGGCGTGGCCCTCGCGGTGATGAACGGGTTGTTCTACGAGGCGCTCGCGCGCATCCCGCTGGGTGCCGCGGTAACGATCGAGGTGCTCGGGCCGCTGATCCTGTCGGTGGCGACGAGCCGGCGCGCATCCAGCTGGCTCTGGGCGGTGCTGGCGTTCGTCGGCGTCTTCCTGCTGGGTCAGGGCAGCTTCGGAGAGCTCGACCCCGTCGGAGTGCTGTTCGCCGCCGGCGCCGGAGCGAGCTGGGCCGGGTACATCCTGCTGTCGTCGCGCACAGGCAGCCGCTTCGCCCGACTCGACGGGCTCGCGCTCGCCATGGCGATCGGCGCCGTTCTCACGCTGCCGCTGGGGCTCGCCGCAGCCGGCCCCGCGATCGTGCGCCCCGACATCCTGCTTCTGGGAGCGGCCGTCGCCGTGCTCTCGTCGACGATCCCGTACGCCCTCGAGCTGTTCGCGCTGCGTCGCATCCCCTCGTCGACTTTCGCCATTCTCATGAGCCTCGCGCCCGCGATCGCCGCCCTGGCCGGAGTCGTCCTGCTGGCCCAGCACATCTCGATCGTGGGGGTGATCGCGATCGCCCTCGTCGTGACGGCGAGCATCGGGGCGGTGCGCAGCGCGCGACCGGGGTCTACTCCCGTCGCTCGTGCCGACGTGGTCTGAGCCGGGCAGGCGCGTCGCGCGCCTCGGGGAACGCGCAGGTGAACGAGCCCTCGTAGCCGAACAGGAAGCCGAACCGGTCGTTGGTGACCTCGAGTCGAATGCGGTAGACGCCGGCCGACTCGTCGTAGCTCTCGCGAAGGTCGGCCCGTCCGCTGAAGAGCATGGGGAAGCGGAACGCGATCGGTCCTTCGTAGAAGCGCTGGGCGCCCGAGCGCAGCAGCAGCGAGCCGTCGTCGCCGACGGAGAGCTCGAGGTCGACGGCCAGGTGCTGGTGGGTGCCGAGGTAGTCGATGACCCGTGCCGCTCGCTCGCTGTAGATCATGGTCGCGTCGAAGCGGTGGGGGCGCGCTCCTGCGCCGTAGGTGCGCACGAACGTGATCGTCTCGCGTCCCAGCGGATCGACGTAGGGGTAGTTCTCGACCGTGAAGGGCACGTCCGAACCCTGGATCGGCACGAGGATGTTCCGGATCCGCCCCACCCACAGGAACGGGATGGTCCACCACGGTCCCCGACGGATGCGCGTCATCACGCCGGTGCCCACGCAGGCATACCCGGCGTCGATCCCCACCCCGAACCTGCGGCGCATCATGGGGTGGAGGCGTGCGAAGTCGTCTCCCAGCGCGGTCTCGAAGATGCCGGTCACGACTCTGTCAGCCCCGCCAGCGAGCCGGGCGCATTCGCCATCGGATCGTGCGATCGGGCGGAGCGGGGTGGCCGCGCCTGGCATCGGCGTGCGCGAGGCCGGTCTGATCGCCAGACGGCGAGAACGGATGCGAGCGGCCAGGACTCGGGCGGGGTTCCGGTCTCGGCCCAGATGCGCAGGCGGTCGAAGCTCCACGCCGTCATCCACCAGACCAGGCGCCGGGTCACGAGCCGATCGAGAAGCGCTCCGATACGGCCGAAGAACGGCTCGTAGTCGTACCCGGTGATGAACCGTGTCGTGCCGTCGGCCATCGAAATGTAGCGCCAGTATCCTCGGCCCGACGCGAGCGGCGACAGCGGGTCGGATGTCGAGAAGACGAGGGCTGACGTGCGCGAGCCGTTCTCGCCGTCGCGCTCGCCGAGTGAGACGCCCGAGCCGTGAATCGTGTGGAACGGAATGCGCCGTTCGTAGCGGAAGCGGGTCGGTCGGTCGGCCGCTCCGACGGCGTCGGGCGGTGCGGGCTCGGGAGCGATCCGGCTGAATCGCAGATCCCAGCGCGAGTGCAGCTGCGGGGTCTGCGTGAGGCGCCAGACCTCGTCGAGCGGGGCCTCGATGCGGGTCTCGACATAGAGGGCGCGCCGCGATCCTGTCATGCAGCCACTCGTCTTTCGTCTCACCGGAATGCCAGCGTATCGTGGCCGCTGGAATGCCCCGGGCGGGTCGGCAGTTGGCCCCTGTGCGCGCTTCCCCCGCCGCCACGACGACCGACCGAAAGGCCCCCCTATGCCATTGACCGGTGAATACGAACCGAGCACGTCCGACTGGGCGCGCGAGCAGGTCGAGGAGTACGAGGGCTCCGGCGGAACGCGCGGCACAACGCTGCGCGGCATGCCGGTGATCGTGCTCACCTCGGTCGGCGCTAAGTCGGGCAAGCTGCGCAAGACCGCGCTGATGCGCGTCGAGCACGACGGCGAGTACGCCCTCGTCGCGTCTCTCGGTGGCGCGCCCAAGCATCCGGTCTGGTACTTCAACCTGCTGGCCGAGCCGCACGTCGAACTGCAGGACGGCCCGCAGAAGAACGACTACACGGCCCGCGAGGTGACGGGCGACGAGAAAGCTCTCTGGTGGGAGCGGGCCGTGGACGCGTACCCCGACTACGCCGACTACCAGGTCAGGACCGAGCGCGAGATTCCTCTGTTCGTTCTGGCTCTCCGGCAGCCGGAGTAGGCTCCCGGCCTCCTGTGAGGCCGACGACGGCGCCGGCTATGCCCGTGACGATCGCGCCGGCTGCGGTCACCGTGAGGCCCGAGAACGCCGTGTCGGCGTCGATCAGGGCGCCCGCCACCGCGGACCCCACCGTCACTCCCACGGCGAGGCCGACCGACGGCCAGGAGAGCGCCTCGGTGAGCCGTCGGCGGTCGACGCGCACCTCGATCAGCGAGATGCCGGAGATGAGGACAGGGGTCGTCACGAGACCCGCGAGGAGCACGGCCGCCGTGAGCGTGCCCAGGTCACGGATGAGCACGATCCACGGGATCACGAGCGCGTAGGCGATGCCGGTGACCAGCACGCGGCGGCCGGCGGGCCACGACGCGCTGAGCGGGCCGAACGCGACGCCGGCGACGACGCTGCCCAGCGCCAGGACGGCGAGGATCGGGCCCGCGCTCGCCGGCTGTCCGGCGAAGGCCGACACGCTGACGGCCGAGAGGTCGACGGAGCCGAAGACGAGGCCGACCCCGAAGTACATCGGCAGAATTCCGATGACGACGCCGGGCAGCCGCGCGCGGTGCCGTGCGGCGGACGTGCGCTCTGCGCCGGCATCCGGAATCACGGCGGCAGGCCGGGGCGCGGTCGAGCGCAGAAGCAGCAGCGCGACACCGCCCAGGATGCCCACGGCAATACCCGTGGCGAAGCCGTAGACGGGGCCGAGCGTCGTTGCGAGCACGGTGACCACGGGCGGCCCGATCACGAAGACCAGCTCGTCGTTGACGGACTCGAGGGCGAGCGCGGTGTGCCTCTGCGAAGGCTTTGTGAGAATTCCCGACCAGCGCGCCCGGGCCAGCGACCCCATGTCTATCGAGGTGAGGCCCACGAGGAAGGCCGCCACGAACCAGCTCCACTCCGGCGCGTCGACGATCACGACCGTGCCGAGGGCGACCGCCGACAGCATCGACGCGACGAGCCCGATCGGCAGCACGGGCAACTGGCCCCGGGCGTCGACGGCCCGTGACCAGAGCGGCCCGCCCACGGCGATGCCCACGATGATCGCGCCCGAGACCAGGCCGGCCAGCGCGTAGCTCTGCGTCGCGCCGGCCACGAGGAGCACGGTCGCGATGCCGGCGGTCGAACGGGAGACGCGCCCGAACCATCCGGCCACGCTGAAGGCTACGGTTCCCGGGTTGGAGAGGATGTCGGCGTAGGAGCCCAGCAGCCGGATTGCCATCGACCATGCCTTACGGTCACAGCACGAAGGCGGGGATGCCCGCCGGCGACTCGAGGGTGACGTCGCGAATGAGCCTAGTCGAGAGCAGGGCCTCCCTATGCTGGAGGCGACGCCACTCCGGGCGCGCCGAAAGGAGCTTCAGTGACGAATCCACACGACTACGCCGGCCAGACCCAGCCCGCGGGATGGTACCCGGATCCATCGGGAGGCCAGGGCACGCGCTGGTGGGACGGTCAGCAATGGACGCAGCACGTCTCGGACCCGGCCCTGCAGGTGTACGCGAGCAACGAGCCCCGGCGGGTCGACCCGTCCACGCCGATCTACACGCCCTGGATCTGGCTGATCGTGCTGCTGCCGCTGTTGTCGCTCGTGACGCTGCTGTTCTGGGACATGGACTCCTACCTGAGGGCGTCGATGTCGACCGACGACCCGTTCGCGCAGTACTCCGACCCGGGCTACCTCGTAGAGCAGGGAACGGGCTGGCTGATCTACGGAGTGAGCGTGTTGTTCGCGTTCCTCGATCGCCGGGTGCTGCTGCAGCGGGGCTTCGACCGGCCGTTCCACTGGGCGTGGGCCTTCCTCGGCGGAATCGTCTACATCATCGGACGATCCGTGATCGTGCGTCGCCGCTCCGGCAGGGGCCTCCTGCCGATCTGGGTCTACATCGCAGTCTTCGTGGTCTCGATGATCGTCGTGATCGCCAAGGTCGTCGGCGCGATGTCGACGGCGATGGCCGTCATGCCGGGGTTCAGTTGAGCGGCTTGCTGCCAAGTCGCCGCTGAAGGTCCTACGTCGGTGCCAACGGGGCCTAGGGTCACAGGTACGGAGTCAGCCGGGCTCTCGGAACGAGGGAGTACACCATGGGCGAGAAGTCCGCACGAAAAGCCGTAGCCAAGCCGGCCGCACGCAGCCTCAAAGAGAAGCGCGCCGACAAGAAGACGAAGAGCGGCTCTGTGAACCACTCGACCGACGCGGTGACGAACGTCAAGAAGAAGTAGCCAGGTCTGAGAAAGCCCCGCGCATGACTGTTATGCGCGGGGCTTTCTCACGTCTGCGGTCTACAACCCGGTCGTGCCGAAGAGCAGGCCCAGCAGGTAGGTCACGAGCGCGGCGCCGTAGCCGATCGCGAGCTGGCGCAGTCCGCGCTTGAGCGGTGACGCTCCGGAGAGGATGCCGACCACGGCGCCGGTGCCGAGCAGCGCCAGGCCCACGAGCACGGCGGCCACGACGAGGGCCGCGAGTCCGGACAGGCCGAACAGGTAGGGCAGCACCGGGATGATCGCGCCCGATGCGAAGAAGCAGAAGCTCGAGAGGGCGGCGCTCATGCCCGTGCCCACGGCCTCGTGTTCGTCGCTCTCGGCGTGCACGGCCGGGTCGGCCGTCAGCGCCAGGTCGTGGGTCTGCAGCACCTCGGCGGCATGGGCGTCGGCTTCCGACTCGCTCATTCCGCGAGCACGGTAGACAAGGGCGAGCTCGTTCGCGTCGACGTCGAGGTCGGCCAC
Source organism: Agreia sp. Leaf244 (assembly GCF_001422695.1). NCBI lineage: Bacteria > Bacillati > Actinomycetota > Actinomycetes > Micrococcales > Microbacteriaceae > Agreia > Agreia sp. Leaf244. The sequence goes on along the minus strand of NZ_LMLX01000002.1, from coordinate 294,777 downwards.
GGCGGTGCGCGCCCCGGGATCGGGAGTCGACGACTCGAGCAGTTCGCGCTGTGATCGCACCGAAACGTATTCGCCGGCTCCCATCGACAGGGCTCCCGCGAGCAGGCCGGCGATGCCGGTGAGCAGCACGACGTTGGTGCCGACGCCGCTGGCCGAGATCCCGATCACGAGCGCGAGGTTGGAGACGAGTCCGTCGTTGGCGCCGAAGACGGCCGCGCGGAACGTTCCGCTCAGCCGCATGCGACCCCGCGTGGCGAGCCCTCGAACGACCTCCTCGTGGATGCGCTCGTCTGCGGCCATGGCGGCCGTCGCATCCGAATCGGTGTCGTAGGGGGAGCGCGACTCTGCTCGCTGGGCGAGCGCCAGCACGAATACCGACCCGAAGCGGCGGGCGAGGAAGCCGAGCACGCGGGTGCGGAGGGCGCCCCGACGGGTCGGCCCGATCTGGTCGCCCAGCAGGTCGCGCCAATGGGCCTCGTGCCTTGCCTCGGCCTCGGCGAGGGCGAGCAGGATCTCGCGCTCCTCGCCCGTGCGCCTCGAGGCCAGGTCTCGGTAGACGGCGGCCTCGAGCTGCTCGTCTGCCAGGTAGCCGCGCCAACGGCGAATCTCGGATGCGCGCGGGGTGCGCTGCGCCTCGCTGCTCACGGCGGCGGTGTCGGACTCGGTCAGTTGCCGGCGGCGGCGCGCTGGCTCTCCTGGCGCGCGACGTGCGCGGCCTTGCGAGCCTTGTCTTCGTTGAGCTGCTTTACGCGGGCGGCTTCGCGGCGCACCTCGGCCTGCGTGGCGCGTTCGCGAACGAGCCACTCGGGCCTGTTGGCGAGCAGGTCCTGGATCTGGGCCGTCGTGAGCGGCTCGGTGACGCCGCCGCGGGCGAGGCCCGAGATGGTGACGCCGAGCTTGGATGCGATGATCTGGCGTGGGTGCGGACCGGCGAGGCGCAGCTGCACCACCCACTCGGGCGGCGTGGAGAGCAGCTCGTCGAGTTCGGTGCGGGTGACCGTGCCCTGCTGGAATTCTGCGGGCGTGGCCTCGAGCAGCACGCCGAGCTTCTTGGCCGCCGTCGCGGGCTTCATGGTCTGGGGGGTTTTCGCGGGCGTCATGATGCCAAGGGTAGCCTGAGACCGCGCCGGAAGCCCGGCGCGAGGCGTGAGGAGCTTTTCGTGCAGATCGATCCGACCACACTTCGCTGGTACACGGCCGTGGCCACCGAGCTCCATTTCGGGCGCGCCGCCGCGTCACTGGGCATCGCCCGCACCCGGTTGAGCAAGGCGATCGTCGAACTCGAGGGGCTTCTGGGCTACCCGCTGTTCGATCGCGAGCAGCAGGGCACGGTGCTGACGGATGCCGGACGGCAGCTTCTCGACGACGCCCCGGCTCTGATCGTGGCGGGCGACGAGCGCGCAGCCCTCGAGGCGGAGGAGGCGGCGAAGCCCGTTCCGTTCCGACTGTCGTTCGTTCCCGGCGTGACCGTCACGAAGTGGACCACCGAGTGGGCGGAGCGCCACCCCGACATCCCGCTCGAGGTGCGGCCCGTCGCCGAGGATGCGCGGGTCTCCGGGGTGCGCGACGCGACCGTCGACGTGGCGTTCGTGCGCCTGCCGATCGAGCGCGACGGTCTCAGCGCCATCCGGCTCTACGACGAGGTGCCCGTGGTCGTCGTCTCGAAAGACAACGCGCTCTCCCTGCTCGAGGAGGTGCGCCTCGCCGAGCTGCTCGACGAGCATCTCGTGCAGGACCCGGCCGAGGTCGAGGGATGGGCGGAACACGCAACGGAGATGATCGAGGGCACGAGGGTCGACATGCCGGCGCCCGCGTCCGTCGAAGACGCCATCGACCTCGTGGCCGCGGGAACGGGCATCGCCGTGCTTCCCCACTCGGTCGCCCGACTGCACGCCCGCAAAGACGTGGTCGCCCGCCCGGTGCTCGACCTTCCCGAGACGCAGATCGCCATAGTCTGGCTCGCAGACGAGACGTCGGAGCGCATCGAGGAGTTCATCGGCATCGTGCGCGGCCGCCGCACGTCGAGCTCGCGGGCGGCCGTCTCCGCCCCCGAGGAGAAGCCGCGCGCAGCCGCCCCGAAGAAGCCCCGCACGGGAGCCGCCTCAGGCAAGGGAGCCGCCTCAGGCAAGGGAGCCGGTTCCGGCAAGGGCGCCGCCGCGAAGACGCCGCGCCCGCTCGGCACCGCCCGCAAGCCGCGGCCCTCCGGCGGCTACCGCAAGAAGGGCCGCTGACCGAACGCGGGTACGGAACAATGGGGCGGTGACCTCTTCTGCTCCCCGCTTCGGACTCCTCCTCGACGTCGACGGGCCCATCGCCAGCCCGGTGACCCGCTCGATCGTCATTCCGTCGATCAGCCGTGACCTGGCTGCGCTCGCGAACGCGGGCGTTCCGGTGATCTTCAACACCGGGCGCTCCGACGTGTTCATCGCGGGGGAGGTCGTCGAGCCGCTCCTCGCCGCCGGCCTGCAGCCGCACGCCCGCGTCTACGCCATCTGCGAGAAGGGGGCGACCTGGTTCGAGATCACGCCGCAGGGAGCGGGCGAGGTCTCGATCGACTCCTCGCTCACCCCGCCGGCCGGCTTCGACGACGACGTGCGCGCGCTCGTCGCCGAGAACTACGCCGACCTCGTCTTCTACGACGAGACCAAGCGAGCCACGGTCACGTTCGAGCAGCGCATCGACGTGTCGACGAAGTCCTTCCTCGCGCGCCAGCTCGAGATCGACGAGGCGGCCATCGCCCTGCTCAACGCACGGGGCTTCGGGGCGCGACGCGGCGATGTCGACTACCCCGACGCATCCGGTGCCGTTCAGTACCGCGCCGACCCGTCGATCATCTCCACCGACTTCGAGTCGCTGCGGGTCGGCAAAGACTTCGGCGCCGAGCGCGCGTTCGCTCTGCTCGAAGGAACGGGCGAGATGCCGCTCGAGTGGCGCACGATGGGCGACTCCCGGGGCGACTACGCCATGGCCACGTGGCTGCACGAGCGAGGCGAGACGGTGGCGCACGTCGACGTGCGGCCGGCCGACGGCATCCCCGACACCGCGTACCCGGTCTTGACGGCAGGCGACCTGATCCACGACGAGGCCGGGGCGCTGTTCCTCACCCGCTGGCTGGCCATGCTCGACGACGCCGAACTCACCGACGACCGGCTCGGCTGACCCGCATTTCGTTCAGCTGGGGGCCGACCTCGTCGCTATACGACGAGGTCAGGCTGTTGGTGCACAAGTCAGAGGCGCCGGATGCGCGCGGCCGTTCCGCCGGTCGCCTCCAGCACCGCGGCGGGCGCCAGCTCGATGTCGAAACCGCGTCGACCGCCCGAGACGAGGATCGTGTCGAACTCGAGCGCGGAGTCGTCGAGCACCGTCGGCAGGGGAGACCTCTGGCCGAACGGGCTGATGCCGCCGACCACATAGCCGCTCTTGCGCTCGGCCACGGCGATGTCGGCCATCGCCGCCCGCTTGCCGCCGAGCGAGAAGGCGAGCGCCTTGAGATCGAGCATGCCGCTCACCGGCACGATGCCGATGCCGAGACCCGCGTCGGAGTCGACCATGAGCGTTTTGAACACGCGGGCAGGGTCGATACCCAGCACCTCGGCGGCCTCGGAGCCGAAGTCGGTGACCGCGGGGTCATGGGCGTACGCGTGGGGAACGAAAGGGATGCCCGCGCGGCTGAGCGCGGTCGTGGCCGCGGTGGTCGGCCCGGCGGCGTTCTTCTTCGCCATGTCGCGTGATCAGCCGGCTGCCGGAGCGCTCGCTGCAGGCGAGGCGGCCAGCAGCGTCTGTTCGAGGAACTCCCGCACGTCGGACACCTCGTCGCCCGTGATGCCGTGACCGGCCCCGGGGTAGAGGCGTGCATCCGCGGTCGCGTGCGTCTCGAGCCACGTGGCCGTGCGGGCGACCGCGGACGGCGGGATGATGGGATCTCGCTCGTCGCGTCCCCAGAAGACGCGGGGTCGCAGGGTCTCGAGCTCATCGTCGGCCGGGGCCTCGCCCGAGATGGAGAAGCCCGACAGGTTCACCGTCGAGGTGAAGCGGTGCGGGTCGTGGCGCAGCAGCTGCAGGGCCATCGCGCCGCCCTGCGAGAAGCCGAGCGTCGACACGGCGGCCGGCGAGCCGTAGGCCGACGTGAGGCCGTCGAGCCAGGCGAGCACTCCGCGTGCTGCGGCATCCACCCCGCTCGGTTCGGGATTGCCCGGCGCGCCGATCTGGAACCAGGCGAAGCCGTTCTGGATCGGGGCCGGAGCGATGAGCGGCGCGCGCAGCGAGGCGCACACGATGTCGCCCGGCAGGTGCGGGGCGAGCGAGATGAGGTCGGCCTCGTGCGAACCGTAACCGTGCATGATCACGAGCAGTCGAGAGCCCGGGATGCGAGCCGCGAGCTCATCGCGGGGGATCGACCACACCACCGCCCGATCGTCGATGATGGGCTGGGTCGGGGAGAAGTCGGTCACCATCACGACGATACCCGAGCGCCGAGACTCTCGGGCAGAACCGCTCAGCGCATGAGATCGAGCAGGGCCACGCCACCGTTCATGGCCCACTCGTTCGTCAGGGAGGCAAGCTGAGGAACGTCTTGAAGGGCCACGCCGCCGGAGGTCAGGACCACGACGACGCCATCGCGGATCACCTGGACGCCGGTGATGTCGAGCTGCTCGGCCGGGTCGTAGCCTCCACCGACCTTCAGTGCCCATGCCCCGGCCGCAGACACCGCCGGAATGTCGACGGTCCATCCGACCGGCTCCATACTCTCCTCGGTGTACTCGGGGTCGCGCGAAATTCCGATCGAGATGCCGCCGTACTCCTCGACGTCGATACTCGAGCCGTCGGTCTCGGGGGTGTGCCAGCTGCAGATGAGCTCGGGCCCGTCGACGCCCGTCGTGACCCCATTGTCGCTGCCCTCGAGCTCGATGAGACCGCTCACCTCAGGACCCAGCGCCGCCTTCGCCTCGTCGCAGGTGGGATATCCTGCGTTGGTCGTCGGCGCCCCTGTGCTCGGCGTCGTGCCGACCCCGGCTGCGGGAGCAGTCGCCTGCGGTTCGCCGAGCGACGATCCCCCCGCGTCGTCGCCCGAGCCGGCCCCGCTGCATCCGCTCAGAATGCCGGCGGCCACAGCCATCGCCACCACGATCCCCGCACGTCGACCCGTCTTCAGTGCCACTGCATCCCCCTTCTCCCGCGGTCTCGTCCGACCTCGAGATTATGGGTGCACAGCCGACGGATTCAAGTCGGCGAGGTCACGACCGGTTGCGGCTGAGCTCGTAGATCTTGACGAGCTCGTCGATGGCCCCGTCGCGCGTGTCGCCGCCCGCCTCGAACATCTCGGTGACGTGGGTCTTCAGGTGGTTCTCGACCATGAGCTTGTTGAGCGAGCCGAGAGACTTCTGAATGGCGAGGGACTGCGTGATGATGTCGAGGCAGTACTCCTCGTTCTCGATCATCTTCTCGAGGCCACGCAGCTGCCCCTCGAGGATGCGGGTGCGGTGCAGGGCGCGCTTCTTGATGTCGTCGATCACGAGGCCAGAATACTGCCTCGCGCGGCCGTACCTCCCCGGGGTATGCCGGATGCCCACGGCGAGGCGCGTGTCAGCTCTGGCAACGGGGGCACCAGTACACGTCGCGCAGCGATAACGGGTCGGCCCCCAGCTTGCCAGCCCGGATGCGCGTGCCGCACCGGCGGCACGGCTGGCCCTCGCGGCGATAGACCCAGCTCTGCCTTCCCGGCCGCAGGTCGCCGGTGGTGGAGCGCTCGGTGCGATCGCGATTCGCCAGGATCACGCGGTGCCCGAGGGCCACGAGAGCAGGCAGATCTGCGACCTCGCCGATCGGACGCGTCGGCAGGACGCCGCGCAGGAAGCAGAGCTCGTTGGCGTAGACGTTGCCGAGGCCCGCGAGGTTGCGCTGGTCGAGCAGGGCGACGTGGGTCTCGCGTTCGGGCTGCGCGGAGAGGCACAGCACCGCCTCGGATGCCAGGAAGTCGTTCCAGTCGGGGTCGAGCACGTCGGGTCCCAGGTAGCCGACGACCGACTCCTCGTCGGTGCGGGCGACGACCTCGACCGTGCCGAGGTCGAAGCCCACCGCGACCCAGTCGGCCGTGGCCAGAACGATCCTCGCGGCGTAGGCCGGTCTCTTCCACGCCGACGTCGGCCGGTACAGATGCCACGACCCCTCCATCTTGAGGTGGGTGTGGATGCTGACGTCGCCGACGCGGGTGAGCAGGTGCTTGCCGACGCTTGCCACGCCCTCGACGACGTCGCCCGCGAGGTCGAGCTCGGCGAACTGCGGAACGCGGAAGTCGCTGCGGATCAGTGTGGCTCCGGCGAGGGCCTGGTCGAGGTGTCGCGCGGTTCGGTAGACGGTGTCGCCTTCGGGCATCCGGAACTCCTAGGAGGCGCGCAGGCGGAAGCCCTGCGGGGTCGCGCCGAATCCGGCGGTCTCGAGGGCACGACCGATGTCTGTGCCCAGGGCGTACTCGCCGTTGACCTTCTCGACGGTGAGCTTGGCGACGCGACCGGAGACGACGGTGGCGGCCAGTGAGGCGGCGGCGGTGGCCAGCTCGTCGTCGTTCGCCGCGAACGAGAGCAGGGTCTTGCCGCCGCGCTCGACATAGAGAACGAGGCGACCCTCGACCAGAACGACGAGGGCACCCGCCTTGCGGCCAGGTCGATGACCCGTGCCGCCAGGCCAAGGGAGGGCCGCGCCGTAGGGGTTCGCCGGATCTGTGGCCGCCAGCGTCACAGCACTGTCTGTGGCCGCTGTGTCGTTCTTACCCGGACCGCGCTCGGCGAGGGCGTCGGCTGTGAACGAGCGCAGCCGGTCGATCGTGCCGCCGGTGGCGAACTGGGATGCGCCGAGGGTCTCGACGAAATAGCCGCGCCTGGCGCGGCCCGTCTCCTCGAAGCCGGAGAGCAGGCGGTAGGCGAGCGCGAAGCCGCCCACGATGCGCTCGGCGACCACCGCGCCCTTGGTGACGACGCCGTAGCGTTCGAGCAGCATGTCACCGAGCGCGTGGCCGCGCACGGTGGCATCGGTCTCGGGCTCGGGAAGCAGAGACCAGCGCCCGCCCGCCGTCGGTGGGCCGATGCGGGTGACCATCGTGGGGCGCGCATAGGAGCGCCCGCGATAGAGCTTGGAACGGGGAGCGGCGCGCTTCGTGCTGTGCGCCGACTTGCCGCCACCCGTGAGCGAGCGCAGGGGCGCGAGGGTGTCGTTCGTGACCCGGCCGGCCCACACCAGATCCCACAGCGCGGTCACGAGTTCGGCGTCGTCGACGGCCCCGCCCAGAGCGGTGCCCACCGTGTCTGACAGGGCCCGGAAGAAGTATGCGCCCCCGCCCTGCAGCGCCCCGAGAACGGCGTGCTGCAGCGTCGTGGCCTCGAGAGGTTCGGCGAGCGGAATCGTGAGCGGCGCGGTCTCGGCGAGGTGCAGGGAGACCCAGCCGTCGTTGCCCGGCAGGGAGCCGGCGCCCGACCAGACGACCTCGCCCGTGGCGGTGAGCTCGTCGAGCATGGCGGGGCTGTACTCGCGCACGCGGCTCGGCAGAATCAGGGTCTCCCAGGCCGAAGCGGGAATCGGCACTCCGGCCAGCTGGTCGATGACGGTCGCGACCCCGTCGACTCCGCGCAGGGTGCCGCCGACGTGCTGCCACGAGGGCAGGAAGCGGGCGAGGGTCGCCGTGTCGACCGGCTCGACCTCGTGCCGCAGGGCCGCGAGCGAGCGGCGTCGCAGCCGACGGAGCACCTCGACGTCGCTCCACTCGGTTCGCGCCGCGTTCGGGGTGTCGGCGCCCAGGGGCCTGAACTCGCCCTCGATCACGCGCCGGGCGCTCTCGAGCCGGCGCAGCGCATCCAGAACCACGGCGGAGCCGAGGCCGTAGCGGCTCGCCGCCTCGCCCACCGTGAACGGCGCGTGGGTGCGGGCGTAGCGGGCCACGAGGTCTGCGACGGGGTCGGGCACGGGCTCGATGAACGCGTCGGGAACGCCGTAGGGAACGGGCACTCCGAGCGCGTCGCGCAGGCGGCCGGCGTCTTCGATGGCGGCCCAGCGCTGGTCTGACGCGATGGTCACGACGAGCGCGCGGCGGGCGTCGACGAGCTGGGCCAGAATCTCGGATGCCCGGGGTGCGGCCTCGTCGACGAGCCTGGCCGTGACCTCGGCCAGCGACAGCGGACCGAGCACGCGGATGAGGTCGGCCACTCCCTCGGCGTCTCGAGCCTTGCGGTCGGGCGCGAGTCGCTGCAGCTCGAGCTCGGTCTGGGCGATGACCCCGGGGTCGAGGAGTTCACGCAGCTCGGCGCGGCCCAACAGCTCGGACAGCAGCGTGGGGTCGAGCGACAGCGCGGCGGCGCGGCGCTCGGCGAGGGGGCTGTCGCCCTCGTAGACGAACGAGGCGACGTAGCCGAAGAGCAACGACTTGGCGAAGGGCGACGGCTCCTGGGTCTCGGCCTCGACCACCCGGATGCGCCGTGCCTCGAGGTCGCGGGTGAGGCCGATGAGGGCGGGCAGGTCGTAGACGTCTTGCAGGCACTCTCGGATGGTCTCGAGGATGATGGGGAAGCTCGGGAACTTGCGGGCCACATCGAGCAGCTGGGCGCTGCGCTGGCGCTGCTGCCAGAGCGGCGAGCGCTTGCCGGGGTTCTGCCGGGGCAGGAGCAGGGCGCGGGCGGCGTTCTCTCTGAAGCGCGAGGCGAACAGGGCCGAGCCACCTACCTCTTGAGTGACGATCTGCTCGAGCTCGTCGGCCTCGAACAGGAACAGCTCGGCGCCGGGCGGCTCGCTCTCGGTGTCGGGCAGGCGCAGGATGATGCCGTCGTCGTTGGCGACGGATGCGCCGTCGATGCCGAAGCGCTCGCGCAGGCGCGCGCCGATGGCCAGCGACCACGGCGAGTGCACCTGCATGCCGAAGGGGGAGTGCAGGATGACGCGCCAGTCGCCGAGCTCGTCGCGGAAGCGCTCGATGACGAGGGTCTTGTCGCTGGGCACGTGGCCAGTGGCCTCGCGCTGTTCGACCACGAAGGTGACGAGGTTGTTCGCCGCGCGCTCGTCGAGCCCCGCGCTCGCGGTCATGCGGGCGCGCCCCTCGGCATCCGCCCCCGCCAGCTGGCGGGTGAACTCGCCGATCGCTCGACCGAGTTCTGCCGGGCGACCCTGGCCGTCTCCGCGCCAGAACGGGAGACGGCCGGGCTCGCCGAAAGCGGGCGTGACCAGAACCCTGTCGTGCGTGATCTCCTGGATTCGCCAGCTCGTGGCACCGAGCGCGAAGACGTCGCCGACGCGCGACTCGTAGACCATCTCCTCGTCGAGCTCGCCCACCCGGTTGCCGCCTTTGGCCGTGGATGCGGTGCCCGTCGCCTGCTCGGATGCGGCGCCCCCGACCATGAAGACGCCGAAGAGGCCGCGGTCGGGGATGGTTCCGCCGCTCGTGACCGCGAGCCGCTGCGCGCCGGGGCGGCCCGTGAGCGTTCCGGCGTCGCGATCCCACACCAGGCGGGGTCGGAGCTCGGCGAACTCGTCGGACGGATAGCGGCCCGCGAGCAGGTCGAGCGTGGCCTCGTAGGCCGAGCGCGGGAGGCCCGCGAAGGGGGCGCTGCGTCGCACCGTGTCGAACCACTCCTCGACGTCGATCGGCTCGAGAGCGCAGGCGGCGACGGTCTGCTGGGCGAGGATATCGAGCGGATTCGTGGGCACCGACAGCGACTCGATGAGGCCCTCTGTCATGCGCAGCGAGGCGACGGCGGAGTGCAGCAGATCGGCGCGGTGCTTGGGGTACAGGATGCCGCGGGACACTTCTCCCACCTGGTGACCGGCGCGGCCGACGCGCTGCAGGCCGCTGGCGACGCTCGGCGGCGACTCCACCTGCACGACGAGGTCGACGGCGCCCATGTCGATGCCGAGTTCGAGGCTCGAGGTGGCGACGACGCAGCGCAGCCGCCCCGTCTTGAGGTCGTCTTCGATGACCGCCCGCTGCTCTTTCGAGACGGAGCCGTGGTGGGCGCGCGCGAGGATCGGCTCGTCGGCGCCGTCGCCGGCCCGCGCGCTGACGCTGGCCGGGAGGCCCTTGGTCTGCCCGGCCTGGCCCATGACCTGGGCGGGCGGCTGCTTCGCTCGCTGAGCCTGCGTTCCCTGAGCCTGTGTTCCCGTTCCCTGAGCCTGTCGAAGGGAATCGTGCCCTTCGACAAGCTCGTGCCCTTCGACAAGCTCGTGGAGCGAGTCGGCAAGAGACTCCTCGCGCCGCTCGAGGTAGATCTCGTTCAGCCGGGCCGTGAGCCGCTCGGCCAGCCGACGGGAGTTCGCGAACACGATCGACGAGCGGTGGGCAAGGATGCGGTCGACGATGCTCTCTTCGACGTGCGGCCAGATCGAACCCTGGCCTCCTCCCGACCCGTCGTCCTCCCGCAAGGCCCCCGCCGCAGAGCCCTCTCGCTCGCCCGCCGACGGGAGGGCGGTCATGTCGTCGACCGGCACGACGACTCGCAGGTCGAACTTCTTGGTCGACGTCGGAGCCACGATGGTGACCGGACGGCCGCCGGCCAGGAAGCGAGCCACCTCTTCGCGCGGACGCACCGTGGCCGACAGCCCGATGCGCTGGGCCGGCTTGTCGAGGAGCAGGTCGAGGCGTTCGAGCGAGACGGCGAGGTGCGCGCCGCGCTTGGTGGCCGCGACCGCGTGCACCTCGTCGATGATGACCGTCTCGACGGTCGAGAGCGACTCGCGCGCTGCCGAGGTGAGCATCAGGAACAGCGACTCGGGCGTGGTGATGAGGATGTCGGGCGGGTTCTTGGACTGGGTGCGGCGGTCGGCCTGCGTCGTGTCGCCGCTGCGCACGCCCACCTGGATGTTCGGGGGCTCGGTGCCGAGGAGCCTCGCCGTCTGCGTGATGCCCACGAGCGGGGAGCGCAGGTTGCGCTCGACGTCGACGGCGAGAGCCTTGAGCGGCGAGATGTAGAGGACCCGCACGCCGGCCTTCGCGGGCGGGGGCTGCGACGTGAGCCTGTCGATCGACCACAGGAAGGCCGACAGCGTCTTGCCCGATCCGGTGGGGGCAACGACGAGCGCGTTCGCCCCGGAGGACACCGCCTGCCACGCTCCGAGCTGCGCGGGCGTGGGCGCGCTGAACGCCCCGCGGAACCACTGTCGGGTCGCGGGGGAGAACCTGTCGAGCACGTCGCCCATATGCTCCATCCTCACGCATGCCGCCGACAGTGTGTCCTGCGGCGCCGACGGCTGGTCTCGTGGGTAAGAATGGACTATGAGCGTGAGAACTCCAGACCCCGATCCCGAGTGGACCCCCGAGGGCAGCAACATCCCGCCCACACCGTCGCAGAACACCAACCCGGGCTGGCTCAGCGACATCGAGCTCGCCGAGATCCGTCGGCGCCTGCCGCTGCTCTACGTGGAGGCCGTTCCCGTGAGGGTCGACGGCCTGGGCCAGGTCACCGAGGTGGGTATGCTTCTGCGGGCCACTCCCACAGGCTCGATCACGCGCACGCTCGTCTCCGGCCGGGTCATGTACGGCGAGACGCTGAGGGATGCCCTCTTCCGCCACCTCGAGAAAGACCTCGGGCCCATGGCGTTCCCGCAGCTGCCCGCGAGCCCGATCCCGTTCTCGGTGGCGGAGTACTTCCCGCTTCCCGGCGTCACCCAGTTCTACGATGAGCGTCAGCACGCCGTCTCGCTCGCCTACGTGGTGCCCGTCACGGGCACCTGCGAGCCACGCCAGGACGCGCTCGAGGTGACCTGGATGACTCCCCAGGAGGCGGCATCCGACGAGCTGTCTGCCGAGTTCGAGGGCGGCCGCGGCTCGCTGCTGCGGGCGGCACTGGCCTCGGTAGGACGCCTGATCTAGACAGGCGTTCCCTGAGCTTGTCGAAGGGCAGCCCTTCGACGGGCTCAGGGAACGACAGGCTCAGGGAACGGAACGCACGAACGGGCGGAGAACAGAGGACCCGACGCGGTATTCGCGTCGGATGCACTGATATCCGCCCGTTCAGGCGAAGCGCGGGCTGCTAGCCCTGGGCGCGGCGTCCCTGGCGACGAGCGCCGCTGGCGCCGCCATTGCCGGATGCCGATGCGCCGGCCGCGTAGCCGCCCTGGCCGCCGGTCGACGTGGAGTAGGTGCGCGACGAGCCACCGGCCGGGGCCGCTGCGCGGCCTCCGCCGTTGCCGCCGCGGCGGGCTCCACCGGCCGAAGCCGGGGCGCCTGCGGTCGCGGGACGGCCCGAACGGTCGCGACGGGGACGACCCTCGCCGCCGCCGGCGGACGGCGAACCGTCGCGCTGGGCGCGCTTGCGCTGGGCGTTGGCTCCCTGCGATCCGCCCTGGCGGCGCGGGGTGCCCTGAACCTGAACGGCGGCGCGGGGAGCGGGCTTGACCCACTCGGCCAGCTCGCCGACGAGCTCGGTGACTGCGGGGGAGTTCGCCGTGACGCGCTGCGGGGTGACCTGGATGGCCGCCTTGCGGAGCAGATCGGCCGTGTCCTTCTTCTGCGTCGGCAGCATCACAGTGACGACGTCTCCGGCGCTTCCCGCGCGGGCGGTGCGGCCCGAGCGGTGCAGGTACGCCTTGTGCTCTGCCGGCGGGTCGACGTGGATGACGAGCTCGATGTCGTCGACGTGCACGCCGCGGGCGGCGACGTCGGTGGCGACGAGGACCTTCACGTCACCGGCGCTGAAAGCTGCGAGGTTGCGGTCGCGGGCGACCTGCGAGAGGTTGCCGTGCAGGTCGACGGCGGGGATGCCGGCGTCGATCAGCTGGCGGGCCAGCTTCTTGGCGTGGTGCTTGGTGCGCATGAACAGGATGCGGCGGCCGGTGCCCGAGGCGAGCTTCTGAACGAGCTCGGTCTTGGCGGTGGCGCCGTCGACCTCGAACACGTGGTGGGTCATGAGCTCGACGTGGCTGGTGGCCTCGTCGACCGAATGCAGAACCTCGTTCTGCAGGAACTTGCGCACGAGCTTGTCTACGCCGTTGTCGAGCGTGGCGGAGAACAGCAGGCGCTGTCCGCCGCGCGGGGTCTTGTCGAGGATGCGCGTGACGACGGGCAGGAAGCCCAGGTCGGCCATGTGGTCGGCCTCGTCGAGCACGGTGATCTCGATGGCGTCGAGCGACACGAAGCCCTGCTTCATGAGGTCTTCGAGGCGGCCCGGGCAGGCGACGATGATGTCGACGCCGGCCTTGAGGGCGGCGACCTGGCGCTGCTGCGACACGCCACCGAAGATGGTGGTCGACTTCAGGCCGTACGCGTCGGCGAGCGGCTGGAGCACTGCAGAGATCTGGGTGGCGAGCTCACGGGTCGGCGCGAGCACCAGGCCGAGCGGGCGACCCGAGCGGCGCTGGCCGCCGGAGAGCGCGCCGCCGAGGCGGGCGACCATCGGAATGGAGAACGCGAGCGTCTTGCCCGAGCCCGTCTTTCCGCGGCCGAGCACGTCGCGTCCGGCGAGGGTGTCGGGAAGGGTGTCGAGCTGGATGGGGAAGGGCTCGGTGATGCCGGCGCTGGTGAGCGCGGCCACGACGGGCGCAGGAACGCCGAGCGAGGAGAAGGTGGGTGTTGACATAGCTGTTTCGGTGCCTTTCAGGCATCGGATCCGCAGCGTGACACGACGGCATCGCACAGAGATGCTGTTTCGCACAGACTCTCTCGGCCATGCCGCGACTGTGCGGAAATGATGGCGAAGGTGCCAGTAGGCACTTCCGTTCGCCGTGAGAAAGTTTTCGCGGATTTCAGGCACGAGGCCCGAACCGCAAGGTGCGTTCTACGACGCAGGGAGCGCACGATCGCGCTCGCAAGTGATTACAGCCTAGCGCACATACAGCTCGCCCACCGGAATCCCGGCGGAGACGCGGTTTCCGAGAGGCGCGAGCGGGCAGGCCCAGGCTGGGTCGTAGGCGCACGAGGGGTTGTACGCGAAGTTGAAGTCGAGCACCAGCGACCCGGGTGTGTCGCCCTCGCCCAGATGGGCGCCCTTGATCGAATCGATGAGGTAGCGCCCGCCGCCGTAGGTTCCGTCGGGTGTGCCCGCGAGCCCGTCGCGAACGGGAATGAACAGGCCGCCTCCGTAGGAGCGCAGGCGCCAGACGTCGAGCCTGCCCACCTCGGGGATGCTCGCGTGCCCGACGAGTTCGAACGGCACGACCCCGTCGGTGCCGGTCTCGAAATCGAAGCCGCCCGGCGCATCCGGGCCCGTGATCTCGACCTCGAATCGCCAGGCCGGGTCGTAGGGCGCCACGGGCAGCCCGGTGAAGCCGGGTCGGTCGTCGGGCAGCAGGGGGGTCTGCGGATGCGTGCGGAACAGTTCGTCGCGCCCGTCGCGCCACACGGTATGGGCGGCCTCGGCGTTCACCAGCGCGAGCAGGCGCACCTCGGCATAGAGAGCGAAGACGCGTTGGCGCCAGTCGGCGACCTGGATGGCGGAAACAGCGGAGGTCATCGGATCAGGCTACGCCGAGATGTCGGGATCGGCCCCGACAGCCCCGTTCCCTGAGCTTGTCGAAGGGTCGTCGACAGGCTCAGGGGACGACGGGAGCGGCGGATCGAACGCCCACGTCGGCGCGAGCTGCCGGAGCCGCGCCCCGCGCCACTGCCAGAACGCCCACATGCCGTACCAGGCGGCCGGCGTCAGCACGCCCGCTCCGATGATCAGCCGGTCTCGGTAGAGAGTCTTGCCCGTTCCGGCCGGGTCGGGCGAGATGGCCATCTGGTGATCCCAGGTGGTGGGGATGGCGACAGCACCCGAGACGCCGCGGCCCGAATCGCGCACGATGCGCACCCCGTCGGGCCGCTCCAGGAAGGAGAGCCGGATGATCTGCTTGCCCAGCGGTATCAGGCCGCCGCCCTCGATCTCGACGGGATGCTGTCCCGGCCGCCAGATGGTCGGAAAGCCGTCGGCGCTGAGCGACCGGATCTTCAGGAACGGACTCGACACCTCGCGAAAGACGGCGGGGCTCCGGATGGCCCGCCACGCGGCATCCGGATCTGTGTCGAGCACGAATTTCAGCAGAACTCTCATGGGTGGCCTCCACCGCCCAGTCTGCGTGGCAGGCCCGTCTGCGACAAGTCGGACGCCTGCCATTGCACGCCCGCTCAATACGTCGTAATGCAATTTGGTGTTGGCCGATCGAGGTGCCAGCCTGAATCCATGACCCAGAGCCTGCCCGTTCTCGATTTCTCCCGCCTCGATGCCTCGCCCGACGAGGCGGAGGCTTTCCGCAACGACCTGCGCCGTGCCACCCACGACTACGGATTCTTCTATCTCACGGGTCACGGCGTTCCCGAGTCGCTCGTGAGCCGCGTGCTCGAGACGTCGCGGCGGTTCTTCGACCTTCCCGAGGCAGACAAGCTGTCGATCGAGAACGTGCTCAGCCCGCAGTTCCGCGGCTACACCCGCGTCGGCGGCGAGCTGACGCAGGGCAAGGTCGACTGGCGCGAGCAGATCGACATCGGCAGCGAGCGCGAGACGGTCGAGCGCGGCGAGGGCGTTCCCGACTACTGGCGGCTCGAGGGCCCGAACCTGTGGCCCGACGCCCTGCCCGAACTGCAGGATGTCGTCACTCGGTGGCACGACGAGCTGTCGGCCATCAGCATCCGGCTTCTGCAGGCTTGGGCGCAGTCGCTCGGTGCCGACCCGCACGTCTTCGACGCGGCGTTCGCCGAGCGTCCGTCGACCCTGATCAAGATCGTTCGCTACCCCGGCAAGAGCGACCCGACCCCGAAGCAGGGCGTCGGTGCCCACCGCGACGGCGGCGCGCTCACCCTTCTCCTCGTCGAGCCCGGCAAGGGCGGCCTCCAGGTCGCGCACGGCGACGAGTGGATCGACGCCCCGCCGGTGCCCGGCGCCTTCGTCGTGAACATCGGCGAGCTGCTCGAGTACGCCACGAACGGCTACCTCAAGGCCACGGTGCACCGCGTGATCTCGCCGTCGATCGGCAGCGACCGCATCTCCATCCCGTTCTTCTTCAACCCCGCGTTGGATGCGTCGATCCCGGTGATCCCGCTGCCTGCGGCCCTGCAGTCGGAGGCCACGGGCGTGACGCCCGATCCCGACGACAGCCCGATCCTGCAGGTCTACGGCGAGAACGTGCTGCGCTACCGCCTGCGCGCTCACCCGGACGTCGCGGCGATCCACCACGCAGACCTGCTCTGACGTGAGCCGAGGAGCCCGTGTCCACTAGCCTCGAGCAATGACACGAGCCGACTCGCATTCGCCCCGCCGTCGACCGAACACCTCGCCGAGAGTCCGCTCGACGCTCGGCAGGGTGCCCACCCGCCGAGCCGAAGAGGCTCGCGTGCCGCAGCGGCGCATCCGGTTCAACCCCCTTCTCATCGGTCTGCTGGGAGCGCTCGGCGCCTGCGTCGGGCTCGGGGTGTGGGGTGCCCTCGGCTCGCTGTCGACGGTGTTCGTGTACATCGGCATCGCCTTCTTCATCGCGCTGGCCCTCGAGCCGCTGATGAAGCTCGCCGAGCGGCACAACATCCCTCGCTGGGCCGCGTCGCTCGGGGTCGCCGTGATCGCGCTCGCGGTGATCGGCGGCGTCGCCTTGGCCATCGTGCCCAACCTCGTTCGTCAGGTGAACTACCTGATCTCCCACGCGAGTGAGCTGACCGACAGGCTGCTGTCGCAGCCCTGGGTCATCTGGATCAGCGATCAGCTGGGCACCTCGCTCGACCTCGACTCGATCATCAAGGACATCACCTCGTTCCTCTCCGATCCCGACAAGCTCCTCTCGATCGGCGGCGGCCTGCTCTCTGTCGGGTCGGGCGTCTTCGAGGGAATCACCGCCGTGATCGTGGTGACCGTGCTCACCATCTACCTCACGCTGACGCTCCGCGGCGTGATGGCGACCGTCTACCAGGCGGTGCCCCAGTCGCGTCGTGCGGGATTCAGGGAGATCACGGAGGAGATCCTGGAGTCGGTCGGCAAGTACGTGGCCGGCCAGTTCGTGCTGGCTCTCGCGAACGCCACCATCACCCTGATCCTTGTTCTCATCGTGGGCGGACCGGCGCCCCTGCTGCTGGCCCTTGTCGCCTTCGTCTGCGCTCTCATCCCCGTGGTCGGTCCCATTCTCGGTACGACGATTGGAGCCGTATCGATCCTCACCATCAACCCGCTCGGCGCCCTCATCTTCGCGATCATCATGCTCGTCTACCTGCAGGTCGAGGCCTACATCCTCACCCCGCGGGTGATGGCCAAGGCGGTCGCCGTGCCCGGCGTGCTCGTGATCGTGGCGGCCATCGGCGGCGCGGCCCTCGGAGGAATCCTGGGCGCGCTGGTCGCCGTGCCGGTGGTCGCTGCGGGAATCCTGATCTTCCAGCGTGTGATCCGTCCGATTCAGGACGCGCGCTGACGCTGAGGGCGTAGCGTTGCGGCAGGAGGTTTCATCATGAAAGCAGTCGTCAACGGCACCGTCATCGCCGAGGCACCCAAGGAAGATCTGATCGCCATCGAAGGGAACTGGTACTTTCCCCCGTCGAGCGTGAACTTCGACCTGCTCACCCCCAGCGACACCCCGTACACCTGTCCGTGGAAGGGCGAGTGCCAGTACTTCAGCGTGAGCGACAGCGGCGCGAGCCTCAAGGACCGCGCCTGGAGCTACCCGAAGCCCTACCCCGCTTCGTTCGACCGCGTGGGCAAGGACTTCAGCAACTACGTCGCGTTCTGGAAGGAAGTCCAGGTCGTCGAGTAGTCGTCTCGTCGAGTTGCCTGAAAACGCCGCCTCCCCATCGGGTGAGGCGGCGTTTTCGTGCAACTCGGCGGAATCTCGTGCCACATTGGCCGGTTGCCGAGCATCGGGCTCAGGGGCCTCGGGCTAGCGTCGAGGGCATGACGGAACTCCTTCACCTGCCCACCGGTGACACCGCGCGTCGCGCGCTCGACTGGGTGCAGCGCACCGAGGAGCGCTCCATCGCCAACCACAGCGTTCGCACCTTCCTGCACGCCCGCGTGGTGGCGGCATCCGATGGCCTCGCTGCCGGCCAGGACTTCGACACCGATCTGCTGTTCCTCGCCTGCGTGCTGCACGACATCGGAACGACGGACGAGGCCGACGGCGAGCTGCGGTTCGAGGTCGACGGCGCCGACGCGGCCGCACGCTTCCTGGCCGCCGAGGGGATGTCCGCCGCCGAGACCGACCTGGTCTGGGAGGCCATCGCCCTGCACACCTCGCCCCAGATCGCGGAGCGCCGAGGACCGATCACGCGGTTGACCCGCCTCGGCGTGCGCGGCGACTTCGGCCTCGACACGGTCGCGGCGGCAGAGCGGAGTGCGATCGAGGAGGCCTACCCTCGCCTCGACGTCGAGAAGCACCTCGGCGACGCGGTGCTCGAGCAGGCCCTGCGCAGGCCGGAGAAGGCCCCGCGCAACTCGTGGCCGGCGAGCCTCGTGCGCGCGCACCACGACGACCCGCACAACACGGGAGTCAGCGAAGCGTTCTGAGTCTGCGCACCGGCGCCCGGCAGGTGCATCCGCTGCCCGACGACAGGGTGCGGATGCGCCGAGGAGGCGCGGATAGGGTGGCACCATGACCAGGCATATCGGCATTCTGTTGTTCGACGACGTGGAGGAACTCGATGCCGTCGGTCCGTGGGAGGTGCTCTCGTGGTGGACGCGCGCGAATCCCGAGGACGGGTACGACGTGCTGATGATGGCCGACTCGCTCGACCCCGTCACCTGCGCCAAGGGCATGCGCATTCTGCCCGATGTGCGGGTGGATGCCGCACCGCCCCTCGAGGTGCTCATCTATCCGGGCGGACGCGGCACTCGCAGGCACCTCGTCGACGAGGCGCGGATCGAGTGGGTGCGCGCGCAGCGAGCCGCCGTTCCCCTGATGACCAGTGTCTGCACCGGCTCGCTCGTCTATGCGGCGGCCGGCATCCTCGGCAACCGGCCGGCGACGACGCACTGGGGTTCGCTCGACCGGCTCGGCGAACTCGACCCGAGCATCGAGGTGCGCCCCGACGATCGCTTCGTCGACGACGGCGACGTGATCACGTCCGCGGGTGTCTCGGCGGGCATAGACATGGCTCTGCATCTCGTCGCCCGTCTCGCGGGAGTCGAACGCGCCCGCGAGGTGCGCCGCGGCATCCAGTACGACCCGCAGCCGCCCGTCTGAGCCCCAGGCAAGCGCGCTACAGTCGGGAGGCCGCTTGGCGCCTGCGCGCCGGGTCGATCTCGCGGCGCTGCCAGGTGATGACGTTGGCCGGGTCGAACCGCTTGGAGCACATGCCGCAGGCGAGCGTGCGCGCCGGCTTGCGATAGCGGAAATGCTCGTGGCCCGCGGGGCAGGTGCCCGCCCACGGCGCCAGTTCGTCGGCGACCGAGCCGGTGTGCGTGCGCGACCCCACGTATCCGATGGATGCCGCGATGCGCCTCCACGACGGACCGTGTCCCGCCCGGTGGCCGGCCATCGCGTGCGCGACCTCGTGCAGCAGCACCTGGTGGATCTCGTCGTCGTCGAAGGTGGCGGCCAGGTAGCGCGAGACCGTGATGCGCTTGGTCGTGAAGCTGCAGAGCCCCGCGCGCGTCTTGGCGTTATCGAACCCGAACGACCACACCCGCGGATCGAGGTGGAGGGCTATGAGGGCGTCTGCCCAGACGCGTACTTTCGCAAGATCAGCCACGGGGAAACCTTAACTCGAGCGTGCGACATCGGCCCGCGAGCGGCCGCCGAGACACGGGTCAGGACTCGGAGAGGAACGACTCGGTCACGGCGACGGCCACGAGCGAGCTCTCGAGCTGGTCGAGCGAGGCGCCCATCTTCTCGTAGAGGAAGACGGTGGCCTTGAAGTCGACCAGGGCGGCCTCGTAGTCGCCCAGGTCGAACAGCACCTTGCCGCGGGTGAGCTGCGACGCTGCCTCGAGCGGACCCCACTCGTGCACCCGCGCCTCGTCGACGCACAGCGACAGTTCGGACAGGGCCGCCTGCAGCTTGCCCTGGTACTGCTGCACCTGAGCGCGGCGGATACGGGCGCCGAGCAGCTGCTCGCGGTCGCCCGAGAAGCGGGTGTGGCGCACGGCCTCGTTCGCCACGGTCCATGCCTCGTCGAGGCGCCCGAGCAGCCGGTACAGCCCGACCTTCTCGTTGAGGGCCGAGAGGCTGCGCAGTTGGCCCAGCTCGCCGAGTCGCGCGGATGCCGCCGCGACGTCGATCTTCTCCCTCAGGTTGCGGGGGTCGTAGCCGGTGATGATGCTCACGTGTGTCAGGTACTCCGTTGCTCGGCGCGTGGTGCTCCCGCGGCCGAACGGGTCGGTCGGCGGGCTGCGAACAACCCTATCCGGAGGTCGCCGCGAGAGTGACTCGATACAGCGTGTCGTCCCCCGATCGGGGCTCGCCTCGGCCGTCGGTGTTGTTCGTGATGAGCAGCAGGCCGCCGTCGCCCGTCGCATGCACGTCGCGGACGCGCCCGAGCTGGCCCGTGAAGAACTCCCGGGTCTGAACGCCCCCGGTCGCGTCGATCGTCCACAGCCTCTCGCCGCCGAGCCCGGCCATGAACACGGTGTCGCCGACCACCGCGATGCCGCTCGGGCTGGCGTCGTCGGTGCTCCACTGCGCGATGGGCGCAACGAACCGGGTGTCCGACGAATCGATGCCCTCGACTGTCGGCCAGCCGTAGTTCGCGCCGGGAACGATGATGTTCAGCTCGTCCCACGTGTCCTGGCCGAACTCCGCGGCGTACATCGTGCCGTCCGGGCCCCACGCGATTCCCTGCGGGTTGCGGTGGCCGAGGCTGTAGACCGGCGAGCCCGCGATCGGGTTGTCCGCGGGGACCGAGCCCGAGGCATCCAGTCGCAGGATCTTGCCGCCCAGGTAGCCCGGATCTTGGGCGCCCTCGCGCTGGTTCGCGTCGCCGGTGGTGATGTAGAGCTTGTCGTCGGGGCCGAACGCGATGCGGCCGCCGTTGTGGTTCGACGCCTTGGGCAGGCCGGTGATGACCTCGGTGGCCGGCCCGAGTGCGAGGGATGCTGCCGCCCCGGTGAGCGGGAACGACACGACCCGGTTGTCTCCGTCGGTCGTGAAGTACGCGAAGAGGCGTCGCTCGGCGCCGTCGCCGTGCACCGCGATGCCGAGCAGGCCGCCCTCGCCCGACGCGGCGACGCCGCCCACGCCGCCGATCGCCCGCTTCTGGCCGGTCGGGTCGACGAGCACGATCTGCGCGGAGTCTCGTTCAGAGATCAGGATGCCGTCTGTGCCGACGGCCGCGATCGACCAGGGTGCCGCCAGGTCGTTCGCCAGCGGGATCAGCTCGCCGGTGCTCGTGTACGCGCCCGTGAGCGGGGGAGCGGTCGGGGTGGTGCTGGCCGTCGGGGTCGGGGTGGCCGATGCGGTGGCCGACGGTGTCGCCGTCGCGACCGTGCGCTCGGGGCGCGGCGCCTCGCATCCGGCCAGCACGAGCAGGGCGACGGCGCTCGCGGCGAGGGCCGAGGTGGTTCGTCGGATGCTCATGGTCTCTCCTGCCTGGGGCCCCGGTCAGGGCTTGATCTGGAAGATGCTGCGCCCCGGCGGGGGCGACTTCACCGCGGTCTGGTCGGTGACGATGGCTGCGCCCGCGATGAAGTTGCGCAGCTCGGCGCCCGTAACGACCTTGGATGCGACGGGATCGCCGGCCACGAGCCGCGGCAGGCGCTCGAAGGGGAGCGGGGAGCGGGAGCCGAACATGACCACGTTGCCGAAACGCTTGGCCTTCAGCATCTGCGAGTCGAGGACGATCGACACGTGATCGAACACGCTCGACAGGGTTGCGGCCTGTCCGCGGGCGAAGGCGAGTCCGGCGCCGTCGGCGACGTTCACCGCGATCATGCCGTCATCGGCGAGCAGCGTGCGGCCGAGGGTGTAGAACTCGGCGCTCGTGACGTGGGCCGGCGTACGCGCGCCGGAGAAGACATCCACCACCAGCAGATCGACGTTGCCGACCAGCCCCGGCGGGAACGCGGCGAGCACTTCGCGTGCGTCGCCGTGCCGGATGCGGATCTGCGCGTCGCGGGGCAGGGGCAGCTCCCGGCGCACCAGATCGACGAGGTCGCTCTCGTACTCGACGACCTGCTGCCGCGACCCGGGCCTCGTCGCCGCGACGTAGCGCGGGAGGGTGAGGCCGCCGCCGCCGAGGTGCACGGCGGTGATCGGGTCGCCCTCGGGGCGCACGAGGTCGATGCCGTGGCCGATGCGGCGCACGTACTCGAAGTTCAGGTGGGTGGGGTCGTCGAGGTCGACGTGCGATTGCGGAGTGCCGTCGACGACGAGCAGGAAGCTGCCGGGGGAGTAGCGGTCGGACTCGATCCGGGCGTGGAAGCCACTCTTCGACAGGGTTGCCGATGGATGCCCGGGCTCGGCCCGATCGGCGCCTCGCGTGGATCTGCTCATGGTTCCAGTATCCCTTCGACTTGTCTCAGGGAACGGGAAAATGAACGGGAAAAGCCCGTTCGCTGAGCCTGTCGAAGCGGGGGCGAGCG
Organism: Agreia sp. Leaf244; assembly: GCF_001422695.1. NCBI lineage: Bacteria > Bacillati > Actinomycetota > Actinomycetes > Micrococcales > Microbacteriaceae > Agreia > Agreia sp. Leaf244. The sequence goes on along the minus strand of NZ_LMLX01000002.1, from coordinate 272,344 downwards.
CGGTTATACCGGAGATTCAGAAACTAATCAAGAAAAGCGGTGGACAGGCGCGTCGGATTCACCTATAGTTGACCTTTGCGCTCCCAGTAAAACCATGCCCTCATATCGCGGTCGGCAGCCGTGGTTTTACATCCCCGAACTTCTTGACAAATGTAGGTCGAAGCCGGGTGCGATCGCAAACGAAACATCCTTATTAGTCAACCGACAGTACTGAGACCCGACGGGGTCCACGGAGGTTATTTCCTTGGCTGCTGCGCGCAACGCATCCACCAACTCACCCAAGACCGGGAGAAACGCATCGCGTCTCTCGTTCGCGAAGATCACAGACACTCTGACGGTCCCGGATCTGCTCGCTCTGCAGACCGAGAGCTTCGACTGGCTCGTCGGCAACGACATCTGGAAAGAGCGCGTCGCCGAGGCGAAGAAGGCCGGTCGTCAGGACCTCGCCAACAACTCGGGACTCGAGGAGATCTTCGAGGAGATCTCCCCGATCGAGGACCTCGGCGAGACGATGCAGCTGAGCTTCACCGCTCCGTTCCTCGAGCCTGAGAAGTACACGATCGACGAGTGCAAGGAGCGCGGCAAGACCTATGCGGCTCCCCTCTACGTCGAGGCCGAGTTCATGAACCACCAGACCGGTGAGATCAAGACGCAGACCGTCTTCATGGGCGACTTCCCGCTCATGACCGAGCGCGGCACGTTCATCATCAACGGCACCGAGCGTGTCGTCGTCTCGCAGCTCGTGCGCAGCCCCGGCGTGTACTTCGAGCGCGCCCAGGAGAAGACGTCCGACAAGGACATCTACTCCTCGCGCATCATCCCGAGCCGTGGTGCATGGCTCGAGTTCGAGATCGACAAGCGCGACCAGGTCGGCGTTCGCATCGACCGCAAGCGCAAGCAGAGCGTCACCGTCTTCCTCAAGGCCCTCGGCCTCACGAGCGAAGAGATCCTCTCCGAGTTCAAGGGATACGCATCCATCGAGGCCACCCTCGAGAAGGACACGATCCTGACGAAGGAAGAGGCGCTGAAGGACATCTACCGCAAGCTCCGTCCGGGCGAGCAGGTCGCTGCCGAGGCCGCGCGTGCGCTGCTCGACAACTTCTACTTCAACTCGAAGCGCTACGACCTGGCCAAGGTCGGTCGGTACAAGATCAACCGCAAGCTCGGCATCGAGAGCGCGCTGAGCAACTCGGTGCTCACGGTCGAGGACATCATCGCCACGATCAAGTACCTGGTCGCCCTGCACGACAACCAGACGACGATCCCCGGCACCCGCGAGGGCAAGAAGGTCGACATCCGTCTCGACGTCGATGACATCGACCACTTCGGAAACCGTCGCATCCGCGCCGTCGGCGAGCTCATCCAGAACCAGGTCCGCACGGGTCTGTCCCGCATGGAGCGCGTCGTTCGCGAGCGTATGACGACTCAGGACATCGAGGCCATCACGCCGCAGACCCTGATCAACGTGCGCCCTGTCGTCGCCGCGATCAAGGAGTTCTTCGGAACCAGCCAGCTGTCGCAGTTCATGGACCAGAACAACCCCCTCGCGGGCCTGACGCACAAGCGTCGCCTCTCCGCGCTGGGCCCGGGTGGTCTGAGCCGTGAGCGCGCCGGTGTCGAGGTGCGAGACGTTCACCCGTCGCACTACGGCCGCATGTGCCCCATCGAGACCCCTGAAGGCCCGAACATCGGTCTGATCGGTTCGCTCGCCTCGTTCGCGCGCATCAACTCGTTCGGTTTCATCGAGACCCCGTACCGTCGCGTCGTCGACGGCGTGGTCACGGCGACCATCGACTACCTGACCGCCAGCGAAGAAGACGAGTACATCGTCGCCCAGGCCAACGCGCCGCTCACCGGTGAGGCCCGCTTCGCCGAGTCGCGCGTCCTCGCCCGCCGCAAGGGCGGAGAGGTCGACCTGTTCCCGGCCGAGGACATCGGCTACATGGACGTCTCGCCGCGCCAGATGGTGTCGGTCGCGACCTCGCTCATCCCCTTCCTCGAGCACGACGATGCCAACCGCGCCCTCATGGGTGCGAACATGCAGCGCCAGGCCGTTCCGCTGCTCCGCAGCGAGAGCCCGCTCGTGGGTACCGGTATGGAGGGCTACGCCGCCATCGACGCCGGAGACGTGGTCACCACGCTCAAGGCGGGTGTCGTCTCCGAGGTCTCGGCAGACGTCGTCACCGTGCAGCTCGACGAGGGTGGAACGCAGGACTACTACCTGCGCAAGTTCGACCGCTCCAACCAGGGCACCAGCTACAACCACCGTGTGATCGTCGCCGAGGGCGAGCGGGTCGAGGTCGGCCAGGTTCTGGCCGATGGTCCCGCCACCGAGAACGGCGAGCTCGCGCTCGGCAAGAACCTCCTCGTGGCGTTCATGCCGTGGGAGGGCTACAACTTCGAAGACGCGATGATCCTGAGCCAGAACCTGGTGAAAGACGACGTGCTCTCCTCGATTCACATCGAGGAGTACGAGGTCGACGCGCGCGACACCAAGCTGGGTAAAGAGGAGATCACCCGTGACCTCCCCAACGTCTCGCCTGAGCTGCTCGCAGACCTCGACGAGCGCGGCATCATCCGCATCGGTGCCGAGGTCCGCCCCGGCGACATCCTCGTCGGCAAGGTCACGCCCAAGGGCGAGACCGAGCTCAGCGCCGAGGAGCGCCTGCTGCGCGCCATCTTCAACGAGAAGAGCCGCGAGGTTCGCGACACGTCGCTGAAGGTTCCCCACGGTGAGCAGGGCACGATCATCGCCGTCAAGGAGTTCTCTGCCGAGAACGACGACGAGCTCGGGTCGGGCGTCAACCAGCGCGTTGTCGTCTACATCGCCCAGAAGCGCAAGATCACCGAGGGCGACAAGCTCGCCGGCCGTCACGGCAACAAGGGCGTCATCTCCAAGATCCTTCCGGTCGAGGACATGCCGTTCCTGGCAGACGGTACCCCCGTCGACATCGTGCTGAACCCGCTGGGAATCCCCGGTCGAATGAACTTCGGCCAGGTTCTCGAGACGCACCTCGGCTGGATCGCCAAGCAGGGCTGGGAGGTCGAAGGCAAGCCCAAGTGGGCTGCTGAGCTGCCCGAGCAGGCCCGCAAGGCTGCTCCGAACACCAAGGTCGCGACCCCCGTGTTCGACGGTGCTTTTGAGGAAGAGATCGCCGGTCTGCTCGACTCGACGACCCCGACCCGCGACGGCGACCGCCTCATCGGTTCCTCCGGAAAGGCCCGTCTCTTCGACGGCCGCTCCGGCGAGCCGTACCCCGAGCCCATCTCGGTCGGTTACATGTACATCCTGAAGCTGCACCACCTCGTCGACGACAAGATCCACGCGCGTTCGACGGGTCCGTACTCCATGATCACGCAGCAGCCGCTGGGTGGTAAGGCACAGTTCGGTGGACAGCGTTTCGGTGAGATGGAGGTCTGGGCCCTCGAGGCCTATGGAGCCGCGTACGCGCTCCAGGAGCTCCTGACCATCAAGTCCGACGACATCCTCGGCCGCGTGAAGGTCTACGAGGCGATCGTCAAGGGCGAGAACATCCAGGAGCCCGGTATTCCCGAGAGCTTCAAGGTGCTCATCAAGGAGATGCAGTCGCTGTGCCTGAACGTCGAGGTCCTCTCGGCCGATGGAACGGCAGTGAGCCTGCGCGACACGGACGACGAGGTCTTCCGTGCCGCAGAGGAGCTCGGCATCAACATCTCCACCCGGTTCGAGTCGTCGTCGATCGACGACATCTGATCCGGCCTAGTTACTTAGCTGACGCAACCTTCAGGAGAAGAGAAAACATTGCTGGACGTTACAACATTTGACGAACTGCGAATCGGTCTTGCCACGGCAGACGACATTCGCAAGTGGTCACACGGTGAGGTAAAGAAGCCGGAGACGATCAACTACCGCACGCTGAAGCCCGAGAAGGACGGTCTCTTCGGAGAGCAGATCTTCGGGCCGAGCCGTGACTGGGAGTGTTCCTGCGGCAAGTACAAGCGGGTGCGATTCAAGGGAATCGTCTGCGAGCGCTGCGGCGTCGAGGTCACCAAGTCCTCGGTTCGTCGTGAGCGCATGGGCCACATCGAGCTCGCCGCGCCCGTCACTCACATCTGGTACTTCAAGGGCGTTCCGTCGCGCTTGGGCTACCTGCTCGACATGGCACCGAAGGACCTCGAGAAGGTCATCTACTTCGCCGCGTACATGATCATCTCGGTCGACGAGGATGCTCGCCACGAGGACATGCCCGGTCTGGAGAACGAGCTCCGTCTCGAGATCAAGACCCTGTCCGACCAGCGTGACTCCACGATCGCGAACCGCCTCCAGCGGCTCGAGACCGACCTCGCGGCCCTCGAGGCCGAGGGAGCCAAGAGCGACCAGAAGCGTCGCACGAAGGACTCCGCCGAGAAGGAGATGGGACAGACCCGCAAGGCGTACGACGAGCAGATCGGTCAGCTCGAGCGCGTCTGGGAGGACTTCCGCAGCCTCAAGGTCGGCGAGCTCAAGCCGGAAGACGCCGTCTTCCACGAGCTCCAGGACCGCTACGGCCAGTACTTCAGCGCCTACATGGGCGCCGAGGCCATCAAGAAGCGCCTCGAGGCCTTCGACCTGGTGACCGAGGGTGAGAACCTTCACCTGCAGATCGCCGAGGGCAAGGGCCAGAAGAAGATCCGTGCCATCAAGCGCCTGCGCGTGGTGTCGTCGTTCCTGGCCACCGGCAACTCGCCGGCCGCCATGGTCCTCGATGTCGTTCCGGTGATCCCGCCGGAGCTGCGCCCGATGGTGCAGCTCGACGGTGGCCGCTTCGCAACGAGCGACCTGAACGACCTCTACCGTCGTGTCATCAACCGCAACAACCGTCTGCGTCGCCTGCTCGACCTCGGAGCCCCCGAGATCATCGTGAACAACGAGAAGCGCATGCTGCAGGAGGCCGTCGACGCCCTGTTCGACAACGGTCGTCGTGGTCGCCCCGTCACGGGTACCGGCAACCGCGCCCTGAAGTCCCTGAGCGACATGCTCAAGGGAAAACAGGGTCGTTTCCGCCAGAACCTGCTCGGAAAGCGCGTCGACTACTCCGGTCGTTCGGTCATCATCGTCGGTCCCCAGCTCAAGCTGCACCAGTGCGGTCTGCCCAAGCAGATGGCACTCGAGCTGTTCAAGCCGTTCGTGATCAAGCGCCTGATCGACCTGAGCCACGCTCAGAACATCAAGGCCGCGAAGCGCATGGTCGAGCGCAGCCGTCCGCAGGTGTGGGACGTGCTCGAGGAGATCATCCGCGAGCGCCCCGTTCTGCTGAACCGCGCACCCACGCTGCACCGTCTGGGCATCCAGGCCTTCGAGCCTCAGCTCGTCGAGGGCAAGGCCATCCAGCTGCACCCGCTCGTCTGCGCGGCGTTCAACGCCGACTTCGACGGCGACCAGATGGCTGTGCACCTGCCGCTGTCGGTCGAGGCCCAGGCCGAGGCGCGCATCCTGATGCTCGCGTCGAACAACATCCTGAAGCCGTCCGACGGTCGCCCGGTGACCCTGCCCACACAGGACATGATCATCGGTCTGCACCACCTCACCACGGTGAAGGAAGGGGCGATCGGCGAAGGCCGCGCGTTCTCCTCCGTCGCCGAGGCGATCCTGGCGCACGACCAGAAGTCGCTCGACCTCAACGCACCCGTGAAGATCCGTCTGCACGACGTGCACTTCGGCGAGAACGAGGGCCCGGCCGACTACGTCGACGGTCCCGTCATCGTCGAGACCACGCTGGGTCGCGCCCTCTTCAACGAGGCGCTGCCGGCCGACTACCCGTACATCCAGGCCGTGGCCGACAAGGGCCAGCTCTCGGAGATCGTCAACGACCTCGCCGAGCGCTACCCCAAGGTCGAGGTCGCCGCATCGCTCGACCGCATCAAGGACGCCGGCTTCTACTGGGCCAGCCGTTCGGGTGTCACCGTGGCACTCTCCGACATCCTGACTCCGCCGAACAAGCGCGAGATCGTTCAGGGCTACGAGAAGCAGGCCGCCAAGGTGCAGGGACAGTTCGAGAAGGGTCTCACGACCGACCTCGAGCGTCGCCAGGAGCTCATCCAGATCTGGACGAAGGCGACCGAAGAGGTCGCGCAGGCCATGCGCGACAACTTCCCGAAGGACAACACCATCAACCGCATGGTCACGTCCGGTGCTCGTGGTAACTGGCTGCAGGTGCGCAACATCGCCGGTATGCGAGGCCTCGTGAACAACCCGAAGGGTGAGATCATCCCTCGCCCGATCATCTCGAGCTACCGCGAAGGACTCTCGGTCGCCGAGTACTTCATCGCGACGCACGGTGCCCGCAAGGGTCTGGCCGACACGGCCCTCCGTACGGCCGACTCGGGTTACCTCACGCGTCGTCTCGTCGACGTGTCGCAGGACGTCATCATCCGTGAAGACGACTGCGGCACCTCCAAGGGTCTCGATCTCCCGATCGCGATCGAGGGCGCAGACGGCAAGTGGACCAAGGACCCGAACGTCGAGAACTCGGTGTTCGCCCGTTCGCTCGCCGCTGATGCAGTCGACGCCAAGGGCACTGTCGTGGCCGAGGCCGGCGACGACGTCGGAGACGTTCTGATCGACAAGCTGGTTGCGGCCGGAGTCAACATCATCAAGGTGCGCTCCGTCCTCACGTGCGAGTCGGCCGTCGGTGTGTGTGCTGCCTGCTACGGCCGCTCGCTCGCCACGGGCCTGCTCGTCGACATCGGCGAGGCCGTCGGCATCATCGCGGCCCAGTCGATCGGTGAGCCCGGAACCCAGCTCACGATGCGTACCTTCCACACCGGTGGTTCGGCATCCGCTGATGACATCACGCAGGGTCTGCCCCGTGTGCAGGAGCTGTTCGAGGCTCGTACCCCCAAGGGTGCGTCCCCGATCGCCGAAGCCGCAGGCCGCGTGCACATCGAGGACACGGATCGCAGCCGGAAGGTCATCCTGACCCCCGACAACGGCGACGAGCCGATCGCCTACCCGGTGCTGAAGCGTTCGACGCTTCTCATCGAAGACGGCCAGCACGTCGAGCTCGGACACCAGATCATCATCGGCGCGGTGGACCCGAAAGAGGTCCTGCGCGTCAAGGGTGTTCGCGAGGTGCAGAAGCACCTCGTGGGCGGTGTCCAGGGCGTCTACCGTTCGCAGGGTGTCCCCATCCACGACAAGCACATCGAGGTCATCGTTCGACAGATGCTCCGCAAGGTGACTGTCGTCGAGCACGGTGACACCGACCTGCTGCCGGGCGAGCTCGTCGACCGGGCGCGTTACAACACGCTCAACCGCGAGGCGCTCACCCAGGGCAAGAAGACGGCATCCGCTCGTCAGGAGGTCATGGGTATCACCAAGGCGTCCCTCGCGACCGAGTCGTGGCTGTCGGCCGCGTCGTTCCAGGAGACCACGCGTGTTCTCACGCAGGCCGCCATGGAGGGCAAGTCCGACCCGCTGATGGGTCTGAAGGAGAACGTCATCATCGGTAAGCTCATCCCCGCCGGAACGGGACTGCCGCGTTACCGCGACGTCGCCGTCGAGGCGACCGATGAGGCGAAGGCGGAGCGTTACCCGAACCGCATCTTCACCGATGACGCGTCGTTCTCAGAGGCCGACCTGTCGTTCGTCGACTTCGACAGCTTCTCGAGCGACGACTACACCCCGGGCACCTACAACTAGTAGGCAGCCTCACGAGAAGAGCCCCTCACCGTTCGCGGTGGGGGGCTCTTCCCGTTCTGTGCTCGTTTTTACTGCACGGGCGCGATCACGTGCCAGGCGACCGGATGCGGTCCCGCCGCCGCCAGCGCCGGCATCCGTTCGAGAATGGCCGGGTCGCCGCCGGCGACGAGCACCACGTTGCCGGCCTCGCGGCCGTCGATCGTTGCGGCGGGCCCGATCATGGCGACGGCGGGGAACACTGCCCTGAGGGCGTCGATCTGCCGTCGGACAGTGCCGAGATCCGGCTCGTCGGCCACGTTCACCAGAACGGTGCCCCGGGGCGCGAGCACCGCCCGCACCGCCTCGAAGAAGTCCTGCGAGATGAGATGGGCCGGCGTCGAGACGCCGGCGTAGACGTCGCAGACGACGATGTCGGCGCCCTCATGCCAGTCGGATTCCGGCAGGTCGAGCGACCGCAGTGCGTCGAGTGCGTCGCCCTCGACGAGGTCGATCTCGGCCGAGCGCGGCAGCGGCGCGTGCTCCAGCACGAACGCCACCAGCCCCTCCTCCTTCTCGACGACGAGCTGCCTCGACCCCGGCCTCGTCAGAGCGACGTAGCGGGCGAGTGTGAGCGCGCCCGCTCCCAGGTGCAGGACGTCGAGGGGCTCCGCGGGCCGGGCCGCGAGATCGATCGCCGTGCCCATGCGCCGCACGTAGTCGTAGAAGAGGTGCCGCGGGTCGCGCAGCGAGACATGAGACTGAGGCACGCCGTCGAGGCTCAGCGTCAGCGCCCCCGCCACGAACGGGTCGGGAGTCAGCCAGGCCACCGTCGACGACGGGAGGGTCATCTGCGCTGCGTCTGCCACAGCCACGAGCCTAGGCTCCCGGCACAGCGAACCGGGGCGGGCCCCGGGGGTAATAAGCTGTCGCACGGCAGGCGATGACGACCGTTGACGGCGGAATGGGAGTTCAGGTGGGGACCGGCACGATGCGCGTCGATTGGCAGGAGCCCGTGACGCTCCATATCCACCCCGATGTCACCGATGCGCAGGCGGTCCAGGTCCGCCGCTCCGCGGGCGATGCGGTGCAGCTGCTGGTCGGCCAGGACATGACCGTGCGTGTGCGGGTTCTGGGTGCCGCGGGCCCGGTTTCCGTCGGCCCGGGACAGATCGTCGAGGGGGTCACCTCGATCGAACTCGACGCCGCACTCGACGACGACACCGTGATCAGCGTCGACCGCCTGACCTCGGGCAGCGCTCCATCCCTTCCTCCGCTGACCCGCGAGGGCAACGATGTCGACGACACGATCCTGGGCCAGCCGGCCGTGACCGCCGCGGCCGACGATCCCAACGCATCCGCAGACACCGTGATCGGCGAGCGGCGCCGCGCTCCGGTTGCCGCGCCCGGCTCCGTTCTGCCGCCGCCCCCGCTGCCGTCCATTCCCGGCATCCCGGCCAGCGCCCACCTGAGCGCGGGCGTGACCCCGACGGGAGGGCGACGCACCCGCATCGATCAGCCCGACGCATCCGGCCAGACCGCCGCGCCCCACGCCGTGTCCTTTCCCGACGGTCGCGTGATCGCGCTCGACCGCGCCGTCTACGTCGGCCGTTCGCCCCGCAGCCCGCGCATCACCTCGGGGCTCGTGCCCGAGCTCGTCGCCGTTCCGTCTCCGCGGCGCGAGGTCAGCGCCACGCACCTCGAGATCCTCGAGGAGGGTCGTGCCGTCGTCGTGCGCGACCTCGGCTCGACCAACGGAACAAGGGTGAGTACACCCGGAGCCGCGCCGTCGGTGCTCAGTCCGGGGTCCAGCCGCGTGGTCGCCGCCGGAACCATGCTCGACCTCGGAGACGGCATCGTGCTCGAGATCGTCGCGGGCGCGGGCCCGGGCGGTGACGCGTGGTGACCGCTGCGCCCTCGACCGTGGGCGCCGCGACCGTGGCGCTGCCCGGCGACGGCGGCCACCTCGGACTCTCCTGGGCCGCCCAGACGAACAGGGGCCTGAAGCGCGCCCAGAACCAGGACAGCTATCTGGCCGAGGCGCCGGTGTTCGCCGTGGCCGACGGCATGGGAGGCCACGCGGCCGGCGACGAGGCGAGCGCGGCCGTCGTCGAGCGGCTGGCGGAGCGGCTCTCGGGCGGATTCGCATCGAGCGACGAGATCACCGACGCGCTCCGGCGGGCGAGCGCCGACATCGGGGAGATCGCGGGAGGTCGCGAGGGGTCGGGCGCCGGCACGACGGTGACGGGCATCGCTCTGACGCTGCAGGCCGGGCGACCCTACTGGGCCGTGTTCAACATCGGCGACTCGCGTGTCTACGTTCTCGACGGCGGGGTGCTCACACAGCTCACCGTCGACCACTCGGCGGTTCAGGCCATGGTCGATTCCGGCCGCATCACCGCAATCGAGGCCGAGTCGCATCCGAATCGCAACATCATCACAAGAGCGGTGGGGTTCGGCAAGAACCCCGTGCCCGATCTGTGGTTCATCCCGGTGGCGCAGGGCGCACGGCTGCTCATCTGCTCCGACGGCCTCACGAAGGAGGTCGACGTCGATCTCATCCGCCTCCTCCTGTCCGAGGCGATCGATGCCGACGACGCGGCCGGGCTGCTGCTCGAGGCCGCACTCGCCGCGGGCGGGCGCGACAACGTGACCACGGTGGTCGTCGAGGTCGTCGACAGCGACATCGAGGCCGAAACGGACGCCACACTTCCGCGGTTCGACTGACCTCTGTGCCCCTGATTGGGGGAGCCTTGTGAGGGGGCGGAACTGGACGATGCCGGTGATGGCATATGTACAGTGGGGAGACGGCTTTTCGGGGGGATCGCCCAGGGGTGTCTCGCCCCGCACCACGCACCCGTCCCGAAAGAGGAACACCCATGGCCCGCAGGCTGCCTTCACAGCCTCCCGTGCTCGCGGGCTACACCCACCTCCGCGCCCTGGGAAAGGGCGGCTTCGCCGACGTCTTCCTCTATGAGCAGGCCCTTCCCCGGGCCGATGTCGCCGTCAAGGTCCTGCTTCCGGGCGTGGCGACCAACAGCGTGCGCGCCATGTTCCTGTCGGAGGCGAACCTGATGTCGCAGCTCGCGACGCACCCCTCTGTCGTCACGGTGCACGCCGCGAGCATCGCGCCCGACGGCCGCCCCTACCTGGTGATGGAGTACTGCCCCTCCTCCTACGGGTCGCGCTACAAGACCGAACGCATCGCCGTGGCCGAGGTGCTGACGGCCGGCGTCAAGATCGGCAGCGCACTCGAGAGCGCGCACCGCCTCGGCTTTCTGCACCGCGACATCAAGCCGTCGAACATCCTCCTCACGCAGTACAACCATCCCGTGCTCGCCGACTTCGGCATCGCGGCCACGGTGGCCGAGGCCGAACGCGAGGAGGCCGAGGGCATGAGCGTGCCCTGGTCTGCGCCGGAGGTGCTGCAGTCCGAGACGAGGGGCACGGTGCGCAGCGAGGTCTGGTCGCTGGCCGCCACCCTCTATTCGATGCTCGCCGGCCGCACCCCGTTCGAGTATCCGGGCAAGAGCAACACCCGCGACGACCTGCAGCGCCGCATCGTGGGTCGTGACCGCGTGCCGCCGACCGGGCGGCCGGATGTTCCGCCGGAGCTCGAGGCGCTCCTCGCGTCGTGCCTGAGCAAGAACCCGGCCGCGCGGCCCGCGAGCGTGCTCGAGGTCGTCCGCGGCCTCCAGCTGATCGAGTCGAGCCTGTCCCTCCCTCAGACTTCGGCCGACATCTCGAACGAGGCGGTGCACCGCCCGGCCCCGAGACCGTCGTCGGCCTCGCTCACGAAGGCCGCCCAGGGCGGGGTCTCGGTGCGCGGCGCCGAGGGCCCGCGGGTGAGGCACCGGGGGCGCCAGTCCGAGGCCGTCCGCGAGTCCACCGACTCGAGCGTCACGGTGATCAGGCAGGCCACGGCCGGCCGCTCGCGCTCCGTGCGCCGGCCCGGCGTGATCGCCGCGGTCGTCGGCAGTGCCGCCGTGCTCGTGGCCGCGATCGTCGCCGCCGTCGTGCTGGTGCTGGGCGCGTTGAACACGTCGATGCCGGTGGTGAGCGACATCCGGGCCCAGGAGCAGGACGGAACCGTCGTCTTCTCCTGGCGCGACCCGGGCCTCGCAGGCGGCGACCTCTACGTCATCCGCTCGACAGACGGCTCCTCGTCGACGCAGACCTCGACCGAATTCACCGTGCAGGCCGACAGCTCTGTGCCCGAGTGCATCACCGTGCGCGTCTCGCGTGACGGCCGACTCGGCGACCCGTCGGCCGAGAAATGCGCGCCGGCCGGGGGCGCCGGATGATCTTCCGCTGGCTCCGCGCGCACGCGTCGCAGGCGATCACCACCGTGAGCGTTCTGCTCGTCGCCGCCGTCGTGCTCACCGTGGCCCTCGTATCGACGGGGTACACGGAGCAGAAGCTGCAACTCGACGACGCGTCCGTCTGGGTCACCAACGGCTCGCGCCAGGTGGTCGGGCGCGCCAACACCGATGTGTTCGAGCTCAACACGGTGGTCAAGAGCGAGGGCGGCGACATCGACGTGCTGCAGCGGGGATCCACCGTTCTCGCCCACGACCGCACGAGCAACACCCTGCAGGTCATCGACCCCGCGTCCTCCCTCGTCACCTCCACGATCCCGCTGCCGGCGGGCGACCCCGACGTGATGCTCGACGACGGCCAGATCGTGATCCACTCGGCCGACACGGGCGAGGTCTGGGTCGTGCGACAGGCGAACCTCGACACCTTCGACGACGCGGAGCAGCCTCTGCTCAGCCTGGATGCGGGCAGCGCGGTCGCCGTCGACGATACGGGCATGCTCGTGGGCTTCGATCGGCGCAGCCAGCGTCTCGTGACCGCCGACATCCGTTCGGGTGCCGAGCCGAGCTCCGAGCCGGTGACCGGCATCGACGCCGAGGACGACGACGTGGTGCAGGTCACGCTCACCGGCGGCGTCGCATCCGTTCTCGACGTCACCCGGCGCGAACTCGTCGTCGGCGGCCGGCAGATCGACCTGACCGACAGCGTCGGGGCATCGGAGGAGCTTCAGCTGTCGGCGGCGACCACGACCGGAGACACCGTGCTGATCGCCCACTCGGGCGGTCTGCTGGGCGTCGACACGGCAACCGGAGCGCTCGAACGGCTGGTCGAGGGCGCGCAGGGCCCGCCGGCCCGGCCGTTCGTCGATGACGATGGATGCGCGTACGCGGCCTGGGCGGACGGCTCGACCTGGCAGCGCTGCGGCTCGTCGGACGCGGTGAGCGGCCGGCTGGCCGGCGTCTCCGCCGACGACGACCTGGCCTTCCGCAGCAACGGCCGATACGTCGTGCTGAACGACGGCGTCGGCGGCCGGGTCTGGGCCGTGCAGCACGAGAACCGCCTCATCGACAACTGGGACCAGCTGATCGACGACGACGACGACCAGCAGCAGCAGGACGAGGTCGACGACCAGACGCCTCCCGAGCTCGTCGCCGACCAGCAGCCGCCCGTGGCCAACGCCGACGACTTCGGCGCCCGCCCCGGCGTGGCCAGCATCCTGCCCGTGCTGCTGAACGACTACGACCCGAACGGCGACGTGCTGTCGATCACGGCGGTCGGCGAGGTCGACCCCGCCCTGGCGCAGATCGACCTCGTGAGCACGGCGCAGCGGCTGCAGGTCACTCTGACGCCGCAGGCATCCGGCACCTTCTCGTTCGACTACACCATCTCCGACGGCCGGGGCGGCACGGCCTCCTCCGTCGTCACCGTCACCGTGCGCTCCGCCGGCGAGAATTCGCCCCCCGTGCAGGCACGGGTCACCCAGGCGGCCGTGGCCGTCGGCGGGGTCTTCACGACGAATGTGATGGGCGACTGGTACGACCCCGACGGCGATCCGATGTACCTCGTCGAGGCGCAGACCGCCGAACCCGACCGCGTGTCGTTCGCGCCCGCGGGGGAGCTCGACTTCCGCAGCGGGTCGACGGCACCCGGCAGCACGGAGATCGGCCTGCAGGTCTCCGACTTCACCGAGGCCGGAACGGGCCAGGTGCGGGTCACCGTGTCGGAGCCCGGAACCGTGCCGATGACCGCGGACGGTTTCCTCGTGCAGGGATACACGGGCCAGGAGCTGCAGATCTCGCCCCTCGAGCACGTTCGAGGAGGAACGGGCAGCATCCGCCTCAGCACCGTGGCCGACTACCCCGAGACCACGATCACGCCCAACTACGCCAAGGGCACCTTCCGGTTCGAGTCGCAGAAGGCCGGAATCCACTACCTGTCGTACTCGGTCACCGATGCGGCGCAGCAGACGGCGACGGGCGTCGTGCGCGTCGATATCGCGGCCGCGCCCGATGCCGCGACGAAGCCCATCACCGTGCCGACCGTGGCCTTCCTCTACCAGCAGCAGACAGACCTGGTCGACGTGCTCTCCACCGACATCGACCCCGCGGGCGGCGTGCTGAGCATCTCGGGGGTCTCGGGAGTGCCGGCCTCCTCGGGCGTGGTCGTCGAGGTCATCGAGCACCGCATCCTGCGCGTCAGGCTCAATAACCCGCTCGACGGCCCGGTGACATTCGGCTACACCGCCACGAACGGATTCTCGAGCGCAGAGGGCGTCGTGACGGTCTACCAGGTGCCCGAGCCCGCGAGGCTCCAGGCGCCCGTGGCCACGGCTGACAGCATCTCGGTGCGCGTGGGAGAGGTCGTCGACATCCCCGTCGTGGCGAACGACGAGCACCCGAACCGCAAGCCGCTCGTGCTCGATCCCGCGCTCGTGCAGAACGTGCCCTCCGGAGGCGGCCTGCTCTTCGTCTCCGGCAACCGACTGCGCTACCTCGCACCCGACGAGCCCGGCGACTTCACGGCGATCTACCGTCTGGGCACCACCGCCGACGTGCAGTTCGACACAGCCCAGGTGACGATCTCGGTGAGAGAGGCCGACGCCGCGACCAACTCCGCCCCCGTGCCGCCGACGCTGTCGGCCCGCGTGCTCGCCGGCGAGGCCGTCAAGGTCTCGGTTCCTCTCGGCGACATGGATGCCGACGGCGACTCGGTGAGGCTCGTCGGGGCCGCGTCGAATCCGTCGCAGGGCAACGTGACCGTCGCGGGCGACGTGATCACCTACACGGCCGGCGCGGCGTCGCAGGGCACGGACTCGTTCTCCTACGAGGTCGTCGACAGCCTCGGTGCCCGGGCGACCGGGGTCGTGCGGGTGGGTATCAGCCCCGCCTTCGACACGGCCAGCCTTCCGGTCGCGGTCGACGACGTGGTCGTGACCACGCCGGGCAACTCGATCACCGTGAGGGTGCTCGAGAACGACTCGGATCCGAACGCCGGCGCCCTCGACATCGTGGGCACGGAATCCGCAGACGCCGAGGCCGCCGTCGACGTGCCGAAGTCCGCGGACCGCATCACCTTCCAGGCTCCCGAGGCCGAGGGCGACTACGCCGTGCTCTACACGATCCAGAACGAGGCCGGCCAGCAGGCATCCGCGTGGCTTCGTGTGCGTGTCGACGTCGATGCCCCTCCCGTGCGCCCGGAGGCCGACGACACCGTGCTGAGTCTCACCGACATCCAGGGCCGCGACGAGGTCACGGTCGACGCGATGCGCAACGTCTTCTACGCCGAGGGCGACGCCGATGCACTCGATCTGTCGCTCGTCGCGGGCTACGACAGCACCGCCGAGGTGCTCGCCGACAACAGGGTGCGGGTCGCCGTGCAGCAGAAGAGCCAGATCATCCCCTTCGTCGTGGCGAGGGCCGACGATCCCGACGTGAGCGCCACGGCCTTCATCTGGGTACCGGGCCTCGAGGATGCGCTGCCCGAGCTGCGCACGACGGCCAAGCCGCTGCAGGTGCTGAGCGGCGAGACGCTCTCGATCGACATCAACGACTACGTGGTCGCGGCCGGAGGCCGGCAGGTGCGGCTCACAGACGAGGCCACGGTCAAGGCGAGCAACGCCGACGGGTCGAATCCGGTCGTCGATCCCCAAACGCTGAGCTTCACGAGCCGCGACGGATACTGGGGCCCGGCGTCGCTGTCGTTCGAGGTCACCGACGGCTCGAGTTCCGACGACCCCGATGGGCGCAAGGCCGTGATCGTGCTCGCGATCACCGTCGAGCCCCGTGACAATCAGCCGCCCGTCTTCTCCGGGGCGCAGCTGGCCCTGCAGCCGGGCGACGAGCGGGTGATCGAACTCCGCGACCTGACGAAATACCCCTATCCGGCCGATGTCGACCAGCTCGTGTACGCACTGAACTCCCAGCCCGGCGCCGGGTTCTCGGCGGCGCTCGCGGGCACGCGCCTCACGATCGCGGCCGCAGCGGATGCCCGGGTCGGCAGCGGCTCGGAGTTCTCGGTGGGGGTGCGCGACGCGAAGAGCGACGGCAAGGCAGGCATCGTCAAGGTGTCGGTGGTCACGTCGAACCGCCCGCTCGTGAGCCCGGGCGCCGACACCCTGACGATCCGTCGCGGCGAGTCGGCGTCGATCCCCGTGCTCGCCAACGACACGGCGACCAACCCGTTCCCCGACAAGCCGCTGACGGTCGTCGCCGTGCAGGGCGTGGTACCCGCCGGCGTGCAGGTCACACCGAGCGCCGACAAGAGCACGCTCCAGGTCTCGGTCTCGCCGCAGCTCGATCTGAAGACCGCCGGCCAGGTGTCGATGCAGTACCAGGTGGCCGACGCCACGAACGATCCGACCCGCGCCGCGTGGGGCACGGTCACGATCACCATCGTCGACGTGCCCGACCAGCCGGCGGCTCCGGTTCTCGGCGGCGCCGGATTCGTGAACGGCCAGCTCGCCGTGTCGGCGGTTCCGCTTCCGTATCCGAACGGCGCCCCCATCACGTCGTTCATCATCCGCAGCGATGACAACGGGGGATACTCGAAGGACTGCGGCGCCTCCGCGACCTGCCTCCTCACCGACCTGCAGGCGGGCAAGAACTACACGTTCTACTCGATCGCGGTCAACCAGTACGGCCAGTCGGTGCCGAGCGCGCGCAGCGCCCCCATGCGCAGCGACTACATCCCCGCGCCGCCGCAGCAGGTCGCGCTCACCCGGGAAGCGGCAGATTCGACGCAGTCGAACGAGGGCTATCTCGTCGTCTCCTGGAATCCCATCGCCGACCCGACGCCGGGCAGCGCAGTGCAGCGGGTGCGGGTGCAGATCGGCGGGTCCACGGTCACGCTCGACCGGTCCGCGACCTCCCTGCGCTACCGGGGCGTTCCCGGTACGGAGTACACCGCAGAGGTGTGGGCCGAGAACGATGCCGACTCCTTGTATCCGGGGCAGATCCCGTGGAACAGATCCAGCTCGGGGGCGGCGACCGCCGTCGGCGCTCCGACCGCGAGCACGGTGGAGGCGACCGTCGTCGACGACGCCGGCTCCGTTCGCGTCGACTGGTCGGCCTTCGGCGCCAACGGTGCGTCCGGCGTGAAGTACACGGTGGTGCGCTACCGGGAATCCGCCACCGTGCCGAGCTGCGGCCAGGCGCCCGGCGGGCCCGTCGTCACGCCCGGCGTCGTCGTGCCGACGGCATCCGGCGATGTCGGATCGCGATTCGTCTACGTCGTCTACGCCGACAACGGCTGGGGATGCTCCTCTGCCCAGACCGGCAGTGTGCGCGTGCTTGTTCCCCCCTCGCCGCCGACGGTGTCTCTCGCCTACCAGGAGCCCTCCGACGGGCGCTACGGGGTCGCCGTCTCGAGCGCGGCACCGACGGTGCTGCCGAACACCGACGCATCCGAGTACACGATCCAGGTGTCGGGCGGCCAGGCCGTGACGAACGGATCCCCCCTGACCGGATCCGGCCCGTGGACCTTCACCTCGTGCATCACGAGCGACGGCACGACGCGGTGCAGCGAGGCCGTCGCTGCCACGAATCCTCTCGTGCCCGTGAACGCGAACGCCTCGGTCACCTCGTGCGTCGCGGAGCAGCAGGTGTCGGTGGCGCTCGAGAGCGCGGGAAGCGTGTCGTGGACGTTCGAGTACTCGTTCCGCTCGACGATCGCCGGAATCCCTGGTGGGTGGTCGAGCTGGTCCGACGACCCCACCGCGCCGGCTCTCGGAGCGCTCGCCGATTCGCAGGAGGTCGTCGTGCGCACGATCGGCAATGGGGGAGACTTTACGAGCGGCACGGACCAGAACGAGCTGCGCCAGCGCGGCAGCGGCAGGCAGTGCGGGTAGTGGCCGCCACAGAGACAACAGGAGTACGACCATGACCATGACCCGCGAACAGGCCGTCTGGTTCTCCGACGTGTTCGGCCGACTCGTCACGAACGTCGAGCGCGTCGTCTTCGGCAAGAGCCACGTGGTGAAACTGGCCTTCACGACGCTCCTGAGCGAGGGCCACCTGCTGCTCGAGGACTCCCCGGGCACGGGCAAGACCTCGTTGGCCCGCGCCATGGCGCAGACCGTGCAGGGAACGTCGAGCCGCATCCAATTCACCCCAGACCTCCTTCCCGGCGACGTCACCGGCATGAGCATCTACGACCAGAAGCAGGGCGTGTTCGAGTTCCACCGCGGCCCGATCTTCGCGTCGATCGTGCTCGCCGACGAGATCAACCGGGCGAGCCCCAAGACCCAGTCGGCGCTGCTCGAGGTCATGGAGGAGGGCAGGGTGACGGTCGACGGCGCGACGCACGGGGTGGGCAGGCCCTTCCTCGTCGTGGCGACGCAGAACCCCGTCGAGCAGGCGGGAACGTACAGGCTGCCCGAGGCGCAGCTCGACCGCTTCATGATGAAGGCCTCGCTCGGCTACCCCGACCGCTCGTCGACGATCGCGATCCTCGAGGGCGCGGCCACACGCACGCACGACAGCACGATTCCCGCCGTGGTCACGAGCGCCAGCATCGTCGAGATGGCCGATCTTGCGCGCACGGTTCACGTCGGACACGCGGTTCTCGACTACGTGGCCGACATCGTGGATGCGACGCGGAACGCGGTCGAGGTGCGTCTCGGCGCGAGCGTGCGCGGTGCCGTGGCACTCGTGCGCACCTCGAAGACGTGGGCCGCGGCCCACGGCCGGCATTTCGTGACGCCCGACGACGTGAAGACCCTCGCCGAGAACGTGCTCGCTCATCGGCTGGTGCTCGACCCCGAGGCGGAGTTCGACGGCGTGACCGCGTCGAGCATCATCGGTCAGATCCTGCTCGAGACCCCGCCGCCCACCGACAGGGCTAAGTCGGCTTGAGCGACGACGCGCGGCGTGCGAGTGCGACCGGGGCCGGCGGCGGCCCCGGTTCGCCGCAGCGCCCGCGAGAGGTGCGGGCCAGGCGCACGGCGTTCGGCCGCCGCACGGCCCGCCGGGCCCGGGCCCTGGCGGCATCCGGAACGACGGACGCCCGGGCCGAGCTGACCGGCCTGACCGGAACCCACGCCTATACGCGCACGCGCGCCGCATCCGCCATCGACGACGGCGGGGCACGCACGGGTGCCCGGATGCGCGCGGTCCGGATTGCGCGGGCGGCGCGGGCGGGCGTCCGACGCGCCTGGAGCTGGACCGCGGCGACCGTCACCGGACTCGGGCTGGCCATCGTCGGTGTCGTGGTCGTCGGCGCCGTGTTCGGCTATCTGCTCGGGTGGATGGAGCTCGTCGTGGCGGCGTTCACCGGTCTCGCGCTGCTGCTGCTCGGAACGCTCTTCCTCCTCGGCCGCAACTCCTATGACGTGGGTCTCTCGCTCGACCGCGATCGTGTTGTGGTCGGGGAGTCCGCACGCGCGACGCTCTCGGTGCGCAACCCCAGCCGGTTCCGCCTTCCCCCCGTCAAGAGCGAGGTTCCGGTCGGCAGCGGTCTGGCGGAGTTCTATCTCGGCGGCATCCGGCGGCAGGGACAGGTCAGCCGGGTCTTCGCCGTTCCCACGGCGCGGCGGGGCGTCGTGCGGGTCGGGCCGGTGCGAACCGTGAGGGCCGATCCGATCGGACTGCTCCGCCGCGAGTACGTCTGGACCTCGTACCTCGAGCTGTTCGTGCATCCGGCGACCGTGGCCATCCCGTCGACGAGCACGGGCCTCATCCGCGACCTCGAGGGAAACCCGACGCGCGACCTCACCGATTCCGACGTCTCGTTCCACGCCCTGCGCGAGTACGCTCCCGGCGACGACCGGCGGCACATCCACTGGAAGAGCACGGCGCGGACGGGCAGCCTCATGGTGCGGCAGTTCGAAGAGACGCGGCGCAGTCACCTGGTGATCGCCCTGTCGCGCTCGAGCGCCGACTACCACTCGGAGGAGGAGTTCGAGCTCGCCGTCAGCGTGGCGGGATCGATCGGGATCCGAGCGATCAGAGACGCCAGGGACGTGTCCGTGCTCGCCAGCGCCGAGACGCCCGAGTTCGCCCGGCGGGCCGCGACGACACCCCTGCGCCTGAGTTCGCTCAGCAGGACGCGCCTGCTCGACGACCTCGCGCGCGTCGAGCACAGCGCGCGAGCCATGGGACTCGTCGCGCTAGCCCGGGGCGGCGCGGAGTCGGTCTCCGGAGCATCGGTGGCCATCGTCGTCTGCGGATCCGAGGTGACGAGCGCACAGCTGCGCACCGCGTCGGCCGCGTTCCCCGCGGGGGTCGAGGTTCTGGCCGTGGTCTGCAACCCGGGGATCGTGCCGAGCCTGCGCCGCGTCGGAGAGTTGAGCGTTCTCACGGTGGGATACCTGACCGATGTGCAGAAGGCGCTGGCGAGGGCGGCATCGTGAGGGCGGCTCCCCGCATCGATCGACTCTCCGCAGCGATCGACACGACCTTCTTCGTGCTGCTGATGTGCATCGCGGCGGCGACGCTCTGGCCGATCTACGAGACTCCGCGACTCCTCGTTCTCGCCGGGGCGGCGCTCGTGCTCGGGGTCGCCGTCGCATGGGCCGGCGCGCTGCTGCGCTGGCCCGGGTACGCGGTCCTCGGCGCATCCATCGGGGTGTTCCTGGTCTTCGGTGTGGCCCTCGCGGTTCCCGGTCGAGCGATCTTCGGGGTGCTGCCGAGCTTCGACGGCATCCGCGACCTCGTGACGGGCAGCGCCCTGGGGTGGAAACAGCTCGTCACGGTCGACCTGCCCGTTGCGAGCTACCAGTCCCTGCTGGCTCCTGCCCTCGTGCTGATGCTCGGGGGGAGTGTGCTCGGCCTGTCGATCCTGCTGCGCACACGACGGGGCGAGATCGCCGTGGTGATCCCCGTCGTCGTGGCTGTCACGGGCATCGCCCTCGGCCCCGAGACGGCGTGGTTCCCCGTCGTCACGTCGATCGCCTTCCTCCTCGCGGCGATCGCCTGGATGACGTGGCGGGCCAGGCTCGCGAGGCGCCGGGCCATCGCGCTGCTGTCGGGCCAGACCGGGTCGGATGCCCGAACGCGTGAGGTCGAGCCGGAACGACGGGGGGCCGAGCGCCCCGTGATCGCGGCCGTGCTCGTTCTCGCGGTCGCCGTGGCCGCGGGCGTCGCCGGTGCCGCTGCCCTGGCTCCCCAGGGTCCGCGCGACGTGGTGCGAGCCGCCGTCGAGAGGCCGTTCGACCCGCGCGACTACGCGAGCCCGCTCAGCGGCTTCCGCTCCTACTTCAGCGCCGAGGCCGCGGGAGCGTCGCTCTTCGAGGTCGACGGGCTGCCCGACGGGGCGCGCATCCGGCTGGCGGCGCTCGACACCTACGACGGCGTGGTCTACAGCGTGGGCGACGACTCGTCGACGGGCGATTCGGGCTTCTTCGCCCGGGTTCCCTCGACGATCGACAGGGCCGACGAGGCAGGGTCGGCCGTCGCGGCGACGATCTCGGTGTCCGGCTACCGAGGGGTCTGGCTTCCCATCGTGGGAGACGCCGAGAGCGTCGAATTCGGCGGGCCCCGAGCGTCTCGGCTGGCAGACGAGTTCTTCTACAACCGCACCACGTCGACGGCCGCCGTGCTCGGCGGAGTGCAGGAGGGCGACACCTACACCGTCGATTCGATCGTGCCTCCTGCGCCCGACGACGACGAGCTGCTCGCGGCCACCCCGGGCGACGCGTCGGTTCCGCAGCCGAGCAACGTGCCGGATGCGGTCGCCGCCGCGGTCGCCGACGACACCGCCGGACTCGACCGACCCGGCGAGAAGCTGGCCGCCGTCGTCCAGGCGATCCGCGCATCCGGCTACATCAGCCACGGCACCGATGCCGACCGGCCCTACTCTCGATCGGGCCACGCGGCCGACCGAATCACCGAGCTTCTGACGGCCCCGCTCATGCTGGGCGACGCGGAGCAGTACGCCGCGACCGTCGCGCTCATGGCCGGCGAGCTGGGCTTCCCCGCCCGTGTCGTGATGGGTTTCGCGCCCCCGGCCGGGTCGACGACCGTGACCGGGGCCGATGTCTCGGCCTGGGTCGAGGTCGACCTCGCCGGCTACGGATGGGTCGCGCTCGAGCCGACGCCCGAAGACAGGCCGATTCCCGAACAGCTGCCGGATGCGACGCAGCAGGTGTCGAGGCCGCAGGTCGTCATCCCGCCGCCGCCCGCCGCCGACGACACTCCCGTGGAGCCGAACCGGCCAGAGGCCGACGAGAAGCAGGCAGACGATCCCGACGCGTTCTGGCCGGTCGTGCTCGGCATCGTGCGGATCGTGGCGATCGTCGGGCTCGTGCTCCTCGTCGTCTGCGCGCCGGTGATCGTCGTGGGGGTCGCGAAACTGGCTCGCCGGCGTCGGCGGCGGCGGCGATCGGATGCCGTCTCCCGCATCGCCGGAGGGTGGCAGGAGCTGGTCGACGCGGGCCTCGACTACGGCTACGACGTGCCGCCCGCGGCAACCAGGCTGGAGGCCGCGCGGGCAGTCGGCGTCGCGGGGCTCGACACGCTCGCGCGCCGAGCAGACACGGCCGTCTTCGCCGACGACCGCACAGACTTCACGGAGGCCGACCGCTACTGGTCGGATGTCGCGGCCGCCCGCGCCGTGTGGGCGAAGGACTTCTCGAGGTGGCAGCGCATCCGTGCCGCGGCCCGCGTGCGATCGCTCGCGTCGAACCGGCGCGCATCCGATGGCGGGGGAGTGCGTCGTGGCTGAGCCCGAGCTGCCCCCGTTCCCCGCGTCGTCGCCCGGCGGGCTGTGGCATGCGCGATCCGCGCGCATCCCGTTCGTCGAGCCGTGGCCCCGTTCGGAGGAGGAGCCCGAGCGCCCGAGCGCCCCGGCGTCGTATCTCCTCGACTTCAGCACAGGCCAGACGGTGACCGTCGCGGGCGCCGGCGTCATCGGGCGGATGCCCCAGGGCGTCCGTGGGGAGTCCGCGCTCCAGCTGGTGCGTGTCGACGACCCGGGCCGATCGGTGTCGAAGGTGCACGCCCGATTCGAGATCGACGGCGAGGGCCTCTGGCTAGAGGATCTGGGCTCGGGCAACGGCACGACCGTCGAGCAGAGCGGGCGGCCCGCCGTCGCTCTGGCGCCCGGGCAGAAGTATGTCGTGCAGCCGGGCGCGGTCGTACGCATCGGTCGGCAGTCGTTCACGGTGCGGTGACGGCTCGTGCGCCGCGCCTGCTGGCCAAGCACCTCCCCGACCGGCAGGATGGCCTTATGAGCACGAACAACGATCCCGATCGAGACCCGCAGCGTTCGAACGGCCACGAATCCGAGCCGCGCGAATCCGAGCCGCGCGAGTCCCGAGCAGAGCCGCAGGCCGACCCCGACACGGCATTCGTCGTCGCCGAGCCGTCGTCCGTCGAGCCGGGAACGCTCGAGCCCGTCGTCGTGCACACCGCGAACACCGAGAACGGCCCCCGCGAGTCGACCGGCTGGACCAGCCCTGCCGAGAACCGCGAGCCCGACGGTTCGAACCCCTACGTCGTCCGCACCACCGTTCCTCCCATGAACCCGCACACGACGGGCGCTCCGCTCGCTTCGCAGACCGAGGGTGCAGGCAGCCCTCCCGCGCCGACCGTGCCGGCCGGTCTTCCCGGCGGAGAGATCTACTCCGCGACGCCACCGCCCGCGTACACGGCGCAGCCCGCGCAGCCCGCCCGACGAGGCAACCGCGTCTTCGGCACCGTGATCGCCCTGCTCGGTACGGTCGCCTTCGCCGTGGTGTACGCCGCTGTGGCCTCGCTGTTCTTCGTCTTCAACCCGTCGGTCGACAACGCCGCCGCGACGCTCACCCGGTTCCTGGTCAACTTCGCGTTCATCGTTCCAGTCGTGTTCTTCGCGATCGCGTTCATCCTCCTCGTGCTGATTCTCAATCGCGCGGGCTGGTGGGCCTACATCCTCGGCGGGTTCGTCGTGGCGGCCATCGTCTATGCGGGCTCGATCGTGGGCGCGTACCTCGCGGTGCAGGGCTGGACCATGAGCTCGGGCGAGCTCGCCGAGTTCCTGCGGTCGCTCCTGATGGACCCCCTGCCCCTGGCCGCCGCTATCGTCGCCCGTGAGGTCTCGGTGTGGACCGGTGCCTGGGTCTCCTCACGCGGCCGCAAGGTCAAGGAGCGCAACCAGACGGCGAAGGCCGAGTACGACAGGGCTGTGGCCGAGGCCCCGGCCTCCGCGCCGCAGGGATCGCCGGCCTGGTAGCCGTCATGCCGGGCCCTGGCCTGCGATACGGCCGATCGGTCTTCGCGACGGCGCTGTTCGTGGCGCTCGTCGTGGCGGGCTGGGGATTCGTCAGCCTGCTGACCGAGACCGATGTGGTGGCCGATCGCGACATCGGCCCGATCGTCGTGCCCGTCTCGATCGGAGTGTGCGCACTCGCCGTCTTCGTCGCGCTCGCGGCGCCACGGTGGTCGACCATGACCACCAGGGGAGCGGGCGCGCTGCTGGGGGCATCGGCGGTGCTCGCCCTCGGGGCGGTGGCCGTGCAACTGGCCGTCCTCGGCATCCTGCAGTTCGTGGCCACGGGCAGCCCAGTCTCGCTGCTGCTGGCCTTCGCCGCGCAGGCGCCCACGCCCTACACGCTCGTCGTGGTGGGAGCCGCCTTCGTCTCGGCCATGGGACTGGGCCTCTTGGCGGCGGGCGGCGGCGGCGCATCCTGGCCGTGGGAGAAGGACTGAGTCCTCGATGTCAGACGCCAGCCTGCCCCCTGTGCCCTACGGTGCGTACGCCGTGCCGCCGGAGCAGCCGAAGCGGAGGTCGCGCACCGGGCTCATCGTGGGCATCTCCATAGCGGCTGCCGTCGTGGTTCTCGGCGGTGCCGGGCTCGCGGTCGCCGGCGCATCGATCTCCTCGTCGGTGGCGCCGGAGCGGCAGGTCGACGAGTTCCTGCAAGACCTCGTCGACGGCAGCGCGGAGGCCGCTCTCGCCGTGATGGGCGAGAAGCCGTCGGGGCTCCTCACCGACGACGCCTACACGTCGTCGGCCAACCACATCAGCGACTTCACCATCGGTAAACCCGAGACGACCGGAGACACATCGACGGTCACCGCGAAGATCACCCAGGGAGGAACGAGCTACACGCAGGAGTTCACGCTCTCGAAGAGCGGAAAGTCGTTCGTCGTCTTCGATACCTGGCAGCTCGAGCCCCTCTCGCTCGGAGTCGTCGACGTGCAGGTGCAGGGGCCGGCGGGCCTGTCGGTCGAGGTCGACGGCATTGCGCTCGACGAGTCAGTCGGCACGACCCTGCGCGCCTTCCCCGGCGACTACGAGGTCTCGGTCGTCGGCGGCGACGAGCTGTTCGATGCGGTGCCCGCCACGGCCAGCGTCGTCGGGCTGTCCGACAGCGCGGCGGGGAGCCTCGCGACGGCGGCGGTCACGACGGCGCTCACCGAGGCGGGCATCGCCGCGGCGCAGTCCGCAGTCGATGCCTATGTCGACGGATGCGTGGCCCAGCAGAGCCTGAAGCCCGACAACTGCGGGTTCGAGGCACGGGCGCAGGACGGCGTGACGTACTCCAACATCCGCTGGACACTGACGGTGCGTCCCACGTATTCGATCGGCGGATGGGCCCGGAACGGCTGGTCCGTCACCACGGCGACGGGCGGCACGCTCGACGTCGTCGCAGACTCGGTCGACGGTGCCGGCCGCTCCGGGCCATCGGGCACGACCATCTCCAATTATCGGCCGGTCGGCACCGTGTCGGCCGTCGACGGCGCCGTCGAGTTCACGTCGTCGGTGCTGCCGTTCTGAGCGGTGGCGCTCGCTTGACCGAAGGGCATGGTTGGGGCTAATATTGCCCGGGTGTGTGCATTCTTGCATGCCCATATTTCGCCCCGAATTCGTTCGAGGCGAGACTCTTGCGCCAGACCAGTCTGAGGCAAGGCAAGGGCCGGTCCTCTCTGGGGCCAGCTCCCACGGCATACCCACCATCAAGAATCCGCATGCGTCCGCGTGTACGGACGGTGGGTCCACAGGAACATCGGAGTGAATCCCGCGAGCCGGGTGCCGCCGATTGCTACGCGAAAGCAAGCTGTCACCGTGCAGCAGAAAATAGGAGAAGTAGTGCCAACCATTCAGCAGCTGGTCCGCAAGGGCCGGACTCCGAAGGTCACCAAGACCAAGACACCGGCCCTGAAGGCCAACCCGCAGCAGCGCGGTGTCTGCACCCGCGTCTACACGACCACGCCCAAGAAGCCCAACTCGGCTCTCCGCAAGGTCGCCCGTGTCAAGCTGTCGAACGGCACCGAGGTCACCGCGTACATCCCCGGCGAGGGCCACAACCTGCAGGAGCACTCGATGGTGCTCGTGCGCGGCGGTCGTGTCAAAGACCTGCCCGGTGTCCGCTACAAGATCGTCCGCGGCGCCCTGGACACCCAGGCCGTCAAGGGCCGCAAGCAAGCCCGTAGCCTCTACGGCGCGAAGAAGGACAAGAAGTAATGCCTCGTAAAGGACCAGCACCGAAGCGTCCCGTCATCGCGGACCCGGTCTACGGAGCCCCCATCGTCAGCCAGCTCGTCAACAAGATCCTTCTTGATGGCAAGAAGGGTCTCGCCGAGCGCATCGTCTACGACGCACTCGAAGGAGTCGCCGCCAAGAACGGCGCCGACGCCGTCGTGACCCTGAAGAAGGCGCTCGACAACGTGCGTCCCACCCTCGAGGTGCGTTCGCGCCGCGTCGGCGGATCGACCTACCAGGTCCCCGTCGAGGTCAAGCCCCACCGCGCCAACACCCTGGCCCTCCGCTGGCTCACGAGCTACGCGAAGAGCCGTCGCGAGAAGACCATGACCGAGCGTCTCACCAACGAGATCCTCGACGCATCGAACGGCCTGGGCGCCGCGGTCAAGCGCCGCGAAGACACGCACAAGATGGCCGAGTCGAACAAGGCATTCGCTCACTACCGCTGGTAGAAGCGTGTCGAGTCGTGCGGCTCGCACCTGCGGGCCGCACGACTCGATCCCTGCCTGACGTTCGACAAACCCCTTAGTAAACAACCGGAGGCAATCTGTGGCACAGGACGTGCTCACCGACCTGAACAAGGTCCGCAACATCGGCATCATGGCTCACATCGATGCCGGCAAGACCACCACCACCGAGCGCATCCTGTTCTACACGGGTATCACGCACAAGATCGGTGAAGTCCACGATGGCGCAGCCACCATGGACTGGATGGCGCAGGAGCAGGAGCGTGGAATCACCATCACGTCTGCTGCGACGACCTGTTTCTGGAACAAGAACCAGATCAACATCATCGACACCCCGGGTCACGTCGACTTCACGGTCGAGGTGGAGCGTTCGCTCCGCGTGCTCGACGGTGCCGTCGCCGTCTTCGACGGTAAAGAGGGCGTCGAGCCCCAGTCGGAGACCGTCTGGCGCCAGGCCGACAAGTACGACGTTCCGCGCATCTGCTTCGTCAACAAGATGGACAAGCTCGGAGCCGACTTCTACTACACCGTCGACACCATCATCAACCGCCTCGGAGCCAAGCCGCTGGTCATCCAGCTGCCCATCGGCGCCGAGTCGAGCTTCGAGGGTGTCGTCGACCTGGTCGAGATGCGCGCGCTCACCTGGCGCGGAGACTCCAAGGGTGACGTCGCCCTGGGCGCCAAGTACGAGATCGAAGAGATCCCGGCCGACCTCAAGGAGAAGGCTGACGAGTACCGCCAGCTGCTCCTCGAGACCGTCGCCGAGACCGACGACGCTCTGCTCGAGAAGTTCTTCTCGGGCGAAGAGCTCACCGTCGCCGAGATCAAGGGCGCCATCCGCAAGCTCACCGTCAGCAGCGAGATCTACCCGGTGCTCTGCGGCTCCGCCTTCAAGAACCGCGGCGTGCAGCCCATGCTCGACGCGGTCATCGACTACCTCCCCACCCCGCTCGACGTGCCCGCCACAGAGGCCCACGACGCGCGCGACGAGGAGAAGGTCGTTCTGCGTCACCCCGACTCCAGCGAGCCCTTCACCGCGCTCGCGTTCAAGGTCGCGGTGCACCCGTTCTTCGGTCGCCTCACGTACATCCGCGTCTACTCGGGCCAGCTCGAGTCGGGCGGACAGATCATGAACTCGACCAAGGGCAAGAAAGAGCGCATCGGCAAGATCTTCCAGATGCACGCGAACAAGGAGAACCCGGTCGACTCCGTCACCGCCGGTCACATCTACGCGGTCATCGGTCTGAAGGACACGACCACGGGAGACACGCTGAGCGACTCGCAGCACCAGGTCGTCCTCGAGTCGATGACGTTCCCCGACCCGGTCATCGAGGTCGCGATCGAGCCGAAGACGAAGGCCGACCAGGAGAAGCTGGGTGTCGCCATCCAGAAGCTCGCTGAAGAGGACCCGACCTTCCGCACCGAGCAGAACCAGGACACGGGCCAGACGGTCATCAAGGGAATGGGCGAGCTTCACCTCGACATCCTCGTCGACCGCATGAAGCGCGAGTTCAACGTCGAGGCCAACGTGGGCAAGCCCCAGGTCGCGTACCGCGAGACGATCCGTCGACTGGTGCCCAAGCACGACTACACCCACAAGAAGCAGACCGGTGGTTCGGGTCAGTTCGCCAAGGTGCAGATCTCGATCGAGCCGATGGAGGTGACCGCGGAGAAGAGCTACGAGTTCGAGAACAAGGTCACCGGTGGTCGCGTTCCGCGCGAGTACATCCCCTCGGTCGACGCTGGAATCCAGGATGCCCTGCAGGTCGGCGTTCTCGCCGGCTACCCCATGGTGGGTGTCAAGGCAGCCCTGCTCGATGGCCAGTTCCACGACGTCGACTCCTCGGAGATGGCGTTCAAGATCGCTGGTTCCATGGCGTTCAAGGAAGCCGCCCGCAAGGCGGACCCGGTCATCCTTGAGCCGTTGATGGCAGTCGAGGTGCGCACCCCTGAGGAATACATGGGTGACGTCATCGGCGACCTCAACTCGCGTCGTGGCCAGATCCAGTCCATGGAGGACGCGACCGGTATCAAGGTCATCCGTGCCCATGTGCCGCTTTCGGAGATGTTCGGATACATCGGTGACCTGAGGTCGAAGACCTCGGGCCGCGCGGTGTACTCGATGACCTTCGACAGCTACGCCGAGGTCCCCAAGGCTGTCGCCGAAGAGATCATCAACAAAAACAAGGGCGAATAGTCCTGTATCGTGTTCCGGTGCTCAATATTGTTGCGAGCACCGGAGCGCGTAACATCAATACACAAACACCCCCGCTCTTCACCCGGTAGTTTTCTGTCCGGATGCAGAGCAAGAGAGTCCTGAGGAGGACCCAGTGGCCAAGGCCAAGTTCGAGCGGACCAAGCCGCACGTAAACATCGGAACGATCGGTCACGTCGACCACGGAAAGACCACGCTGACTGCAGCGATCTCCAAGGTCCTTGCCGACAAGTTCCCGTCCAAGACCAACGTTCAGCGCGACTTCGCGTCGATCGACTCCGCTCCCGAAGAGCGCCAGCGCGGTATCACGATCAACATCTCGCACGTCGAGTACGAGACCGAGAAGCGTCACTACGCTCACGTCGACGCCCCGGGTCACGCTGACTACATCAAGAACATGATCACCGGTGCTGCCCAGATGGACGGCGCAATCCTCGTGGTCGCCGCCACCGACGGCCCGATGGCCCAGACCCGCGAGCACGTTCTGCTCGCCAAGCAGGTCGGCGTTCCCTACCTGCTGGTCGCGCTCAACAAGTCCGACATGGTCGACGACGAGGAGATCCTGGAGCTCGTCGAGCTCGAGGTTCGCGAGCTGCTCTCCAGCCAGGACTTCGATGGCGACAACGCTCCCGTCGTGCGCGTCTCCGGCCTCAAGGCCCTCGAGGGCGACGAGAAGTGGGTCGACTCGATCCTCGAGCTCATGCAGGCCGTTGACGACTCCATCCCGGAGCCCGTCCGCGACAAGGACAAGCCCTTCCTGATGCCCGTCGAGGACGTCTTCACGATCACCGGTCGTGGAACCGTCGTCACGGGTCGCGCCGAGCGCGGAACCCTTGCGATCAACTCCGAGGTCGAGATCGTCGGCATCCGCCCGACCGTCAAGACCACGGTCACGGGTATCGAGATGTTCCACAAGCAGCTCGACGAGGCATGGGCCGGCGAGAACTGTGGTCTGCTGCTTCGCGGCACCAAGCGTGAAGACGTCGAGCGCGGCCAGGTCATCGTCAAGCCGGGTTCGGTCACGCCGCACACCGGTTTCGACGGAACCGCCTACATCCTGTCCAAGGATGAGGGTGGCCGCCACAACCCCTTCTACACGAACTACCGCCCGCAGTTCTACTTCCGCACCACCGACGTGACCGGCGTCATCACCCTCCCCGAGGGCACTGAGATGGTCATGCCCGGCGACACGACTGACATCAGCGTCGAGCTGATCCAGCCCATCGCCATGGAAGAGGGCCTCGGCTTCGCGATCCGTGAGGGTGGCCGCACCGTCGGTGCCGGTACCGTCACGAAGATCACCAAGTAGTCGATTCTTCACCAGTAGCGCTCAGCAGGGCCTCACCTTCGGGTGGGGCCCTGCTGCCGTTTAACGCGCCTGTTCCCTGAGCCCCACCCCTCCCGTTCCCTGAGCCCCACCCCTCCCGTTCCCTGAGCCTGTCGAAGGGAGACAATAAAGCCATGCCTTTCGTGAAGTCGAACCCGCACGCACCCCCACGTTTCTTCGAGGCGGAGGCAGCAGGCCTGGGGTGGCTCGCGCAGGCGCAGCGCGACGGGGGAGCACGCATCGTGCGGGTGGAGTCCGTCGGGTCGCGGTCGATCGAGCTCGAACAGCTCGTTCCGGCCCGGCCGACACCGGATGCCGCGGCCGAGTTCGGGCGGGCGCTGGCCGTCACGCATCGCGCGGGTGCGGGAAGGTTCGGATCGCCACCGACCGGCTGGGACGGCCCGAAGTTCATCGGGTCGAGGCCCATGAGATGCCAACCGGAGGCATCGTGGGGCCGGTTCTATTCGCAGCAGCGGGTCAGGCCCTTTCTCGAGATCGCCGTCTCGGTCGGGTCGATCGCAGCCGGTGACGCCGACACCGTGCGGGCCGTCTGCGAGCTGCTGGAATCGGGCGCCGCGGATGACGGCGAACCCGCGCGGCGCATCCACGGCGACCTCTGGAACGGCAACGTGATCTTCACGGGCGACGGGGTCGTGCTCATCGATCCGGCCGCCCACGGCGGACACCGCGAGACCGACCTCGCCATGCTGGCGCTGTTCGGTGCGCCCCATCTCGAGGTGATCGTCGACGCCTACGACACCGCATTCCCTCTGCGGGCCGGGTGGCGCGATCGCGTCCCCCTGCACCAGCTGCACCCGCTCGCGGTGCACGCTGCGGGTCATGGCGCGTCATACGGGCGCGCCCTGGGCGACGCGGCGCGACACGCCCTCGACACCCTGCGCTGAAAAGAGCACAATGGGCGCAAGCCTCAGCTCACGAGGTCTGATCAAAGGAGAATCATGGGACTCGAAGACATCACGAAGAAAGCGCAGGAGTTCCTGGGCGACAACAAGGTGCAGGAGGCGCTCAAGAGCGAGCAGGCCGAAGACATCAGCGACAAGCTCCTCGACGGCGTCGCCGGCGCGGTCAACAAGGTGACCGGCGACAAGTTCGACGAGCAGGTCGAGGGCGCCCGGGCAGCTGCCGACAAGGCCGTCGGCACGGAGTAGCATCGCCCCTTCGACAGGCTCAGGGAACGGAGTCGTCCCCTGAGCCTGCCGAAGGGAACGTGACACTCGCGTCCGTGGGCCTGAACTGTCGCCACAATTGGGGCTGCGCTACACTCCTTGAGGCGCTCCGGCCATACCCGCACGAACCGCACCTTGAGGAATTCGATTGTCGCGTAAGACTGTCAGCGTTGTTGTTCCCAGCTTCAACGAGGAACGCAGCGTTCAATTGATGTACGACAGGCTCACCACGGTCTTTCGCGAAGAACTGCCCGCGTACGACTACGAGATCATCTTCGTCGACGACTTCTCGACCGATGGAACCCGCGCCGAGATCCGTCGTCTCGCGGCGGTGGACGTCAGGGTGAAGGCCGTCTTCAACGCACGTAATTTCGGTTTTCACCGCAACGTCTTCTCCGCGCTGACCTACGGCAGCGGAGATGCCACATTCATGCTCTTCGGAGACCTCCAGGACCCGCCGGAAAACCTCCCTCAGTTCGTCAAGGCCTGGGAGGCCGGAAGCCAGGTCGTGGTCGGGCAGCGTCGAAGCAGCGACGAGGGCTTCGTGATGACGATGCTGCGGCGGATCTACTACACCGTCATTCGGTGGACCGCAGAGACTGCCCAGATTCCGCGCTTCACGGGATACGGATTGTACGACCGCGCTTTTGTGCACATTCTCGAGCAGATCGGCGACGTGCAGCCCTTCTTCAAGACTGTCGTCGCGGAGTACGGACTCAACGTTGCGATCGTGCCCTACGACCAGGGCAAGAGCGTTCGGGGCAGATCGAACTTCAATTTCCTGAAGAACTACGATTTCGCCATGCAGGGCATCACGTCCTCGACAAAACTCCTGATGCGCTTCGCCACTCTCCTCGCGGCAGTCATCGCGCTCGTCTGTCTCGGGTTCGCCCTCTTCGTCTTCTTCAACAAGCTCTTCAACTGGGAGACCTACCCGGTAGGGGAGGCGTCCACGACCGTCGGCATCTTCTTCCTCGGAGCAGTGCAGCTCTTCTTCATCGGGGTCCTCGGCGAGTACATCCTGAGCATCAACGGCCGCATCACTGCGAAGCCGCGGGTGGTCGTCGGAGAGTGGGTCAACCTGGCCCCGGCCGCCGGCAGCGGCCCGAACCTCGGTCCCTCAGCCCGCGATCTGCCCGGAGACACGAACGAGAACGACGCTTGATGAAGAGGATCGGCGGCGCACGCGGCGGAGGAAACAGCACGGGCCGCATGCGCCGCCTGCTGTGGCAGTTCACGCGGTTCCTGATCGTCGGATTGATCTCCTTCACGGTGGACTACGGCGTGTTCGTTCTGCTGCTGAATGTGTTCGGCGTTCAGTACGTACTGGCGAGTACCGTCTCGTTCTGCCTCTCGCTGGTGCTCAACTATGTGCTCACGTTGAAGTTCGTGTTCGAGGCGAAGCCGGGACGAAGCCTCGCGAAAGAGTTCGCGGTCTATCTCGGGCTGAATATCGTCGCCCTGGGCCTCAACCAACTGATCCTCGTCGTGACGGTCAGTGCTTTCGGTGCATCAC
Source organism: Agreia sp. Leaf244 (assembly GCF_001422695.1). Classification (NCBI taxonomy): domain Bacteria; kingdom Bacillati; phylum Actinomycetota; class Actinomycetes; order Micrococcales; family Microbacteriaceae; genus Agreia; species Agreia sp. Leaf244. The sequence goes on along the minus strand of NZ_LMLX01000002.1, from coordinate 239,279 downwards.
CTCTGATCGGCAAGCTCATCGCCACGGCGGTGGTGCTCGTCTACAACTTCATCTCTCGCAAGCTGCTCATCGAGCGAGACCATCGTCCGAGGGCGAACGGGCTCGCGAACGACGAGCTGGACACGGACAATACGGGCGGAACCTCACGATGACGACAAAGAACACGACCACGAACAAGCGTGCGTCTGCTGGCACGACGGCGGGGCGCTGGCTCGATCGCGGAGTCGCGAAGCTGGACGGCGCCTGGGCGTCAGTGGGTGATGCGGTCCTCGCGAGCAGCGTCGGCCGCTGGTTCAAGCGAGTGGAACGTCCGAACGCGCTGGACTGGGCCCTCCTCATCGCGATCAGCGCGGTCGCTCTGGTCACGTTCCTCTATGCGGACGCCAAGACGACCTTCGAGCACTCCTTCAATTTCCTCGACTCCGTTCTTGCCGGCCGACCGCAGGACTTCTACCAGATCGCCATCGAGAACTCGACGTTCGGTCATCCCGCGGTCTACGACGTTCCGATCTACGCGATATTCGCCCTCTGGAATCTTCCGACGTATGTGCTTCATCACCTCACAGGGTTCGACTACCTGAACTCGCTTCCGGCCGAACTGTGGCTGAAGCTGATGATCGTCATTTTCGCTCTCGCCGCCGCGCGGTTGATGGTGGCCATCGCCAAGACGCTCGGCATGACCGCGGCTCGGGCGAAGTGGGTCGCCTTCTACTTCCTGTCCTCCATGGGACTCTTCATTCCCGTGTTCGTCATCGTGCAGTACGACATCATCTCCATCACGTTGATGCTGGCCGGCCTCCTCGCGTATCTCCGAGGCAACACCCGCTCCTTCCTGCTGTGGTTCCTGGCGGCGAACACGCTGAAGCTCTTCGGGCTGTTCATCTTCATCCCCCTTGTGCTGCTGAGGGAGAAGAGGCTTCCTCGCGCCTTCGTGCAGATCCTGATCGGTGTCGCCGGACTCCTGCTGTGTCGATTGCTCTATCGCGGCAACCTGGCCTACGTGGTGTCGACGGCAGGGTTCAACGAGACCATGCTTGCTCGTCTCCGAACCGCGGGCTTCGATTGGCAGGCGAACCTGTCGGCTCCGCTCTTCGTCATCTTCCTGGTCGGGCTCGTCATCTTCGCCTATGCGAAACGAACCTCCAGCCAGCGCGAACTTCAGGCGTTTGCGCTGTACATCGCCTTCGCAGGTTTTCTCGTCTTCTGCGCGTTGGTGCCTCTCAACACCTATTGGATCGCCCTCGTGGCCCCGTTCGCGGTGCTGATCATCTTTGCGAACCCGCGGCACCTCACTCTGAATTCGCTCCTCGAAGTCAGCATCGGGGCCTCTCTGTTTGTGATCTATGCCCTGGTCGGATACTCGATCTACAACTCGTACCTGTTCACGGACCTCCTGTTCGGAAGGCTGGTGCCGGGAGCCGACCCGCAGCGTTTCGCCTCGCCCGCCGAGATCTTCAAGGCGCTGGGGGTGGACGACAACATCACGGCGTTCCTGGTGGGGTTCATGATCGCCTGCGTCATCGCTGTTCTGGTCATCAACTACCCACGCGCGTCATTCGTCGCGGGCATGCCCAACATCGAGCCGATCAAGCGGACTGTCGTCTGGGTGCGTCTTGCTGCGCCGGCCGCATTCTGTGCGCTGCTGTTCGCGGTGTACCTCATCCCGCCGCCGCCGACCGCATACTCGTCCGCGACAGACTCACCGACGCTCACCGACGTCAACATCCTGGCTCCCGGTTCGGCAGTCGAAGAGACGCTCACGTTCGCCGACACTCTGGACGTCGAGAAACTCCGGGTGGGGCTCGACGCGACGCAGGTGACCTGGATCGATTCGGCGATCGTGACGGTCGGCATCGTCGATCCGACAGGCGCCACCGTCTTCGAGGGTGAGATCGGAGCGAACGAAGTGGGCGCGGGGCCGGCCAACTTCTCGACTCCAGGACTCGTCTTGGAGAAGGACACGGCGTACACCGTGCGCATCGGCGGCCGGGACGGCGAGACGGAACCGATCAGGGTTCGCCTGAATCCCGCGCAGGACGAGTTCGTCACGACGGCCGACGGTCAGGTCATCCCCGGTGACATCATTCTCACCCTGGTCGGGTCCGCGCGCTGAAGTACCCGGCGTGAGGCACCGCCCGGGCATGGTCGGCTCGCCGGAGCCCTCTGTCAACCCCTTCCGCCGCATCTGACAGATCGGCTTCGCGCGCCCAGAATGATGGGATGGTCAGGCTGAGGCGAAGCAATTCCGCGGGCGCGGGCCTGCACCGTATCAAGGCCGGACGTGGGTTCTCGTACCGCAATGCCGACGGCACGGTCGTGGCCGACACGGAGCTGCGTGAGCGTATCGAGCGACTCGCCATCCCGCCGGCCTGGACCGACGTCTGGATCGCGCCCTACGCCAACGGTCATATCCAGGCCACCGGCATCGATGCGGCCGGCCGCCGGCAGTACATCTACCACCCGACATGGCGAGAGCAGAAGGACCGCATCAAGTTCGACCGCGCACTCGCGCTGGCCGAGTCGCTGCCCGCAGCCCGACGCGCGGTCACGATCGATCTCCGCTCCGGCGAACCCAGCCGCGAACGCGCGCTGGCCGCCGCATTCCGGATGCTCGACACCGGCTCGTTGCGGGTCGGCAGCGAGCGTTACGCGGAATCGAACGGCAGCCACGGCCTCTCCACCCTGTTGGGAGCGCACGCGCGGGTCAGCGGCGATACCGTGCACCTCGCGTTCCCGGCGAAGAGCGGCCAGGCGTGGGAGAGCGACATCCGGGATGCGGACCTCGCGACGGTGGTCGCCGCGCTCAAGCACCGGGGGCCGCGGGCCCGCCTGCTGGCCTGGCGTGCGGGTGCCGGCAACTGGCATCCGATCGCCGCCGACGAGATCAACGATTACGTGCGGGAAAAGACGGGCGGCCAGTTCACGGCGAAGGACTTCCGGACCCTGCACGGAACGGTCGCGGCGGCGGTAAGTCTGGCGAAGCACGGGCCCGAGCAGCGTGTCACCGCCCGCTCCCGGGCACTCGCGCAGGCGATGCGCGATGCAGCAGAGGTGCTCGGCAACACCCCGTCGATCGCGAAGAAGAGCTACGTCGATCCCCGGGTCGTCGACCACTATCAGGCGGGAACGACGATCGATCCCGGCCGGCTGGGCTCGGCCGAGTCGGAGCTCAGAGCACTCCTGTTCGAGTGAACCGTCGCGCCAGCGCATCCGCGGCCCGACGCGACACGCCCAACGCGACACGCCCGGGTTGCACGATGCCCCTCGGGTGTGGCAAACTCGTCTAGTTCAACATTTTCGCGCCGCTCTGCGTGCGCGAAATCACTGCCAGGCAGTGCACAGCTAGCCCACTGGGTCTCACGATCCGAGGTTGAGAGCTGGGCCGCGGGCAGCAGAACACACTTCAATCCTATTTCTCGGCGTGACGGGTTCGTCCTGTGCGCTGCGTGTGACGGGTTGGGTCCGCAAGGACATTGACAGAAGAACAGTGGTGCGACCGACTGCGGGCGTATCGAGCACGGGCCGCAAGGCTCGAGCAAGCAAGCGCGTCCAATGCTGCCTCCAGGCGGTAAGACGCAAGACAAGAGAGTGAGTCACACATGGCGGGACAGAAGATCCGCATTCGACTTAAGTCGTACGACCACGAGGTCATCGACTCCTCGGCGCGCAAGATCGTCGACACGGTGACCCGCGCGGGTGCGACCGTCGTCGGTCCGGTACCGCTGCCGACCGAGAAGAACGTGATCGCCGTGATCCGTTCGCCCCACAAGTACAAGGACAGCCGCGAGCACTTCGAAATGCGCACGCACAAGCGTCTGATCGACATCATCGATCCCACGCCCAAGGCCGTCGATTCGCTGATGCGTCTCGACCTGCCGGCAGACGTCAACATCGAGATCAAGCTCTAAGCGGGGGACTGAACACTATGTCTACGCCTACACAAGCAGCAGCCACCAAGACCAGCAAGGGTCTCCTCGGCAAGAAGCTCGGCATGACCCAGGTCTGGGATGAGAACAACCGTCTCATCCCCGTCACCGTCGTCGAGATCACCCCGAACGTGGTCACCCAGGTGCGCACCGTCGAGCGCGACGGCTACGTCGCCGTGCAGATCGCCGCCGGCCAGATCGACCCCCGCAAGGTGAACAAGCCTGCCACGGGTCACTTCGACGCCGCCGGTGTCACGCCCCGTCGTCACATCACCGAGATCCGCACCGCCGACGCGGCCGACTACACGGTGGGCCAGGAGCTCACCGTCGACGCCGTGTTCGAAGCCGGCAAGAAGGTCGACGTCGTCGGCACTTCCAAGGGCAAGGGTTTCGCCGGTGTCATGAAGCGTCACAACTTCCGAGGCGACAACGCCTCGCACGGTGCACACCGCAACCACCGCAAGCCCGGTTCCATCGGAGCCTCGTCGACCCCGTCGCGCGTCTTCAAGGGCATGCGCATGGCCGGTCGCATGGGTGGAGAGCGCGTCACCGTGCTCAACCTCGCCGTGCACTCCATCGACGCCGAGAAGAACGTCATCCTCATCAAGGGTGCCGTTCCCGGAGCTCGTGGCCGTCTCGTTTTCGTTCGTACCGCAGTGAAGGGGGCCTAGTTCATGGCTACCGCAACTACCACGGTTGACGTCGTCGACGTCACGGGCAAGAAGGCCGGCACCGTCGACCTTCCCGCCGAGCTGTTCGACGTCCAGACCAATGTCCCGCTGATCCACCAGGTCGTCGTCGCCCAGCTCGCCGCCGCCCGCCAGGGAACCCACAAGACCAAGCGTCGTGGCGAGGTTTCCGGTGCCGGTCGCAAGCCGTTCAAGCAGAAGGGAACCGGTCGCGCTCGTCAGGGCTCGATCCGCGCCCCTCAGATGACCGGTGGTGGCATCGTCCACGGACCGACCCCGCGCAGCTACGACCAGCGCACCCCCAAGAAGATGATCGCCGCTGCTCTGCTCGGTTCGCTGTCCGACCGCGCACGCGGTGGACGCGTTCACGTCGTCGAGTCGCTCGCCCAGGGCGACACCCCGTCGACCAAGGGTGTTCTCGAGCTGCTCAGCCAGGTCGCGACCTCGAAGCACGTTCTGATCGTGCTCGAGCGCGACGACGTGCTGAGCCTCAAGAGCGTTCGCAACATCCCGACCGTGCACGTGCTGCCGGCCGACCAGCTGAACGCTTACGACGTGCTCGTCTCCGACGACATCATCTTCACCAAGGCCTCGTTCGACGCATTCGTCGCGGCCAAGTCGAAGAACACTGCTCAGGAAGAGGTCTAGACATGAGCAACGCTGCATTCAACAAGGATCCGCGCGACATCATCCTGTCGCCGGTCGTCTCCGAGAAGAGCTACGGCCTGATCGACGAGGGCAAGTACACGTTCATCGTCGACCCCCGCTCGAACAAGACCGAGATCAAGCTCGCCATCGAGAAGATCTTCAAGGTCGAGGTCGCGTCGATCAACACGCTCAACCGTGTCGGCAAGACCCGTCGCACCAAGTTCGGCATCGGCAAGCGCAAAGACACGAAGCGCGCCATCGTCACGCTCAAGTCCGGCACCATCGACATCTTCACCGCTGTCGGCTAGGGCCAGAGGGATATAGAAATGGCTATTCGCAAGTACAAGCCCACCACCCCGGGTCGTCGCGGTTCGTCCGTCGCCGACTTCGCGGAGATCACCCGCTCCACCCCCGAGAAGTCGCTGCTGCGTCCCCTCTCGAAGACCGGTGGACGAAACAACGCAGGTCGCATCACGACGCGTCACATCGGTGGTGGCCACAAGCGCCAGTACCGCGTGATCGACTTCCGTCGTAACGACAAAGACGGCGTCAACGCGAAGGTCGCTCACATCGAGTACGACCCCAACCGCACCGCGCGCATCGCTCTGCTGCACTACCTCGACGGAACCAAGCGTTACATCCTGGCTCCGAACAAGCTGGCGCAGGGCGACATCGTCGAGTCGGGCGCTTCGGCCGACATCAAGCCGGGCAACAACCTGCCGCTCAAGAACATCCCCACGGGTACCGTCATCCACGCGATCGAGCTGAAGCCGGGCGGTGGCGCCAAGATGGCCCGCTCCGCCGGTGCCTCGGTTCGACTCGTCGCGAAAGACGGCCCCTACGCACAGCTTCGTCTTCCCAGCGGTGAGATCCGCAACGTCGACGCCCGCTGCCGCGCAACCATCGGCGAGGTCGGCAACGCCGAGCAGTCGAACATCAACTGGGGAAAGGCCGGCCGCATGCGCTGGAAGGGCGTTCGCCCGACCGTGCGTGGTGTCGCCATGAACCCGGTCGACCACCCGCACGGTGGTGGTGAGGGAAAGACCTCCGGTGGACGTCATCCTGTGAGCCCCTGGGGCCAGAAGGAAGGCCGCACCCGGCACATCAACAAGGAAAGCGACAAGCTCATCGTTCGTCGCCGTACCGTCGGCAAGAAGCGTAAGTAGGAGTTGTAGAAGATGCCACGCAGTCTCAAGAAGGGCCCCTTCGTTGACGACCACCTGTATCGCAAGGTTGTCACCCAGAACGAAGCCGGTTCCAAGAACGTCATCAAGACCTGGTCGCGCCGATCGATGATCATCCCGGCGTTCCTTGGCCACACGATCGCCGTCCACGACGGTCGTAAGCACATCCCGGTGTTCGTCACCGAAACCATGGTTGGGCACAAGCTCGGAGAGTTTGCTCCCACCCGCACCTTCCGTGGACACGTGAAGGACGACAAGAAGGGCCGTCGCCGCTAACGCGGTGGCGAAAGGAGGAGAGAAATGGTGGAGTCAATCGCACGCGTGCGACACATCCGCGTCACCCCCATGAAGGCTCGTCGCGTCGTCAACATGATCCGCGGCAAGCAGGCAGTCGAAGCACTGGCGATCCTGAAGTTCGCGCCGCAGGGTGCGTCCGACCCGGTCTACAAGCTCGTCGCGTCCGCCATGGCGAACGCTCGGGTCAAGGCCGACGCGTCGAACAGCTACCTCGACGAGCAGGACCTGTTCGTCTCGGCCGCGTTCGTCGATGAGGGAACCACCCTCAAGCGTTTCCAGCCCCGTGCACAGGGCCGCGCGTTCCAGATTCTGAAGCGCACGAGCCACATCACGATCGTGCTGAACACGCCCGACGAGGCAGCAGTGGCAACGGCCACGAAGAAGGCAGGTAAGAAGTAATGGGACAGAAAGTAAACCCGTACGGCTTCCGTCTCGGTATCACCACCGACCACGTGTCGCGTTGGTTCTCCGACTCGACGAAGCCTGGGCAGCGCTACGCGGACTTCGTTGCAGAAGACGTCAAGATCCGCAAGCTGCTCAGCACCTCGCTCGATCGTGCCGGCGTCGCCCGCATCGAGATCGAGCGCACCCGTGACCGTGTCCGCGTCGACATCCACACCGCCCGTCCGGGCATCGTGATCGGTCGTCGTGGAGCCGAGGCCGAGCGCATCCGCACCGACCTCGAGAAGCTCACGGGCAAGCAGATCCAGCTCAACATCCTCGAGGTCAAGAACCCCGAGGCCGAGGCCCAGCTCGTGGCACAGGGAATCGCGGAGCAGCTCACCGCTCGCGTCGCCTTCCGTCGTGCCATGCGCAAGGGAATGCAGGGCGCCCAGCGCACCGCATCGGTCAAGGGTGTTCGAATCCAGGTCTCCGGCCGTCTCGGCGGCGCCGAGATGAGCCGTTCGGAGTTCTACCGCGAGGGTCGCGTGCCGCTGCACACCCTTCGCGCGAACATCGACTACGGCTTCTACGAGGCCAAGACCACCTTCGGCCGCATCGGCGTGAAGGTCTGGATCTACAAGGGTGACATCACCAACAAGGAGCTTGCTCGCGAGCAGGCCAACCAGAAGTCGACGCGTCCCGACCGTCGTGACGACCGCCGCGATGGCGACCGTCCCCGTCGTGGTGCTGCCGGCACGAATTCAGGCGCTGGCGCCTCCGCCCCCAAGGCAGAGGCTCCCGTTGCAGCAGGAGTTGAGGCATAACCATGTTGATTCCACGCAGAGTCAAGCACCGCAAGCAGCACCACCCCGGACGCAGTGGCCACGCCACCGGCGGCACGACGGTCAGCTTCGGTGAGTACGGCATCCAGGCCCTCACCCCCGCCTATGTGACGAACCGCCAGATCGAGTCCGCTCGTATTGCGATGACCCGTCACATCAAGCGAGGCGGAAAGGTGTGGATCAACATCTACCCCGACCGCCCGCTCACCAAGAAGCCCGCCGAGACCCGCATGGGTTCCGGTAAGGGTTCACCCGAGTGGTGGGTTGCGAACGTCAAGCCGGGTCGCGTGCTCTTCGAGCTCAGCGGCGTCAGCGACACGATCGCACGCGAAGCCCTCACCCGGGCCATTCACAAGCTGCCGCTCAAGGCACGCATCATCAAGCGCGAGGAGGGCGACGCATAATGGCGATCGGTTCCAAGGAGCTCGCCCCTGTCGAGCTCGACACATTCGAAGACGCCCGCCTGGTCGAAGAGCTGCGGAAGGCGAAGGAAGAACTGTTCAACCTTCGCTTCCAGTCGGCTACCGGCCAGCTCGAGAGCCACGGACGCCTGCGCGCCGTGAAGCGCGACATCTCGCGCATCTACACGATCATCCGCGAGCGTGAGCTGGGCATTCGTGCCACGCCCGCTCCGGTTGCCGTGGCTCCCAAGGCAGAAAAGAAAAGCAAGGCCAAGAAGGATGCGACCGCTTCGGCAGACGCCCCGGCCGCTGAGGCTGAGGAGGCCAAGTAATGGCAACGACTAAAGATGCGGCTGCAACGCCGGCCGACGAGACCACGGCAGCCCCCCGCGGCTACCGCAAGTCGCGTCGTGGATACGTCACGAGCGACAAGATGGAGAAGACCATCGTCGTCGAGGTCGAAGACCGCGTGAAGCACCCCCTGTACGGCAAGGTCATCCGCCGCACGTCCAAGGTCAAGGTCCACGACGAGGCGAACTCCGCCGGCATCGGCGACCTCGTCCTCATCAGCGAGACCCGTCCCCTCAGCGCCACGAAGCGCTGGCGCCTGGTCGAGATCCTCGAGAAGGCCAAGTAGGCCTCGCGCTTACTTCGCCTAAGGAAGAGTAGAAAATGCTGCAGCAGGAATCCAGAGTCAAGGTCGCCGATAACACCGGCGCCAAGGAGCTCCTCACGATCCGCGTTCTCGGTGGCTCAGGCCGCCGGTACGCCGGTCTCGGTGACGTCATCGTCGCCACCGTCAAAGACGCGATCCCCGGCGGAAACGTCAAGAAGGGCGATGTGGTCAAGGCCGTCATCGTTCGCGTGAAGAAGCAGACCCGTCGTCCCGACGGTTCGTACATCAAGTTCGACGAGAACGCCGCAGTGATCTTGAAGACCGACGGTGACCCCCGTGGTACCCGTATCTTCGGCCCGGTCGGCCGCGAGCTTCGCGACAAGAAGTTCATGAAGATCATCTCGCTGGCGCCGGAGGTTATCTAAGTCATGGCAAACATCAAGAAGGGTGACCTCGTTCAGGTCATCACGGGCGCGACCCAGGCCCGCGGCGGAGACCGCGGCAAGCAGGGTCGTGTCCTCGAGGTACTCGTCGAGAAGAACCGCGTCGTCGTCGAGGGCGTGAACTTCATCACGAAGCACGTCCGCGTCGGACAGACCCAGCGGGGCACGAAGACCGGCGGCATCGAGACCCACGAGGCCCCGATCCACGTGTCGAACGTCGCGATCGTCGATCCCGAGACCAAGAAGCCGACCCGCGTCGGTTTCCGCACCGAAGAGGTAACGAAGGACGGCGTCACCAAGACCGTTCGCATCCGTTACGCCAAGAAGTCAGGTAAGGACCTGTAATGACCGATACTGCAGTGGTGTCTGGCAAAATCCAGCCCCGTCTCAAGCAGAAGTACCGCTCCGAGATCTCGAAGCAGCTCCAGGAGGAGTTCGGCTTCACGAACGTGCACCAGGTGCCCGGACTCGTGAAGATCGTGGTCAACACCGGTGTCGGCGAGGCCGCCCGCGACGGCAAGATCATCGATGGGGCCGTCAAGGACCTCACCGCGATCACGGGCCAGAAGCCGCAGGTCACCCTCGCTCGCAAGTCGATCGCCCAGTTCAAGCTTCGTGAGGGCCAGCCCATCGGCGCACACGTCACGCTTCGTGGCGACCGTGCCTGGGAGTTCCTCGACCGCCTGCTGTCGCTCGCGCTTCCCCGCATCCGCGACTTCCGTGGTCTCAGCGACAAGCAGTTCGACGGCCGTGGAAACTACACGTTCGGTCTGACCGAGCAGTCGATGTTCCACGAGATCGACCAGGACAAGATCGACCGCGTTCGTGGCTTCGACATCACCGTCGTCACGACCGCCAAGACCGACGACGAGGGTCGCGCGCTGCTCAAGGCGCTCGGCTTCCCGTTCCGCAACGCGGAGAACACTCCCGCATAGTCTCGTCCCGCGCGGTTTTCGACCGCGTGGGATAAGCTTTGTTGTTTGCCGTTTCGCCTGGGCCGTGTCTCACGGCCCGGGCGTAACGCATGCAATGAAAGGCCTCGCAGGTTCTGCGGGGTTCACCACCAAAGGTCGGCACCCTCGTAAAGGGTGTCGAAACCAGGCGAAAGGCAACACACAATGACAATGACAGATCCGGTCGCAGACATGCTGACCAGACTGCGCAACGCGAACTCGGCATACCACGACACCGTGTCCATGCCGCACTCGAAGCTCAAGTCTCACATCGCAGACATCCTCAAGGCCGAAGGTTACATCTCGGCGTGGGACGTCAAGGACGCAGAGGTCGGCAAGACCCTGACGCTCTCCCTCAAGTTCGGTCCGAACCGCGAGCGCTCCATTGCGGGCATCAAGCGCGTGTCGAAGCCGGGCCTCCGGGTCTACGCGAAGTCGACGGAGATCCCCACGGTTCTCGGTGGCCTCGGCGTTGCAATCCTCTCGACTTCCTCCGGTCTGCTCACAGACCGCCAGGCTTCCAAGAAGGGCGTGGGTGGGGAAGTCCTCGCCTACGTTTGGTGATCACTGATGTCACGTATTGGACGACTTCCCATTGAGATCCCTGCTGGGGTCGAAGTAAAGATCGACGGCCAGGCCGTCGCCGTCAAGGGACCGAAGGGTGAGCTCGCGCTCACCGTTGCAAATCCCATCGAGGTCAAGATCGAGGATGGCCAGGTTCTGGTCACCCGTCCCGACGACGAGCGCGAGTCGCGTTCGCTGCACGGTCTTACCCGTACCCTGATCGCCAACCAGATCATCGGTGTCACCGAGGGCTACTCCAAGAGCCTCGAGGTCGTCGGAACCGGTTACCGCGTTGCAGCCAAGGGCGCCAGCGTCGAGTTCGCGCTCGGCTACTCGCACCCGATCACCGTCGAGCCGCCCGCGGGCATCAGCTTCTCGGTCGAGGGCGTCAACAAGCTCACGGTCACCGGAATCGACAAGCAGGCCGTCGGTGAGGTTGCCGCAAACATTCGTAAGTTGCGCAAGCCTGAGCCCTACAAGGGCAAGGGTGTGCGTTACGCCGGCGAGGTCGTTCGCCGCAAGGCCGGAAAGAGTGGTAAGTAACCATGGGTCTCGGAACTAGAGGAAAGAGCAAGTCTGCTGCGCGTTCGCGCCGGCACGACCGTCTCCGCAAGAAGGTCGAGGGCACTGCTCTCCGCCCCCGTCTCGTCGTGACTCGATCGGCTCGCCACGTCTTCGTGCAGGTCGTCGATGACGCACTGGGTCACACCCTCGCGTCGGCATCGACCCTCGAGGTCGACATGCGATCGTTCGACGGCGACAAGACCGCCAAGGCACGCAAGGTCGGCGAACTCGTCGCCGAGCGCGCGAAGTCAGCCGGCATCGAAGCAGTCGTCTTCGACCGCGGCGGAAACCGCTACGCAGGACGCGTCGCGGCTATCGCCGAGGGCGCTCGTGAAGGTGGGCTGAACCTGTGAGCACCGAAAACACTACTAAGGAGAACGCTGTGGCTGTTGAAGCCCCGGTAGAGACCGCCGCATCGACGGAGGCAAACCAGACCGAGCCCCGCGAGGCTCGTCGCGGAGGCCGTGAGCGCAACCCCAACCGCGGAGACCGCGGAAGCCGCGACGCCGAGAAGAGCCAGTTCCTCGAGCGCGTCGTCACGATCAACCGCGTGTCCAAGGTCGTCAAGGGTGGTCGTCGCTTCAGCTTCACCGCCCTGGTCGTCGTCGGAGACGGCAACGGACTCGTCGGCGTCGGCTACGGGAAGGCCCGCGAGGTTCCCACCGCCATCTCGAAGGGCGTCGAAGAGGCCAAGAAGAACTTCTTCCGCGTTCCCCGCGTCGGCAACACCATTCCGCACCCGGTTCAGGGAGAGGCCGCCGCAGGCGTCGTTCTCCTTCGTCCCGCGGCCGCCGGTACCGGTGTTATCGCAGGTGGCCCCGTCCGCGCCGTGCTCGAGTGCGCCGGCATCCACGACGTCCTCTCGAAGTCGCTCGGTTCGTCGAACACGATCAACATCGTGCACGCGACCGTCGAGGCTCTGAAGATGCTCGAGGAGCCCCGCGCCGTCGCCGCACGTCGTGGTCTTTCCTACGAAGACGTGGCTCCGGCCCGTCTGCTCCGCACCGAGGCAGCGCTTCGCGAGGCCGCGGCAACTGCGAAGGCAGGTGCATGATGGCCGCGCGCCTCAAGGTAACCCAGATCAAGTCCAAAGTCAGTGAGAAGCAGTACCAGCGCGATACCCTTCGCAGCCTGGGACTCAAGCGCATCGGCGACGTCACCATCCGCGAGGACAACTCGCAGAACCGTGGCTACGTCAACACCGTCGCTCACCTGGTGAAGGTTGAGGAGATTGACTAATGGCTGAAGAAGCTAAGAAGGAGACGGCCGCCAAGGCTGCTCCGAAGAAGGCCGCTGCTCCCAAGGCAGAGACCGCCGCGAAGGCTCCGAAGGCCGCCAAGGCCGAGGCCGCCCCCAAGGCGGAGAAGGCTGCCGCGCCCAAGAAGGCCGCTGCCCCCAAGGCAGACAAGGCCGAGGCCGCCGCTGCAGCTCCCAAGGCTGCTGCGAAAGCTGAGCCGAAGGCTGCCAAGACCGAAGAGGTCGCTCCCCGTGAGCAGGTCCTCAAGGTTCACCACCTTCGCCCCGCGCCCGGTGCAAAGAAGGCGCGTACGCGTGTCGGTCGTGGTGAGGGATCCAAGGGTAAGACCGCCGGTCGTGGAACCAAGGGCACGAAGGCCCGTTACCAGGTCCGCGTCGGATTCGAGGGTGGGCAGATGCCTCTGCACATGCGCACCCCGAAGCTGCGTGGTTTCAAGAACCCGTTCCGCGTCGAGTACCAGGTCGTGAACCTGGAGAAGCTCGCCGAGCTGTACCCCGCAGGTGGAGAGGTCACGATCAGCGACCTCGTCGCCAAGGGTGCCGTCCGCAACAACGAGAAGGTCAAAGTTCTCGGGCAGGGCGACATTACGGTTAAGCTGAACGTTGCAGTCGACAAGGTCTCCGGTTCAGCCGAACAGAAGATCGTTGCCGCCGGTGGCTCCGTAAAGTAACGCACCTTCCGGTGCGGCGGGTGTTCATTCACCCGCCCGCTACGGTTTCGACGAGAGCCCCCGATAGACTCCCTGAGTCTGCCGGGGGCTTTCGCGCCATCACTTTCGCCAATTAGCAGGAGGCATTTTTTGTTTAGAGCCGTCGCGCGGATCTTCCGCACCCCGGATCTCCGCCGGAAGATCGGGTTCACGCTCGGCATCGTCGCACTGTTCCGTCTGGGGTCCTTCATCCCCGCGCCATTCGTGGACTTCGGAAACGTGCAGTTGTGCCTCGCTGCGAACCAAAACACGTCGGGCCTCTACGAGCTCGTCAACCTCTTCTCCGGCGGCGCTCTCCTGCAGTTGAGCATCTTTGCGCTGGGAATCATGCCGTACATCACGGCATCGATCATCACCCAGCTGCTGCGCGTGGTCATCCCGCACTTCGAGACTCTCCACAAGGAGGGCCAGGCCGGGCAGTCCAAGCTCACGCAGTACACGCGATACCTCACCATCGCCCTTGCCGTGCTGCAGTCGACGACGCTCATCACGGTCGCTCGCTCGGGAGCCCTCTTCGGCACCACGACGGTGGCGGAGTGCACGCAGCTCATCACCGACGACGCCTGGTACGCGATCATGCTCATGGTCATCACCATGACCGCCGGCACCGGGCTCATCATGTGGATGGGCGAGCTCATCACCGAGCGCGGCATCGGCAACGGCATGTCGCTGCTGATCTTCACCTCGATCGCCGCGCAGTTCCCCACCTCGCTCTGGAGCATCGCTCAGGCCAAGGGCTTCGAGACGTTCCTCCTGGTCATAGCCGTCGGTCTGGTGATCGTCGCGGCCGTCGTGTTCGTCGAACAGTCCCAGAGACGCATCCCCGTTCAATACGCCAAGCGCATGGTGGGCAGGCGAACGTACGGGGGAAACAACACGTACATCCCGATCAAGGTCAACATGGCGGGCGTCGTGCCCGTGATCTTCGCCTCGTCGCTTCTGTACCTGCCCGCGCTGATCGCCCAGTTCAACCAGCCCGCCGCCGGTCAGACGCCGGCCGCGTGGGTCACGTGGGTCACGAACTACCTCACCAAGGGCGATCACCCGCTCTACATGCTTCTCTACTTCCTGCTCATCGTCGGATTCACGTACTTCTACGTTGCGATCACGTTCAACCCTGAAGAGGTCGCCGACAACATGAAGAAGTACGGTGGGTTCATCCCCGGCATCCGTGCGGGTCGCCCGACGGCCGAGTACCTCGACTACGTGCTGACCCGCGTCACGCTGCCGGGCTCGATCTATCTGGGTCTCATCGCCCTGATTCCGTTGATAGCGCTCGCGCTGGTCGGCGCCACCTCGAACTTCCCGTTCGGTGGAGCCTCCATCCTGATCGTGGTCGGCGTGGGCCTTGAGACCGTCAAGCAGATCGACTCGCAGCTGCAGCAGCGGCATTACGAAGGCCTCCTGCGATGACGTCGGTCGACACGGTCACGGGAACCGTGCGGCTGCTCATCATCGGTCCTCCCGGGGCCGGCAAGGGCACTCAGGCGGCGAAGCTGGCCGAGATCTACGGTATTCCCGCGATCTCGACCGGTGACATCTTCCGGGCCAATATCAAAGAGGGCACCGAGCTGGGCAAGCAGGTACAGGCGATCGTCGAGTCCGGCTCCTATGTGCCCGATTCCCTCACGAACGATCTCGTTCGCGATCGACTGACTCAGCCCGACGTGGCGGGCGGTTTCCTGCTCGACGGGTACCCGCGCACGACCGAGCAGGTCGACGAACTCGATCGCATCCTCGCCCAGGCCGGTGCGCGCCTCGACGCCGTCGTGCAGCTGGTCGCCGATGTCGACGAGGTCGTCGATCGGCTGCGCAAGCGCGCTCTGGTCGAAGGTCGGGCCGACGACACCGAAGAGGTGCTCCGTCACCGCCAGGAGGTCTATGCGGACCAGACGGCGCCTCTGATCGACGTCTACGCGAGCCGGGGGCTCGTCGTGGCCGTCGACGCACTGGGCGCGGTCGACGAGGTCACCGAGCGCATCGTCACCGCCCTCGCGGCGCGATGAGCTTTCGCAAGAACATCTACAAGACGCCAGACGAGCTGAGGCTCATGGTGCGTCCGGGCGCCCTCACGGCCGCGTCTCTCGACGCGGTCCGTGCGGCCATCCGGCCCGGCATCACGACCCTCGAGCTCGACGCCATCGCCGAGAGGGTGATCGTCGAGGGCGGAGGAGTGTCGAACTTCAAGCTCGTTCCGGGGTACCGGCACACTATCTGCGCATCGGTCAACGACGACGTGGTGCACGGCATCCCGGGTGACCGCGTGCTGCAGCCGGGCGACATCGTGTCGATCGACAACGGAGCCGAGGTCGACGGCTGGAATGGCGACTCGGCCTTCACCGTCGTCATCCCCGACGATTCCCATCCGCAGCTCGTGGCCGAGAGACAACGACTCAGCGACGTCACCGAGGGCTCTCTGTGGGCCGGCATCGCGCGCCTCAGCACGGCTCGTCACCTGAACGAGGTGGGCGAGGCGATCGAGGAGTACATCGAGGCGCAGGGAACGTTCGGCATCGTCACCGACTACATCGGGCACGGCATCGGTCGCAGCATGCACGAGGCGCCACCTGTCTTCAACTACAGGGTTCGGGCCAAGGGGCCCGACGTCAGGCCCGGCCTCGTGGTGGCCATCGAACCGATGGTCACGCTGGGCTCGATCGAGACCTTCGTGCGCGAAGACGACTGGACCGTCGCGACCGACGACGGCAGCGTCGCGGCGCACTGGGAGCACTCCGTCGCTGTCCACGCCGACGGCATCTGGGTCACGACCGCGCACGACGGCGGCGGAGCGGGCCTGGCCCCCTTCGGCGTCACCCCGACCCCCATCCGCTAACCCCGCGGCCTGCTGCGCTTCGACAGGCTCAGCGAACGGGAGTCTCCGTTCCCTGAGCTTGTCGAAGGGGGTTGTGAGGGTCCGTGCGCTTCGACGGGCTCAGCGAGCGGGTCTGTGGAGAACTCCCGCGTCCGCCAGCACGGCCGCGCCACACTGTGGCATGCCATTCATCTACATCCTCGAGTGCGCCGATGGCGCCTACTACGTTGGCGGCACCTGGGACCTCGAGAAGCGGATCTGGGAACACAACAACGGACTCGGCGCGAACTTCACTCGTCAGCGCCTTCCCGTGCGGCTTGTTTACTCGGAGCACTCCGACGAGGTCAGCCTTGCGTTCGCCCGCGAGAAGCAGGTACAGGGCTGGAGCAGAGCGAAGAAGAAGGCTCCGATCGAAGGACGCTGGGGCGACCTGCCTGGCCTTGCGCGCGGTGGTCGATCAGGGGAGTGACACTGGCCCTTCGACGGGCTCAGGGAGCGGCGGGCTATTTGTCCATGATGTGGACGAGTTCTTCGATGAAGCTCGGGAAGTCCACCGCGCGCTTGATGATGCGCTGCACGTCCTCCCTGTCGGAGAAGACCTCGACAAACTGGTCGAAGACCTCCTGGAACGAGGTGCGCCCCGTGGCCGCAAAGGCGATGAACGCGATCACGTTCACCCTGTTCTCACCCCAGGCCATGGCCGAGTCGTTGATGACGATGGCGATCGAGGTGCGGCTCGCCGTCATGGCCATCGCGTGGGGCACGGCGATGCTGTCGGTGAAAGCCGTCGACGACATGAGCTCCCGCTCCACGGCCCCGTCGACGTAGGAGCGGTCGATGACGCCCTGGTCGACCATGCGGCGGCCGAGAGTCTCGATCATCTCCACCTCGCTCGACGCGTGGAGTTCGCGGAAGAACAGGGCCTCGTCGAAATAGAGAAGCAGGTCGTCCTTGATCTGCATGCGGCGGGCGTGGCGACGCACCCGGCTGATTGCGCGTCGCACGTTCTCGATGTCGCCCTCGGTGAGGAACGGCTGGATGACGACCTCGTTCTCGCGCGGCGCCCGGGAGGCGATGGTCGTGAGCACCAGGTCGGCGTCGAGCTCCGCCCAGTCGACGTCGGTGCGGGTGATCACGATCGCCACGTCGAGCTCGTCGCCGAGGGCGCGCTGGATACGTTCCGTGAGCATCTCGTGCATGTCGTAGTAGTTCGGGCACACCACGGCGCAGCGCAGCCTGTCGCCCCTCCGCTGCTTGCGCTCGAGATACGAGCCCACATGCAGGGCGATGAACGCGATCTCGTCGTCGTTGATGTGGATGCCGGCGCGTCGCTGGAGCTGGCTGGCTATGTAGACGGACAGCTCGTAGGTCATCGGATACGACGTCTTCATCGACCGGGTCAGCGGATTGGCCGAGTAGGCGTTGTCGTGGGCCCGTGCGACCAGGTTGCGCACGTGCAGCGACAACCGCACCATGAACTCCTCGTCGGCGAGGTCGATGAGGTACTCCTGCTGCACGAGCGCGACGATCTCGCGCACGGTCGCCAGCACGTCGGCGTCGACATAGTTCTCGACGACCTCGTCTGTCGGCTGGTCGTGGCCCGGGGTGACGACCCGTGTGGTGAGCAGAACGGCGAGATAGTCGAGATCGGTGGTGCTGAGCGACACGGAGAAGTGCTTCACGACGAGGCCGGAGAGCGCCGAGGCGATCTCGGCGATCCGGGGTCCGCCGGCCACGAGGGGCGCGTCGCCCGCCTGGTCCCTGTCCTGCCGCTCGAGCGCGATCATGAGGTGCAGCAGCACATTGTTGACGCCGTACTCGTTCACGAAATAGCCGTGGGCGTCGAGCATCTCGATGAGCTCGGTCTTGAAGCCTCCGAGGTTCTCGGACTCGAACTCGCGCTGCACCCGCTCGAGCTCGAGGAACCCCTGAGCGCTCTCCTCTCGGAACATGCGACTCAACAGGCGGCGGTGGTTCGCCTCCGACCCGACGAGGGAGACGTGGTTCACGCGCCTGACGAGCGACAGGTCCTCCGACTCGACGAGCAGCTTGACCTTGCGCAGGTCCTGCTCGAGGGTCGAATCACTGACGAACAGTCCGGCGGCGAGGCTGCGTGCATCGAGACCGTCGGGCGCGTTGCCGAGCAGCCGCACGAGCTGGTAGATGCGGTCGCGGGGCGTCTCGGGCTCCGAGCTGCGTCCCTCCGCGCGGAAGGACGCCAGTGCGTCGCGGTCGACGCGGTATCCCAGTACGCCCGACTGAATCGTGTCGTGCGGGTGCGAGGCGGTCTTCGCGGCGGTGACGTAACTGCGCACGCTGCGTGTCGTGACGCCCAGCCTGTCGGAGAGCTCGGCAGCGGTCACCCAGCCGTCGGCCTGGGACAGATAGTCCAAAAGGCGTTCGTACTTCTCATTCATGCTGGTGGCTCCCGACCCGAGTCAACCATCACGGGCGCCTCCAGACTAATTGCCGCGAGCCCGCTTCCTCCCCTGCGGAAAGTTTTCTGGGGCGGAATGGGGCGCGAAGCCGTGACTTCTCCGAGAGTATTGGACGTGATCGCAAGGAGGCGGGAGATGCACAGAGTACTGGTTGTCTGCGGTGCCGGTGCGTCGAGCACCTTTCTGGCCCATCGCCTTCGTGCGGCCGCCCGCGGTCGCGGAATCGATATCACCGTCGCGGCATCCAGCACCGAAGGTCTCGCCCAACGGCTGGGCGAGGTCGACGTGCTGCTGGTCGGCTCCCACCTCGCAGCGCAGTTCGACGAGCTCACCCGGCTCGCCGACGCGGCCGGTGCGAGAAGCGCCCTGCTGCCGGACACCGTGTTCGGCGCGCGCGGCGAGGAAGCCGCGCTCGATCTCGTGCTGGGCAGCGACGCCGAACGAACCACCTCGGCATGACAGACCGAACGACATACGAAAATCTAAGGAGAAATCATGGCTGAACGCACCGTCACCATCGCTTCGACGCACGGACTGCATGCCCGTCCCGCATCGATCTTCACGCAGGCGGCCGCCAAGGCTGGCGTGCCCGTTCAGCTGACGAAGGGCGAGAAGACCGTGAACGCGGCGAGCATCCTCGGCGTCATCTCGCTCGGCATCGACCACAA
Organism: Agreia sp. Leaf244; assembly: GCF_001422695.1. NCBI lineage: Bacteria > Bacillati > Actinomycetota > Actinomycetes > Micrococcales > Microbacteriaceae > Agreia > Agreia sp. Leaf244. The sequence continues at coordinate 219,883 of NZ_LMLX01000002.1, read as the reverse complement.
CGACGACGTTGTGCTGTCTGTCGAGGGCGACGACGAGAACGCGGTGCTCGACGAGCTCGCGGCCCTGCTCTCGACCGACCACGACGCAGCCTGAGCGGCGGCGGACATGACTTTCACCGGAGTAGGTATCGGTCGCGGAATGGCCATGGGCACGGTGCTGCAGATGCCGGCACCGCTTCCCGAACCGCAGGATGCGCCGTCGGCGCTGAGCGTCGACGCTGAGAAGGAGCGGGCCGCGGTCGCGCTGGCCGCCACGGCCGCCGGCATCCGGGCACGGGGCGAGCGCGCCGGCGGATCCGCGAAGGACGTGCTCGAGGCCCAGGCCTTCATGGCCGAGGACCCGACGCTCTCCGACGACGTCAAGGCGCGGCTAGAGACCGGCAAGACCGCCGAGCGTGCCGTGTTCGAGGCCTTCGCCAGTTTCCGCGACCTGCTCGTGAGCATGGGCGGATACATGGGGGAGCGGGCGACCGACCTCGACGACGTGTCGCAGCGTGTCGTGGCCCAGCTCCAGGGTGTCGAGGCTCCCGGCGTGCCCGATCCCGACCACCAGTTCGTGCTCGTCGCCCGCGACCTCGCTCCGGCCGATACCGCTCTGCTGAACCTCGACAAGGTGCTCGGGCTCATCACGAGCGACGGCGGTCCCACCTCGCACACGGCCATCCTCGCCCGCGAGAAGTCGATCGTGGCGGTCGTCGGCGCCGCCGGTGCGCTCGACATTCCGAACGGCACCACCGTGATCGTGGATGCCTCGACGGGCGCCGTCACGGTCGACCCCGACGAGGACGCCCGCTTCAAGGCGAAGATCGCCATCCAGGAGCGCGCATCGCTGGCCAAGGCGCCCGCCGGTCCCGGCCGTCTCGCCGACGACACGGCGATCCCCCTGCTGGCCAACCTCGGTTCCTCGGGCGGAGCGGCGGAGGCCGTGGAGCTGGGAGCCGAGGGTGTGGGCCTGTTCCGCACCGAGTTCCTGTTCCTCGACTCCGCACAGGCGCCGACGGTCGCAGAACAGCAGTCGCAGTACTCGGCGCTCTTCGCCGCGTTCCCCGGCAAGAAGGTCGTGGTCAGGGCACTGGATGCCGGGGCCGACAAGCCGCTCAGCTTCCTGAACGACGCTCCGGAAGAGAACCCGGCGCTCGGACTCCGCGGCCTGCGGGCGCTGCGCGCGAACGAGCAGATCCTGCGCGACCAGCTCACCGCCATCCGCAATGCCGAGGCCGAGAACTCGGCCGAGGTCTGGGTCATGGCGCCCATGGTGTCGACCCTCGAGGAGACGCGCTACTTCACGTCCATCGCCCGCGAGGTCGGCCTGAAGACGGCCGGCGTCATGATCGAGGTGCCCTCTTCCGCCCTGCTCGCGGATCGCATCCTGGTCGACGCCGACTTCGCGTCGATCGGAACCAACGACCTGACCCAGTACACGCTGGCCGCCGACCGCCTCCTCGGAAGCGTCGCGTCGTTCCAGGACCCGTGGCACCCCGCCGTGCTCCGCCTCGTCGGAGAAGTGGGCAAGGCCGGGGCCGCACTGGGCAAGCCCGTCGGCATCTGCGGCGAGGCTGCTGCCGATCCGCTGCTCGCCGTCGTGCTCGTCGGGCTCGGAGCGACGAGCCTCTCGATGTCACCCGCTGCGCTTGCGGACGTTCGTGCGGAGCTGCGTCTCTACACGATCGAGCAGGCCCAGCACTTCGCCGAACTCGCCCTCAAGGCGAACAGCGCGATGGAGGCCCGCGCAGCGGTGTCCGCCAGCGCGTCCTCCTGACGTACCACCCGCACCACACACCCGATCGCACACACCCCCTCAACACAGAAAACAAGGAGAACGCTCATGACGACGACGTCAGAAACGACCACGTCGGGAGGTGCCCGAGTTCGCGTCCAGCGGTTCGGCACGTTCCTCTCCGGCATGATCATGCCGAACATCCCCGCCCTCATCGCATGGGGCCTGCTCACGGCCCTCTTCATCGATGTCGGATGGCTCCCGAATGAGCAGCTGGCGACCATCGTCGGGCCGTTCATCCACTACCTCCTGCCGATCCTGATCGCCTATACGGGCGGCCACATGATCTACCAGGTGCGCGGTGGAGTCGTCGCCTCGATCGCCCTCATGGGTGTCATCGGCGGGTCGGACTACCTGATCGCGCAGATCAACGCGGCGGCGCTCGCTGAGAACCCCGACGCATCGGAGCTCGGACAGGTGCACATGTTCATCGGCGCGATGATCATGGCCCCGATCGCCGCGTACTCGATGAAGTGGCTCGACGGCTTGTGGGACGGCAAGATCCGCCCCGGCTTCGAGATGCTGGTCAACATGTTCTCGGCCGGTATCTGGGGCTTCATCCTGCTGATCATCGGCTTCTACCCGGTGGCCTATGTCATCAACGGCATCATGTCGCTGCTCAGCGGCGCCGTCGGATGGCTCGTCGACACCAACCTGCTGCCCCTGACGAGCATCATCATCGAGCCCGCCAAGGTGTTCTTCCTGAACAACGCCATCAACCACGGCGTGCTGACGCCCCTCGGCATCGAGCAGGCAGCCGGCGAGAGCCACAAGTCGATCCTGTTCCTGCTCGAGGCGAACCCCGGCCCCGGTGTCGGCCTGCTGCTCGCGTTCGTCGTGTTCGGAATCGGCGCGGCTCGCGCCTCCGCTCCCGGAGCCGCGATCATCCAGTTCTTCGGCGGCATCCACGAGATCTACTTCCCGTACGCGCTGATGAAGCCGACCCTGATCATCGCCCTCATCGCGGGTGGCATGACCGGTGTCACCACCAACATGCTGATGGACTCCGGCCTCCGTGCTCCTGCAGCTCCGGGAAGCATCATCGCGATCTTCGCGCAGACCGCATCGGACAGCTACCTCGGCGTCGCGCTGTCGGTTCTGCTGTCGGCCGCGGTCACGTTCTTCGTGTCGATGATCATCCTCCGGGCGAGCCGCAAAAAGGACCTCGCGGCCGAGGCCGCCGGTGAGGACGCCCTGGGCGCAGCCCTCGCGGCCAACGCCGCCAACAAGGGTGGCGAGAGCCGCGTCGGATCGCTCCTGGGTACGGACGCGGGCACCTCCGCGACCGCGGCTGGTGGCGTGGCGACAGCCGCGAAGCTCGAGAACATCGTGTTCGCGTGCGACGCCGGCATGGGATCGAGCGCCATGGGAGCCTCCGTTCTGCGGAACAAGCTCAAGAAGGCCGGCATCACCGACGTCTCCGTCAGAAACCTCGCCATCGCGAACCTGACCGACGACATCGACCTGGTGATCACCCAGAAGGAGCTCACCGACAGGGCGAAGCAGAAGACGCCGAACGCACAGCACGTGTCGGTCGACAACTTCATGAACAGCCCGCGGTACGACGAGGTCGTGAACCAGGTCGCAGCCCAGCACCCCACGGACCAGGCGTAGCCTGATCCCTGACCCCAGAACGCCCCCGGCCGTCGGAGCACGACTCCGGCGGCCGGGCGGCCCTGGCCATCACCACCGACGAAGCCCCACGAAGCGAACGAAGGACGTCATGAGCGACAAAGTACTGGACCTCGAATCGATCAGTGTCGACGGCACCGCGACCACCAAGGAGGACGCGATCCGCGAAGCGGCATCCATTCTCGTTGCCGCCGGAGCCGTGACCGACGACTACGTCGACTACATGCTCGAGCGCGAGACCAGCGTCTCGACGTACATGGGCAACTTCCTGGCCATTCCCCACGGAACGAACGAGGGCAAGGACACGATCCTCGCCTCCGGCCTGTCGTTCGTGCGCTACGCCAACCCGATCGACTGGGAGGGCAACGAGGTGCGCTTCGTCGTCGGCATTGCCGGCAAAGACAACGGCCACCTCGACATCCTCTCGAAGATCGCCATCATCTTCTCCGACGACGACGAGGTGCAGAAGCTTCTGGATGCGCCTGACGCCCCCGCGCTGTTCGCGCTGCTCGGCGAGGTGAACGAATGAAGGCTGTGCACTTCGGTGCCGGCAACATCGGTCGCGGCTTCGTCGGACTGATCCTGCACAACGCCGGCTACGAGGTGGTGTTCGCCGACGTGAACGCCGAACTCATCGACTCGCTCGCCTCGACGCCCAGCTACCGGGTGCACGAGGTGGGAGCGTCGTCGAAGAGCTGGACGGTCGACAACTACCGTGCTCTGAACTCGGCCACGCACGAGGAGGACGTCGTCGCCGAGATCGCCTCGGCCGATATCGTCACGACCGCGGTGGGCCCGAACATCCTGCGTTTCGTCGCGCCGCTCATCGCTCGCGCCATCAACATCCGCGACGCGTCGCTGGAGCCGCTCGCCGTCATGGCCTGCGAGAACGCCATCAACGCGACCGACCTGCTGAAGCAGGAGATCGTGGCGGGACTCGACGACGCGGCCCTCGCATCCATCGACGCGCGTGCCGTTTTCGCGAACACGGCCGTCGACCGCATCGTTCCCGGCCAGGCCGCAGACGCCGGACTCGACGTGACCGTCGAGGACTTCTTCGAGTGGGCCATCGAATCCGGCCCCTTCGGCGACGACCTGCCCGAGATCGCGGAGGCCCATTTCGTCGACGATCTCGCGCCCTACATCGAGCGCAAGCTCTTCACCGTGAATACCGGCCACGCCACCACGGCGTACTTCGGCTTTCTCGAGGGCGCTGCGACCCTGGCCGACGCCATGCGCAGCCCCGAGGTCTTCGCCCGGGTCGCCGCGGCGCTCGACGAGACCAAGACCCTGCTCATCGCGAAGTACGACTTCGACCCCGAGGTGCAGGAGGCGTACGTTCAGAAGAACCTGACGCGCTTCGCGAACCCGTTCCTTCCCGACACCCCGGTCAGGGTCGGGCGCCAACCCGTGCGCAAGCTCGGCCGGCACGAGCGCTTCATCGGCCCCGCGGCGGAGCTCGCCGAGCGCGGCCTCGTGCCCGAGGCCCTCCTGGGCGCGATCGGTGCCGCGCTGCGCTTCGATCTGCCGGAGGACGCGCAGAGCGTGGAGCTGAAGGAGCTGCTCGCCACGTCGACGGCCGAGGACGCGACGTCACGCCTGACCGGGCTCGACGCATCCCACCCCCTCTACGCCCACGTCGTGCGCGTGGTCGAGCGAGTGCAGAAGAGCTAGCCGAGTCAGTCGTCGCTCTCGAGGATCAGCTTGAGGTTGTCGAACATCTGCTCGATCGTGTTCTGGTTGATGCGATCGAGCAGAGTCGCGTTGACGACCTTCTGCAGAACGGTCGGCTCGACCTCGTAGAGGATCTCGGTGGTGATGCGCGTGGTGCCGTCGCCGAGGTCGTCGAACGTGTAGTCCCAGGTGGCGTTCACGTCGCCGGTGAGTCGCAGGGTGACCTTCTTGTCCACCTCGAACGCGATGCCCTCCGCCTTGCCCCGCAGGTCGGCGCCCGCCATGTTGAAGCGCCAGTCGAACGTCTGGTCGACCCCGGCCTTCTCGGGCGTGATGTTCGTGTTCTCGTTCAGGTTCGGAATGAACGCCGGACCGTTCTCGGCACTCGCGGTGTACTCGAACACCTCGGAGACGGGCTTGCGGATGACGATGAGTGCTTTGGCGCTGGCCATTGCGGTTCCTTCCTGGTTGCCGGTCAGCTTCGACCGAGGGAGTAGTTCTGAACAGTCTTGCGCAGAACGTTGCGGAAGAGGGCGATCTTCTTGAGGCCGGTGGCGTTCGACGCGCTCACGCGAATCGTGACGAGCTGAACGCGGGGCACGAGCTGCCTGACACGGAGCCGCGACCGCTCGCCCATGACGAAGGTGCGCTCGTCGACCGGCGCCCGCTTCGCCCGCACCATGGTGGATGCCTTGACCACGGCCGCCAGCACCTGCTCGGTCTCGAGGCCGATCGCCACCCAGGGCCGCCACACGAGCGCCACGACGAGCTGCGCGACGAGAAGCAGCAGCGCGGGCAGGGTCCAGGCGCTAAGGAACGCCACGGCTACAATGACGAGGGCGCCGAGCGCGTAGGACTCCGCCCCGCGGAGGAGAATCGGTCGACGCTTCGCCAGGGGCAGCAGCACGAGGTGCGCCAGGATCGCCAGAACGACGCCGAACGCACATACGGAGACGATGACCATCGGCACAACACTATGAGGGGCGCGTGGATATATCTACGCGAGCGTTTTCCCCTCGCCCTCGTCGCCCTCATGTCGGCCGCGTTCGCCGCCGCATCCGTGGGACTGTTCACGCCGACTACTGACACCACCGGTGCGCACACGTGGTCGTCGGTGATCCTGCTGTTCGTGATCTATCTCGCGCTGCTGCTGCGCTACCGGGTCACCGACGAGTGGAAGGACTTCGCTCACGACAGCGCCGTGTATCCCGATCGTCCCGTGCAGCGCGGAGTGGTCTCGCCGCGGACGCTGTTCGTCATCGGTGCGGGCGCGTTCGCCGTCGAGCTGCTCGGCGTGCTGCTCATCGGAGGCGCGCTCGGATTCGTGCTCTACCTGCCGGTTCTCGCCTACTCCGCCCTGACCGTCTTCGAGTTCTTCTCCGCACCGCGGCTCGAGCGGCACTTCACGCTGTCGTTCGTTCTGCACGAGGCGATCTACCTGCCGCTGTTCCTCTGGGTCGCGGTCGTGCTCGGTGCAGCACCCGGCTGGCGGACCGCCGCGGGAGTGCTGGCCTGCACGGCCCTCTTCGTGTCGGTCGAACTGGCTCGCAAGTTCAGCCCGCGTTTCGATACGGAGGGCCGGGTCGTGCTCGACACCTATTCGGCCGTGTGGGGGAGGGGCCGTACGCTGGGGGCGATGGTCGTGCTGGTGGTTCTGAGCGGAGTGGTTGCGACGACGGCGGGCGCGAGCCTCGCCTCTCCGGTGATCGCGGTCGTCGCTGCGGGCGTCGCGCTCGCGCGGCCGGCATCCGATCGCTGGGTCACGACGGTCGTCGCCATCCACCTTCCCCTGCAGGCGGCGGCGATGCTCTCGTGAGCGCGCGCGCAGCCGAGTCGCCCGACGCATCCGTCGGTCGCAAGGCACTCGGACTCGTCGAGCTCGATCGCCTGTACCCCGGCCTCGTTCCGTCGTTCGTCGTGCTCCCCGTCGAGCGACTCGTCGAGAACTGGTTGGAGCTCAAGGCGGGCGCCGAGGCTCTCGTCGACGAGTTCTGCCGGGGTGCCGCAGACGACGTCGCGTACGGCGCGCGCGAGACGCGACTCGTCGCATCCATCGCCCTCGACGACGTCGTCGTCGCCGGAGCCCTGACGGAGGCCGCGGACTGGCGTGCGGTCAGCGTGCGCACCTCCGCGCTCGCGGAGGACGGCGCCGAGCACTCCTTCGCCGGGCAGTACGTGACGACCCTCGACGTGCCCGTGCAGCCTCAGCCGGTCCGCGACGCGATCCGCGCCTCCGTGGCCAGCCTCTTCTCCGCGCGCGTGGCGGCCTACGCGCGGGCGCGCGGCATCGAAGCACTCGAGCTCGGCGGTTCTGTCGTCGTGCAGCAGATGTTCGTCGGCACGACGAGCGGCGTGCTGTTCAGCGAGAACGGCCGCGGCGAGTTGACGCTCGCGTGGAGCAGATCGGCCCGCAACACCACGGTCGAGGGCGAGAACGCGCTCGAGTTGAGGGTGTCGAAGGTCGCAGACCGGCCGGCGAACCTGCCCGCGCCCGAGCGGCTGCTCGACATCGCCGTCGAGAGCGAGACGAGGCTCGATCGCCCCGTCGACATCGAGTGGGCCGCGCGCGGAACCCGCCTCGCCCTGCTGCAGCTCAGGCCGCAGACCACGGTCGCGCTCGACTACGAGCTGGCCTGGGACTGCACGAACATCGCCGAGAACTATCCCGGCATCACGCTTCCTCTCACCTACTCCTTCATCCGGGGTCTCTACTCGCGCGTCTATCCCGCCTTCTTCCGCAAGCTGGGCGTGGCCCAGACGGTTCTGGATGCGAAGCAGCAGGTGTTCCGCAACACGCTCGGCTACCTGGGCGGTCACGTCTACTACCAGATCGACAACTGGTACGAGATGGTGCGCATGATCCCAGGTCCCAGCAGTAACCAGGCCTTCTTCTCGGCGATGCTGCAGCCGCAGCGAACGCCCGGCGAGGCGCCGCGGCGACGGCTCGGGCTGAAGGGCGCGGTCACGATGGCGCCGCTGGTGGGTCGGCTCGGCTGGCTCCTGCTGCGGTCGAACTCGATGTCGAAGGGCTTCAGCCGCACCTTCCAGAAGCGTCTGAACCGCTTCGAGTCGATCGACTGGGCGAGCCTGCAGGCCGACGCGATCCTGTCGACCCTCGAGACCATGCGCGGCGAGCTCCTCACGCTGTGGGCGACTCCTGTGTTCAACGACCTGCGGGTCATGATCTTCCACGGGCTGCTGAAGACCTACAGCTTCGGCCCCGAGCAGCACGCCGACTACCTCGGCTACCTGCACGGCCTCAGCGACCGGGCGTCGATCGCCCCTCTCACTGCTCTCGGCGCGCTCGGCAACCGACTGCGCGACCGTCATGGCAGCGATGCGACGGCCGACAGCATCCTGTCGTCGCCCGACTGGACGGCGACGCGCCTCGACATCGACGACTATCTCGCGCGGTTCGGCGGGCGGGCGCCCGACGAGCTGCAGCTTGAGAACCCGCGGCTGGCCGACGACCACGCCTCGCTTCTCGCGCTGGCGCTCGGCACCGACCCCGAGGGCCGGCCCCCGGTGGATGCGACGGCGCGCTCGATCCGCGGGCGTCTCGGCACCCGGTTCATCGGCCGCAACACCCGGCAGGCCATCGACTGGCGGGAGCGGTTCCGCTTCAACCGGGCCCAGGTCTACGGGCTCGCGCGCACGGCCTATCTCGCCTTGGGCCGACGCCTGGTCGAGGCGCAGCTGCTCGACGCGGCCGACGACGTGTTCTGGCTCACGGAGCAGGAACTCGACGAGGCGGTGTTCGGCCACGCGTGGAACTCCGATCCTCGCGCCGTGGTCGCCAGGCGGCGAGCCGAGTTCACCACGTTCGAGGCCCGTTCGCTCGCGCGCCGGGTGGTCGGATCGGGCCTCATCGCACCCGCGCGGCTGCGTGACGACGAACAGCGCACGGCGGCGGGCATGGCCGCGGGCATGGGCGTCTCCCCGGGCGTCCTCACCGCAGAGGCGATCGTGGTGCACGAGTTCGACCCGACCGTCGACGTGCGGGGCAAGATCCTCGTCACCAGTCACATCGACCCCGGCTGGACCCTCCTCTTCGTGCAGGCCGCCGGCGTCGTGACGGAGCGGGGAAACGCGCTCTCGCACGTGGCGATCATCGCCCGCGAGCTCGGCATGCCCGCCGTCGTCGCCGCGATGGGCGCCGTCGACGCCCTGCGAACGGGGCAGCTCATCACGATCAACGGAACAACGGGAGACATCGATGCCGCGCTCTAGCTACTGGCTGAAGGCCATCGGGCCCGCGGGAGCCGTCTCCCTCGCCAGCCTCCTCCTGGCCTGGATCGCGATCGGCCTCGCCATCTCGGGGTCGCTGCGGGCGAGCGTGCTGTGCGCGCTCGGCGCGTTCCTTCTCGACATGCTCGACGGGTTCGTGGCACGAAGGCTCGGCGTCTCGAGCGAGTTCGGCCGGCAGCTCGACAGCTTCATCGACGTCGTCAACTACTCCCTCTACGCAGCCGTGCTCGTGGGCTTCCACATCATTCCCGGCCTGGTCGGCTGGGCCCTCGGATTCGTGATCGTCGCCACCGGCATCCTGCGTCTCATCCGGTTCAACATCGAGGGCTTCACCGACGACGAGCCCATCAAGTACTACCGCGGCATCGTCGTGTGCCACCTGTCGCTCGGCGCCATCGTCTTTTTGATCCTCACCCAGCTCTTCCCCGAGGCGGGGTGGATCCCGTGGCTGGCCGTCGTGGTTCTGATCGTGCTGTCGGTTCTGCAGCTGTCGTTGATCCGCATCCGCAAGACCGGTCGGCAGGCGTGGTGGGCCGCCCTGGTCGTGCCGTTGGCCGTGGGCGCCATCCTGTGGTTGACGTAGCGACGCGCTTCCCGGTCGAGATGCATCGCGCTCTGGCCGAGCAGATCCGCTCGATCGCCCGGGAGCATCCCGAGGTCTCGGAGCGCAGTGCACGCCGCCTCGTACGCGCCCTCAGACAGGAGCGCCTCGCGATCGCGATCGACGACTCCCGGGTCGTCGGCTGGTTCCTCTCCGAAGGGTCGGGTGTCGCGACGCACGAGCTCGGCTACCTCTTCGTCGAGCGTCGATTCCGCACGGGCGAGGTCTTCGACCGGATGCTCGCGCTGCTGCTCGAGATCGAGTCGCGCGCCGTCGCGGTCACCTTCCGCCCGGCGTTCGCCGCGTGGCTCGAGCGGTCGTACGGCTTCGAGCGCGCGAGCCTGGGCGGCGTCGTGATGCTGTCGCGGGGCACCTTCCTGCTTCGACGACTGACGCCCGCTCGAATGGCGGCGGTGGCGCGGCACACCACGGCGGCGTCGCCGATCTATCTGACCTGGCGGAGGCCGGGGCTGTGATCGTCGAACTCTCGGGCGCCCTCGTCTTCGGGGCCGCCACGATCGCCCTCGCGCTGTCGTTCGTCGCGCTCGAGCGCCTGGTGCGCACCCGCGACGTGCCCACCGAGATCACGCGTCGCGTCGCTCACGTTCTCGCCTGCCTGTTCGCCCTCCTGGTGCACACCCTGGTGCCGGTCTGGCTCTTCGTCGTGCTCTCGCTCGTGTTCGCGGCCCTGATGTGGCTCTCGCGTCACTTCCACGTCTTCACCGCCATCCACAAGGTTCGACGGCGCTCGCTCGGAGACGTCTATCTCCCCCTCGGAATAGGCACCGCCGCCCTGCTGGGCCAGGCCGACACTGCGGTCTTCGTGGCCGCGGTGCTCATCCTCGGCCTCGCGGACGTGGCCGCCGGGCTGGTGGGCGACTACCTGCGCTCGAGTCGCAAGACGTGGTGGGGCTCGGGAGCGTTCCTCGCGGTGAGCGTCGTCGTGCTCGCCCTGTGCGGGTTCCCGGTCGTCGCGATCGCGGCTGTTGCCCTGCTCGCCACGGTGACGGAGCGCTACTCGCCCCTGGGAACCGACAACGTCAGCATCCCGTTCGTCGTCGCCGGGCTCCTCGCGATCAGCGCGACTTGAGCCGCAGCCGGTGCATCACCAGATCGGTGGTCGCGTGCACGGCCACGCCGACGACCGCGGTGGCTGCGACCAGTAGGGCAGAGGAACCGAGCGCGACGAGCAGCACCGAGACGGCCACGATGCCGTCGGCCAGGTCGGCACTGCGCTGCACGCCACGCCAGCGCGACGACGTCTCGACGCTCGAGGCGATTCCGACCCGGCGCTTGACGAAGCTGTTCACCAGCTCGCCGAGCACGTAGGCCACGCCGATCGCGAAGCCGATGGCCGCCGAGCGCGGGCCGCGCAGAACGGGGGCGACCCAGGATGCGAGGTCGGGATGGCCCAGTACGCCGGCGACGATGGCCGCCCCTCCCACGTAGATCACGACGCCGAGCCAGGTCTTCGTTCGCCCGAACAGCGGGCGTCCGTCGCGCCATGTGGCGCCGGCGTCGATCGGAACGGCGAGCCGTCGCATCCATCCCTGCTTGAGCACGACGATCAGCGCGACGCCCGGCAGGAGAACGGTGGCGAGCAGCGAGGCGAGCTGCGAGACGAGGAGGAGGGCGGACATCCCCTGAATCGTAGCGGGATCGACTTGCCAGAAAGGCTCATATCACCTAAGCTCGATCTTTGGTGTTTGTACGCCCTTTTCGGCGTGCCGCGTTCGAGCCCACGGGCCCCGTCGCACACACCCATCCAACGCACGACCAGCAATCAATAACTTTAGCGATAGTGAGTAATGGCCAAAAAAGACGGTGTCATCGAGATCGAAGGCGCAGTGGTCGAGGCTCTGCCCAACGCGATGTTTCGTGTTGAGCTGACCAACGGACACAAAGTACTCGCCCATATTTCGGGCAAGATGCGTCAGCACTACATCCGAATCCTCCCTGAAGACCGGGTGATCGTGGAGCTGAGCCCTTACGACCTGACTCGCGGTCGAATCGTCTACCGCTACAAGTAACGCTCATCCGAGCGATTTGATCGCTGGAAAGTAACGGCCCGGGGCATCCTCCGGGTACGAAGACAGCGAAAACAAGGAAAACATCATGAAGGTCAACCCCAGCGTCAAGCCGATGTGCGAGCACTGCCGTGTCATCCGTCGCAACGGCAACGTGATGGTCATCTGCAAGAGCAACCCGCGCCACAAGCAGCGCCAGGGCTAAGCAGCCACCAGCTCCACCCGTTTCACCCTCACAACACAACAGCAGAACCAGATCCGATCGGCTTGCCGGTCGGGGACACCCGCGGCAGGAGGCCGCGGCACCGGTTCTGCTGCAGACCTCCACTCATCAACAGGAGCCACCACCATGGCACGTCTAGCAGGCGTAGACATTCCGCGCGACAAGCGCGTGGAAGTCGCACTCACCTACATCTACGGAGTCGGTCGCACCAGCGCCCTCAAGACTCTGGCCGACACCGACATCTCGGGCGACATCCGGGTCAAGGACCTCAGCGATGACCAGCTCATCGCTCTGCGCGACTACATCGAAGGCAACTTCAAGGTAGAAGGTGACCTTCGTCGTGAGGTCGCAGCAGACATCCGTCGCAAGGTCGAGATCGGAAGCTACCAGGGTGTCCGTCACCGTCGTGGCCTGCCCGTTCACGGACAGCGCACGAAGACCAACGCTCGTACCCGCAAGGGCCCGAAGCGCACCGTCGCCGGCAAGAAGAAGGCCCGATAGCGAGAGGCCCCCGCGCCTCACGCATCGCCATAAACGTTTTAGGAGAAAACAATGGCAGCACCAAAATCGGCCGCTCGTAAGCCGCGTCGTAAAGAGAAGAAGAACATCGCCGTGGGCCAGGCCCACATCAAGTCGACGTTCAACAACACCATCGTCACCATCACCGACCCGCAGGGCGCTGTCCTGAGCTGGGCTTCGTCGGGAACCGTCGGATTCAAGGGATCGCGCAAGTCGACCCCGTTCGCCGCTCAGCTGAGCGCCGAGTCCGCCGCCCGCCAGGCGCAGGAGCACGGCGTCAAGAAGGTCGACGTCTTCGTCAAGGGACCGGGATCGGGTCGCGAGACCGCCATCCGTTCGCTCCAGGCCGCCGGCCTCGAGGTCGGATCGATCAACGACGTCACCCCGCAGGCGCACAACGGTTGCCGCCCGCCGAAGCGCCGTCGCGTCTAAGTAAGCCAACCGCCGATCGGAGAATGGGATTTTTCCCATTCTCCGATCGACGGGTTGTACGTGGTTTCATAACTCAATAACCGGCCGGGCCCGCCACCCGGTTGTCACTGCAGGTGTCATATAGCGGACATCTGGCCGAAAGGAATCAATAGTGCTTATTGCACAGCGCCCCACGCTCACCGAAGAAAACATCTCCGAATTCCGCTCGCGGTTCGTCATCGAGCCCCTGGAGCCCGGTTTCGGCTACACGCTCGGCAACTCGCTCCGCCGCACCCTGCTCTCGTCGATCCCCGGAGCCGCTGTCACCAGCATCCGTCTCGACGGAGTGCTGCACGAGTTCTCGACGATCCCCGGTGTGAAAGAAGATGTCACCGAGATCATCCTGAACATCAAGGGCCTCGTCGTCTCGAGCGAGCACGACGAGCCGATCACCGCCTACCTGCGCAAGCACGCGTCGGGCCAGGTCACGGCTGCCGACATCTCGGCTCCCGCCGGTGTCGAGATCCACAACCCCGACCTCGTGATCGCCACGCTCAACGAGAAGGCGAAGTTCGAGCTCGAGCTCATCATCGAGCGCGGTCGTGGATACGTCTCCGCCACCCAGAACCGCAGCGAGTTCTCCGAGGCCGGCCAGATTCCGGTCGACTCGATCTACTCGCCCGTTCTCAAGGTCACCTACCGCGTCGAGGCGACTCGTGCCGGTGAGCGCACCGACTTCGACCGCCTGGTCGTCGACGTCGAGACGAAGAACGCCATCACGCCGCGCGACGCCATCGCATCGGCCGGACGCACCCTGACCGAGCTGTTCGGTCTGGCCCGCGAACTCAACACCGCCGCCGAGGGCATCGAGATCGGCCCCGCGCCGGTCGACGCCGTCCTCTCCAGCGAGCTCGCGGTTCCGATCGAAGACCTCGACCTGTCGGTTCGCTCGTACAACTGCCTCAAGCGTGAGGGAATCAACACGGTGAGCGAGCTCGTCGCCCTGAGCGAGACGCAGCTGATGAACATCCGCAACTTCGGCCAGAAGTCGGTAGACGAGGTCAAGGACAAGCTCGTGGAGCTTGGCCTGTCGCTGAAGGACACGGTTCCCGGATTCGACGGAGCCCACTTCTACGGCGGCTACGACGACGAGAACATCTAGTCGCTCGACGCGCTCCCACGAACCCCACACACCTGAACTGATTCTGGAGAAACACCATGCCTAAGCCCACCAAGGGACCCCGTCTCGGTGGCGGACCGGCGCACGAGCGCCTGCTGCTCGCCAACCTGGCTGCCGCCCTCTTCACCCACAAGAGCATCAAGACCACCGAGACCAAGGCCAAGCGCCTGCGTCCGGTCGCCGAGCGTCTGATCACGTTCGCCAAGCGCGGAGACCTGCACGCTCGTCGTCGCGTTCTCGGCGTCATCGGCGACAAGAGCGTCGTGCACGAGCTCTTCACCGAGATCGCTCCGCTCGTCGCAGAGCGCGAGGGCGGCTACACCCGCATCACGAAGCTCGGCTTCCGCAAGGGTGACAACGCCTCGATGGTTCAGATCGAGCTCGTTCTCGAGCCCGTCGTGAAGACGCCGTCGAAGTCGAAGTCCAAGAAGGTCGCCGACGCTCCCGTCGCGGCTCCTGTCGAAGACGCCCCGGTCGAAGACGTGCCGGTCGAACAGACTGAGACCGTCGAAGAGAGCGCGCCCGTCGAAGACGAGGTCGTCACCGACTCAGCCGCCGAGGTCGAGGCCGACGCTGCCGACAAGGCCGACGACGCCAAGTAGTCAGCACCACCTGCGAACGCCCCGCCATCCACTCGGATGACGGGGCGTTCTCTCGTTCTATGCTCGTTGACGATGACCGACCGGAGAAGTGACATGACGCTCGTACCGAGTGCCGACGACCTCGTTCGCGTGCGCCTGGGCATCGCCTACGACGGCACGGGCTTCTCCGGCTGGGCGAAGCAGCCCACGCTCCGCACCGTGCAGGGGGTTCTCGAAGATGCTCTCGATACCATCTATCACCGCCACGGCCCCGCGCCCATGCTGGTGGTCGCCGGTCGAACGGATGCCGGGGTGCACGCGACCGGCCAGGTCGCCCACCTGGATCTGACGCCGGCCCAGGCCGCGCGGGTGGCGCCGGAGGCCCTGGCCCGGCGTGTCAACGGCGTGCTCGGCTCGACATCGGATGTCGTGGTGACGACGAGCGAGCGGGCCGCCGAGAGCTTCGACGCGCGGTTCTCCGCCACGTGGCGGCGTTACGAGTATCGCCTCGCCGATGCGTCCACCGAGCGCAATCCGCTGGAACGCACCTTCACGGCCGCCTACACCGGATCTCTCGATGTCGACCTGATGCACGAGGCCGCGCAGAGCCTGCTCGGGCTGCGCGACTTCGCCTCGTTCTGCAAGCCGCGGGAGGGCGCAACGACCATCCGGTCGCTTCAGTCGTTCACCTGGCAGCGCGACGACGAGGGCGTTCTGGTATCGAAGCTCCAGGCCGACGCGTTCTGCCACAGCATGGTGCGGGCGCTGGTCGGCGCCTGCGTCGCCGTGGGGGAGGGGCGCTTCGACACGAGCGCGCTCGTGTCGCTGAGCGATGCGCTCGAGCGCACGAGTGCTTTCAAAGTCATGCCGGCGCGTGGCCTGATTCTGCGCGAAGTGGGCTACCCCGAGGCCTCCGGTCTCGCCGCCCGCGCCCTGCAGACCAGAGCAAAACGTAGCTGACGCGCGCCCCGCAGTCGCGGTGAGGCCGCAAATAGGCTAGTCTCGATTCTTGGTGTCCACGCAGCTTCGTGTGGCGCCCGAACTTGAGCCCTCCACGGGCCGTGTTCCCAGGCTTCTTGCCTGTGGCCGATCATGTATCGGCCGAAGGAACACGCCACCGGAGTGGGATTTCACGGACTCCTCATTTCGACAAAGAAAGCAGTATTACTGTGACGCGCACTTATTCCCCCAAGATCAGCGAGGTCACCCGTAACTGGGTCATCATCGACGCCGAAGACGTTGTCCTCGGCCGCCTCGCCAGCCACGCCGCGGTCATCCTCCGCGGCAAGAACAAGGCCACCTTCACCCCCCACATGGACATGGGTGACTTCGTCATCATCATCAACGCCGAGAAGGTCGCCCTTACGGGTAAGAAGCTCGCGCAGAAGCTGGCCTACCGCCACTCGGGCTACCCGGGCGGACTGTCCTCGACGACGTACGCCGAGCTCCTCGAGAAGAACCCGACTCGTGCCATCGAGAAGGCGGTTCGCGGAATGCTCCCGAAGAACTCGATCGGTCGCGCCCAGCTGACGAAGCTCAAGGTGTACACCGGCTCCGAGCACCCTCACGCTGCCCAGCAGCCGACGCCGTACACCCTCGACCAGGTCGCCCAGTAGCGACCGGCCCAGACACTTCTTCTAAGACAAGCTAAGGATTCGTAACCATCGTGGCGAAGATCGCAGACCAGATTGACGTTGCTCCCACCGAGGAGCAGCAGAGCTATTCCACCGAGACGCCCGCCGAGGCCGCCGCACAGGCAGCCCCGCGCCCCGCGCTCACCGTTTCAGGAGCGGCCGTCGGCCGTCGCAAGCAGGCCATCGCCCGCGTGCGCCTCGTTCCGGGTGCCGGCACCATCACGGTCAACAGCCGTGAGTTCGCCGACTTCTTCCCGAACAAGCTCCACCAGCAGCTCATCACCGATCCCTTCAAGGTGCTCGACCTGCTCGGCAGCTACGACGTCGTCGCCAAGATCTCCGGTGGCGGCCCCTCGGGCCAGGCCGGAGCGCTTCGCCTCGGCATCGCCCGCGCGCTGAACGAGATCGACGAAGAGAACAACCGCGCCACGCTGAAGAAGGCGGGCTTCCTCAGCCGCGACGCACGCGTCAAGGAGCGCAAGAAGGCCGGTCTCAAGAAGGCCCGCAAGGCTCCTCAGTTCTCCAAGCGCTAATCGCAGTCGTTCGTCGACTGCTTTAGAACTCAGCAACACACATGCCTCCCCGTCTGTTCGGCACGGATGGCGTTCGCGGACTCGCGAACGCCGATCTCACCGCCGACCTCGCACTCTCCCTCGCCCAGGCCACCGCGGTGGTCCTCGGCCAGGGGCGCAGTGCGGCCGCTCGCGCGGCGACGGGGAGGCGTCCTGTTGCGGTGGTCGCACGCGATCCTCGGATCTCGGGCGAGTTCATCACCGCGGCAGTGGCCGCCGGGCTCGCCAGCTCCGGCGTCGATGTGCTCGACGCGGGAGTGATCCCCACCCCGGCCATCGCATTCCTCATCGCCGACATCGATGCCGACTTCGGCTTCATGGTCTCGGCATCGCACAACCCCGCTCCCGACAATGGGATCAAGATCTTCGCCCGCGGCGGCACCAAGCTGCCCGACGAGGTCGAAGACCGCATCGAAGCCGCCATGTCGGGCCCCAAGAAGGCGCCCACGGGCAAAGACGTCGGCCGCATCCGGCGCTTCGCCGATGCCGAAGACCGCTACGTCATCCACCTCCTGGCCAGCCTCCCGCACAGGCTCGACGGCCTGCACGTGGTGCTCGACTGCGCCAACGGCGCGGCAGCCGGGGTCTCGCCGCAGGTGTTCACGGATGCCGGGGCGCGCGTCACCGTGATCGGTGACGATCCAGACGGCCTCAACATCAACGACGGCGTGGGCTCGACCCACCTCGACAAGCTCGCCGAAGCCGTGCTGCTTCACGGGGCCGACGTCGGAATCGCCCATGACGGCGACGCCGACCGCTGCCTCGCCGTCGACCGCGACGGCAAAATCGTCGACGGAGACCAGATCATGGCGATCCTCGCGATCGGCATGAACGAGCGGGGGGCCCTTCGCGACAACACCCTCGTCGCCACGGTCATGAGCAACCTCGGCCTTCTCGTCGCGATGAAGCAGAACGGCATCCGGGTTCTTCAGACGAGCGTCGGCGATCGCTACGTGCTCGAAGAGATGAACGCCCACAACTATTCGCTGGGTGGCGAGCAGTCCGGCCACGTGATCATGAGCGACTTCGGCACGACGGGTGACGGCATTCTCACCGGCCTGCACCTCGTCGCCGAGATGGCCTGGCGTGGCAAGACGCTGGCCGAGCTGGCGAGCGTCATGACGGTGTACCCGCAGATCATGGTCAACGTGAAGAACGTCGACCACCACGCCGTGCACACCGACGAGGTGCTCGCCGAGGCCGTGCGTACCGCAGAGGCCGAACTCGGCGACACCGGACGCGTGCTGCTGCGCAAGTCGGGCACGGAGCCCCTCGTGCGCGTGATGGTCGAAGCCGCCGACCAGGTCACCGCCGACCGCATCGCCCACAGCCTGGCCGATGTGGTTCGCGAGCGTCTCTCGCTCTGACCCGCCGCTGAGCGGACGCCCGGCGTAGCCTTGGCGGCATGCACACGTCTGCCGAACGCACATCGTCGTTGCCTCTGGCCGGTCGCACGGCTCTCGTCACCGGGGTGTCGCGTCGCCGAGGCATCGGACTCGGCGTGACCCGACGGCTCGCCGAACTCGGGGCGAGCGTCTTCGTGCAGCACTTCTCTCCCCACGATGCCGACCAGCCGTGGGGCGCAGACGACATCGACTCCGTTCGCGCCGCAGTGCGTTCGGCGCTGACCCCGGGTGCGGACTTCGGCGACTGGGGCCTCGACCTCGCGGAGCCCACGGCCCCGCGCCGCCTCATCGATGCAGCGGTCGACGCGCTCGGCAGGCTCGACATCCTGATCTGCAATCACGCGCGCAGCGGCGGGGACGGCTCCATCTTCGACATGACGCCCGAGGGCCTCGACGCCCACTGGTCGGTCAACGCGCGCTCGACGCTGCTGCTCACCCGTCACTTCGCCGAACAGTTCGCCCCGGACTCGTTCGGTCCGATCGACGAGGGCGCGACGGGCCGGGTGATCTGGATGACCTCCGGGCAGCACGAGGGTCCGATGCCGGGGGAGGTGGCCTACGCCACGAGCAAGGCGGCTCTTGCGGGCATCACGCCGACGGTCGCCGCCGAGCTCCTGACCCGGGGGGTCCTGCTGAACACGGTCAACCCGGGCCCGGTGAACACGGGATATCTCGACGACGCGCCCACCGACAGATCTGCCGAGGTCAAGGAGGACGTGCTGCAATCGATGCCGTTCGGTCGCTTCGGGCTGCCCAGCGACCCCGCCCGCCTGATCGCGTGGCTCGTCTCAGACGAGGGCCGGTGGATGGTCGGCCAGGTGCTTACGAGCGACGGCGGCTTCTCGCTGAGGTGAGAGGCCGAGATGCTGAGACGCTGAGGCGCGCACGCGCTCAGATCTTGCGCAGCAGCACCCTGTCGACAGCATGGGTCGACGATTTGCGCAGCACCAGCGTCGCGCGCGACTTGGTGGGCTGGATGTTCTCGACCAGGTTGGGCTCGTTGATCGAGCGCCAGATCTCGGCGGCTGTCGAGCGCGCGTCGTCGTCGCTCAGCTGCGCGTAGCGGTGGAAGAACGAATTCGGGTTCGCGAACGCTCCGCGCTTGAGGGCCAGGAAGCGATCGACGTACCAGGTCGCGATATCGCTCGTGCGGGCATCCACATAGATCGAGAAGTCGAACAGGTCGCTCACGGCGAGGCCCTGGCCCGGCAGGGGAGGCTGCAGCACGTTGAGTCCCTCGACGATCAGGATGTCGGGCTGCCGCACGACGATCTGCGCCTCGGGCACGATGTCGTAGGCGAGGTGCGAGTAGAACGGGGCGCGCACCTCGGGCACGCCGCTCTTGACCGCGCTGATGAACCGGAGCAGGGCGCGCCGGTCGTACGACTCGGGAAAGCCCTTGCGGTGCATGATGCCGCGACGCGTCAACTCGGCGTTGGGATAGAGGAAGCCATCGGTGGCGACGAGTTCGACCCGGGGCGTGTCCGACCAGCGGGCCAGGAGTTCTCGAAGCAGGCGCGCGATCGTCGACTTACCGACGGCGACGGAGCCGGCCACGCCGATGACGAACGGCGTCGCCGTCTGCCGGTCGCCGAGATAGTCGCTGGTGGATGCGTGCAGTCGCTTCGCCCCGGCCGCGTACAGGTTGAGCAGACGGCTGAGCGGCAGGTAGACCTCCGCCACCTCGGTCATGTCGAGTGGTTCGCCGAGCCCGCGCAGCTGAACGATCTCCGTCTCGGACAGAGGCTGGGGCGTCGAGGGGGCGAGGGCGGCCCAGTCGCCACGGTCGATCTCGCGGAAGGGCGTCGGGTGGCCCGTGGAATGGGGTGCGTGCCCGATGTCAGTCATAGACCACCCATTGTGCCCCACGCTCCGGGCAGGCCGTAAACTCGAGGGATGTGTGGAATCGTAGGTTATGTCGGTAACAACTCCAGTCTCGATGTTCTGATGGGCGGATTGGGTCGCCTCGAGTACCGGGGATACGACTCCGCGGGCGTGGCGATCATCACCGACTCCGGTGACCTCGTGACCCGCAAGCGCGCAGGCAAGCTGGCCGTCCTCGCCGCCGACCTGGAGGCATCCGCCCTCACCGACGGGCGCACGGGCATCGGCCACACCCGGTGGGCGACGCACGGCGGCCCCACCGACGTGAATGCGCATCCGCACCTCAGTGCCGACGGCCGCATCGCCCTGATCCACAACGGCATCATCGAGAACTTTGCCGTTCTGCGCGACGAGCTGCTCGCCGACGGCTACACCTTCGAGAGCGAGACCGACACCGAGGTCGCCGCCAAGCTGCTGGGCCGCGAGTACCTCGAGGGCGAGGGCGGCCTCTCCGCAGCGCTCGGCCGTGTCGTCGCCCGTCTCGAGGGAGCCTTCACCCTGCTCGCACTGCACCAGGACGAGCCGGGCGTCGTTGTCGGCGCCCGTCGCAACTCGCCCCTCGTCATCGGCCTCGGAGACGGCGAGAACTTCCTCGGTTCCGACGTCGCCGCCTTCATCGAGCACACGCGGCGTGCCATGGAGATCGGCCAGGACCAGATCGTCACGATCACCCCCGATTCCGTCTCGGTCACCGACTTCGCCGGCAACGGCGTGGAGGCCCACGAGTACGAGGTGTCGTGGGACGCCTCGGCCGTCGAGAAGGGCGGCTGGTCGAGCTTCATGGCGAAGGAGATCAGCGAGCAGCCCGAGGCCGTCTCGAACACCCTTCTGGGCCGCATCCACAACGACCACGTCGTGCTGGGCGAGCTCGAGGGCATCGACTCGCTGCTCACCTCGATCGACCGCATCGTGATCCTGGGCTGCGGCACCGCCGCCTACTCGGCGATGCTCGGCAAGTACGCCATCGAGAAGTGGGCCCGCATCCCCGTGGAGGTGGAGCTCTCGCACGAGTTCCGCTACCGTGACCCGGTGGTCGACGAGGGAACCCTCGTCATCTCGATCAGCCAGTCCGGCGAGACCATGGACACCTTGGTCGCCGTTCAGGAGGCCAAGGCCAAGGGCGCTCGCACCCTGTCGATCTGCAACACCCAGGGCGCCACGATTCCGCGCGAGTCCGACGCGGTCATCTACACGCACGCGGGCCCCGAGGTCGCGGTCGCCTCGACCAAGGCCTTCATCGCGCAGATCACCGCGCTCTACCTCTTCGGCCTGCACCTCGCGCGAGTGCGGCAGAGCATCGACGACGAGACGATCGCGAGCTCGATCGTCGAGCTCCAGGGCATTCCCGACAAGATCCGCTGGGTGCTCGAGCAGCACGGCGACATCACCGAGCTCGCGAACTGGATGAGCGACTCGCGCGCCGTGCTGTTCCTCGGGCGCCACGTCGGTTTCCCTGTCGCCCTCGAGGGCGCGCTGAAGCTCAAGGAGCTCGCCTACATCCACGCGGAGGGATTCGCGGCCGGCGAGCTGAAGCACGGCCCCATCGCGCTGATCGAGCCGGGCCAGCCCGTGTTCGTCGTGGTGCCGAGCCCTCGTCACCCCAACTCGCTGCATGCCAAGGTCGTGTCGAACATCCAGGAGATCAAGGCCCGGGGTGCCAAGGTGCTGGTGATCGCCGAAGAGGGCGACGTGGCCGTGCTGCCGTACGCGTCCGAGGTCTTCCGCATCCCGCTCGCCGGTCCGCTGTTCGAGCCGCTTTTGGCCGTCATCCCGTTGCAGATCTTCGCCATGGAGCTGGCGACGGCCAAGGGGCTCGACGTCGACCAGCCGCGCAACCTGGCCAAGTCCGTCACCGTCGAGTAGGACATGCGGTGATCGTCGGCATCGGCGTCGACCTCGTCGACGTGCCCCGGTTCGTGCGGTCGATCGACCGCACGCCGGGTCTCGTCGAGCGCCTGTTCGCTGAGGGCGAACGCCGGCGCTCGCCTCGGTCGCTCGCCGCCCGGTTCGCCGCTAAGGAAGCGCTCATCAAGGCGCTCGGGGACTCGTCGGGATTCCGCTGGCACGACATGGAGGTCGTCACCGACGACGACGGAAAGCCGTCGTTCCTGCTCGGCGGGCAGGTCGCAGAGACCGCGCGCGCTCGCGGTGTGGGGGCGATCCACCTCTCGCTCAGCCACGACGGCGACTCCGCGTTCGCCTTCGTCGTCGCGGAGCGCACGCCGTGACCGTCGCAGACGGCGCTGCCCGCATTGCCCCGGAATCGGTGGCCATCGTCGACCTCGTGGCCGTCGCCCGGAACGTCTCCCGGTTCGTCTTGCTCGCAGACGGAGCCCAGGTCATGGTCGTGGTCAAGGCGAACGGCTACGGCCACGGTGCGGTCGAGGTGGCCCGTGCGGCCATCAAGGGCGGAGCCTCCTGGCTCGGCGTCGCCGATCTCGCCGAGGCGTTCGAGCTTCGCGACGCGCACATCGATGCGCCCCTGCTCGCGTGGCTGCACGAGTCGCATGAGAACTTCACGGCGGCGCTCGAGGCCGGCATAGATATCGGGGTGAGCGACCTCGGCCAGCTCGAGTCGGTCGTCCGTGCGCAGCAGGCCGTCGGGGCGGGTCCGGCCTCCGTGCACCTCAAGCTCGACACGGGGCTGGGCCGGAACGGCGCCGATGAGCCGAACTGGGCTGCCCTCTTCGACGAGGCGCGTCGGCTCGAGCTCGCCGGGGTGCTGCGCGTGCGCGGCATCTTCAGCCACCTCGCGAACGCGGACGACTCGGAGGATTCTCTGCAGCTCGAGCGGCTCCACCGGGGCATCGAGAGCGCGCGGCGCGCGGGCCTTCAGCCGCAGCTTCGGCACCTGGCGTCGACGGCCGCGGCTCTTCGCCTGCCGCCCATGCGGCTCGACCTGGTGCGCATCGGCATCGGAGCCTACGGGCTCTCCCCGTTCGACGACGGTGGCTCCGCCGAGCTCGGGCTGCAGCCGGCCATGACGCTGCGCAGCACCGTCGTCGCCGTGGCTCCGTCGTCCGACGCGGATTTCGCAGCGCACTCGGGCATCGTGCCCCTGGGCTACGGCGACGGGATACCCCCGCAGGCCGCAGGCCGCATCCATGTCACCGGCGACGCCGGCCCGCTGCTCGTGACCCGAATCGAATCCGACCACCTCGTCGTAGAACCCGTCTCGCCGGGCAACGACGTGGTGCGAGGAGACGCCGTGACGCTCTTCGGCGACCCTTCCGAGGGGGTCACGGCGGTCGACGACTGGGCCAGGGCCGCCGACACCATCAACTACGAGATCGTCACCCGCCTGGGCGGCCGCGTGGCGAGGGAGTACGCCTCATGACCGGCGTCGACTCAGGGCTCGGTCGCGAGGCGGCCGTCGATCTCGGCGCGTTCCGCTCCAATGTGGCGCTCCTCGCGGCGCGCGCGGTCGGCGGCCCCCTGGTTATCGACATGACGGCGGATGCCTACGGCCACGGACTCGTGCGGCTCGCGCGTGCGGCCGTCGAGTCGGGCGCCGACATCCTGAGCGTGCGCGACCAGGCCGACGCCGACGCCATCGCCGAGGCGCGCATCGGCATCGACGTGCACTGCTGGCAGACGAGGCGGTTCGCCGTTCCTCCCGCCGGATCCGGCATCGCCGCGTTCGGGTTCGGCATGGAGCTCACCGACGGGGCGCCCGACGGGGTCGTGCCGGTCATGCGGGTGTCGGCTCCCGTCCTCTCGGTCAAGAGAGTGCCGGAGGGCCACGGCGTCTCCTACGGCTTCGTGTACCGCACGCCGAAGGAGACGACGCTGGCGCTCGTTCCGCTCGGCTACGCCGACGGCCTTCCCCGGGCGGCGACGGGCTCGGGCCGTATGGCCGTGGGAGGCACGCAGTTCCCCGTCGTCGGGCGCATCGCCATGGACCAGGTCGTGCTCGACGTCGGCGATGCGCCGATAGCTCCCGGCGACCGCGCCGTCGCGTTCGGTGCAGGGCTCGACGGCGAACCCACGGCTGCGGACTGGGCCGCCGCGACCCGCTCGACGGCCGGCGAGATCCTCGCCCGCATCGGCCGACGCGTTCCCCGTCGCTACATCGATCGAGAGGCGAGTCGATGACCGCGGTGCACAGGCAGACGATCATCGAGACGCCCGAGCAGATGGCGCAGCTGGCGCACGAGGTGGCCTCGTGGCTCTCCGCCGGCGACGTCGTGCTGCTCACGGGCGAACTGGGCGCGGGCAAGACCACGTTCACCCGCGGGCTCGGACAGGCTCTGGGGGTGAGGGGGGCGGTGACGAGCCCGACCTTCGTTCTCGCTCGCACGCATCCGCGCCTCGAGGCGGGCGCGCCCGCCCTCGTGCACGTCGACGCCTACCGGCTCTCGTCAGCGGTCGAGCTCGACGATCTCGACATCGACTTCGCCCGCTCGATCGTGGTCGTCGAGTGGGGTGCCGGCCTCATCGAGGAGCTGGCCGACTCGTGGCTGTCGATCACGATCGACCGGCCGCGCGGCGCATCCGATGACCCGGATGCCGATGGCCGCGACGACGAGGAGCCGATCGAACCGCGCACGGTCACCATCGACGGCGTGGGGCCCCGCTGGCAGTGAGCGGCAGGGGGCCGAGGTGCCTCCCGGGCGGCTAATCTGGAACACGTGCTTCTGGCCATCGACACTTCTGCGGGTACCTCCGTCGCCATCGTCGACCCGTCGACCGGCCGCATCGTGGCCGAACGGTCGACGCCCGACACGATGAGGCACGCCGAGGTGATCGGCACCCTGCTCGCTGAGGTTCTCGAGGCTGCCGCCGTGAGACCGTCCGCGCTCGACGGCGTCGTCGTGGGCATGGGCCCCGGGCCCTTCACCGGCCTTCGAGTCGGCATCGCGGCCGCGCGCACCTTCGCCCTCGGCGCGGGGCTTCCCCTGCTTCCGATGGTCAGCGCCGACGCCGTGGCGCGCCAGCAGGCGCTCTCCGGCGCCTCGGACACGGTCATCGTGGTGACCGACGCCCGCCGCAAAGAGGTGTTCTGGTCGCTGTACGAGCTGTCGGGCTCCGAGCCCGTGCGCGTCGACGGCCCTGGCCTCGCGAAGCCCGACTCGCTTCCGCACACGGGCGCTCGTCGCGTGGATGCGGCCGAGATCCCCGCCGCGCAGCTCGCCCTCGCCGCGGCCGCCCTCGTCGAGGCGGGCAAGCCCCTCGCATCCGACGACGCGCTCTACCTGCGCTCGCCCGACGTGACCATGCCATCCGGCATCAAGCGGGTGACCCAGTGACCTGGCAGCTGCGCCGGGCCGGTGTCGACGACCTCGACGCCATCATGCGCATCGAGTCGAGCGTCTTCACGACCGACGCGTGGACCCCCGACGCCATGAGGGCCGACCTCGCGAGCGAGCACTGCTACTACGTCGTCGCGCTGCCCGCCTCCGACCCGCCCTCGAGCACGACGATCTCGGGCTACGCCGGTCTTCTGGCTCCCCGAGGGGCGAAGGAGGGCGACATCCAGACCATTGCCGTGGCCCCTGGGGCCCGTCGCAACGGCCTCGGTCGAGTGCTGATGACGAGCCTGTTGAACGAGGCCCGTCGTCGCGGCGCCCGAGAGGTGTTTCTCGAGGTGCGCGCAGACAACCCTCACGCCGAGGCGCTCTACGAGTCGCTGGGCTTCGAGCGCCTTGGAGTGCGAGCCGGCTACTACCAGCCTGACAACGTCGACGCCATCGTCATGCGGGCTGCGGTTCCGCAGCCGCAGACGCGGTGGACGGGCGCAGACAAGGTCGAGGAGATCGAACCGTGAACACCGAGAATCCTCTGGTTCTGGGCATCGAGACGTCGTGCGACGAGACCGGTGTCGGAATCGTGCGGGGCACCACCCTGCTGAGCAACACGATCTCGTCGTCGATGGACGAGCACGCCCGCTACGGGGGAGTGGTTCCCGAGGTGGCTGCGCGCGCACACCTGGAGGCCATGACGCCGGCCATCACGACCGCGCTGGCCGATGCCGGAGTGACCCTCGACGAGATCGATGCGATCGCCGTCACCAGCGGGCCCGGCCTCGCAGGAGCGCTCATGGTCGGAGTCGGCGCGGCGAAGGCTCTGGCGCTGGCCATGGAGAAGCCGATCTACGCCGTCAACCACCTCGTCGGCCACGTCGGCGCCGACGTTCTGCGCGCCCCGGTCGACGGGGGTGCCGACGCGCTCGCGGGCGACGAGGCGCCGATCCAGTACCCCACCATCGCCCTGCTCGTGTCGGGAGGGCACACGTCGCTGCTTCTCGTTCGCGACCT
This sequence comes from Agreia sp. Leaf244, assembly GCF_001422695.1. Taxonomy (NCBI): domain Bacteria; kingdom Bacillati; phylum Actinomycetota; class Actinomycetes; order Micrococcales; family Microbacteriaceae; genus Agreia; species Agreia sp. Leaf244. Next base: position 193,257 of record NZ_LMLX01000002.1, on the reverse strand, counting down.
CGTGTCCGACGTCGAGCTTCTCGGAGAGACCATCGACGACGCCGCGGGGGAGGCGTTCGACAAGGTCGCCCGCCTGCTCGGGCTGCCCTACCCCGGCGGGCCCGAGATCGACCGGGCGGCCGTCGGCGGCGACCCGAGGGCCATCCGATTCCCGCGCGGGCTGAGTCTGCCGAAGGATCACGAGGCCCACCGCTATGACTTCTCCTTCTCCGGCCTGAAGACGGCCGTCGCCCGCTGGGTCGAGAAGAAGCAGGACGCGGGGGAGGACGTTCCGCTCGCCGACGTGGCTGCGAGCTTCCGCGAGGCCGTCGTCGACGTGTTGATCACCAAGGCCCTCGCAGCCTGCGCCGAGTACGGGGTTCCGCGACTGCTTCTGGGCGGCGGCGTCGTGGCCAACGCACGGGTCCGCGAGGTCGCCGCAGCGCGTGCCGCGTCTGCGGGGGTCGCCCTGCGCATCCCGCCCCTGAGCCTGTGCACCGACAACGGAGCCATGATCGCGGCACTCGGGGCGCAGCTGATCATGGCGGGGCACGGGCCCTCGGGCCTCGGATTCGGGGCCGACTCGACCCTGCCGGTCACCGAGATCCAGGTCGGATAGGCTCGGTTCCATGTCGAGCCAGCCTGCCTTCGCGCCGTACTCGCCCGATCCGGCAACGGCTCAGCCGTCGTCTCCTCTCGCATCCGCTCGGCCCCGCAAGACGCTCAACATGCCCGCGCTCTTCGCGGCCATCACCGGCATTCTGCTCATCTCGCCGGTCGCCATCGTTCTCGGGCATATCGGCGTGGTCCAGGTTCGCCGCCGCCGGCAGTCCGGCCTGGCGTTCGCCATCGTCGGCCTCATTCTCGGATATCTGGGGTTCGTCGCGTCCGTCGCTGCGCTCGTGGCTCTCGTCCTGTTCGTCAACTCGGGCCCGACACCGCCCACGTCGTTCTGATCCCACCGGTCATGCCGTGCCTCGGCGAATCGGGGTGTCCCGTAGATGTGGGTCACTGAGCTTCAGTAGTGTGGACACATGACTGATCCCAATACCCCGTCGACCGAGGGCACGCCGTCGGTCCCCCCGCTGCCTCCCACCGCACCGTCCGCCCCCGCGGCACCCAGCTACGGCGCGCCGAGCGCGCCCTCCACTCCGCCCGCGTACACGCCGCCGGCCGAGTCGACTCCGTCGTACGGAGCACCGAGCTACCAGCAGGCGCCTCCGGCCAACCCCTACGCGCAGGCCCCGAACGGCGCCGCGCCCTACGGCCAGCCCTACTCGCCGGTCGCCGCCGCTCCGAAGACGCTCAGCCTCATCGGCATGATCGCCGGTATCGTCGGCGTCTTCCTCTCGTTCTTCTATGGGATCGGCTTCATCTTCTCGGTGGGCGCCGTCGTTCTCGGTTTCCTCGGCAAGAAGCGCGAGCCTGCCGCCAAGGGCTTCTGGCTCACCGCGATCATCACGGGCTTCGCCGGTATCGCGCTGACCCTCCTGTGGGTCATCGGGATCATCATCTTCGTCGTGGCCGTCGGGTCGTCGAGCGGCTACGAGTCGTACTGACCCGCACGTCGTATGTGAAGTGCCCCTCGTCTTTCGATGAGGGGCACTTCGTTTTGTGCGGGGGTGTCGGTGCGGCGGGTGTCAGTGCAGCGGGTATCAGCGCGGGCGCAGGGTCAGACGCGCTCGGCGAGGATGGCCGTGTGCCGACCGGCCACGCGCGTCAGCACCAGGGTCGCCTCGCCGTCGCCCGACAGCGACAGCCGTCGACGCAGAACGGCCGGGTCGACGTCGACCCCGCGCTTCTTGATCTCGAGTCGGCCGATGCCTCGCCGCCGCAGCTCCTTCTTCAGCTTCGATTCGTCGCTGGGAAGGGTGTCGACGACGCGGAACGCCGTCGCGAACGGCGACGACACCAGGTCGTCGGAGGAGAGGTACGCGATCTGCTCGGAAAGCATGCGGGCACCCAGCGACCGGGCCAGATCGCCGATCAGGCGTGCGCGGATGACGGAGCCGTCCGGTTCGTACAGGTATGTTCCGAGTTCGCCCGTCTCGGCGTCGGGGCTGTCGGCGTCTGAGACCAGCTCGGCGCTGGCTCCGCCGCGCAGCACGAGGGCGCTGCGGGCGATGCCGGGCCGCGCGAGCGAGCCGAACCACAGACTGTTCTCCACGAGCTGGCCGTCGACCGAGATCCACTGTGCCTCGGCGTCGTCGGGGATGAGCGATCGGTCGAACCCGGGGCCGAGCTTGATGCCCGTGGGCAGCGTGCGAGCCACGCCGAAAGCGAAGTCGAGCGAGGGGGAGTAGTCGCGCGGGTCGGGCAGGCGCCGGGTATCCGCATGCCCCGCGGTGCGTCGGGCCGGGTCGAGGTAGACGGACTCGACCGAGGCAAGGTCGTGTTGGGCGGCATCGCCGAGGCTCACCGTCACGTTCGTGAACGGAGCCAGGTTGTACGAGGCGATCGCCGCGGTCACCTCGTCGAGTTCAACGGCCTGCACCTCGAGATCGAGCGCGGCGAAGGCCAGCGCATCGGCGCCGATGCCGCACCCCAGGTCTGCCACGCTCCGGATGCCGGCACTCTGGTATCGGCCGGCATGGAGCGCGGCGACCCGCAGGCGTGTGGCCTGCTCGAGACCCGCCTCGGTGAACAGCATGCGCGATGCGAACTCCCCGAACTTGGCCGTAGCTTTCGCCCGCAGACGGGACTGGGTGAGCACCGCAGACACAAGATCTGCCGGGTGCCCGTCGCGGCGCAGTGCGGCGACGGTCTTCACGATGTCGGTGGAATCGCTGTACGGCGGCAGGGAGTCGAGGAGGCGCAGGGCCGTCGACGTCATCACTAGGCCGAGCTCGTCCTTGTTCATTCGTTGAGCCTGTTCACCCCGTCAGCCTAGACGTCAGTCTTGGGGCCACGGCGCGCCGTGGCCGGTTGGCACTCGGATTGACCGAGTGCCAGTGCACCCCCTAAACTCGTCTTAGCACTCTCGGTGTGAGTGTGCTAATCAGACGTGAAGAAAGAAGAGGTCAACCGTGTCGGTCTCCATCAAGCCGCTCGAGGATCGCATCGTCATCCGCCAGGTCGAGGCGGAGCAGACCACCGCTTCGGGCCTGGTCATCCCTGACACTGCCAAAGAGAAGCCCCAGGAAGGCGAGGTCGTGGCCGTGGGCCCCGGTCGCGTCGACGACAACGGCAACCGCGTTCCGATCGACGTCGCCGTGGGCGACAAGGTCATCTACTCCAAGTACGGCGGAACCGAGGTCAAGTACGGCGGAGAAGACCTGCTCGTGCTGTCGGCTCGCGACGTGCTCGCCGTGGTCGTTCGCTGACCGACGACATGTGTTAGCGCAACGTCGCTAAACAGACAAAGACCCGGGTGGCTCTGCCATCCGGGTCTTTTTCGTTTGCGGCCGCGGCCCGCAACGGCGCGCCGGAGGTAGCATTCGTTGAGTGTCCCGCCCCGCCGCCGCCCCTTACGCCTCAGCCCCGCAGACCGACGAGCAGCCCTCGCGGTCGGGCATCCTCTACGCCGTAGGCGCCTACACGATGTGGGGTTTTCTCCCCGCCTACTTCCTGCTGCTGCTTCCCTCCGGTCCGTTCGAGATCGTGGCCGTGCGCATCTTCTTCTCCCTGATCTTCTGTGCCCTGATCATCACCGTGACTCGCGCCTGGCCGGCGTTCCTGGCGATCGTTCGCCAGCCACGGCTGCTGTTCACGATGGGCCTCGCAGGCGTGCTGATCTACGTGAACTGGCAGACCTATGTGATCGGCGCGACGACCGGGCATGTGGTGGAGACGGCCCTCGGCTACTTCATCAACCCCATCGTCACCATTCTGCTCGGCGTCGTGATTCTGGGCGAGCGACTCCGCATCGCCCAGTGGGTGGCGCTCGGAATCAGCGTGATCGCCGTCGGAGTGCTGACCGTCGGCTTCGGTTCCGTTCCGTGGATCGCCCTGATCCTGGCGTTCTCCTTCGGGCTCTACGGCTTCGTGAAGAAGCGTGTCGGTCGCTCGGTCGATGCGGTGTCAGGCCTCACCCTCGAGACCCTCTGGCTCCTTCCCGTGGCGGCGGTGCAGGCCATCGTCGTGGCCTCGACCGCACCGGGCCTCGCTTTCGGATCCTCCGGCGCCGCCCACGTCGCCCTCATGATCGGTGCGGGAGTCATCACGGCGGTTCCGCTGCTGCTGTTCGCGTCCGCGGCGAAGCGACTGCCGCTCATCTATATGGGCTTCATCCAGTACGTGGCCCCGATCCTCCAGTTCCTCTTCGGGGTGTTCATCATGGGCGAGCCCATGCCGCTCGAGAGATGGCTCGGCTTCGGTCTGGTCTGGCTCGCTCTGGTCGTGCTCACCGTCGACATGATCAGAACGTCGAGAGCGGGCCGGATGCCTGTCGCTGAGCCCGTCTGACGGGACGAAAGGTAACGATTGGGTCGCGTTACACGCCCGTAACAGGAATGTATTGTCGGTGCGACTTTGGGCCGTTAGCTTTACAGCACGGCCAACTTCGTTATGCCGTGCACCACAAAACAATCACATTCAAGGAGCATCATGGGCGTATTCGCCAAGACCGGTTCCCGGTCGCTGAAGACCACCCTGGGTGGCGCGGCCATTCTGGGAATCAGCGCGCTCGTTCTCGTCGGCTGCTCGAGCGGCTCGACCGACAGCGGCAGCGACTCCGGTGACCTGTCCCTCAAGATCGGCACGATCCTTCCTCAGACCGGTACGCTCGCCGTGCTCGGCCCGCCCGAGATCGCGGGCGTCGACCTGGCCGTCAAGGACATCAACGATGCCAAGGCCGGCATCACTGTTGACGTGACCCAGAAGGACTCGGGCGACACCACGACCGACATTGCCTCGCAGTCGGCGACCTCGCTCGTCGCCGATGGCGTCTCCGCCATCATCGGTGCCGCGTCCTCGGGTGTCTCGAAGACGTTCATCGACCAGGTCACCCAGGCCGGCGTCATCCAGATCTCGCCCGCCAACACCTCGCCCGACTTCACGTCGTACGAAGACGACGGATACTACTGGCGCACCGCCCCCTCCGATGTTCTGCAGGGTCGCATCCTCGGAAACAAGATCATCAAGGACGGCAAGACCAACGTTTCGATCCTCTACATGAACGATGCCTACGGCACCGGCCTCGAAGAGAACATCAAGAAGGCCCTCGAAGACGGCGGAGCCACGGTCGGAGCGGAAGAGACCTTCGAGCCCGCCTCCACCGACTTCAACTCGGCACTCACCAGCGTTCTCGCGACCGACCCCGACGCCCTGGTCGTCATCTCGTTCGACGAGATCAAGACCATCGCCGAGCAGCTCGCCGCGAAGGGCTTCGACTTCTCGAAGCTCTACGGAGCCGACGGAAACTACGGCGTCATCACCGATAAAGACACGAACGTCGACATCGCTGGCGCCCAGTTCACCAACCCCGGTGTCGAGGCCAAGGCCGAGTTCCAGGAGAAGCTCCAGGCGCTCGTCAAGGACCAGGGCAGCGACCCGCTGACCGTCTTCAGCTATGCGGCCGAGTCCTACGACGCGACCACGCTGCTGGCCCTCGCCTCCCTCCAGGGTGGCGACACCGATGGAGCGACCATCAAGGAGAACCTGCAGTCTGTCTCTGAAGGCGGAACCAAGTGCGAGTCGTTCACCGACTGCGCGAAGCTCATCGCCGACGGTGAAGACGTCGACTACGACGGCATCTCCGGCCCGATCACCTTCGACAAGAACGGTGACCCGACCGAGGCCTACGTGTCGATCTACAAGTACGACACGGGCAACAAGACCTCCTTCGAGGAGCAGGTCTTCGGCAAGCTCGACTAATTCTCTGACCTGTTAGAGAAGAGGGGCTCGGTCTTCGGACCGGGCCCCTTCGTCGTGCCTGAAGCCGTTGATGGAGCCTCAGGATCACCGTTCCCTGAGCTTGTCGAAGGGCACCCCCACCAGGCCACGTCCTCTCCTCCACAGCCCACCTTTCCCGACACCTATCCACAGCCGTTTCCGCTGGTCAAGTATCGAATGCCGGTTTCTACCGAGTGTCGGTGGTCACTGTTTGACTTGTCCCATGACATTCGAAAGCCCGCCCCTCTCGGCCGACCCGTACGTGGTCGCGCTCGATGAGGTCGCCGCCCTCGACACGCAGATAGCCCGCCTATCCGCAGTCAGGGCCAGACGCGTCACCGAAGCCCAGCGGCACCTGCATCGCCGGGCCCCGGTCGATACGTCCACCGCAGGACCGATCTGGTCCACCGCCCGGGTCGAACGGGTCGAACTCCTCACCGAGCTCGCCCTGCTGACCCGCCGTACCGAGTACCGAACCGCCGTTCTCGTCGACACCAGCACAGCCCTCGTTGACCGGCTCCCCGCAACCCTGGCCGCAGTCGCTGCCGGGGTCGTGTCGTGGGAGCACGCCGAGGTTATAGCGAAACACGCCGACGGCCTCGACGGCGACGCCCTCGCCACGTACGACTCCCGCCTGGTAGTGCTCGCTACGGAGGTGAACCCTAAGCAGCTCGAGAAGAAGGCTCGTCACGAGGTGGAACTCGCCCAACCCGCCACCGCGATCGTACGAGCAGAGAAGGCAGCCGGGACGCGGCGCATCTATGTGGATCCGGCAGTGGACGGCATGGCCCAACTCACCCTGTTGGCCCTGGCGCCGGAGATCCACGCGATCGCAGACCGCGCCGCCCGATTGGCTGCGGGACTCAAAACTGCAGGTGACCCGCGCAGCATGGGGCACCTCAAGGTCGATGTCCTCACCGACCTCCTCCTCAACGGAGAACCTTCGATCCCCGGAGCCACCCGCGGTATTCGAGGTCGGATCCACGTGATGGTCCCTGCGATGACACTCCTCGGCGTGGGCGAGGAGGCAGCGATCCTTCGCGGCTACGGTCCCATCGACCCGGCCACAGCCGCCCAGTTGACGGCCGATGCCACGTCCTGGCGGCGCATCCTCACCGACCCCATCACGGGACGGATCCTGGCCACCGACCCGCGGGACTACCGACCGACCGCGACGATGATCGATCACGCCCGACTCGTCCACCCGGAATGCGTGTTTCCGGGGTGCACGGTTCCGTCGGAGCAGGCGGACATGGACCACACTGAGGACCACGCCTACGGCGGAGGCACCATCCCAGAGAATCTGGCACCGCTGAGTGCGGGGCATCATCGGGTGAAGCATCACACGAGGTGGCAGTTCGTCCAGAACGGAGACGACACCCTGACGGCCACGTCACCCGCTGGCCACATCTACACAGTCCACCCACAAGGCCGGATGCGGCCCGCACCACGAGCTCTCATCAAAGCCGCAGCGGCAGCCGCTGCGGGAGCCGCGACGACGATCACGGACGAGGAGGACCTCGACGACTGCCCCTTCTAACCCGACCATGGGTCTTGATACGGCCGCAAGCCGCCTACTCGACCAACTCAAGGGGAGACGAGAACAGCCGCCCCGTTCCCTGAGCCTGTCGAAGGGAGGCCCACTCGACCAACGCAGGGGGCACGAGAACAGAGGCACCGTTCCCTGAGCTTGTCGAAGGGAGGCCTTCCCGACCGCCGCGGGAAGTATGGCCGCGTCGTTCCCTGAGCTTGTCGAAGGGCGGCCTACTCGACCAACGCGGGACAGATGAGAGCACCTCCGCCGAGGGCCGACCCTTCAGGGCGCCCGAAACCCTGACCGCGCTGCCCTGATGTCGGCCGCACCTCTGCGCCGATCACAGAGGCGCACAGCCCTCCGCCGATCGAGGGGCGGCGAGAAGGACGAGCTCGGAGTTTCGAGAGGCAAGAGGCAACGGGCGTCGGGAGTTCGCTAGTGCAGGATGTGACCGGTGAGCCCGGGTCAGCCGGCACGGCCCTCGAGGAGCGCGTCGAACGGGACAAGGTGCCTGTCACGCGGAAAGGCCCGGCACCCGGCCGCGACGACGCCCGTGGGGGCGATTCGTGGGGCGCGGGTGCCGGGCCTCAGCGTGAGCGACGGATCAGCCGCCCACCGTGGGCGTCGAGGTGGTGACCTCGTTCGTCGTGGCGAGGGTTCCGAGGTAGAGCTCGATGACCTTGGGATCGTTCATGAGGTCACGCCCTGGGCCCTCGTAAGCGTCCTTGCCCTGGTCGAGCACGTACCCGCGGTCGCAGATCTGCAGAGCGCGCCGGGCGTTCTGCTCGACGATCATGATCGAGACGCCGGCGCGGTTGATGCGCTGCACGTTCACGAACGTCTCGTCCTGGCGCATGGGGGAGAGGCCGGCACTCGGCTCGTCGAGGAGCAGCATGCTCGGGTCCATCATCAGGGCTCGAGACATGGCCACCATCTGCCGTTCTCCACCGGAGAGCGAGCCGGCGCGCTGCTTGAGGCGCTTCGACAGTTCGGGGAAGAGATCCTCGACGAAGGCCAGTCGCGTCTTGAAGAGCTTCGGCTTCTGGTACATGCCCATCTCGAGGTTCTCCTCGATAGTGAGCGAGGGAAAGACGTTGTTGTTCTGCGGCACGAAGCCCACGCCTTTCGACACCAGCTTGTCGGCCTTCAGGCCCGTGATGTCCTCGCCATTCAGCTCGACGGTGCCGCTCCGGATGTTCACGAGGCCGAAGATGGCCTTCAGCAGCGTGGACTTGCCCGCCCCGTTCGGGCCGATGATGCCGACGAGTTCGCCGCGCTTCACGTAGACGTTCGACCCGTTCAGGATGTTGACGCCCGGAACGTAGCCGGCGAAGAGCTCCTTGGTGACAAGGACGTGATCGGTGTCGGTGCTCACTTCTTCTCCTCTGTATCGACCGGTGTCGACGGGGCGTCGGCGGTCGGTGCGGACTCGTGGCCGGGCACGGCGATGCCGGCGGCCTCCGCATCCTGCTCGACCTCGTTGCGGATCAAATCGGACTGCATCTCCTCCGCCACCTCGAGCTGGCCCTCGATGGTGCCGAGGTCGGTGGCGTGGTGGGCTCCGAGGTAGGCGTCGATGACGGCGGGGTCGGACATGACGGTCGAGGGCGGACCCTCGGCGACGACCTTGCCCTCGGCCATCACGATCACCCAGTCGGCGATCGTGTTGACCATGTGCATGTCGTGCTCGACGAAGAGCACGGTCATGCCCTCGTCTTTCAGATTGACGATGTGACCGAGCAGCGACTGCGTCAGCGCCGGGTTGACGCCGGCCATCGGCTCGTCGAGCATCACGAGTTCGGGGCTCGACATGAGCGCGCGTGCCATCTCGAGCAGCTTCTTCTGGCCGCCGGACAGGCTCGACGCGTAGTCGTCTTTCTTGGTGTCGAGCTTGAACTTGGCCAGCAACTGCATGGCCCGTTCGGTGATCTCGTCCTCTTTCGCCTTCCAGAGGGGCTTGAAGAGCGAGACGAAGATGTTCTCACCGCCCTGCTTCGTGGCGCCGAGACGCATGTTCTCGAGCACGGTCATGCCGCTGAGCGCCTTGGTGAGCTGGAAGGTGCGGACCATTCCCATGCGCGAGACCTTGAACGCCGGCACGCCGGCCAGGCTCTTGCCCTTGAAGGTCCAGTTGCCGGTGTTCGGCTTGTCGAACCCGGTGAGCAGGTTGAAGAACGTGGTCTTGCCGGCCCCGTTCGGGCCGATGAGAGCCGTGATCGAGCCGCGCGGGATCTCGAGGTGGGCGACGTCGACCGCGGTGAGGCCGCCGAAGCGGCGGCTGACCGCGTGCGCGACGACGATCGGGTCCTTCTTCTTGACACCCGGAACGATCACATCGTCAGTGATGTCGGATACGAGAGTTTTTTCAGGCAAAGTGCAGATCCTTCTTCTTGCCGAAGATTCCTTGCGGACGGAATATCACGAGGAGCATCAGGGCGACACCGACGATGATGAATCGGATCGGACCGGTCTGCGTGGTCGTGAGCGGGAGGACTCCGGCCTCGATGCCGAGGCTGAGGAGTCCGTCGGTGAGCGACAGCGTGACCCAGAAGATGATGGAACCCACCACAGGGCCGAACACGGTCGCCGCGCCACCGAGCAGCATGATCGTGTACAGGAAGAACGTGAGCTGCGTGCCGTAGTTGTCGGGTTGCAGCGACCGGGGGAGGATGAACACGACTCCGGCCAGGCCTCCGAGCACGCCACCCAGGATGAGCGCCTGGATCTTGTACGAGAACACGTTCTTTCCGAGCGAGCGCACCGCGTCTTCGTCTTCCCGGATGCCCATGATGACGCGGCCCCATGGGCTGCGCATGAGCAGGAAGACGAGGAGGCAGGCGAGCGCGACCAGGCCCCAGCCGACGATGCGGATCCACCACTGGTCCTGGTTGTAGACCAGGGGAGTGCCCATCAGACCGAAGCGGCCCTCGGGAAGCGGGTTGACGGCGTTGAACGCGCGGGCCGCACCGTTGATGCCTTCCGAGCCGCCGGTGACGTCGGAGAACTCCGGCGTCTTGACCGACAATCGGATGATCTCGGCGGCGGCGATGGTCACAATGCTCAGATAGTCCGCCCTGAGCCTCAGGGTGGGTATTCCGAGGATCAGCGCGAAGATGGTGGCCGCCACGATCGCCGCGAGGAACGATCCCCAGAGCGGCCAGCTGTAGATCACTGACGTGATGGCGAACGCGTAGCCGCCGACGGCCATGAATCCCGCCTGCCCGAAGTTGAGCAGTCCGGTGAAGCCGAAGTGGATGACGAGGCCGATGGTGGCCAGGGCGTAGGCCGCCACGGTGGGGTCGAATATCTGCCCGATTGCGAGCCAGATGAAATTGCCGTTCATAAGGACCTTCCCTAGCCGACGCGCTCTTTGCGGCCCAGGATGCCCTGGGGCCTGACGAGCAGAATGATGATCATGAGCACGAGCGGGGCGACGAACTTGAGGTTCTCAGGGATCCAGAGCGTCGACAGGTTCATGATGAGACCGATGACCACGGCTCCGACGAGGGCGCCATAGGCCGAGCCCAGGCCACCGAGAGTGATCGCCGCGAAGATGAGCAGCAGGATCGAGGCGCCGGTGTCCCAGCGCAGCGACTGGTAGTACCCCACGTAGACGCCCGCGAGGGCGGCCAGCGCTCCCGAGCCGACCCAGACGACGCGGATGACCCGCTCGACGTTGATGCCCGAAGCGGATGCGAGGGCCCGGTTGTCGGACACGGCGCGCATTGCCTTGCCGATCTTGGTCTTCGTGAGCACGAGGGCCACACCGAGGATGACGACGATGGCGATGATCGCTCCGGCGACGTCGGTGAACTTGAGGCTCACCGAGCCGATCACGAGGAACGGCTTGGTGCTGTTGGGCAGCGTGAGTCGGTCGGGTCCGAAGAGGAGCACGAAGACGTAGCGCAGAGCAAGCGAGAGGCCGATGGTGACGATCATCATCGGGATCAGGCCCAGGCCGCGCTTGCGCAGGGGGCGCCAGATTCCGGCATCCTGTGCCCACCCGAACAGGCCGCCCAGCACCATAGCCGCGGGAATCGCGATGATGGCGGGGAGCCCGATGATTCCGGAGAACAGGTAGGCCATCAGGGCGCCGAACGTGACCAGCTCGCCGTGGGCGAAGTTGTTCAGGCCTGTCGTTCCATAGATAAGAGAGGCGCCGATCGCCGCGAGGGCGATGAGCAGGCCGAAGATGAGGCCGGTGACCAGCTGGGGCCAGAACCGCAGCCAGAAGGTGTCGGCCGTGACCGGCGCGGTCGTGGTCGTCGTTCCGGCCTCGCCGTCTGCGCCGGGCGTCGGTGTGGACGTCGCCGTGTCGGAGGGAGCAGCGACGGCTCCCTTCGCGTTGTCGGGAGACAGGAAGAAGATCGCGGGCACCTCTGTATTGCCGGCGAACACCTCGACCTCTGCGGGGTTGCTCGACGGACGCGGGTAGCCGGTCTCGGCCGGAAGAGCGTCTTCGTCGATCGTGACCGTGTAGGTGCCGGGCTCGCTCACGGGGATGACGGCCTTGCCGTCTTCGCCGGTGACCGCCGTCTCCGTGCCGCCGTCGCCCTCGACCGTTATGGAAACGTTTGCGACGCCGACTTTGTCGGCGTCGGAGCGTACCCAGGCGAGGATCGACTGCTCGGTGGTGGTGGACGTGGAAACGGTCGTCTCAGCAGCTGATGCGCCGAGGGCGGATCCTCCGAGGACGACGGATAGACAGAGAACGACCGACGCGATGAGCATCGCGATCAATCGAGCCGACTGCCCGGGTCTTATGCCAGCGAGCAAGGGTGCACCTCCTGTGGGAAGCACGGGCGGACCCGGGCTCCGTTATCTATGGTCGAGCGACGTTGCTAGAACATAGCGCCCCATTGTTGCCTCCATGTTTCGACATGGGAAGGAATGCCTGCGACGCGCAGGTACTTTCTTACACCGGAATAACGCGCGCACCTAACCGTTACTCTTGGGGAGAGAAAATTTCTACTATGCGAGGTGTCATTTGGACCAGGCGGATCCCTTCGGTTTTATCGGACTGACGTACGACGATGTGATGCTCCTGCCGGGTCACACAGACGTGATTCCGAGCGAGGCCGACACCTCATCGAGGCTGACCCGCCGCATCGACGTAGCCACCCCTCTTCTCAGTGCCGCCATGGACACGGTGACCGAGTCCCGCATGGCCGTGGCCATGGCCCGCCAGGGCGGCATCGGCATCCTGCATCGCAATCTCTCGATCGCCGACCAGGCGAGCCAGGTCGACCTGGTCAAGCGCAGCGAGTCGGGCATGGTCACCGATCCGGTCACCACCACGGCCGACGCGACCGTCGCCGAGGTCGATGCGCTCTGCGGCCACTTCCGCGTCTCCGGCCTGCCCGTCGTCGACCAGGCCGGTGTGCTGGTGGGCATCATCACCAATCGCGACATGCGCTTCGTCTCGCCGTTCGAGAAGGCCACCACGCTCGTCCGCGACGTGATGACCAAGGCCCCTCTCATCACCGGCCGCCAGGGCATCGACCCCGACGACGCGATCGCGATCTTCGCCCAGCACAAGATCGAGAAGCTCCCCATCGTCGACGAGCAGGGCCGTCTCACGGGCCTCATCACGGTGAAGGACTTCGACAAGAGCGAGAAGTACCCCCTCGCCACCAAAGACTCGGCCGGGCGCCTGCGCGTCGGCGCCGCCATCGGATTCTTCGGCGACGCCTGGCAGCGGGCCACGAGCCTGCTTGAGGCCGGTGTCGACGTGATCGTGGTCGACACGGCCAACGGCGACAGCGCCGGCGTGCTCGACATCATCCGCCGCCTGAAGCGCGACAGCGCCTTCGAGGGCGTCGACGTCATCGGCGGCAACGTCGCCACCCGCTCGGGCGCGCAGGCATTGGTGGATGCCGGTGCCGACGCCATCAAGGTCGGTGTCGGTCCCGGGTCGATCTGCACGACACGCGTCGTCGCCGGCGTGGGCGTGCCCCAGGTGACGGCCGTCTACGAGGCGTCGCTCGCGGCCAAGCCGCACGGCATCCCGGTGATCGCCGACGGCGGCCTGCAGTACTCGGGAGACATCGCGAAGGCCCTCGTCGCCGGCGCCGACACCGTGATGCTCGGCTCGCTCCTCGCCGGATGCGACGAGAGCCCGGGAGATCTGGTCTTCGTCAACGGCAAGCAGTACAAGAACTACCGCGGCATGGGCTCCCTCGGAGCCCTGCAGACGCGCGGCGAGAAGACGTCGTACTCGAAGGACCGCTACTTCCAGTCCGACGTGCCGAGCGACGACAAGCTGATCGCCGAAGGCATCGAGGGTCAGGTGCCCTACCGTGGCCCGCTGGCGAGCGTCGCGTACCAGCTGGCCGGCGGCCTTCGCCAGTCGATGTTCTACACGGGAGCGCGCACCATTCCCGAGCTCAAGGAGAAGGGCCGCTTCGTGCGCATCACTGCCGCGGGCCTGAAGGAGTCGCACCCCCACGACGTGCAGATGGTCGTCGAGGCGCCGAACTACCGCCGCTAGACGACGCCTACGGGCGGAACGAGTGACCGGTAGGGTTGTCGGGTGAGTATGGATATCGAAATCGGCCGCAACAAGCGAGGCCGTCGCGTCTACGCATTCGACGACATCGCGGTTGTGCCCTCGAGGCGCACGCGTGACCCGCAGGACGTGTCGATCAATTGGACGATCGACGCCTATCACTTCGGCATGCCCGTGCTGGCGGCTCCCATGGACTCCGTGGTCTCGCCGGCCACGGCCATCCGTATGGGGCAGCTCGGCGGACTCGGAGTTCTCGACCTCGAGGGCGTCTGGACGCGCTACGAGGACCCGGAGCCGATCCTCGAGGAGATCCGCACGATCGATGCCGCGTCGGCGACGGCGCGCATGCGTGAGATCTACGCCGAGCCCATCAAGCCCGAACTCGTCACCGCGCGCCTCGCGGAGATCCGCGCTGCCGGCGTCACCGTGGCCGCGGCCCTGTCGCCGCAGCGCACGCAGGAGCTGTACGAGACGGTGGTCGCCGCCGGCGTCGACCTGTTCGTGATCCGCGGCACGACCGTGTCGGCCGAGCACGTCTCCAAGAGCACCGAGCCGCTGAACCTCAAGAAGTTCATCTACGAGCTCGACGTCCCCGTCATCGTCGGAGGAGCGGCGACCTACACGGCCGCCCTGCACCTCATGCGCACGGGCGCCGCCGGGGTGCTCGTCGGTTTCGGCGGGGGAGCCGCCTCGACCACCCGGGCGACCCTCGGCATCCACGCACCCATGGCCACGGCCGTCGCCGATGTCGCCGGCGCACGCCGCGACTACATGGACGAGTCGGGCGGGCGCTACGTGCACGTCATCGCCGACGGCGGCCTCGGCACATCCGGCGACATCGTGAAGGCCATCTCGGTCGGCGCAGACGCCGTGATGCTCGGCACCGCGCTGGCTCGGGCGACCGACGCACCCGGCGGCGGATACCACTGGGGCAGCGAGGCTCACCACACCCAGCTTCCCCGCGGCAACCGCGTGCACGTCGGCCAGGTCGCGCCGCTCGAGGAGATCCTCAACGGCCCGTCGCCCGTCGCAGACGGAACGGCCAACCTCATGGGCGCCCTTCGACGCTCGATGGCGACCACGGGGTACTCCGACCTCAAGGAATTCCAGCGTATCGACGTCGTCGTGGCCCCGTACCTGACCCACTAGTCATCGCCTCCGGGTCGCTGTTTATCAACCCGTCCCGGGTACACTGAGGCCACCGATTCTCTATGACGAGGAGGCCTGAAAATGGTTGAAGCGAACAGTGTGTCCAGGTCTACGAAGCTGGGCCCCGAAGAGCGTGAAGCCGCGATCGAGGCGCTGAAGAGCAAAGAACTCGACATCCTGGTCGTGGGCGGAGGCATCGTCGGCGCAGGCGCAGCACTCGATGCGGCTACCCGAGGGCTCCGCGTCGGAATCGTCGAGGCCCGCGACTGGTCGAGCGGAACGAGTTCGCGCTCGTCGAAGCTGGTGCACGGCGGCGTCCGCTACCTCGAGCAGCTCAACTTCCGCCTCGTCCGCGAGGCCCTGATCGAGCGCGGCCTCCTGCTGCAGCGCATCGCCCCGCACCTCGTCAAGCCGGTGCGCTTCCTCATTCCGCTCAAGCGCCGCTTCATCGACCGCTTCTACATCGGCGCCGGCATGGTGCTGTACGACCTCTTCTCCTACACCGGAGGCCGCCCGCCCGGCGTTCCCCACCACCGTCACCTGACCCGAGGCCAGGTGCAGCGCGCGATCCCGAGCATGGCCCACGACGCGCTCATCGGTGGCATCACGTACTACGACGCGCAGGTCGACGACGCGCGCTACGGCGCTTCCGTCGTGCGCACCGCGTCGTTCTACGGAGCCCACGCCGCGAGCCGGGTGCGCGTCGAGGGATTCATCAAGGTCGGGCAACGGGTCGTCGGCGTTCACGCCCACGACCTGCAGACCGGTGAGAAGTTCGAGATCCGCGCGAAGCAGGTCGTGAACGCTACGGGCGTCTGGACGGACGACACCCAGGCCATGGTCGGGGAACGCGGACAGTTCAAGGTGCGGGCGTCGAAGGGCATCCACCTGGTCGTGCCGCGTGACCGGTTCCAGTCCTCCATGGGACTGCTCCTGCGCACCGAGAAGAGCGTGCTCTTCGTCATCCCGTGGGGCCGGCACTGGCTCGTGGGAACCACGGACACCGACTGGCACCTCGACAAGGCTCACCCCGCCGCCACCGCGGCCGACATCGACTACGTGCTCGAGCACGTGAACACGGTGCTGAACGTGCCCCTCACCCGCGACGACGTCGAGGGCGTCTACGCGGGCCTTCGCCCGCTGCTCGCCGGAGAGAGCGACCAGACGTCGAAGCTGTCGCGCGAGCACCTCGTCGCTCACTCGGTTCCCGGTCTCGTCGTGATCGCCGGCGGCAAGTGGACCACCTACCGGGTCATGGCCAAAGACGCCATCGATGCGGCGGTCTCGGCGCTCGACGGCAAGATCGCCGGCAGCGTCACCGAAGACATCGCCCTGCTCGGCGCCGAAGGCTATCAGGCTGCGTGGAACAAGCGCAGCAAGATCGCCCGCAGGTTCGGCGTGCACACCGTGCGCATCGAGCACCTGCTTAATCGCTTCGGAACCCTGACCGACGAACTGCTCGACCTGATCTCGGCCAACCCGGAGCTCGCCGAACCCCTGCCCGGGGCCGACGACTACCTCGCGGCAGAGGTCGTCTACGCCGCCAGCCACGAGGGTGCCCTGCACCTCGAAGACGTGCTGGCCCGGCGCACGCGCATCTCGATCGAGGCGTGGGACAGGGGAGTCTCCGCGGCTCCCGTCGCGGCGCGCCTCATGGCCGGCGTGCTCGGCTGGGACGAGGCCCGGATCGAGCGGGAGGTCGCGAACTACCTGCGTCGAGTGGCGGCGGAGCGTGCGAGCCAGGAGCAGCCCGACGACGAATCGGCCGACCGCATCCGGCTCGAGGCGCCCGACATCGCGGCGCAGGCGTAGGCGCCCTTCGACAGGCGCAGGGAACGGACGCCCCCGTTCCCCGCGCGGGTAGAATGGAGTCTTACGCCCGCCCGATGCAGATACCCGAGGAGTTCAGTCATGGTCGATGTCCGACGGGTCAAGCTTCCCGGGGTGGGGGTGCTGCACACCTTCATCACCGCCGACGGAGGCAAGGTCGGAGTGATCGCCCATCGATCGGGTCACAGCGACCTCATCACGTTCTCCGATGAAGACAACACCTCCGACGCCGCCAAGGTCTCCCTGCGTCTGAGCGAAGACGAGGCCCGTACGCTCGCCGAGCTGCTCGGCGGCACCCAGATCACCGAGTCGCTCACGGCCCTCGACCAGATCCCCGGACTGAGCATCGACTGGTTCACTGTCGACTACGAGGACCACATCGCCGGGCAGCCGCTCGGCAACACGGCCGAGCGCGACATCGTGGGACTCACCGTCGTGGCCGTCGTGCGCGGAGAGTCGGCGAACCCGGCTCCCGCACCCGACTTCAAGGTGTTCCCCGGAGACACGCTCGTCGTGGCCGGGTCTCCCGAGAAGGTCGCGAAGGCCTTCAACTTCTTCCGTACGGGCGAGATGCGCGCCAAGACCGGCGCCGTCGACGGTTCCGCCGGGCGTTAGGCGATGCACTTCGGCCCCGATCTCCTCATCCTGGGCGCCCTGTTCGTCATCGCATACGTCCTGGGCAGGCTCGGCAAGACCATCGGCCTGCCCGCGATCCCGATCTACATGGCTGTCGGTCTGCTGGCGAGCCCCAACTTCCACTTCTTCCCGCTCGAATTCGTGCACACCGAGTACATCGAGCTCATGGCCGTGTTCGGGCTCGTGCTGTTGCTGTTCAACCTGGGGCTCGAGTTCGATCAGGACGAATTCTTCTCGAACGCCGGAAAGCTGATCATCTCGGGCGGATCGTACATCGCCCTGAACATGGGCGCCGGGTTCGCCTTCGGCTTCATGCTCGGCTGGGGAACGCGCGAGGCGCTCATCGTCGCGGGCATCACGGCCACCAGCTCGAGCGCCATCGTCACGAAGCTGCTCATCGAGCTCAAACGCCTGGCCAATCCCGAGACACCCATGATCCTCGGCGTCACCGTCGTCGAAGACATCTTCATCGCCATCTACCTGGCGATCGTGTCGGTCGTCCTGTCGGGCGAGACGGAGATCTGGCCCGTCGTCGGCAAGCTCGCCGTCGCGTTCCTCTTCCTCATCGTGATGTTCTCGGTGGCCCGCTGGGGCGGGCGCTTCGTGTCGCGGCTGTTCCGCACCAAAGACGACGAGCTCTTCACGATCCTGTTCTTCGGCCTGGCCATCATGTTCGGCGGCATCGGCGAGATCCTGGGCGTGACGGATGCGATCGGCGCGTTCCTGATCGGCCTCGTGCTCGGCGCCACCCGGTACCGCAACCGCATCGAGCAGATCGCCATCCCGCTGCGCGACGTGTTCGGCGCATTCTTCTTCCTCAACTTCGGCCTGGGGCTCGATCCCACGAAGTTCGCTCCGGTGATCCTGCCGGTGCTCGGGGCCGTGCTGATGACCGTCGTTCTGAACGCCGGAGCAGGTCAGTTCGTGGCCTGGCTCAACAAGCTCGGTCCCCGGGCCGGCATCAACGCGAGCGTGATCCTGCAGAACAGGGGCGAGTTCGCGCTCATCCTCGCGACCCTGTCGTTGTCTGCGGGACTCGACGAACGCATCCAGCCCTTCGCCGGACTCTATGTTCTGATCATGGCGATCATGGGCCCGATCCTCGCCGCGAACTCCGAGAGGATCGCGAACGTCATCCTGCGCCCGACGCGAGCGGCGAAGGCGGCCGATGCGCAGAAGCATCGCGATCCACTCCTCGACGAGGGGATCGCGCTCGTCGCTGCGGCGACGGCGGGTCAAGACGTCTCGCTTCCCCGCGCCGACGACGACTCGGAGCCGACGCTGAGCACGACTCCGCGCGCCGAGCAGGCTCAGCAGGAGTCGGATGCGGGCGATGTCGATGCCCTCGTCGAGCAGGCCATGCGCCAGTCCGACGACTTCGGGGTTCGAGAGAGAGACAGCGAATATTGACCCTCTTCAGTGTGATGCGGCGGCCGAGATGGATCGCCGCCCTCGTGCTCGCCCTGGCGATCGCGGCGATCTTCGCGGGCCTCGGGCAGTGGCAGCTCGAGCGGGCCGTCTCCAGCGGACAGGTGGATGACCGACCCACCGAGACGGTGCAGCCGCTGACGTCGGTCGCGTCGCCGCAGCAGCCCGTGCTCGCCGTCGAGGCGGCGCAGCGCGTCTCCACCTCGGGAACCTTCGAGCCCGCCGACTACGGCATCCTGGCCGACCGACTGAACGGCGGCCGCTCCGGCTACTGGGTCGTCGGGCACCTGGCGGTCGACGAGCCCGGAGCGCCCGCCCTGGCGGTCGCACTGGGCTGGGCGCCCGACCGCGACACCGCGGTCGGCGCGCGCGACGCCCTCGCGGCCCAGCCCCGCGCATCCGGCCCCGAGACCGTCGACGGGCGCTACGTCGACCCCGACGCGCCCAACGTCGACGACGCCGAGAAGAGCGAGGGCGGGCGATACGACCTCACCACTATGAGTCCCGCCGCGTTCGTGAACATCTGGACGGCGCTGCCCGCCTCGACCGACGTCTACGGCGGCTACGTGATCTCCAGCACGGCACCGGACGGCCTTGACGTGATCGACGCCCCCGAGCCCGATCGCTCCGTCGAACTCAACTGGCTCAACATCTTCTACGCGGCCGAATGGGTGATCTTCGCGGGCTTCGCGGTCTTCCTCTGGTACCGCCTCGCACGCGACGCATGGGAGCGTGAGAAGGAGGAGCTCGAGGAGAGCGAGGCCGACGAGCGCGCCCGGAGCCTCGCCGAGCACGGAATACACTAGACGCATGGCCCTCGAACCCAAACCCCGCGACTTTCCGCGCATTCGAAGCGCGGTCAAGCTCTATCGGGTCTCCTCGATCATCACCGGTGTGATGCTGCTGCTCCTCTGCCTCGAGGTCGTGCTCAAGTACGTTCCCGCGTTCGGTGTCGAGCTCGAACTGGGCGGACCGCAGGGCTTCCTGGCGCTGGTGCCCGAGGGCACCGTCACGGCGGTCAACCTGTCCACCGGCATCCTCATCGCCCACGGCTGGTTCTACGTGCTCTACCTGTTCGCCGACTTCCAGCTCTGGAGCCGCATGCGCTGGCCGTTCTGGAAGTTCGTGCTCATCGCCCTCGGCGGAATCGTGCCGCTGCTCTCCTTCTTCCTCGAGGTGCGAATCGCCCGCGAAGTGAAGTCCTATCTGGCCGGCCGTGAGGCCGAGCTGTCCGCATCCGCCCCCGTGGAGGTCACCCATTAGCACGCCCAGCCCCGACAGCCAGTCCCGGCCCGTCCTCGTCGTCGACTTCGGCGCCCAGTACGCGCAGCTCATCGCCAGACGCGTGCGCGAGGCCAGCGTCTACTCGGAGATCGTCCCCTCGTCGATCACCGCCGAGGAGGTCGCCGCCAAGTCTCCGGTGGGCATCGTTCTCTCCGGCGGGCCGGCGAGTGTGTACGAGCCCGGATCTCCCGAGCTCGATCCGGCGATCTTCGACCTCGGCGTTCCGGTCTTCGGAATCTGCTACGGATTCCAGGTCATGGCACGCGCCCTGGGCGGCGAGGTCGCCAACACGGGCCTCCGCGAGTACGGCTCGACCGACATGGCGGTCGCCGGCGAGGGGGGGTCGCTGCTTGTCGGCCAGCCCGATTCCCAGACCGTGTGGATGAGCCACGGTGACTCCGTCTCGAAGGCGCCCGAGGGCTTCGAGGTCCTGGCCAGCACGTCGTCGACGCCGGTTGCGGCGTTCGGGTCGAAGGAGCGCCGCATGTACGGGGTGCAGTGGCACCCCGAGGTCAAACACTCCGAGTTCGGGCAGCGCGTGATCGAGAACTTCCTGCACGACACAGCAGGCATCCCCGCCGACTGGACCAGCAGCAACGTCATCACCGACCAGGTCGCCCTGATCCGCGAACAGGTCGGCGACGGCAAGGTCATCTGCGGCCTGTCGGGGGGAGTCGACTCCGCCGTTGCCGCCGCGATCGTGCACGAGGCGGTCGGAGATCAGCTCACCTGCGTGTTCGTCGACCATGGCCTCCTGCGCCAGGGTGAGCGCGAGCAGGTCGAGGTCGACTACGTCGCCTCCACCGGTGTGCGCCTCGTCACCATCGATGCCCGCGAGCAGTTCATGGATGCCCTCGCCGGGGTCACCGACCCCGAGCAGAAGCGCAAGATCATCGGCCGCGAGTTCATCCGCAGCTTCGAGGCCGCCGCAGAGGCGCTCGTGCTGGAGGCCGCCGCGACCGACGGCGAGCCCGTCAAGTTCCTCGTGCAGGGCACCCTCTATCCCGACGTCGTCGAATCGGGCGGCGGAACGGGCACGGCCAACATCAAGAGTCACCACAACGTCGGCGGCCTTCCCGAAGACCTGCAGTTCGAACTCGTCGAGCCGCTGCGGGCCCTCTTCAAAGACGAGGTGCGCGCCATCGGCCGCGAGCTCGGGCTTCCCGAAGCGATCGTGGGTCGCCAGCCGTTCCCCGGACCCGGCCTGGGCATCCGCATCGTGGGCGAGGTCACCTGGGAGCGGCTCGAGCTGCTCCGCCAGGCCGACGCCATCGTGCGCGCCGAACTCACCGCGGCCGGCCTCGACGACGAGATCTGGCAGTGCCCCGTCGTTCTGCTGGCCGACGTGCGTTCCGTCGGAGTGCAGGGCGACGGCCGCACCTACGGGCACCCGATCGTGCTGCGCCCGGTCTCGAGCGAAGACGCGATGACGGCCGACTGGACACGGTTGCCCTACGACCTGCTGGCCCGCATCTCGAACCGCATCACCAACGAGGTGGCCGGCGTGAACCGCGTCGTGCTCGACGTCACGAGCAAGCCGCCGGGAACTATCGAGTGGGAGTAGTTCCCCGCTGAGCCGCACACGGCCCGCTCCGTGGCGTCCGCCACGGGCGGCGCAGCGTGAGGCGTGCGAAGAGCCACTCCAGGGGGCCCTGCGAGAACCGGGCGCTCCACGCGGTGGCGAAGACGAGCGAGCCGACCGCCAGGCAGACGAACAGGGTCCATTCGAACGCGTCGTCGTACGGCTCCGGATGCGCCGCCGCAATCAGGGCGATAACGAGAACCTGGGCAGTGTAGATGGTTAGGGGCATCGATCCGGCCGCGACGATCGGGCGCACCAGTATGCGGCCCCGTCGGCTCGTGATGGCACCGACCCCGATGACGAGCACGCCGATCACGGCGATGACGAGCCCACCGGAGGAGATCGCCTCCATGGTCGTGTCGGTGTGCGCCCTCACCGGATCTCCGATAGCCGCTGACACGCCGTAGCCGAGCGCCGCCACGACCGTGCCGCCGATGATCATGATGCGCTGCACAGCCGGTCGTGTCACCCCGAACCGGGCGATCGCGAGGCCGGCCAGCACGTAGGCGAGCCAGACGGGTGCGGGGTAGTACGCGTCGAGCCACGAGAGTGGAACGGACACGGGGTTGTCGGGGGCGACGGGCAGGGGCCCGGTTGCGGACGTCGCGGCAGTGAGTGCACCGACCACGGTCGGGCCGACCAGGGCGCAGAGCAGCGCGAGCGCTGCCAGCACCCAGCGGTTCGTGAAGAGCAGCGGAATGCAGACGAGGAAGAAGAAGCCGTAGGAGTCGAGGATGATCGCGATGTTCGTGCCCAGCAGCCAGAGCGAGAGCCCGAGGGCGATGAGCAGCAGGGCCCTGATGGCGATCGACAGCCGGATGCGCGTGCGCGGTGAGCCGGGAACGCGGTCGCGCGGCGCGGGATGATCGCCCCCGGACATCAGCCCGAGCGAAATGCCCGCGAGGGTGGCGAAGAGGATGGAGCTGCGGCCGTCGTAGAACGCGTCGCCATCGCCGGGCAGCGTGTGCGCCGCAAGCATGCCCAGGATGGCGAGCCCCCGCGCCGCATCCAGGCCCGGGATGCGTGTAGCGGGCCGCGTGGGAACAACGACGGCGGGGCCGCCCCGAAGGACGGCCCCGCCGATGTCGTCGTGAGACACGCTAGTTGCGGAAGATCGCGATGAGGCGGAGCAGTTCGACGTAGAGCCACACGAGCGTGACGGTGAGGCCGAACGCGGCCGACCATCCGTACTTGCGGGGCGCGCCGGTCTTGACGCCGCGCTGAACGAAGTCGAAGTCGAGAACCAGCGAGTAGGCCGCCAGGATGACGGCGAAGACACCGATGATGATTCCGAAGATTCCGGCGCGGGCTCCGAACATGTTGTCGGCCGGGAAGACGCCGGCGATCATCAGAACGAAGTTCAGCAGCGAGAAGACGGCGTAGCCGACCATCGCGATCAGGAAGATCTTGGTCGCCCGCTTCGAGGCGCGGATCTTGCCGTTGGCGAAGAGCGCCAGCGTGGTTCCGAAGACGGCGAGCGTCGCGAGAACGGCCTGCACGACGATTCCCTCGTAGCGGGACTCGAAGAACGCCGAGATGCCTCCGACGAAGAGTCCTTCGGCCGCGGCATAAGCGATGATCAGCACAGGCGACGGCTCGCGCTTGAAGGAGTTGACGAGGCCGAGCACGAGGCCGACAAGTGCGCCGACGATGAACAGGCCGGGCACGATCCAGCCGACGACGGCGCCGGCCAGCAGCACGGCGAACAGCAGGGCGGTCTTGACGATGGTGTCGTCGTAGGTCATGCGCGAGGTGTCGGCGGGGGTCGCCGAGGGGCGCTCGTACAGGTCTTGCAGCTGTGTGCTCGACATCGTGGGCGCAGCATCGGCGGCGCCCTTTCCGTTGAAGACAGGGTTGCGTGTGAACGCGGGGTTCGCCGACGGCATGAGTTCCTCTTGTACGTAGGTGGACGGAGTTCAAATCTACCGGATTCGTTCCTGTGGCGGCCTGTCGGTTGGGCGATTTCGCAGGGTTTCGCGCAGGGCGGAGCCGCAGGAGGCTACCGTGGTGGCGTGACCCCAGCCCGCCGCCCCCTCGTGATCGGCCATCGAGGCGCCCCAGGATATCGGCCTGAGCACACGCGGTCGTCGTACGAACTGGCCATCGCCCTGGGTGCCGATGCCGTGGAGCCCGACATCGTGGCATCCCGCGACGGGGTGCTCGTGCTGCGGCACGAGAACGAGATCGGCGGCACGACCGATGTCGCATCGCGCCCCGAATTCGCCGCCCGGCGCACGACGAAGACGATCGACGGCGCGGCCCTGACCGGCTGGTTCACCGAGGACTTCACGTGGGCAGAGCTGTCGACGCTGCGCGCGAGAGAGCGCCTGCCCTCGATCCGCACATCCAGCTCGTCGTTCGACGGGCAGTCGCCGATCATGCGTCTGTCCGAGCTGCTGGAGCTGCTCGACACGGCCGGAGAGGAGACGGAGCGCTCGCTCGGCCTAGTGGCGGAGATCAAGCACGCCGCGTACTTCGATTCCATCGGGCTGCCTCTCGACGAGCTGGTGGCCGACGAACTGATCCGCAGCGGCTGGAACTCGGGAGACGGGCGGCTCACGGTGGAGTCGTTCGAGAAGACGGTGCTCGACCTGCTGCGGGGTCGAGGCATCCGCTCGAAGAACGTCTTCCTCCTCGAGGCCGCGGGCTCGCCGCCCGATCTGGTCGCCCGGTTCGGTTCGGATGCCGACAGCTACGCGTCGTTCCTCACCCGCGACGGCATGCGGATGCTCCGCCGTGACGTGGAGGGGATCAGCGTCGACAAGAACATGATCCGGCCCCGACCCGATGACGATTCGACCCGGGTCTCCTCGGCGCTGGTCGACGCGGCGCACGACGCGGGGCTCGAGATCTACTGCTGGACCCTGCGGCCGGAGAACCGGTTCCTCTCGGCCGAGTTCAGGAGGGGAGGCGGGTCTGCGGCTTTCGGCGACTGGGAGAGCGAGTTCGCGCTCATTCTGGCGACGGGGGTCGACGGGGTGTTCGCCGACCAGGCCGATCTCGCGGTCGCCGCGCGCGAGGCGGTGTTCCCCGCGCGGGGAACTGTCGGAGGTTCGGCTTAAACTGGAGGGGACATGACAAGCCTCTTCGACCTTCCCTCGACCGATCCGGGCCCACAGAGCCTGAAGCCCGTCATTCTCGACGGGCAGGGGTCGGGCGACGCCAGTAACGACCTTCTCGACGGGCTGAATCCCGAGCAGCGCGAGGCCGTCGAATACCGCGGGCCGGCCCTGCTCATCGTGGCCGGCGCCGGGTCGGGCAAGACCCGGGTGCTCACCCATCGCGTGGCCAGCCTGATCGAGAGCCGCGAGGCGTGGCCGAGCCAGATTCTGGCCATCACGTTCACGAACAAGGCCGCGGCCGAGATGCGCGAACGAGTCGAGGCCCTGCTGGGCCAGGCGTCGCAGGGCATGTGGATCTCGACCTTCCACTCCGCATGCGTGCGCATCCTGCGCCGCGAGGCCGAGAACTTCGGCTTCACCAAGAGCTTCACGATCTACGACTCGGCCGACAGCCGTGTTCTCATCAAGCGCATCATCAAAGAGCTGCAGGCCGATACCTTCGGCTTCACGGTCGGTTCGGTGTCGGCCAAGATCTCGAAGCTCAAGAACGAACTCGCCGACGTCGAGAGCTACGCCCGCACGGCGAACTTCGCCGATCCACAAGAGGCGCTCTTCGTCGAGATCTTCCGGCAGTACACCCGCAGCCTGCAGGCGGCCAACGCGTTCGACTTCGACGACCTGATCAGCCAGACGGTGTTCCTGTTCCGCGCCTTCCCGCAGGTGGCTGAGCAGTACCGGCGACGGTTCCGTCACATCCTCGTCGACGAGTACCAAGACACGAACCACGCGCAGTATTCGCTGATCCACGAGCTCACCCTGTCGCCGGGCTCCGTCGACCCTGGCCAGCCGGCCGTGCCGGGAGCCTCTCTCACGGTGGTCGGCGACTCCGATCAGTCGATCTACGCGTTCCGCGGGGCCGACATCCGCAACATCGTCGAGTTCGAGCGCGATTACCCCGGCGCCAAGGTCGTGCTCCTCGAGCAGAACTACCGCTCGACCCAGAACATCCTGTCGGCGGCCAACGCGGTGATCTCGAACAACTTCGATCGCAAAGACAAGAAACTGTGGACGGCCATCGGCGACGGCGACCGGATCCTCGGTTACACGGGCTACTCCGGCCACGACGAGGCGCAGTTCATCGCCGACGAGATCGCCAAGCTGCACGACGCCGGAACCGCCTACAAAGACATCGCGGTGTTCTACCGCACCAACGCCCAGACGCGAGCGCTCGAAGAGATCTTCATCAGGTCGGCTCTGCCCTACCGCGTTCTCGGGGGCACGAAGTTCTACGAGCGTGCCGAGATCAAAGACGTGATGGCCTACCTGATCTCGGTCGCCAACCCGCAGGATGCGCTCGCACTGCGGCGCATCCTGAACAGCCCGAAGCGCGGAATCGGCCCCGCGACCGAGACCCAGCTGGCCAGCTTCGCCGAGGCGAACGAGATCACCTACCGCGAAGCGATGCGTCAGGCGGCCTCGCTCGGCCTGGGGCCCAAGGTCACGACGGCGATCCTGCAGCTGGCAGGCCTGCTCGATGAGGCTTCCGCGCTGATCGAGCCCGACCGGGAGCAGGGACCGGCGTCAGTGTTCGACGTACTGGCGCTTCTGCTCGAGAAGAGCGGGTACCTCACGGCGCTGCGTGCCAAACGCGATCCTCAAGACGAAGCTCGCGCCGAGAACGTCGAGGAGCTCCTGGCGGTGACCAAGGAGTTCGGAAAGAACAACCCCGACGGCGGGCTCGTCGACTTCCTCACCGAGGTCTCGCTGGTGGCCGCCGTCGACGACCTCGACGACTCCAGCGGCACGGTCTCGCTCATGACGCTGCACACGGCGAAGGGTCTCGAATTCGAGGCCGTCTTCCTCACCGGAATCGAGGAGGACCTGCTGCCGCACCGCATGTCGGCCAACGAACCAGGCGGCCCCGCCGAAGAGCGTCGCCTGTTCTATGTGGGCATCACGCGTGCGCGCAAGCGTCTCTACCTCTCGCTCGCCATGACCCGCGCTCAGTACGGCGAGACCGCTGTGGCCATGCCCAGTCGGTATCTCCAGGAGATCCCCGCCGAGCTCATCGAGTGGGTGCAGTCGCCCGGTATGGCCACATCGAGGGGCGGAACCCAGCCCCGCGCGCTCAACGCGAACCGCTCGTCGCGCCAGGGCTGGGGATCGTCCGACTCCGGCGGATCGAGCGACTTCCCGGCACTTCCTCCGCGGCCGAAGGCCGAGTGGGCCAACACGATCACCAACAAGGTGCGCGACAACGGCGACCTCGAACTCGCCGCCGGGGATCGCATCCGGCACAGCGATTTCGGCGAGGGCCGGGTGAACCAGGTCACGGGCGAGGGCACGAAGCGAGTGGCTCACGTGATGTTCGAGAAGGCGGGCGCCAAGAAGCTGCTCATCAAGATCGCCCCGATCGAAAAGATCTAGCGCAGAGAAGATCTAGCCGGGCACACCGCGGAGGGCGCGATCGCGGGCGAGGTGGCGCAGCGCTCGCGGCAGTCGGGGATACACCAGGCGCGTGATCGTGATCAGGCCGGTGAAGAGGCGGCGTCGCGTGGGCGTCCACGGCAGGTCGAAGGCCTCGCGAACAGCGGGCGGAAGAAGCCCTGCGGTGGCGAGTCGGGCAACGGGCATGGCCGCCTTCAGCCAGATGGGCCCCACGGCAGGATGGAGCAGCGCCTGGGCGACCCGCCGGGTCGACGCATCCGTTCTCAGCGCCTCGAGCTGATGCGACCAGTACTCGCGGAACGCCGCCCGGTCGACGGGCCAGAGCTCGCGGGGCACCTGGAGCGCCGTGCCGAGGACGGCGTAGTCCTGGTAGATCTGTTCGGCGGACCGGTCGTCGAGCGGGCCGTAGACGCGCTCGTACATGTCGATCGCCGAGTCGTACAGGGTGGCCGCGACCCACAGCTGGAGCTGCGGGTCGAAGGCCGAGTAGGAGGGGCTGCCGTCGGTCGGCGCCGAGCGCACGGGCGCGTGCGCGCGGGACACGGACCGCGCGACGGACTGCAGCTGGGCCGGGCTGCCGTAGACGACCGTGTAGACGTACTGCAGGGTGTGCACCAGACGGTCGAGGGGTCGCGACGCGAAGTCGCTGTGCTCGGCGACCCCTCGACCGACGCCCGGATTCGCGAGTTGGAGCAGGATGGCTCGGCCGCCGGCCGCGACGAGCACCGACTCCGCTGCGATGTCGCCGATGCGCAGCGGGGCCGGGCCGCCTGGGTCTTCGGTTGCGGCCACGGGGTACCTCTCGCTCGTCGGGTGCGGCGCGGGATGTGAGAGGAACCTCGCCGGCTCAGTTCAGTGCCGGCACCGTGTGCTTCAGCGTGAGCCGACGACGCCACAGTACCCCGACACCGAGCAGCGCTCCGAGAACCAGGGCGGAGCCCGAGACCAGGAGGAGCCCGGGTGCTGTGGCGCTGCCCGTCTCGGCGAGGCTCTGCACCGCGACCGGTGCGGGGGGAGTGCTCAGTTCTGCCGGGGCCGGAGGCGCAGCGACGACGGTGACTTCGCTGGCGGTGCCGAAGGGCGACTGCCAGGGCAGGATGCGTGCCCCGCCCTGATCCGCCGGAGTTCTGGAGCCGTCGATGCGTTCGACCCAGACGTAGTACCCGGGGCCGGGGAGCGTGCACTCGGGCGTGCGGTAGGTGCCCGGACCGGTGTCGACCCGCACCTCGACCGTGCAGACGACAGGAGCGTCGGCCGGCGCGTGCTCTGCGGGCTGAATGGGCTCGGCGAACGGGCCGAGCAGTGAGCTCTCGACGACGACGGGAATGGGAAGCATGCCGTTGTCATCGACGGCGGGAACGGAGCCGGCGGCCGGGGGAGTCGAGGGCCGGTAGAGGCCCCACCCCGAGAGTACGTCCGAGTCGGGCGCCGGGGCCAGCGCGGACACCACCAATTCGTCGCTGATCGCATCGCCCGCACCGGCAACGCTCGCGCTCGTCTTCGTGGCGACCACGGGCTGGAAGCCCTTCGTCGACGGGACCGTCGCGGTGGTCGTGGCGATGCCCGAGGCCGAACCCTGTCTGGCGACGAGAACCTGTTGCACATCGTCTGCGGCCCGGCCGGCGGTGAACGCCGACCCGTAGGGCAGGTGCTCGTAGCTGACGGTGGCCACGACCCGGGAGCTCGGCGTCTGACCGGTGGTCTTTATGGACTCGACGTCGCCGTTCGACACCGTGCGCTCGGACGAGCCGTCGTCGAAGACGGCACCGGACAGCCTCATGGTCGCGGTGTGACTGCCGGGGCTCAACACGGTCGGGCCCGTCGAGAGGAAGTCGACGGTGAGGCTGCTCGTGACGGTCAGGCGGCCCTCGCCGCCTGCCTCGGTCAGAGCGACCGAGGAGGACACGCTTCTGGATGCTCCCAGCGGGCCGTCGGCCGTCGCGAGAAGCTGACGGCTGCGATCGAGCACGGCCTGGGCCGATGCGCCGGCCCGCTGCGCGTAGTACTCGGGAGCTCGACCGTTCAGCCCCGCGATTGTCCACGTGGCGAGCTGCCCCGCGGCGGCCTCGGAGGGGTCTGCCGACGAGGCCGAGGTGCGTGAGATGTAGGCGAGGCGGGCGAGGTCGTCGGCCGTGAACCTGCCGAGCTGTGCCGCGTCGACGAAGGCGTAGTCGTGGCCGGTCGGGGCCTTCTTGCCTGCCTCGAGGCAGAACACGAGGGATGAGTCGTCGAGCCGGTAGGAGCCGATCCAGGCGACGCCGTCGTCGGCGAGATGGCCGACCCCGTGGCCCGTGGAGACGGCCGCGGTTGCCGGTGGGGCGCCGGCCAGGAGGAGGCCGAGGGTCGCGGTGACGGTGGTGAGTGCGGTGAGAAGGGCGGATGTGCGCCGACGGTGTTGTGTCATGCCCATCACCCTCGCGGGCCACGAAGGGCGGGAGGCGCGTGGACGCCGACGTCGTGGACTTCCTCGCCCGACCGAGTGCTGTGGAGGAGCGCCCGCTCGGGCTCCCGCATATGCACGTCTTCTGTGGGCGGTAAGGTTTCAGGTGGCGAAAGTCTGCGGCGGAGCAGTCAAATCTGTCAGCCGCAGCTCGCAGGAGTACTCAGAAGCCGCGCACCAACCCCCGTGCCGGCTGAGACCTAAGCGGATTGGATGAGCGTGGATCTGTTCGAATACCAGGCACGAGACCTGTTTGAAAGCTACGGGGTTCCGGTTCTTCCGGGTATCGTCGCGGACACCCCCGATGAGGTGCGTGCCGCGGCCGAGAAGCTCGGTGGCGTGACCGTCGTCAAGGCGCAGGTCAAGGTCGGCGGCCGCGGAAAGGCCGGCGGCGTCAAGGTCGCAAAGGACCCGCAGGCGGCGTTCGAGGCGGCAGAGTCGATTCTCGGCCTCGACATCAAGGGCCACGTGGTGAAGCGCGTCATGGTCGCGGGCGGTGCGCGCATCGCCGAGGAGTTCTACTTCTCCGTGCTCCTCGACCGGGCGAACCGCTCCTACCTGTCGCTGACCAGCTACGAGGGCGGCATGGAGATCGAGCAGCTCGCCGTCGAGCGCCCCGAGGCGCTCGCGCGCATCGAGGTCGATCCCATCGCCGGCATCGACCTGGAGACGGCGAAGTCCATCGCCGTGGCAGCGAAGTTCCCCGCGGAGCTCGTCGACAAGGTCGCCCCTGTCTTCGTGAAGCTCTGGGAGGTCTACAAGGGTGAGGACGCGACGCTCGTCGAGGTCAACCCGCTCGTGCTCACAGAGGAGGGAGACATCATCGCCCTCGACGGCAAGGTGACTCTCGACGAGAATGCCGGATTCCGGCACCCGAACCACGAGGCACTCGAAGACAAGGATGCGGCCGACCCGCTCGAGGCCAAGGCCAAGGCGGCCGACCTCAACTACGTGAAGCTCGACGGCGAGGTCGGGGTCATCGGCAACGGTGCCGGCCTCGTGATGTCGACACTCGACGTCGTCTCATACGCGGGCGAGAAGTACAACGGCGTGAAGCCGGCCAACTTCCTCGACATCGGCGGCGGAGCATCGGCAGCGGTCATGGCCGCGGGCCTCGACGTGATCCTCGGCGACGAGCAGGTCAAGAGCGTCTTCGTCAACGTCTTCGGCGGCATCACCGCGTGCGACGCCGTGGCCAATGGAATTCTCGGCGCCCTCGAGGTGCTCGGCGACTCCGCGACCAAGCCGCTCGTGGTGCGCCTCGACGGCAACAAGGTCGAGGAGGGCCGCGCCATCCTCGCCGCCGCGAACCACCCGCTGGTCACCCTGGCGACCACCATGGACGAGGGCGCCGACAAGGCCGCCGAGCTCGCCTCCCTCTGACGATTTCCTCGCGACGAAGTAAGGACCACAACAAGAATGTCGATTTTCCTCAACAAGGACTCCAAGGTCATCGTGCAGGGCATCACCGGAGGTGAGGGCACCAAGCACACCGCCCTCATGCTGGCCGCCGGCACGAAGATCGTGGGCGGCGTGAACGCACGCAAGGCGGGAACGACCGTCACCCACGGCGAGCTCGAACTGCCCGTCTTCGGCACGGTGGCCGAGGCCATCTCCACCACGGGCGCCGATGTGTCGATCGCCTTCGTTCCGCCGGCCTTCGCGAAAGACGCCATCATCGAGGCGATCGACGCGGAGATCCCGCTGCTGGTCGTCATCACCGAGGGCATCCCCGTCGGCGACGCGGCGGAGGCCTGGGCGTACGCCAAGCAGAAGGGCAACAAGACCCGCATCATCGGGCCGAACTGCCCCGGCATCATCACGCCCGGCGAGTCCCTCGTCGGCATCACGCCCGCGAACATCACGGGCAAGGGCCCGATCGGCCTCGTCTCCAAGTCGGGAACGCTGACCTACCAGATGATGTTCGAGCTGCGCGACTTGGGCTTCTCGACCGCCATCGGAATCGGCGGCGACCCCATCATCGGCACCACGCACATCGACGCGCTCGCGGCCTTCGAGGCAGACCCGGAGACGAAGGCGATCGTGATGATCGGCGAGATCGGCGGAGACGCCGAGGAGCGTGCGGCCGACTACATCAAGGCCCACGTCACGAAGCCCGTCGTCGGCTACGTGGCCGGGTTCACGGCTCCCGAGGGCAAGACGATGGGCCACGCGGGCGCGATCGTCTCCGGCAGCGCCGGCACGGCCCAGGCCAAGAAGGAGGCCCTCGAGGCGGCCGGCGTTCGCGTCGGCAAGACCCCGAGCGAGACCGCGGCCCTGCTGCGCGAGGTCTACGCGGCGCTCTGACACCTGCACGATGAGCGGCGGGCATCCTCTTCTCTATGATGAGGATGCCCGCCGTTCGTCTGCCTGAGGACAGACGACGGGGTCACGTCAGAAGGGGGTTTCGATGTCCGAGTCTCTGGGGGCCGACCCCGTCGAGCAGCCGATGCCGTCGCCTGGCCGGTGGCAACGCATCCGCCACGCCCTGGTGACGCCCGAGCTGATCTACGGAACGATCATCAGCTCGGCGGTCATCGCCGTCGCGGAAGACGACGACACCGATCTCGACGTATTCGTCGTGACCTTCGTGACGATGCTCGTGTTCTGGGCCGCCCACGTGTTCGCGGTGGCCGTGGCCAACCACGGCATGCGCGACGGCCGTGTGATCGGAATCGGCGAGGCATTCCGGGGCGGCGTGCACCATTCGGTGGGCCTTCTCTACGCGTCGATCATCCCGCTCCTGTTCCTCGTGCTGGGCACGATCGGTGTGCTCGACGAGGACACCGCGTATCTCGTCGCGCTCGTCGTGGGCATGGTCGTGCTGGGAATCCTGGGATGGATGGCGTTCGCCGACCGGGGGAGCCCGTGGCCCGTGAGGCTGCTCGGCGGAGTCGGAACGGCTCTTTTCGGATTGGTGATCGTCGCCTTCAAGGCCTTACTCCACTAGACCGGCGGGGTGACAGGCCGGGCCTCGCGCCAGGGGGTACGCTCGGCACGGCATGAATCGACCATTTACCGCATTTCTCGCGTTCCTCGACGCGCTCCTCGTCGGAGCCCTCGGCCTCGGGATCCTCCTGGTGCCGCTCACGATCCTCTGGCTGACCCAGTTCGAGCTCGCCGTCGACTACGGCGCGTTCTGGAGGGTCGCCGCCAACGTGTGGCTCCTCGGCAACGGGGTCGACCTGCTCGTCACGATCGATCCGACCCTCGCGCTGCAGCTCGCCCTCGAGGGCGCCGGTGTGCCGTTCGAGATCGGGTTCGCGCCCCTGGGGGTCGCGGTGCTGACGGTGCTTCTCGGCTGGAGGTCCGGCCGACGGCTCGCCGACTCGGAGCACCGCGTGCTGGGCGCGGGCGTGGGCATTATGACCGTCGCCGTGATCGGATGGCTGGTCGCCCTCGGGGCCGGCTCCGACAGTGCCCGTCCGTCGGTTCTGCAGGCGCTGGTCTTTCCCGCCGCCATCTACGCCATCGGCATGGCGACGAGCCTCTTCTCGCGCTCCGATGTCGAGGTCGGAGACGATCCCGCGGACCAGGCCGTCGACATCCTCGCCCGAAGCCTTCGTGCGATCGTCGCCGGAGTGCCGGTTCCGGTCAGAACGGTGGTGGCGCTGGCGGCGCGCGGGGGAGCCCTCGCGGTGGCCGGCGTGGTGGCCGTCGCGGCCGTCGTCGTGTTCGTGCTCGTGCTGGGGCACTACGGCGAGATCATCTCGTTGTACGAGTCGCTTCAATCCGGTCTCGTCGGCGGCATCGCCCTGACCGTCGGGCAGCTCTCTCTCATCCCCAACCTCGTCGTCTGGGCCGCATCGTGGCTCGTTGGGCCGGGCTTCGCGCTGGGCTCTGGCAGCCTCGTCTCGCCGCTGGGAACCCAGGTCGGCCTGCTTCCCGCCCTTCCGCTTCTCGGTGCGCTGCCCCAGGGGGCGCCCGCGCTCGGGTATGCGGTGGTGGTGGTTCCCGTGGTGATCGGCTTCGTCGTGGGCGTTCTGCTGAAGCCGAGGCTGACCGCGGGCGGAGCCGCAGCCTCTCCTCTGATCCTCGTGCTGTCGGGCCTGGGAGTCGGCGTCGTCGGCGCGAGCATCCTCGCTCTCCTCGCACTCTGGTCGGGCGGCGCCGCGGGCCCGGGTCGCCTCGTCGACATCGGGCCGGATCCCGCCGCCGTCTGGCTCTGGTCGGCCGTCGAATTCGGCCCGAGCGCGGTGCTCGGCCTCACCGTGGGCCTCACACGACGTCTCTTCTCGCGCTCGCCAGAGCTCGCAGACGTCGACGCCGATGCCGGGTCGGCCCCGGTCGCGGGCCCGACGCCCGATGCCAATAAACTGTGACGGTGCTGTCGCTCGTCGTACTCATCTCCGGCGGAGGATCCAACCTCCGCGCCCTCCTCGACGCGCAGTCTGACGCCGAGTTCCCGGCACGGATCGTGGCCGTCGGGGCAGACAATGATGCGGCAGGCCTCGCCCACGCCGAGGAGTTCGGAATCCCCACGTTCACGGTGCCGCCGACGTCGTTCGAATCGCGGGCGGCCTGGGGCGACGAGCTGCTCGAGCAGATCCAGGTCTGGAACCCCGATCTCGTGGTCTGCGCCGGCTTCATGCGCATCCTGCCGCCGCGCGTCGTCGCGGCCCTGTCTCCGCAGCTGATCAACACGCATCCCGCTCTTCTTCCCGCCTTCCCTGGCGCCCACGCCGTGCGCGATGCCCTGGCCGCGGGGGTCTCGCATACGGGAGTGACCGTGCACATCGTCGACGAGGGCGTCGACACCGGTCCTGTGATCGTGCAGGAGGTCGTGGCGATCGAGCCCGGCGATACCGAATCCGAACTTCACGAACGAATCAAGACGATCGAGCGCCGCCTCCTCACCCAGGCCGTGCTCGACATCGCGAACAGCAGAGTCAACCTCAGGGAGCTAGCCACAGCATGAGCGGTCCAATCCACGATCCGAACCTCTACACCCACCGCGATGTCGTGCGCATCGAACGGGCACTGATATCGGTGAGCGACAAGACCGGGCTCCTCGAGCTCGCCGCGGCCCTCGCCGACGCGGGAGTCGAGATCGTGTCGACCGGTTCGACAGCCCAGACCATCGCCGACGCGGGCTACGCCGTCACCGAGGTGAGTCAGGTCACCGGCTTCCCCGAGTCGCTCGACGGCCGCGTCAAGACCCTGCACCCCGCCGTGCACGCGGGAATCCTCGCCGATCTCCGGCTCGAGTCGCACAGGGCGCAGCTCGACGAGCTCGGCATCCGGCCCTTCCAGCTGGTCGTAGTCAACCTCTACCCGTTCCGCGAGACGGTCGCGTCGGGCGCCGAGGGCTCCGCCGTGATCGAGCAGATCGACATCGGCGGCCCCGCCCTGGTGCGCGCCTCGGCCAAGAACCACGCCAACGTCGCTATCGCCGTATCGCCCTCGAGCTATGCCGAGATCATCGCGTCGCTGCCCGAGGGCACGTCGCTCGCCGCACGCCGGGCCCTCGCCGCCTCGGCGTTCGGCCACACGGCCGCCTACGACACGGCCGTGGCCGCGTGGTTCGCCGACACGGCGACGGATGGCGAGGCCCCCGAGACGGCGGGCTTCGGCGACGCCCTCACGATCGAGGGCACGCTGTCGGCGACCCTCCGCTACGGCGAGAACTCGCACCAGCCGGCCGCGCTCTACGTTCGCGAGAACGGTCGCGGAATCGCCCAGGCCGAACAGCTGCACGGCAAGGAGATGTCGTACAACAACTACGTCGACGCCGACGCGGCCGTGCGCGCGGCATTCGACTTCGACGAGCCCGCCGTGGCCATCATCAAGCACGCCAACCCGTGCGGCATCGCCGTCGCCCAGCCGTCCGACGCCGACGCCATCGCGGGCGCGCACGCCAGGGCGCACGCCTGCGACCCCGTCTCGGCCTTCGGCGGCGTGATCGCCTCCAACCGAACGGTCACGCGTGCGATGGCCGAGGGTGTCGCCGAGATCTTCACCGAGGTGCTCGTGGCCCCGGACTTCGAGCCCGAGGCCCTCGAGATCCTTCAGATCAAGAAGAACCTGCGGCTGCTCAAGCTGCCCGCGGGGTTCCAGCGCGACGAGACCGAGGTCCGACAGGTGAGCGGCGGCTTCCTCGCCCAGAAGCCCGACGGTTTCGTCGGCTTCAGCTCGGTGAAGTGGCAGCGGGTCGCCGGAAAGCACGTCGACGACGCCACCCTGGCCGACCTCGAGTTCGCGTGGAAGGCGTGCCGGGCGGTCAAGTCCAACGCCATCCTGCTCGCCTCGGGCGGTGCCTCCGTCGGCGTCGGCATGGGGCAGGTCAACCGGGTCGACTCGTGCCACCTGGCCGTCACCCGGGCGGGAGACCGCGCCGCGGGGTCGGTCGCCGCATCCGACGCGTTCTTTCCGTTCGCAGACGGGCTCCAGGTTCTGATCGACGCCGGCGTGACCGCCGTCGTTCAGCCGGGCGGCTCGGTTCGCGACGCAGAGGTGATCGAGGCCGCGCAGGCGGCCGGCGTCACCATATACTTCACAGGCGAACGTCACTTCTTCCACTAGGAGTACCCGTCGTGCGTACAGAAACCGGGGTTAGGGTCGCACCCATGCACTTCCTCCGCCCGAGACCCCTGATCGCCTCGGCGGTCGCGGCCCTGCTGGTGGCGGCGATCACCCACCTGGCGACGATGCTCTCGTTCTTCGTCGGCAACGATCCGCAGTCGATCGTGCTGCTCCAGATCAACAACTTCTTCGTGCCGTCGACACTCGTGCTGCTCGTCCTGGTGTTCGTCTTCTCCCTCGCCACCCGGGTCGCGCGCTGGTACACGGCGGCCATCGCGGGTCTCGTGTCCGGTGCGATCGCGGCCGTCGTGGGCACGGGCATCCAGACGCTCGTGCAGGGCAACGCCCTCGACGGCCAGGTGATCGCCTACGTTCTCAGCACCCTGGGAAACATCAACCTGATCTTCGTCCTCACGGCGACCGTCGCCACCGCGACGCTGGGCCGCCGTGTCTACGGGGCCCTGAGCCACTCGGAGGTGCCCCCACGGAACGTGGCCGGCACCGTGCTCGTACGTCGGCCGTCCGACAACCTCGCCGAAGGAATCGTTACCCATCTCGAGCGCACCGAGGTCGACTCCGACCTCGCGGACACGCAGTGGGAGTCGTACGTCGCCGCGCTGATCGGGGCGGGCTGGAAGCCGGTCGAGGTCGAGCGCGCGACCGATCTGGCCGACTCCGTCTTCGTCGAGGATTCCGTCGTGATGTTCGGGCGCCTCGCGGTGCTCGCGAGCCCGGCGGCGCCGACCCGGGTCGCCGAGATCGACGAGGTCGAGAAGAGCGTTCGATCGCTCGGCCTCGACGTGACCCGCATCGTGCAGCCCGGCACCCTCGACGGCGGCGACGTCCTGAAGATCGAGAAGCGCGTCTACGTGGGCCGCGGCGGGCGCACGAACGCGGAGGGCATCCGGCAGCTGCGGCATATCCTGAGCCCGCTCGGCTACACCGTGATCGCCGTTCCGATCTCGAAGGTGCTTCACCTGAAGAGCGCGGTCACGGCTCTGCCCGACGGCACGGTCATCGGATATCCGCCGGTCGTCGACGATCCCAAGATCTTCGACCGCTTCCTCGCCGTGCCCGAGGAGGCCGGCGCGCACGTCGTCATTCTCGCCGACGACACGGTGCTGATGTCATCGGCGGCACCGGAGTCGGCGCAGCTCATCGAGAGCCTGGGCTACCGGGTGATCGCCGTAGACATCTCGGAGTTCGAGAAGCTCGAGGCCTGCGTCACGTGCCTCTCGGTGCGGGTGCGCTGACCGCCTGCGGCGCGGCGCGTCGCCGACCGCGCGTTGCGTGCGGGCACGAGTCGGGAGTAGCCTAGAAGGCTGCCCGGTTCCGGGTGGAACTCCCGCCTTCTGTTCTCGAGGTCTTCCCGTGTCAACGCCCGCGCCCCCGTCCACCCTCGCCTCCCTCGGGAGGCTGTACCGCTACGCGAAGCCGGCCATGCCGCGCATCTACGTGGCGATCGTGGCCTCCTTGCTGGCGAGTCTCGTGGCGCTGGCCATCCCGCAGGTGCTGCAGTGGCTCATCGACGGGCCGCTCACCGGCACCGACGTGTCGCTCGTGTGGTTCTCGGTCGGCCTCGTCCTGGCGCTCGGGGTCGCCGAGGCCGGGCTCATCGCGCTGCGCCGTTGGCTCGTGCTGACTCCCGGAACGCACGTCGAAGCGCACATGCGCAACAGCCTGTACCGGCAGCTGCAGCGTCTGCCTGTCGCGTTCCACGACCGGTGGCCGAGCGGCCAGCTGCTGTCGCGGGCCATCGGCGACCTCAACCTGATCCGACGGTGGATGGCGTTCGGCTTCGTGATCCTCATCGTGAACACGCTGACGCTGGTGATCGGATTCATCATCCTGGTCTCGCTCAACTGGATCCTGGGCTCGATCTTCGTCGTCGCCTCCATTCCGGTGCTCATCTACGGCTACGCATTCGAGAAGCGCTACTCCAGGGCGGCCCGCCGCGGCCAGGACCAGCAGGGCGACCTGGCCACGGCCGTCGAGGAGAGCGTCCACGGCATCCGCGTCCTGAAGGCGTTCGGTCGTGGTTCGCACGCGCTCAAGCGCTTCGAGACGCAGGCCGAGCAGCTGCAGGGCACCGAGCTGGAGAAGGCGCGTGCTGTGGCCGGCATCTGGCTGTGGCTCCTCCTCGTGCCCGACGTCGCCTTCGCCGTTGCGCTCGTGGTCGGGGTCTGGCTGGCGCAGTCCGGCCAGTCGAGTGTGGGGGAGCTGGTGGCGTTCTTCGCCACAGGCACGGTGCTGCTGTTCCCGATCCAGTCGATGGGCTACTTCCTCGCCATGACGATCGACGCAAAGACCGCGACCAACAGGTTCTTCGAGGTCATGGACGAGGTCAACACCATCGTCGACCCGGCGAACCCGAAGACCATCGCCCGGCCCCGGGGCCGGCTCGTCTTCTCCGACGCGCACTTCCGCTACCAGGATTCGCCCGAGCGGTTCCCCGACCTTCTAGACGGCATCGACCTCGTGATCGAGCCGGGCGAGACCATGGCGCTCGTGGGCCTCACGGGCTCCGGCAAGACCACGCTGACCGCGCTCCCGACGCGCCTCTACGACGTGACCGGCGGCTCCGTCTCGCTCGACGGCGTCGATGTGCGCGACCTCGCCCTCGACGAGCTCCGCACGCACATCGCGATGGCCTTCGAAGACGCCACCCTGTTCTCGGCGACGGTCCGCGAGAACGTGCTGCTGGGCCGACCGGATGCGACGGAGACCGAGCTCGCCGAGGCGCTCGACGTGGCACAGGCGCAGTTCGTCTACGACCTCCCGAACGGACTCGACACCCGCGTGGGCGAAGAGGGGCTGAGCCTGTCGGGCGGTCAGCGACAGCGCTTGGCGCTCGCTCGCGCGGTCGCGGCCCGCCCGTCGGTGCTGGTGCTCGACGACCCCCTGTCGGCCCTCGACGTGACGACCGAGCAGCTGGTCGAGGCGGCGCTTCGGCGCGTACTCGCGTCGACCACGGCGCTCATCGTGGCGCACCGCCCCTCGACCGTGTCGCTCGCCGACCGCGTGGCGCTGATGCAAGACGGCAGGATCACCGCGGTGGGCACGCACAGCGAGCTCATCGCGAACAACGAGCACTACCGGTTCGTGATCTCCAGCCTCGACGACCAGACGTCGAGCCCATCCCCCGTACCCGCCGCAACGGAGAGTCCCTCATGAGCAGCCAGTCCAGCGTCACCGGTACGAGCGGCGAGGAGCGCGACGACTTCTCACGCGCCGAGAGCCGTCAGATCCGCGCCCGCAGCATGCGCCTTCTGGGGTCGCTGCTCGCGCCGCTGAAGGCGCGCCTGGTGCTCGGCATCGTCGTGATCGTCGTGTCGACGGCCGCCCAGGTGGCGGGCCCGGCCCTGATCGCCTTCGGCATCGACCGGGGCCTGCCCGCGCTGATGCAGAACGACTGGATGCCGCTGGCTCTCGCGGGTGGCGCGTACCTGGCGACGGGCATCGTGGGTGCGGCCCTGGTCGCCTGGTTCACGGTTCTCTCGGCACGCATCAGCCAGGCCGTGCTCCTCGATCTGCGTCGGCGCGTGTTCCTCCAGACGCAGCGACTCAGCCTGGAATTCCACGAGAGCTACACCTCCGGGCGCATCATCTCGCGCCAGACGAGCGACCTCGATTCGATCCGTGAGCTGCTCGACTCGGGAATCAACAACCTCGTGCAGGGCGTGCTGTACATGGTCTTCGTCGGAGTGGCGCTGCTGCTCGTCGACCCGCTGAGCGCGGCCGTGCTGGTCGTCTCGCTGGTTCCGCTCGCCATTCTCACGAGATGGTTCCAGCTGCGCTCGCAGCGTGTGTTCCGGCAGACGCGAACGGCCTCGGCGAACGTGATCGTCAAGTTCGTCGAGACCATGACGGGCATCCGCGCGGTGAAGGCGTTCCGCACCGAGAAGCGGAACGAGGGCGACTTCGGCGACCTCGTCGAGGACTACCGTCGCGTGAACGCGCGGGTCATCAGCCTCTTCGGCATCTACAACCCCGGGCTCGTGCTCATCGGCAACGTGACCGTCGCGGTCGTGCTTCTCGTGGGCGGCCTGCGTGTGTTCGACGGCCAGCTCGCCGTCGGCGCCCTGCTCGCGGTGGTTCTCTACACGCGTCGATTCTTCGACCCGATGGAGGACATGGCCATGTTCTACAATTCCTACCAGTCCGCGGCCGCCGCCCTCGAGAAGATCTCCGGTGTGCTCGAGGAGCGTCCGAGCGTTCCCGATCCGACGCGCCCGATCGACCTGTGGACCTCGAAGGGGCACGTGCGCTTCTCCGATGTGGAATTCGCCTACTCCGGCGACCGGGTCATCCTTCCGACGTTCGACCTCGACATTCCCGCCGGCCAGACCATCGCGCTGGTGGGCTCGACAGGAGCTGGAAAGTCGACCCTCGCGAAGCTGGTCTCTCGGTTCTACGACCCCTCTACCGGCGAGGTCTCCCTCGACGGTGTCGACCTGCGGGCCCTGCACCCGAAAGACCTGCGCAGGGCCATCGTGATGGTCACGCAGGAGGCCTACCTGTTCTCTGGCACGGTCGCCGACAACATCGCGATCGGCAAGCCAGAGGCGACGTTCGACGAGATCAGGGCGGCCGCGCGAGCCGTCGGGGCCGACGCGTTCATCCAGGGCCTGCCCAATGGCTATGAAACCGATGTGAACAAGCGGGGAGGGCGTGTCTCGGCCGGTCAGCGGCAGCTGATCTCGTTCGCGCGGGCGTTCCTGGCAGACCCGGCGGTGCTCATTCTCGACGAGGCCACGGCGTCGCTCGACATACCGAGCGAGCGACTCGTGCAGGACGCGCTGCAGACCCTGCTCGCCGACCGCACCGCGATCATCATCGCGCACAGGCTGTCGACGGTCGCGATCGCCGACAGGGTGCTCGTGATGGAGCACGGCCGTATCGTCGAGGACGGCACGCCTGTGGAGCTCATCGCGGGAACGGGTCGTTTCGCGACCCTGCACGCGTCGTGGCGGGAGTCGCTCGCCTGATCGGGTGAGGGCTTACGGAGTCCAGGCGTAGATGGTCTGCCCCACGACGTAGACGTGCCACGCGCCCGAGCAGGTGATCGCTGCGTCCGTGGGGATGGACTCCACCCACCACGTGTCGTCGAGGGCCGGGCTGCTGGCGCTGGCGCACGCCTCGCCGATCGGCGCGGCGAGCGGAGCGGGGATGCTGTAGCCGAGGATCTTGGTGTCGTCGGCCGTGTCGGTCTTGATGCGGATCGTGGTGGCATCGGCCTGCACGAAGTCGGGCAGGGCGACGGTGCTCTTCGCCCCGGCCGCCTCGGGCTGGGTGGCGTAGATCGCACTCTCGATGGGCGGGTTGATCGCGTTCGCCAGAGTGCATCCGGAGAGGAGGGCGGTCATGGCGAGGATGGGGGCGGCAACAAGCAGGCGACGCTTCACTGCTGCTCCTTTTCGTTGGCTTACTGGGCTGTGTTCGGGGGTTCCGTTGGAATCCACCGTGCTACAGCGTAGTCGACGCGGTACCCCGAGCCTGTCGACGTGCGCACGAGCGGTGTGCCCTCGGCGACATAGTGTTCATGAGCCCGCGCCTCATTTCCCGTCGGCGGATGTCCGCCGGCCCGAAGTACGCGCCACCAGGGGTGACCGGATCCGGACTGCCGCATCACCGTGCCGACGGCCCGCGAGGCCCGAGATCCGAGCATGGCGGCGACATCGCCATAGCTGAGCACCCTGCCCGGAGGTATCGAGTCGACGAGATCGAGCACGTCGAGGGCGAACTCGTGGCCCGAGGGCGACCCTGCCATCGAGGACGGCTCAGAGAGAGAGGGCGGCGATGGTCTCGCCGTATTGGGTCTCTCCGATGCTCGAGAAGCCCAGGCGATAGAAGAAGGCCTCGGGGCCGTCTTCGCCCGGTTCGAACATCACGGTGATGCGGTCGTAGCCGCGCGAGCGGGCCTCGTCGGCCAGAGAAAGCACGGCGAAGCGTCCGACGCCCCTGCCCTGAGCGGTGGCGGCCACGTTGATGCTCCAGATGCAGCCCTTGAACTCCTCGTGATCGCTCTCGGGATCGAAGTTGCCCTGGATGAACCCGACCACCTCGTCGTCGTCGAGAACCACGCGGGGCCATGCCGTGACCGGGTTGACGTAGGCCTCGGCGATGGAGTGGGAGACGGGAGCCACGTACTGCTCCTGGCCCGGCTTGAGCGTGAGCGAGTTCGCCGCCACGATGTTGCTCGCCGACAGCTCGACCAGTCTCAGTTCACCCATGGGCCAAGGCTAGCCCGCCGCGCTCGCCCCCGCCACTGTCATCTCCACGAAGAGATATATATCTCGACGTCGAGATATATTGGTGAGCGGCTAAGCTGATGAACAGTCCGTCAAACACGCGAAGGAGTGGCCGTTGTCCAAGATAAAGGTTGAAGGAACCGTCGTCGAACTCGACGGAGACGAGATGACACGCATCATCTGGCAGGCGATCAAAGACACACTGATCCACCCCTACCTCGACATCGATCTCGAGTACTACGACCTCGGCATCGAGAACCGCGACGCGACCGACGACCAGGTCACGATCGACGCGGCCCACGCCATCCAGAAGCACGGCGTCGGCGTCAAGTGCGCCACGATCACGCCCGACGAGGCGCGCGTCGAGGAGTTCGGCCTCAAGAAGATGTGGAAGTCGCCGAACGGCACGATCCGCAACATCCTCGGCGGCGTCATCTTCCGCGAGCCCATCATCATCTCCAACATTCCCCGCCTGGTGCCAGGATGGAACAAGCCGATCATCATCGGCCGCCACGCGTTCGGCGACCAGTACCGCGCCACCGACTTCGTCTTCAAGGGCAAGGGCAAGCTCACGGTCGAGTTCACGCCCGAGGACGGCTCCGAGCCGATGAAGTTCGAGGTCTACGACGCGCCCGACGACGGCATCGCCCAGGTGCAGTACAACCAGGACGCGTCGATCCGCGACTTCGCGCGCTCGAGCCTCAACTACGGCCTCAGCCGCAACTACCCCGTCTACCTGTCGACGAAGAACACCATCCTCAAGGCATACGACGGTCGCTTCAAAGACATCTTCGAGGAGATCTTCCAGGCCGAGTTCAAAGAGAAGTTCGACGCTGCGGGCCTCACCTACGAGCACCGCCTCATCGACGACATGGTCGCCTCGGCCATGAAGTGGGAGGGCGGCTACGTCTGGGCCTGCAAGAACTACGACGGAGACGTGCAGAGCGACACGGTGGCCCAGGGCTTCGGTTCGCTGGGCCTGATGACGAGCGTGCTGAGCGTTCCGGATGGCTCGGTCGTCGAGGCCGAGGCCGCGCACGGCACGGTCACCCGGCACTACCGCATGCACCAGCAGGGCAAGCCCACGTCGACGAACCCCATCGCCTCGATCTACGCGTGGACCCGCGGGCTCTCGCACCGTGCCAAGCTCGACGACAACCCCGCCCTGGCGCAGTTCGCCGAGACGCTCGAAGACGTCGTGATCAAGAGCGTCGAAGCGGGGCACATGACGAAGGACCTCGCGCTGCTCGTCGGCCCGGAGCAGAAGTGGGAGA
This sequence comes from Agreia sp. Leaf244, assembly GCF_001422695.1. NCBI lineage: Bacteria > Bacillati > Actinomycetota > Actinomycetes > Micrococcales > Microbacteriaceae > Agreia > Agreia sp. Leaf244. Next base: position 149,498 of record NZ_LMLX01000002.1, on the reverse strand, counting down.
CCACGGAGGAGTTCCTCGACACGCTCGACAAGAACCTGGCCGCACGCCTGGCATAGTCCCGACGTCGCGTCAGAACGGCGCCCCGCCTCCGAACCTCGGAGGTGGGGCGCCGTTCTCATTGTTACGACCTCGTAAACATCGACGCCGGTGACCGGAAACGTCTTGTTCTTTGTTTGTTCGTAAGCTTTACTAACAAACATGACTGCATCGGAAGTGCAGCGAGGCTCTTCCCGTTCCGCATCGGCGTACCCGCCGCGGACGCATCAGGGCCTCGCTCAGGGCAGGGCCCTGCGGCCCAACGGCAAGATCGTTCCGGGCGACGCCCGGGGCCACAACCTCTCGCTCGTGCTCCAGACCCTCTATCGCTCGGGCACACAGAGTCGTGCGGACATCGCGCGGGTGACCGGACTCACCCGGGTGACCGTCTCGGCCCTGGTCGCCGAGCTCATGGCCGACGGTCTCGTGCTCGAACTGGGGCAGCGGGAGGACGTGCGGCCGGGAAAGCCGGCCACGCTGATCGACCTGAACCGCGCCGGTTTCCAGATCGTCGGACTCGACCTGTCCGAGCACGCCGTCTTCCGCGGAGCCGTTCTCGACCTCGACGGGAACATCCTGGCGCGTGCCGAGGTGGCCCTCGAGCACAGGGTCGGCGAGGCCGCGTTGGCCCTCGTCATCGATCTCACCCGTCGACTCGTCTCGGCCTCGACCGCGCCCCTGCTCGGCATCGGCGTTGGCTCGCCCGGCGTCGTCGACCTGGGCGGCGTCGTTCTCACCGCGCCGAACCTGGGCTGGGTCGATGTCGCCCTCCAGCAGACGCTCGCCGACGAGTTCGGGGTCGGCGTGATCGTGGCGAACGACGCGAACGCGGCGGTCCTGGCCGAGCACAGCTTCGGCGACGCCGACAGCGACGCGATGCTCGTGAAGGTCGGCCACGGTGTCGGCGCAGGGCTCCTGCTCGGCGGCACGCCCCTCTTCGGATCGCGCTTCGCCGCGGGCGAGATCGGCCACGTCGTCGTCGGCACCGACGGGGGAGCCACCTGCGTGTGCGGCAAGGTGGGGTGCCTCGAGACGTGGCTGAGCATCCCGAACCTCACGGCGAAACTGGCCGGCAGCGAACCGGCCGATCGAGACGCCGTGCTGGTCGAGGCCGGACAGCGCCTCGGCATCGCGCTGGCCCCGGTGGTCGGCGCACTCAATCTGAGCGAGATCATCCTCAGTGGCCCCACAGAACTTCTCGACGGTGTGCTCGCCCAGGCGACCGTCGAGACCCTCCGCAGCAGGACGATGGCCGAGTTCCACGGCTTTCTCACGCTGCGGATGACCGCGCTCGGGCAGGACATCGTTCTGCGCGGCGCGGCCGTCATGGTTCTCTCCGACTCCCTCGGGGTGTCGTAGAGCGGCCCTGCACCACCCACGGTCGTCGGTGCCCACCGCAGGCCGCGCATTCACATCAGCCCTAGGAAAAGGACAAGACAATGAGGAAGAAGATACTCGCCGCCGTCGGCATCGGCATGGCCGCGGCTCTGGCGCTCTCCGGATGCTCCGGCTCGTCGAGCGGGTCGGACGACGGCGCCGAGGGGGCCGACATCCGCGTCTGGCTCGTCGGAACGGACACCCCCGACGAGGCCCGCGACTACCTGAAGACCACCTTCGAGGCGGAGAACCCGGGCTCGACGCTCACGATCGAGGAGCAGGCCTGGACCGGCCTGGTCGACAAGCTCACGACGAATCTCTCGGGCAGTGACAGCCCCGACGTGGTCGAGGTGGGCAACACCCAGGCGGCCGCTTTCACCTCGGCTGGCGCGTTCCTCGACCTCAGCGACAAGTACGAGGAACTCGGCGGCGACGACCTGCTCCCCGGGTTCGTCGAGGCGGGTTCGTACGACGGCAACTTCTACGCCGCCCCGTACTACTCGGGCGCCCGCTTGGTCTTCTACAAGAAAGACCTGTACGCCGCGGCAGGCCTCAGCGTGCCGACCACCCTCGAGGAGTACGTGGCCAACGGCAAGGCGCTCGCTGCGGCCAACCCGGGCGTCTCGGGCATCTACTTCCCGGGCCAGGACTGGTACAACGCCCTTCCCTACATCTGGGAGGCCGGCGGAGACATCGCGGTGAAGGACGGCGACTCGTGGAAGGCATCGCTGTCGAGCCCCGAATCGATCGCGGGCCTCGAGATGATCCAGGACGTGATGACGACCGCGTCCAGTGCTCCGAAGGACGGCAATGAGACCAGTCCCGAGGTGCCGTTCTGCGCCGGCGAGGTCGCACAGCTCTCGGCCCCCAGCTGGGTCAGGTGGTCCATCCTCGCCCCACTCGACGCCGAGGCGCCGGGTTGCCCCGACCAGGAGAGCAACCTGGGCGTCTTCGCCCTGCCGGGTGCAGACGGCGGCGCAGCGAAGGTCTTCGCCGGGGGATCGAACATCGCGGTGGCCGCCAAGAGCGCCCACCCGGAGCTCGCCACCGCCGCCCTCGAGATCATGCTGAGCGACGAGTACCAGACGATCCTCGGCAAGACCGGCCTCGTGCCGGCGAAGGTGTCGCTCGCCGACACCGTCGGGACCGACGAGGTCGCCCAGGCCATCGCATCCGCCGCGGCCAACGCGAAGCTCACGCCCGCCAGCCCGAAGTGGGCCGACGTGGAGGCGGCCGGCGTTCTGCAGGACTTCTTCGTGAAGATCGGCCAGGGCGGAGACGTGACCGAGCTGGCGACCGAGGCAGACAAGAAGATCGACGACATCCTGGCCGGCTAGGCGCTGACGACAGTGGTGGTGGTCGACGCGGCAACGTCGGCCACCACCAGCCCAATGCAGGTGATCGCCCTAGGAAAAGGGAAGCATCACAGCACCCTCCGATCGTAGTAGGAGCAGCACATATGTCGACCCACAGCCCGGCCCTCGAGGTCGCGCCCGGAGGTACCGACGGATCGCGCCAGGTGGCCCCCGTCCCGCCGGAATCCCCGCGCCCGGTGCGCAGACGACCACGGTCGGCGCGGATGGCCCCGGCGATCCTCCTGATCCCGGCGTCGCTCATCCTGATCGTGGTGATCGGGTACCCGCTGCTGCAGCTGGTGATCATGTCGTTCCAGGAGTTCGGCCGCGAGCAGGTCTTCGGCAAGCCGGCGCCGTTCGTCGGCCTCGACAACTACGTGCGGGTGCTCACCGATTCGCAGTTCTGGGCGGTGCTGGGGCGCAGCGTCGCGTTCGCCGCCGTGAACGTGGTGGTCACGATGCTGATCGGAACGCTCATCGCGCTTCTGCTCACCCGGCTGAACAAGGGGTTCAAGCTGCTGGTCTCTGTCGGGCTGCTGCTCGCGTGGGCCATGCCGGCGCTCACCGCCGTGATCGTGTGGGGGTGGATGTTCGACACGCAGTACGGCGTCGTGAACTACGTTCTCGGCATGATCACCGGGCAGGACCTGCACGGCAACTCGTGGCTCAGCAATCCGCTGAGCTTCTTCCTGGTGGCGACGATCATCATCACGTGGCAATCGGTGCCCTTCGTGGCCTTCACGATCTATGCGGGTCTCACCCAGGTGCCGGAGGAGGTGCTCGAGGCCGCCCAGCTCGACGGCGCGAACGGGCCGAAACGCTTCTTCCTGGTGACCTTCCCCTACCTGAGGTCGATCTTCCTCGTGGTCACCGTGCTGCAGGTGATCTGGGACCTGCGGGTGTTCACCCAGATCTACGCCCTTCAGGGCATCGGCGGAATCCGCGAGCAGACATCGACCCTGGGCGTGTACATCTACCAGACGTCGCTCGGCACGGGCGACTACGGCGCAGGCGGGGCCATCGCCGTGATCATGGTGATCATCATGATGGCCATCTCCCTGTACTACGTACGCCAGAGCATCAAGGACGAAGACCTGTGACCCGCAAACATCTGAACAGCGCCGCGCTCGGTGCGGCGGCCGTGATCGTCTTCGTCTTCTCGGTCTTCCCGGTCTACTGGATGATCAACACCTCCCTGCAGCCCAACAACCAGATCCGCACGGTCGTGCCCAACTTCGTGCCCGCGAACTTCACGCTGCGCAACTACGAGACGGTGCTCTTCGACACCACGAGATCCGACTTCATGCCGGCACTCGGCAACTCGCTGATGGTGACCATCTCGACCGTGGTGATCGCCCTGGTCTTCGCGTTCCTGGCGTCGCTCGCGGTCACGCGGTTCCGATTCCGCAGCCGAAAGGGATTCATCCTGGCGATCCTCATCATCCAGATGATCCCGGCCGAGGCCATGATCGTGTCGACCTATCGGGTGCTCGACAGCTGGAGCCTGCTCAACACGATTGCGGGCCTGACCCTCGTCTACGTCGCCACCGTGCTGCCGTTCACGATCTGGACCCTGCGGGGCTTCGTCAACGGCATTCCGATCGACCTCGAGGAGGCGGCGATGATCGACGGATGCTCGCGCACGGGTGCGTTCTGGAAGATCACCTTCCCGCTGCTTGCGCCGGGCCTCGTCGCCACCGGCGTCTTCGGCTTCATCCAGGCGTGGAACGAGTTCCTGCTCGCCCTCGTCGTGAACTCCCGTCCGGAGATGATGACGCTCCCCGTGTGGCTGCGCACGTTCCAGGTCGCGACCGGAACCACCAACTGGGCGGCCATCATGGCGGGCTCGACGTTGATGGCGATTCCCGTGGTGATCTTCTTCCTCGTCGTGCAGGGTCGTATGACCGGCGGGCTCGTCAGCGGGGCGGTGAAGGGGTGACACGCCACGAGATCCTGGGCACGCTCCTTCCCGGATTCGCCGGCACCGAGCTGCCCGACTGGCTGCGTGCGCTGCTGGCCGACGGCCTCGCCGGCGTGTGCCTGTTCGGCGAGAACGTCTCGTCGCGCGATCAGCTTCGTCGGCTGACCGACGACATCCGGTCGGCCAATCCGACCGCGCTCATCGCCATCGACGAGGAGGGCGGAGACGTGACGCGCCTCTATGCCGACACCGGCTCACCCTTCGCCGGCAACGCGTTGCTGGGCCGCATCGACGACGTCGAGCTCACCCGATCGGTGGGGGAGAGGGTCGGCGCCGAGCTCCGCGCGGTGGGCGTCAACCTCGATTTCGCTCCGGATGTCGACATCCATTCGAACCCGGACAATCCGGTCATCGGGGTGCGCAGCTTCGGCGCCGCAGCCGAGCTGGTATCGAGACACGGCGCCGCGTGGACGCGGGGACTGCAGTCTCAGGGCGTCGCCGCCAGCATCAAGCACTTCCCCGGTCACGGAGACACGAGCCAGGACTCCCACCTCGCCCTTCCCGTGATCGACGTGTCGTTCGACGAGCTGCGCACGCGCGAGTTGGAGCCGTTCCGAGCGGCGATCGCTGCGGGTGCGGCGACGGTCATGACGAGCCACATCCTGCTTCCCCGAATCGATGCGCAGAACCCGGCGACCTTCTCGGCGGCGATCCTCGACGGCATCCTTCGCCAGGAGCTGGGCTTCTCGGGCGTCGTCGTGTCGGACGCGCTCGACATGGCCGGGGCGAGCGCCGAGACAGGAATCCCCGTCGCGGCGGCGCGTGCCATCGAGGCCGGCTGCGACCTGCTCTGCATCGGCACGCGGAACACCGCCGCACAGCTGGAGCAGATCGTGGCCGGCATGATCGAGGCCGTCGATCGGGGCGAGCTCGACCAACGCCGGCTCTCGGATGCGTCGGGCCGGGTGCGCGATCTCGCCGGCTCGGTCGTCGTGGTGCCGGATGCCCCCGGGCACGTCCCCGACACTCCGCTCGCGCATCCCGCGCTCCGACATCCTTCGCTCACCGACGCGTTCGACGTCTCGGCGTCGGCGGAACGCTTCCTGTCCTCATCGAGGCACGCCCTCGTGCTTCGGATCGAGACGGAGGCGAACATCGCCGTCGGGAATTCTCCGTGGGGACCGTTCGGCCCCGGCCAGGCCGTCGATGCGATCGGGATCGACAGAGACGGGCCGGCGGCTGCCCGCGGGCTCGACCCGGATCGACCGGTCATCGTGATCGGCCGTGACAACCATCGCCGCCCCTGGGTCGTCGATCTGGTCGACGATCTGCGCCTGAGGCACGCATCCGTGCTCGTCGTCGACATGGGATGGCCCGGCGACGATCGCAGATACGCCGACATCGCCACGTTCGGCGGATCGCGCCTCGTAAGCGCAGCCCTCGCCGATATGCTCGAGCGGGCCACCGCAGCACCACTGAACGGAGAGACCCGATGAGGCTCGGACTAGACATCGGCGGCACCAAGACCGACGCCGTGGCCATCGACGAGCGGGGCGACATCGTTGCCCGCCTGCGCATCCCGACCGGCTTCGGGCCCGACGCCGTCGTCGACACGGCCGTCTCGGCTCTCGAGCAGCTGGCGAAGCTCACCGCCACCCCGCTGTCGGCGTTCACGAGCATCGGCATCGGCATCCCGGGCACCGTCGACACGGAGGGGGGCATCGTGTCGCACGCGGTCAACCTGGGCGTCGACGAACTCGAGCTCGCGCGAGACCTCAGGCTGCGGCTGGGTGTGGCCGTGCAGGTCGAGAACGACGTCAAGGCCGCGGCGCTCGGGGCCTTCAGGCTGCTCTTCCCGCCGGACGGCGGCGGCGATAGACACTCCATGGCCTACCTGAACCTGGGCACCGGCCTGGCGGCCGGTCTCGTTCTGGGAGGCGAGCTGTGGCGCGGGTCGCGGGGAACAGCGGGCGAGATCGGACACATACCGGTCGACCCGACGGGCGCCCTGTGCCCGTGCGGCCAACGCGGGTGCCTCGAGACGGTCGCATCCGGATCGGCGATCGCCCGCCAGTGGCCGAGCGACGACGCCCTGCCCGTGCTCTCCCTGCTCGCGGCCGCCCAGGCCGGCGACCCGGGCGCCGTCGCCATCCATCGCTCGCTCGTCGAGAACGTCGCCGCGGCCGTGCGCATCCTGGTGCTCACCGTCGACGTGGAGGCCGTCGTGATCGGGGGAGGGCTCAGCCACCTCGGCGAGCCTCTGCTCGACGACATCCGCGCCGTGCTCGGGGGCTGGGCCCTCGACTCGCCGTTCCTCGCCTCGCTCGAGCTGCCCGGCCGCGTGCAGTTCGTGCCCGACGACTTTCCCGTGGCCGCCGTCGGGGCCGCCCTGGTCGGACGTCCCCTCGCGCTCGCCGAGGAGGTGTGACATGGCCGAGATCGTGATCGTCGACTCGGTCGAGACGGCCGGCGAGGTCGCGGCCGACGCGGTGCAGCGACTCGTCGCCGAGCGAGTGGACGCGGTGCTGGGGCTCGCCACGGGGTCGACGCCCGTGCCCCTCTACCGGGCGCTCGAACGGCGTGTGGCGGCGGGCGGGCTCGACCTCTCGAAGCTCCGGGGCTTCGCGCTCGACGAGTACGTCGGACTGCCGGAGGGCCATGAGCAGAGCTATGCCTCGGTGATCCGGCGCGAGGTAGTCGAGCCGCTGCGACTCGACGCGAGCTCGGTGCATGTTCCCGATGGGCGGCCGCAGCAGATCGAGACGGCCGGTGCCCGCTATGAGGCGCAGCTTCAGGAGGCCGGCGGGATCGACCTCCAGATCCTCGGCCTCGGAACCGACGGCCACATCGGCTTCAACGAGCCGGGATCGTCGTTCGCCTCGCTCACCCGCGTGAAGACCCTCACCGAGCAGACGCGTCGCGACAACGCGCGCTTCTTCGCGTCGGCCGACGAGGTGCCGCTGCACTGCATCACGCAAGGGGTCGGCACCATCCTGCGAGCCCGGCACCTGTTGCTGCTGGCCTTCGGGGAGGGCAAGGCCGACGCGCTCGCGGCCGCGGTCGAGGGACCGCTCACGGCGAGCGTTCCCGGCTCAGCGATCCAACTGCACGCGAGGGTCACCGTCGTCGTCGACGAGGCCGCGGCATCCCGCCTCGCCCGCGCCGACTACTACCGCTACGCCTGGGCCAACAAGCCGGCCTGGCAGGGCGTCTGAGGCCGGTCTCCCGGCGCGACCATCCGCCCTAGACGAGCCTCTCGCCGCCGGCGAAGACGTCGGTCGCGTGCCAGCCGGCGTCGAGCAGCACCGCGTCGGCGGCGTAGCCCGTGCTCAGGTACCCGAGCCGATCGTCGAGGCCGAGAGCGCGGGCGGGACTCGCCGTGAGTGCGCGCACGGCCAGTACGGGATCGATGTTCGCGCGTTCGATCGCGGTGCGCAGCGCGGTGTCGAGCGTGAGGGTCGACCCGGCGAGTGTCTGCGTGCCGCTCAGCATGGCCTCGCCCTCGACGACCGTCACGTCGAGAGAGCCCAGCCGGTACTCCCCGTCGTGGGATGCGGCGGCGGCCATGGCGTCGGAGACAAGGAGCACGCGCTGCGGCGCGGCCACGAAGCAGAGGCGCGCGACATCGGGATGCACATGCACCCCGTCGAGGATGAGTTCGAGCGCGACTCTAGGGTCGTCGAACGCCGCAACGACAGGGCCGGGCGCGCGGTGGTGGATTCCGGGCATGGCGTTGAACGCGTGCGTCAGCACCGTCGCGCCGCGGTCGAACGCCTGCCTCGTGAGTTCGAGTCCGGCATCCGTGTGCCCGACGGCCACGACGACCCCCGCGGCCACGAAGCGGTCGATCGCGTCGAGGGCGCCGGGCAGTTCGGGCGCGATCGTGATCTGCCTGAGGGTGCCGGCGGATGCCTCCAGCAGCATCTCGACGGCGGCCGGGTCGGGGTGCGCCAGATGATCGGGGTCGTGCGCGCCACGGTGCAGGGGCGACAGGAACGGGCCCTCGAGGTGCGACCCGAGCACGAGCGGGTCGCGCCCGGCCAGCTGTGCCACCTGTCGGAGGCTTGCGACGAGGTCGGGAAGCGGATTCGACACCAGGCTCAGCACAGACCGGGTGGTGCCGTGTGCGCGATGCGCGTCGAGGGCGATGCGCATGGCGTCGGGGCCATCGTCGAAGGATGCGCCGCCACCGCCGTGGCCGTGCACGTCGACGAAGCCCGGGGTCACCCACCTGCCGCGGGCGTCGACGCGTTCCTCCGCAGGAATGGACGGGGCCAGCGCCTGCCAGGCCGAGCCGGTGCCCGTCGCCGCGATGGTGTCGCCGGCGAAGACCATCCAGAAGTCGTCGAGGATGCCGTCGGCGTCGAGCTTGCGCGCGCCGTGCAGCAGCATCAGCGGAGCTCTTTGCGCCCGGAGATGACCCCAGTGACCGCGGCGGCGACGCCGAAGACCACCGCGACGATGGGCTGCCCGAGCATGAGCCACGCTAGCGCGGCGGACCCCATGATGAGGATCTCGATGAGCGCCTTGCCGAATGCATCGAGCCGCACGACGGCGCGCGGAGATCGGAAGAGGGCCCACAACAGGATGGCGAACAGAGGCGTCGCGACGCAGAGCACCACGTTGAGCCACGGGCCGGGCCAGGCCAGGAATCCCCAGATGCCGAGGCTGACGAAGGCGAACAGTTCGAGAATGAACCGGATCACCTCGGCTATGCCGATCCGGTCGGGAGCTGTCTCTGTCTGCTGAGTCACGGTTCCAGCGTACCGACCACGTCAGCGGAAGATGATCGTGCGGGCGCCGTCTTGGAGCACTCGATGCTCTGAGAACCACTTGACCGCCTGGGTGAGGGTGCGGCTCTCCTCGTCCTGGCCGATGGAGACGAGCTCCAAAGCCGTGCGGGAGTGATCGACGCGCACGACGTTCTGCTCGATGATGGGCCCCTCGTCGAGGTCGCTCGTCACGAAGTGGGCGGTGGCTCCGATGAGCTTCACCCCGCGGGCGTGGGCCTGCTTGTAGGGGTTCGCGCCCTTGAAGCCGGGAAGGAAAGAGTGGTGGATGTTGATGGCCCGGCCGGCGAGCGCGGCGCAGAGTTCGGGCGACAGAATCTGCATGTAGCGCGCCAGCACCACGAGCTCGATGTCGTTCTGCTCCACCACCTCGAGCACGCGACGCTCGAATGCGGCCTTGCTCGCGGCATCCGTCACCGGAAGGGACTCGAAGGCCACCCCGTAGAACCCGGCGAGCTCGGCGAGCACCGTGTGGTTGCTCAGCACGAGCGGGATGTCGACGGCGAGCTGCCCGGCGCGCTGGCGGAACAGCAGGTCGTTGAGGCAGTGCGCAGCCGTCGAGCCGAGGACGAGGGTGCGCAGCGGGCGCCCGACGACGTCGAGCTGCCAGTCCATGTCATAGCGCTCGATAACCGGGGCCAGGGCCTGCTCGAAGACGGAGCGCTCGGACTCGGACTCGACCTGGAGGCGCATGAAGAACCTGCCCGTGTCGGCGCTCGAGAACTGCTGGCTCTCGGTGATGTTGCCGCCGGACGAGACCACCGCGCCGCTCACGGCGTGCACTATTCCGGGGAGGTCGGCGCAGACGAAGGTCAATACCCAGTGGGAACTCGTCAACGCTCTCGCCTCTTCTCTTGGCTTCTGCCTCCCGATACACTAGCGGGTGGCCGACGGATATCGTTCGGCCCCGGGCATGCACGACGTCGTCATCGGTTCCTGAGGTCTGGTGCCCGTCGTGCGGCGTCGTCCGACTCTTCCGATGCCGCCCTCGTCAGGTTGGCGTGACGCCGCCTCTGTTCGCCTTCTTTCGTTAGTTTGGTTCGTTCTTTCTCCGTGACTCAGCCGTTCACCTCGCCCATCGCCGTCGTCCCGACCGGAGCCCCCGGACGTCCCTTCCCCTGGGGCGGCCTGCTCGTGCTCGCCTCGGCCGTGTTCCTCTCGGTTACCGCCGAAATGCTTCCCACGGGCCTCCTGCCGGAGATGAGCGCGGAGCTCGGGGTCGGCCAGTCGCAGATCGGGCTTCTCGTCTCGGTCTTCGCCTTCGCGGTCGTGCTCACGAGCATCCCTCTGTCGCGGCTGACGCGTAGCGTCTCCCGGCACCGGCTGATCGTGCTCGTGCTCATCGTCGTGTCGCTCTCGAGCGCGGTCACCGCCATCGCGCCGAGCTTCGAGATCCTCGTGGGAGCGCGCATCGTGGGCGGCATGGCGCACGGGCTGTTCTGGGCTGTGATGGGCGCCTATTCGGGCTATCTCGTGCCGAAGGAGCAGCTCGGCCGAGCCGTCGCCATCACCACCGGTGGAGGCACGCTCGCCTTCGTGCTCGGCGTTCCCCTCGGCACCGTGCTCGGGCAGGCCGTCGGGTGGCGGAGCGCGTTCGGGGCCATCGCGGTGCTGTGCATCGTGGGCGCGGCCCTGATGCTCTGGCTGCTGCCCAGGGTGGAGCGCCCGGCCAAGTCCGATGCGCCGGCGGAACGGCATCCGTCGGGCCGACGCAAGCTCGATGCCTCGGTGCCCGCCGTCGCCCTGCTCTGCCTGCTGGCCGCCGTCATCATGATCGGTCACTACGCCTTCTACACCTTCATCGCGCCCTATCTCATCGGGGAGCTGGGTGTGAATTCCGGCGACGTGGGACTGCTGCTGGCGATCTACGGCATCGCCGGTGCGGGCGGCCTGCTGCTCGCCGGAACGGTGTTCGGTCGCCATCCCACCCTCGGCGTGGTGATCGGTGTCGCGGTTACCGCGATCTCGGTGACCGTCATGGCCCTGTTCGCGGCCAACCCGATGATCGCCATCCCGGCGTTCGTGTTGTGGGGACTCGTCTTCGGAACCCTGCCGCCGCTCCTCGGCGCCCGGCTGCTCCATGTCGCATCGGTCGACATCCGCGATACGGCGAGTGCGTTCTATTCGACGTCGTTCAATGTCGGCATCGGCGGGGGAGCCCTCGTGGGCGCGGCCCTGCTCGACGGGTTCGGTCTGACGTCGCTTCCGGTGGCGTACCTGATCACCCTGGCGCTCGCGGGCGTGCTGCTGGTGGCGGCCGAGCTGAACTCGCGCCGCCGCAGCGCGCGCGTCAGCTGATCGCGTAAGAGATGAGTCGGGTCAGACCGTAGCGGCCGGAATCGGGGTCGAAGTACCGCATGCCGAGTTCGATCGGCCCGGTCACCTCGGAGCCGTAGACCTGCGACCACATTCCGCTGTCGTCGAGCACGTGGATGTCATCGCGAACCTCGCCGTTCACGATGCGCTGGATGCTGGCGCCCGGCACTCCGGATATGGAGAGTTCGTAGGTGTCGGCGACCGGGATCGAAGCTCCCTCGAGGGGATTCTGGATCGTGGGAGGCTCGAGAACCACGAGGTGCTGGGGCGCGCTCGGGTCTGATTCGACCCCGTCGACGACCTGTCGAACGACGACCTCGCGACCGGCCGGGTCGCCGGTGATGCTGGAGCCGAAGTCGGAGATCGACCAGGTGCCGTCGTCGGCCGCTGTCGTGGACACCAAGGTGTTGCCGTCGACATCGCGGATCTCTACCGATGACAGCGGTTCGGCGGTGCCCGTGAACACCGGGAAGGTGAGCTGGTCGGCAGCCTGCTCGACGGCCACCGTGGGAGCCGCGGGCGTGGGTTCGGGGTCGACCGGAGGTTCGGTGGGCGGGGTCGTGGGCGGAGTCGGATCGACGGGGGGCGTGGTCGGCACGACGACCGGCGGTGTCGACGGCTCTGCCGGTGTCGACGGCTCTGCCGGTGTGCTCGGGCCGGGGGAGTCGCTTGGCGACGGGTCTGGTACGACGGCGGGCTTCGTGGGGCTGCCGGGCGTGCCGGGACGCGTCGGTTCGGGCTCGGCCTCCGGCGCGGGTGCCGTGGTCGGTGCAGGCGGCGTGGCCGGGGCCGGGGCGGGATCGGCGACGACGGTCGTGTCGGAATCGCGGGAGGAGTCGCCGGGATCGGCTCCGGAGGAGTCGGGTGAGACGTCGGCGGAGGACGCCTCGTCTGCCGGGGTGGCGAACAGTCCGGGGCCGAGGGTGACGGCCGCGACCACGGCGGCGGCGAGAGCGAGGGCTCCGACGGCCGAGCCGACGATGCCGGCCGCGCCGATGCCGGATGCGGCCGCACCCGTCGTAGCTCCGACGCTCGACGATGTGCTGCCGACGCTCGATGACGTGGATCCGTTCGCGCTCGCGGAGGAGGAGCCCGAGGTGAGGTCGGCCGGCATGGTCGCGGCTGCCACCAGCCCGCCTGCCGTGCCGCTGCCCGCCTGCATCCACGAGAGGAATCCGGCGGCGCCGGAGACTCCGGCCGCGAGGGGAAGCAGCACGAGGGCGAGGCGGGAACCGACCTGGCGCGCTTCGTCGGCGACGATGGTGCACGAGGTGCATCCGGCGAGGTGATCGCGGACCCTCTTGGACTCGCGCGCGCCGAGCGTGCCTCGGGTGAACGAGCCGAGGCGCTCGATGGCGGCCGCGCACTCGGGATCGGTCGTGCGCCGGAGGTGCGCCTGGATCCACGCCTGACGCAGGCCTTCTCGTGCGCGGTAGGTGAGCGCCGAGACCGCGTTGGCCTTCATGCCGAGGAGCGGGGCGATCTCCGCAGACGAGAGCTGCTCGACCTCGCTGTACCACAGGGCCTCCTGCCAGCGGGTGGGGAGGCTGCGGAACGCGTTGACGGTGAGGCTCTTGTCGAGCGCGGCGAGCGAGGCGTCTTCTTCTGTCGAGGGGTCGGCGATCAGGTCGAGGTCTTCGCTGGCGTCGGCGCTCTTGGCGCGCGCCCACTGCATCGACACGTTGCGGATGGTGGTGAAGAGATAGGGCCGGAAGGCGGTGGTGGGACCGCCTCCGGCGGAGATCGCCTGGAAGACGCGGGCGAAGGCCTCGGAAAGGAGATCGTCGGCATCGAAGCGGTGGCTGCGCGCGACGGCTCGCCCGGCGTTGGAGTGGCGGACCCACAGTTCGCCGAACGCAGCGGAGTTGCCGGATCGCGTGAACTCGACGAGTTCCATGTCTGAGGCGTCGGCGTGCGGCCGGGCGGGTGGTTCGAGGTGGGCGGCCATACGGCGCACACTCCTTTATTAAAAGGGGAATTCAGGACGGTACTACGGGGTCCCCATTCCCCCCTCACATAAAGAGACATGCGAGGCCGGCGTCTATGACGCCACTTGTGCAAGAAATCATAGCGGATGCCTCATGTAGGCTTGGCTATGTCGCAACTGGCGTTCAGATGGTCACCATCGGGAAGCGACTGACACGAATTCGGCCGCGCGCCTGGGTCGATCCGGATACTGCATCACCCCGTCGTCCGCGCGGCGACACATTCCGTTTCTGTCATGTTTGGGAGCCAGTCTTGTCTGATAACACGCCATCGAAGTTCAACGAACCCCTCCAGACCGTCGATCCCGAGATCTACGCTGTGCTCGAGAAGGAGCTGGGACGCCAGCGCGACACGCTCGAGATGATCGCGAGTGAGAACTTCGTTCCTCGCGCGGTGCTGCAGTCGCAGGGCTCCGTGCTCACCAACAAGTACGCGGAGGGCTACCCGGGGCGTCGGTACTACGGCGGATGCGAGTTCGTCGACATCGCCGAAGAGCTGGCCATCGCCCGCGCGAAGAGCCTCTTCAACGCCGAGTACGCGAACGTGCAGCCGCACTCCGGAGCGACCGCCAACGCAGCCGTGCTCTCTGCGATCGCCACCCCGGGCGACACCATCCTCGGACTCGAACTGAGCCACGGCGGACACCTGACCCACGGCATGAAGCTGAACTTCTCGGGCAAGCTCTACAACGCCGTCTCCTACGGCGTCGACCCCGAGACGTTCCTCGTCGACATGAACGTCGTGCGCGACAAGGCGCTCGAGCACCGCCCGCAGGTCATCATCGCTGGATGGTCGGCCTACCCCCGTCACCTCGACTTCGCCGCGTTCCGGGCCATCGCCGACGAGGTGGGCGCCAAGCTCTGGGTCGACATGGCCCACTTCGCCGGACTGGTCGCCGCAGGCCTTCACCCGTCGCCCGTGCCCTTCGCCGACGTCGTGTCGTCGACCGTGCACAAGACCATCGGCGGTCCCCGGTCCGGCTTCATCATCAGCCGCGACACCGAGCTGGCGAAGAAGCTCAACTCGAACGTGTTCCCCGGCCAGCAGGGCGGTCCGCTCATGCACGTCATCGCCGCCAAGGCCACGGCGTTCAAGCTCGCTGCCGAGCCCGAGTTCCGCGACCGCCAGCAGCGCACCATCGACGGCGCCCGCATCGTCGCCGACCGCCTCACGGCCGAGGACTCTCGCGCCGGGGGAGTCGACGTGCTCACGGGCGGCACCGAGGTGCACCTCGTGCTCGCCGACCTGCGCAACTCGCCGCTCGATGGGCAGCAGGCCGAAGACGTGCTGCACGAGGTGGGCATCACGGTCAACCGCAATTCCGTTCCCTTCGACCCCCGCCCCCCGATGGTCACCTCCGGCCTCCGCATCGGAACGCCCGCGCTGGCGACACGGGGCTTCGGCGACGTCGAGTTCACCGAGGTGGCCGACATCATCGCCGAGGCGTTGAAGCCCGGAGCCGACACCGCGTCGCTCCGCACGCGCGTGAGCGCGCTCACCGAGGCGTTCCCGCTCTACCCCGGGCTCGTGCAGTGACGGCCGTCGTCCTCGACGGCGTCGCGACCGCGGCCGCCATCAAGGCAGAGCTGGCCCAGCGCGTCGTCGAGCTGAAGAAGCAGGGCATCCACCCGGGCCTCGGAACGCTGCTGGTCGGCGACGATCCCGCATCCCGTTCCTACGTCGCGGGCAAGCATCGCGACTGCGCTGAGGTCGGCATCGAGTCGATCCGCGTCGACCTGCCGGCGACGGCGAGCGAGCAGGACGTGCGCGACGCCATCGAGGCGCTCAACGCCGATCCGCTCGTCACGGGCTACATCGTGCAGCTCCCGCTGCCGAACGGCATCGATGAGAACGCGATGCTCGAACTCATCGATCCGGCCAAAGACGCAGACGGACTGCACCCGACGAACCTCGGGCGCCTGGTGCTCACGGTCGATCCCTCGGCGAGTTCCGGTCGACCCGCACCGCTTCCGTGCACCCCCGCAGGCATCGTCGAGATCCTGCGCCGCTACGACGTGCCGCTCAGCGGCAGTCACGTCGTGATCGTGGGCCGCGGGCTCACCGTCGGTCGTCCCCTCGGGCTGCTGCTCACCCGCAAGGGCATCGACGCGACCGTCACGCTCACCCACTCCCGCACCCGCGATCTCGAGGCCGAGGTGCGCCGAGCCGACATCGTGATCGCGGCCGTCGGAGTTCCCGGCCTCATCAAGCCCGAGTGGGTCAAGCCGGGCGCCGCGGTGCTCGACGTGGGAATCACGCGCGTCGTCGACGAGGAGACCGGCAAGGCGAGGCTGAAGGGCGACGTCGATCCTGCCGTCGCCGAGGTCGCCGGGTTCCTGTCGCCGGTGCCCGGCGGAGTAGGGCCGATGACCCGCGCCCTGCTGGTACAGAACGTGGTCGACGCCGCGACTCCATAAGTCGAGGCGAAAGAGCACGACCCCACCAATGAAGGAGGAACGCATGACGCACGAACATCCCAAGCCTCACGATCCGGGCAAGAAGACGGTCGCTGAGAAAGAGGAGAACGTCCTCGAGGAGATCGAGGAGTCGCTTCCCACCGATCCGGAACCGACCGACGGGTCTGCGCCCGCCGCCTGACCGGCACGTCGCCCGGTCCTGAGGCATCCGGATGCCCGGGGCCGGGCGACACCGTAGGCTTATGCCGTGACAGCAGCGACAGGCACCCAGTTCTCCGTGGAGTTCGGCGATTCCCGGGCCACGATCACCGAGCTGGCCGCTGGTCTCCGGGGCCTCGTGCTCGACGGAGTCGAGGTCGTGCGGGAGTACCCCGAGTCGTCGTTGCCGCCGATGGGCCAGGGCATCGTCCTCGTTCCGTGGCCGAATCGCATCGCGAAGGCCGCCTGGGTGCTCGACGGAAAGACGCAGCAGCTCGACATCACAGAGCCGTCGACAGGCAATGCCACGCACGGCCTGCTGCGCAACACGGCCTACACCGTGGCAGAGCAGGGCGATGGTTTCCTCACCCTGCATGCCCGCGTCTTCCCCCAGCACGGCTACCCCTTCCTGCTCGACACGTCGGTGAGCTACGAACTGAGCGAGGCCGGTCTGACCGTCACCCACGCGATCACGAACGAGTCGGATGCTCCGGCGCCGGTCGCGGTCGGGGCGCACCCCTATTTCGTCGTGGGCTCGGTGCCTGCGGAGGACCTGACTCTCACCATCGCCGCGGAGACCACCTACGACTACGACGATGCATTCATCCCCACGGCGGAGGTCGGTGTCGAGGAGGCGGGACTCGACCTGCGAGCCGGGCGACGTCTCTCCGATATCGACCTCAACCACGCGTTCGGAACCCTGACGGGAACGGGTGGGCAGAACGTGCACTCCCTCGTCGCCCCCGACGGCCGCCGGGTCGAACTGTGGACCGATGCGAACTTCGCCTGGGTGCAGGCCTACAACCCCCGAGCGTTCCCATTCGAGACGGGCACGGGCATGGCCATCGCCCTCGAGCCGATGACCGCCCCGGCGAACGCGTTCAACACGGGTCAGGGCGTGCGCTGGCTCGAACCGGGCACGTCGTGGATGCTCAGCTGGGGCGTGCGGTACCGCCCGGCCTCCTAACGGTCCCGCCCGTAGCGTGCCTGCGGTGAGCCGTAAACCCCTTGTTCGGGGGCAAGGCGTTGCATAGCCTGACGACATAACAACTCTGGAATGGAGTGGATCAATGTCTCTGCTATTCGACAGCGTGCCCTCGACGACGACCGCACCCGAATCGATCTCGCCCGACCGTGCGATGCCGCGCCTCCGCTGGGAACTCGTCTTTGACGGCGTCTGGCTCGCTCGTCACGACGGGCGATTCGCCGGCATGGTGCAGGGCACGCCGGGCGAGGATATGAAGCTCACCGACGCCCGCGGCAACCTCTGCGGAATCTACGCATCGCTCGACGACGCGAAAGCAGCTCTGATCGACCGCTCGCACTGATGCGGGATCGGTGCTGCATCGCACACCGTCCTCACTTTTGACAACCCCGAACCCAAAAGCTCACATTTAGGGGTAGGTTCACTGGGGAGCTCACGTGGAATAAGACCGCGTGGGCCCTTTGTGAGGAATGGACGATTTTCATATGGGCAGACTGATCTACGGCACCGGTGACACCGACGTCGAATTCGAGGATCGGCTGCTCGCTCACCTCAAGGTCGTCATTTCGACGAAGCTGCGGCGCAACGAGGCGTTCATGCTGTCGTGGGAGCATGGCACCGAAGAGGGCAGCGGACGCAGCACCATCTGGATCCACCCCTCGATCCCGCTCCACTTCCGCTTCTACGGCAACAAGTCGCCGGCGCTCAACCGGGTGTGGATCGAAGACCTGATGCTCGCAGCAAACAGTACGGGCGGTCTCAGGCCGGTTCCCGAACCCGACGAGCACTCCGAGCCCGGCAACTCATAGCGCCGGTCCCGAACCGCTTCCCGCCTGATCGGTAAGGGCCTCGCGCGACAGCAAAGTTGCGCCGGCCACGGCCGCCGGCATAACGAACACGGCGCCGAAGGGGATCAGGAAGACGAGGTAGCTCGCCACTCCGAATCCGACCGCCGTGGGCCGGATGGCGGCAAGCGCCCGACGGCGATCCTTCAGGGAGCGACCGCGGGCGTCGAACGCCTTGCCGGTGAGTTCGAGCGCGAGGAACCAGCCGGCGACCGCGGCCCCGGCGACCGGCACGAGGGTCTGGCCGACGATCGGGATGAAGCCCAGAGCGAAGAGGCCGAGCCCGATCGCCGCGGTGGCGACGAGGATTCGCACGGCGTCGAGGATGCCCCGGCGAACGGACGGCCAGAACGGCACCTCGATCTCGTTCTGGATGCCGCCGAGCCGGTTCTCGACGTTCCGCCAGATCTTCTCGTAGAAGGGGTCGCCGACGGCGAGGGTGATGGCCGTGTAGGTGTAGACCACCAGGAGAGAGCCCAGCCCCACGAACGCGATGATGGCGGCGATCCTCACGGCCGTTCGCCAGCCCTCGGGCCATTCGTCGGCGAAGGGGGTCGCCCATTCCGCCAGAGCGGGCGCGTTGACGAAGAGCACGATGAGCGCGGCGAGATACACGGCGGCGACGATGAGGGCCGGGAGTGCGCCGAAGAGCATGAGGCGGGGATCGCTTCCCCACATCTTCAGGCCGCGTCCGAGATAGGCCGTTCCATCGAAGAATCGGCGGACGACGCTTCGGGCGGGTGCGGGCGGCATGGGTCCTCATCGTACGGGTGGGGCGCCCCGGAGCGAAAGTCCGCCGGGCTGCTACCTCAGTAATGCCGTCATCACAATGCCCGGGTCTCCGGGCGGTCGATGCGGGATTCTGGAGAGATGAAAAGGATGAGCTACGCAGGCGGAACCTTCGTCACGAGCGACGAAGTGGCCGATGCCCTCGTGCACTTCGTCGCCACCGTTCCCCGCAATCGTCGCAACCAGGTGGTCGTCGTGCCTGGGTTCAGCGCAGACGGAGAGTCGACGCCGGTGGCCCTCGTGCTCGGGCCAGCCAGCCAGATCCTGAGTCAACACGAGGCCGTCTCCTACGTCGAACCCGAGACCCACGGTGTGGCCGACGAGGTGCGACGGCAGGCGAGCTCGCATGAGAACACCGCCCGTGTCGAGAGTGCGAACGGCAAGGCGAGCCTCGACTACGACGTCTTCTGATCGACGGGCCGACAGCCCGGCGGGATCAGCCGGCGCAGTCTCCGGTGCTCACCGGGGCTGAGAGCCCGGGTGCCTGCGCCGCAACAGGCGACAACTCCTGCATGGTGAGCGCATAGCCCACGTTGTCGACGGTGCTTGCCTTGGCGAACACCACACCGGCGACCTGGCCGTCGACCGTCAGGAGCGGCCCGCCGGAGTTGCCGGGCTCGATGTCGGCGGCCAGCGTGTATGCATCCCGGGTCGTGCCGGCGGCGCCGTCGGTAATGAGCTGCAGCGGGCCGGCCGCCAGAACCTCGGCACCCGCGATCGAGAACGGCCCCCCGAACGGATAGCCGGCGACGACGGCGGTGCTCGCCGGCGCAAGGGTGTCGGCCAGCTGGATCGCGTCGGCGGGAAGTCCGTCGACCGCGATCACGGCGAGGTCCGCCGCCGGATCGAAGTAGACGATCCGGCCCGAGCGCGGAGACTGCCCGGGAACCTCGACCACGGGCTCGGAGATGCCCGCGACGACGTGCGCGTTCGTGACCACCCTGTCGGCGGCCACGGCGAAGCCGCTTCCCGACATCGTGACCCCGCATTCGTACGCCGTTCCGGTGATGCGCACAACGGACTGGGCGGCCGCGGTGAGCGCCGGGTTGTCGGTGCTGATCGTCGGGATCGAGGGAGCCGTGCTCGGCGCGCCGAGCGCGTCGATGACCCAGGGCGCGCCGTCGGTCACGGCGGCGGTGCGCAGCTGGGCCAGGAGGCTGGTCACCTGCGGGGGCACGAGGCCGTCGAGGGTCTTCAGGATCGACGACGACGCGACGGCCTGGGTGAGGGGCGCGACGCCGAGGGTCGAGACACCGGATGCGACGGTCACGACCACGAGGACGGCCGCGATTCCGCTGCCCACGAGCCCGAGAAGTCGGTCGACGAACCCGAGTTTCGCCTTGGCGACTCCGCGGCCGAGCGCCCGCCCGATCGTGGCCCCCAGCAGGTAGCCGATGGTCACGAGCACGAAGGCGGTGCCGATGACGCCGGCGACCCTCCACTCCGGCTCGGGAATCCAGGCCACGACCTGCGGGATCGCGAAGTACGCCCCGATGCCTCCGGCGATGACGCCGACGAGGCCGAGGAGCGATCGCACGAGTCCCATGCGGTAGCCGGCGACGGCGCCCGCGAGCAGCACGATGATGACGATCACGTCGATCATCGGAGTGCCCTCTTCACTCGGGCGAGCCAGCCGGTCGCCTGCGGCTCCGGATCGGCGTCGGGCGGGGAGCCGACCACCTGCAGGTCGATGTGCACGCCGGTGAGCCGGCCGTCGGCATCCAGGGTCTGGAGAACGGGGTAGAAGCCGTCGCCCCAGCCCGAGTGGGCGAGGATCACATTCTCGCCCGAGCGGGCCAGCGGCATCTCGATGTTCGCGGTGCCCGCGCGATGTGGCGAGTCGGAGTCCATGATGTCGAACCACGAGCCGGGCTCGTCGGTGTCGAACACGTCGTCATACCAGCTGTCGCCGTCGTTCGGCATCGACGCCTCCACCGCGTCGGCGTCGAAGAAGGCGACGGTTCCGGCGTCGACGGCCACGCCGAAGAAAGAGCCGGGCTCGGGAGGGCCATCGGGGCCGGGCACCGGCTCGATCGACGCGGTCGGAACGTCCGAGATGACCAGCGAGAGGTAGGCCTCGCGCAGGTGCGAGCCGTCGCGCTGGGTCGACACGTCGGCGATCGTCACCGCGACCGGGTGGTCGCCCGGCGGGATGCGCACGGTGATCGGTCGGTCGAGGGCGACGAACGGGTCGGCAGCACCGAGGGTGCCCGAGGGAACGCGGAGCACGCCGAGCTCGTGCACGGTGAGCTCTCCTGCGGCCCCCGTGACGAGGGGGGCGTCGCCGGGAACGAGGGCGAAGAAGTCGGAGAGGCGCACGAAGCAATGATGCCAGCAGGCGCCGGTGCGCTGCCTGAATACGGTGGGCCCCGCGGGGCTCGAACCCGCGACCCGCGGATTAAAAGAACGCACGGGAGGGGTTCTCCGCCTGTACTGAACGGAACCGAGTCGAACCGTTTAAGGCTGTGCTTGCGCCCACTCTATGGGATCTGTGGTCAATATTCGCTTTCCGGGGAGGCAGGTGCGGAGCGCTTCGGATCAGCCCGGTTAGGCGCGGTCGGAGGGGTTTCCGAGGGGGGGTGACGGATGCCCGTCGCCTCACGGCCGAACTGACGTCGGAGGTCGCGTGCCTGCTCCGCTGCTGTGGCGGGGCGCTGTGATCCGTCGGGGCGTCGTCGGCTCTCCCACTCGCCGCGTTCGAGGCCGTAGCCGCCTCGGCTGGTGTCGTTGTCCTCGGGTGCCATGGTGTTCCTCCTAGATAGCTGGCTGGCTTTCAACGCTACGACCTAGGCCGCATCTGCCGCTCGATTCGTCAGATCTAGAAAGTGCGCTCTGACCTGCACTTTCGAATGCGGATTCATTTCGATTGCGCATCAAGCGGCGGCAACAACTTCCCCGGTAGAGTTTTTGATACAACCCGACTAGGAGGAACCCCATGGGCCGACGAGGACCCCAGCCAGACGGCAACACCGACCGGCTAGACGTAACCATCCCGCCCGAGTACGAACGGGCGTTGGAGCATCTGGTCGAGCTGTCCGGCGTCGCCAAGGTGACGTTCGTTCGGCAGGCGCTCGGCGACATGTTGACCACGATGGGCCTCGTCTACCCCGAGGTGGCCGACTCGCTCCGAGTCAAGAAGACAGCTGGCCGAACCCGGCCAGCAACGATCACACGAAAGAGGACCAACCATGGCAACTGACATCAAACTGCCCGCCTACCCCACCTCGGGTAAGGGGACCGTGCTCCAGCTGGAGCAGCAGCGGAAGAAGTACCGATCTGCCATCGACAGCCTTCGAGAAGAGATCAAGCGGGCGGAAGACGAGTTCGCTGCGTCGTTCCAGGCGGTCGACGAGCGCACCGCAACCCGCGACCGCATCTCTGCCACCGCCAAGATCAACCGCAACCTCCACCTCTCTTAGAAAGAAGAACGACGATGGCTATCCCGCTCACCCCCGACCAAACCCGCATTGCTGCCCGCGAAAGCGCCTATGCAAACTCCATTGAAGAGAAAGAGAACATCGCCAGGGTGGACGGCGAGTTTTTCGACCGCGTGCGAATCTTCGAGAACCACGCCTTGTCCAACGCACGCCAGTTCATGGACGGCGTCCATGTCGACCTCGTCGCGGCCGACGAACTCGAAACCGCTATCCGCCGTGAGGTGCGCTTCGCACTCAACGAAGGGGCCAACCCCGAAGCTGTTGCGTATCGTCACACCGCACTCGTCGCCAGCGCCAAGGCGGCCATAGAGAGATTGGAGCGGGCCGAGCGCGAGAGCGAATGGCATGCCAACCGACTGAACGATCCGTATTCCCAGTACGCGGCGCTGGTCAGCAAGTTCCCGACGCTCCGTCCCCCGGTCTCGATCTAACGAACAGCGCCCCGGCCTGTGAGGACCGGGGCGACAAGGGTTCTAGGAGGAACCGTGCTTACCTCAACAATTTTACCGGCTGCGCCCCTCTCGGCGTTGTACGACTACTGGGCGACTACCTTGCACGAAGAGCCAATCAGCTTTGCAATGGCCGCCCCGGCGCGCTCGCTGGCTCGACGGCTCACAGAAGTTGAGCGAGCAACAACGCGCCTCATTGCACCGCCCGCGGTGGAACTAGTCACGCACGGTCGAGGCGTACCCATCGAGGCAGCGCTACGGCTGGTCATCTGGCGGGATCGGGGCGAACGGTTGAGCGGCGATTACATGGCCTGTGAGTTGCAAGATTTCTTCTATCCTTACGCGCGCGGTGCAGTTAGGCCGTGGCGAGGATGGGAACTACTGCGAGCCATCGATGCGACCACTGAACATCACGGCGTGCAGATCGTCCTCGACGCCCCGTCCGGTGGCGATCACTTCGAGACCGTGCGGCTCTCGGACAGGCTCTCAGAAAGCTGAACCGAACCGCCTCAAGCGGGACCGTCTTGACTTGAGGTAAGCTTTATCCGCTCGACTCGTCGGGCAACCACGAAACTTATATGCGTAACTGATTTTCTCCAGTAGGAGTACAGAGGTCGTCGGCGAAGTCTGCCGTTCGATTTGGCACAGTCCCAAGCGTTGGACCTTCGGGTCAGAACGATCGGTTTGTCAACGTCCACTTGCCTCGTGTGGCTTCACATTTCATATGTGAGCTGCATGAGGCTTTTTTGTTGCCAAAACGCAGCTCACCTGTTTCTAGGAGAGCCCCGTGTCAAACCGCAAGAGTTCCACCACCGAGGTCTACCGCCTCAACAACGCCGCGTCGCACCCGCTGGCAGCGAAGTACGGAATCACCGAGCGTCAGTTCCGCAGAGCTGTCCAGCAGGGCCGTATCTCCTACGCTCGCCCGGGTGGCCTGATCGTCCTGCTCACCAGCGACGACATCGTCGCCTTCATCCTCGGTAGCTACACCGACGCGACCAAGGCGTAGGCAGATGAGTTCCATCAAGCTCTCCGGCGTCAGATCCGAGTACATCGAGCCGTCCTTGGTGCCTCCACTAGATCCTCCAACGCCGCTGCCAACAGATGCGGACGTTGACCGCTGGCACTCCAAATTGCGGGCATCCCCGAGGGAGCTGGCGTATCTGCATGGACGAGGCATCACCGACGACGTGATCGATGAGTTCGAGGTCGGGTTCGATGGTCAGCGCATCTGGTACCCGATCAGGGACAAGCACGGGGTGTTGGTCAACGTACGGAAGTACAACCGGCACCCTTCCCCAGGATTTCGGAAAATCTACAGCACGAAGGGGATGGGCAGTCCTTCGCGCCTGTACCCGCTTGCTGTACTCGGTAAGCAATCCGAATTTGTCATCGTCACGGAGGGCGAAGCGGACGCGCTGTCTGCAATCGCCCTCGGCTTCGTCTCTGTGATCGGGACGAACGGCGCAAGTGGTGTTCCAAAGGGACCCGAGTTGGAGCCGCTGCGAGGCCGAGACGTTGTACTTGCGTTCGACGGCGACGGCGCAGGCAGGAAGGCCGGCAATAGCTGGTCGACCAGGCTTGCCGGTGTTGCATCCTCCATTCGATCGATCGATCTGGGCGACGGTACGGACCTCAACGACATTTGCAAGACGCCCGGAGGTGCCGCGAAGCTATCGCAACTTATCGCGGGTGCGGGAGCTACTGGTGCCCCAGCTACCGGAAACCGGCGCGCCGTGTCGGAACTCCTCAGGGTCGCGCTGAGGCGTGTTCAGGACGACGGCGAGGGCCGAAACGAGACTGGATTCTGGCTAGCCTGCCAACTCCGCGATGAGCGGTACGCGAAAACCGAGGCCTCCGAGGTACTGCACACCTACCAGGAGGCTGTTGAGGGCGACCGGGATGCGCCGTACACGCGGGCCGAGTCCGACAGCTCACTTGAGCAGGCCTACAGCGGGGAGGCTCGCCAGCCCTCGGGTGCCGGGGTTGGTGTGAAGGAAGAGCGCTTCTCGGACAGTCCACTCTCGCGTTACGTAGCCGACAGGCTGCGGGGTGAATACGCATTCGTGTCTGAACTGGGAAGTGGGGGTGACTGGTTGCGCAACACCGGGAAGGTCTGGCGTCCGACCACGCGTAGCCATCTGACCCTCGTCGTGCAAGACGAGTTGGATCGGTTGTTCGAGGTCGAGAGGGCCGCTGGTGCATCCCCGGGGCAGATCATGAAGCTGCTGTCCAAGACGAAAATCGCCTCCGTCCGCGACCTGCTCACTGGTCTCTTGGAAGAGTCCATTAGTTTGTGGGACAACTACCCGGATCACCTCAATTGCCAGAACGGGGTGCTTCATTTACCCACCGGCAAGTTGGAGCCCCATGGCAATTTCCGGTGGACGATGATTGCACCGATCAACTACGTCAAGGGTGCTCGCCTCAGCATGTGGGATCACGTCCTGGAGGCGATCCCCGAGGACATCCGCCGGCATATGCAGTTGGTTTTCGGTCAGGCCATTACCGGATACCCACCGACCGACGACAAGGGGAACTTTCTCGAGGGCGGCGGAGAGAACGGCAAGTCCACCCTGCTTGATGCGATCACGACCAGCCTCGGTTACAGCCAAGACGAGGGCAGCCCCGCCTACGCGGGCGATCTTCCAGAGAAGGTCCTGTTTGCGCCGACAGGTGCGCCGCCCGTCGAGAAGATGCGCCTGCGAGGCAAGCGACTCGTCATGCATGAGGAGTTGCCAGAAGGAGAAATTCCGATGAAGCGCCTCAAAGACCTCCTCGGCACGCAGCGAATGTCCGGTCGCGCCCACTACAAACAGGGCGAGTCGTGGGAGGCCAGCCACACCCTGTTCATCACGACGAACCACCGCCCCCTCGTCACAGACACCACGCACGCAGTTTGGCGTCGCCTGCGGCTGGTCGTGTTCCCCTACAAGTTCGTGCGGCACCCGAACCGTCGCACCAATGAGCGGCGAGCGCGAGACGGCCTCCGGGAGCACTTCCGGACTGTGCCGGAGCCTGCAGTCTTGGCCTGGCTGGTCGAGGGCGCAAGGGCTTGGTACGACAACGGCAAGAAGATGCCAGAAGAACCCGATCGGCTGCGCGAGTCGTGGGAAGCATGGCGGATGGAGTCAGACGACATGTTGCGGTTCTTGTCGGACCACTTCACCTTCAAGCCCGGGGCTATCGTCCTTGAGGGCCACGTTTGGGCGGCCCTGACCGAGTGGGCGGACAACAACAGCCGCCGCAAGTGGTCCCGTAAGGACTACGCCGCTGCCCTCACCTCGCACGACACAGCCCGGGCACATCACGTACTCAAGGCCCGCAAGCGCCTCACACCGGAGGTTGCCGCCAAAGTCACCTACCCGGCCCGCAAGGTCGGTCCGCACATTCGGCACCCGCAGGAGAAGACCCCGACCAACCCGAACGTGTTTGTGGGGCTGGCTTGGCGGGAAGCCCCGACGGACGAGGAATAGCCCGAGGCCCCACGATCTGCGAGCTACCGCAGATCGTGGGTGATTCAGAACGGGCAGAACGGGGTCGAACCTAAACCCTTCCTACTTGTGCTTCGAGAGGGGGTTTAGGTATGACCCGGTTCTGCCCGTTCCGATGACAGAAATTCAAGCGATGAGGACTCTGCAGTCTTCGATCATCCCCTCGACCCCCAAGACATCAGACCCTTCGATCAAGCGACCCTTCGAACAACGAAAGCGAGAACACCATGAATGACAAGCCAGCCCGCAAGCCACCAGCGATCCTCTGTTCCGCCCACAAGCGCAACGGTGAACCGTGCGGACGACCACCAGCCCTCGGCTCCAACGTCTGTGTCAGCCATGGAGCCAGAGCGCCTCAAGTGAAACGGCGTGCGCAGCAAAGGATCATGGAGGCCAGCGACAAGGCCGCGTACCAGCTTGTGCAGATCATGCTCGATGAGAACGTCCCGCCAGCCACGCGGGTGAAGGCCGCCGAGTCGCTTCTGGACCGAGCGGGCCTGGCAGGCAAGCAGGAGTTGGAGGTCACGGTGAGCAGGTTCGAGGGCGTGGTGGCCGACATCCTGGTTGACGTCGAGGTCGATGAGAACGACCTTCTCGAATATGCAGAAGTCGTTGACGACCTGCCGGACGTGCCCATGTCCGAGGACCAGCGGGACGCCCAGACCGAGGAGCGCGAGCGCGTCCGACGCAAAGCCATCCGCAACGGCGGCAGCGGCGCACGCATCGAGCGGACCAAGGTCAAGGAGCCCGCGCAGGAGATGGACCCGCAGGAATTGGCGATCATCGAGGGCCGGGCAGCGTGGCTGGCCGAGGTGGAGCGTGGAGGCCCGGCACCCCGTCGCAAGCGACGCATCCGATAACACCCACGGAGGCCCACAGGGATGGGCCGTAGCCCAACGAGACCCACAGGGCTGGTACTCGTACCCATCCCGGGCGCTTCCGACCAGGCAAATGGTCGTCTCGTCGGATTCTCCGAAACAGTTTGCCTTATTGCTGGCTCGGCTCGAATACTTCGTTCTCAGGCGGAAACGGACATCACCGCCTTTCGCCTCATCCCAACCCAAGGAGAAACCCCATGACTGCAACCACCCCCAAAGCCCCGCGAGCCGCACTTGCCACCAAGGCAATAACCCCCGTCATGGCCGACTATGCGGCCTGGATCAAGGCTCAGACCGGCTACGACGTCGACCCGATGTCGGTGCAGTTGGCCGGCACGATGCGGACCTACTTTCAGCAGAGTGAGGGCAACCAGAAGCGGATCTCTGACGCAGCCGCAGCCAAGGCCAAGGAGGTAGCCGCCCGTGCCGCGCGCAAGGCTGAGCGAGATGCAGCTCGCGCCGCCAAGCTCGCTGCCAAGCCCGTCGAGGCCAAGCCCGCGCCTGCTCGCAAGGCACCCGTCAAGAAGGCTGCACCCGCCAAGCCCAAGGCCCCGACCACGAAGGCGGCTGTCTGATGTCGAGTCCAGAGATGACCGTGGCTGAGTTGGTCACGTACCTTCAAGCCCTGCCCCAGGACGCCGTGGTGCGTCTGGCCGACCTGCCCAACGAGAGCAGGCTCAGCGCGCCGGTGTCTGTGTCGAGCGAGGACGGGGCGCAGGTGGTGTACCTGGTGGCCGAGGAGCGCATCGGCGAGTTGCCTTCAGGCGCTCTCGTGCAGCTCCGATGGGCCGACGAGGACAAGGGTTGGAGGGAGGTCTGATGCGGGTCATCGGCTACGTGCGTGTCTCCACCGACGAGCAGGAGCGCTCAGGGCTGGGCGTCGAGGCCCAGACGGAGGCCATTCTGTCCGAGTGCGCTACCCGCGGCTGGGAGGTCGAGTTGATGAGCGACCTCGGCGCCAGCGGCAAGCACGTCAACCCCAACCTGCGGCAGGCCCTGCACCTTCTGCGTAGCGGGCAGTTCGACGGGCTGATCGTGCCCAAGCTCGACCGTCTTGCACGTTCGGTTCGCCACGCCTCAGCGATCATCGACGACGCCCGACAGCAGGGCTGGTTCCTCATCGTGTTGGACAACGCCATCGACCTGACCACACCGGGCGGTCGAGCCATGGCCAACATGCTGAACACGTTTGCAGAGTTGGAGCGAGAGCTCATCTCGACCCGCACCAAGGATGCACTCGCCGCACGCAAGGCTCGCGGCCTGAGCAACGGGCGCAGGTCGGCCATCCCTGCAGGCGTCCTACGGCGCATTGTCCTCGACCGGGCACAGGGCCTCAGCTTCGGGCGTATCGCCCAGCAGCTCACCACCGAGCATGTGCTCTCACCCACAGGGCTGCCCGAGTGGCACGAATCGACCGTCCGCCGCGCCTACAGCAGTGCCAAGGCCAAGGAGGTTGCAGCGTGAGCAAGGACGAGGTGATGCTCGCCGCAGCACAGGCCGGACACCCAACACCGGGGCTGAACCTGCACCCCAAGACCCGGCAGACCATCGCAGCCAAGTTGCGGGTTGGGCACGTCGTACTGGAGAGCGAAGAGCACCCCGTGAAGATCGTGAGCGTTGGCTACCAGACCTCCCTCATCGTTCTCCACTGCCGCTACATCTGGCAATCCAAGGCCGAGCCAACCTGGATCCTCGGCAAGTTCCACCCCACCGCCCTTCTCGAGAAAGCAGTTTGAACATGGCCCACGTGCGAGAAGTTCAACGCAAGACCGGCACCGCCTACGAGGTTCGCTGGCGATCCGGCGACGCCTTCAAACAACGCTCTTTTAGGGTCAAGCGCGAAGCCGATCGGTTCGCCCTCAAAGTCGAGAACGAGCTTGCAGTCGGGAACAGCACCGACCCTCTTGTGAAGAACAGCCGCACCGTGCGTGAGGTGGTCGAGGGCAGCCTGGCCGCGAGTGCACCCGGGCTGAAGGCACGCACCATTCAGGGTTACCAGACCATCTATGACAACCGGGTTCTGCCGAAGTTCGGTTCGCGCCGCGCCTCCACGGTCACCCGCGCAGAGGTACAGGCATGGCTGGTCGAGCTTTCGGCATCCGGCCTCGCCCCGGCGACCGTGCACCACCACTACGTTGCGCTGAAGAAGGCATTCCGGCACGCGGTGGACGACCGGCTGTTGAGCCACAACCCATGCGACGGGGTGCGCGTGCCCAAGACGGACACCGTCGAGGACTTCGCAGCAGTGTTCTTGACGACTGCACAGGTTGAGGCCATCGGCTCGCGGCTCGACGCTCAGGCACCCTACGGCCTGCTGGTTCGATTCGCGGCCTACACCGGGCTCCGCGCCGGAGAGCTGGCTGGTTTGCGCGTGCGAGACCTGGACCTAGTGCGCGGCCACGTCAACGTGCGCCAGACCGTGCAGCGGATCAAGGCCGAGTGGGTCGTAGGCACGCCGAAGTCCAAGCGCTCCACGCGTGACGTACCCCTGATGCACAGCGGGCTAATCGCAGAGCTACGCCGGTACAAAATGCAGCACCCGCGCAGCGGAGACCCAGAGGCGTTGCTGTGGCCAGGACGGAAGCTCGGGGGAGTGGCCGAGATTGACTACACGCGCGTTCTGGACGTGGGCAGCTTCCGTCGCAACTACTTCCGCCCCACCCTGCGCGCCCTCGGGTTACCGGAGATGCGCGTGCACGACCTACGCCACACAGCAGCGTCCCTGTGGCTCGCTGCTGGGTTCAAACCGTACGAGGTGAGCCGGTGGCTGGGCCACGCGTCTATCACCACCACAGACACCATCTACGCCCACCTGTACCCCAGCGACTACACCGACCATGTCGCGCGGTTCGACGCGTTCGTTGGCAGTGCCTAGAAAGTCGGAAGGCTCAAAAGGTTATTTGTCCAAACCTTGTCTGCATAAGTACGGAGGTATGGCGTGCCCCCGCTGGGGTGCACAGTTCCTACCTCCACACGGTTGGCGCCGCTGCTGACGAAGGCCCTACCTCCTCTGTTATCGAGGTAGTCCACCATCTCAGCCTTGGAGGAGTCGCCGGTATCGCCGTCACCATCGTTTTTCCATCGAAAAGTGCTTATGGCCTCGTGGGTCTTCTGGAAACCGGAAAAGCGAACGTGAGTGATCTGGACAGCCATGGTTCTCCCTTTTCGCCGCGCCTCTCGCGACTTCACCGTAAGGGTCTCATCTACCACCGACACCAGCTACACCCCAGCGACTGCACGACCATGTCCCGAGGTTCGACGCGTTCGTGTCTATCGTCTAGTTACCGCACGGATTGGGCTTGGCTCCTACGGGGCCATGAGTTCTCTACCGAGCCGCAGAGTCTTTGCAAATCGGTCGCCCGTAGCGAGCCCGGTCACGCTGCCGATAGTTGTACCCATGGAGTTCCAGAGCTCCTTCGCGGCTTCCAAGACATCTGCCCGGTACGGCTGGTTTTGAGCGAGATGGAAAGCGGCACCAAGCGCTATCACCTCGAAGGACGTGTTCGAAAAACCTCCCCGAAATGAATTCGAGGATGCATCCCACTTTCGGAAGATGACATCGGTTCCTTGCACCGCGAGCGAAGAGAACGTGGTCAAAAAGACCACTTCCAACTCATCTTTGTTCTCAGGAAACTTCTCTGCAAAGTCCAGAGCCCAAGTATCGAGCTTGCTGGGAAAGTCCCCGAGGCCTCCGCGCTTGCCTTGAAAGTCGAAGTTGTGCAGCATCAGGAATCGCAAAATCAGCTCAAGGTCGTACTGCTCTTCTAAGAGTCGATCTCCAAGAGCTACTGTGTCGACAAACGACTTCAAGGTGCTGAGCTTGTGCAGCCAAGCAAGGGCATCGCCGTTGACTCCGGCGATGAGCGCAGAACGTATCTCCTGCGGCGTCAAAGCTGATCCAAAACTGTTGAGTCGTTGGAAGAGGTCGAATTTTGCCTTGGGGTCGGAGCTACGTTTGATTACACGGATATCCAGCCGTGCAAGACGCAAATCGAGCTTTTGGGCTTTCGATAGCTGCGACTCCTCAGGGCCATCCCAGGACTTGCCTCTTAAATGCTTCAGATACCTAGTCTCGCTGAGCACGAGGGCTGGCTTCACTTGCCCGTCTGAACCCTCAAGAAGACCCTGGAGTTCGAGCAGTGTACTAACTCTCTGGAGACCGTCGACCAATTCCCATCGGCCCTCTTCGTCGGTAGACACAAAAATGGAAGGCAGCGGAATTCCAAGCATCACGCTCTCGACTAACCGGCTTTTTTGCTCGATGCTCCATCGATAGAGTCGCTGGAATTCTGGGCGAATTACGAGGGTCTCTTCTTTGTAGAGACTCGTCAACTCGCTTATTGACATGCTGATTGAATCCGCAGACACCTCACGGCGTCCTTCTGCAATCTCGGTTTCTAGAGAACTCATTAGTCAATCTCCTCTAAAGCTATGTCTTGTGCTAGTTGGGCGAGGCCCGGGTAGATCGTGGACTGAGTTACGCCCATCAGGCTCAGTTGCGCGCCGAGGGTCTTCCGGTCGGCGCTTAGCGAAATTTTTTTCAAGACGTCGGGAATATCAGCCACGATCACGTCGAGAGGCTCGATTGTTTTACCCGCGACGGTGAAAGACCCCTGCTGCGCGGCAATTCGATCGCTGTTATGTGTCCCGTAGAGAGCTATTGGCGCGGGGCCGAGAGTTCCTGGGTCCACGCCTGGCTGCCAAGGATCCAGCACGTCATCACTGGTGGCGAGAATATTGACTGGAATTCCGTCGAATCTCGGGTTGCTCTGATTTAAGAGGATGGGATCAAGCATCCAAAGCGTGGGCATGCACTTACCGGTGCCACAAGCGCATCGAGTCGGATCATGATCCAATGCGAAATATACTCCGACAAGTAGGTTGGTCGTCCAGTCCAGCAGCCTCGTAGGCAGACCGTAATGCTGCATAGCAAACAGGTGTTCCCAGTCGGACTGGGGATAACCAGCGGGCCAATAGGGCAGGCTACGCTGGCGAAATCTGGTGAGTAGTCGTTGCTCGACTTCCAGCACGCGACTAGCCGGAACTGCTGTCAAGTCGAGCGGCTTAGGCGAGAGCCGCCGCCAAAGTGAGGGCACCAAGCCTTGGGTCTCACAGCCTTGTCCGCGGAACCAGAATTGTTTGGTCGGCGTTTGGGCGAGTGCCCAACTTACAAGCTCGGGAACGTCTTTGAGGATCACTTCAGTGATGGGCACTTCGCCAAAGTAGCAGTCTGCAGCCAGATGCAACGCCCAGGCGAGGGGTTTCGGAGGGGTTCTGACCTTGGCTTATTAGAAAGGGTGGCCACGATCCCAGTAAATACGGTGGGCCCCGCGGGGCTCGAACCCGCGACCCGCGGATTAAAAGTCCGATGCTCTACCAACTGAGCTAGAGGCCCGCAGCCACTAATCTAGCGCGTCTTTGACCTCGGATCGAACCGAGGCAGGATGGACGCATGACAAGCGACCATCGCAAACCGGCACTCTTCGGCGGATCGGAGTTCGAGGCCTTCAAGGGCGGCGAGGATCCGGCGCAGATCTCCCGGCTCGCCCACGACACCGCCAGCGCCCTGCTGGGTCGCGTGCGCGCCGATCCGGACCCGGGCGTGATCGACAGGCTCATCCAGTACACCGACCTCCACGGCATCGATGCGATCGCCGAGCTGTGGTCTCGGGCATCGTCGCACAGCCTGCCGGGCGCGCTCTGGCGCATCTACCTGCTGCGTGCGCTGATCCGTCAGGATCCCGAACAGTCGAGCTATCTCTTCCAGAAGGGCAGCGAGCTCAGCGTCACGATCGACCCCGTCGTCGCCGGGGCGACCTCGCCGACGGGCCCACAGGAGATCATCGCGCTCGCCGACCAGATCCTGCGCGGAATCTTCGACGGGGATTTCGCCGTCGCCCTCGAGAGGGCGGCCGCGTTCTGCCGCATCATGTCGCTGGGAACGGCCGCCGAGGCCGACGACACCGAATCGGATTCGGGGGAGCGGGCATCCGCATTGACCGTGCGCGCCAACCGCTTCGCGGAGACCGCATCCGAGTTCGCTATCTGCGCAAAGTTGTGGAGAACGGACAGCCTCGACTGAAGTCGGGTAAAGTCATATCTCGCCGGGCCGTGGTAACCCCGGGCTCCAATTTCCGCCGTTACGAACGGCCTTCCGCCGAGAGGCGTTCCGCGGCCTGGCACTCTCTTCTCTCCCGAGCAGGTCGAGTCTCTCCCCCGTAGGTCAGCTTCACGTATTTGGCAAGGGGCAAATCGCATCCTGCGGCCGAGTGGCATGCTGATTTTCAGACGCCGCACAACAATTCCGGCGCATCTGAATCCAGACGGGCCGTAAGGGGGAGACGATCATGACGCGCCTTCTTCCGCATCCTCCGCAGGATCGATCCTCTTCAGCGGCAGGAGTCGTCTCGCCTATCCGTCCCGGCGCTCAGCCGCAACTCGTCCGGGTCGCATCCGTTCCGGCATCCCACGTCTATGTTCGGCACATCGCGCCGATCGACGGCGACGTCGCCGCGCCCGGCGGCCCGGCAGCGGCTGCCCGCGATGGCGGGGTGCGTGTCGTGCGACTGGCCGATCCTCATCCTGACGACCCCAGTCGCTCCGCCGAGCAGCGCTGGTGGCCCCCGGTCATGCTCGACGCCGGCTGGGTGCGCGAGCACGCCGACGAGTTCGACATCTTCCATCTGCAGTTCGGCTTCGACGCGCGAACGCCGGATGAGCTCCGCGACCTCGTGGCCGAACTGCGGCGGCACGACAAACCGTTCGTGTACACGGTGCACGACCTCCGCAACCCGCACCACGTCGACAGGGCACAGCACGACGCGCAGCTGGACGTGCTCATTCCCGCCGCCGATGCCGTGATCACGCTGACAGATGGTGCCGCCTACGAGATCAAACGCCGGTGGGCACGTCGCGCCATCGTGCTGTCCCACCCGCACGTGGTCGATTTCGAGACCATGCGCCGCATCCAGCACGCCCGACTCGATAGTCAGCGCGACAGGGCCCGGCACGACGACTCCGGCTACCGCATCGGCCTGCACCTCAAGAGCCTGCGCGCCAACATGAACCCCGTTCCCGTCATCGGCGCGCTGCTCGACGCGATCGACGGCCTGCCGGGAGCCGTGCTCCAGATCGACGGGCACCGCGACATCCTGGAGCCCACCGGAGCACGCTACGACGACGAGCTCGCCCAGCTCCTGCGCGCGAGCGCGGATGCGGGCCGCATCGACCTGCGCATCCACGACTACTTCGACGACACGCAGCTCTGGGAGTACCTCGCCTCGCTCGATCTCTCGGTGCTGCCCTACCGCTTCGGCACCCACTCGGGCTGGCTCGAGGCCTGTCGCGACCTGGGAACCGCCGTTCTCGCGCCCAACTGCGGCTACTACCGCGACCAGGCCCCGGTGCTGCTGTACCTGCAAGACGACGACGGCCTCGACGCCGACTCGCTCGGCTCTGCCGTCGTTCGCGCCTACGACGAACGTCCCCTCTTCTCCATCACGGTCGACGAGCGCAGACGCCAGCGCGAGGCCGTGTCGGACGCGCACGCCGCGCTCTACCGCGATCTCCTTCGATGACGCGGGCGCTCCGCATCTGTCTCATCGCCTCCAGCCGGTTTCCCGTGGCCGAGCCGTTCGCCGGGGGGCTCGAGGCGCACACGCACAGCCTGGCCACCGAGCTGATCCGACGCGGGCACGAGGTCACCCTGTTCGCCGCCCCGGGGTCAGACCCCAGGCTCGGCGCTCTGCACCTCGACGTGGAGACATTCACCAGCAGCCCGGCCGCCCGGGCCGACGTCGGGGCCCGGCCCGAGCAGTGGATGCGCGAGCACCACGCCTACCTCAAGCTCATGCTCGACCTCAGCCGCAACCCCGGCAAGTACGACATCGTGCACAACAACAGCCTCCATCACCTGCCCGTCGCCATGGCCGAGGCCACTGCTCTGCCGTTCGTCACGACGCTGCACACCCCGCCCGTGCCGTGGCTCGAGTCGGCCGCCCAGCTGGCGTCGTCGAGCCTCGCGTACGCGTCGGTGAGTCGACACACGGCAGGCGCATGGCGTCACGTCGTCGAGAGCACGGTCATCCACAACGGGGTCGACACGAACGCATGGATGCCCGGGCCGGGCGGGCCGGCCGCCATCTGGTTCGGGCGTCTCGTTCCCGAGAAGGCGCCCCACCTGGCGATCCGCGCCGCGCGGGCTGCGGGCATGGAGCTCGACCTCGCCGGTCCGAGCCTCGATCGGGCCTACTTCGACGCCGAGATCGCGCCCCTTCTCGACGACAGGACCCGGTATCTCGGCCACCTGCGCCACGAGCAGCTCATGCAGGCCGTCGGGCGGGCGGCCGTCTCGGTGGTCACGCCCAGCTGGGACGAGCCCTACGGCCTCGTCGCCGCGGAGTCGCTGGCCTGCGGCACGCCCGTGGCGGCATTCGCCCGTGGTGGCGTGCCCGAGATCCTCGACGAGCTGTCGGGCAGGCTCGCCGCGCCCGACGACGTCGAGGCACTGGGTGCGGCGATGGTGGTCGCATCCGGCCTCTCGCGCGACGATGCCCGGCACCGCGCCGTCGTGGCCTGCTCGCTCGATCGCATGGTCGACGACTACGAGGAGCTCTACCACTCGCTCGTGCCCGCGGAGCTCGCGGCGTGATCGGCTACTACATCCATCACCAGGGTCGCGGTCACCTCAACAGGGCCATGGCGATCGCGGCCGAACTCGACCAGCCGGTCACCGGGCTGTCGTCGCAGCCCCGCCCCGTCGGCTGGGTCGGCGACTGGATCGAACTCGCACGCGACGACGAGTCCGCCGCTCCGCGCGACGTCGATGCGCACGGCCGCCTGCACTGGGTGCCGTTGCACGATCAGGGTCTGAGCGACCGGATGGCCCAGGTCTCGCACTGGATCGCCGAGTCGAGGCCCCGCGTGATCGTCGTCGACGTATCGGTCGAGATCGCCGTGCTCGCCCGACTGTTCGGTATCCCTGTCGTCTCCGTTGCTCTTCCGGGCGTGCGCGACGACGAGGCGCACCACCTCGGCTACGACATCTCGACGGCGATCATCGCAGCCTGGCCGCAGGAGGCCGAGGGCATGATCTCCGGCCTCAGCGCGCCGGCCCGGCGCCGGCTGCACTGCGTGGGCGCGATCTCGCGCTTCGGCGGCCGGGTGAACGAGCGGCGCCGTTCTGCGACGCCCGACGCGCCGCGGCGCCTGCTGCTGCTCGGCGGTGCCGGGGGCAGCTCACTCGACGCGGCCACGATCGCTGTGGCGCGGGAGGCAACTCCCGACTGGCACTGGACCGTGCTCGGCAGCCGCGGAGGACGCTGGGTGGAGGACCCGTGGCCGGAGATCTGCGCGGCCGACGTCGTCGTGACGCACGCGGGCCAGAACGCGCTGGCCGACGTGGCGGCTGCGCGGCGCCCCGCGATCGTGATCCCCGAGTCGAGGCCGCACGAGGAGCAGACGACGACCGCCTCCGTGCTCGCAGGGAGCAGTCGGTGGCCCGCCCTCGTGCGATGGAACTTCCCCGTCACCGGGTGGCCGACTCTCCTCGACGAGGCCCTCGGCCTCGACGGCGAGCTGTGGGACGGGTGGAACGACGGACTGGGGGCCCGGGTCGCCGCGGCCGTCATCCAGCGCGAGCTGGCGCAGGCGCCCGCTGGAGAGCCCGCGTGACCCGGGTCGCCGTGATCACGGTGGTTCATGGGCGGCATGCGCATCTCGACCTGCAGAGGCAGGCCGTGGCCCGCAGCGAACGACGTCCCGACGACTACGTGGTCGTGGCTGTCGACGACCCGGTCGAGCTCGCCGGGGGAGGGGTGCCCGACCGCGCACCCGTCCGTGTGCTTCGTCACCCGGCGCATCCGCTCGGCCTGCCGATCGCGGCGGCGAGGAACGCGGGCGCCGACGCGGCGCTCGCGGCCGGTGCCGACGTGCTGGTCTTCCTCGATGTCGACTGCGTTCCCAGCCCCGCCCTGATCGGGGCCTACGAGGCCGCAGCGGCCTCGGTCGAGCTGCGCGGCGACATCCTGTGCGGCCCCGTCGCCTACCTGCCCCCCGCGCCGTCGCGCGGCTACGACCTCGACACGATCGAGACACTCGCTGAACCGCACGCTGCGCGCCCGGCGCCCGAGTCGGGCGAGGTCATCCGAGGGGGAGACCATGATCTGTTCTGGTCGCTCTCGTTCGCCGTGACCGCCTCGACCTGGCGGCGTATCGGAGGCTTCGAGGAGTCGTACGTAGGCTACGGCGGGGAGGACACGGATTTCGCCGCTACCGCCGCGCACCGCGGCATCGAGCTCGCCTGGGTGGGTGCGGCCCGCGCCTTCCACCAGCACCACCCTGTCGAGTCGCCTCCGGTGTCGCACCTCGACGACATCCTGCGCAACGCGGCCCTGTTCCATGCCCGGTGGGGACGGTGGCCGATGGGCGGCTGGCTGGCCGCATTCGAAGAGGCCGGTCTCATCGCGCACAGTCCGGTTCAGGGCGTATACGAAAAGCTCTGAGGCTCGACCAATCCGACATCGTACCCGCACCGAATCATTGGTGTGAACGGACCACGAACAACAGGCCTCAGGTGGGAAACCTGTCATGCTTAAGCTCGTGACCTCTGATAGCGACCACGACGGTACCCCGATGGAGGCGCTCGACACAGTCGAGAGCCTGCTGCTGCGGGTCGCCGACGGCGATCAGAG
The DNA here is from genome assembly GCF_001422695.1 of Agreia sp. Leaf244. Taxonomy (NCBI): domain Bacteria; kingdom Bacillati; phylum Actinomycetota; class Actinomycetes; order Micrococcales; family Microbacteriaceae; genus Agreia; species Agreia sp. Leaf244. The sequence continues at coordinate 111,534 of NZ_LMLX01000002.1, read as the reverse complement.
ATCATTCGCCGAACTGTATGACCGCATCGCACCGCGGGTTCTCGGCCTCATCAAACGACTGCTGATCGACCACGCGCAGTCCGAAGAAGTGGCTCAAGAGGTGTTTCTCGAGATCTGGCGCACGGCAACACGGTTCGATCCTCAGCGCGGCGCCGCCCTCTCCTGGGTTCTCACGATGGCGCATCGCAGGGCGGTCGACCGCGTCCGCGCGTCGCAGTCCTCCCACGATCGCGATATCAAGATCGGTATCCGCGATGTCGACCGTGAATACGATCAGGTGGCCGAATCGGTCGAGATCAGAATCGAACATGAAAGGGTGAAGAGAGCAATGACTCAGCTGACTGAACTGCAGCGCGAAGCCATCTCTCTGGCGTACTACGGGGGATACAGCCATAGCGAGGTCGCCAAGATCCTGGCCATTCCGATCGGAACGGTCAAGACGCGCCTGCGCGACGGCATGATCCGCCTTCGAGACGAAATGGGAGTTGCCTGATGTCTGCACACGACGACCCCCGCCTCAACACTGGAGCCTTCGCTCTGGGCGCCCTGACCCCCGAAGAACTCGACCGCTTCATCGCAGCGTCGGAGTCGGATCCCGACCTTGCCGCGGAGGCCGATGGACTCAGCGCCACGGCCGTTCTCCTGGGCCTCGCGTCGACTCCCGTCGAGCCGTCGGCGAAGCTGAAGGTCGACATCATGGCCGCGATCGCGTCGACCCCGCAGCTTCCCCGCGAGGTGGTCAGCCCCGTTTCCGATTCGTCGGTGTCCGACGGCCGGTCGGTCTCCGACGATGCCGTCTCCGATAACACCGTCTCCGGCGGCACGGCGGATGCCCCGCGCCCGGTCGTCGAGACCGGTGCGGCCCAGCAGAAGGCGCAGACGCGCTGGTTCGCCCGGCCCGCCACTCTTCTCGTCTCGGCGGCAGCCGCGATCGCCCTGTTCGTCGGAGGCGGCTTCGTCGGCTCCGCGATCACGGGCGGCACCCCTGTCTTGGTCGACCAGCAGGCGGCGGGTCTCGCCGAGATCTACGCGGCGTCCGACACGCAGTCCCAGCGCAGCGAGGTCGACGGCGGCGGTGTCGCCACGCTGGTGTGGTCGAACGAGCTCGGACGCTCCGCGGTCGTCGTCGACGGTCTCGAACCCCTGCCGGCCGGCAGCGTCTACGAGGCCTGGTACATCAACGATGCCGGAGCGGCCCCCGCGGGCACCTTCGACGCTACGGGCGCCCACAAGACGTCGTGGCACCTGCTCGACGGAACGATGTCGGCGGGAGACACCGTGGGCGTCACGATCGAACCCGCGGGCGGATCGAAGACGCCGACCACGACGCCGATCGTCGCTATCGCCAGCGCGTAGCGACCCCGTTCCCTGAGCCCACCGTTCCCTGAGCCTGTCGAAGGGCACAACAACGAAGGCCCCCTCATGCCGAGGGGGCCTTCGTCGTTGTGCGTGGAGACTCTTTAGCCGAAGCGACCCGAGACGTAGTCCTCGGTGTCCTTAACGGTGGGGTTCGAGAAGATGGTCGTGGTGTCGTCGTACTCGATGAGCTTGCCGGGCTTGCCCGTGCCCGCGATGTTGAAGAACGCGGTGCGGTCGGAGACGCGGCTGGCCTGCTGCATGTTGTGCGTGACGATCACGACCGTGTAGTCGTTCTTCAGCTCGCCGATGAGGTCTTCGATGGCGAGCGTAGAGATCGGGTCGAGAGCCGAGCATGGCTCGTCCATCAGGATGACCTCGGGCTCGACCGCGATGGCGCGGGCGATGCACAGGCGCTGCTGCTGGCCGCCCGACAGGCCGGAACCGGGCAGGTGCAGGCGGTCCTTGACCTCGTTCCAGAGGTTGGCGCCGCGGAGCGACTTCTCGATCAGGTCGTCGGCGTCGGACTTCGACATGCGACGGTTGTTGAGCTTGGAGCCGGCGAGCACGTTGTCGCCGATCGACATCGTCGGGAACGGGTTCGGCCGCTGGAAGACCATGCCGACCTGCCGACGCACGAGCACGGGGTCGACGCCCGGACCGTAGAGGTTGTTTCCGTCGATCAGAACCTCACCCTCGACGCGCGCGCCGGGGATGACCTCGTGCATGCGGTTGAGCGTGCGGAGGAAGGTGGACTTGCCGCAGCCCGACGGGCCGATGAACGCGGTGACGGTTCGGGGCTCGATCGTGAGGCTCACGCCTTCGACAGCGAGGAAGTTGCTGTAGTAGACGTTGAGGTCGTTTACTTCAATGCGCTTGGACAACGTGGGTTCCTTTAGGGTTAGCGGCCGAGCTTGGGGGAGAAGATGCGGGCGATGACTCGGGCCGCGAGGTTGAGCAGCATCACGATCAGGATCAGGGTCAGGGCCCCGGTCCACGCTCGGTCGAGGTACGCCTGGGCATCCGAGCCCGGGTTGGCGTACTGGGTGTAGACGAAGACCGGCAGGGTCATGACCCGCTCGTTGAACATGTTGTAGTTCATGCTCTGCGTGAAGCCGGCGATGATCAGCAGGGGGGCCGTCTCACCGATGACGCGGGCGATGGCCAGCATCACACCGGTGGTGATTCCGGCGATCGAGGTGGGCAGAACGACCTTGACGATCGTGAGCCACTTGGGCACACCGAGGGCGAAGGATGCCTCGCGCAGCTCGTTCGGAACGAGCTTCAGCATCTCCTCCGTCGAGCGCACGACGACCGGGATCATGAGGATCGAGAGCGCGACGGCGCCACCGAAGCCGAACCGGATTCCGGCTACTCCGGTCAGCAGGGCGAAGAACGCGAACGCGAACAGACCGGCGACGATCGACGGGATGCCGGTCATCACGTCGACGAGGAAGGTGATCGACCGCGCGAAGGCTCCCCGGCCGTACTCCACCAGGTAGATGGCGGTGAGCAGTCCGATCGGCACCGAGATGAGCGTGGCCCAGCCGGTGATCTGCAGGGTTCCCATGATCGCGTGCAGCCCGCCGCCGCCTTCACCCACGATGTTGCGCATCGTGTAGGTGAAGAAGGTGAGGTCGAAGCGGTGTGCACCGTTGACGATCGTGGTGAACAGCAGCGAGATGAGGGGGAGCAGCGCGATGATGAAAGCCAGCGACACCAGCGAGGTGACCATGCGGTCCCTCGAGCGGCGCACGCCCTCGTAGAGGCGGGATACCACGGTGAGCACGATGACGAAGAGCACCGTTCCGAAGAAGATGGTGCCGACGATGTTGAAGTCAGCGGTCACACCGGCCATCATCAGCAGGCCGAAGATCACGCCCATGACGATCCAGCTGCCGACGAGCAGCAGCCACGGCGTGGCCTTGGGCAGCTTGCCCGCGGTGAGCGTGTTGGTCATGGGAGGGGCGGCGACGGTTGTCGTGGTCATGATTAGTTGGCCCCCGAGAATGCCTTGCGGCGGTTGATGATGTAGCGGGCGATCGAGTTCACGATGAGCGTGATCACGAAGAGGATCAGACCGGATGCGATCAGCACGTTCACGCCGACTCCGTGCGCCTCGGGGAAGTTGAGGGCGATGTTCGCCGCGATCGTCGACGGGTTGGTCGATTTGAGCAGGTCGAACGAGAAGCCGCCCGAGACCGAAAGCACCATGGCGACGGCCATGGTCTCGCCGAGCGCGCGACCGAGGCCGAGCATGGATGCCGAGATGATTCCGGGGCGGCCGAAGGGCAGCACGGCCATCTGGATCATCTCCCAGCGGGTGGCTCCGAGCGCCAGGGCCGCCTCCTCGTGGAGGCGCGGCGTCTGCAGGAAGACTTCGCGGGAGAGGGCGGTGATGATCGGAAGGATCATGACCGCGAGAACGATGGCGACGGTGAGGATGGTGCGGCCCGTGCCGGAGACGGGGCCGGCGAGGATCGGGATCCAGCCGAAGATGTCGACGACGGTGGAGTAGAACGGCTGCACGAACGGCGCGAGAACGGTGATGCCCCAGAGACCGAAGACGACCGAGGGCACGGCCGCGAGCAGATCGACCACGTAGCCCAAGCCGGCCGCGAGGCGCCGGGGGGCGTAGTGCGAGATGAAGAGGGCGATGCCGATGGCCACGGGAACAGCCATGACCAGAGCGAGGAAGGCGGCCCAGATGGTGCCGCCGACGAGGGGGGCGACGTAGGCCCAGAAGCTCGAGGGGGAGCCCTTGATCTCGGCAGGATCGGCCACGAAGGCGGGGATCGACTGCACGATCAGGAAGAGGGCGACCAGGGCGAGGATGGCGAGGATCAGACCGCCGGCGACGATCGTGGAGGTCGAGAAGATCACATCGCCGGGGCGCTGCTTCGCCTTGATCCGTTCCGGAGCGGCCGCGGGAACCGGCGGCTTCGCGTCAACGGGCTTGGGGGGTGCTGTCGTCATGAGAGCTGGGGTCCTGTCAACCGGTGTTCAGGGAGGAGGGGGTGGGACTGTTTCGGGCCTAAACCCGCGATCTGTCCGGCCCCGACGCGAGTCGGGACCGGACAGAGTGTGAAGCGGTGTTACTTGATGGTCGCGATCGCGTCGGCGACCTTCGAGGCGAGGTCGCTCGAGAGCGGCGCAGCGCCGGCGGAGGTAGCGGCCTCCTGCTGGCCCTCATCGCTGGCGAGGTAGCCGACGTATGCCTTCACGAGCTCGGCCTGGGCCGGGTCCGCGTACTCCTGGCAGGCGATGATGTAGCTCACCAGCACGAGCGGGTAGTGCGACGGGTCGGTGGTCTCGCGGTCGAGCGCGATGGCGATGTCGTTGGCTTCGCGGCCTTCGACCAGCGGGGAACCCTCGACGACGGCGGCGGCACCCTCGGCGGTGTACTCGACGAATTCTTCGCCGACCTTGAGCTTGGCGACACCGAGGTCACCGGCCTTGGAGGCGTCGGCGTAGCCGATGGTGTTGCTGCCGTTGGTGACGGCCTGGATGACGCCCGAGGTGCCCTGTGCGCCCTCACCGCTCTGGAACGGGAACGTGTCGGCGGCCTTCTCTGCCCAGTCGGCAGGAGCGACCTTGCCGAGGTAGTCGGTGAAGTTCTTCGTGGTGCCGGAGTCGTCGGAGCGGTGAACGGCCGTGATTGCTGCGCTGGGGAGCGTGGCGTCGGGGTTCAGCGCCTTGATGGCCGCGTCGTCCCACGTGGTGATGGCGCCGGAGAAGATCTTGGCGAGCGTCGAAGCGTCCATGTTCAGCTCTTCGACACCCTCGACGTTGAAGACAACGGCGATCGGCGAGATGTAGACCGGAAGGTCGATGGCCTTGGTGTCGGCGGCGCAGCTGGCGAAGGCTCCCGAGAGCTCCTCGTCGCTCAGCGCGGAGTCGGAACCGGCGAAGGCGGCGGCACCCGAGATGAAGCTCTCGCGGCCGGCACCCGAACCCTGGGGGTCGTAGTTGATGGTGACATCGGGGTTGGCGGTCTGGAACGCGGCGATCCAGGCTTCCTGGGCGCTGCCCTGGCTCGAGGCGCCGATACCGGTCAGCGTGCCGGTCAGGGTCGAGGCGGACTCGGTCGAGTCGCCGGCGGCGGGCGCCTCATTGGCGGCGCAGGCGGAGAGCGCCAGCGCGGCGGTGAGGAAGAGTGCCGCGGGGGCGGCGATACGCGAAAGCTTCACTGAAAAATCCCTTTCAGGGTTTCTATTGCTGGGGATGGGCCGGTGCATGGCCCTCAGTGAACCTAACGAGCGCGCGTGACCAATCTCTCCTGATCAGGTAAACGGGAGGTGAACAGCGCCCTCAGCGCGGGACGTGCGTCTCGATGGCGATGATGCCCGCCCCCGGGCGATCCCTCGAGAGGTGGATGACCGTGTACCCGGCCACGGGCAGGTCGCCGGCCCGAGAGATCGAGGCGAGCTTGGTGCTGCCCGTGGCGAGCGCGACCTCGCGCATGATCTCGGGCAGCACGGGGCCGTGACTGCACAGGATGCTCGTCACCCGTCGGCGCACGCGCTTGCCGACCTGGCCCCGGATGTCGCTGGTGCCGTTCTCGAACGCGTCCTGGGCGATCGAGTCGGTCTTCTTCAAGGTGATGCCGAGCGCGTCGGCCGTCGGCGCGACCGTCTGCTGGCAGCGCAGCGCGGTCGACGATCGGATGACCGTGGGGCCGAAGGCGCTCAGACCGGCGACGATCGACCTCGCCTCGAGCTCTCCGCGATGGGTCAGCGGGCGGGCGGAGTCGCGTCCGTCGAAGTCGAATGCGGGAATCGCCTTGGCGTGGCGCAGGGCGATGATGGCGAAGGTGTTCGTGAGTCCGTCGTCGACGAGGGCCTGGAACCGTTTGAGGATCTCGGCGTCGCGCTTGTAGCTGATCGATGCGAGGGCCCTCGCCACGGGCATCCATTCGAGGGCGGCGACCTCGTTGTTCGGCACGAACGTGGAGTTGAGCACAGCCTCTTCGGTGACCTCGGCCGCCCAGTAGTGCACGACCTTCTCGCGATGGTTGGGCATCACATAGTTCGTGACCCCGAGCGGCACACCGAGGGCGACCTTGAGACCGGTCTCCTCCGCGATCTCGCGCACGGCGGTTTGCGGCAGCACCTCGCCGGGATCGAGCTTTCCCTTGGGCAGGGAGATGTCTTTATGGCGCGTGCGATGGATCAGGAGCACCTTGATCTTGCCGTCGACGACGCGCCAGCAGACCGCTCCCGCGGCGAAGACAGTCACTGGCCCGCTTCCCCCGCTCGGATCACCGACTGATTCCGCTTCGCTTGCGCCGCTTGGAGATCTGCTTCATGACCACGTCCTGCAGATCGACGAGCGGGTTGCCGTCGGCGTCGATGCTGCGACGGACCCAGTCGCCGTCGGGGCCGAGGGTCCACGACATGGTGTTCTCGTCCATGGCCAGGTCGAAGAGCTCGCTGATCTCGCGCAGGTGATCGCTGCTCGTCAGCCGTACGAGGGCCTCGACGCGGCGGTCGAGGTTGCGGTGCATCATGTCGGCGCTGCCGATCCAGGTCTCCGGCTCGCCCGCGTTGACGAAGGAGAAGATGCGCGAGTGCTCGAGGTAGCGTCCGACGATCGAGCGCACGGTGATGTTCTCGCTGAGGCCGGGAACGCCCGGCTTGATGGCGCAGATTCCGCGCACCCAGATCTCGACGGGGACGCCGGCCTGGCTCGCGCGGTAGAGCGCGTCGATGATCGCCTCGTCGACGATCGAGTTGACCTTGATGCGGATGCCGGCGGGCAGCCCCTGCTCGACGTTCGTCGCCTCCTGGGCGATGCGCTTGAGCAGGCCTTTGCGCAGGTGCAGCGGGGCGACGAGGAGTCGCTTGAACTTCTTCTCGATCGCGTAGCCGGAGAGCTCGTTGAAGAGTCGGGTGAGGTCTTTTCCGACCTGGTCGTCGGCCGTCAGAAGACCGAAGTCCTCGTAGATGCGGCTGGTCTTCGGGTTGTAGTTGCCGGTGCCGATGTGGCTGTAGTGGCGCAGCACGCCCTTCTCGCGGCGGATCACCAGCGCGAGCTTGCAGTGGGTCTTCAGGCCGACGAGGCCGTACACCACGTGCACTCCGGCCTTCTCGAGCTTGCGGGCCCACGAGATGTTGGCCTGCTCGTCGAATCTCGCCTTGATCTCGACGAGGGCGAGAACCTGCTTGCCCGCCTCGGCGGCATCGATGAGCGCCTCGACGATGGGGCTGTCGCCCGAGGTGCGGTAGAGGGTCTGCTTGATCGCGAGCACGTGCGGGTCGGCCGCGGCCTGCTCGAGGAACGCCTGCACACTCGTGGCGAACGACTCGTAGGGGTGGTGAAGCAGCACATCCTGGCGCGCGATCGCCTTGAAGATGTCGGGCTTCGCGTTCGGTTCGCTCGGCTGCAGGGCGACGGAGGTGGTCGGAACCCGCTTGGGGTAGTGCAGCTCGGGGCGGTCGATCTTGCCGAGGTCGAAGAGGCCGGCCAGGTCGAGGGGAGCGGGCAGCCGGTAGACCTCCTGCTCGGTGACGTCGAGCTCGCGAACGATGAGCTCGAGCGTGCGGTCGTCCATGTCCTCCGTCACCTCGAGCCGGATGGGCGGGCCGAATCGTCGGCGCAGCAGCTCCTTCTCGAGGGCCTGGATGAGATTCTCGGTCTCGTCCTCGTCGACCTCGACGTCTTCGTTGCGGGTCACGCGGAAGACGTGGTGGTCGAGCACCTCCATGCCGGGGAACAGGTGGCTGAGGTGGTTGGCGATCAGGTCCTCGAGCGCGATGAGGCGCACGTTCGTCTCGTCTTCGGTCTCGTCGACGCGGATGAAGCGCGGGATGACCTGGGGCACCTTGAGGCGGGCGAACTCCTCCTTGTCTATCTTGGTGTTGCGCACCCGGATCGACAGGTTGAGCGAGAGGCCGGAGATGTAGGGGAACGGGTGCGCCGGATCGACGGCGAGCGGCATCAGCACGGGGAAGATCTGCGTGGAGAAGTAGTCGCTGAGGCGCGAGCGGTCGTCTTCGTCGAGGCTGTCCCAGGTGACGATGTGCACGCCGGCCTCATCGAGCGCCGGCTTGACCAGCTCCTGGTAGGCGCGTGCGTGCCGCAGCTGTAGTTCGTGGGCGGCACGGGAGATGTCTCCGAGCACATCGACGGGCTTGCGGCCGATGTTCGTGGGAACCGCGAGGCCGGTGGCGATGCGGCGCTTGAGTCCGGCGACGCGCACCATGAAGAACTCGTCGAGGTTCGACGAGAAGATCGCGAGGAAGTTGGTGCGTTCCAGCACCGGAAGCGTCGGGTCCTCGGCGAGTTCGAGCACCCGCGTATTGAACGCGAGCCAGCTGAGCTCGCGGTCGAGGTAGCGGCCTTCGGGAAGAGACGGATCGTCGAGGATCTCGATGATCTCGTCGTCGTCGTCGAAGTCCGAACCGAAGTTCGAGTCAAGGAGGATGTTGTCGCCGCTCATGCAATCATCATGTCATCCGGCGAGCGGACGCCGGTACTGAACATCGACCGTGTGGTCGGCGAATCCGAGCGATCGGTAGAGATGCACGGCACCGACATTGTCGGCGTCGACGTAGAGCGCCGCCGTCGAGATTCCCCGCTCGCGCAGGCGGTCGAACGCGTGCTGCATGAGCGTGCGCCCGAGGCCCCGCCCCGCGTATGTGGAATCGACGCCCACCACGTAGATCTCTCCCGGCTCGTCGGGGCCCTCGATCTTGAGCCAGTTGTAGGCGATCAGTCGGTCGTCGTGCCTCGCGACGAGAAAGTCGCCGGCGTCGAACCACGGCTCGGCCATGCGTGCGTGCAGGTCGTCGAGCGTGATCGAGCCCTGCTCGGGATGATCGGCGAAGACCCGGGCGTTGAGCTCGACCCACGCCTCATCGTCGACACCGGGCCGGAACGCCTCGATGACGACCCCCTCGTTCCCTGAGCCTGTCGAAGGGGAGCCTGTCGAAGGGGCGTCCGTCGAAGGCCCCGGCACGGGCATCCGCAACTGATACAGCGTGCGCACGGCCTCGAACCCCGTGCGCGCGGCCAGGATGCGACTGGCCGGGTGATCGCCGTGCGCCCAGCCGGCGATCGCGGGCTCCGCACCGTCGAGGATGCGATCGAGCAGGATCGTGCCGAGCCCGTTGCGCCGGAACTCGGGGTCGACGACGAATTCGAACTCGCCCTCGCCCACGATGACGGCTCCGGCGATCACGTCGCCGTGCTCGGCCACGATCAGTGCCCTTGCCCCGGATGCCGCGTCGACGAGCGCCTGGTCGTTGAACGGCGGCTGGCCGTCGACGAGAGACGAACGGGAGATCAGCCGAGTGAACGCCGCCCCGAGCTGGGTGGGGCTACTTGCCCTGAGTTGCAGCGATGCGCTCATTGTCGTCTTCGAAGAAGTTGAAGCGGTAGCCGACGTTGCGCACGGTGCCGATGAGGGATTCGAGGTCGCCGAGTTTGGCGCGCAACCGCCTCACGTGCACGTCGACCGTTCGCGTTCCTCCGAAGTAGTCGTAGCCCCACACCTCGGAGAGCAGCTGCTCCCGGGTGAAGACGCGCGAGGGATGCATGGCGAAGAAGCGCAGGAGCTCGAACTCCTTGAACGTGAGGTCGAGGGGTCGGCCGTGCACTCTGGCCGAATAGCTCGCCTCGTCGATCACCACGCCGGATGCCTGGATCTTCGAGGTCGACTGATCCTGCACCTGTCGGCCGATGGCGAGGCGGATGCGTGTGTCGACCTCGGCGGGACCCGCCGTCTCGAGAACGACGTCGGCCGCGCCCCAGTCGGCGCTCACCGCGGTGAGGCCGCCCTCGGTGATGATGAGCAGAATCGGCACCCCGACGCCCGTGGTGGTGAGGATCTTGCACAGCGAACGTGCCGAGGCGAGATCGTTGCGGGCGTCGACGAAGATGAGGTCGCAGTTGGGCGTGTTCACCAGCTGCGCGGGTTCGGCGGGTATCTGCCTGGCACGGTGGCTCAGGAGAGAGAGTGCCGGCAGAACCTCGCGGTCGACCGCAGAGGTCAGTATCAACAGCTGCGCCACGTATGGTCCTCCAAGAAAGCCTGCCGTCATACTATCGGGCAGAATAGGAGGGTGAGTCTCCTGATGAAGAGCGTAGTGCCGGTCTGGCTGGTGGCCGTGATCGGGGCCATCGCCGTCGCCGCGCTCGCCGACCCCCGCAACTACCTCGTCTTCCTCCCCGTCGTGCTGGGGGTGTGCACCCTCCTGACCTTCGGCATCCAGCTGGGCATCAGGCGGAAAGAGGGCTACGTCAATCGGGTGACGGCCAGCGCCACCGGCGCCGTCGTCGTGCTGGCGGTGGCCACGATCATCCTCGCCCCCATGGCTTTCGCCGCCTAGAGCCCACCGCCTCCGCGGGCACGAGTCGGGTTAGGATCGAAGCATGGAATCGTACGTCGCGCTCGAACTCTTCTTCGTGGGACTGCTCGGTCTCGCGAGCCTGGCCATCGCCTGGATCTCGGGCATGGTCATCTTCAAGCTCTTCCGCGGCCAGCGCTGACCGTGATCGAACTGCCCATCGGGCTCAACGCCGAACTGGTTCCCCTCTCGTGGCTGATCGGCGTCTGGGAGGGCACCGGAGTCATCGACTACTCGATCGGTGACGAGAAGGTCACGCGCGAGTTCGGGCAGCGCGTGAGCTTCAGCCAAGACGGACTGCCCCACCTCAACTACAACTCCTACGCCTGGCTCATCGGCGAAGGAGACGACGAACCCACGCCGCTCGCGACGGAGACCGGCTACTGGCGGCTGAGCCGTCCCCTCGTCGAGGCCGATCCAGGCCCGGGCATGCTGCCTCCGGCCGAGCAGAGGCCGTTCACGACAGCCGACGAGGTCGAGACCCTGCGCAACGCGACGAACGGCTTCGACGTCGAGGTCGCCCTGGTGCACCCCGGTGGTGTGATGGAGCTCTACATCGGCCAGGTCGCCGGAGCGCGCATCGACCTCTCGACCGACGCGGTCATCCGCTCGCACGGCGCGAAGGAGTACACGGCCGCCACGCGCATCTACGGCCTCGTCGACTCCCACCTGCTGTGGGCGTGGGACATCGCCGCCCTCGGGCAGAGCCTCCGCACCCACGCCTCCGCTCGTCTCGCCAAGACAGATTGACTGCAATGAACTCAGCTCCCTCTCCGTTCCTCGGCCTTCCCGGCGCAGTCGATTCGGCGGGAGCCGACAAGGGAGTGCCCGCCCACTACGGCAATCCCGTCGCCGAACAGCGCACGCTGCTCGCCGGTGCCATCGTCGACCTCTCGCACCGCGGAGTCATCTCGGTCAGCGGCGCCGACCGCCTCACCTGGCTGAACTCGCTGACGAGCCAGAGCCTCACTCGGCTGGCTCCGGGGCAGTCCACGGAGTCGCTGCTGCTCGGTGTCTCCGGACGAGTCGAGTTCGACATGCGTGTCGTCGACGACGGCGACACGGCCTGGCTCCTCGTCGACGCCGATGAGCTTCCGGGCCTGCTCGCCTGGCTGCTCAAGATGCGCTTCACCCTGCGGGTCGTCGTCTCCGACCGCACGGCCGACTTCGCCACGCTCGGCTCGATCGGCGAGTCGAACCCGGTTCTGGATGCCGTGGCCGCGTCGCCGAACGGCGTCGCCCTGGTCTGGCGCGACCCCTGGAGCGCCGTCTCCGAGGGCGGTCACCAGTACGCGCAGATCGAGGATCACCCCGGAGCGCAGTGGCTGTGGCGCGAGACGCTCGTGGCCCGCGACGAACTCGCCGCGCTTTCCGACCGAGCCCGTGCCGGCGAGGTCGCCGTTGCGGGAGTGCTGGCGGCCGAGGCCCTGCGCATCGCGGCCTGGCGTCCTCGCCGTGCGACAGAGGGAGACGAGAAGACCATCCCGCACGAACTCGATTGGATGCGCTCCGCCGTGCACCTCTCGAAGGGCTGCTACCGAGGCCAGGAGACCGTAGCGAAGGTGCACAACCTCGGCCACCCGCCGCGGCGCCTCGTCTTCCTGCACCTCGACGGAACCGACAATGTGCTGCCCGCGCCGGGAGACGACGTGGTTCTTCCCGCGCTGCCCGACGCTGCCGAGGGCGGCGAGTCCGACGTCGTGGGGCAGGTCACGTCCAGCGGCATCCACTACGAGCTCGGTCCCGTTGCGCTCGCGGTCGTGCGACGCTCCACGCCGGTCGATCGCGATCTCGGGGTTCTGAGCGACGGCATCGTCGTGGCGGCGGGCCAGGAGGTCATCGTGCCGCCCGAGGCCGGGAGCGTCGTGGGCCGCATCCGCCGCATGCCGCGACTCGGCGTGATGCGGCGCTAACGCGTCGTGCGCCACCTCTCGAAACCGGGCGCGGCTGCGCGTCGACTACGACGTGCCGTCGCATCGAGCGGCCTCCCGGGCGCCGTGTACGCCCCGGGGGCCTCGATCGACCGACTGGTCTCGAGTGCGCCCGCGATCGTGCAGATCGTGGTCGCGGTCGTCATCTCGTTCTCCATCTCCCGGTACCTGCTGGGGCACCCCGCACCCGTGACGGCGGTGACCGTCACGATCTCGAGCCTCGGTTTCATGCGGGATGCCCGACCGCTGCGCGTGGTCGAGACCGCCCTGGGGGTCACCCTGGGCATCGCGCTGAGCGAGGCGATCGTGCTCGGATTCGGCCAGGGGGTCTGGCAGCTCGCCGTCGCCCTCGGGGTGACGCTCACCGTGGCGCGGCTCCTCTCGCCGGCAGCCTCCTTCGCGATCGTCGCGGGAGTGCAGTCCGTTCTGGTGGCGGTGCTGCCCGTTCAGGCCGGCGGCCCGTTCACCCGTACGATCGACGGCGTCATCGGCGGCGCGATCGCCCTGCTGTGCACGGCGCTCATCCCGCGGGATCCGCGGCGCGGGGCGCTCCGCGACGCGAAGAGGTTCCTCTCGGCCTACATCGACGTGGTCGCCTCGCTCGCGGCGATCCTCCGGGTCGGCAGCGAGACCGAGACGGATCGTGTTCTCGAGCAGGCGCGTCGCACGCAGCCCCTCGTCGACTCGTGGCGCACATCGCTCGACTCCGCGCTCGCGATCGCCCGGATCTCCCCGTTCCTGCGAAAACACCTCCCCGAACTGCAGCGGCAGCACGTGATGCAGCAGAACATGGATCTCGCCATGCGCAACCTTCGCGTGGTCACACGCAGGCTATCCGTGCTCGATCGCGACGGTCGCCCGCGGCCCGAGATCGCAGAGCTGCTCTCGGGCGTCGTGGGCAGCGTGAACCTGCTCTCGCAGAGCCTCGCCGAGCCGCAGCTCGAGCCGCTCGTGAGGCAGAACCTCATTCTGATCGCGGTCAGGCTGCACCCCGCACGGCTGCTGCCGGGCCAGCCCCTGGCCGAGACCTCCGTCGTCTTCGCTATGCGACCCCTGGTGATGGACCTGCTGATGGCCTCGGGCCTCAGCGCCGAGGAGGCGCGGGCGTCGATGCCCGACATGTCGGTCTGAGGCGGGGGAGACCTCGGGCGTCAGACCGGCGCCACCTGCGACCACGGAACCGTGAGCTCGCCGAGCCGCCTGCGCGACCGGGCGCCGAGGATCGACCAGCCCGCGGCATCCAGGGCCTCGACCGAGGCGAGCCATCGCTGGGTCGCGCCGTACACGCCCACGCCGGCATTGTGCTGCCACGCCCTGTCGAGCTCGCTGAGCAGGGCGTGCACCGGCTGACCGGGCACATTGTGGTGGATGAGCGACTTCGGCAGCCGCTCGGCGACGATCGAGGGTTTCTCGAGGTCTGCGAGGCGCAGCGAGATCGTGAAAGTCTGCGCTCCGGCCGAGGTCACGGTGATCCAGCTGGAGACGCGGCCGATCTCGTTGCAGGTGCCCTCGACGAGCACGCCTTCCGGCTGCAGGCGCGAGACCATGCGTCGCCAGGCCTCCGGCACCTCCGACTCGTCGTACTGTCTCAGCACGTTGAACGCGCGGATGACGGCGGCGAGGCGGCCGTCGGGCAGCGGTGTCTCGAACCCTCCGAGGGCGAACGAGACGCGGGCATCGGGGGAGAACGTGGTGGCGCCGGCCCGCACCCGGGCGAGTTGCTCGGTCGCGGTGCGCACCCTGTCGGGCGAGATCTCGAGGCCGACGACCTCGACGTCGGAGCGCACGCGGGCCAGCCGGTGCTGCAGCTCGAAGGCGGTCACACCGCTGGCGCCGTAGCCCAGGTCGACGACCAGCGGGTCGTCGGTTCGGCGCAGCACGGGCAGCGTGGTGATGAAGCGGTCGACACGGCGCAGACGATTGGTGTTCGTCGTACCCCGTGTGATTTCACCGATCGGCATGCTTCCAGTTCACCACGAATGACAAGGTCCGCCGCCCCTAGACTTGGGAGCATGTCTACGCCTTACACCTTGATTCTGCTGCGCCACGGCAACAGCGACTGGAACCAGAAGAACCTCTTCACGGGCTGGGTCGATGTGCACCTCAGCGAGCAGGGGATCGCCGAAGCGAAACGCGCCGGCGAACTCCTCGCATCCTCGGGCACGCTGCCCGACATCCTGTACACGTCGGTGCTGTCGCGCGCCATCGAGACGGCCAACCTCGCGCTCGCGGGCGCCGACCGGCAGTGGATCGACGTCAAGCGCAGCTGGCGGCTCAACGAGCGGCACTACGGAGACCTGCAGGGCAAGGACAAGGCCCAGACGCTCGAGGAGTACGGCCCCGAGAAGTTCCAGACGTGGCGCCGTTCGTTCGACGTTCCGCCGCCCCCCATCGCCGACGACGCCGAGTACTCGCAGGTGGGCGACCCCCGCTACGCGCACATCGACGGCGAGGTGCCCCGCACAGAGTGCCTCAAAGACGTGATCGAGCGCATGCTTCCCTACTGGCACTCCGACATCACCGAAGACCTCAAGGCGGGCAAGGTCGTCCTGGTCACCGCACACGGCAACTCGCTGCGTGCCCTGATCAAGCACCTCGACGGAATCTCCGACGACGACATCGCCGAGCTGAACGTTCCTACCGGAATCCCGCTGGTCTACAAGCTCGACGAGAATTTCGTTCCGATCGAGCCTGCCGCCTACCTCGACCCCGAGGCGGCAGCCGCGGGTGCCGCAGCCGTGGCCAACCAGGGCAAGAAGTAGCCCAAGGCCCGGCTCTCGCCGAGAACCGTCAGATGACCGGTCCGCGCTCCGCGGGCCGGTCGTTCTGCTCTTCATAGACAGGCTGCTGTGTGTAGGGAGCGTACTGCGGCTGAGGCTGCGGTCGCGGTGCAGCGGAGGATCCGCCCAGGACGCGGGCGGCGATCGCGCCGCCCCAGCCGATGCCGGCTGCCACGAGCGCACCCAGGATGAGCATGACGATCTGGGTGGTGACCGAATCGACTCCGTTGACCAGGAGCGCCCAGTGCACGAGGGCTGGGATCACGACGAGGGCCAACGCCGCATAGGCGACACCCGGACGGGCGCGCACGACGAGCCACGCGGCGCCCAGCGCCAGGGGCAGCATCACGAAGGCGTCCGCGAAGGTGAAGCCGATGAACACCGTGGCCGAGCCGAGGCCGGTCGTCAGGCGCACAGCCTGCAGGATGACCGTGAACAGCACGACCACCGCGACGATCGCGCCGGCGATGGACCGGCGAGCCAGGGATGTCGGCGCGAAGAAGAGCCCGAGCAGCACCACCGCCACGGCGAAGAGCAGCTGCAGCACAAGCATCGCCCCATACGACAGCTCGATGCGCATGCCCGTGAACAGCTGGATGAACTGGCCGGCGAGGCTGAGTACCAGCAGGTACCCGCCGAGCGACACCGTGACGAGCGCGAGCAGCCACCGGGTCGAGACGAGCTGGGCCGGGGGAGCGGACGGGGCCGGTGTGAACGGCGTGTACGGGGATTGCGACATGCCCCCCAGCATGGGGGAGTCCGTCCACGGGGGCAAGAGGCCCCGCGGCTTCGGCGACTCCGCCTGAAACGACGGAACGCGACCGGACCGCCCGAGGGCGTTCCGATCGCGTTCCGCGAAGGCTATGCAGGCTACTCCGCGGCGCCGGCCCAGTCGCCCGTGGCGAGGTACTGGACCTTCTTGGCGATCGCCACGGCGTGGTCGCCGAAGCGCTCGTGGTAGCGGCTGGCCAGGGTCACGTCGACGGTGTCGACAGCGCCGCCCTTCCAAGTCTCGCCGAGCACGGCATCGAACACGCTGACGTGCAGCTCGTCGAGGGAGTCGTCGTCTTCGCGGATGACCTCGACCAGTGCGAGGTCTTCGTTCGTGAGCAGAACCGTGAGGTTCTTCGCCATGGCGACGTCGAGGCGGCCCATCTCGGTGAAGGTGCCGCGCAGGCTCTTCTTCACGACCTTGTCGGGGTAGCGGTAGCGGGCGAGCTGAGCGATGTGCTCGGCAAGGTCGCCCATGCGCTCGAGCGACGCAGAGATGCGCAGCGCGCTGACCACGATGCGCAGGTCGCGGGCGACCGGCTGCTGAAGGGCGAGGATGTTGATGGCCAGCTCATCGAGGCTCACGGCCAGGGCGTCGATCTTGTGGTCTTCTGCGATGACCGACTCGGCCAGGGCGACGTTCGATTCGTTGAAGGCGGTCGTGGCATTGGTGATCGCCACGGTCACGAGCGTCGAGATCTCGACCAGGCGGTCCTGTACCTCCCGCAGCTCCTGCTGGAAAACTTCGCGCATGCGTAAAGGTCCTTTCACGGATTCGTCCCGACGCCGATGTGGCGGATTTTGTGCAGCGTCGAGGGTAGGGGCGCCTGCTGGCGCCCGGATCATTCTGCCGAGATCAGGTTAACGGAAGGTGCCGAAGACCTGAACACTCGGCTAAGCGGCGCCTGTTCGGGCATAGACGTGAATTCTGTCATGGGTCGAGTCGTTAGTGTGGGGTTCATGGACTCAGGCTGGTTGGTGCTGCTTTCTGTGGCATTCGGCCTCCTCGTGGGCGCCGGGTTCATGGCGCTCCTTCACGCCGCCGAACGGCGGGGCAGCAACGCGGTCGACGTGGTCAATCCGGCGGTTCCCGACGGGGTCGAACAGGTTATCAACGCGCTCGACTCTGCCGGGGTTGTGATCGACCCGTCGAACAACGTCGTCACGGCGTCTCCCGGCTCGATCTCGTTCGGACTCGTCGCCCAGCAGGCGCTCGTGCACCCCGAGCTGGTCGCCCTCGTCGACAAGGTCCGCTCGAGCGGCGAGCCCATCACCACCGCGGTCGAGCTCGCCCGTGGCCCGTTCGGAGATGCGAGCGTGCACTATCTGGTGCGGGTGGCCAGGCTCGGCTCGAGGTACATCCTTCTCCTCGCCGAAGATCACTCCGAGACCTTCCGCCTCGAAGACGTGCGACGTGACTTCATCGCGAACATCAGCCACGAGCTCAAGACGCCGATCGGTGCGATCTCCCTCCTCTCAGAGGCGCTCGACCCGGCCGCCGACGATCCCGAGCAGGTTCGCCGGTTCGCCAAGCGGCTGCACACCGAGGCCGCCCGCCTCACCCGCATCACGCAGGAGATCATCGAGCTCTCCCGTCTCCAGGCTGCGGATACTCTTCGATCGGCCGAGGTGCTGAACGTCGACCATCTCATCGCGTCGGCCATCGACCAGAATCATGTGCAGGCCGAGCTGCGGGGAACGACCCTGGTCAAGGGCGGCGCCAAGCACGTCGAGGTGTTCGGCGACGAGAGTCTGCTCGTCATGGCCATCCACAACCTCGTGGGCAACGCCATCCAGTACTCGCTCGACAACTCGCGGGTGGGCATCGGTGTGCGCGTCGAAGACGGCGTCGTCGAGATCGCGGTCACCGACCAAGGCCTGGGCATCGCGAGCGACGATCTCGACCGCGTCTTCGAACGCTTCTTCAGAGTCGACCAGGCGCGCTCCCGCAACACCGGCGGCACGGGACTCGGCCTCAGTATCGTCAAGCACATCGTGGAGAACCACGGCGGCGATGTGCGGGTGTGGTCGCAGCTCGGCAGAGGTTCCACTTTCACGATCAGGCTTCCGGAGGCGACATCGCTCGCGTCCGCACCACAAGGAGATTCACGATGACCCACATCCTTCTCGTCGAAGACGAAGACGCCCTGAGCGAGCCGCTCGCGTACCTGCTGCGCCGCGAGGGCTATACGGTCACCGTGGCGCCCGACGGCCCCACCGCCATCGCCGAATTCGATCGGGGCGGGGTCGATCTCGTGCTGCTCGACCTGATGATCCCGGGGATTCCGGGAACGGAGGTGTGCCGTGAGATCCGCACCCGCAGCACGGTGCCCATCATCATGCTCACGGCCAAGGACTCCGAGATCGACATCGTGGTGGGGCTCGAGCTCGGGGCCGACGACTACGTCACCAAGCCGTACTCGACCCGGGAGCTGCTCGCACGCATCCGGGCGGTGATGCGCCGACAGAGCGAGCCGAGCGATCTCGCCGAGCCCATCCTCGAGAGCGGGCCCGTGCAGATGGACATCGAGCGGCACACCGTTCGCGTGAACGGAATCGACACGGCCATGCCGCTGAAGGAGTTCGAGCTGCTCGAACTGCTCCTGCGCAACGCCGGCCGCGTGCTCACCCGCGGACAGCTGATCGACCGGGTCTGGGGCTCCGACTACTTCGGCGACACCAAGACCCTCGACGTGCACATCAAGAGGATCCGGTCGAAGATCGAGGCCGTTCCCTCGGAGCCGACCCTGCTGGTCACCGTGAGGGGACTCGGGTACCGCTTCGAGGCGTGACCGGATGCCCGGGGCCCGGGCGATGGCCGCTACGGAGCGGGCGTCGCCTCGGGCGTCGGCGTCTCTGAGACGTCGGTGGGCACCGGCGTCGTCGAGGGAGTGGATGTCGGCGTCGGCGTGACCGTGGGCAGCGGCGTCGGAGCGAGGCCGGTGTACTCGGCGAACTCCGTGGTGAGGATCGGAACGAGGAGCTGCTTGCCCTCGGCGTCGCCGTACTGGAAGTAGACCGGGAAGAGCGATCCGGCGGTGGCCTCGATGCCCCGCAGCACGATCTGGGTCTCGCCGTCGGCACCGAAGCTCGTGTTGCCGTTGCCGGCCACGGGGATGGTGAACTCGGTCTTGCCGCCGTCACCCTCGTACTGAAGCGTGAGTGCCCGGCTCTCGGTGGCACTGTTGTTGAAGGTGACCAGGAGGCTGGCGTCTTCGCCGTCGTCACTGATGAGCGTGGCGTTGCGGATGTCGACCGTGCCGACCCGACCATTGACGCCGTTGGCCGTCTCGACCTCTTTCGTCGTCGCCTGCGGGGTGATGAATGCGCAGCCGGCCGTGCCGACCACAAGAAGGGCGGCCATGGCCAGTGCGGCCCCGAGTCGTGCTCTCACAAGTTCCTCCAGAAGTGGTTCGGCGCAGCTCCCTCGGGGAGCTGGACGCGGACTTTCCTAGCCTACCGAATGACGGGCCCCGCGATCGGTCGCGGCGTGCGTCGGACGAGCGCGGTGCGCCGTCGGGCGAGGGGGTTCGAAAAAGTGCGCCGTGGTAGTCTGTAATGCGCTGAAGGGATTCCATCGATG
This sequence comes from Agreia sp. Leaf244, assembly GCF_001422695.1. Taxonomy (NCBI): domain Bacteria; kingdom Bacillati; phylum Actinomycetota; class Actinomycetes; order Micrococcales; family Microbacteriaceae; genus Agreia; species Agreia sp. Leaf244. Next base: position 91,763 of record NZ_LMLX01000002.1, on the reverse strand, counting down.
ATTTTTGAAGTCGGCGAAACCGTTGTCTACCCGCACCACGGGGCGGCGACGATTTCCGAGGTCAAGACCCGCATCATCAAGGGTGAAGAGAAGACCTACCTCAAGCTCCGCGTCGCCCAGGGCGATCTCACCATCGAGGTGCCCGCCGAGAACGTCGAACTCGTCGGCGTTCGCGACGTCATCGGCAAAGAGGGCGTCGACCGCGTGTTCGACGTGCTTCGTGCTCCGTTCACCGAAGAGCCGACCAACTGGTCGCGCCGTTACAAGGCGAACCTCGAGAAGCTCGCGTCGGGCGATGTCATCAAGGTCAGCGAAGTTGTTCGCGATCTGTGGCGTCGCGACCAAGACAGGGGCCTCTCCGCAGGTGAGAAGCGCATGCTCGCCAAGGCCCGCCAGATCCTGATCTCCGAGTTGGCCCTCGCCGAGAAGACCGACGAAGAGAAGGCATCGCTTGTTCTCGACGAGGTTCTGGCCTCCTAGAGCGTGAGCCTTTCTGCGCCGACGCCCCGCGTCGCGATCATCGTCGTGGCCGCCGGCAGCGGAACCCGCCTGGGTGAACCGCTCCCCAAAGCCTTCGTCGACCTCGATGGGCGCAGCATCCTGTCGAGGTCGCTCGATCCTCTCTTCGGCCTCGCCGAGGCGGCTCAGGTCATCGTGGTCGCTCCGTCGACGCACGTGTCAGAGGCGCGCGACATCGTCGAGCGGGCCGCGGGCCCGGTGTCGGATGCCTGCACCGTCGTCGTCGGGGGCGACTCGCGCCAGGCGTCGGTCGCCGCCGGACTGGCGGTGCTCGAGCCTTCGGTCGAGGTCGTGCTGGTGCACGACGCCGCCCGGGCGCTGGCCCCGCGTTCGTTGTTCGAGAGCATCATCGCCGCGGTCGATTCCTCCGGCCGGGGCGCGATCCCCGGACTCGCCGTGAGCGACACGATCAAGCGGGTCGACGCCTCGTCGACCGTGCTCGAGACCGTCGACCGGTCACAACTCTCCGCGGTGCAGACGCCGCAGGCCTTTCCGCGCGCCGAGCTCGTGGCCGCATACGCAGCGGCCGACACGGAGTTCACCGACGACGCAGCGTTGATCCAGCACGTGGGCGGTTCGGTCGCCATCGTCGCGGGAGATCCGCTGGCATTCAAGATCACGACCCCGTGGGATCTTCGACGAGCCGCGCAGCTGCTGGCCGAGGGTCCCTCGTCGAGCCGGCCACAGGCATCCGCACCGGCGTTTCGCACCGGCGTCGGAGTCGACGCGCACGCCCTCGACGATGGCCAGCCGCTCTGGCTGGCGGGTCTCTTCTGGCCCGGCGAGGCCGGGCTTGCCGGCCACAGCGACGGCGACGCCGTGGCCCACGCGCTCTGCGACGCCCTCCTGTCGGCCGCCGGCCTCGCCGACATCGGGGGCATCTTCGGAGTCGACGATCCGCGACTCGAGGGTGCGCACGCGGAGGTCTTCCTCGTCGAGACCCTGCGGCTGCTGCACGACTCGGGGTTCGCACCGGTCAATGCCTCTGTGCAGCTCGTCGGCAACCGACCGAGGTTCGCGCCGCGCAAGGCCGAGGCCCAGGAGCGCCTGACGGCGTTGCTCGGCTGCCCCGTCTCCGTGTCGGCGACCACGACCGATTCGCTGGGGTTCACCGGTCGGGGCGAGGGCATCGCGGCCATCGCGACCGCCCTCATCGCGCCGCTGCCGCGCCCGGAGGCGGGCGAGGGCACGTAACACCCGCTGCGCCCCGCCTAAACTAGCTGGGTGGCGCTTAGACTGTATGACTCGAGAAGCCGGACCCTGTCCGACTTCGTCCCCCTCGTTCCAGACCAGGTGGGCATCTACGTCTGCGGACCCACGGTGCAGTCGTCGCCGCACATCGGTCACCTGCGCTCGGCGCTCGTCTACGACCAGCTGCGGCGATGGCTGACCTATTCCGGCCACCATGTCACGTTCGTGCGCAACGTCACCGACATCGACGACAAGGTGCTGGTGAACGCGGCCAGCAGCGACGAGCAGTGGTGGGCGCTGGCCTACCGAGTCGAACTAGAGTTCACGGCCGCCTACAACGCCATCGGCGTGCTGCCGCCCACCTACGAGCCGCGCGCCACGGCGAGCATCCCCGAGATGCACACGATCATCGGCCGACTCATCGATGAGGGGTATGCGTACGCGGCTGACGACGAGTCGGGTGATGTGTACTTCGACGCGCGCGCCTGGCCGCACTACGGCGAGCTCACGCACCAGAGCCTCGACGACATGGCCCCGGCGACCGACTCCGATCCGCGCGGCAAAAAAGACGTTCGCGACTTCGCCCTCTGGAAGGGGCACAAGCCCGAGGAGCCCGAGTCCGCGTCGTGGAGCAGCCCCTGGGGCGCCGGACGCCCGGGCTGGCACATCGAGTGCTCCGCCATGTCGACCAAGTACCTGGGTCCCCAGTTCGACATCCACGGCGGCGGCATCGACCTGAGGTTCCCGCACCACGAGAACGAACTCGCGCAGTCGACCGCGGCGGGAGATCCGTTCGCCAACTACTGGCTGCACAACGGGCTCGTGTCGGTGTCGGGCCAGAAGATGTCGAAGTCGCTCGGCAACTCGATCTTCGCCTCTGAACTCATCGCGTCGGCGCGTCCGCTCGTGCTCCGCTACTACCTGGGAGCCGCGCACTACCGCTCCACCCTCGAGTTCCACGACGGAGCCCTCGCCGAGGCAGAGGCTGCACTCGGTCGCATCGAGGGCTTCCTCGAGCGGGCACAGCGTCGACTCGATGGCACGCGCTTCCTCTCCGATGCGGTGCAGGCCCTGCCCGACGAGTTCGTCGAGGCGATGGATGACGACCTCGGAGTGCCCCAGGCACTCGGCGTCGTGCACGACACGGTGCGAGCGGGCAATGCGGCCCTCGACAACGAAGACCTCGTCGAGGCGGCACACGCACTGGGTGCCGTCATCGCGATGACGAGCGTGCTCGGAATCAACCCCCTATCCAGCGAGTGGTCGACTGCGCAGGGCGGAGCGACCGATGTCGCGCTCGCCGCGCTCGTCGAACGACTGCTCGAAGACCGCCAGGCTGCCCGGGAAGGTCGCGACTTCGTCACGGCCGACCGAGTTCGTGATGAACTGAACGCAGCGGGCATCACTATTGAAGACGGTCCCTCGGGATCGCATTGGAGTCTCGATGGCTAAATCAGGAGCGAACAAGCCCACCAGGGCCGGCGCCGTACGCAAGGCGAGCCGCGGCAAGGCCGTGGGGTCGGGCGGCCAGGGCCGCCAGGCCCTCGAGGGCAAGAAGCCCACGCCCAAGGCGGAGGACCGCCCGTACCACCCCGCCGGAAAGGCCAAGGCCGCCAAGGAGCGCTTCATCGCGGCCGGCGGCAAGGGTGGTCGGAGCAGCAGCAGTCGCGGTGCGTCGCAGGACCCCAACCGCAAGCCCGCCCCGCGCCGCAGCGCCAAGAACGAGGAGTTCGAGGTCGTCACCGGCCGCAACTCCGTGGTCGAGGCCCTGCGGGCGAAGATCCCGGCGACCGCCCTCTACCTCGCAACGCGCATCGAGATGGATGAGCGGGTGAAAGAGGCCCTCGCCCTCGCGACCAACCGAGGCATCCCGATTCTCGAGGTCATGCGCCCCGAGCTCGACCGTCTCACGAGCTTCGACTCGGTGCACCAGGGCCTCGCGCTGAAGGTGCCCGCGTACGAGTACGCGCATCCCGTCGACCTTCTCGACGAGGTCATCTCTCGCGGCGACACCCCGCTGTTCGTCGCGCTCGACGGCATCACCGATCCGCGCAACCTCGGCGCGATCATCCGATCGACCTCCGCGTTCGGCGGCCAGGGCGTCATCGTGCCGCAGCGCCGATCCGTCGGGGTCACGGCCTCCGCCTGGAAGACGTCGGCGGGCGCCGCCGCTCGCACCCCTGTCGCCATGGCCTCGAACCTCACGGCCACGCTCAAGGCGTTCAAGCAGAAGGGCGTCTTCGTGATCGGCCTCGACGGGGGCGGCGACGTGTCGCTGCCCGGCCTGTCGTTCGCCGACGGCCCGGTGGTCATCGTCGTGGGCAGTGAGGGCAAGGGCTTGTCGCGCCTCGTCACCGAGACCTGCGACGCCGTCGTCTCGATCCCCATCACCGCGGCCACGGAGTCGCTCAACGCGGGTATCGCCGCGAGCGTCACCCTGTACGAGATCTCGCGGCTGCGGGCAGAGAAGAAGTAGCCGCCCCCTTCGACAGGCTCAGGGAGCGGTTTCGTTCCCTGAGCCCGTCGAAGGGCCTACTCAGACCTTCAGGCGCCAGTCCTCGTCGTCGTCGGCCTCGACAGGCACCGACCCCGTCTGCACGTCGATCGGCAGCGTGATCGTTCCGGTCGGCGGGTCGATGACCGTCGCCTCGTCGCGGCGGTGACGGAGCACGTCGTTGATGTAGGCGTTGAGGGCCTCGGCGAGGGGGATGTCGCGCCCCTGCTGTTCGCTCATGAACCACCGGTGCTCCAGAAGCTGGTGGAAGAGCTCGGCCGGCTCGAGCTTGCGCTTGAGGTCGCGGGGAACGCTGCGCACGACGGGCTCGAAGACCTTGGCGACCCAGTCGTGGGCCATCATCTCCTCGTCGTAGTCGTCTTTGCTGTAGCGCGCGCTGAAGTCGTCGAGGTCGTTGAGAAGGCGACGTGCCTGGTTCTCCTGGGCGTCGACGCCGGTGAGACGCAGCAGCCTGCGCTGGTGGTGGCCCGCATCCACGACCTTCGGCTGGATGCGCACGGTCGTGCCCTCGTCGTCGGTCTTGATGTCGAGTTCCTCGATGTCGAAGCCGAGCTCGTTGAGCCGGTCGACGCGCTGGTTGATGCGCCAGCGTTCCGATGACGAGAACGACTCCTTGCCCGTCAGCTCGGACCACAGGGTGCGATAGGCAGCGAGGATGCCGTTGCTCACCTTGATGGGGTCGAGCTGGTCGTCGACGCGGCCGCCAGCCTCGAGGTCCATGAGCTCGCCGGCGATGTTGACGCGGGCGATCTCGAGGTCGTTCTCGCGCTGGCCGTTCGACAGGCCGCCGGAGAAGAGCTTGCCCGTCTCGGCGTCGACGAGGTAGGCCGCGAAGGCGCCGGCGTCGCGTCGGAAGAGCGTGTTGGAGAGAGACACGTCTCCCCAGAAGAAGCCGATCACGTGCAGGCGCACGAGCAGCAGGGCGAGGGCGTCGACGAGACGGGTGGCCGTGTCGGGCCGCAGCTGCTGCGAGAACAGGGCGCGGTAGGGGAGGGAGAACTTGAGGTGCCGGGTGACGAGCACGCTGGGCAGGGGATCGCCGTCGGCGTTCGTGCGGTCGGTGATGACGGCGAGCGGATCGACGCAGGGGATCTCGAGGCTCTGCAGGGTGCGGAGCATCTTGTACTCGCCGCCGGCCATGTCCTCCGTGGTCTCCTTGATGGCGATGACGTGCCCGCTGAGGTGGGCGAAGCGCACGAGGTGGCGGGAGAGACCCTTCGGCAGCGCGGCGATGTACTGGTCTTCCCACTCGCCGAGGGGCACGTCCCAGGGCAGATCGAGCAGGGCGGGATCGGTGATGGCCGAAGTGATGTTGAGGGAACCCCTCATTGCTGCTCCTTGCTGGTGAGCCGGGTCGGCTTTCGTCGTCGACGAGCCGGGCGTGAACGAACCTGGTGGGACAAGCCTAGGCACAGACAAGTCATGGGCACAGACAAGTCATGGGCACACACAAGTCGAGCCCGCCGCCCGAGCACCGAGCCGTGGGGCCGATGCATCAAGCGACGAGCTCGACTGGTGTGTTTGTCAGGTACTAGCTGGAGACGACAGCCTTGTTGCCGAGACGCTCGCCCGACTCGGTGTCGAACACGTGAACGTGGCCGGGAGCCGCGGTCAGGTACACCGTGTCGCCGAGCGACGGGTGCGAGCGGCCGTCGACGCGGGTGACGATGTCGGTGCGCTTGCCTTCGATCTCGGAGTGTCCGTAGAGGTAGCCGTCGGCGCCGAGCTCTTCGACGAGGTCGACCTCGACTGCGAGGCCCTGGCCCTGGGTGGTCGACACGACGATGTCCTCGGGGCGCACGCCCACGGTGACGCTCTTCGCGGTGGCCTGCGACAGCGTCTCGCGGTCGACGGGAACGACCGACGAACCGAAGGCGATGCCGCCGTCGACGATGTCGGCGTGGAACAGGTTCATCGCGGGGCTGCCGATGAAGCCGGCGACGAAGACGTTGTTCGGCTTCTCGTAGAGGTCGCGCGGGGTTCCGACCTGCTGCAGCAGACCGTCTTTCAGCACGGCGATGCGGTCACCCATGGTGAGGGCCTCGGTCTGGTCGTGCGTGACGTAGACCGTGGTGACACCGAGGCGACGCTGGAGCGACGCGATCTGGGTGCGCGTCTGAACGCGGAGCTTGGCGTCGAGGTTCGACAGCGGCTCGTCCATGAGGAACACCTGGGGCTGGCGCACGATGGCGCGGCCCATGGCGACGCGCTGGCGCTGGCCGCCGGAGAGTGCCTTGGGCTTGCGGCTGAGGTAGGGCTCGAGGTCGAGGAGCTTGGCGGCCTCGAGAACGCGGGTGGCGCGGTCTTCTTTGCCGACGCCCGCGATCTTGAGTGCGAAGCCCATGTTCTCGGCGACGGTCATGTGCGGGTAGAGCGCGTAGTTCTGGAAGACCATGGCGATGTCGCGGTCTTTCGGGGGCACGTCGGTGACGTCGCGGTCGCCGATGAGGATGCGACCTTCGTTGACCTCTTCGAGGCCGGCGAGCATGCGCAGCGTGGTGGACTTTCCGCAACCGGAGGGACCGACGAGTACGAGGAACTCGCCGTCGGCGACCTCGAGGTCGATCTTGTCGACCGAGGCGCGAGTGGCACCCGGGTAGATGCGGGTAGCTTTGTCAAAAGTGACAGATGCCATGGGTGTTGATCTCCTTCACCGGCAGGTACGTGCCGGACGATCCGTTGTGATGGATTGAACTGGACCGTCGACGGTGGCGGTCCATCGTCCAGTATGTCATGGTTCAGGGCCCCCGAATGAGGCACCTTGACTTCCTGTTTGGAGATTTCCCAGTCAAGCCCTCTACGCTGGGGTTTCCGGCCAGATTCGGCCCGGTCGCATTTTCTTCTCTCTCACCCGGAGTTCTACACGTATGTCTTATGGCTCAGCCGGAGATGGTCGCCTCTCTAAGAACGACCGACGCGAAGCAGCCCGCGAAAAGGCCAAGGCCCTTCGTGAGCAGCAGCGAAAGAAAGACCTTCGAAACCGCATCTTCCTCTTCGGAGGCCTCGGCGTCGTGGTCATCGCGATCGGTGTCGCGGTCACGCTGATCATCGTCAGCGCGATCAAGCCCGCCGGTCCCGGCCCCCAGAACATGGCCAGCGACGGCCTCACCGTGAGCCAGGGATTCGTCGCCACGACCACGCCCTCGCAGGCAGCGGACGCCGAACCGACGGCGCCGACCCCCGACTACTCGACCGGTGTCGTCGACATCCAGGTCTACGTCGACTACCTGTGCCCCTTCTGCGGCCAGTTCGAGGCGACGAACTCCGAGCAGATCGGCCAGTGGATCGAATCCGGCGCCGCAACCCTCACCACGCACCCGCTCGCCATCCTCGACCGCGGATCCCTCGGAACGAAGTACTCGACCCGGTCGGCGAACGCCGCGGCGTGCGTCGCCAACTACTCGCCCGACAGCTTCTACGACTTCAGCGCCCTGCTCTTCAAGAACCAGCCGGCAGAGAATACCGAGGGTCTCGACAACGCCGCGCTCAAGGGCTATGTCACAGACGCCAAGGCAGACAAGGTGTCGCAAATCGAGAAGTGCATCGACGACACCCAGTTCAAAGACTGGGTGAGCGCCTCGACGGCCCGCGCACTCAAGGGTCCGCTGCCGAACACCGACGTCGAGAAGGTCGAGGGCACGCCCACCGTCCTGGTCAACGGCCAGCAGTACTCCGGGTCGCTCACCGACGCCGACGCGTTCTCCGCGTTCGTCCTCCAGGTCGCCAGCGAGGCGTACTCCACCGCGACGCCCACCCCGACGCCCGAGCCGACCGTCGCGCAGTAGCGCGTCGTCTGGAACGCCTCATTCGGGCCGCGGCTCGTGGCTAGAATGAGGTGTTCCACCTGCCGGCGTGGCGCAATTGGTAGCGCACCGCTCTTGTAAAGCGGGGGTTACGGGTTCAAGTCCCGTCGCCGGCCCCACTCCTGAGAAGCCCGTCGGATCCATCGAGATCCGACGGGCTTCTCGCGTAAGCGATCGCGCCGAATCGACTCTCTTCTCATAGGAAGAGGTATTAGCCGTGTCGTTCTATAGATTGCGCCGCGAGAGCCGGTCGGTGACGGTGCGCGTCGTTGTCGTGGCCGCCATCCTCGCCATTCTCGTGGGGGCGGGCGTCGCCGTCGCGGTCATGTCGATGTCTGCCGACGCTCAGCACGGCCAGTCGACTCCGAGGCCCACGCCCAGCGTCGAGCCAGTCGAGGCCGTCGAGGTCGTCGTCCCCGTCGACCCGCAGTTGGCCGCGGCGCGGACCGAGGCCGCGACCACGGTCGAGCGAGTGCTTCCCCTCGCCAACAATGCCGCGGGCCTGGCATCTGCCGACTCCATCGCCGCGCTGCAGCGCGACGTGGCCGGCCTCGACACCGCATCGAGGGTCGGCTCGCAGCCCGATCTGGATGCGGCGGGATCCGCGGTGCAGGCGTCCCTCGCCGCGTTCGGCACGAGCGCGGCCGAGACCTGCGAGGCCCAGCTCGCGGCCGGCGCCGGTGGCGCCCCGTGGGCGGCCGAGGCCACCGACCCGTGCGCTGCGGTGAGAGGCGCGCTGGATGCGAGTGCCGATGTCGTTCCTGCGCTCACCGAGCTCGAGGCCGTCGGCGCCCCGTCGGTGTCGTAGCTCAGGCCCGAGAGGCGCTGCGGCGGTCGACGCCGAGTGAGACGAGCAGGATGGCCACGCCCACGATCGACAGGCCGATTCCCACCCAGGCAGGCGCGATGTATCCGAAGCCCGCCGCGATGACGACGCCGCCCAGGAACGCGCCGAGTGAGTTGCCGAGGTTGAGGGCCGAGTGATTGAGGGCTGCGGCGATCGACTGTGAATCGTGCGCGACATCCATCAGCCTGGCCTGGATGGTGGGTGACGCCGCCGACACGAACGCGCCGATGAAGAAGATCGAGATGAACAGCCCAGGAGCGCTGGCGGCGGTGAGGCCGAATGCGAGGCAGGCCAGGCCGATGCCCGGCATGAAGATGAGCAGCGACCGCGCCACAGACTTGTCTGCGGCCCAGCCACCGATGAAGTTTCCGATGGTCATGCCCACACCGAAGGTCACGAGTACGAGCGGCACGACCGCTGCGCCGAGTCCCGTCACGTCGGTGACCACCGGCGCGATGTAGCTGTAGACGGCGAACATTCCGCCGAAGCCGATCGACGCCATGGCCAGGGTGAGCCAGATCTGCGGGCGGGAGAAGGCCTTGAGCTCGTTGCGGATCGTGCTCTCGGGGTTGCCGGCCTGGAACGGCACGGTCGCGATGATCGAGACCAGGGTGGCGGCGAAGATCACGGTCACGAGCCAGAACGCGCTGCGCCATCCGAAGTGTTGGCCGAGATAGGTGCCCACGGGAACGCCGACCACGTTCGCGATCGTGAGGCCCGACAGCACGAACGCGACGCCGCGGGCGCGTTTTCCGGGGCCCATCAGGGTGGCGGCGACCAGAGAGGCGATGCCGAAGTAGGCGCCGTGCGGAAGGCCCGAGACAAAGCGGGCCGCGAGCACCCAGCCGAACGAGGGCAGGATCGCCGTGGCGAGGTTGCCGATCACGAAGCAGGCGACGAGAACCGTGAGCAGGCGTTTGCGCGGCCAGCGGGCGGCGGCCGCGGCGATGGTCGGAGCTCCGACGACGACACCGAGCGCGTACGCCGAGATCAGGTGGCCCGCCGTGGCGTTGGCGTCGGCCGAATTCGCGGCGTACAGCCCGGGCAGCAGGTCTTGAGCGATGTTCGGCAGCAGACCCATCGAGACGAACTCGGTGACCCCGATTCCGAAGCCGCCCAGGGCCAGGGCGAGCAATGCCATCCACCGGCGGGAGGGGGAGTAGCGCAGGTGCCCGACGGGCTGTGCGTCGTCTGCTCGGCCGGGCGGATTCTGCGCCGACACCTGTGGCCCTGTTGCGGGCGAGGTCACTCCGAGATCTGTCACAAGAGTTCGATACTAGCCCGCAGAAGACCGGGCGTCGAATCGATTCGAGCGGCGTGCCGTCAGAGCGACGAGAGATGCCGTCGCGGGTCGACCCGGGAGCGGCGCGACGTGCGTGGTCGCTCGGGGTATCGACCGACGTAGATCCACCCGAGCATCTGCTCGCCGGGCTCCAGGCGATGCGCGAGTCGCACGGCGTCGCTGCGGGTGTGGATGCCGGTGCGCCACATCGCGCCGTAGCCGCGCTCGTGCAGCAGCAGGTTGAGCGAATGGGCCACACCGGATGCGACGGCCTCCTGCTCCCAGTACGGCACCTTGAAGCTGGGCCGGGGCGACACGATCACCGCGAGCAGCAGGGGTGCGCGGTAGGCCTTGCGGATGCTCTTGTCTGCGTCACGACCCTCCAGTCCCGCGGCAGCGGCGAGGCTCTCGCCGACGATGCGCCGGGAATCCCCGCGGATCTCGAGGATGCGCCAGGGCGTCATGCCCGAGTGGTCGGCGACCTGCCCGGCGGCGTCGATGAGCTCGAGGAGCTCGTCGTGGCTCGGCGCCTCGTCGGTGACCTTCGAACTCGAGCGGCGCTCGTGCATCGCCTCGAAGACGGATGCCACGCCCTTACTCTGCCGGGTCGAACTCGAGCGAGATCGAGTTCATGCAGTACCGGTCGCCGGTGGGCGTCTGGGGAGCGTCGTCGAAGACGTGGCCCAGGTGGGAGCCGCACGCGGCGCATCGCACCTCTGTGCGCACCATGCCGAGCGTGGAGTCGGTGATCAGCTCGACGGCATCGGTCGACGACGGATCGTAGAAGCTCGGCCAGCCGCAGTGCGAGTCGAACTTCGTGGCGCTGCGGAAGAGTTCCGCGCTGCAGGCCTTGCACCGGTAGATGCCTTCACGGCCCTCGTCGAGCAGCTCGCCGGTCCACGGGCGCTCCGTCGCCGCCTGGCGCAGCACGGCGTACTCGTCGGCCGACAGCTCCGCCCGCCAGTCCTCATCGCTCTTCTGAACGTCGTAACTCATCGACAGGACACTCCTTATCCGCCCCACGATCGCGGCTCCGCGATCGACCAGGGCTTCTTCCATCATCACAGTAAACTTGGCCCCCGTGCCCCTCGAAACCGTACCCACGATCGTGCAGAAGAGCTGGAGCGAGCTGACCACGGAGGAGCTCTACGAGATCCTCAAGCTGCGCACCGACGTGTTCTACGTGGAGCAGAAGGTCGACGAGAGCGAGCTCGACCGCCGCGACAGAGAGCGCACGACCGATCACCTGTGGATCGCGGGGGAGAACGGCGACGTGGCGGCCTATCTCCGTGTGCTTCGCGACGAGGTCGCCGAATACGAAGATGCGCATCGACTGCCGGGCCGCGTCGTCGTCGGCCCCGCATACCGGGGAAGGGGGCTCGCGCAGCTACTCCTGGCGAGGGTCGTCGAGCTCTACGGCTCCGAACCTCTGCTTCTTCATTCGCAGAGCTACATCACCAGCCTCTACGCCCCGTTCGGATTCGTCGCCGTGGGCGACGAGTTCATGGAGGCGGGCATCGCCCACCGCACCATGTACCGCGCCGGTCGCTAGGCATCGCGGCATGCCCGCCTCATTCGGCTGATCCAGAGCATGCGGCCCATAGGATGTTGACGATCGGGGGGCCGGACGGCTCCCGGGCACGAAGTGGAGGCCATGTGGGAGCCGCGAAAGATCTCGACGAGCAACGCACGGGCGACGGCGGAGCGCCGGCCCTCGGTGCTCGCGACATCGCGATCCTGGCTTTCGAGCGCACCTGGTGGAAGCACGCCGGCGTCAAGGAGCAGGCCATTCGTGACGAATTCGGTCTCTCGGCCGCCCGCTACTATCAACTGCTGGGCGCGCTCATCGATTCGCCCTCCGCCCTCGCCCACGACCCCATGCTCATCAAGAGACTGCACCGAGTGCGGGATGCCAGGACGGACGCGCGATCAGTGCGCCTCACGTCCCTCGACGACTAGGACCCAGACCACACCATGGCCAAGCCTGAATCCGACCGCTTCGACACCATCCCGGCAGACCTTCACCGCACGGGTGCCCACCGGGGCCCGCGCCGCAAGGGCCGCGGCTGGATCGCGTTCGCCTGGGCTGCTCTCGCGACCGGAGTCATCGTCGCCGGAGGTGTGGTGGGCCTCGCCATCATCAACGACAACATCCAGTTCGGCGGCATTCTGGGCGGAACGACGGCCTCGACGCCCACCCCGACGCCCACTCCGACACCGACCATCACTCCCATCGTCGATGGGGCCGCCAGCGTCACCATCCTGAACGGCACAGAGACCGTGGGCCTGGCCGCCAGCGTCGGCGACGCCATGCGCGAGGCCGGATGGGCGGGCGTCGGCTCCACCGCCAACGCGAGTGCCACCGACTTCAAGACGACCACGGTCTACTACGTCGATCCTGCGAACGAAGCGGCCGCACTCGGCCTCGCCGACTCCCTGTTCGCCAAGGCCACCGCCGACGCGACGGCGAACGGTGTCACGCTGTCGATCACCTCCGTGCGGGTCGAGCCGTCCGACCAGTTCCAGGGAGCGCAGCTCACCGTCGTGCTCGGTGCCGACTTCGTCGAACCGTCTGCAGACGGCACGACCGACGAGCCCGTCCAGTAGGGCGGGCGGAGGTCGCATTGCGGCCACATATTTCGGTGATGTTTCCGTCGTGTTGAGATGCGGAAACGGATGCCCCGTTTTGCCGGGATCGCCCGCAATCCGGCGAATGCGCTGATTAGTATCGGCCTTGGTCACCCGTGTTTCCTCGGGTGTCCTGACGACACACATTCGGCAATGGGAGTAACAATGGCGAACGGAACCGTGAAGTGGTTCAACGCTGAGAAGGGCTACGGCTTCATCACGGTCGACGAGGGAGGACAGGACGTGTTCGTCCACTACTCGGCGATCGAGATGGGCGGCTACAAGGTGCTCGAAGAGGGCCAGCAGGTCGTCTTCGAAGTGGGCACCGGAGCGAAGGGGCCGCAGGCCGAAGCCGTTCGGCTCGCCTGACCCCTGACGCACTCGACCGCATCGCACCCGCGATGCCCGACACACTGAACGCCGTCCGCGAACGCGGGCGGCGTTCGCTGTTGCGGCTTGCACTCGCCTGCCCTGAGTGCCAATATTGTCTTAGCACTCTCTCCAATGGAGTGCTAATTCTTTGATTGTCTCCGGGAGGGACAGAAACACTTATGGCAAAGATCATTGCTTTCGATGAAGAGGCCCGTCGCGGCCTCGAGCGCGGCCTGAACATTCTCGCCGACGCAGTCAAGGTCACGCTCGGCCCGCGCGGTCGCAACGTCGTCCTCGAGAAGAAGTGGGGCGCTCCCACCATCACGAACGACGGTGTGTCGATCGCGAAGGAGATCGAGCTCGACGACCCGTACGAGAAGATCGGTGCAGAGCTCGTCAAAGAGGTCGCCAAGAAGACCGATGACGTCGCCGGAGACGGTACGACCACCGCAACCGTGCTCGCCCAGGCGCTCGTTCGCGAAGGCCTGCGCAACGTCGCGGCCGGCGCCGACCCGATCACCCTCAAGCGCGGCATCGAGAAGGCCGTCGCCGCAGTGACCGCCGAGCTCATCGCCAACGCGAAGGAGATCGAGACCAAGGAAGAGATCGCCGCGACCGCGTCCATCTCCGCCGGTGACCCCGAGATCGGCGCGCTGATCGCCGAGGCCATCGACAAGGTCGGCAAAGAGGGCGTCGTCACCGTCGAGGAGTCGAACACCTTCGGCACCGAGCTCGAGCTCACCGAGGGCATGCGCTTCGACAAGGGTTACCTGTCGCAGTACTTCGTCACCGACCCCGACCGCCAGGAAGCCGTCTTCGAAGACCCCTACATCCTGATCGTCAACAGCAAGGTCTCGAACATCAAGGACCTGCTGCCGATCGTCGACAAGGTCATCCAGAGCGGCAAGCAGTTGCTGATCATCGCCGAAGACGTCGACGGCGAGGCCCTGGCCACGCTGGTCGTCAACAAGATCCGCGGCATCTTCAAGTCTGTGGCCGTCAAGGCTCCCGGCTTCGGAGACCGTCGCAAGGCGCAGCTGCAGGACATCGCGATCCTCACGGGTGGACAGGTCATCTCGGAAGAGGTCGGCCTCAAGCTCGAGAACGTGACGCTCGACCTGCTGGGCAAGGCCCGCAAGGTCGTCATCACGAAGGACGAGACCACGATCGTCGAGGGTGCCGGCGACGCCGACGCCATCGCTGGTCGCGTGCAGCAGATCCGCAACGAGATCGAGAACACCGACAGCGACTACGACCGTGAGAAGCTCCAGGAGCGTCTCGCCAAGCTCGCCGGTGGCGTCGCCGTCATCAAGGCCGGCGCGGCAACGGAGGTCGAGCTCAAGGAGCGCAAGCACCGCATCGAAGACGCCGTGCGCAACGCCAAGGCAGCCGTCGAAGAGGGCATCGTCGCCGGTGGTGGCGTCGCCCTCATCCAGGCCGGCAAGACCGCTTTCGAGAAGCTCTCGCTCACGGGCGACGAGGCGACCGGTGCGAACATCGTCAAGGTGGCCATCGACGCCCCGCTGAAGCAGATCGCTCAGAACGCGGGCCTCGAGCCCGGTGTTGTGGCCGAGAAGGTTCGCAACCTGCCCGTCGGACACGGCCTCAACGCCGCGACCGGCGAGTACGTCGACATGCTGGCCGCCGGCATCAACGACCCGGTGAAGGTCACGCGCTCCGCGCTGGTCAACGCCGCGTCGATCGCCGGTCTGTTCCTCACCACCTCGGTGGTCGTCGCAGACAAGCCCGAGAAGGTTGCGGCCCCGGCCGGCGACCCCACGGGTGGCATGGACTTCTAAGTCCCTCGTCTGAACAGACTCAGGTCTGACTAGACAAGACACAAGCGGGCGGCTCCCTCGGGAGTCGCCCGCTTCGTCGTTTCTAGACGGCGAACATACGCACGTTCTGCATCTCGACGTCGGCGTAGGTCTGCGCGGCCGCCGACAGCGCCTGGGTGATCGAGGCCAGGCTCTCTTCGACCCGGGTCTGGGTGCCTCGCCAGTCGGCCACGACGGCCTGGAAGGCGACGGCGGCCTGGCCCGTCCAGCTGCCCTCGAGCGAGGTCAGCTGACCGTGCATGGCGGCGACGTCGGCCTGGATGCGTTCGATGGTGCTGCGGATGGACGATGCACTGGCGCTGACGGCCTCGCTGTCGACCTGGTACTGGCTCATGATGGATGCCTGCTCTTTCGTCTGGCTGCGGTGGTACCGACCGGTCGGTCGGCAGCTGCAACGGTAGACGGGCGAGCGAGCGCGTCAGGAGGTCGAGGCGGGGCCTGTGGATGACGCGGCGGGGGCCTGCTCGATGAGGAGAGGAAGAGAGACGCGGAAGGTGGCTCCGCCGCCCTCGGTCTCGAGGGCCCGCACCGTTCCTCCGTGCGCAGCGACGATCGAGGACACGATGGCGAGGCCGAGGCCACTGCCACCCGTCTCGCGTGTGCGAGAGCTGTCGGCTCGCCAGAAGCGCTGGAAGATCTTCTCGCGGATCTGCGGAGGGATGCCCTCGCCGTGGTCGATGACGTCGACCGTGGCCAGCCTGGCGGCCTCGTCGACGCTGACCGCGAGTTCGATCGGGCTGTCGCTCGACGTGAACCGGAGCGCGTTGCCGATGAGATTGGCGAGCACCTGCCGGATCTTGTTCTCCTCCGCCATCACCAGAGGCTGGATGGCGTTCTCGTCGTCGGTGTTCTCGAGCTCGAACGACGGAGTCACCGTGGCGGGCAGCACTACCGGGTCGGAGGAGGCGGAGTTCGGCTGGGTGGGGCGTGCGCTGCGGCGACGGAGCCGGGCGAATGCCGACGAGAAGGGGATCGATCCGGTGGCCGACTGATCGGCGGCGGCCGGGTCACCGGCATCCGGTTCGCCGTCGGTTGTCACGGCGACGGCCGGGTTGAAGGTGATGACCGGGTCTGACGGGCGCGAGGTCGAGACCCGGATGACCCGGCCCGGGCTGGAGGCGCGGGCGTCGAGCGCCGCGTCCATGGCGATGGGGGTCAGGTTGACCGGGCTGAGCTTCAAGGGCTTGGTCTCGTCGAGCCGGGCGAGTTCGAGCAGGTCCTCGACCAGGGAGCCCATGCGGATGGCCTCCTTCTCGATGCGATCCATGGCCTGGCTCACATCGTCGGGCGTCTGGAGGGCGCCCATGCGGTAGAGCTCCGCGTAGCCGCGCACAGACACCAGGGGAGTGCGCAGCTCGTGGCTGGCGTCGCCGACGAACCGTCTCATCTGCTCGATCGTGCGGGCCCTGTCGTCGAAGGCGCGGTCGATGCGACTCAGCATGGTGTTGAGGGATCGGTTGAGCCTGCCGACTTCGGTGTTGGGAGTCTCCACCGCCATCCGTTGGCTGAAGTCTCCGCCATCGGCGATCGCGGCGGCCGTGCGCTCCACCTGGCGAAGAGGCGCGAACGTGCTCGTGACCAGAAGGCGGGTGAGCATGGCGCCCAGCACGACGACACCGATTCCGAACGCGAGGAAGATCGACAGGTAGGTCGTGGTGGTGTCTTCGGTGCCCTCGAGCGACTGGGCGATCACGAGCGTGTTGTTCGTGCCGTAGTTGTCGACGGGCAACACAAGGGCCACGGCGAGCCAGTGGGACGAGCCCTTAGTGCTGGGCACGTCGAAACGCTGCCCGGCGAGAGTTGTCGCCGTCGACATGTCGAGGCTGGTCAGCTTCGGTGCGGCCAAGCCCGTGCCGCTCCAGTTCGTGACGATCGGCTGCGCATCGGCGTCGAGCAGGGCCACGTAGTAGGTGGCGGGGGCGGAGAGCACGTCGTCGTAGTCGAAGCCGCGCGTGTCCGCATCGGGTCCGAGAACCGAGGTGGGCTCGGTGTACGCGTTGATCAGTCGCGTGTCGACCTGCTTGATCAGGTAGTCGCGCAGAACGGTCATGGTGCCGATACCCGACACGATGAGGCCGAACGTGAGCATCAGCACGGTCACGCCGGTGATCTTGTTGCGCAAGGAGATCGCGTTCCAGCGCGTGAGTAGTGAGTGCTGCATGTCGTCCATCAGGTTACGCGAACCTGCTGGAGATGCGCCTTATGCCTTGGAGACCTTCAGCATGTACCCGAAGCCGCGCTTCGTCTGGATGAGCGACTCCTCGGAGTGGGCGTCGAGCTTGCGTCGCAGGTACGAGATGTAGCTCTCGACGATGCCGGCGTCGCCGTTGAAGTCGTACTCCCACACGTGATCGAGGATCTGGGCCTTCGACAGCACGCGGTTGGGGTTCAGCATGAGGTAGCGCAGCAGCTTGAACTCAGTGGGGCTCAGCTCGATGGCCGAATCTCCGACGTAGACCTCGTGTGTGTCCTGGTCCATGGTGAGCTCGCCGGCGCGGATGATCGCGTCTTCGTCGGCCTGCATCGTGCGTCGCAGGATGGCCTTGATGCGGGCGACGATCTCGTCGAGGCTGAAGGGCTTGGTGACGTAGTCGTCGCCGCCGACGGTGAGGCCGGTGATCTTGTCTTCGGTGTCGTCCTTCGCCGTGAGGAACAGGATCGGCGCGGTGTAGCCGGATGCCCGCAGGCGCTTGGTAACGCCGAAGCCGTTCATGTCGGGCAGCATGACGTCGAGGATGATCAGGTCGGGTTCTTCTTCGAGAACGGCCGAGATGGTCTGTGCGCCGTTCGAGACGGCTCGCACGGCGAAGCCGGCGAAGCGAAGGCTCGTGGTGAGCAGATCGCGGATGTTGGGTTCGTCGTCGACGATCAGGATGCGTGGGCCAGTCATAGGCTCAATTATCTGCGGGTTGTCTGGGCGTTGTCTGGGAGTGATTGGGGAACAAAAGTCAACTTTCCTGTGAGCCGGGACGCCCTTGCCGCTTCTCAGCGGGCAGGCTGGGGGCTGAGCTCGTCGGCGTCGAGGATCGTGTAGCTGTAGCCCTGCTCGGCCAGGAACCGCTGGCGGTTCTGGGCGAAGTCCTGGTCGACCGTGTCGCGCGCCACGAGCGTGTAGAAGTTGGCCGACAGTCCCGACTCCTTCGGGCGCAGCAGGCGGCCGAGGCGCTGGGCTTCCTCCTGGCGCGATCCGAACGACCCCGACACCTGGATGGCCACGCTCGCCTCGGGAAGGTCGACCGAGAAGTTCGCGACCTTGCTCACCACGAGGATGGGCTCGGTGCCGTCGCGGAACGCCTCGTAGAGCCGCTCGCGCTCCGCGACGGGAGTGGCTCCCGTGAGAGAGGGCACGCCCAGCTCGGTCTCGAGCTGCTGCAGCTGGTCGAGGTACTGCCCGATCACCAGGATTCGCTCGCCGGAGTGCTTCTCGATGAGCCGCTTGACGACATCCAGTTTCGCGGGCGCCGTGGCGGCGAGGCGGTACCGCTCGTCGTCGGCCGACGCCGCGTACTCGAGCCTCTCGTTCTGGGGAAGGTCGATGCGCACCTCGAAGCACTCGGCGGGGGAGATGAAGCCCTGGGCCTCGATCTCCTTCCACGGGGCGTCGAAGCGCTTGGGGCCGATGAGGCTGAACACGTCGCCCTCGCGTCCGTCTTCGCGCACCAGCGTGGCGGTGAGGCCCAGCCGGCGGCGGGCCTGGAGCTCGGCCGTGAGCTTGAAGACCGGAGCGGGAAGCAGGTGCACCTCGTCGTAGACCACGAGTCCCCAGTCGAGCGCGTCGAGCAGCTCGAGGTGCGCATACGCTCCCTTCCGCTTGGCGGTGAGGATCTGATAGGTCGCGATGGTCACGGGCTTGACCTCTTTGAGCTGGCCCGAGTACTCGCCGATCTCGTCTTCTGTGAGGGTCGTGCGCTTGAGCAGCTCGCTCCGCCACTGTCGGGCGGACACGGTGTTGGTGACGAGGATGAGCGTGTTCGTCTTCGCCGTGGCCATGGCTCCCGCGCCGACCAGTGTCTTGCCGGCGCCGCAGGGCAGCACGACGACGCCCGAGCCGCGCTCGAAGAAGTTGCTGACCGCGAGCTTCTGGTAGTCGCGCAGTGCCCAGCCGTCTTCCTGAAGGGCGATCTCGTGAGGAGTGCCCGGCGTGTAGCCGGCGCGGTCGTCGGCGGGCCAGCCGAGCTTGGTCAGCTCCTGCTTGAGCTGGCCTCGCGCCCATGGGGCGACGGCGTAGGTGTCGGGCGCGCGGCGCTCGACCAGTAGAGGGGCGATCTTCTTGCCGGATGCGATCTGGCTGAGCACCGCGGAATCGGTGGCGCGCAGCAGCAGCCCGCCTTCGTCGTCGCGCTCGATGACGAGGCGGCCGTAGCGCGCGATCGTCTCCTCGATGTCGATGGAGACGGCCTGGGGGATCGAGAACTTCGAGTAGCGCTCGAGCGTGCCCAGGATCTCTGCGGCCTCGTGGCCGGCGGCGCGGGCATTCCAGAGCCCGAGGCGGGTGATGCGGTAGGTGTGGATGTGCTCGGGGGCGCGTTCGAGTTCGGCGAACACGGCGAGCTCGTGGCGCGCGTTCTCGGCATCGGGGTGCGCGACTTCGAGAAGCACGGTGCGGTCGCTTTGGACGATCAATGGGCCAGACGGCATAACGTACGATCCTACCCGCTGAACGGGGTGTCACGCCCGTGGCGGCGGGGGCTTGCGCGTTACGGCGCGGGTGCGACGGCGGTGATGTTGCGCAGGGGAAGGGTGCGCTCGACTCCCGCCTTCTCGTCGATCGCCCGAAGTCGTCCCGCCGCCAGCGACAGCGGCGTCACGAGGAACACCGTGGTCTTGTCGTCGGGCATGCCCACGCTCACCGCGAGGGGGCTCTTGGCCTTGATGGCGACGTCGAGCTGGCGCGCGATCCACGCCTCGGGCGCATCGCCGGCCGCGTGCGCGGACTCGCGCAGACGGGCGACGAGGTCGACGAAGGGGGTGGGGGTCGGCGCGGCCCTCCGCGGTGCGGTGCGCGTGCGAACGGGGGCGAAGGTGGCGCCGGATGCCCGCTCCGCCACGACGGGGTAGCGCGCGTCGGAGATCATCCAGAACATCGTGTCGAACGGGAAGCGGCTGGTGAGGCGGTCTGCGCCGTCGTGCTCGAGCCCGAGCGAGGCGAGGCCGTGGTCGACGGCGAGCGTGCTGAGTAGCGAATCGTCGTCGCTGCGCACATAGCTCGCGATGCCGCGTGCCTCGTCGTCGGGGCTGCCCGCTCCCACCCGCAGCCGGCCGTAGCGGGAGCTGGCCTCGGTGACGAGGTACTCCACGGGCTGGGGAACACCGGTGAGCGAGACGGAACGGAAGAACGAGAGGATGCCCTCGGCGGTCTCTCCCTCGGCCAGGGCGCGGGTCACGCTGGCGGCCGAGATGCGGTAGGTGGATGCGAGGCCGCGGCCCTCGATGTCGGCCAGCGTTCTCAGCCGCACGTCGACATCCGGAGTCAGCGGACCGGGCGCGATGACCGTGAGGTCGTGCTGGAGGTACACGTTGGAGACCTCTGCGGGCAACAGTGCCGCGGCCACGCTCGACAGCGGCTCCGTGGTGTTGTCGAGCAGGGCTCGTGCGGCGGCGCCGGGGTAGCCGTTCGCGGTGATGCCCAGGTATTCGGCGCTGTCGAGCACGAAGGCCACGCGACCGCGCAGGGCGTCTCCGCCTGCCGGATAGAGGTAGGCGATGGTGCGCTGCGCGTCTGCGCCCCACGGTCGGCGGCTGCGCGAGCGCAGAACCCCTCCGATGTCGTCGGCGAGTGCGTCGAGCCACGAGGTCGCCAGGGCGACCCATCGATCGGCAGACCCCTTCAGGAGCCAGGGGAGCGCCTCCTCCGTCGTCGACCAGAGAAGATCGTCGAGCGTCACGAGGCCGGCGCGGCGGGCGATGCGCAGCAGCGCGTCGAGGTCGTTGGGCGCGATGGCGAGCGAGGCCAGAAGCCGCTTGGCGTCGGGCGCGGCCACGCCGCCCTTGGCCAGTTCGCGCACGGGCATCGTGCGCAGTTCGTGGATGAGCTCCGCGATGCCGGCGGTCGCCGTGAACGCGCGCTCCGCCGCCATCCGGTCGCTCGTGTCGCGCTGCTGGGCCCGGTCGGTGTCGGCCGGCGGGGGCTCGGTGGCGAGCTGCTCGGGCGACGGAAGACCGCGGTCGGGCCACGACTCGAGAACGCGGGTGACGGCATCCAGAGCGTGCCCCGGCGTCTCGCCGTCGGTGAGAAAGAGGCGCGCTGCCGGCTCGAGGTCTGCCGGGTCGGCGTCGGGCGATGGATGCGCGAGGGCCGCGAGGGTGCGGCGGGGCAGGGCGGCGAGCGCCGCGTCGATCGACGCGGGGTCGAGGAGCCTGTCGGCGAGGTCGAAGAAGTCCTTGATGCCGCGGGCGTCGTGGAGCCTCAGTGAGGCGAGCGCGACGAGGTGGTCGTCGTCCAGGAGCTGGAGTCGACCGGCGAGAGCGAGAGTGTCGCTCATCGAGGCTTCGGTGCCTCCTTGGCGCGGCGGCGGAGATTCGTGAAGAGCAGCACGAGGATCAGCACGAGGCCGATCGGGAGGCCGATGAGGGGGAAGATCACCACAGCCGGCCAGACGCCCTGCGACAGTGCCTCGCCGCGCACTCCCGCCAGGGAGGCGATGAGGAACGCCGCGAAGCAGAGCAGCGACGCCCCGATGATGCCGGCGATCATGTACGCGAGGATGCGCTCGCTGGAGCGAACCGGCGGTGTCTGCTTGTCTGTCACAGGTCCAAGGATACGGTCTCAGCGCGGGGCCGTTAGGCTATCGTGTGCCCGCTAGCCACTTAGCGAGCCGAATTCACACAAGGAGATCCGCGAATGCCTACCGGCAAGGTCAAGTTCTACGACGACGAGAAGGGCTTCGGCTTCATCAGCTCCGATGACGGCTCAGAGGTCTTTTTGCATGCGTCAGCCCTGCCCGCAGGTACGACGGTCAAGGCCGGCACCAAGCTCGAGTTCGGCATCGCCGACGGCAAGCGCGGCGCCCAGGCCCTCTCGGTGCGCGTGCTCGAAGCCCCGCCCAGCCTCGTGAAGCTCAGCCGCAAGCCGGCCGACGACATGTCGATCATCGTCGAAGACCTCGTGAAGGTGCTCGACGGAATCGGAACGAACCTCAAGCGGGGTCGTTA
Organism: Agreia sp. Leaf244; assembly: GCF_001422695.1. Classification (NCBI taxonomy): domain Bacteria; kingdom Bacillati; phylum Actinomycetota; class Actinomycetes; order Micrococcales; family Microbacteriaceae; genus Agreia; species Agreia sp. Leaf244. Next base: position 69,616 of record NZ_LMLX01000002.1, on the reverse strand, counting down.
CCCCGACACGGCGCACAGCCGCAAGATCGCTGCGCTGCTGCGCAAGGTCGCCGACGAATTGGACGCGTAGACACCGGTGCAGCACTCCGATCCGACCCCTGACGGCTCGTCCGACGCAGAGGTCGAGCCCGAGACCGAGACTGTCGAAGCCGAGACCGTCGAGACCGAGACCGTCGAGGCGTCCGTGGAGTTCGAGGCAGACCCCGTGCTGCTCGCCGCCGTCGATCAGGCGCGCGCTGCGCTGCTCGAGATCACGCCCGCGTCGACCATCGGCGCGGTCGTGGGGCACACCACCCACGACGAGCACGTGCTCAGCCTGCACTTCGCCTCGCTGATGCCCGGGTACCCCGACTGGCACTGGACGGCGACCCTCTCGCGCATCGACGACGAGAGCGAGCCGAACGTGCTCGAGACCGAGCTGCTTCCGGGCGAGGGCGCCGTGCTCTCTCCGGAGTGGACCCCGTGGTCCGAGCGGCTCGAGGACTACAAGCTCGCCCAGGACGCGGCCGCGCTCGCGGAAGACGACGACGATGAGGACTTCGACGACGAAGCAGATGTCGACTCCGACGACGAGGACATCGAGGACGAGCTCGACCTCGACGACCACATTCTCGACGACGACGTTCTCGACGACGCCGTGCACGAGCACGCCGAGGCCGCCGTTCTCGACGCGTCGGTTCTCGTTCGCGGCGACGACGCGCCTCGTGAGGCCTCGCCCGAGCAGACCGTCGACGTCGACGAAGAGGGCCTCACGGTTGTCGAGCTCGACGACTCCGAGCCCCGCTCGAGCGTCTACTACGACGAAGACGCGCCCGAAGACCTGCGCTGAGGAGCGCCGCCCGTTCCTTGAGCCTGTCGAAGGGCTCCGCGTTCCGTTCCCTGAGCCTGTCGAAGGGCGTCCCGTTCCGTTCCCTGAGCCTGTCGAAGGGCTCCGCGTCCCGTTCCCTGAGCCTGTCGAAGGGCGTCCCGTTCCGTTCCCTGAGCCTGTCGAAGGGCGTCGCGTTCAGTTCCCTGAGCCTGTCGAAGGGCGTCGCGTTCAGTTCCCTGAGCCTGTCGAAGGGCATCTTCCGGCGAGCCAGAACTAAAACGGGCGGAGATCTGACTATCCGACGCGCTATTCGCGTCGGATGTGCGAATCTCCGCCCGTTCTCTGCGTTCAGAGCGCGCCGGCCGAGTAGCGGAGGCCGCCCGCGGCCGCAGCGTATCGAGACCAGCGCAGGGGCGCGTGCTAGAGGTTCTCCACCACGAACTCAATCGACGAGATGAGCGCGCGCACGTCTGACGGCTCGATCGCCACGAAGGTGGCCACGCGCAGCTGGTTGCGACCGAGCTTGCGGTAGGGCTCCGTGTCGACGATGCCGTTCGCGCGCAGAACCTTGGCGATGGCGGCCGCGTCGATCGAGTCGTCGAAGTCGATCGTGACGACCACCTGCGAGCGGTGCTCGGGGTTCGCAACGAACGGGCTGGCGTAGTCGACGCCCTCGGCCCAGTCGTAGAGCGCTGACGACGACTCCGTGGTGCGCGCCGAGGCCCAGGCGAGCCCTCCGTTGCCATTGATCCAATCGATCTGGTTGTCGAGCATCACGAGCGTCGCGATGGCGGGAGTGTTGAGAGTCTGGTTGAGTCGCGAGTTGTCGACGGCGTTCTTGATGCTGAGGAACTCGGGGATGTACCGCCCCGACGCGGCGATGCGCTCGACCCGCTCGATGGCGGCGGGGGAGAAGAGTCCGAACCAGAGGCCGCCGTCTGACGCGAAGTTCTTCTGCGGAGCGAAGTAGTACACGTCGGTCTCGGCCGCGTCGAACTGGATGCCGCCGGCCGCGCTGGTCGCGTCGACCACCGTGAGCGCGCCTGCATCGCCGTGAACCCGCTTCACGGGAGCCATCACCCCGGTACTGGTCTCGTTGTGGGGCCAGGCGTAGACATCCACGCCCTCGACGACCTCGATCTCGCTACGCGACCCGCCCGCTGCGTTGATCACGTGAGGTGCCTCGAGCCACGGAGCCTTCGCGGCTGCGGCGAACTTGGAGCCGAACTCGCCGAAGGTGAGGTGCTCGCTGCGCTTCTCGATGAGGCCGAATGCGGCCGCGTCCCAGAACGCGGTCGAGCCGCCGTTGCCGAGCACGACCTCGTAGCCCTCGGGCAGCGAGAAGAGGTTCGAGAGCCCGTCGCGCACCGATCCGACGAGGTTCTTGACCGGTGCCTGGCGGTGAGACGTTCCCAGAAGAGAGGCGCCGCGGGTGGCGAGGTCGACGAGCTGCTCGGGCCGCACCTTCGACGGTCCGCAGCCGAAACGGCCGTCGGTGGGCAGAAGGGCGCTGGGAATTGTCAGTTCAGGCATGGGGTTAAGTCTAGTGAGCCGAGCCTTACCCACCGTTCTCAAACGTTATGGTGGAGGCGTACGTGCGCAACTTCCTAAGGAGTGATCGTTGGCCGATCTCATTGACACCACGGAGATGTATCTCCGCACGATCCTCGAACTGGAGGAGGAGAACATCATTCCGCTGCGCGCTCGGATCTCGGAGCGCCTCGGCCACTCCGGCCCTACGGTCTCTCAGACGGTCGGCCGCATGGAGCGTGACGGCCTCGTCGTGGTCTCCGGCGATCGTCACCTCGAGCTCACCGGCATCGGCCGCACCAAGGCCGTTCACGTCATGCGCAAGCACCGCCTCGCCGAGCGACTGCTCAGCGACGTCATCGGGCTCGACTGGGAGTACGTGCACGAAGAGGCATGCCGCTGGGAGCATGTCATGAGCGAGCAGGTCGAACGTCGCATCATCGAGATGCTCGATCACCCCACCGAATCGCCCTACGGCAACCCGATTCCCGGCCTCGACGAGTTCGGCGACGCGGCAGCGGTGCCGTTCACCCGCGGCGTGGTCAATCTCCTGAGCCTCGTTCACGGTGCCGTGGGCCCGCAGACCAAGACCATCCGCCGCCTCGGCGAGCCGGCGCAGGTCGACCCCGAGCTGCTGCTGCAGCTCAAGCAGTTCGGCGTCGTTCCCGGCAATAAGGCCGCGTTCTCTCAGGTCGGCTCGTACATCCTCGTCGAGGTCGAGGGCTTCCCCGAGGGCCTCGAACTGCCCAACGAGGTCGCGGGTCACATCTTCGTCGGCATCTGACCGAAGGGCGCGCATTCTGTCTGCGCGCTGGTCGCGGCCTGGCAGCTGGCCGGGCCAGAGTGACAGATGAGGGAGATTCGCATACCCTCGAACAGTTCCCCCGCTCGTTCGGGCGGCGGAGCGCCGGATCAGGATGCGCCCTCCGACTGTCTCCTGCACTACCCGGTCCCGTTCTGCGCCCAGACGGTCGGACATGTCTGCCATTGATGGCGTCGAAGGATCTCAAGCCCCGTGGTCGAACCCGCTGAATCGCACAAGAGCGTCGAGAATCCTCGACGACGACGCGATTCACGCACGGCACCGCCCGCCGCTCCGCTGAGCCGCCGCCAACTGCGCGACCGGGAGCAGGCCGAAGCCGAGGCGGAGGCGCAGCACCGCTCCGCCGCAGCCCAGGCCTCAGCCGGGCTGAGTCGCCGCGAGCTGCGCGAGCGCGAGCTCGACGAGCGCTACTCCGAGCGGCCCGCCGTCGTCGATCGGGTTCCGGATGCCGTGGCCCGGCCAGACGCGCCCGTCGCCCCGGAGCCCGTGGTCGAGCCGGTTCCGGCTGTCGAGCCGGACCCTGTGGTCGACACGGTCCCCGAGCCCGACCCGGAGCCTGTGGTCGACACGGATCCCGTCGTCGAGCCGGAGCCTGTGCTGGAGCCGGAGCCGACTCCCGAGCCGGAGCTGGAGCCGGCGATCGAGTCGGAGCCCGAGTCCGACCCGGAGCCCGTTGTCGTCGAGGCGGCGCCGCCGAAGACCGAGCCTGCCGCCGACGCCCCGATCTCTCGTCGTGGACGCCGCGCCCGCGCCGGTGCCCCCATCGACGTCGACCCGACCGTGACTCCCGAGCCGTCCGCCGAAGTGACGCCGGAGCCGGCGTCCGAGCCAGCCGCTGAGGCGCCGGACGAGCCCGCGGTAGAGCAGGCTCCCGAGCCCGCCGTCGACGAGCGGATGCTCGCGGTCGCCAATCTCGAGACGGTGCCTCTCGAGATCGAACTGGTGGCGCAGCATCCGGTGGTCGAGGGCGAGACCGCCGAGCACATCGCCGCCGAGACGGTGCTGAGCGCCGAGGTCGACTTCGCCGAACCCCACGTGGCACCCGAGCCGTTCACTGCGCTGGCCACGTCTGGAGCCGATGAGGCGTCCAAGCCGGTGCCCATCGCCTCGCCGCGCGTGAGACGCTCCGTGCCCGTCGCCGAGCTCATGTCGTCGTCGAGCGGAACGTTCGTGTCGCACGCCCGCTCGCAGCCGATCAAGCGCCGCGTTCTGGCCGGCTTCGTGATGATGATCGCCGCCCTGTTCGTGGTGTCGCTGTCGATTCCGTCGTTGGGCTTCGCGACCCCCTCCGACTTCCAAGCGGTGCAGAGCGTCGGAGACGTCACCGACAGCCAGAACCTCTCCGTGGGGGAGGGGCCGGCGCTGAACGCGGTTCGCGACGACTTCTACGCGGAGGGTGCGCCCGGCTCCCTCTATTCCACGACGAACAGCTACGTGTCGAAAGAATCGCAGAAGCTCGCCCAGGAGCTGATGGCGGCCGTCGCGGCCGGCAGGCTCAAGGGGTCGGTGCCCGATCACATCCCCGAGATCCAGGCCCTGGCCGACGGCGTGGTGAAGCCCGACTGCGGAATCGACCTGCGCATCCTGCAGGTGATGGTGATTGCCGTGCGCTCGTTCAACACCGTGGCGGTCAGCGACATCAACCGCAAGTGCACGGGCCAGATCGAGGGCGGCGGGACGAGTTCGTCGCACTACACCAACGGTGGCGGGCATGCCGTGGACTTCTACCTGATCAACGGAGCATCCGTTCCGGGCGCCGACGCGAACACGGTGAAGTTCGCCGAGATCCTCGATCCGATCATGCCGCCCGGCTCGAACCTGGGCCAGGGAGAGTGCCGCTCGTCGGCCGGAATCTCGTTGAATCTGCAGAACTTCAAGGAGTTCAGCGACTCGTGCACCCACATGCATATCGACGTGGGAAACGCGACCGAGGGGCTCAACGTGAACCTCGACACCGACTTCAAGTAGCCGTTTCGGCTGAGGTTCATTCATCTTCTCCGTTACCGATTCGTTAAAAATGTCCTCTGGAAGGTGACAAAACGGTAACGCTCCCGTACCATCGGACGAGTCCAGACGGCCAGATCGCGGCTTTGGACGGCGCCGAGACACCTCTTTCCCCCGTCTCTCGGTGAGCGTGACCCGCAGACAATTCAGTGGGACGGGGCGGCACCCTAGATGCTGCGAGAGGTGCCGGAGGTATAGATCTTGACCGAACTTCGTGAGCCGCTGGACGCCCCGAACGACCAGCAGAACCCGAACACCTCGATCGACACCCCTGCCGGTGTGAGCCACACGGCTGCCGCGCCAGGATCGCGCCGCGAGCGTCGCGAGTCGGAGTCGGACATCGTTCCGTCTGTGCCGCGACCCACCACCGTGGTGACCCGCTCGGCGACGTCGGTGATCGCGGCGCCCCGCGCATCCGCACCCGTCGCCAAGGCGACCGTGAAGACGGCCCCGCCCCGCCGCTTGAAGATGCCGACCCGCCGCAACGTCGCAGGCGGGGTCGTCATGACCTTCGCCCTGGGCCTCATCGCGACGATGGCCCTTCCCGCCTACGCGTTCGGCAACGGCACCGCGGGTTTCGATGCGAACAACTCCGCCGACCTGGCGGGGGCCGCGCAGAGCATCACGGTCGACGACAACGCTGCCGCGCTGGCCGTGAGCCGTGACGCCTACACCGCTCCCACGAGTGAAGAACTGCAGGCAGCGCGCGACGCCGCCGCGGCCGCGGTCGCCGCCACCGAGGCCAGCACCGCCGCAGCCTCGGCTGCCTCCGCCGAAGCACCCGCCGCAGGCACCTTCGCCGTGAACCCGCCCTCCGGCGCCTACAGCGGGCAGGCCGTCGTCGACTACGCCGAGCAGTTCGTCGGCGTCGTTCCCTACAGTGCCGGCGCCACACCCGAGGCCGGTTTCGGATGCGACGGGCTCACCCAGTACGTGTTCGGCCAGTTCGGCATCTATCTGCCGCGCATCGTCGGAAACCAGGCGGCCATGGGCATCCGCGTCTCGCCCGAAGACGCCCAGCCGGGCGACCTCGTGGTGTGGCCGATGTACCACATCGGCATCTACGATGGCGCCGGCGGAGTGATCGACTCGCCCGACTGGGGCCGCATGGTCGAGCACCGTGCACTCTGGGGCAGCTACTACTTCGTGCGCATCGTCTAGACAGAATCGCCGCTGGCCGGTTTGTGAACAATCGGTTACAGCTCACCCGGACGGCGTGCCACGAATTTGTGGTACGCCGTTCGTGGGTTAGCCTTACTGCAATTATTCGAGCCTTTAGAGGAGACCTCGTGATATCTGGCAGGAGCATCCGCACCACGGGTTGCCGCCTGCTGAGTGTCAGGAGGCACACGAGTGGACGTTGTCTGAGCCGGGTTCGGCTCAGTTAGGGTGCTGTCATTTCGACGGTGCCCTTTTTTGTGTCCATTTGCTCTTGTAATCGCTTGAAAATCGATGGGTGACACATCGGGTCCCTGCAAGCCGTGCAGGGCAATTCGAAAGGGCAACAATGCGAACACTTGTTTTGAACGCGGGATACGAGCCACTCGGAGTGGTCTCGTTCAAGCGCGCCATCGTTCTCGTGATGAACGAGAAGGCGACCATCATCGAGAGCGATGTCGAGCATCCGGTCTGGGCCACCTCTGGCCTGTTCGACCGGCCGAGCGTGATCATCCTCACCCGCTACGTGCGCATCCCGTCGACCAGGCTCATGCCCGTGTCGCGCAGGGGAGTGCTGCGCCGCGACGGCATGCGCTGCCTGTACTGCGGGGGAGCGGCGACCACCATCGACCACGTGCAGCCCAAGTCGCGCGGGGGCAAGGACACGTGGGAGAACCTCGTGGCCTGCTGCCTGCGCTGCAACAACATCAAGAGCGACCGCACTCCGGCCGAGATGGGCTGGACTCTGCGGGCGACGCCCAAGATGCCGCACCAGTCGGGCTGGACGGTCCGCGGAGCGGAGCGCGCGGAGCCGGCCTGGGAGGGCTACATCGAGAGCGCGGCGTAGCCGCCGCCGTTCCCTGAGCTTGTCGAAGGGAAGTCCCGTGTCGCCATCGAACGGCCTAGCCGCGCCCTATTTATGGCCGGCTTCGCCGCGGGCACGTTGGATGCGCCGGTCGAGCGGGTCGTGCAGCGACCGTATCGAGACCACCGGCTCTTCTCTCTAAGCTAAACTCCTAAAGGCCAGCCTCTGTAGCTCAATGGAAGAGCAATTCCGTCCTAAGGAACAGGTTGGGGGTTCGAGTCCCTCCAGGGGCACCAGAACTGACCATGCTGCAACTACCTGCTCAGGCTTCGCTGTCGACGTCGGTGTGCATGCTCATCTCCTGCCAGAGTTCGAGGGTCGCCGTCGTGGCTTCCATCGCTTTCCTCCGGGCAAAGATCGCATCGGATCCGAGCGCGAGGAGCGGCGGCGGCGTCGCGGCATCGACCGCTGCCAGGATGACGAGAGCCGCCTTCGCGGGGTCACCCGGCTGTGTGCCCGAGCTGCTGTCGTTCTCTTTTCGGCGGAGCCCCGCCGTCTCCGCATAGTCCGGCAGGGCCCTGACGGACTGGCTCAGTGAGCGACCCGAGAAGTCGGTGCGGAAGGCCCCTGGCTCGACAGTCATCGCGTGGATGCCGAGTGGCAGCAGTTCCTTTCGGAGGGATCCCGTCAGCGCCTCGACGGCTGCCTTTGCGGCGACGTAATATCCGGAGCCAGCCGGGGTGAGCTGGGTTCCGACGGACGAGACGCTGACGATGGTTCCGGATCGGCGCGCCCGCATTTGCGGGAGCACCGCCTTGATCAAGGCCACGGAGCCGAAGACGTGAGTGTCGAATAGCCTCCGGACGTCGTCGTCGCCTTCTTCGACGGCAGCGCGGTAGCCGTAGCCCGCGTTGTTCACGAGCACGTCGACGGCTCCGAACCGTGCCACGGCCGCAGACACCGTGGCCAGGATCTGTTCCGAGTCCGTCACATCGAGCTTCTGGACCAGAGTTGTCTCGGGGTACTCCGAGCCGAGGTCGTCGACGTCTGCGGGCGTGCGCGCGGCGAGCACCACGTTGTCACCGCGCTTGAGTACGGCGGCGGCCAGCGCCCGGCCCAGACCGCTCGAGGAACCGGTGATGAGCCACGTTCTCATAGTGAGGTCCGATCTGTCGGGGTGACGAGGATGCCATCGATTCGGCGCGGAATCGAGGTGAACCCGTCGCGCAGCTCACGGGGAAGGAGTGCCTCGGGAGCCGATTGCCACGATACGGGCCGCAGGAAACGTCGAATGGCGGTTGCGCCCACCGAACTGTGCAGCGAATTCGTCGACGGCCATGGGCCGCCGTGGTGCTGCGACCAGGAGACGGCGACTCCTGTGGGGTAGCCGTTGTACACGAAACGACCTGTCCTGTCGCGCATCGTCTTCTCGATCAGGATCGGCAACGCGGTCTCGTCGGCATCGAGCTGGATGCTCGTCGTCAGCGACGACTCGAGGGTCGCGAGGGCATCGAGCAGCTCGGTGTCGGTGCGATAGCGAGCGATCAGCGACACCGGACCGAAGCACTCGCGGGTGAGCGTCTCGGTCAGGTGACGGACGTCGACACTGAACAGGTGGCTGCCGACCGCGAACTCGTTGGACCCGTCGGATGCGCCGACGGCGACCCGCTCGACACCCTCGGCGCCACCGATCTGATCCAGTTGAGCCCCGAAATTGTCGGCGATGCCACTGGTCAGCAGGTACTGGGAGGGGATGTCGCGCACGGCCACGGCCATAGCCTCGACCATCGCATCACCGGTGGGCGACGCAGGTATGAATACCAGCCCCGGCTTCGTGCAGAACTGACCTGCCCCGAGAGTGAACGACGCCACGAGGTCGCGCGCGATGTCCGAGCCCCGCGCATCCGCCGCTCGTGGAGTGACGACCAAGGGATTGAGGCCGCTCAGCTCGCCGTAGAACGGGATGGGGGAGTCTCGGCGGGCGATCTCGGCGAGCAGCGCCTCTCCTCCACGGAGCGAACCCGTGAATCCGACGGCCCGGATGCGAGGGTCGGAGACGAGATCGACGCCAGCCTCGCGTCCGTAGACGATGTGGATGGCATTGCTCGAAGCGCCCACCGCCTTCAACCCTGACTGCAGTGCTTCGAAGGTGAGTCGAGAGGTTCGCGGATGCGCCTCATGAGCCTTGATGACGACCGGGCATCCGGCGGCAAGGGCGGAGGCCGTGTCTCCGCCGGGCACCGAGAAGGCGAACGGAAAGTTGCTGGCGCCGAATACGGCGACCGCGCCGAGAGGGACGAGGATGCGCCGAAGGTCTGGTCGCGGACCCATTCCGGTAGAGGCCGCTGGGTCGATGGAGGCTTCGAGATAGCTGCCCTCTCTCAGAACTTCTGCGAAGAACCGGAACTGGAACGTGGTGCGAGTCAGCTCGGAATTAAGCCGGGTCGTGCCGAGTGCGGTCTCCTCGTCGGCGACAGCGACCAGGGACTCGCGGCCCTGCTCGAGCGCGTCGGCAATGCTTTCGAGCAGGACGGCTCGCCCTTCGCGGCCGAGCATCTCGAGATCTCTGGCTGCGGAGTCGGCCAGCCCGCACATCCGGCGCACCTCTGCGCTCGACGTCGCACGGATGTCAGTCTCGTGCCTCGTGCCCGTCCGTGGATCCGAACTGGTAGCTGTGTCGGTCACTGCGCTTCATCCTTTCGATCGGAGGTCTCCCCTGATAGGTCCTGGTGTCGATCCGTGAGGCTGCGCATCAGAGCGGTGATCCCGAATTCCCATCGGGGAATGTCCTCCGCGCGGCCGACGGCGTTGACCAGTCTGCCGAGATGCTCGCTCGAGATCTCGACGCGGTCACCGTGAACGTGCGTGAATCCGCCGCCCGGGTGCAGTCGATCCTGAGTCGGGGCGAAGAGGGTGCCCGTGAACAGGGCGAACCCATCGGGGTACTGGTGGTGGGCGCCGTGCACAGCGGCAATGAGCGACTCGAACGGTCGGCTGATCTCGGACACCCTGCTCGTACCTTCGAGTCGAAAGTCGTCTTCGCCGGTGATCGTGAGCTCGACCACCTCTTCGCGCAGAGTATCGATCGTGAAGTTCTCATCGAACAGCCGCACGAAGGGGCCGATCGCCGTCGACCCGTTGTTGTCCTTCGCCATCCCGAGCAGCAGGGCGCTGCGGCCTTCGACATCGCGCAGGTTGACGTCATTGCCCAGGGTCGCGCCTCTGGCCCGACCGTGCGAGTCGACGATCAAGACGAGCTCGGGTTCGGGGTTGGACCACTCGGAGAACGACGGTACGCCGATGTGCTGGCCGAAACCGACGGCAGACAGCACGGGTCCCTTGGTGAAGACCTCGGGATCGGGGCCGATGCCCACTTCGAGATACTGTGACCACATTCCTCGTTCCTGCAGCTCGCGTTTCGCGGCGGCGGCTTCGGGGCTTCCCGGTCGGATGGAGAGGACATCGGAGCCGATCGCCCGAGTGACTGCGTCGCGCACCTCGGCCGCCCGGCTCGCGTCTCCTCCCGCGCGCTCCTCGATCAAGCGCTCGATCAGGCTTGCTGCGAAGGTGACGCCGCACGCCTTGATGACCTGTAGATCTATGGGCGCGAGCAGCCAGGGTCGGGGCGAGTCGTCGTGAGCCCCCAAAGACTCCTCGATCACGTCGTCGATCAGCCAGGATGCGGCAGCCGGGGCTTGCCGCACCACGGAAACCGCGTCGGGCCGTTCCAGGAGTTCAGAGACGGTTCCGACGATCGACGAGAGATCCGAGAGGATGCCGCGATGGAGTCCGACCACTCTGGGTGATCGCGACACCGGGTCGAAAATCCGACCGATGAGCACCGCATCCCGCTCGGGGAGGTACCGTGCCGTGGTCGAGGCTGTCATCGTATGCTCGCAGAGGACGTTATCGGGCTTGTCCGGCTGAAATAGGACCGGGCATCGGGCGGCCGGATGTCCGCGATCGTATCGGAGAAGATCCGCATCGGATGAGGGACATAGGGGTGTTCTGCCATCGCGTCGAAATCGAGGTCGATGCCGAGACCGATTCCCTCCGGAATGAGCACGTCGCCCTCGGGCGTGAGCGTGAGGTTTTCATTCGAGATCTCGGTGCGCCACGGCACATCGGTGGCCATGATCTCGAGGTAGCGGAAGTTGGGAAGGGTCGCTCCCAACTGCAATGTGGCGGCCGTGCTCAACGGCCCGCTGGGATTGTGCGGTGCGAACGGAACGTAGTAGTTCGCCGCGAGAGTCGAGATGAAGGAGAGCTCGAGCAGACCGCCGGCGTGCGTGACATCGGGTTGAACGTAGTCGACGGCGCCTCGGGCCAGCGCGGGAACGAACCCCTGCCGACCGAACCAGCGTTCGCCCGCTGCGATCGGAATCGGTGATTTGCTGCGTACTTCGACCAGGGCATCGATGCTGTCGGGCGGGCACGGCTCCTCGAAGAAAATCGGGTTGAACTGCTCCAGCTTTTTGGCCACACGAATCGCCGTGGGCACATTGAAGCGTCCATGGCCCTCGATGAACAGGTCGACCTCATCGCCCACGGCTTCTCGGACCGCCGCGATGCATTCGATCATTCGATCGAGGTCCCGCGTCTCCAGGGTCAGATCAGCAGCTTCGAAGGGGTCCCATTTCAGGCCTCGGAATCCACTCTTCACCGTGGCCACGGCAGCTTCGGCGAAATGCTCAGGCGTCTGCGCGCCCGAGAACCATCCGTTGGCGTATGCCCTGACCCGATCTCGGTACGTTCCCCCCAGCATCTTGTGCACGGGAACGTTCAGCGCCCGAGCGGAGACATCCCACATGGCCATTTCGAGGGCGCTGAGCGCGGTCATCGTGACAGGCCCGCCGCGCCAGTATGCGTCGCGGCCCAACTCGTAGATCGTCTGGGAGATTCTGGTCGGGTCTTTGCCCTTCACCGCATCGGAGAGCAGCGCGACCGCACCCTGAACGGCGAGTTCCTGACCCTCCAGAGTGGCCTCGGCCACGCCGGTGATTCCTTCATCGGTCTGCAGCCGTACGATCACGAGGTTCGTGCGATAGAAGTCGACGGTAATGGTGTCGAGCTTGGTGATCTTCACTGGGGTCCTTATCCCTTGACTGCGCCGGCAGTCATGCCGGACACGACGTACTTTTGTGCGAACAGGTAGAAAGCGACGGCCGGGAGAGTGAAGAGGAAGGCGACCGCCATGATGGTCTGGATCTGCGTTCCCTGCTCACCGATGAACCCTGCGAGGCCGACCGAAGCCGGCTGAAGGCTCTTGTCGAAGACGAATGTGACGGCGAACACGTATTCGTTCCAGGCGCTGAAGAACGCAATGACGGCGGCTGCCGCGATGGATGGGGCGATGAGGGGAATATTGATGCGGAGCAAAACGCCCAAAGGTCGTGCCCCGTCGACCCTCGCGGCCTCTTCCAATTCACGGGGTACCCCGTCGATCGCACCCTTCAGAATGAGCGCGACGATCGGAAGGACGAACGCCGTGTCGGCCAGGATGAGGCCTTGGAGCGAGTCGAGAAGTCCGAACTGTCGGAACAGCGCGAACAGCGGCACGACCAGCAGCGCTTCGGGAAGCATCTGAGTGAAAAGAAGGAGCACACCGATAGCCACTTTGCCGCGGAAGGAGAACCGCGACAGCGCGTAGCCCAGAGGAATTCCGAGTCCGATGGAGAGCACCGTGGTTCCAACAGCGACGATCAGGCTGTTGCGGAGCCAGATGAGCGTCTGACCGTCGACCAGGGCCTCGATGAAGACGGAGAAGCGCGAGAGGTCCGGGATGAGGCGCGGCTCACTGCCGAACAGCTCGGAGTCGCTCGTCAGCGCCGTGGTGAAGATCCAGTAAAGGGGGAAGACCGCGATTCCGAGAACGACCAGAACAGCGAGCATGCGGAGAGTGACTCCGAGACGTAGGCGTCGCATCATGACTCTCTTTCCGTGGCGCGGGTGACGAAGCGGGCTCCGACGATGACAATCAGCGAGATCATGATGCCCACCATGCCGATGGCGGCAGCTGTGCCGAGCTGTTTGGAGTCGAAGGCCTGCGAGTAGAGGTCGATGACCAGAGTTCGAGTCGATCCGAGCGGACCGCCTCGCGTCATGAGCCAGATCAACTCGAACCGGCGAAGCGACCAGATGGTGATGAGAAGAGCGACCAACCCGACCGTTGGCTTGATGACCTGCCAGGTCACGACCCGGAACACCCAGGCTCGACCGGCGCCATCCATTTTGGCCGCCTCGACGAGTTCCTCGGGAACCGACTGGAGTGCCGAGAGGAGGACGACGGAGACGAAGGGAAAGAGCTGCCAGATGGTCGTCAGAAGAATTGCGGGGAGTGCCAGTTCAGCGTTGTCGAGGATGCCACCACCACCGACGCCCAGTCCCAGCGCGTTCAGAGTGCGGCTGACAATGCCGTACTGGGCATTCAACATCCAGGTCGCGATCAGGGCGGTCGCGATTCCCGGGGCTGCCCAGGGGACGGTTACCAGCGCCCGGGCGATGCCGCGGCCGGGAAACTTCGCGTTGAGCAGAAGCGCCACGACAAGTCCAGACACGACCGCACCGATGACGCAGACGATGACGTACAACAACGTGGTGAGAAGAGTCTGCCGAAAGCTCTCGCTGGCGAAGACGGTCGTGTAGTTGGAGATGCCGACCCAAACGCTTCTGCCCGGATTCAGGAGGCTGGTGCGGGTGAAGCTCAGCCAGATCTCCTGCAGCAAGGGGACGGCCTGGAACACGACGATGTAGAGCACCGCCGGACCGAACAGGAGATAGGGGGTCCATCTGCTGCCCAGCGGGCTTTTTCGCCGGCGCAGGGGTTTCGATCTGATCGCTGTCATAGCGATCCTCCGGTCTGTAGGAATAGTGTGCCGGTGCGGGCGGGCTGACCCGCCCGCACCGGCGCGGGTGGGTCAGCCACCGACGAGGTCGGTGGCCTGCTTCTGTGCGTTGTCCATGGCGGTCTCCATCGACTGCTGCCCCTGCAGGGCTGCGACGACTTCGGTGACGACGATCTTGCGGATGTCCGGCGTCTCCGCCCCGAAGCCCAGAACGATCTGCGGAAGGCTCGTCTCGGTCAGCTCGTCATAGACCGGAAGGAATGGTGTCTCCTCGAGCGCCTCGGCACTTCGCTCGGTCTTCGTGGCCACACTCGATGCACCGAGCGCCTCCTGCAGCTCGACCTGATGGTCGGACTCCAGCACCCAGTTGATGAACGCCATTGCGGCATCCTTGTGCTCGCTGTTCGCGTTGATGGTGATCGGCGCCATGATCGCGCCCTGCCTGCGCTCGGGGAAAGGGATGGGGGCGACGCTGAAGTTCAGGTCGGGGTTGGTGCCACGGGTTGCCACCAGGTAGCCGCCGTTGTTCAGCTCCATACCCACAAGGTTCTGAGCGAACATCTTGCGGAAGGTCGCGGCGTCGGCGCCCTTCGGGATGACATTTGCGTCGTAGAGCGATTGGAAGGCTTCGAGCCCTTCGACGTTCTTCGGGTCGTTCAGCGTGAGCTTCTCGCCGTCGGACCACTGGCCGCCGAAGCCGTAGACGTAGTTGAAGATGTCCTGCCAGACACCGTTCTCCTCTGCCTGGGTCTGCCGGAACGCCAGCCCGTAGACATCTCCCTGCGTAGTCGACTTCGCCGTGGCTACGAACTCGTCGAACGTTTCCGGGGGCGTGGGGATGAGATCGGTGTTGTAGTACATGACGTAGTTCGAGGTGTCGAAGATAACGCCGTAGCGGGACCCGTCGATCGACATGTATTGGTCGGGGCCCTCCTGCAGCCCCAGCTCGTCTGCATCGATCTTGTCATCGAGCGGCTCGAGCAGCCCTGCCGAACCGGCAGAGGAGAACTCGGGCATGTCGAAACGGATCAAGTCGGGTCCTTCTCCGCCTCCCATCTGAGTGAGCACCGTCTGCCCGAATGTGGGGAACGGAACGGATGCGGCCTCGACAGTGACGACATCCTGCTCTGCGTTGAATTCATCGACGAGTGCTTGCAAGCGGGGACCGAGTCCGGGGTCTCCGAACGTTGATGCCGCGAACGTGATCGTCGCGGGCTCGACGGTGCCGTCGTCGGCCGAATCGGGGGATGAGCCGGAGCAGCCCGACAGGACGATTCCCGCTGCGGTGATCGCGGCGATGGATGCGACCACTCGTCTGCGGACAGGACTGTGCGTCATCAATTACTCCTTTGTAAGCGGTGATGGGGAACGCGATTACCGCGTAAAAACATAAATTACTAATAAATGAATAAAGACGCAAGAGGTCCGACGCGCAGCGAATTCCGTGCGCTAGAGTCAGGCAGCATGGCAATCTACCCAGGCCGTGGGATTCACGGCGCGGTCGTCGCCCAGCTCGGGCTGCGCATCATCAGGGGAGATCACCCGCCGGGTTCGACGATCGACATCGACGCTTTGGAGCCCGAACTGGGAGTGAGCAAGACTGTCGTGCGGGAGGCGCTGCGGGTTCTCGGCGCAAAGGGTCTGGTCGACTCGCGCCCGAAACGAGGCACCTTCGTGCGCGACCGCGAGGCATGGAATTTGCTCGATACCGATGTGATGATGTGGCGCCGCGAGGCCCAGCGCGATGACGATCGACTACTCGCCGACCTGTCGGAGCTACGGGATGTCATTGAGCCTGCTGCGGCACGACTTGCGGCGCTGCGACGCACGGACGAAGATCTCGACCAGCTCGAGACGGCCTTTATGCGGTTCGAAGAGGCCGGGCAGAACATCGCCGACCTGACAGCGGCAGATCTCGACTTTCACCTGCTGCTTTTGAAGGCCACGCATAACGAACTTTACGCACGGCTCGACGTGATGATCATTCACGCTGTCGGTGCGCGCAACAGGATTCAACATCATCCCGGGGCTCGATGGCTCGACCCCGTTCCCGATCACAGGAGCGTCCTCGAGGCTGTCCGCGCCCACGATTCCGACGCGGCCGAGGCCGCGATGCGGCACGCCCTGAGGGACTCCGCTGTCGATCTTCAATCAGGTGAACCGCCGTTCTCCGAGGAGTAAGGCGCGGACGTGCCTCCACGGACGTCTGTCGGAAGCTTCTTTTGCGGATCGGTCTCTCTGCCAAGCGCCAGTCGATCTCCCGCCCTTGCCCCTGCACTGGATCGACACAAGGTCGCCAGCTCGGCTCGAGTGCTTGCCGGGATTCAGGCGAGTATCTCGTCGAAGAACGCCTCCATCGCCTTCCAGCTACGGACGTCGGCCTTCGCTCTGTAGCTCGGGAGCATCGGTTGGGTGAATGCGTGCGGGGCTCCGCTGTAGCTCACGATCTGCCAGTCGAGTTCTGGCGCAGTGCGCAGTTCATTCTCGAAGGCGACGACTGCCTCGTCGGGTACGACCGGGTCGTCGGCGCCGGTGAGCACGAGCAGGGGAGCGCGGAGGCTCGCGACATCCGCGGGCTCATGGGTGATGAGTCCGCCATGGAAGGAGACCGCGCCCGCGATAGGCGCTCCGGTGCGCGCGAACTCGAGGGTGGCCGAACCGCCGAAGCAGTAGCCGATCACAGCGATGCGGTCGGGGTCGACTCGGGAATCCGAGCGCAGGCGATCGAAGCCCGCTTGGACCCGGGCGCGAAGCAGCTGCTTGTCGGCGTAGAACGTGCCGGCCACGGCGGGTGCCTCGTCACCCTGGGGGCGCACTCCGGCTCCGTAGATGTCGGCGGCGAAAGCCGCGTAGCCGAGGCGGGCAAGCATGTGGGCCCGGGCGTGCACGTATTCGCCCTCCCCGTACCAGTCGTGGATGACGAGCACTCCGGGCTGCGGTCCGGTGGCGGAGGAGTCCCAGGCGAGGTAACCCTCGAGGGAGGAGCCATCGTGTTCGTATGAGATGCGCTCCGACTGGATCGAACTGCCGTCACGGAGAGGGACGCTCTTGATCAGGGCCTCGTGTTGGGGGCTGAAGGCTGGGGTCGGGTCGATAGTCGTCATGAAGCCGGATCTTCTCTCTGATTGATCTTGTCGGACGTGCAGGTGGCTGACGTTCTCCAGTTCAACATGGTCGCCCGTCGCACGCGAGAGCTACAGCGTGTCGACCAGCGCCGAGCGAAGCGGCTCGCTGAGCCCTGACGGAACATCCACCTCAACCCCGAGCGCGTGAAGCGCCCGACTGTAGTAGTTTCGGGCCGCAGCCGCGAGGGCGATATCGACGATCTCGCGGTCGGTGAAGCCGTGCTCGCGCAGGGTCGTGCTGTCGGCATCCGTCATCTCCGCCGAGTCGGTGCTGAGCTTCTCGGCGAACTCCATCATCGCGACCTCCGCAGCCGACAGACCGGCGTCGTGATAGTCGCGGGCGATGCGAACGAGCTCGTTTTCGGAGATGAACTTCAGGGACTTCTTTCCGTGCGCGAGGCGGCAGGCCTTCGAGCGCAGTGCCCCCGCGGCCGCGAGGGTGATCAGTTCGTAGCGCCGCTTGTCCATGGGGCGCGCGATAGCGCCGATGAGGTTCTCCCAGGCTCGGTAGGCCTCGGGGTTGGTTGCCATCGCCCGCGTATGGCTGGGCACGTAGCCCATGTCTGCGATGTCCTCCGCATAGATCTCTGCGACCTCGCCGGTCGCCTCGCCCGGTTCGGGCGTCACGATGATGCTCATGCCGCCATCGTGCCACCGACTCAGCGCGACATCTACTACTAGCCGGCGGCGCGCACGATCAGGTCGGCGATCTTCTTCACCGCCGCGGCCGTCAGCTGTCACCGCGAACGACGTCGGCCACATCTCTCCGTCGTCGAGCGGCGCGTCCTCGCTGAAGCCCAGCGTGCAGTACCGCGTCTTGAACTTCGCGGCGCTCTGCACGAACAGGATGACCTTGCCCTCCTTGTTCGCGTAGGCGGGCTGGCTGTACCAGGTCTTCGGCATCAGCTGCGGCGCGTGTTCCGCGGTGCTTTGGCGGTCACGCTGGGCAGCGCTCGGAGGGCACGGTCTTGACGCTGTTGTTTTCGTACGGAATGAGGGACTCGTTGGCGATCTGTATCACCCCCACGGTGTCGTTGATGATGGCGAAGACGATCCACCCACCGTTGCCGTCGGAGAGACCGTAGTAGGAGTTTTCGTCGCTCTGATACATCCCTGTCTTCTCAATGCCGGGGTACGTCGACAGCAGTTCTTCCTTCGTCGAATCGATGCCGATGCCTTCGGCTGTCTTCGGGGTGGCCGCTCGATCGTCGATGACGGGCGAACCGCCATCGCCGAACGTGATCGCCGCCGTCGTGTTTGGCCGGTCCGGTGATCCGATGAAGCGAATGGCGAATCCGGTTGGAGCCTGGAGATCCACATTGAAACCGACGCACACCGTGTCGGTGAAGTCGGTGAAGGCGGGAAGCGTCTGTTGTTGTTCTTCGAACGAGGAACCGAGCTTGACCGGGCCGACCCCATCAAAACCGATGACCCAGGTGCTGGGATCGTTGAGGTCGATCGTGGGCGCCGCGGGGGTTGGAGGCGTTGTCGGTGTGGGAGTAGGGGTGGCGGGGGCCGGCGTGGGAGTCTGGCTCGGGGTCGGAGTGACGCTGGCTACAGGGCTCGGGTCGAGGATGCCCGTGCTCAACGCATAGACGACTCCGCTCGAGATGCCGAGCGCCAGCACCACCAACGTGGCGACTGCGGCTACTCGCCTGCCGCGACCGCGTCGGGATCTTGATGTCGACGTTCGCGCGGTTGTGACGATGAGATCGCGGATCGCACTCTTGCGCCGCGGGTCGAAAGTCGGTTCGTTGTTCATCGCTCGCCTCCCATCGAAGTCAAATCTGGTTGTCGCAAAAGTTCGCTGAGTCGCACCTTTGCGCGGGAAAGGCGGGACTTCACCGTTCCCGAGGCTATGCCGAGCGCCTCGGCTGCTTCGGCGGTGCTGAGCTCCTCGAGGAGGCACAGCGTGAGGACGTCCTGGTCTCGGCGTGGAAGCTGAGCTAGTGCCTCTCGGAGAGCGACCCGGCGGGCATCCAGATCGAGCCGCTCGTCTGTCGCTTCCGCGTGATCGGGGGTGTCCTCGGGCAGCGGGAGATGTTCGAGAGCAACGCGATAGCGCCGCGAAGAGCGGGCGAAGTTGCGGAACACATAGTTGGTCGTCACCAGCAGCCAGGCAATCGTCGACCCGTCTGTGACCCGCATGGAGGTTCTGCGGCGCCATGATTCGAGAAACACGACGGCGGTGATGTCTTCGGCATCGTGCACTGATGCGGTCAGGCGCAATGCGTGCCGGAAGACTCGATCGTGATGCAAGTCAAAAAGCAACCCGAACGCGTCTGCGTCGCCCGCATTGACGCGCTCGAGAACGCGCCACTCCTCGAATTCATTTGCGCCCATATACCTATAGTGTCCGCGCGGGTCGCAGCGGTTCCCAATGCAGGCTTTTCGGCGTCAATCCATTCAGGAGATGTCGTCAGAGGTTCTCCGAGCCGCTGCCTCTGGCGCCGCCTGTGGGCATGATCTACCTGCCAGACGCCCGCACGATCAACTCCGTGATCGCGTTCTCGACGCTGGGCGTCACCGAGATCACCGCGAATGACGTCGGCCACATCTCCCCGTCGTCGAGCGCCGCGTCCTCGCTGAAGCCCAGCGTGCAGTACCGCGTCTTGAACTTCGCGGCGCTCTGCACGAACAGGATGACCTTGCCCTCTTTGTTCGCGTAGGCGGGCTGCCCGTACCAGGTCTTGGGAGTCAGCTGGGGCGCGTGTTCCGCGACCAGTTCGTGGATGCGGCCCGCGATAGCGGCATCCGATTCGGGCATCTCGGCGATCGCCTTCGCCACGGCCTTCTCGCCCGCCTCGCGGTTCTTGCCCGCCTTGGCCTCCTCCCGCAGTTCCTTCGCGCGATCCTTGACCGCGTCGCGTTCTTCTTTCGACAGTCCTTCGGCAGCTGCGGCCATGGTGGTCTCCTTCGGTCATACATGAACGGGGGCGCCGCGGTGTATGCGGCGTCGACTTCAGACTAGGGATGGCCGCAGGGCACGCGCTTCTCCGATCCTGACCGATCTTGATCGGCGAGCTGCTCCGTGCGACTCTGAGGCGCATGACAGAGAAGTTCACCTCGGTCGACGAGTACATCGACTCGTTCCCCGCCGAGCGGCAGCAGATCCTGCGCGAGATCAGGCGCACGCTGCTCGAGGCGGTGCCCGGCGGCGAAGAGAAGTACCGCTACGACATGCCCGCCGTGATGCTCGGCGGCCGCTACGGACTGCACTACGCCGCCTGGAAGAAGTTCATCGGCCTCTATCCGATCGCGAGACTCGACGACGGCGAGTCGACCGAGCACGACGCCCTCGAAGCAGAGATAGCGCCGTTCCGCGCCGCCAAAGACTCCGTCAACTTTCCGTACTCGAAACCCATCCCGTACGACCTCATCGGGCGGGTGGCCGCGGCGCTCGCGCAGCGGCACGCGGAAGGCGGCTAAGAGGCGACAGTCGCGAGGCCGCGGGCCACGGCGAGCACCACGATCGGCGTCGCCGCCCACAGAACGATCGTCGCAATGGCCAGGCCCTTGCGCGGTTCGCGCTTCACCAGCGACGTGATGGCGAAACCGAGTCCGATCGTGCTCACCGGAATCGCGATGAATCCTGCCGCGATCGGGAACACGAGCGACTGGTTCACGCCCATATCGCTGGGAAGCACGTCGTAGAGTGCGATGCCGAGGATCACTCCGACGACGAACAGAGCAACGGCTGCGGCCCACAGCCAGAAGCCCAGAAGTGCTCGTCGTGAGCTGACAGGCATGACCACGGGATGCGGTACGAAAGTCATGCGGGTCTGCTCCTGATCTCAGCGGGCCCGGATTGAGCAGCCCCGTCCCGAGTATCGCAGAGGGAGCGTCCGGCGCCCCGCGCAGCCCCACGCACACCACCGTTGGCCCTGCGTTCATCTCGCCGCTCCGGCTGGTTCACCATTCGGATGCCGCCGGCTCTTAGCGTCACATCATGAATCGACGGCCGGCACTCGCATGATCGGGCACGTCGACCCCTTCATCGGGTCGGAGCCCACCGCCCTGACCACGCAGACCGGGCTCGCCGCGACCTGGTGGTGGCCGAAGCCCCAGATCGGCAACACGCATCCGGGTGCCACCTACCCGCTGGGCATGGTCTCGGCCTGCGCCTATTCCGGCGCTTATCCGACCGGCTACGGCCGCTACGACCTGAGTCTCGAGGGCGTGCCCTCGACCCTGCACGAGAAGCCCACGGCATCCGGATTCACGCACTTTCAGCAGTCGGGCACCGGCGCCATTCGCAAGTACTACAACTACTTCCGCGTCACCCCCATGGTCGAGCCACTGGATGCGTTGGGCCGGCTCTGGGATCTCGCGGACGAGACCGCAGAACCCGGCTTCTACAGCGCCACGCTCGACTCCGGTGTGCGAGCAGAGCTGACCGTCGGACCGAAGAGCGCCGTGCACCGGTACACGTTCCCCGAGGACCCGCGGGCGCGTGTGGTGATCGACTTCTCGCTGGGCGGGCTGTCGATTCCCTATGGCGCGACCATTCCGCTTCGCGCCCACCTCGAGACCCTCGAGCCGGGCGTCGCGCAGGGCGAGATCGTGGTCGAGGGCACGCCGATCGCCGTGTACATCGAGTGCGACACCCCGCAGTGGCGGCAGATGCTGTTCTACGACCGCCGCCTGATGCCGGGTGGCAAACGGCTCGACTTCGACCACATCCGGCCTACGACCCTGAGGCCGTTCGGGCTCATGTGGGCGGGGCCGTCGAGGGCGGGCGAGACCATCGAGCTGCGCATCGGGTTCTCGCTGCGCGGAGTCGAGCAGGCCCGGCGCAACCTGCGCGACGACTGCGGAGACGGCTCTGCCCGGTTCGATCCGCGGCGGGAGAAGACGAAGCGCACGTGGCGCAAGCAGCTCAAGTCCATCGCCGTCAAGACGAGCTCGGCCGAGCGCCAGACCGTGTTCTCGACGGCGCTCTACCACTCGCTGATCAAGCCCTGCCTGGCCCCGTCGGAGAGCCCCTTCTGGCCGAGCGACGGACCCTTCGCGTTCGACATCAGCACCATGTGGGACATCTACCGCACGCAGCTTCCGCTGCTCACCGCACTCATGCCCGAGCGCGCCGTCGAACTGGCCAACGCGCTGCTCACCATCTGCGAGGAGGAAGGCAACTTTCCCATCGGCTACCGCATGGCGCGGGGGAGCGACCGCTTCTCGCGGCAGGGCAGCGCGCTCGCGCACACCTTCCTCGCCGACCTCTGCCAGCTCGGACTGCCCGGCATCGACTGGGAGTGGGCGCTCGTGCACATGTCCGACGACCTGCGCCGCACCTACGGCGAGGAATTCCTGCTGCACGGCGAGGCGCATCCGATCAGCCACACCCTCGACCTCGCCTTCGGGTACTGGGCCACGGCGAAAGTCGCGCGCCGGGTGGGCGACACGGCGCTGGCGGAGCAGTTCGAGGCGCTCGCCGAACGCTGGGTCAACGCGTTCGACCCGTCGAGCGGGCTGCTGAAGGACTCCACCTACTACGAGGGTAGTCGCTACAACTACTCGTTCCGTCTGCTGCACGACATGGCCTCACGCATCGAGCTCAGCGGCGGCGCCGACGCGTTCGTGGCACAGCTCGACGAGTTCTTCGGCTTCGGCGCTCCCGCCGTGACGCAGCCGGGCAATAAACCCGGTGTCGTCGAGATGCTGGCCGGCTACGAGCTCGGACGCTTCGAAGGCCTCAACAACGAGCCCGACATGGAGGCTCCCTGGGCGTACCACTACGCCGGGCGCCCCGACCGTACCGCCGAGATCGTGCACAACGTGTTGCTGCAGCAGTTCGGAACCGGTCGCGGCGGCCTGCCCGGCAACGACGACTCCGGCGGGCTCAGCTCGTGGAACGTCTGGGCCTCGCTCGGCCTGTTCCCCGTCGCCGGCCAGAACGTCGTTCTCGTGAACGCGCCGCTCTTCGCGAGCGCGACCATCGCGGTGGGCGACGAGAGCTTCCGCATCCGCACCCGCAACTTCGTCGAACCCGTGCATGGCGGCCCGGTGCGGTACGTGCAGTCGATGCAGCTGAACGGCGCACCGCTCGACCGCAGCTGGATCAGCGGATCCGAGCTGCATCGGGGCGGCGAGCTGCTGGTCGACCTCGGCCCCGAGCCCAGCGACTGGGCCACGACGAACCTTCCTCCATCGCGTCCCGGCCCGGTACGCGAACCCTCCATTTCACCAATCCAGGGAGTACAGCCATGACCACCATCGACAACCGTCTCGTGATCATCGTGCGAGCCGATCCGGTCATCTGCGGTCACTCCGTGGAGGCCCGCAACCTGGCCGAGACCGCCCTCGAGCGCGGCTTCGACGAGGTGCGCATCGTCACCTGGCCCATCGACGTTCTCGAGCGCGCGGGTCTGCCGCTCAAGCCGCTCGACTCGGTTCTGCCCTACAGCGACGGCATCATCGTCGAGCGCCCGGCACCGGTCGGCGACTACAAGGTGCCCGACGGCCGCCACCTCGCCGGCATCACCGGGCGCCTGGTCGAGCTCTTCACCGACGGCGTTCCGACCGTCTGCCTCTCGCTCTACCTGAGCCCGCACACGATCGCTGCCGCCGACGCCGTTCGCGCCGCGGAAGGAACCGGCCTGCCGGTGAACGTCACCACCATCGCCGAGGCCGTGGGCTCCGACGTCACCAACGTGGTGCGCACCGCCGTGGAGGAGGGCAGGCTCGGCGCCGCGGCCCACATCCTCACGAGCTACCTCAGCCAGGACTACTGTGTCGCCGTCTCGGACTACACCCGCCAGCTCATCATCAGCGAGGCCGAGCGCGTCGACGAACAGCACGGAACCCGCTTCGCCGAGCAGTGCCGCGCCAAGATCCGCGTCTCGTACCCCGCCATCGACGCCGACGCCTACGTCGACCTCGACGACGGACTGCTGAACGAGGTGCTCGCCGCCCGCGGACTCGAGCGCGATGACTACGTGCTGTTCCTTTCGCGACTCACCCACGCCAAGGGCGTCGAGGAGCTCATCGAGGGATTCGAGCGCAGCGGCGTGCACCGCGACAAGACCCTGGTCATCGCCGGCCGGGGCCCGCAGGCCGACGCATTCCGCGCGGCCGCCGCGGCATCCGGGGTCTCGTCGCGCATCCGGTTTCTCGATGATGTGGGAGACGCCGAGAAGCCGTACCTCATGAAGGGATGTGCGGCCTTCGTTCTGCCCAGCAAGCCGCGGCCCGAATTCGTCGAGACCTTCGGCATCGCCCTCGCCGAGAAGATGCTCGCCGGCGGCGGCCCGATCATCACGACGCTCACCGGCGGCATCGGCGAGGCGATCGGCGACCACGCGATCGTCGTTCCCGTCGAAGACCCGGATGCGATCGCCCGGGCCCTCGTGCGGGCTCTCGTCGAGACGACGGCCGGCGAACGCGAGGAGTGGGCGGCCCGCGCCCGCGAGTATGCCCTGCAGTTCGACCGCCGCGTGGTCTTCGACCGCATGTTCGAGCCGGTCGTGCGTCGGGCCGTTCCGGTGAGCTAGCGGGTGGGTGCTCGGCTCGCGTGGGTGGATGCCGCGCGCGGCGTCTGCGTGCTGCTGGTCGTTCTGCTGCACGTGCGCATCTTCGTGTACGCGCCACTGACGCCTGCCACGAACGGCGTCGAGATCTGGACGCAGCTCACCGAGTTCTTCGGGGCGTTCCGGCTTCCCCTGCTGTTCGTGGTGTCGGGGCTCGTCGCCTCGAAGCGCGTGCGCGCCGGATGGAGCGACCGACGAACGCTTCTGCGCGCGGTCTCGCTGTACTGGCTCTATCTCGTGTGGCTCACGGTGTACGCGCTGCTGTCGATCGTCGTGATCTCGCCGGGCATTCCCTTTCGCATCATGACGGTTGGGCACTACGCCGCGCAGCTCGTGGTGCCCGACTCGATGCTGTGGTTCATCTTCGCGCTCGCGGCCTACGTGGTTCTGCTCACCAGTCTTCATCGGGTGCGGCCGGCCGCGATGCTCGCCGTGCTCGCGATCATCTCCGTCGCGACGGGAGCCGCGCCCGTCACGAGGGATGAGGCGCTCTGGCTGCACGTCGTCTACTACGCGGTGTTCTTCGCGGTCGGCGTCTACCTCGCGCCCGCACTGCGGGCGCTCGCCGTGAACAGAGCGCGCTGGCGCGTGCCCCTGGCCGTCGGCGCGTTCATCGCATGCCAGCTTCTGTGGCAGCAGAGCGTCGAGGGCACCGTGCTCGAGAGCGCGCTTCGGCTGCTGCGAGACGGCTCGGCCGTCGTGCTGTCGATCGCCGTGATCGCCTTGCTCGTGCGCTGGCAGCCGTTCGCCACGACGGCCTCGGCGATCGGCAGGCGCACGCTGCCCATCTTCGTGCTGCAGCTGCCCCTGATCTGGGCGCTGTACCTGCTTCCTCCGGTCGAGTGGTCGCTCGGTGTCACGTGGATCCGCCATCTTGCGCCGCTGCTCTTCACAGCGCTGATCGTCGTGGCGAGCCTGGGCATCCACTCGCTGGTGATGCGCGGATCGGGGCGCGTGCTCTTCGGGCTGCCGCAGGCGTGGCGCCGACGAATTCTGCAGAGGGTCGCATCCGAGACATAGGGCGGGGCAGCCCCTGCACGTCGCGAACGTACGGTACGGTATGGGCGTTCCGCACGACGATCACGATTCATTTCACCGATGGAGGACTCACCGATGACCACCCCTTCCTACACCCCCGCGCCGGCCGCCTCGAGCAAGAAGACCCTCGCGATCCTGTCGCTCGTCTTCGGCATCGTGAGCATCGTCTTCTGCCTGTTCCTGCCCATCATCTGGATTCTCCTGGCCATCGCCGGCGTGATCCTCGGCTTTATGTCTCGCAAGCGCGAGCCACAGGCCCGCCCCCTGTCGCTCGCCGGAATCATCCTGAGCTTCGTGGGTATCGCCGCGAACATCGTGTCGATGATCATCGGTGCCATGCTCGCGGTCTCGATGATGCAGAGCTGACGCTTTCGCTTGTGCGAACGGGCCGAGCCCCGCCGGATTGTCGGCGGGGCGCGGCCCGTTCCTGGTTAAAGGGGGATGCGTCGGCAGGCCGTCGGTGTCAGGCTGGTGAGACGTGAGGGCGGCCCGCTCTCACGGAGAGGAGACGACCATGGACTGGAACCCGTTCCGGCGCAGGTCCGATCCCGAACGCGTGCCGCGGCCGTCGTCTGAAAATCGGCCGCAGGCACCCGACGATGCCGTCGCCGCGCGCTGGCGCGAGCTCGCCGCCCTGTTGACTCCGGATGCCGGGCTCGCCGAGGTCGTACTGCTGGCCCACGGCTCGCCCGCCGACTACCTGCGCCTCCACGTCGCAGAGGCCGAGAACCGCGGCCTCGAAGACGAGACGCCAGACCCGTGGTTCGCCCTGATCGACTGGCTGATCGAGAACGAGCTCGCGCACGAACTCGACTGGAAGGAGAACGCGGCCGAACTCGCCTGGGGACTCAGCCGCATGAGCGCCGTTCTCTCGAGCGGCGTCGACCTGCAGTCGATCGACGACCCCGATGCGCACCTGACCTTCGGCATGGTGCGCGCCAACGCGATCCTCGCGCCGGCCGGGCTCGAACTCGTGCTCTTCGATATCGACTCCGACTCCTTTCCCGTCGTGCTCGTCGAGACGTCGAAGCGCGATCGCATCGTGGCGCTCGCGGAAGAGCTGGGGCACCGCGTCGATGTGATGACGCTCGAGCGGGCCCGGCACGAGGGCGGTCGCGACTACACGGGCGAGATCGAGCTCTGAGGCTCAGGCCACCGAGTAGTTCTCGGGGTCGAAGCGCGCGAGGCGTCGCTGGAACGCGTAGGCGAAGTCGGGCCACAGCAGCGTGAGTCGGCCGCTGCGCTCGTCGACGTACCAGCTCTCGCAGCCGCCAGTGAGCCACACCGACGACGCGGCCTTCGCGTCGATCTCGCGGGTGTACGCGTCTTGTGCGTCGAGAGACACGTCGAGGGCGTCGATGCCCTCCTCGCTGCGATGCTCGAGGGCGGCGAGCACATAGTCGAGCTGCGCCTCGATCATCACGACGGCCGAGTTGTGGCCGAGACTCGCGTTGGGGCCGTCGAGCACGAACAAGTTGGGAAAGCCGTGCACGGTCGTCGAGGCGTGCGCCCGCATTCCGGTGTTCCAGGCATCGGCGAGACGGATGCCGTCGGCCCCGAAGGTGCGGGCGGCGAACGGCGGGCGCGTCGACTCGAAGCCGGTGGCGAAGACCAGCACGTCGAGCTCGACGCTCCGGCCGTCGGCCGAGGTCGCGACGGCACCCGAGACGGAGCGAAGTGCCGACGGTTCGAGTGTCACGGCGGGGGAGGCGAGCGCCGGGTAGTAGTCGTTCGAGATGATGACTCGCTTGCAGCCGATCTCATAGTCCGGCGTCGCGGCGGCGCGCAGTGCGGGATCGGCGAGCTGTGCTTCGAGGTGCGCGAGCGCGCGGTCGCGCAGCCGATCGATGTAGCCGGGCACGCGCATCCGCTCGGCGAATGCCGTCTCGGCGCCCCAGAAGAGATCGTCGCGCATCGCCGTCTGCGACGCGGGATCGGCCGCGAAGCCGGTCTGCTCGTCGGGCGAGTAGTTCCGGTCGGGCCGCGGCACGACATAGGGCGCGCTGCGCTGGAACACGACCACGTTCGCTGCCGTCTGCTCGAGCCGCGGAATGAGCTGCGCCGCCGACGCTCCCGTGCCGACCACTCCGACGCGCCGACCCTCGAGGGCCACGGAGTCGTCCCAGGCGGAGGAGTGCATCACCGGTCCGGGGAACGAGTCGAGTCCGGGCACGTCGGGCATGCGCGCATCCGACAGGCGGCCCGCGGCGACGATCAGCGTGCGGCACACGTAGTCGCCCGCGCCGGTGCGCACTCGCCAGCGACGATCGTCGGCGATCCAGCGCATCTCGAGCACCTCGGAGCCGAGCCGCAGGTGGCGCTCGAGGCCCTCGGTGCGCGCGGCATCGCGCAGGTAGCCGTGGATCTCGGGGCCGCTCGCGAAGAAGCCCGACCAGTCGGGCTTGGGAAGGAACGAGAAGGAGTACAGGTGCGAGGGGATGTCGCACGCCACGCCGGGGTACACGTTGTCGCGCCAGGTGCCGCCCACGTCGTCGGCGCGCTCGAGAATCACGAAGGACTCGTCGCCTTGTCGGGCCAGACGGATGCCTGCTCCGAGTCCTGCAAACCCGGCGCCGACGATCACGGTGTCGACCTCGGTCGTGCCGTCGAGCCAGGTGCGCCGGGCGGTATTCCGGATGCCTGTGGCAGCGACAGGCGACCGGGTCGCCTCGGGCGCGCGGGCGGCTCCAGCGCCATCGATGAACTCTTCGATGAGGCTCAGGATTCGGGCCGGTTGGTCGCGCAGCGTGCGACGGGCGGCGCCGGTCGACAGCACGAGAACGCGCGACGCGTCGATGCCGTGTTCTTTCGCGACCGCAACTGCGTTCGCGTCGGCGGGCTCGGGATCGATCAGCACGATGCGCCCGACGAGCGAACCGTGGTGGCGTGCCGCTCTGATCGCCTCGGACGAATGACCACCGATCGCCACGACGGTGGCGTCTCCGACGGTGTCGGCCAGGCACTCGTTCCAGTCGATGGCGCGGCGGCCGGCGGGGTCGGGCACACGAATCGAGAGCACGTCGCGGGTGCGCGCCAGCATCGGCCGGAGGAAGTCGAACTCCTCGGTCGCTCCGCCACCCGGCCCGTGCAACAGCACGACGGCGGAACCCGACGTAGCGCTCGTAGCCCTCGCCGTGCGCGCCTCGTCGTGCAGAGTCATCGTCCGGCGGGCTCGAGCAGACTGCGCCGCTCGGAGATCGGCAGCTGCAGCCTCGAGGCGGGCGGCGCGTCGGCGCGGCGCGCGAACGCCAGCTGCTCGGCCGTCGGGGATCCGTAGCCTGTGGTGCGCTGACGTACACCGCGCCCGATCTCGGCGGCCGTGCGCTCGAGGTCGGCGATCGTGAGCGAGCGGTGCGCCTCGGCTCCTGCTTCGGGCCTGGCCGTCCCGTCGAGCAGCAGTCCGCCGAGGTCGTCGGCGCCGCCGCTCAGCACCGACTGGCTCTCGGCGAGTCCCAGCTTCGTCCACGCCGCCTGCACATGGTCGATTCGGCCGTGCAACAGCAGTCGCGCCACGGCGTGCACCGCGCGGGACTGGCGCGCATCCGGACCGGGCCCGGCGACCCGCGCGACCCGCGCCGGGGCATCCAATCGTACGTAGGGCATCGGGATGAACTCGGTGAAGCCGCCGGTCTCGTCGTGCAGGCGCGCGAGCGATCGCAGGTGGGCGAGCTGCTGCTCGGGCGTCTCGACGTGGCCGTAGATCATGGTCGCCGTGGAACGCAGGCCCGCGCGATGCGCGGCCGTCATCGCGGCGATCCACTCGGACGCGGGCGGGTCGCCGCCCTCGCTGAGGATGCGCCGCACGCCGTCGTCGAGGATGCGCGCACCCGTGCCCGGCACACTGTCGACCCCGGCGTCGCGGAGCGCAGACAGGTGCTCGTCGAGCGGCAGCCCGAGGCGCCGGGCCCCGTCGGCGATCTCGGTCGGACGGTAGGCGTGCAGGTGCAGGCCCGGCTGGCGCGACCGGATGGCACGCACGATGTCGAGATATGCCGTGGCCGGCATGTGGTCCGGCACCGCGCCCTGGATGCAGAGCTCGGTGGCGCCGAGCGACGCGGCCTCGTCGGCGAGGTCGCCGATCTGGTCGAGGGTCAGGCCGTTTGCCGTGTCGAGTCCGTAGAGAGAGGAGTCGATGTTGCGGTTGATCACGAAGGTCACGTCGTCGCCGACTGTGTCGTGCCGGATGTCGTCGGCCAGGGAGGCGAGCGCGTCGAGTTCGGCGCCGCTCGCCTGGAGCAGGTCGAGGTAGTGGGCGTCGGAGAGGGCCGCGGGAGTGGTCGAGGCGGCGAGGAGGGCTGCTCCCTTCGACAGGCTCAGGGAACGACTGCTCAGGGAACGAGCGCTCAGGGAACGACGGGGCCACGGGCGGCCGACGACGGGGGCGTCCTCCTGGGCGAGTCCGTTCGGCGCGGCCAGCGCTTCGACGTGGGGGCGGATCCGGGCGTCGATCCACTGATCGGGGTCGCCGATGAACTGCGGATGCGCGGTGAGCCGCTCACGCAGCTCGAATCCGGCGTCTCGCGTGAGCGCGGCGAGGGTGTCGAGCTCCGGCCAGGGGCGCTCGGGGTTCACGTGGTCGGCAGTGAGCGGGCTCACTCCGCCCCAGTCGTCGATGCCGGCGCGCAGCAGCAGGCCGAGCTCGTGCGCGTCGGTGAGGTTCGGCGGCGCCTGGATCGTGGCATCCGGCCCCATCACGACGCGGGCGACGGCCACGGCCGCGACGTACTCCTGCAGGGCCAGGTCGACCTCGTTCTGCATCGCCGTGCGCGGCTTGGCGCGGAAGTTCTGGACGATCGTCTCCTGGATGTGCCCGTGCCGCTCGTGCGAGGCGCGGATCTCGAAGAGCGCCTCGGCGCGTTCGGCGTTGTTCTCGCCGATGCCGAGCAGCACGCCCGTGGTGAACGGCACCTTCGATCGGCCGGCGTCGTCGAGCACGCGCAGGCGCAGCGCCGGGTCCTTGTCGGGGGAGCCGTAGTGCACGCCGCCCTTCTCCGACCAGAGCCGGGTCGCGGTGGTCTCGAGCATCATGCCCATGGAGGGGGCGACGGGCCGAAGCGCCTGCAGCTCGCTCCACGACATCACACCGGGATTCAGGTGAGGCAGCAGACCCGTCTCCTCGAGCACGAGAATCGCCATGGCCCTGATGTAGTCGATCGTCGACGAATAGCCGTGGGCATCCAGCCATTCGCGCGCGACCGGCCAGCGGTTCTCGGGGCGGTCACCGAGGGTGAACAGCGCTTCCTTGCAGCCGAGGGCCGCGCCCGCCCTGGCCACCTCGAGGATCTCGTCGGGCGACATGTAGATGGGCTTGCCCTTGGTCGCGAGCTTGTTCGGCGTCTCGACGAAGATGCAGTAGTGGCACCTGTCCTGGCAGAGGTGCGTGACCGGAATGAACACCTTCTTCGAGTAGGTGATGACGCCCGTGCGGCCGGATGCGTCGAGACCCTCGTCGCGCAGCCGTGACGAGACCGCGAGCAGCCGGTCGAGCTCGCCGCCGCGGGCCGAGAAGAGCAGCTCGGCGTCGGCCTGCGTGACCGTGTTGCCGCGCTCGACGCGCCCCAGCGCATCCTGGATCTCGTGCACATCGGGAACGGAGAAGTCGTCGATCATCGGCATCTTTCGTCGCGGGGGGAGTGATGGCTGGTACTCGACAGAGGACCGTTGAGCCCAAATCCAGGCCCGCGTGCTGATTGCGTTCCACTATACGCGCGGCTCGATTTCGGATGCCCCGCGCGGCTTGTCATGCGGCGTCACGGAATTTATAGGGCGGCTCGGGCGCTGGCTACTGTGGACACTTCCGCCCACAGCAAAGGACTACCCCCGTGAAACGCGCCACCTCTCTTGTCGGACTCCTCTCCATCGCCGCTGCGACCGCGCTCGCACTCGGCGCGTGCGCGAGCCCGGCGTCGACCTCCGACGACTCCACGAGCGGCAGCAAGCTGAAGGCCAACTCGCTCGCGGCCATCCAGGAGACCGGCGTGCTGACGGTCGGCACCGAGGGAACCTACAAGCCGTTCAGCTACCACGAAGACGGAACCGGCGACCTCACGGGCTACGACGTCGAGATCATCACCGCGGTCGCCGACAAGCTCGGCGTCGACGTGAAGTTCGAGGAGACGCAGTGGGACGCCATCTTCGCCGGCCTCGAGGCGGGTCGCTTCGACGTGATCGCGAACCAGGTGTCGATCAACGACGAGCGCACAGCCAAGTACGACTTCTCCGAGCCGTACACGGTGAGCCCGGGCGTGATCGTCGTGAAGGACGACAACACCGACATCACCTCGTTCGCCGACCTGGCAGGCAAGACCACCGCCCAGTCGCTCACGAGCAACTGGTACGAGCTGGCGCAGGAGAACGGCGCCAACGTCGAGGCCGTCGAAGGATGGGCCCAGGCCGTGGCGCTGCTCGAGCAGGGGCGCGTCGACGCCACCGTCAACGACAACCTCACCTTCCTCGACTACGAGAAGCAGAAGGGCGACACCGGACTGAAGATCGCGGCCGAGACCGACGACCCGTCGCTCAACGCCTTCGTCTTCACCAAGGGCAACACCGAGCTGCAGCAGGCCGTCGACAAGGCGCTCGACGAGCTGCGCACCGACGGAACCCTCGCGGAGATCTCCGACAAGTACTTCGGAAGCGACGTCACGCAGTAGCGCGGCTGCGCAGTAGGGTCGATCGATGACACCCCCGTGGGCGAGGATTGACGCATGAACGAATCGCTGTGGGATCTGCTGCTGCGGTCGTTCCTGCCCATCGTCGGCGGGGCTGTCACGGGCACCATCCCGCTCGCCCTGCTGTCGTTCGCCCTGGGCTTGGTGATCGCCCTCGGCGTCGCCCTGATGCGCCTCTCGCGCATCTTTATCGTGTCGGGCATCGCGCGGGTGTACATCTCGATCATCCGGGGAACGCCGCTTCTGGTGCAGCTGTTCGTGATCTTCTACGGACTGCCGTCGATCGGCATCCTCGTCGATCCGTGGCCGAGCGCCATCATCGCGTTCTCGCTCAATGTGGGCGGCTACGCGGCCGAGGTCATCAGGGCGGCGATCCTGTCGGTGCCCAAGGGTCAATGGGAGGCCGGCTACACGATCGGCATGTCGCGCGGACAGACGCTCGTGCGGGTGATCCTGCCGCAGGCCGCGCGGGTCTCCGTTCCTCCGCTGTCGAACACCTTCATCAGCCTGGTCAAAGACACATCGCTCGCCTCGCTCATCCTGGTCACCGAGCTCTTCAGGCAGGCGCAGGAGATCGCGGCGTTCAGCCAGGAGTTCATGGCGCTGTACATCGAGGCCGCCGTCGTCTACTGGGTGATCTGCCTCGTGCTTTCGAGCGCCCAGTCCGTGCTCGAGAAAAGACTGGACCGCTATGTCGCCCACTGACCCCCTTGCGCCCGCGCCGCTCGACGCCCCCATCGAGGCGCCGCTGCTCGTGGCCCGCGGAATCCGCAAGAGCTTCGGCGAGGTCGAGGTTCTCAAGTCGATCGACCTCACCGTGCCGCGCGGCAACGTCGTGGCCCTGATCGGGCCGTCGGGCTCGGGCAAGACCACCGTGCTGCGCTCCCTCAACGGCCTCGAGGTTCCCGAGGCGGGCACGGTCGCGTTCGCCGGCGGCGACGTGGTCGACTTCGCCGAGTGTCCGACCAAGAGGCAGCTCGCGTCGCTGCGCGACCGCTCCGCCATGGTCTTCCAGCAGTTCAACCTGTTCCCTCACCGCACGGTTCTCGAGAACGTCATCGAGGGCCCGGTGCAGGTGCAGAAACGGCCGAAGGCCGAGGCGATAGCGGATGCTCGTGCGCTGCTCGAGCGCGTTGGTCTCGGCGCGAAGGCCGACGCGTATCCGTTCGAACTCTCGGGCGGCCAGCAGCAGCGGGTGGGCATCGTTCGCGCCCTGGCGCTGAAGCCTCAGCTGCTGCTCTTCGACGAGCCCACCTCGGCGCTCGACCCCGAGCTCGTCGGCGATGTGCTCGACGTGATCCGCGAACTCGCGACCGAGGGCTGGACCATGGTGCTCGTGACACACGAGCTGACCTTCGCCTCCCACGTGGCCGACACGATCGTCTTTATGGACGGCGGCGTGGTCGTGGAGTCGGGGCCGCCGTCCGAGGTGCTGCAGAAACCGCGCGAGCCGCGCACGAAGCAGTTCCTGCACCGCCTTCTCGACAGGTAGCCGCCCTCCTCGTCCGCCTCCCGGCGACATCTCTGGCGAAACGAACGGAAGTTCTGACATACTGGGCGCCGTTGGGGGAGTACAGGAGCTGACATGGCGTCTCCCCATGACGAACGATGGAACACCCATCTGCAGAACTATCGGACTTTCGTGCGCGTCCACGGGCGCCATCCTCGGCGGCCGTCGGTGGATCCCCTCGAGGCGAGGCTCTCGGAGTGGGCGCACGAGCAGCGACGCCTCTATCGCGGCCAGCGTTCTCAGTCGCTGCGGCCCGACCGCAAGGTCGCGCTCGAGACGGTCGAGGGCTGGGAGTGGAATCCCAGACGCGGGCCGAGTCCGCGATCTGATCACTGGGAGAACCAGCGCGCGGCCGTCGAGCGTCACTTCGCGGAGCATGGACGGTACCCGCGCCTGACGGCCGACGATCCGCACGAGCGGCGCCTCGCCGGCTGGGTCAAGAACCAGGTCGAGCGTCTCCCCAGTCGCGACGACGAGCTCGGCCGCAGTCGCTACGACGCCGTGCTGGCGACCCCGGGCTGGCCGTCTCGTCGAGAGCAGACCTGGTTGCAGATGATCCAGCTGCTCGAGCAATTCGTCGACACGCACGGCAGGCTTCCGAGGCGCACTCCGGCCCGCACGGCCGACGTCTCCGACGACGACCGGCACGAGCACATGCTCTCGATGTGGTGCGCGAACCAGCGTCGATTCGAACGCATCGCGACTGCAGACAAGCCGTATCCCGAGGAGCGCAGAGCCCGCCTCGACAGGGTGGCCGGCTGGAGCTGGTCGAAGCGTGTCGTGCGGGTCAGGCGCGTCAAGCGGTCAGTGATTTCTTACGCTGCTTGAACCAGAGCACGAGCATAAAACTGAAGATCACCAGCACGGTCCACGATCCGATCTTGCTCGCGTGCACGAACGTCCAGCCCGCCTCCTGGTCGGGATAGCTCCACGCGCCCAGCCGCGTGGCGATGTTCTCGGCGAACCAGATGAAGAAACCGATGAGAACGAACGACACGAGAAGAGGCATGCGGTAGATCGTCCGGCGCACCCTGAAGCGCACCCAGGTGCGCCGCAGAATGACGGCGGCCACGACGAGCAGCAGCCATCGCACGTCGGGCAGCCAGTGGTTCGTGAAGAAGTTCACGTAGAAGAGCACCGCCGTGATCATCGTCGGAACCATGGGCACCGGGTCGATATCCAGATCGAAGCGGCGCCACGCCTGACAGATGTAGCTCGCCACGGCCGCGTACATGAAGCCGCTGTAGATGGGCACGTCGCCGATGCGCAGCAGGCCCGCATCGGGATAGCTCCACGACCCCACGGAGACCTTGAACAGCTCGAGGCCCAGGCCGAGCACGTGGAACAGGCAGATCACGAGGAGCTCGTCGCGCGTCTCGATCTTCGTTGCGACGAGCACGATCTGCACGATGATGCAGTACACGAGCATCGCGTCGTAGCGGGCCACCCCGACATCGACGAAGTGGGTGATCGCGAGCCCCAGCACGATCGAGAAGGCGAACAGGCACGACAGGGCCTGCTTCCAGCCGAAGTCGAGCAGATCGAGCAGCAGGGAGCCGGCCCGCGAGGTCGTCGAGGTCATCGCCGGAGCATATCGTGCACCGATGGCCGCCTCTCGGGGCCGCGGCGCAGCATCCGGAGCCATAATGTCTGAATGATCACCGTCGAACTCGCCCGATCGCTGCGCGCTGCCGGACTGATCTGGAAGCCCGCGTCGGGCGACCGATTCTCGATCGATACTCCGGCGTTCGACCCCGAGGCCCTCGACGCCGAGGTCTTCACGGTGAGTGACATGACCATCGAGGCGCAGCACTATCCCACCGGCACGATCCTCGGATTCAACGGCACCACCGAGTGGGCGCTCGACTCCGTCGACCTGCACGAGGCCCTCTGGCTGCCGCGCGAAGACCAGCTGCGGGACATGCTGCGGGGCGCGTTCCGTTCGCTCGTGCGGCTCGAGACATCAGACGATTCGGCACCGGAGTACAGGGTCGACATCGTCTTCAGGGGCGAGCCGTCGAGCCATGTCGCGGCCGAGCCCGCAGAGGCATACGGCCGGGCTGTGCTCATGCTCGTGTCGGCGTCCACCGCCGCGGCCTGAGCGCCGACTGCACGTTTTCCCGGCCCGTGCCGAGGGGTGGACGCGGGGCGGAGCGATCCGGGAAACTGTGGTGAACCGGGAACCGTTTCCGGAGTCGACAAAGGGGTTAGATTCCATGGCTGACACGTATCGCGCACTGCTTCAATCGGGCGGACTCTCCGAAGACAAGGAGACCGTCGAGAACTTCGTCGACGGAAAGCCCCGAGAGACCATCACCGAGACCTTCGACGTCGAAGGCGAGTCGCAGGAGCGGGTCTGGCGGCTCGTTCGTCCCGTCACCCCCGAGCCGGTCTCCTACGAGCTGGTCGGCGACGCGCCCGGCGAGGAGATCCCCAACTGACCCTCCCGTCCGTAACCGATCGCTCGGGGCATCACAAGCCCCGGACCCGGAGCGCGCGCGAGGCGTAGGTTCGAAGGCGAACCGGAACTCACAAGGACTCCGGCCGACGAAAGGTGGATGCCATGGGACTCGACGACAAGGTCAAAAACGCTGCAACCGACGTGGCTGGCAAGGCGAAGGAAGCCACCGGCAAGCTCACCGACAACGAGCGACTCGAAGCCGAAGGCAAGGCCGACCAGGTGGGCGCCGACGCCCGCAAGGCCGGAGAGAACGTCAAAGACGCTTTCAAGCACTGACGACGCACGCAGCCAGAGGCTGACGCGTCATCGACAGGAATGCCGGGGTACCGCAGGTGCCCCGGCATTCGTGTCGAATGGGGCAGTCGCCAGACCTTCACGCCGAGCAGGGGAGTTTTTCGATGGGTGAAGCCGAGAGCGTCGATTCGTGGGCCGAGAAGGCGGCCGAGGTCGACGGAGACGCGCATCGGGCCGTCGCTCTCGCGATCCGGCTGGGGCGGAGCGCGCCGCGACCCGGCGGCGGTGACACTCCGGCACTGTTCGAGCTGCTCACCGCGTTGGGTCGCTCCGATCTGACGGCAGCGCGCGTGGTCGAGGCTCATCTGGATGCCCGCGCGATCCTCGGCGAGGCGGGTCTCGATCCGCAGGCGGGCGCGTGGGGCGTCTTCGCCGCGGAGGCGCCTGCGGTTCGACTCGACGCACGCGAGGTCGATGGCGAATTCGTGCTCTCGGGAACCAAGCCCTGGTGCTCCGTGGCCGGGGTTCTCGACCGGGCGCTCGTGACAGCGCACACCGCCGGCGGCCATCGACGGCTGTTCGAGGTGGATCTGCGAGCCCACGGCGTGAAGGTGCGGTCGGGCGAGTGGGTCGCGTTGGGCCTGCAGGGAGTGCCGAGCGGCTCGGTCGACTTCACCCAGGTCGCCGCCTCGCCGGTGGGCGCCGACGACTGGTATCTCGATAGGTCGGGATTCGCCTGGGGCGGCGTCGGCGTGGCCGCATGCTGGCTGGGCGGCGCGGAGGGGCTTGCGCGACGCCTGTGGTCCGCCGCGCACTCGGCGAATCGGGATCCAGACCAAATCGCCCTGATGCACCTCGGCGCCGTCGACGCGCAGCTGTTCGCGGCGCGAGTGGTGCTGGCAGACGCCGGCCGACGCATCGACGAGGGCCGTGCCGTGGGTGCGGAGGGCAAACTGCTCGCCGCGCGCACGCGCATCGTCGTCGCCGACGTCGTCGAAGACGTGCTCCGCCGCGCCGCCCACTCTCTCGGACCCGCACCCCTGGCCCTCGAGGCCGAGCATGCCCGCCGCGTCGCCGACCTCGAACTCTACGTGCGTCAGCACCACGCGGAACGCGATGAGGCATCGCTGGGTCGTCGACTGCTCGAGGGCGAGCGACCGTGGTGAGCTTCGACCATCGAGACGAGGGAACGACGAACGCGACCTGGCTCGCCACAGATGCCTGGGACGAGGCCTCGAACCTGACCCTCGACGGCGTGACTTTCCTCGTGGTCGTCGCCGCCCATCCCGACGACGAGACCCTCGGGGCGGGTGGCTTGATGGCAACGGCGCACGCCGCCGGCATTCCCGTGACCGTCATCGTCGCCACCCTCGGCGAGCACTCGCATCCGGATTCGCCCACCGTCTCGCCGGCCGAGCTGGCGGCGCTCCGCCGGGTCGAGGTCGTGCGGGCGATCGACGAGCTGGCCCCGGGCTCGGCGGTGCACCTGCTCGGACTCCGCGACGGGGGCCTCCGCGAGCACACCGAACCTCTTCGGCGCGCCGTCGCGGCGGCCATCGACGGCCGCACCGGGGTGCTGGTCGTGTCGCCCTGGCGCGGCGACGGGCATCCGGATCACACCGCCGCGGGCGACGCCGCAGCCGCGGCGGCCGAGACCCAGGGCGCCGAGCATCTCGAGTACCCGATCTGGGGCTGGCATCGGTCGACACCCGACTCCCCGGAGTGGCCGTGGGGGCGCGTGCGGACCCTTGCCCTCAGCCCGAACGAGGTCGCACGCAAGGTCGCGGCACTCGAGCTGCACCAAAGCCAGACGGAGCCGCTGTCGGGGATGCCGGGCGACGAGGCCATCGTGTCGCCGACGTTCTCCGAGCACTTCCAGCGCGACTTCGAGACCTTCTTCGTGAGCGCGGACGAGGCAAGGTTGCCGGACCGTAGGCACGCCTCACTGGCCCAGGGCTACTTCGACGACTTCTATGAAGGCCGCGCCGATCCGTGGGGCTTCGAGACACGCTGGTACGAGCGCCGCAAGCGCGCGCTCACCCTCGCCGCGCTTCCCCGCCGGCGGTATGCCTCGGCCCTCGAGGTGGGCTGCTCGATCGGGGTGACGACCGCCGAGCTCGCCCCCCGGGTCGACCGGCTCCTGGCCATCGATATTGCCGAGGCTCCGTTGGCTGTGGCGCGAGAGCGTCTGGCGGGGCAGCCCGGGGTGCGCTTCGAGCGGCGCACGCTCCCTCAGGAGTGGCCGGACGAGACATTCGACCTGATCGTCGTGTCGGAGGTCGGCTACTACCTGTCGCTCGACGGCCTCGAACAGCTCGTGCGGCGGGTCGCGGCCGGTCTGCGCGACGGTGGCGCCGTGATCGTGTGCCACTGGCGGCATCCGGTGACCGACTACCCGCTGCGCGGAGACCAGGTGCACGACGCTTTCAGGCACAGCGATGATCTCGTTCGCGTCGGCGGTTACGACGACGCGGACTTTCTGCTCGACGTCTTCGGCGTTCCGGGAACGGCCTCGGTCGCTGCAGAGGAAGGACTCGTGTGACCAAGCGCATCCGGAACATCGTCGTCGTGGTTCCCGCCCGAGACGAGCAGAGCTCGATCGGCCGCTGCCTCGACGCCCTCGACGCCGCAGCAGCAGCGCTCCGGCAGGCGCGCCCGGCCGATGGCCCCGACGTGCGCATCGTCGTCGTGCTCGACAGGTGCCTGGATGACACGGCCGAGATCGTGGCCGGCCGTTCGACGGTCGAATCCGTCGTCAGCTCGGCCGGCAGGGTGGGCGAGGCGCGCGGCCTGGGAGTGGAACGGGGGCTCGCGGCCGGAGACGCGGAGCCGCACGAGACCTGGATCGCGAACACCGATGCCGACTCGGCGGTGCCCGTGGACTGGCTGATGGTTCAGCTGGAGGCGGCCGAGGCCGGGCACTCGGCCCTGCTCGGCGCGGTGCGGCCGGATGAGGAGGGGCTCGACGCGGAGCAACTCGCGCACTACCTGCTGCGCCATCCGCTGCGCGAGAGCCATCGCAACGTGCACGGAGCCAATCTGGGGGTGCGGGCCGACCACTACCTCGCCGTCGGAGGGTTCGAACCGCTCACGACCGGCGAGGACGTGAGGCTGGTCGCATCGCTCGAACAGCTCGGGCTGTCGGTCGCGAGTACTGGTCGAGCCGCCGTGCTCACGTCGTCGCGGCTGCTCGGTCGCGCGCCGGAGGGGTACTCCGACGTGGTGCGTGCCATTGCGGGGTAGTCGAGCCGGGGTCGGCCCCGCCCCGACTCAGCCCTGCTGCTGTGCGAGAAGTTCGAGTGTGCGTTCCGCTGCCACGCCGACCTTCACGTCGTGACCTTCGTGGTCGCTCGCCACGGGCGAGACCATCACCTCGTCGACCCCGTACTTCGCGGCGAGCGCGGTGACCTGCGACCAGGCAGCCTCGGGGGTGTCGATGATCCAGCGGGCGGACTGGTCGGCGACGAGATCCTCCTCCATGGGGCTCAGCGTCACCGCCTGCGCCTGCTCGACCGTCATGCGCGGGCCGAGGGTGCCGCCCGAGCGGAGCCGCGCCATGGTGATGAGCTGGGGGAGGGCGAGCGCGGACGCCTCCTCGAGCGTGTCGGCGACCACGGCGTTGACCGTGAGGAACGTCATGGGTTCTGCGAGAGCTGGCGACGGCTGGAACTCACGGCGATACAGCGCGAGCGCGTCGTCGATTCCCGACTGCCCGAAGTGGTGTGCGTACACGAAGGCGAGTCCTTCGCGTGCGGCCAGTCGGGCGCTGTAGGTGCTGGAGCCCAGCAGCCACACGGAAGGGGATGACGACGTTCGCGGCGTCGACCTCAGCGTGTAGTCCTGACCTCGAAGCGGAATCGTGACCGAGGGCTGCGACACGGCGTCGAACGGATCGGAGATCGGCGTGTCGAGCGAACCGAGGAGTCCTGCGACCAGCTCGACGTCTCCGGGGAACGAATCAGCGCCGACCTCGTCGGCACGCGGGCCTCGAAGCATGTAGGCGGTGACCGGGTCGGAGCCCGGGGCCCGCCCTATTCCGAGATCGATGCGACCCGGATGCATGGCCTCGAGCAGCGAGAACTGCTCGGCCACCGTGAGCGGTGCGTGGTTCGGCAGCATGACGCCGCCCGACCCGACCCGGATTCGGCGGGTGTTCGCCGCCAGATGGGCGATCAGCACGGCCGGAGAGGTCGCCGCGACGGCCTCCATGTTGTGGTGCTCTGCCACCCAGAAGCGCGTGAAGCCGAGGTCGTCGGCCCGGCGGGCGAGCGATACGGCGGCCGCGACGGAGTCGGCCGTGCTCTGATCGGTGCGGACGGGCAGGAGGTCGAGAACGGAGAGATTCAGCATCGATTGCATCAACGTCACGGATGCCCGCCGCTATTCCGAAGCGACGACCGGAGCGACCACTGAAGCGGCCCAAACCCGACTAATGCGACGAAACCCCTTGCAGATGCCACGTTTTCGGGCGTGGCGAGCTTAAGGTAACCGTGTGTGGCGCGCCGATAAGAAACTAGATGCAGACGGACTTCCGACTGTCGCCGACGACGACTCGTCGGCGTGGGGTAGCCAGACCGCGCCTGAAAAGGGCGGTCGACCTCTGACGAACCTCACCAGTGAGAGTCGGGTGGAGCCGAATCGAGAACGCTGGCGACACGAGCTCAGTCGGGTGGGTGGAGCATCGCCGCTCATCCACTTCGATGACTCGCCGCGCAACCGCATCGACCTCTCCGCGACGCATCCTGGCGGGCTCGCCCAGTTCATCACGGGCAACGCCACCCTCCTCAGCAGCCTCATCCGCGACGAACTCGCCCTGCGCACGGCCCGTCTCGCGGCGGCCGCGATCACAGACAAGGGCGTCGAGCTCCGCAGCGTGCGCGGCATCGACGCCGTCAACCTCGGCATCGGCTTCGCCGAATGGCGCGTCGAGCAGAAGTCGTTCAGCGCCCCCGTGCTGCTGCGCCCCGTGTCGGTGCGCCGCTACGGTCGGGACTTCGAGCTGAAACTGCGGGGTGGCCCCGTGGTCAACCCCGAGCTCGTGCGCGCCCTGTCCGACCAGTTCCAGATCGAGCTCGATGCCGACGCGCTCGTGGCGCTCGCCATCAACAACGGCGTCTTCAAGCCGCAGCCCGTCATCGACCAACTCCGGGGCCTCACCTCGCAACTCGCGTGGTTCAGCGTCAGCCCCCGGCTCGCCGTCTCGACCTTCGCCGATGTGAGCCAGGCGCTGGTCGACGATGCCGACGACCTCGCGCATCCGGTTCTCGACGCGCTCGCGGGCAACGTCACGGCGCGCCGCGGCGTGCAAGACGCCTACCACCCGGTCGACGCCACTCCCCAAGACCAGCGACCGCCGGCCACCGACACGCTCCTCCTCGACGCCGATCCCGAGCAGGAGAATGTCATCGCCCAGATCGGCGCCGGCAACTCCCTCGTCGTGAAGACGCTCCCGGGCACCGGGGGAACGCAGACGATCGTCAACGCGGTCGGAGCCCTGATCGCGCAGAACAAGCGCGTTCTCGTCGTGAGCCCCCGCCGCCTCAGCCTGCGGGGAATCGCCAGGCGCCTCACCGATGTCGGCCTGCCCGGCGTTGCCGTGTCGCCGCGAACCCTGCGCCGTGACCTCATCCAGTCGATCGGCCGAAACGAGAAGGCCCGCCAGCCCCATGTCGCCGACGTCGACGAGGCCCTCGTGCGCCTGCGCGGCGTGCTGCTCGACTACCGCTCGTCGCTCGGCCGGGTCGACCCTGTTCTCAAGGTCTCGGTTCTGGATGCGCTGCGCGAACTCGCGCGCCTCGAACTGCTGCAGACCCCTCCCTCCACCAAGGCGCGCCTCGACCGCCATGCCCTCGAGGGGCTCGCATCCGGTCGTGTGCAGGCCGCGAAGACCCTCAGCAAGGCGGCTGCTCTCGGCGAGTTCCGCTACGGGCCCGACGACTCGCCCTGGTACGGTGCCGCGTTCGCCACGTCGGACGACGCGCACAGTGCCCACCAGCTCGCGAAGAAGCTGCACAAGACCGACCTGCCGAACCTGCTGTCGGGCGCCTGGGAGCTCATCGGCCAGACCCGCATGCGGCCCTTCGCCACGCTGACCGAGCTCGGTGTGTACCTGCGGTTGCTGCTCGACCTGCGCGAGACCCTCGACAAGTTCCAGCCCGTGGTCTTCGACCGGTCGCTGACCGAACTCATCGCCGCCACGTCGAACCGTCGCGACTCGCCGCAGCTCTCGTCGACGAGCCGTCGCCGGCTGCGCAGCCTCGCCCGCGAGTACGTGCGTCCGGGAGTGCACATCGGTGACCTCAACGAGGCCCTCAAGCACATCCAGCAGCAGCGCACGCTGTGGTACCGATTCGCCGCCGCGGGCATTCCGCCGGAGATCCCGATCGGCATCGCCGACGTGCAGGTCGCCTACCAGCGCGTCACCGAAGACCTCGCCCAGCTCGACCTGCCCCTGGGGTCTGTCGGCACGGCGCGCCAGCTGTCGAGCCTTCCCATCGAAGAGCTCGTGTCGCTGGTCGAGGGTCTGGCCGCCGACTCCGAAGTGCTGGCGAACCTGC
The DNA here is from genome assembly GCF_001422695.1 of Agreia sp. Leaf244. Lineage (NCBI taxonomy): Bacteria > Bacillati > Actinomycetota > Actinomycetes > Micrococcales > Microbacteriaceae > Agreia > Agreia sp. Leaf244. The sequence goes on along the minus strand of NZ_LMLX01000002.1, from coordinate 26,518 downwards.
AGGAGCGCACGGCGCTTCTCGACACCCTTCGCGAGCACTCGCTCGACCCCCTGCTCACCGACCTGTCACAGAGGCACGTGCCCGAGAGCGCCGTCGCCGACGAGCTCGAGCTCGCCTGGTGGCAGTCGGTGCTCGAGCTGATGCTGACCAACGACCGTGCCCTGCTCGGCGCGAACACCTCGGTGCTCGATCGACTCGAGGCCGACTTCAGGCTGGTCGACGAGGCGCACGCCTCGGCCAGCGGTGCCCTGCTGGCCTGGCAGCTGGCCGAGACGTGGAGCGTCGGGCTCGTCGACTACCCGGAAGAGGCGACCGCGCTCAAGAACATCCTGCGCACCGACGGCGTCGACTCGCAGGCGCTGCACGAGGCCGCGCCGCATCTGGGCCGCGTCCTCGCGCCGGTCTGGCTCGCCTCGCCGTACGAGATCGCAGAGATCTCCGACTCCCTGCACTTCGACACCGTGATTCTCGTCGATGCCGGGGCGACGACCCTGGCCGAGAACGTCGGAGCCATCCGCCGCGGGCGCCAGGTCGTGGCCTTCGGCGACCCGGTCACGCAGACGCCGTCTCGATTCGACATCGCCATCGCCGCGACGCCCGACTCGTCGAACCGCGCCCAGCCGGAGCAGTCCGTCGAAGAGCTGCACGCCGAGTCCGCCCTCGCGCGCCTCGCGGAACTCGTTCCCACGCTGCAACTGACCCGCAGCTACCGGGCCGGCGGCGAAGACCTCGCCGAACTCGTGAATCACCGCTTCTACGGCGGCAAGATCGACTCACTGCCCTGGGCCGGCACCTTCCTCGGCCACGGCAGCCTCGCGCTGCACTACGTCGAGGGTCGCGGCGGCATGCCCGACGCCGAGACCGGAGCGGTCGAGAGCGTCGACGACGAGGTGGATCGCGTCGTGGCCCTCGTGCTCGACCACGCCATCCACTATCCGGGTGAATCGCTCATGGTCATCACGGCCAGCCCGCGCCACGCCGTGCGCGTGCAGCAGGCCGTGCTTTCGGCGTTCGCGAAGCGCAGCGATCTCAGCGACTTCATTCTGAAGGACCGTGCCGAGCCGTTCATGGTCGCCACCCTCGACCAGTCCGTCGCGCAGAGTCGCGACAGGGTGATCTTCTCGGTGGGCTACGGAAAGACGACCCACGGCCGGGTGCTCACGAACTTCGGCGCACTGGGCCGACCGGGCGGCGAGCGGCTGCTGGCCGTGGGTATGACCCGCGCACGCCGGTCGATGGACATCGTCAGCTGCTTCCACCCGCACGACATCGACGAGGAACGCATGGCCCACGGCATCGTGGCGCTGCGGCAGATCCTCACCGAGGTCGAGTCCGGCCCCACACCCGACACGTTCTCGAGCCCGGGCGACGCGCTGCTCATCGACCTTGCGCGCCGACTCGGAGCCCGCGGCCTCGACGTGGCGTTCGAGCACCGTGGCAAGCTCACCCTGGTGGCCTCGCACGACGGTCGGGCCATCGCCATCGAGACGGATTCGGTCGTGCACGCGTCGAGCCTCCGCGAGTCGCTGCGCCTGCGCCCCGACATGCTCAGGAGGCTGGGCTGGCACTACCTCCGGGTGCACAGCTTCGAGCTGTTCAGCGACCCCGAGGCTGTCGCAGCGCGCATCGCCCAGGTCATCGGGGTGCGCGAGCTCAAGGCCGTCGACCGGCCGGCCATCTCGCACAGTTCCGACGAGACGGCGCCGCTCCCGTTCTCCCGGTAGGCTCCCGAGGTGCCGAAAGAGACTCACGACCCCGCTGCGGCGCTTCCCGACCCGCCCATTCGGCGTACGGGGCGACGTCGAGTGACGACGGATGCCGTGGCCGGCTCCGACCCGACGCCCCAGCGCGCAGACGGCTCGGCCGTCGAGAAGGCCGACGAAGACACGGATGCGTCGTGGGGCGCCCCCTCACCGCGCGGCAGCGACAGGAACGACGACAGGTTGAAGCTGGAGAAGCCGCCTCACTGGTGAGCGGGCCCTGCCTCTGAACCGGTCAGGCGTCGTGCTGAGTGCTCGACGACGTCTGCTGCTTGGCGAGCAGATCGCGGATCTCGGTGAGCAGCTCGGCCTCGGTCGGGGGAGTCCTGACCGTCTCGGCGGGGGTCGGCTGCTGCTTCTTGATGAAGGCCACCTTCTTGAGGTGGTTGATCGGAAGCACGAACGCGAAGTACACGACCACTGCCACGATGAGGAACTGGATGATCGCGGCGAGCACGGAGCCCAGCTGGATCGCGCTGTCTCCGATGGGAATCGGGAAAGCGCCCACCAGGTCTTCGGCCTTGAATGCCGCCGCGATGACGGGGTTGAAGACGTTCTCGACGATCGAGTTCACGACCGCGGTGAAGGCTGCGCCGATGACGACGGCGACGGCCAGATCGATGACGTTCCCGCGGAGAACGAACTCCTTGAATCCCTTGAACATGGTGGGCCCCCTCAGCTGTACTTACAGTTCTCGTCTACCAGTATTACTTGGCCGCGGCGGGTGACGAACTCGAGCCCGACGACGAGCTCGAGCCTCCCGTGGTCGCCGGCGCAGACGGCGTCGACGGCGCCGCGGGCTTCGAGGCCGACGACGATTCGCCCGATCCACTGGCTTTGCCCGTGCCGCCCGTGCTGCCCGAGCCGCTCGACTTGTCGGCCGCGCGCGAGTCGGTGCGGTAGAAGCCCGAGCCGTTGAACGTGACGCCCACGGCGCTGAAGACCTTGCGCAGCTTGCCGCCGCAGACAGGGCAGACCGTGAGCGAGTCGTCGGTGAACGCCTGGTGGATGTCGAAGGCGTTCGTGCACTCGGTGCAGCGGTAGGAATAGGTGGGCACGGGAAAAGCTCCTTGGAACGGTGAAAAGAGTGCCGAGCGGCGCTGGTCTAGAACGTGTGGATCTGCGTGGGGGTGACGATGCCGTCGACGGGCTGGTCGTGGATCTCGCGCGGAACGGACTCGAGGAGTTCGTCGTCGAAGATCACGGCGTAGACGGGAGGGCACTTCTGCATGCTGCCGAGCGTCTTATCAAAGTATCCCCGACCCCAGCCCAGCCTGACCCCGGATGCGTCGACCGCGGCCGCAGGAACGATGATGAGGTCGACGTCGTTGATCACCATCGGCCCGAGGATCTCGCCGACGGGCTCCGGCATGCCGAAGAGACCTTGCGCCTCGGATTCGCCGTCGCCACGGGTCCAGTCGAGCAGGCCGTCTTCGCGGGCGATGGGAAATAGCACACGGATGCCGTTCGCCTCTGCCCAGTTGAGGAACTCGCGGGTGTTGGGCTCGTGGGTGGCCGACAGATAGCACGAGATGAAGGTCGCGCCGGAGTCGGTTACCAGCTTCTGCAGGTTGCGGGTGAAGCCCTCGGTGGCAGATGCTCTCTCGACGGAGGTGCGGGTGCGGCGGCGCTCACGGAGCTCGGCTCGCAGTGCACGCTTGATGTTGCTCGGGTCGGTGACCATCTAAGAGATTTTAGTTGCATGGATGTATCGGCCGTGTTTCGCAATCCGGCGCGCCGACCGCTCGCCATTGGATAGCCTTGTGCCCATGGGGATCAAGATCACAAAAGCCGTTATTCCTGCTGCCGGGTTGGGAACGCGTTTCCTGCCCGCGACCAAGGCGCTGCCTAAAGAGATGCTGCCGGTCGTCGATAAGCCGGCCATCCAGTACGTCGTCGAAGAGGCCGTGAAAGCGGGCCTCGACGACATCCTCGTTGTCACCGGCCGCAACAAGCACGCGCTGGCTAACCACTTCGACCGCGTTACCGAACTCGAAGCGACCCTGGAGTCCAAGGGTGACGGCAACAAGCTGCGCATGGTCAACGAAGCCACCGCGCTGGCCGAGATGCACTACGTGCGTCAGGGCGATCCTCGCGGTCTCGGCCACGCCGTGTCGCGCGCCCGTATGCATGTCGGTCACCAGCCCTTCGCGGTGCTTCTGGGCGATGACCTGATCGATGCGCGCGACGAGCTGCTCTCGCGCATGATCGAGGTCGCCGAGACGCGCACCGCCAGTGTCGTCGCCCTCCTCGAGGTCGACCCCTCTGTGGTGCACATGTACGGTGTCGCGTCGATCGAGACCACCGACGAAGACGACGTGGTGCGCATCACCGGACTCGTCGAGAAGCCCTCCGCCGAGGATGCGCCCTCGAACTACGCGGTCATCGGCCGGTATGTGCTGCAGCCCGAAATCTTCGACGTGCTGGAGAACACGGCTCCCGGAAAGGGCAACGAGATCCAGTTGACGGACGCGCTCGAGACCCTCGCCGGGGATACGTCGATCGCGGGTGGTGTGTACGGTGTGGTGTTCCGTGGTCGCCGGTACGATACCGGAGACAAGCTTGACTACATCAAGGCCATCATCCAGTTGGCCAGCGACCGCGAAGACCTGGGCACCGACCTCCGACCCTGGCTCAAGGAGTACGCCAAGGGCCTGTAACAGCCCCACGATCCACCACCACGCAGAAGGAATGACTGTCACCGCCGATGTTTGTTCCCACCCTGTCCGACGGTCCGATCGTCATCCGCCCCATCCGGGTGCGTGATGCGCGGGCGCTCGAACGCGAACTCATGGAGAACCGCGGCTGGCTGCGCAAGTGGGAGGCGACCAACCCGCACGGCCCGATGTCCTTCGACACGCGGGCGAGCATCCGGTCTCTGCAGAGCAACGCGCGGGCCGGCTACGGCCTGCCTTTTCTGATCGAGTACAGCGGTGAGCTGGCGGGCCAGCTGAACGTGTCGTCGATCAGCTACGGGTCGGTGTCGTCGGCCAGCATCGGCTACTGGGTGTCCGAGCGTTTCGCGGGCAAGAACATCACGCCCACGGCGGTCGCCCTCGCCTCCGACTACGCCTTCTTCCAGGTGGGCCTCCACCGCATCGAGATCTGCATCCGTCCCGAGAACGGCCCCAGCCTGCGCGTCGTCGAGAAGCTGGGCTACCGCTACGAGGGCCTGCGCCGCCGGTTCATCCACATCAATGGCGACTGGCGCGATCACTTCTGCTTCGCCCTCGTCTCCGAGGAGCTGCCGGTCGGCGTGCTCCGCCGATGGAAGGACGGACGCGTTCCCGCGGGCGAAGGCACGGTGCCCCTCAGTGACCGCGAGGCAGCGCAGCGAGCGATCGAGACGCTCCCGCGCTGATCGCATCACTGCGAATTGGCTGCAGGGTCTTCGCGACACACGCAGGCAGACGGCCTCAACCGCTCCGCTCTCTCATACCGTAGAGGCATGACAACGGACTGGCTGGGCGGGGGCCTCATCATCGCTGTCGCAGCCGGGCTGTGGCTGATCTATTTCATGCCGACCTGGTCTCGGCGACGCGAGTACTTCGCAACCGAACGCAACGCGGTGCGCCTGCAGCAGACCCTGCGCATCCTCGCCGAGACGAGCGAGGTGCCCGACGAGATCCGCGTCGCGACCACGGCGCGCAGCGTCGCCGAGCAGCAGCGCTACCTGCGCCAGGTCTCGCAAGACGCCACTCCCGTCGCCATCCTCATCGCGGCCCGCATCAAGCGTTCGCGCGCGGTCACGACGGGCATCCTGCTGCTCTCCGTCTCCGTCGCCGTGCTGGCCGGTTTCCAGATCTCCCTCGCAGGTGCCTGGGTCGTCGTCGCCATCGGGGCCTCGGTGGCGTCGCTCTGCGTCGTGATGCTCGGCAAGCTCGCCCAGGCCGGTCGAAGCCTGCGCCTTCCTGCCCCGAAGCTCACGGTGCACGACCAGACGCTCGTCGACCATGGCGGCTCGTTCCTCGAGGCCGAGCCGCAGCCGGTCGCCGTGCCGGTCGCTCCCAGCGAGTGGACTCCGATTCCTCTCCCGAAGCCGCTCTACGCCGCCCGAGTCTCCGCTCCCGGGCTCGCCACGGCCCTTCCGTCCGTGGCGCGCGAGGTCTCGCTCGAGATCGAGGCCGATCTTCGTCGGGCCGCATCGGATGCCGAGAACGCTCTGCGCGCCGCAGCCTCCGCCGGGCCCTCGGTGGCTCCCATCGAGCTGCCGCTCGCGCCCGTGGCCGAGCCGGTGGCGCCCCGCCCGCCCAGCCGTTTCGCATCCATGGGCATCGTCGACACCGACGACCGCTCGGGGCTCGACCTCGACGAGGTTCTCGCCCGCCGCAGGGCAGGCTGACAGCCCGCTCGGTTCGAAGTCGCTGCCGCGGTCGTGATAGTCTTCCAAGGCAGTTCCGGGGCATTGGCGCAGTTGGTAGCGCGCTTCGTTCGCATCGAAGAGGTCAGGAGTTCGAATCTCCTATGCTCCACCAGAACAGCACTGAAGAAGCCCCGGCCACGGCCGGGGCTTCTTCTCTTTGTGCGGCCAGTTTTTGTGCGGGCAGTGCGTGTGGTCAGTGCGCCTGGCTGCCGAGTTCGATGATGAGAACACCGACCGCGATCAGGGCGATGCCTGCGCCCATGCGCCAGGTCAGCCTCTCCTTGAAGAAGAGCCGCGCTCCGAGCGCGGTCAGGGCCACGCCGCATGCCGCCCAGATGCCATAGGCGATGCCCACGGGCATTCCCAGGGAGAGGGTGACGGTGAGCAGCGAGAAAGCCGTGACGTAGAAGACGGCGACCGGGGCGATCCAGCGCTTCTTGCGCAGGCCCTCTGACGCCCTGAGGGACATGGTGGCAGCGACCTCCGTGAGGATCGCGCCGCTGAGTAGCAGCCAGGTCATGAGCCCGCCTTCAACGCAGAAGCTTCCGGCTTCGTGTCGTGGCCGGTCTCGACCAGCACCACTCCGGCTATAACCACGGCGATGCCGAGGCCGATCAGAAAGGTGAACGGTTCGCCGAAGATCAGACTGCCGAGGATCGCGGTCAGGGCCACACCGGCCGCGGCCCAGATGCCGTACACGACACCGATCGGAGTGCCCAGGCGCAGGAGCGCCGAGAGGGCGATGAACGCGCCTATATAGCCGGCAGCGGCGAGCGCTGCCCACCAGGGTGCGTCGATCGCGGCGCGCAACGACAGAGTCGCCATGACCTCAAGCACGATCGCGCCGGCGAGGATGAGCCACTTCTTCATCGCTTCTCCTTCGGCAGGATGTCGAGTAGTGCGGATACCAGCGCGCTGCGTCGGTCGTCGTCGAGGGCGAGGATGCCGGTCGACTCGGCGATCCAGAGGCCATTCGTGGCAAGCCAGACCAGCAGGAGCGCCGTCGCATCCGGTGCATCGCCGCCATCGACCGCGAACCAGGTGCGGAGGTAGTCGAGCCAGGGTGCCGAAAGAGCCGGCCGCCGCACGGCCTCGGAGAACACGGCGAACTCGCCGCTCGTCGCGCCGCCGGAACCGGCGAACTCGACGAAGGCATGCACCCGCTGCGTGAGGGTCGATTCTTCGAGGGTCACACCCAGCGCTGTCTGGAGCTCGTGCTGCCAGCGGCCGATGACGTGCTCGATGATCGCGATCATCATGGCGTCCTTCGAAGGGAAGTGATACATGAGGCCGGCCTTGGTCAGACCCGCCTCCCGGGCGACCGCGTCGTAGGTGATATCGCCCCCGTCGGCCGCGTCGAGGACACGCATGGCGGCGTCGAGGATCTCAGGTAGTGAACTGTTTCTCATGATCGAAACCATACCGTACGTACGGTAAAGAAAAGAAGAGACGACGTTGCATACTCTGTCTATCGAGAATTCACAGTCGCATCAGGGACAGCACTGTCTGAGGCGGGAGTAGCGTTGCAGAGATGACGCGTCCCCTCATCTCCACAGTCGGTCAGCTCAAGGCTTCGGGCCACGTGCAGAAGTCCCTTCGGGTCGAGATCCGTGACAACCTCCTGTCGGCGCTCCGCGAGGGCCGAGATCCCTGGCCGGGCCTTCACGGCTTCGAGGCCACGGTCATCCCGCAGCTCGAGCGCGCGCTCATCGCCGGCCATGACATCGTGCTGCTCGGCGAGCGCGGGCAGGGCAAGACCCGGCTTCTTCGCACGATGGTCGGCCTGCTCGACGAGTGGTCGCCCGTCATCGATGGATCCGAGCTCGGCGAGCATCCCCTCGAGCCCATCACCAGCCAGAGCATCCGTCGCGCCGAGGAGCTCGGCGACGAGCTTCCCGTCGCCTGGAGATCCCGCGACGAACGCTATGCCGAGAAGCTCGCGACTCCCGACACGTCCGTCGCCGACCTCATCGGCGACGTCGATCCGATGAAGGTGGCGGAGGGCCGGAGCCTCGGAGACCCCGAGACCATCCACTTCGGCCTCATCCCTCGAAGCCACCGCGGCATCGTCGCGATCAACGAGCTGCCCGACCTGGCCGAGCGCATCCAGGTGGCCATGCTCAACGTCATGGAGGAACGCGACATCCAGATTCGCGGCTACGTGCTGCGGCTGCCGCTCGACGTGCTCGTCGTCGCCAGTGCGAATCCCGAGGACTACACCAACCGCGGCCGCATCATCACCCCGCTCAAAGACCGCTTCGGCGCGGAGATCCGCACGCACTACCCGCTCGAACTGGCCGACGAGGTGTCGATCATCCGGCAGGAGTCCGACCTCGTCGCCGAGGTGCCCGACTACCTCGTCGAGATCCTCGCCCGCTTCACGCGGGCGCTCCGCGAGTCCGCGTCCGTCGACCAGCGCAGCGGCGTGAGCGCCCGGTTCGCCATCGCCGGAGCAGAGACGATCGCTGCGGCGGCCATCCATCGCGCCACGCGGCAGGGCGAACCGGATGCCGTGGCTCGGCCCGTCGATCTGGAGACGGCCGTCGACGTGCTCGGCGGCAAGATCGAGTTCGAGTCGGGGGAGGAGGGCCGGGAGGACGAGATCCTCGACCACCTTCTTCGACGGGCCACCGCCGAGACGGTGCACGCGTATCTGCGGGGCATCGACTTCAGGGCGCTCGTCTCCGCCGTCGAGGACGGCGCCGTGGTGACGACCGGCGAGCAGGTGTCGGCTCGAGAGTTCCTCGGCGGCCTTCCCGTGCTCGGCGAATCCGACCTGTACGACCAGATCACCGACAGGCTCGACGCGCGCACAGACGGCCAGCGGGCGGGCGCGATCGAGCTCGCGCTCGAAGGCCTCTTTCTCGATCGCCGAATAAGCAAGGCGAGCGGCGGAGGCGAGACGATCTATGGCTAGGGCCAATCGACGGCTCACCCGGGCATCGCGCTACGGCAAGTACGCGGGAGGGCCCGATCCGCTCGCGCCGCCCGTCGATGTGAAGCAGGCGCTTGACGCCATCGGGCAGGACGTGATGGCGGGATACTCTCCCGAAGCGTCGCTCCGCGAGTTCCTCCGCCGGGGCACCGATGACAGGCCCGGACTCGACGACCTCGCGCGCCGGGTCGCGGAGAAACGGCGCGAACTCGCCGCGAAGCACAACCTCGACGGCACTCTCCAAGAGGTGAAGAGGCTGCTCGACAAGGCCGTGCTCGAGGAACGCAAGCAGCTGGCCCGCGACGTCGATATGGACGACGACGCCCGGGCACTCGCCGAGATGCAGCTCGGCGCCCTGCCGCCCTCCGCGGCGGCGGCCGTGAAGGAGCTGAACGACTACGCCTGGCGCAGCACCGAGGCGCGCCAGGACTTCGAGCGCATCAAAGACCTGCTCGGCCGAGAGATGCTCGACCAGCGTTTTGCCGGCATGAAGCAGGCCCTCGAGAACGCCGACGACGAAGACAGGGCGGCCATCGCCGCCATGCTCGCCGACCTCACCGCGCTGCTCGACAGGCACGCGCGGGGCGAGGCCGACCAGCAGCAGTTCGACGATTTCATGCGGGCTCATGGAGACTTCTTCCCGGAGAACCCCCGCACCATCGACGAACTCATCGACACCCTCGCCGAGCGCGCGGCGGCGGCCGCACGAATGCGCAATTCGATGAGCCAGGAGCAGCGCGACGAACTCGACGCACTCGCATCCCAGGCCTTCGGGTCGCCCGAGCTCATGTCGTCGTTGGCCACACTCGACGAGCAGCTGCAGTCGCTTCGCCCCGGTGCCGACTGGCGCGGGTCGGAAAGCATGAGCGGCTCTGAGAGCCTGGGCCTCGGCGACGGCACGGGAGTCTTCCAGGACATCGCTGAACTCGATGCACTGACCGAGCAGCTGGCCCAGGGCTATGGAGGGTCGCGCCTCGACGATCTCGATCTCGACGCCCTTGCACGCCAGCTCGGCGACGAGGCATCGGTGGATGCGCGCACCCTGAAGCAACTCGAGAACGCGTTGCGCGACTCGGGAACGATGAAGCGGGCCTCCGACGGAACCCTGCGGATGACGCCGAAGGCCATGAGGCTGCTCGGCAAGTCTCTGCTGCGCGACGTCGCCACCCGGCTCTCCGGGCGCCAAGGCGAGCGAGACGTGCGCCAGGCGGGTGCCGCAGGCGAGCTCTCCGGCGCCACGCGCGAGTGGGCGTTCGGCGATACCGAGCCGTGGGATGTGACGCGCACGATCACCAATGCCATCTCACGCACCGCGGGTGGCGGGGGAGCCCTCGGCCAGGGTGTGCGCATCGAGATCGGCGACGTGGAGGTGCAGGAGACCGAGGCGCGAACGCAGGCCTGCGTCGCCCTGCTGGTCGACACGTCGTTCTCGATGGCCATGGACGGCCGCTGGGTTCCGATGAAGCGCACGGCCCTCGCCCTGCACACCCTCGTGACCAGCCGATTCCGCGGCGACGACCTGCAGCTCATCGCGTTCGGGCGGCAGGCAGAGGTCATGGAGATCGAGCAGCTCACCGGCCTCGAGGCGGAGTACGAGAAGGGCACCAATCTGCACCACGCCCTCCTTCTCGCGAACAGGCACTTCCGCAAGCATCCCAACGCGCAGCCCGTGCTGCTCATCGTCACCGACGGCGAACCGACCTCCCACCTCGAATCGAGCGGAGAGGTGTTCTTCGACTACCCGCCGCATCCGCTCACGGTGGCCTATGCCGTGCGAGAGCTCGAGAACTCCATGCGACTGGGGGCGTCGACGACCTTCTTCAGGCTGGGCGAAGACCCGGGGCTGGCCCGGTTCATCGACTCGATGGCGAAACGGGTCGGCGGGCATGTCGTCTCTCCGGAGCTCGACGACCTCGGTGCGGCCGTCGTCGACTCCTACCTCGGCTCGCGCCGGCCGGATTCGTCATTCGGCTGGTGACGCTCACGCCCTGAGGGACGAGACGCCTACTTGAGCAGACGAGAAAGCACCCTGTCGGCGAGCAGCTTGCCGCCGGTCTGGCAGCTGGGGCAGTACTCGAGCGTGCGGTCGGCGAAGATGACCTGCCGTACGGTGTCGCCGCAGACTGGGCACTCCTCGCCGACCCGACCGTGCACGCGCATGGCCGTCTTCTTCTCGCGCTTGAGATTCGACGCGCTGACTCCCTCCGACCGGTCGATCGCAGCCTGAAGGGTCTCGCGCACGGCGTCGTAGAGTTCGGATGCCTCGTCGTCGCTCATCGCGGCCGGCTTGTAGGGCGACATGCGGGCGACGTGAAGGATCTCGTCGGAGTAGGCGTTGCCGATGCCGGCGATCCGCGACTGGTCGCGCAGAACACCCTTGATCTGCATTCGCCCGGCCGACGACAGGATGCCGCGGAAGACCTCGCGGGTGAACGCAGCGTCGAGCGGATCGGGGCCGAGCCGCACGATCTGCGGTATCTCGTCGACGTGGCGCACGATCCAGATGGCGACGCTCTTCTTCGTTCCCGCCTCGGTGATATCGAAGCCGGAACCGTCGTCGAGGACCAGGCGCGCGGTGAGCGGGCCGGATGACGGCTTCGTTCGGGGCGGGGGTTCTGTCTCGCGCCAGCGGATCCAGCCGGCACGGGCCAGGTGCAGCACGAGATGCACGTCTCCGATGCCGAGGTCGAGGTACTTTCCGTGTCGGGCGATCGATTCGACGACCTGGCCGTTGAGGCTCGAGACAGGCGGGTCGAAGGTCTTGAGGGCCGAGAACGACACCATGTCGAGACGGGCCACGGTGCGACCGAGCAGGCGCGCGCCCAGATCGGCGACGAGCGCGTGGACCTCGGGGAGTTCTGGCACGCATCCAGTCTCGCGTCAGCCCCCGACATTCGTCTACAGTGCCGTCAGCGGAAGTCTCGCGATCGGGTGCGTGTCTGCAACGGAAGCTCCTCGAAGCGGTCGGCCACCACATTGATGATGCCCTCCGGCGAACGCTCCAGGATGCCCCTCACGACGAGGGCGGGAGACTCGCGGGCGAGCCGCCGATAGCGATTCCACACGCCCGTGCTGACGACGACGTTGAGCATGCCGGTCTCGTCTTCGAGGTTCATGAAGATGATTCCGCCGGCCGTCTGAGGGCGCTGGCGGTGGGTGACAGCTCCGCCCGCGAATATACGTCGGCCCGTCTCGGCGCGTGCCAGAGCCGAGATGGGCGAGACGCCGCGCGCGGTCAGGGCGCCGCGGGCCTGGCTGATCGGGTGGTCGTCGGGCGAGATGCCCGTCGACCAGATGTCGTAGGCCAGGCGTTCGGTCGACGAGAGAACGGGAAGCAGCGGCGGCTGCACGCTGACCGATGAGCCCTCGAGCTGATCTGCGCGTTCCTTCGACGCCTCTCCGGCCTGCCAGAACGCCTCGCGCCGGCTGACGCCCAACGAGTCGAACGCCCCGGCGGCGGCCAAGGCCTCAAGCTGCTCCGTGGTCAGCCCCACCCTTCGCGACAGGTCGGCGAGGTCGACGTAGTCGCCCGATCGGGTGCGTTCCTCGACGATGCGTCGCGCGAGGTCGGCTCCGATGCCGGTGACCCCTGCGAGTCCGAGGCGCACGGCGAAACGGCCGTCGCGTCGATGCATCGCCGAGAGATCGGGAGCGCCACGGTCGAACGGGCCGACCGGCGGCTGGCTCGGATCGCAGCACTCCGCCCGCCCATCGGGGTGCGCTGGGTGATGCGGATCGAGGGCTTCGAGCGTCGCGTCGGGCAGAGACGACTGGATGCTCGGTCGCCGCACGTCGACGCCGTGCCGTCGTGCGTCTGCCGTGAGTGTGAGGGGCGAGTAGAAGCCCATGGGCTGGGCACGCAGGAGCGCCGCGAGGAAGGCTGCCGGGTAGTGCAGCTTGAGCCAGGCGCTGGCGTAGACCAGCAGGGCGAAGCTGAGCGCGTGGCTCTCGGCGAAGCCGAAATTGGCGAAGGCCTGGATGCGCGCGTAGATGTCCTCGCTCGTCTCGATGTCGAGGCCGTTGCGCGCCATCCCCTCGAACAGGGTGGCCTTCAGCGACTCGATCTTCTCGACCCCGCGCTTGGACCCCATGGCCCGCCGCAGCAGATCCGCATCGGCTGGTGAGCAGCCTCCGACGGCCATGGCCATCTGCATCAACTGCTCCTGGAAGAGCGGCACCCCGAGCGTGCGCTCCAGCACGGGCTCGAGCAGCGGATGCGGATAGCTGACCGCCTCTTCGCCCGTCTTGCGCCGGAGATACGGATGCACGGCGCCTCCCTGGATCGGTCCCGGCCTGATGAGCGCGATCTCGATGACGAGGTCGTAGTACCGACGGGGGAGAAGCCGCGGCAGCGTGCCCATCTGGGCGCGGCTCTCGACCTGGAACACTCCCACGGCATCGGCGCGGCACAGCATGTCGTAGACCCCGGCCTCCTCCTTCGGAATGCTGTCGAGGTCCCACACCTCTCCGGTGTGTTCCGCCACGAGGTCGAAGGTGTACTGCAGGGCGGCAAGGATCCCGAGGCCGAGCAGGTCGAACTTGACCAGGCCCATCCATGCGCAGTCGTCCTTGTCCCACTGCAGAACGGTGCGGTTCTCCATGCGGGCGTGTTCGATGGGCACGACCTCGCCCACGGGATTCTCGGTCAGCACCATTCCTCCGGAGTGGATGCCCAGGTGCCTCGGCGCCTTGAGGAGCTGCTGCGCGAGCTCGGTCACGGCATCCGGAATGTCGTGGTCGTGGGACTCGGTGAGGCTGCCCCATCTCTCGATCTGCCGAGACCACGCATCCTGCTGGCCCTGGCTGTAGCCGAGCGCCTTCGCGACGTCGCGCACGGCGTTCTTGGGCCGGTAGCTGATGACGTTGGCGACCTGGGCGGCGTTGCGTCGCCCGTAGCGTTCGTACACGTACTGGATGACCTCCTCGCGCCTGTCGGAATCGAAGTCCACGTCGATGTCGGGTTCCTCTTCGCGCAGCGCCGACAGAAACCGTTCGAAGGGAAGGCCGCGGGCGATCGAGTCGACGGCGGTGATGCCGAGCACGTAACAGACCGCCGAGTTGGCCGCCGACCCACGGCCCTGGCAGAGGATGCCTCGGCCGCGGGCGAAGCCGACGATGTCTTCGACGATCAAAAAATAGCCCGGGAAGTCCTTCTCCTCGATGACGGCGAGCTCGCGTTCGAGCCTCTCGAGCACGGCCGGGGTCGCATTCGGGTAGCGCCTCTCAGCTCCGCGGCGCACGAGCTCGCGAAGCCAGGTGATGGGGGTGTGCCCCGAGGGCACGTCGAGCTTCGGCAGGTTCGGGCGCGCCGAGCGCAGCGAGAACGACAGATCGGCGGCGACGTCGACCGTGCGTTCGACCGCCCCGGGAAAGCGGGAGAACCGCGCCGCCATCTCGGCCCCGCTGCGCAGGTGCGCGTAGTCGGTGGCGGGCAGCCAGCCGTCCATCTCGTCGAGGCTGCGGCGTGCCCGGATCGCGGCGAGGGCGGAAGCCAGGGGATGCGCGTCGGGAGTCGCGTAGTGCACATTGTTCGTGGCGATCACCGGCAGACCGGAGCGCCGCGCCAGGTCTGCGAGCGAGTCGTTGATGCTCGAGGCCAGGGGATCTCCGTGGTCGAAGAGTTCGACGGCGACATTGTCGTGGCCGAAGAGGTCGATGAGACGACCGAGCTCGCGGTCGGCGCCCACGGCACCTTCGGTCTGGAGGGCGCGCCTCACTGCTCCCTTGCGGCAACCCGTCAGCACGAGCCAGGAGTTCTGCGCCGTCTGCGACAGCTCGTCGAGCGAATAGACGGGGTGGCCCTTCTGCGCTCCCGGCGAGAGTTGTGCCTGGGTGATCGCCCCGGCCAGACGGTGGTAGCCGGCCTCCTTGCGGGCGAGGACCACGAGGTGGTCTCCCTCGGGGTCGGCAACTCCGTTCTGGGGAGCCCCGAGGCCCAGCGACAGTTCGGCCCCGAACACGGTCGCGAGGTCGAGCCTCTCGGCCGCCTCCGCCATTCGGACGATTCCGTAGAGGCCGTCGTGGTCGGTGAGGCCGAGGCCGGTGAGGCCCAGCCGCACCGCCTCTTCGACCAGGTGCTCGGGCGACGAGGCGCCGTCGAGAAAGCTGTAGTTCGAGTGCACGTGCAGCTCGGCGTAGGGCACGACCGCTCCCGACGGCCGATCGGCCCGGGGTGTCGGCTCGTACGGAGCGCGCTTGCGCGACCACGCCGGGCTGTCGCCACCGTCGGCACCGGGCGGGCGCTCGTCGCGCCTGCTCGTTCCCGACGCGATCCGTTCGAATTCCGACCAGGGGATGGGCGGATTGGTCCACTTCACAGCGCGCTCCGTCTAGTCGTACCGGGCCTCCGCGGCCCAGGTGTGGTCTTCGAGAATCAGCAGCCAGGCCATGCCCGTGGAATCGATCATCTGGAAGCGTGCGGCGCTTCGGCGCGTGTCGGAATCCCACCAGCGCTGGTGCACGGGCCAAGGGCCGGCCCATGCAGAGATCGTGAGCGGAGGGGCCTGGTCGAATGCCATCCAGACAGGGGCGGTGTTCGTTGTTCCCCGGGCGTCGACGTCGACCGG
The DNA here is from genome assembly GCF_001422695.1 of Agreia sp. Leaf244. NCBI lineage: Bacteria > Bacillati > Actinomycetota > Actinomycetes > Micrococcales > Microbacteriaceae > Agreia > Agreia sp. Leaf244. Next base: position 10,894 of record NZ_LMLX01000002.1, on the reverse strand, counting down.
TTCGCCGAGCGCTCCGCGCACCTCGGCGCGGCGGGGCGCGCTGAACACCGTGGCGGGGGCAGGCGGCGGGATGCTGCCCGGCCAGGGGAGGGCGCGTTGCGTCTTGGGCGACTCGTCGCCCCAGGGCACGAGCACGCGTCTCTCTGCCAGAAACCTACCGCCGCCCAGAGAGGGAGTCGATACAGCCCCGTGGCCGAGCAGGCTGCTCAACCGCGCGAGGGCGTGATGCACGCGCTCGTCGAGGGACGTTCCCCAGAGCCCCGCCTCGTGGTTCGTGCTCGCGTCGACCCGCGAGGGAGCGATCTCTATTCGTTCGACGGGAGCCGACGGCCCCGCGGCGGCTCCGCCTGATCCCTGCAGCTGCCAGCGCACGCGGTCGACAACATCGGGCGCCGAGAAGTGGTGGGGATGCGACCAGGAGCGTTCGCTGCGATCGCCGGACTCGCTGGTGACCGTGATGAGCAGCGCGGTGCAGACCAGGCCCGCGTGCGCGAGCCGTTCGATCATCGACTCCGCTGCCGCTCGCACTCCGAAGGCGATCTGGTCGACGCGGTCGAGGGCGGGCTCGAACGCGACGTCGGCTCCGAGGTCGGCTTCGGGGGCGTGTTCGGCTCCCGAGAGCCGATCGGTGGCGGATGCCCGGGCGTGCGCACGCAGGCCCGCTTCGGCGAATCGCACCCCGACGGCCGTTCGGTCGAGGGCGGCGAAATCGCCGAGAGTGTGCAGCCCCAGTCGACGCAGCACCGGCACGAGTGCGGCGTCGTCGAGGGGTGAGGTCTCGAGCGTGGAGATGGGAAGCGGAGCAAGGAAGCCCTGCGTGGTGCCGGGATCGATGATGCGAACCGGGGCGGACTCCTCTGTGCGCAGGGCCGCCTGTTCGGCCCCGAACGGGCTGTCGGCTATGCCGACGCGCACCGAGCCGATGAGCACCGAGGCGACGCTCTCGGACAGTGCCTGTCGGATGGTCGCCGCGGCCTGCTGCTCGCCCCCGTAGAAGCGGGCAGGACCCCGCGCTCGTATTGCGCACAAGCCCGGGCGCAGGATGCGGACGCCGGGGACGAGTTCTTCGATCAGCGTGACGACGTGCTCGAATGCCCGGGCGTCTGCCTGCGCGTCGTAGGGCGCGACCAGCAGCTCGGGGCAACGGAGTTGCGCCTCTCGAACTGCGAGGCCCCTGCGCACTCCGGCTGCTCGCGCGAGCGAGGAGCACGCGAAGACCGTTCCCCGGTCGATCAGGGCCAACGGCAGCTCGTCTGTCAGATCGAGGTCGGTTGCCTGGAGGTTTTGGCGCGCGGCGACGATCGGCCAGTCGGGCACCCAGACCACGATGACTCGGGAACTCGAGGCACTCATCGGATCGTGCCCGCCGGGATGCGAAGCTGCGATCGCCGCGGTGCGCCCGCTCGCTGGCCTTGGCGCACCTCGACGTCGAGGCGACGGTCGGCGAGGTGCCCGTGCCCGTCGCCGAGGCCCGTCCACGACGACGAGACGACGGTGATCTCGGACTCGGACTGGGGCCAGTCGCCCAGAACGAGCATGGTGGATCGTGCCTGTCGCAGTCGGGCCGAGAGCCGCGACGATTCGGATGCCGAGACACGCGTCGGAGGCCGCACGATCACGAGACCGAGCACATCGGCCATCGCGCCGACCGTCGACATCCATCGCTCACCGGGGTCGGAGACCCAGACGAGCCGATCGAGATCGATGCCCCAGCCGGCTGCGGCCTCGAGGCCGAGGTCGGGAACGTCGAGCACACCGCACCACTCGCCCTGCTGCGACGCGGCGGCGACGAGGGCGAGTGCCAGAGAGGTCGAGCCCGTGAGCGAGTAGACCGTTCCGCGACGCAGGCCGCGGGCCAGGACTCCGCGCATCATCGGCAGCACGGGGAATGCATCGTCGTCGAGTCTGGTGGACTGCATCGACGAGATGCGCGCCTGCAGAGCCTGCCTCACCGAGGCCGGTGACTCCACAGCTGCGACCGAATTCATTCAGCAATGTTCGAACATATGTTCGAACTTGTCAACGGGGTGACAGTGCCGGTTAGGCGCTCGGCCCTGCAGAGGGCAGGATCGATACATCATGACCGTGACTCTGCCCGAGGCCGCCGACAGCGACGACGACTCCGAGCAGATCGGCGAGGCCGAAACCGCCTCCCTCCTGTCGCTGCTCCCCGAGGCGTTCGACGAGGACACGGTCTTCGGAGCCTTCGAGACCTGGGCGAGTTCCCGCGGAATCTCGTTGTACCCGGCCCAGGAGGAGGCGGTCATCGAGATCGTCTCCGGCGCCAACGTCATCCTGTCGACCCCCACGGGCACGGGCAAGTCGCTCGTGGCGATCGGCGCACACGCAGCGGCCATCGTGCGGGGTCAGCGCAGCTACTACACGGCACCGATCAAGGCTCTCGTCAGCGAGAAGTTCTTCGCGCTCGTCGACGTGTTCGGCGCGGCCAACGTAGGCATGGTCACCGGCGATTCGTCGGTGAATCCGGATGCGCCGATCATCTGCTGCACCGCCGAGATCCTGGCGAATCTCTCCCTACGCCACGGGGCCGACACCGACGTCGGCCAGGTCGTGATGGACGAGTTCCACTTCTACTCCGACCCCGAGCGCGGCTGGGCCTGGCAGGTTCCGTTGCTCACGCTGCCGAACGTGCAGTTCGTGCTCATGTCGGCCACGCTCGGCGACGTCACCTGGCTGGCCAAGGACCTGACGGCGCGAACGGGCAGGGAGACGGCGGTCGTCACCGGCGTGGAGCGGCCGGTTCCGCTGCACTACTACTACGCCACGACACCCGTTCAAGAGACGGTCGAGGAGCTGCTCGAGACGCACCAGGCACCCGTCTACATCGTGCACTTCTCGCAGCTCGCAGCCCTCGAACGCGCCCAGGCCCTCACGAGCATCCGAGTGGCGACGCGGGAGCAGCGCGACGAGATCGCCGAGGTGATCGGCGGATTCCGGTTCACGACGGCCTTCGGGCGAACCCTGAACCGGCTCATCCGCTCGGGCATCGGCGTTCACCACGCGGGCATGCTCCCGAAGTACCGCCGCCTCGTCGAGCAGCTCGCGCAGCGTGGGCTGCTGCGCGTCATCTGCGGAACGGACACGCTCGGCGTCGGCATCAACGTGCCCATTCGAACCGTGCTCCTCACGGCGCTCACCAAGTTCGACGGCACCCGGATGCGCCAGCTCAACGCGCGGGAATTCCACCAGATAGCGGGTCGCGCCGGGCGGGCGGGCTACGACACCGCCGGCACGGTCGTGGTTCAGGCCCCGGAGCACGAGACCGAGAACCTCAAGGCGATCGCCAAGGCCGGCGACGATCCGAAGAAGAAGCGCAAGATCGTCAAGAAGCGCGCGCCGGAAGGGTTCGTCTCCTGGGGCGAGCCCAGTTTTCTCCGGCTCGTCGACGCCGAACCCGAGACGCTCTCGTCGAGCATGCAGGTGAGCCACTCGATGGTGCTCAACGTCATCGCCCGTGAGGGGGATGCTTTCCGCGAGTTCCGGGAGCTCATCGAGACGAGTCATGAGCCGCGGGCGAAGCAGCTCGCGCATCTGCGCCAGGCGCTCGCGATCTACCGCACACTCCGCACGGCCGAGGTCGTCACCCAGGTGCCGCAACCCGGGGGCGGGCCCGATCGCATCCGGCTCACCGTCGACCTGCAGCCGAATTTCGCGCTCAACCAACCGCTCTCGCCGTTCGCGCTCGCGGTCTTCGACCTGCTCGACAGAGACAGCGAGACCTATGTGCTCGACATGATCTCCGTCGTGGAGTCCACGCTCGAGAACCCCCGGCCGGTGCTGTCGGCGCAGCAGTTCCTCGCTCGGGGCGAGGCCGTGGCGTCGATGAAGGCGGAGGGCATCGAGTACGAGCAGCGCATGGAACTGCTCGAGCAGGTGACATGGCCCATGCCCCTGGAGGGCCTGCTTGGCGAGGCCTTCGAGACCTACAGCGCCTCGCAGCCGTGGATCGGGGACTTCGAGCTGAAGCCCAAGTCGGTGGTGCGTGATCTCTACGAGCGGGCGATGACGTTCGGCGACTTCGTGAACTTCTACAAGCTCTCGCGCTCGGAAGGGCTCGTGCTGCGGTACCTGTCGGATGCGTTCCGAGCGGCCAGGCAGACGATTCCCGATGAGGCGAAGACCGATGAACTGCAGGATCTCATCGAGTGGCTCGGCGAACTCGTGCGGCAGGTCGACTCGAGCCTGCTCGACGAGTGGGAAGAGCTGATCAACCCGAGCGACGACGGCGGCAGCGTCGAGAGTCCCGGCATCGTGCCGCCTGCGCCGCGACTGCTCACCTCGAACACGCGAGCCTTCCGCATCCTCGTGCGCAACGAGCTCTTCCGCCGGGTGCAACTCGCGGCGCTCGAGAACTACGAGGCGCTCGGCGAACTCGATGCCGCCGCCGGCTTCGACTCCGAAGCCTGGGCCGCCGCCATGGACGACTACTTCGACGAGCACGACGAGCTGCTCACCGGTGCGGATGCGCGCAGTGCCGCGATGCTCATCATCGACGAGCGGCCGGGGGAGTGGTCGGTGCGCCAGATCTTCGACGATCCGGAGGGCGACCACGATTACGGCATCTCGGCCGTCGTCGACCTGGCCGAGTCCAACGAGCAGGGCGTCGCCGTCGTGCGCATCACCGCCGTCGACAACAGCCCGCGCGCTTCCTGACTAACGGCGCCCGTTCCCTGAGCCTGTCGAAGGGCGCCACTTCCGCAGAATTCCGGGGCCGCCAGCCGCGACACGCCCGGGCTGCACGTTGGTTTTGACGAGCGCCCAGTGTTTCCGTAATGTTTCCTCTTGTCACCCCACAGGTGCGGAAAGCCGAAGAGCTTCCGGCCTCAAGCGGGACCATCCCATAGTTCCAGATCAGAGTCTATAAACGACTCCGGTTCTTGTTCTAGGATGTAAACCTTCCCAGTCGAACGTCGTTTGGTTCGATTTGAAGCGCCTGATTTCGGTCTTGTCGCTCGAATCGCTCGATTTGACAAGAGCTTCGATCGGGTCTAGGTTTGAGAAGTTGCCTCGATGTGATGCTGTGCCGGTTGGTGTGGTTGATGTCGGGTGCGTCCGATCCTTGAGAACTCAACAGCGTGCACTAAGTCAAATGCCAAACGTCTCTTTGAGGGTGGCGATCGCAGACCAGNTGCTCTCGAGCATCATCGTCGGCGATCTATAGGCTTGAGAAGTTGCCTCGATGTGATGCTGTGCCGGTTGGTGTGGTTGATGTCGGGTGCGTCCGATCCTTGAGAACTCAACAGCGTGCACTAAGTCAAATGCCAAAAACCCCGGGCATCTTCTTTGAAGGTGTTTGGGATTCCTTTGGAAATAGATATAAACATACAAAGCAAGTCAGTAATGATTTGTTCTGTCAGTTTCAAACTTGCAATTGCTCCGCCTATTCCGGTGGTGTGGTTGTGCGTAATCATTTACGGAGAGTTTGATCCTGGCTCAGGACGAACGCTGGCGGCGTGCTTAACACATGCAAGTCGAACGATGAAGCCCAGCTTGCTGGGTGGATTAGTGGCGAACGGGTGAGTAACACGTGAGTAACCTGCCCTTGACTCTGGGATAAGCACTGGAAACGGTGTMTAATACCGGATATTTCAGCTGGCCGCATGGTCTGGTTGTGGAAAGAATTTTGGTCAAGGATGGACTCGCGGCCTATCAGGTTGTTGGTGAGGTAATGGCTCACCAAGCCTACGACGGGTAGCCGGCCTGAGAGGGTGACCGGCCACACTGGGACTGAGACACGGCCCAGACTCCTACGGGAGGCAGCAGTGGGGAATATTGCACAATGGGCGAAAGCCTGATGCAGCAACGCCGCGTGAGGGACGACGGCCTTCGGGTTGTAAACCTCTTTTAGTAGGGAAGAAGCGAAAGTGACGGTACCTGCAGAAAAAGCACCGGCTAACTACGTGCCAGCAGCCGCGGTAATACGTAGGGTGCAAGCGTTGTCCGGAATTATTGGGCGTAAAGAGCTCGTAGGCGGTTTGTCGCGTCTGCTGTGAAAACTGGAGGCTCAACCTCCAGCCTGCAGTGGGTACGGGCAGACTAGAGTGCGGTAGGGGAGATTGGAATTCCTGGTGTAGCGGTGGAATGCGCAGATATCAGGAGGAACACCGATGGCGAAGGCAGATCTCTGGGCCGTAACTGACGCTGAGGAGCGAAAGCATGGGGAGCGAACAGGATTAGATACCCTGGTAGTCCATGCCGTAAACGTTGGGAACTAGATGTGGGGGCCATTCCACGGTCTCCGTGTCGCAGCTAACGCATTAAGTTCCCCGCCTGGGGAGTACGGCCGCAAGGCTAAAACTCAAAGGAATTGACGGGGGCCCGCACAAGCGGCGGAGCATGCGGATTAATTCGATGCAACGCGAAGAACCTTACCAAGGCTTGACATATACGAGAACGGGCCAGAAATGGTCAACTCTTTGGACACTCGTAAACAGGTGGTGCATGGTTGTCGTCAGCTCGTGTCGTGAGATGTTGGGTTAAGTCCCGCAACGAGCGCAACCCTCGTTCTATGTTGCCAGCACGTTATGGTGGGAACTCATAGGAGACTGCCGGGGTCAACTCGGAGGAAGGTGGGGATGACGTCAAATCATCATGCCCCTTATGTCTTGGGCTTCACGCATGCTACAATGGCCGGTACAAAGGGCTGCAATACCGTAAGGTGGAGCGAATCCCAAAAAGCCGGTCTCAGTTCGGATTGAGGTCTGCAACTCGACCTCATGAAGTCGGAGTCGCTAGTAATCGCAGATCAGCAACGCTGCGGTGAATACGTTCCCGGGCCTTGTACACACCGCCCGTCAAGTCATGAAAGTCGGTAACACCCAACGCCAGTGGCCTAACCCCTTGTGGGAGGGAGCTGTCTAAGGTGGGATCGGTGATTAGGACTAAGTCGTAACAAGGTAGCCGTACCGGAAGGTGCGGCTGGATCACCTCCTTTCTAAGGAGCACTCGAGGATGCCTCTGACCCTGCTGTTTACACAGATCAGTCAAGGGCTAGTAMACCTCGTAGCCATTTCGTAGACATACGTTCTGCGGTGGCGCTCATGGGTGGAACATTGACTTAGGAAATCGAAAAGCTAAAGAGCTCGTTAGTACAACTTCTTCGGGAGTTCGGAACGGGGGTTCTGGTGTGAAGTAGGTTTTGTGCACGCTGTTGGGTCCTGAAGGACCGGGCCATCTGCTCCGTAGGGAGTGGCTGGACTGCCTTCTGGATCCTGGTCCTGCTCACATGAATGCCTTTCGAGGTGTGTGGGTGGGGGAGGATACCGCCCGTACTTTGAGAACTACACAGTGGACGCGAGCATCTACACGCTCGTATCAAATAGGTCAGGACTTCGGTTCTGTCTGACGTGGTGCGTGTCGTGTTATGTGTATCAATGACATCACCGAGGAGCTTGCTTCTTGGTGGTAAGCATTGGTCTTTTTGCAATTTTGTTTGTCAAGTTTTTAAGAGCAAACGGTGAATGCCTTGGCATCTGGAGCCGAAGAAGGACGTATAAATCTGCGATAAGCCTCGGGGAGCTGATAATAGAGCTGTGATCCGAGGATTTCCGAATGGGGAAACCCCGCCAGGCCCTTTGGGTGACCTGGTGACTCCCGCCTGAATATATAGGGCGGGTAGAGGGAACGGGGGGAAGTGAAACATCTCAGTACCCTCAGGAAGAGAAAACAATAGTGATTCCGTTAGTAGTGGCGAGCGAACCCGGAAGAGGCTAAACCGATCATGTGTGATAGCCGGCAGGCGTTGCATGGTCGGGGTTGTGGGACTTTTCTGCTGCTTCTGCCGAACAGTGAGAGTTACAGCGCTTTATAGACGAAAGGGATTGAAAGCCCTGCCATAGACGGTGCCAGCCCGGTAGTCGAAATGAAGTTATGGCTCGAAGAGTATCCCAAGTATCACGGGGCCCGAGAAATCCCGTGTGAATCTGTCAGGACCACCTGATAAGCCTAAATACTCCCAGATGACCGATAGTGAACAAGTACCGTGAGGGAAAGGTGAAAAGTACCCCGGGAGGGGAGTGAAATAGTACCTGAAACCGTTTGCTTACAAACCGTTGGAGCCTCCTTGTTGGGGTGACAGCGTGCCTTTTGAAGAATGAGCCTGCGAGTTAGTGATCAGTGGCGAGCTTAACCCGTGAGGGGAATGCGTAGCGAAAGCGAGTCTTAATAGGGCGTTTTAGTCGCTGGTTCTAGACCCGAAGCGAAGTGATCTATCCATGGCCAGGTTGAAGCGACGGTAAGACGTCGTGGAGGACCGAACCCACTTCAGTTGAAAATGGAGGGGATGAGCTGTGGATAGGGGTGAAAGGCCAATCAAACTTCGTGATAGCTGGTTCTCTCCGAAATGCATTTAGGTGCAGCGTTGCGTGTTTCTTGCCGGAGGTAGAGCTACTGGATAGCCGATGGGCCCCAAAAGGTTACTGACGTTAGCCAAACTCCGAATGCCGGTAAGTGAGAGCGCAGCAGTGAGACGGTGGGGGATAAGCTTCATCGTCGAGAGGGAAACAACCCAGACCACCAACTAAGGTCCCAAAGCGCGTGCTAAGTGGGAAAGGATGTGGAGTTGCACAGACAACCAGGAGGTTGGCTTAGAAGCAGCCACCCTTGAAAGAGTGCGTAATAGCTCACTGGTCAAGTGATTCCGCGCCGACAATGTAACGGGGCTCAAGCACGCCACCGAAGTTGTGGCATTTATATTTTTGCCCGGCCCACTTGTGGGTCCAGGCGTATGGATGGGTAGGAGAGCGTCGTGTGGCCAGCGAAGCGGCGGTGTAAACCAGCCGTGGAGGCCACACGAGTGAGAATGCAGGCATGAGTAGCGAAAGACGGGTGAGAAACCCGTCCTCCGAAAGAACAAGGGTTCCAGGGCCAGGTTAATCCGCCCTGGGTAAGTCGGGACCTAAGGCGAGGCCGACAGGCGTAGTCGATGGACAACGGGTTGATATTCCCGTACTGACGAAAAACCGCCCAAGACAATCCAGTAATGCTAAGTATCTGAATCCCCATCACTGATCCCTTCGGGGTGACGGTTGGGGCCTAGCGTACGACCCTATGCTGGTGCGTTTAGCGTATTAACAGGTGTGACGCAGGAAGGTAGCTGAGCCGGGCGATGGTTGTCCCGGTCTAAGGATGTAGGGCAGAAGATAGGCAAATCCGTCTTCTATATAGCCTGAGACCCGATGGGTAGTCCTCACGGACGAAATCAGTGATCCTATGCTGCCAAGAAAAGCATCGACGCGAGGTTTTAGTCACCCGTACCCCAAACCGACTCAGGTGTTCAGGTAGAGAATACTAAGGAGATCGAGAGAATCGTGGTTAAGGAACTCGGCAAAATGCCCCCGTAACTTCGGGAGAAGGGGGGCCTGACCTGTGAAGGGATTTACTCCTGGAGCGGGATAGGGCCGCAGAGACCAGTGGGAAGCGACTGTTTACTAAAAACACAGGTCCGTGCCAAGTCGCAAGACGATGTATACGGACTGACGCCTGCCCGGTGCTGGAAGGTTAAGAGGAACGGTTAGCCGCAAGGCGAAGCTGAGAATTTAAGCCCCAGTAAACGGCGGTGGTAACTATAACCATCCTAAGGTAGCGAAATTCCTTGTCGGGTAAGTTCCGACCTGCACGAATGGCGTAACGACTTCCCAGCTGTCTCAACCGCGAACTCGGCGAAATTGCACTACGAGTAAAGATGCTCGTTACGCGCAGAAGGACGGAAAGACCCCGTGACCTTTACTACAGTTTGGTATTGGTGTTCGGTGTGGCTTGTGTAGGATAGGTGGGAGACTGTGAAGCTTGGACGCTAGTTCAGGTGGAGTCATTGTTGAAATACCACTCTGGTCACTCTGGATATCTAACTACGAACCCTAATCGGGTTCTGGGACAGTGCCTGATGGGTAGTTTAACTGGGGCGGTTGCCTCCCAAAAAGTAACGGAGGCGCCCAAAGGTTCCCTCAACCTGGTTGGTAATCAGGTGTCGAGTGTAAGTGCACAAGGGAGCTTGACTGTGAGACTGACAAGTCGAGCAGGGACGAAAGTCGGGACTAGTGATCCGGCAGTGGCTTGTGGAAGCGCTGTCGCTCAACGGATAAAAGGTACCTCGGGGATAACAGGCTGATCTTGCCCAAGAGTCCATATCGACGGCATGGTTTGGCACCTCGATGTCGGCTCGTCGCATCCTGGGGCTGGAGTAGGTCCCAAGGGTTGGGCTGTTCGCCCATTAAAGCGGTACGCGAGCTGGGTTTAGAACGTCGTGAGACAGTTCGGTCCCTATCCTCTGCGCGCGCAGGAAATTTGAGAGAATCTGACCCTAGTACGAGAGGACCGGGTTGGACGAACCTCTGGTGTGTCAGTTGTTCCGCCAGGAGCACCGCTGATTAGCTACGTTCGGACTGGATAACCGCTGAAAGCATCTAAGCGGGAAGCCGTTCTCGAGATGAGATTTCCATACCATTTATGGTGAGAGACTCCCAGCTAGACTACTGGGTTGATAGGCAGGATGTGGAAGTAGGGACTAAAGACCTACGGAGCTGACCTGTACTAATAAGTCGATAACTTGATAACACCCAARATTTTGCGAAACGGCTCTGTTTATTCAGAGCACACACTGCTTGCGTCCACTATGTGGTTCTCGATGTACGGTCGAGAACCAAACACACACAACATCGTCGAAAGACGAATCACGTTGTTGTCTGTTTGAAACTACTAGTTACATCTCTAGTGTTTCGGCGGCCATAGCGAGAGGGAAACGCCCGGTCACATTCCGAACCCGGAAGCTAAGACTCTCTGCGCCGATGGTACTGCAAGGGGGACCTTGTGGGAGAGTAGGACACCGCCGGACTCCTATTACACGAATGGCCACCCCACACGGGGTGGCCATTTC